>NZ_JAMBOR010000003.1 GCF_023715845.1 Fictibacillus phosphorivorans
AGAGTTACTTGGTGACGTCCTTCAGTAGTATGCTTAGATAACATGTATATTTCTCCCCTCAAACATTATCTACTTTAATTGTACAATAAAAAAAGCTTGTAGACATGACTTTGTCTACAAGCTGAAAAGCCCTTTTTAAGGGCTTTTTTATTTTGCAGCACCGATTTTTTCGATGGCGTTTTGCTTTAAGTACGATAATGTTGCCGCTCCTAGTAGATTTGCAGCAATCAATAATGCAGCTTCATTAATTTTAAATTTTGGATGATGGTGTGGATATGTTTCATCCCAAGCTGTGTCTTCTGCACCTGTGAAGAAGAATGTTCCTGGAACTCTTTCTAGATAATATGCATAATCTTCCCCGCCCATCTGCGGTTCAATCTCTTCAAGCTCACTTACGCCTGGCACTTTTTTAGCAACATCGACTAAAAACTCTGTATCTTCTTTGTGATTGACGACTGCTGGATAGCCGCGCTTAAATACATATTCATAGGATGCATCTGCTGCGAGACATGTTCCTTTCGCAATACGATCGATCTCCTCTTCGATGGCAACCCTGACATCTTCTTTAAACGTTCGAACAGTACCTGTGAGTTTCGCTGAATCGGCGATGACGTTAAAAGCATTCTTCGCTTCGAACGCACCCACTGAAACAACAGCGGCATCAAGTGGATTTACCCGGCGGCTTACAATCTGCTGAAGGTTGGAAACAAGTTGTGCTCCGATCACGATGCTGTCTTTCGTTTTATGAGGCTGAGCGCCATGACCGCCTTTTCCTTGCACTTTTATTATAAAAGAGTCCGCAGCGGCCATCACTGGACCTGTTCTGTATCCGATCGTTCCAGTTGGCATCGTGGCCCAAAGGTGCGTTCCGTAAATGACGTCAACGCCATCCAGACAACCGTCTTCGATCATGGCTATCGCCCCGCCTGGTGCTAATTCTTCAGCGTGTTGATGAATAAATACAATATTTCCTTCAAGCTCAGCTTTCATTTCATTCAATACTTTCGCCAAGACAAGGAGTGTAGCTGTATGGCCATCATGTCCACAAGCATGCATGACCCCTGGAACTTTTGATTTGTAAGGTAAATCGTTTTCTTCCTGAATCGGAAGGGCGTCAAAATCAGCTCTAAGGGCGACTGTTTTGCCTGGTTTTCCGCCTCTTAACGTCGCTACTACACCTCTTCCGCCTACACCTGTCCGAACATCTAATCCTAATCTTTCATGATAAGCCGCAATAAAAGCTGGTGTTTCCACTTCTTCAAATGACAGTTCAGGGTTTTGATGAAGATGCCTGCGGATCTCCACCATTTCATCTTGATAGTTTGCTAACCGGCTGAATAACTGTTCCAAAACCGCTCACTCCTTCTATATATTCTACATTTTTATATATTCGCCAGGACCTAATGGAAGTCCTAGCACATACCAGACAGCAAATAAGAGACACCAGAAAATCGTGTAGGCGATTGTGTATGGAAGCAAGGACGAAATAAGTGTCCCCATCCCCATGTTCTTATCAAACTTTTTAGCAAATGTTAACAATATCGCGAAGTACGCCAGCATTGGTGTGATTGTATTTGTTATCGAGTCACCTATTCGATATGCCATCTGTGTAAATGCTGGACTGTAATCTAATGCCATGAACATCGGTACAAACACAGGTCCTAAAATCGCCCACTTTGCTGAAGAACTTGCAATGAGCAAGTTGACGAGTGCTGTAAATAGAATGAAAGACAGCAATAGCGGCAGCCCCGTAAAGCCAGATTCCTTTAAAAAGTCAGCGCCAGTTATGGCGATGATTGATCCTAAGTTACTCCAGCTGAAGTAAGCGATCATTTGTGCAGCGATAAAAGCAAGAACAATATAGTACCCCATTCCGCTCATCGCCTTTGTTAAATGCTCGGCAACATCTTTATCACTCTTTAACACCTTAGAACCAAATCCATAAGCCATGGCAGGAATTAAAAAGAACAAAAGCATAATCGGCACAAGCCCATCCATGAATGGTGAGTCGATCAACTCGCCTGTTTTTGGATGACGAAGCATAGCACCTTCAGGAATAGTCACGAGCAATATAATACCTGTATATACGAGGAGAGAGATTACCGCCCACTTTAAGCCTCTTTTTTCGTTTGAGGAAAGAGCTTGTTTTTTAACCTCAAGATCTTCAGGAGTATGATACTCCCCTAGTCTTGGTTCTACGATTTTTGTTGTAACCCAAACAGCTACAGGCAAGAGAACAAATGTGGAAGCGAGCATGAAATAATAATTCATTGCTGGATTCGCTGTATACTCTTTATCATGAAGATGTGCTGCGGATTCTGTGAAACCGGCGAGCATAACATCGAGCATACTGATGATGATGTTAGCACTAAAGCCGCCTGCAACTGCAGCATACGCAGCTGCAAGTCCTGCGATTGGATGACGGCCAAGGGTTAAGAAGACCATCGCTGCTACAGGCGGAAGGACAATTAATGCAGCATCTGCAGCAGCATTTCCGACGACCCCGATAAAAATAATAATCGGCAAGATCAGCGCTTTTGGAGAGGCAAGAACAACTCTGCGCATAAAGGCGGAAATCAGACCTGTTGATTCAGCTAGTCCCACCCCTAGCATGACAACGAGAACGAGTCCTAGTGGAGGGAAGTTTACAAAGTTGCTGACCAATTCTGTCAGCATTCGTCTAATGCCCTCTTCGTTTAATAGATTCACCGCTGTTATTCTTTCGTTGTTGGCAGGATTCACTGCACTCCAGCCTGATACTCCCGCTATTAGCGAGCCGATAAGGATAAGTGCTGTAATAATCACAAATAAAGTAAGAACATCCGGAAGCTTATTTCCGTTTTTCTCTACCCAATCCAATAGCTTGTTAAAAATGTTCTTAGGATTTTGATCTGGCTCTGGCGGTTTTGGTGATGGTACTGCTTTAATAGCTGAACGTGTCATGTTGCCCCTCCCCTTCGTTATGATTATTCAGAAAATTGAATTTCCTAACATTCTACAGACTGTTCGACACGCTTTCAAGGGGCAATTATAAACACTACTTTCTTACTACATTCCACTTATATCAAGGGAAAGGGCAATTGTAAGGGCTTTCCTTTGCAGAATTTTCTTTCATTTTAAAATTTACCAGTTGGACATCTTTCGCTATAATGAATTTATTATTTTGCTTTTCGAACACATCTTTTTTAAGGAGCGAACTTCATGGATCTTTTATTAAAAGAAAGTCTGAAAGCAAGCTATAACGAAAAAGCGGATTCCAGAGACAAAGGCTATATCGAAGAATGGAAGATGGTTGAACTGAAATCTTACATAGATGCCTTAAACAATGAAGAATTTCATACTGTTCTCGATATCGGATCCGGCTCTGGGCAGCACGGAAAGTATTTGCTTGATCACGGTTTTGATGTAACGTGTATCGATCTTTCTCCTAGCATGATTGAAACATGCCGTATGAAAGGATTAAAAGCAGAAGTGATGGATTATTATACACTCGATTGTCATGCTGAATCCTTTGATGCTGTATGGGCGATGAACACCCTGCTTCACGTTCCAAAAGTGAGTCTGCCTGCAGTTCTGCAAAATATTCATACGGTCCTAAAAGAGGATGGATTGTTTTACATGGGCGTATACGGCGGGAAAGATTCAGAAGGCGTTTGGGAAGACGATACCTATATACCTAAACGATTCTTTTCTTTTTATACAAACGAAGATATCCAAGAAGTGGTATCCTCATTTTTTGAAGTACTGAACTTTCATGTCGTTCCAGAAGCCGGCGGAACCATGGACTTTCAATCTTTATTGCTGCGTAAAAAAAATATTATCGATGAATAAAAAAAAGCTCCTTTGAAGGGGCCTTTTTTTATTTATTTCAATAGATTTAAATACGGTACGTTTTCTGTTATACGTTCTCGCAAGATGACCCCATTTTCGCGCAAAACCTTTGAGTACCGCGCAGAATCTCGAGCTACCCGCAAAAACTTGATCTTCGCGCAGAAAGGGTGTTGTTTCGCACAAACTTGTGGATTTAGTTCTTCCTAAAAAAGGGAAAACGGCTAAAAATGGGGGTGAACTCAAAGATTTTACACGATTGAGGCAGCTCTCTTCATTTTCTCCTGTACTGCATATCAGTTCCTACCTCTTCAGTACAACAAAATTACGCCATTCTTCCGGCAGCATCTCTACATACTTGCGGCTTAAAAACCGGTCATCGACGAGGACGAGTGTTCCCTGATCCTCTTCGGACCTAATCACCCTGCCCCCAGCTTGCAGCACTTTGTTCATGCCGGGATACACATAAGCAAAATCATAGCCATTCTTTCCTGTGCTCTGAAAATAATCCTTCATCGTATCACGCTCGAGTCCGACTTGCGGCAGACCAACTCCAATGATCACAGCTCCTGTTAAACGATCTCCTTTTAAGTCGATTCCTTCTGAAAAAATACCGCCCATGACAGCAAAACCTACCAGTGATCGGTCCCCTGCTTGATCAAAGTTAGCCAGGAATTCCTCGCGCTCTTCCTCTGACATAGACGGATGCTGAATAAGAGGATGAAAAGCTAGTTCCTCTTCTAAAAGCCGATCGACCACGTCTGTCATGTAACGATAAGAAGGAAAAAAAACGAGATAGTTCCCCGGCCTCTTATCGACAAGATCGATAAGCATTTCCGTAATCGGTTCGATCGTCTTGTCTCTATCTTTGAAACGGGTAGACAGAGGCTGAATAAAGACATCCAGCTGTTCCTTCTCATAAGGTGATGGCATGCGAATGACATAATCTTCTTCCCCGCCTCCAAGCATCTCCATAAAGTAGGATAGTGGAGAAAGCGTCGCAGAAAAGAAAATGCGCGAACCGTATTTTTTTCCTGTTTGAAAAAGCAGCTGTGATGGATCCATACAGAACAAACGAACCACCACTTCACTCTTGAATACATCGATAAAGGTAACAAATCTCTCATCATAAAAATCCGATATCTTTACCATCTGAAGTGCTGAAAAATAAGCTTCCAGCAGTTGTTCATCACTCTCACCGCCTGCCAGAAGTTTTTCTGCCTGTACCAGAAAATCATCCAAACTACTGATCAAATCGAGAGGCAGCTCTTTTACTGCGACTTGCTTCTCTCCATGTTCTTTTTTCAGTTTAAGCATCTCATCATTTATGGCCTTAATCGCCCCCCGCAGCTTCTCGTTCTTTCCTTTGTAAGCACGTGAAAGCTGAAGAAACATTGATTTCTGCAATTCTGCAGAATACATACTGCGTGCCCGATCTACCAGATTATGAGCTTCATCCATGAGCAGCACCGTTTGCTTCTTTTGTTCTTCAAACAACCGTTTAAACGAAACTCTCGGATCAAACACGTAGTTGTAATCACAAATCACACTATCTACCGCATAAGCGAGGTCAATCGAAAACTCAAACGGACAGACTCTATGTTTTTTTGCATAGTGAGAGATAACTTCACGATTCATTACCGTTTCATTTTTTAAAATATCTAGTACCGCATCATTAATCCGGTCAAAATACCCTTCGGCAAATTCACAATAATCAGGATCACAACGGGTCTCCTCTTTAAAACAAACCTTATCTTTTGCGGTTATCGTAACACTTTGAAAGAACAAACCTTTTTCACTCATGAGTTGAAAGGCTTCTTCTGCATTCTTCCGGTTCAGCGTCTTTGCTGTAAGATAAAAAATCTTATCTGCCTTCTCCTCCCCCATTGCTTTTACAGCCGGAAAAAGGGTGGAAATCGTCTTACCGGTTCCCGTTGGCGCGTTGGCAAACAATGTTTTTTTATCTGCGATCGTCTTATACACCGCACCTGCAAAATTCCGTTGTCCGTTTCGATAATGATCAAAAGGAAATGAAAGTTCACGAATACTCTCTTTCCTTCGCTGCAGATTCTTATATCGAAGTTTCGCATAAGGAGCATAACTTTTTATAAGATGGAGCATAAACGCTTCTAGCTCATCAAAGGTACAGGTTTCCTGAAACCTTTTTTGTTCACCAGACTCAACGTGTACGTATGTAAGTTGAACCTTTATCTTCTCTTCTCCCTCTTTCTTGAGATACATATAGGCATAGCATTTGGCCTGAGCCCAGTGGACGGGATAAGAATCTTCCTTAATATCATCTAACGGTTTTGCTGTGGATTTAATCTCATCAATCGTCACAAGGTCTTCATCAAATAAAAGACCATCACACCGGCCCTCTACCGTATAATCGATTTCTTCATACGCATAGGTCATCTGGAAGAAGACTTCTGCAGAATCACTTTCACCGTACGTTTTTTGTATCGTTTTATGAGCTTTCGTTCCTTTTATTAAGGAGGATGTTGTTTTAAATCCTGACACGATGCTTCCTGAACGATAGACATATTCAACTAGAGCCCGAACGGGAATTTTTACAGATTGAGGCATAACTTCACCTACCGATTTCTATCAATACTTTTGCAGTTTAATAGTAACACATAGCCTTTCAAATGAACTCTACGTCTTCCAGTATTTTGTATCCACATACAGCCCATGTTATAAAAACTTACTTTTATTTGAAAAAAATAGTTCCAGATTGCATGTCTAAACCTAATATTCTGGTTTAAAAGCCCTAACATACCTTTTCCGTTGCATGTCACAAATCAGAACCTTGAATTGTTATATGTGTAAAACATAAAGGAGCTGAAGTAAAATGAATGTAGGTTTATGGATCGCTGCCAGACTGCTCGCAGCAGTCGCCCTAATGGGTGGCCTGGCTAAGGTGTGCATACCGAAGGAAAAGCTGGCTAAACAACCTGGCGCGAGGTGGGTTGAGGACGCTAGTATCGGATTCATAAATTTTTAGGCATTCTTCAAATTCTGGAGGCGATCGGATTGATTTTGCCTGCCGTATTAAACATTGCCCCAATTGCGGTTACCATTAAACAAACGCTAACTATTGTTGGTGATAACATGGCTGTAACGGTCTAATATAAAAAATGATGTCAATTGCTATTTTTAAAAAAAATAAAAGAGGCTAAAAACCTTAATAAAAAAGGAAAATGACGTGTGCCCATTCACACGTCATTCTTTTTGCCATTTATCAGCCTTTTTTAATGTTATAAACTGTTACGTAACCTCTTATTCCGTAGAAGGCTGTCTAACAGTATCTGCATCATTTAAATCTGCCGTACAGTTTTGGCATTTTACAGCTTTTAACGGAATGGTAGATAGGCAATAGGGACATTCCTTCGTATCAGGTTCTGTAACTTCTTCTGCCCTTTTTAAACGATTGATCTGCTTGACGACCATGAAAATAACAGCGGCAATGATTAAAAAGTTGATGAGTGTATTAATAAAAAGACCATAGTTTAGTGTTGCTGCTCCCGCTTTTTGCGCTTCAGCCAAAGAGGAGTACTCCCCTTTTCCTAGGTTTATGTATAGGTTGCTAAAGTCTACTTTTCCTAGCAATAGACCGATTGGAGGCATGATCACATCTTCCACTAAAGAAGTGACAATCTTTCCGAATGCTGCCCCGATGATTACACCAATGGCAAGATCAATCACGTTTCCGCGCATAATAAACGCCTTAAATTCGTTCAACATCTCTTTCGATTTCCTTTCTTTTGGCTAGTTATATGTATTACCATACAATAGATCTCCTAAAACTTCAGCTATTTAATCTCATAAAAAGTATTCCCTAACAGCCAAATATATCCGGAAAATACACCTATACCAAAAGATAGGAAAATTACAACTACTGTTCCGATCAAAGACCAAAACCCATTAATCCTACCGATTGAAATTAACCCTGACATAAACGAAAGGGTAGAAAAAACAAAAATTATTATCACAATGGGTAATCCAAAAAGATCACCATATGCAAGGTATGTAGGATCTCCAAGGAACAACACACAAAATAAACTAAACAAACAAAGTAGTAACGCGATTTTAAAGGATGACTGAATCATCTATTTCCCTTTAACTCCACTTTAAAAATATCTTTCGCATCCGTACAGACTTCTTCCTCAAACTCAAGTTCGAGCAACTCCACACTTTCTATTCTGGCAGAGAAAGGCTCCAAAAATTTCGCCGAGTAATCAAAAGCTTCTACCAGTTTCTCATGAGTCAGATGACTCGCTATTGTACAATGTGGGACCCACAGTTTTGGTGCATATAAAGATTCTGAATCGATTACTCCCTTAAACCTTTCATGATATCTAGAGTGAAAGTCTGTTAAAACAGGATCCTTCGTGGGCGCAGCATACAATGTACCGCTGTTTAAGAACATACCGATTGACGGAAAAAATAGTTCTATCGCGGACTGGTTTGAAAAGTACTCTTCCATTTCTTTTTTAAACAACTCGACTTCCAACTCATGATGAGTGGCTATCGTGACATGTGGTCTCATAGCGTAATCTGTAATCCCCGCTTTTTTCATTCCATCTCTTAACTTCTCAATTCTTTTTTCGGTTTCCTGATCGAGAAACCCCAAAATTCCGTACACGATATCAGCTCCTAAAAAAGGATTTTATTAAAAGTACAAGACGGTTTACCCCGAAGATGCCTAAAACATCGATAATCAAATATGCCTCTGTACCACTTAAATCTCCTTCAGTATAAGTAATGAGGCCCTTAGATATAGAACACTATAAAGATCAGTGCTCCAGTTAGGGTCGTTTTCAACTAGGTATGTTTAACCATCCTTCAATGAGACCTAACCATTCGCTCAAAATCAGAAAAACAAAGTACAGCTAAAGCATGATATCTAACATAAAATACCCCCTGGAGAAAGCTGCTAATCTCATTGCTGTCATTATACCTTAATCCAAAGTTTGGTAAATAGTCGTTATTTTTTTTCAAGCATGGTCTTTATTCCGCTCTTGTCCCGAAAAAATGGGCTAATTCCGCCCAAACCTTTAACTTGTACGGTTAATAATCTGTCATTGTAAAGAAGGAGGTGGGTTATATGGGATTTAAGTCACACGGAAACAGCTTTGCTTTGATCGTAGTGCTATTTATCTTGTTAATCATCGTTGGGTGTTGCTGGTGCGGTGGTTACGGCGGAGGTTACGGAGGCTGGTGTTAATCACCACCATTCTTTCAAAAGCTTGAAGTTATGCGCTGATAAATTCTAAAATCGATTGCGTGAAAACCTTTTGCTTAGAACAACCCCTCAGATGACTACAGAGAGAGAATCATAGAGAGAAATAGAATGAGAGAGAAAATAGAAATAGAGAGAGAACTAGAGAGAAAAAGGCCTGCATCCTATGAGCAGGCCTTTTAAACTTTTACTTTACTAAATATTTTATACGCATGACTCCTAACCTACTAACACGGAACAACTTTTGCCCTATTGTTTCTACTAAATTAGTTTTTTACTATAACTATATAACATATTTTCAAATTAATAACATCTAATTAATAATTTTCCATCCTTATCTAAGACACAAGCTTGTCCAAAAAAAAATTCCACAGGAGGAAAAAATGAAAAATCACTGGAAAAAGAAGTGGCTCCCCGTTGTCCTTGCCTTTTCAGTTATCAGTAGTACAGTAGCAATTTCACCCCATACAACATCAGCTTTAGGAGAGTTCGATCTAACCTCTGAAATTGTTCAAACACCTATCAATCAGTACCGTGCAGATCTCGCCCCAGGCATAAAAGAAAAGCATTATAGTTTTGAAGGGAAAGAAGGTAAAAAGATTGAGAGTTTTGTCGTAGATGTAGATGTACATAATCAGAATGTTGCTATTGAAGCTGGCACACCTGATGATAGTGACGGGTTCGGCCTCCAGCCTGTTCGCGCACAAGCGAAAGCTGAAGATAGAGAAAATCATAGAGTGGTTGCAGCGGTAAATGCAGATTTCTATAACATGGCAACAGGTGAACCGCACGGCATCGTCTATAAGGACGGCCGACTCATTAAAGATTACACCAATCGAATCTGGAATTTTTTCGGTATAAAAAAAGACGGAACAGCGATTATCGGAAACTCTACGGATTATGAGGCTGTAAAAAGTGAGATTAAAGAAGCGCTAGGCGGCAATGCGATCCTCGTTAAAGACGGCTCGATCTATCAAACTCCCAAAACGGGACAAGATAAAGAACCTCGTACCGCTGTCGGCATTAAAGCAGATGGCGATGTTTTCTTCACTGTTATTGATGGCAGACAGGAACCTTATTCAGCCGGTATTTCTATGGAAGACTTAGCTCAACTCATGATTGATCTTGGTGCAGTTACAGCACTTAACCTTGATGGCGGAGGATCATCAACCTTTGCAACTCGCCAATTAGGCACTGACAATCTTGAAGTAGATAATCAGCCCTCTGACCGAACGGAACGAAGTGTGGCAAACTCCTGGCTTGTGGTCAACAAAGAGCCTTCTGATCATGTATTCCATTCAGCATACATCGAACCTTACGATAAATCGTTTACCCCGGGATCAACCATCGAACTTCACGCGAAAGGCATGGACAAATCCTTTGCCCCCGCTCCACTCCCTGACAATGGTTTGATATGGGAGTTATCTGATTCCTCTTTTGGAACAATTGAAAATGGGCAGTTCATTTCAAATGGAAAGACTGGTCAATTTCATATTCTTTTAAAACATAATGGTCAAGAGGTCGGCAATGGCATTATAGAAATTGAGAGCCCGGATGAAATGTTTTTTGGTTCAAATGAACTCACTGTAGCTAGAAACAGTGAAACCCCATTAGAGCTCATCACTCGTTTTCAAAAAAGGAACGTGAAATGGAATTTACAAGATATTGAATTCGACATACCTGATGGGATGGGAACGATTGATGAAAATGGAGTATTCCATGCCGGCGATCAAAATAGCAAAGGAACGATTACCGCAAAAGGCACATCTCTTGAAGCAAATATATATGTAACCGTTGGACAACTGCCAATCGTTCTCCACGATTTTGAAGAAGGTTTAGAAAACTGGAAAACGTCAACAGCCAACCGCGGTGAAAAAGGAACGCTCACGTTATCAGAATATCCTGATCCTGTTCGGTTTGATGAACATAGTTTAAGACTAGATTTTGATTTTACAAATGCTCAAAGTGGTACAACACTAGGTGTTTATGCCGGACCTGGCTCCCATACCCCGATTGAAGGCAATCCTTCGAGTATTGGTATGTGGGTATATGGAACACCTGAAGCACAAGGATACTGGCTCAGAATGTACATCGTGGATGGCAATGGTAAGAATCAGACGATTAATCTGACCGAAGAAAACCCAGGTATTGACTGGATGGGGTGGAAATATATCGAGGCAGAAATTCCATCTTCATTTACCGGGCCATTTAAACTCTCAGGTACACAGGCAATCAGGATGATGTCCACTAAATCAGGAATAACCGGTCCGATGACGAAGGGTTCTATCTTATTCGATAACATTCGGGCCGTTTACGGAGAAAAAGTAGACGACCTCTACCCTCCTGTCATCCATTCGGTTAATACGGATGGAGAAGACTTTACATCTAATGAAATTACGATTTCAGCAAACGTAAATGAATATGAAGAAGATCCGTTTAAGACTGGTATTGACTGGGATAAAATCCGCTTTTTTGTGGATGACATAGACTATGCAAACGCAGAAGGACATTTTTCTTATGACATGGATGGTTCTGTTTCATTGAGCGGCTTCAAATGGGCGGATGGAACACATAAAGTAACGGTGATCGTACCTGATAAGTTTGGCAACCAAGCGATTCATACGAGCTATTTCACCGTGAATACTGAATCCGCAAAGGTTAACATTCATCACGGACAGGAAGAGCCCTATCTGGGAGCTGATCTAAATCTTTTGGTGAATACGATCCAAAACGATGAAATCTCCAGTTCTTCTATTCAAATGAAGATCGATAAGAACTATCCTGTAAAAGAAGTTCTTTTCTCAGATCACTTCCATTCCAGTACTTCAAGTTACAACGAGAAAACAGGAATCCTTACTTTAGAACTCGTAAATTCAGGTGAAACAGCTGAAAGTGTTGATGCTGCCACGATCAAAGTTGGAGTTCCTGCCTCAACGAAAGAAGGCAGTCACTTCGCTTACGAACTCATAAAGGGTGATATCACTTACAAAGAGCCTAAGGAAGAAGATTTTATCCCAACTTTTTCAATGGAACCTGTAAGTATCCCTGTTAAGGCAGCGTTGGGGTTGAATCATAAACCGATATTAATTGGAAAGCCGACACTCCTCTCAGTAAAGGATAACAACGGAGATCCTGTAGAGAATGCCGAAATATTCGCTGTTATTGATGGAGACAAAGATCCCTTTTCTCTTGGAACCACGAATTCGAACGGGAAACTTCAAGTGGACTCTATTTCCGAGGATGTTAAGAAACTCACTTTGTATGCAGTGAAGGACGGAAAGTATTCGTTTAACGTCGAAACCCAGACCTACACTGCCCTTGTCAGTGGATCGGACTTTAAGAATATCCTTTCTTCCACTACTGGCAATCCGTATCAAACAAAAGGTTTCACGTGGATGTCGAGCCCGCTTGCAAATGGTAAATCAGCATTCATCCAATATGCAAAGAAAGCTGACTATGAAAGAAAAGGGGCTTCTATATTAAAAAAGCAGAAAGGCACTTCAAGCGATGAAGTATTCAGTGGTGAACTGGATATTAAGAAGAATGGGATCGTAAGAGTGAACGGTGTCACACTTAAAAAGCTGCAGCAAAACACGACGTATGTTTACCGCGTCGGTGATGGAGAGCACTGGTCTGATCTGAAGGAATTCACAACTTTAAAAAGAAAGCAGTCCTTTGACTTTGCCGTATTAGGGGATACACAGTCCCCTTCTGATCTAAGCCATTTAGAAAAAATACTTGGTGAGTTGGATCAAAAAGATTCAGCATTCATGATCCATGTTGGTGATATCATTGATGAATCTTCCAAGTTCAATCAATGGGATCAAACACTAGGGGTGTTCAGCAAATACGAAAATATTCGTTCAACCGACTTAGTAGCAGCTCTCGGCAACCATGAATATATGGGAGACGCAGATGGCTCGCTGGCTAAAGCGATACTAAACTTCCCGAAGAACGGACCCGAGATCGATAAAGGCGGAACGTATTCTGTTGACTACAACAATATGCACATCAGTGTTCTAGGCTATTCAACGAATGAAACAATACTCGATCAGCAGCTTCAATGGCTGAAAAAAGATATGAAACGCTCAGATAAACCCTGGAAGATCCTTGTTACTCATCAGCCCCCTTATTACACCAATCCATTTGGCGGTAACGAAAAGATCAAAGAAAAAATACCACCGATAGCAGATGAATTAGGAATTGATATCGTCTTTTCCGGACATGATCATTCCTATGGCCGAACAAAGAAATTAAAAAATGGCCAAGAAAATTCAAATGGAACCGTATATGTCGTTGCAGGAACAACTGGAAACAAACATTATGATGCAATAGTTGATGATAAGTTCGAGTTCGTTAACACAGACAACATCGCCGTCTTTATGCGTGCTCAAGTAAACAAAGATAAAATAACCTTCACAACCACGACATCAGACGGTGAATTCGTTGATGAATTTACGGTAGTGAATGAGGATTATAAGAAATAAAGAGGAATAGATAAAAAAACTGGCTCTTCTGTTCACGTTAGAGCCAGTTTTTTTGTTTTTAATGGGTTGATTAAGTAATAAAGCTGTTTGATTGAGCAGTTTCTGGTTGTATTAAATCTTTTAGGCCTAGTTATGGAGTTTCTATGAGTGGTTATGGGAGCTCTATGCACGGTTAGAGAGTTTCTATGCACGGTAATTGGGGTTCTATGCACGGTTAGAGAGTTTCTATGCACAATAATTGGGGTTCTATGCACGGTTAGAGAGTTTCTATGCACGGTTACGAAAGTTCTATGCACTTTCGCGGCAAGTTTATGGATTTCACGGAGTTTTATGCTCGTTCACGACTCTTTTATGCACACTCATTAAAATCACCTACAATCAATCAACCAAAAAACACTGCAGGAGCCAATCTGCAGTGTTTTCTATATCCACTTGATGAAGTTAAGCTATATTCTTAAAGATTCATCACCCGCTGAAGCACAAGATCTTTTTCTTCAATCTTCACTTCGGCTGGTTTCAGCTTTCCTGCCACTTCATATACAACAAGGTTTGAGTTCGCTGATAATGATTCCGCTGTTTTTTCCTCACATCGGATCAATAAATACACCAAGTCTTCTCTTACATCTTGTTTGAGAAGCTGAATATCATCTGATCCATTAAAACCTACGGAAGAACCAATTACAGCATATTCACCTACCAACGGTCCAGCTACTGATTCACCGTTCAAAGAGTCAGCGCTCAAATTCGGCTGCTTCTTCACAAAGCCTCTTCCCGAATGACCTTGAAGCACATAGGTCAAATCTTCAACCATCGCACTTGCTGTTGGAAGTTTGCCTGCGCCTGCACCTTGGACCGTCACTTTTCCTGCGAGGCTCGTTTCGACCATGATCGCGTTTTGAACATCTTCCACTCCGTATAGCGGATGTTCTGCATCAACGAGGACGGGTTTTACGGAAGCCGAAAATGATCCGCGGTCCCCTCTGATACGCGCAAGATGCTTCACTTTATAGCCCCAGCGGCTGAACACTTCAATCTGTTCAGAAGACACTTCAGTGATTCCTTTTCGCTCAACATCCTCCCAGTCGGGAGCATTTCCAAAAGATAATTCACTAAGAATCATAAGCTTATAAAAAGCATCAAATCCTTCTACGTCGTTAACAGGATCGGCTTCTGCATAACCGAGCTCCTGTGCCTTTTTTAACACCTCTTCAAACGCTAATCCTTTTTCACGCATGTTCGTCAAGATGTAATTAGACGTACCGTTCAAAATAGCTTCGACCGATAGAATATCGTTTACTTGCAAGAGCTGTGAAATACTCCGGATAATCGGTGTTCCACCAGCAGTCGTGGCTTCAAAACCAACTGAAACACCTGCTTCTTCTGCCTTATTCAACAAGGTCTTGCCGTGTCTAGCAAACATCACTTTGTTGGCTGTAATCACGTGGCACCCTTTTTCAATGGCCTTGCTTAAATATGTGTATCCTGGTTCTTCTCCTACGATGGCTTCGAAAACGATCTGCAGATCTGGAATATTTAAAATTTCATCAAAGTCCGTCGTGACAAGGATATGTTCATCCACATCCCGCTTTTTTGCACCATCTTTTACTAAAATAGCTTCAATCACCACTTCTTCACCTAGTGCAGATTTCAGCTGTTCCCTATGAGTCTTTAACGCTTCGTAAACACCTTGCCCGACTGTTCCAAATCCGAGCAAAGCCGCTTTAATAGGTGCCATATTGCAGCCTCCTTTCTTGATTCAATGCATTTTTCACATATGGTCCCCACTTATCGAACTCTACTAAGAAACCATCATGACCAAAGTCTGTTTCAATCCCGTAAAATGTTCCATAACGAGTGTGTTTCACAAATGCTTCAATTACTTCAGGTGGATAAAGCAGGTCGCCTTCATAACCAAAAGCATGGACCTCTGCCTGGATCTGTGAGGCTGCTCGTTTCCAGCCGCCTAGCTTATCCCCAATATCGTAAGCATTCATCGCATACAGAAGGGTTAAATAACTATCTACATCAAATCGTTTTGTCAATTTTTCACCTTGGTAATTTAAATAAGAATCCACCTGGAAATAGGGTTTTCCTTCTACATCTGTTTCACGAATTTCCCTTTGAAACCGGTCATTAAAGAGCTTCGGCTGACGGTATGTCAGTAGCCCTGCCATCCTTGCAATCTCAAGACCTACTAATCTTTCACCTTCAGCCCGTCGGCCGCTTCTATAGACTGGATCATTTACAATCGCGTGGATGGCCATCCTGTTGAAACCTATACCATAGTCATTTAAGAATGGCGTAGCTGCAAAAATGAATACTTTCTCCATAAAATATGGATATTGAACAGACCATTCCATCGCCTGCATGCCGCCTAGAGAACCGCCTAAAACAGCAAAGAGCCTCGGAACGCCCAACACATCTAACGCTTGGCGCTGAGCTCGAACCATGTCTCTCACTGTAATAAAAGGAAACGTCTTGTGATAAGGTTTACCGGTTTCAGGATCAATTTCAGAAGGTCCTGTTGAACCGCTGCATCCACCAAGAACATTAAACGTAATTACCTGAAAAAGGTTTGTATCCATGTATCCCTCGGGTCCGATCAATCCTCTCCACCAGCCTGGCTCTTCTTCAGAACCATATGCATACTGATTTCCAGTAAGCGCATGGCATAAGAGGAGCACCGGTCCCTTTGTGTTTCCGACGATCTCATAAGCCAAATAAGCATCGGTCATGACTTGACCTGACTCTAAGGCAAATTCACCGATTTTAACCTTGCCGACTTTTCGGTTGGTTTCAAGCAAGTTTTTGAAGCTCACGGGCCTTCAGCTCTCTTCGTAAAATTTTTCCGCTTATCTTTGTTTTCGGAAGTTCCTCTACCACTTCGATCTCACGAGGTGCTGCATGTGCCGCAAGCTCCCCTCTCACATAGACACGGATCTCTTCTAACAGATCACGGCTCTGTGAATAACCGTCTTTCAGCACAATGAATGCTTTAACGATTTCTCCCCGAATCGGATCAGGTTTTCCGATGACTCCTGCTTCCGCAACTGCTTCATGCTCAATGAGTTTGCTTTCAACTTCAAACGGTCCGATCCGTTCTCCCGATGAATTGATCATGTCATCCGAACGCCCTTGGAAAAAGATATAGCCATCCTCATCACGATAAGCAAGATCTCCTGAAACGTACCAATCATCCCATCCAAAATAAGAGGTATACTTCTCTTTGTTCTGCCACACTTCCCTCATGATAGCTGGCCATGGTGCCTTGATCGCTAAGTGTCCTACGGAGAATGGAGGAAGTTCTTTTCCTTCTTCATCTAATACTGTTGCTGTAATACCAGGAAAAGCTTTACCCATGGACCCTGGCTTGATTCTTTCATTCGGCAGGTTCACGATCAGCTGTGCACCTGTTTCCGTCATCCACCACGTATCATGAATTCTTTTTCCAAGAATATTTTTGCCCCAATAGATCACCTCTGGATTTAACGGTTCACCTACGCTTAGAATATGACGCAGTTTTGATAGATCATATTGTTCAGGCAACTTATTCCCTTTTGCCATAAGCATTCTAAAAGCAGTTGGAGCACTATACCAAACCGTTACTCCCGCATTTTGCAGCGTTTCATACCATTGCTCTGCTTTAAAACGGCCGCCGTGTAACACGATCGTTGCTCCGTTTAACAGCGGTGCGAATACACCGTACACGGTTCCGGTCACCCAGCCGGGATGCGCCGTGCACCAATACACATCTTCTTCTTGAATATCCAGTACCCAGCGTCCAGTTAAATATTGCTGAGTCATCGCGCGGTGTGCGTGAATGATTCCTTTCGGCTTTCCTGTTGAACCGGATGTATAGTGGATGTTCAATCCGTGTTCTGGATCCACCCATTCCAAAATGGTACTAGCATTACCAATAGATTCAAGTTCGTCTTTTAGTGATATCTCTCCGTTTTCCCCGGCTCCATCTGTTAAAAAGACTGTATGAAGACTAGGTAACTCTTTTCTCGGTACGCGCTGATAGAGTTCTTGATCGGTAATTAAAAACGTTCCTTCGCAGTCTGCAATGCGATCTCTTACAGCATCAGACATAAATGCTTCAAACAGCGGGCCGACAACTGCTCCTAGTTTAATAGCTGCAAGCATCGCGATATGACAATCAGGGTGTTTGGGCAAGAAGACAAATACAAAGTCTCCTTTTTTCACACCATGTTTAGAAAGCACGGCCGCCCATTGATCTGTTGAATCTTTTAGTTCTTGGTAGGTGATTTTAAATTCCTGTGAATCATCTAAGTAATGAAGAGCTACCTTTTCTCCGCGCCCTTCTTCCACATGGCGGTCTACACATTCATAAGCCATGTTCGTCTTGCCGTCTTCTCTTCTGTTGAACCTTTCTTTAATAGAGTCCCAAGAAAACGGTGCATCACTTCTGTCCGTTACAACATTATAGGTCCCGTCTACAGGTTCAATGGCTGCTAGTCTTGTCATCGCTCGTCACCTGCTGCTTTCTTTTCAACGTTTAATAGATTTAAAATATGTGCTTTCTGTTTTGAGAGATAAGCATCTCCACGCGTTCTAGGCTTTGGCTTCTCGACAGTTACTTCAGCAAAAACTTCTCCAGGCTGACCTTTTAGGATGAAGATTCTGTCACACAGGTAGAGTGCTTCATCAATATCGTGTGTAACTAGGAGCATGGTCGTTTGTTTCTTTTGCCAAATGGATAGAAGGAGGTCCTGCAGCTGCATCTTTGTAAAGGCGTCTAACGCACTGAACGGTTCATCCAAGAGGAGCACCTCTGGATCTGTGATCAGTGCTCTCGCGATTGCTGTCCGTTGTGCCATCCCACCAGAAAGATCTTTCGGATAATGATGATCAAAGCCTGTCAGTCCTACCAAGTCTAAATATGTTTGGTATTTGTTCGATTTTCGTTCTTCTTTTTCAAGACCAAACGAAATGTTATCTTTCACAGTCAGCCATGGCAAAAGCCGTGGTTCTTGAAACATCATCCCGATCGTGTCTTTTCCTTCTTGTGAAGAAATCTTACCTTCGTAGTTCGGATCGAGTCCTGACAGTACCCGGAGCAGTGTACTTTTTCCGCATCCGCTCGTTCCTAAGATTCCAATGATCTCACCCTTATCTACAGTGAAGTTTATGTTCTGGAATCCGGCCTGATTATTATTGAACGTCCGTTTTAAACGATTGATCTGAAGCATCTGTTTTCCCTCCTTCTACGCTTGATTGCTTAAGCTGTCCTGCCATTTTAGAGAGCGATATTCGATATATTTTAAAATTGCGTCTGTCACTTTTCCTAATAAAGCAAAAAGCAGGATACTGGCAATGACCGTGTCCGGTGAATACGTGTTCTGACCGACGACCAGCAGATAGCCTAACCCTTCACTTGCTCCCATCAGTTCTGCTGCGACAACAAACATCCAGCCAAGCCCGAGTCCGCTTCTCATTCCAGTAATAAAAGATGGCAGTGCAGCTGGTAAAATGATGCGCTTCGTCAGTTGAAAGGGAGAAAGTTGATAGATTTTGCCTACCTCTATCAGCTTTCGGTCAACCCCTTGGATGCCTGCTACGATATTCAAATACACGGGGAAGAATACACCGACTGCGATTAACGATATTTTAGAAGGTTCACCGATTCCCATCCATAGAATAAAGAGCGGTACCCATGCCAGTGAAGGAATGGAACGAACGGCTTGAAATAATGGGTCAAGCAGTTGTTCCGCTGTTTTGGCATAGCCGACGACAGCTCCAATCACAACCGCAGCTCCTGTACCAATCGCAAATCCTAAGAAAACGCGTGTTAATGTGATTGAAACATGGCCGAACAAAGAGCCGTCTCTGTACATACTGATTACTTTTTCTAAAATAACGCTTGGTGCCGGAAGCAGGTGAGGCGCCAGCAATCCAGCTTTCGCCGCCAGTTCCCAAGCGATGAGCAGGACGATCGGCAGAATGGATCCAAGAACAAAACCACGTCCTCTTCTGAATAAAGGTTTTTTAGTTGAAAGCTTAGTAACGGTTGTTCTCTCACCTGCTTTCCACTTTTGCGTTTCTGAAATCACTGGCACGTCCTCCTTCCTTCTGAGTTATTTATTAATTACTTTTTCTGCATACTTAGGGTTGATCAGCTCTTTTACGAGTTTCTGAATGTCTGTATCCTGTTTGACAATCTCTTCTGTTTGAAGTACTTCGCCTGCAGCCGATATAGCTTTTTCGTGCTGTGATCCTGGAACAGGTTCCGCGAAGTTATTTCGTTCGAGTTGTTTTTTAGCGACATCTTCTTTAATCCCTGCCTCTTCAGATAAAAGTTTTGCTGCTTCCTCTGGGTTCTCGATCGTCCACTTTCTTGCTTTTTCGTATAGCTCGATCACTTGCTCCACTTGTTTCGGATGGTTCTTAGCAAAATCCGAACGAACATTCAGCGTTCCGTACGTATTGAAATCTTTATTGCGGTAAATATATTTCCCGCCAGATTCTAACTCAGTTTTTGCCATGTGCGGATCAAGCCCTGCCCATGCATCAACTTGACCGTCGACCAGTGCGTTCGCTCCATCAGCATGCTGAAGGTTTACGATCTGAACATCTTTTGCTGAAAGCCCAGCCTCACTCAGTGAACGTAATAAAAAGATGTGAGGATCGGTCCCAAATGTTGCTGCTACCTTTTTTCCTTTCAAGTCTTTGACATCCTTTACGGTGTTGCCTTCTTTCGTAAGAAGTGCCGTCCATTCAGGTTGTGAATAGATATAGACCGATTCGATCGGTGCACCTTTATCTTTTGCGATTAGAGCTGCTGCTCCCGCTGTGGAACCAAAGTCTACACTGTCTGAATTCAGAAATTCCAGTGCTTTGTTGCTTCCTTGGCTCTGAACCCACTCGATCTCAATGCCTTCTTTTTTAAACTTCTCTTCTGCCCAGCCGAATTTTTTCAATGCTAGACTTGTCGGCGAATAGAACGCATAATCCAATCTAATCTTTTCTGGTTTTTCTCCTTTTTTTGCTGAGCTCGAACAGCCTCCTAATAGTAGCGCAGCTGCTAAACTCACAAGCAGCGTTCCTTTCCACCAATTCTTCATTCGAATTTCCCTCCACTGTTGCATCTCTGTATGTCTTTATTTAAATTTCACATGCATACGTAGCAATTGTCCCTCTTAAACGCTGTGCCTCTTTATAGGTACAACGATTATGAACCACGTCAATTCCCGCTTCTTTTGCGATCTTCGCCGCTTCCGGTGAGATAACCCCTTCTTGCAGCCAAAATACTTTTGGCTGGGTAATGGCTGCTTCTTTCGCAAGTTCGATCGCGGCTTCAGGGCTTCTAAACACTTGAACCACATCAACTGGGAACGGAATCGACTTAAGATCAGGATAAGCTTTTTCATCAAGTACTTCCGTTTCTCTTGGATTTACCGGCACGATTTTATATCCAAGACGCTGCATCTTTCGTGCAAGTCTGTGACTTGGTCTTGCTGGGTTTGAACTTAGCCCGACGATTGCAAGTGTCTTTGGCCGCTGAATCTCCTGCCCGTTCTCTACTGCTCTGTACAGAGACGACTGCAGTGCCCAGCGGATCACTCCTTCATCATTGATCGTAATCTCTTTATTTTCTGTCTCAATTCCCGTTGCCGTTTGAATCGCCCGATCTAAATCATTTGTTAAATCTTTTACTGATTCGAGACCGATGGATAAGCGAATCAATTCTTCCGTTACTCCAGTAGCTTTTAATTCCTCATCACTTAACTGCTGATGAGTGGTTGACGCAGGATGAATGATGAGTGATTTTGCATCCCCGACGTTGGCAACATGCGACCAGAGGGAAATGTTATCGATCACTTTTTTACCGGCATCACGTCCGCCTTTAATGCCAAAGTTCACGATCGAACCAAAACCGTTCGTTAAATACTTTTTCGCAAGCTCATGACTGCGATGGGATTTAAGGCCAGGGTAGGAAACCCAATCGACCGCTGGATGTTTTTCAAGATATTCTGCAACCTCTTGCGCATTTTTTGCATGTTTTTCAACACGCAGGTGCAACGTTTCTAATCCTTGTAAAAGCAAGAACGCGTTATGCGGACTTAAGCATGCACCGAAATCTCGTAAAAGCTGAACCCGAAGTTTCGTAGCGAACGCGAGCGTTCCAAAGTCTGTCGCATATCTTAATCCGTTATAGCTGCGGTCTGGCTCAGTGAAACCCGGGAATTTTTCTGAGTTCCAATTGAAGCGACCCCCATCAACGACCACGCCGCCAATCGCTGTACCATGACCGCCGATCCATTTCGTCGCAGAATGGATAACAATATCGGCTCCCCAGCTCAATGGCTTCGTCACATATGGTGTAGCGAATGTATTATCGATCAAAAGCGGCACTCCGTTTTCGTGTGCAATATCTGCAACTGCCTCAATATCAAGAACGTTCAGGCTTGGATTTCCGATAGTTTCAGCAAAGAACGCTTTCGTGTTTGGAGTAACCGCCTTTCTGAAGTTTTCAGGATCCTCTGCATCAACGAACTTTACGTTGATTCCGTATTTCGGGAGAGTGATGGAAAAGAGATTGTAAGTCCCTCCATATAGGTTTGTTGCTGCTACGATCTCGTCTCCTGCTTGTGCGATGTTTAGGATAGCGAGAGCGATCGCCGACATTCCTGAAGAAGTTGCCACTGCTGCCACTCCGTCTTCTAGAAGTGCTACTCTTTTTTCAAATACATCAACGGTTGGATTTCCGATTCGGCTATAGATATTTCCTGGTTCATCAAGTGCGAATAAGCTTTGTGCATGATCGGTATCCGAAAAAACATAAGAGGTCGTTTGATAGACGGGTACCGCACGTGAACCCGTAGTCGGATCAGGTGCTTGCCCTCCGTGTAAAAGCAATGTGTCTATATCGTATCCATCATGTGATTTTGTCATATAAATCTCTCCTTTTCTTGTCTAATTTCAATAAAACATATAGGAAAACTAGGGATAATAGTTAGTACTTTTTCCCTTAACCGATATGAACTTTTAAAAGTGAAAATTGAAAGGAAGTATTTGTGAAGTTTAGAAGAGGAAAAAAGAAAAATCCTCTTCCTAAGAAGAGGATTCCGGCCTCCTCTTATCTGTCAGATCGAAAATGATCTGTAGGAATTGGCACCTTTCCAAACCGAATGGGGTTTGTTGGTTGCCGGGCTTCATCGGGCCTAGTCCCTCCGCCTCTCTGGATAAGAGATATCAAATTATGTTTAACACATTAACGTGTTAATGTTCGTTTTGTTCTTGAATAGGATTATAGTGCATTCGCTTTTTAAAAGTCAACCGTTTTTTGAAAACTTTTAAAAGTCCGTACATTATGCTCAGGGTTCAACAGTCAGTTTGAACCTAAGATTATGCCCAGACTATGCATGTTATGCCAACTTCGTTCCACTTTTTTCCCACTGAAACTCTTCCATTCTCTTAACGAGTACAGGGATTCTGTTCGCAATTGCTGTTTTTTCTCCGTACCGAATTTTCTTCTCATTAGTCAGCTCCTGAGTTTGAAGGAGCTTGAACTGGTAGGCTGCTAAATTAGTCAGTTTTATGAACGCCTCTTGTTTCACTCGTCTCTTCACATCGGCATCACCCATACAGTAACCTTCCATAAATCCATCAGCGATGGTTTGCAGCTTTTCCTCAAACTGATCAAACTGATGCTTTGCATAGCGTGATGCATTAAAAAATGTGGGAAACAGGGTTTGATAATTGTTTACAAAGTTGCCTGCTAAAGAATCACCGCTGTATAAAATCGGGAACGGGTCGACCAAGCTTACCCTTCCATCGGTATGAAGCAATATATTTTCAGGAGAAGTGTCCTGATTGGTAAGAACAATTTGGGATTCATCGAGCTTTCTATTCAAAACACAGTCTTCTAAATGGGACAAGACTGTTGAGAGAATCGGCTGATTATAATGTCGAATGAACGCTTCAAAATTCCTTACATATTCTTCATTTTCATTCTTCATGAAATCCTTAACACTAGACTGGAACTGTCCTTCAATATCTGTGCCGTTCCATTTCAAATAACCGAATCCTCTTAAAGCGTGGTTTGATGTGTTCATCTTTCGGAAGAATTCCCCAATTTCAGCACCAGCCTGAAATGCTTCCATGAACGTTAAATTCTCAAGTTTTAATGCTTTACCAGCATATGATTCTACTGTAAATGTCTTGTCTACCTCTACATGATAGTAAAAAAACTCGGGACAGATACCCGGTTTTACACCGTTTGCTAATTGATAATAGGCTTTTGTTCCTGCATATTCTGCTAGGCTTGCTGCCTCATCAAACGCTACCTTTTTCCCGTATGCCACCTGCATCGGAAACCTTACGACTACCGGTTCCCCGGTCTGCAGTTGAACAAGATAGGCCTGATGCCAAGCGCCTTCACCTAAATATTGAACCTGAGTGGGATCTTTTAAAGGTTCCATCCCGCTCTTATGCAGCGCAAAGTCTATTAAATCAAGTGTTTCTTTCATAGATATTCCTCTTTCTTGTTCATCATACTTTTATCATACATATAATTCGATGACTGTCGAAAAAAATCCTTTTTTCCACATTTTACTGAGTGTTGGAGAGTGATAGCTGAGGTTTATAACCGTGCATATATCTCAATAAGCGAGTATTAAAAAACCGGCCACTCCATGTCATTTACTGACAGAAGTAGCCGGTTTTTTATTAATCTACGTACGTTACAATTTCTTCAACGGGTTTACGAGCCAGCTTTTTTGGCTGATCTTGCGGATGGCCAAGTGAGATGACCATATTAATCTGCTTTTGAGCAGGGATATCTAAATATTCACGGATCTCCTCTTGTGCTAAAAGAACGGGACCTGTCATCGGACAAGATCCTAGACCGCGCGCGTGGGCTGCGAGCATTAGGTTCTGGATAGCGAGACAGCTGCTCTTAATGCCTTCTTCTTCCCATACGGACTCTTCTGCAAGCTCGATCGGATCAAAGATTTTTTCTCGGAATTTAGATTCATATGGAGTTGCTAAACAAATGATCAATACAGGAGCTCCCGAGAACGCTGTAGCGTAAGGACCGAATGAACGTGTCAGCAGTTTTGCTTCCTTCGTCTTTCCGTTTTCTTCTGCTTTTGCAGCAAGTTTATGAATGGCATCCCATGTCATTTCTTCAATCTTCTTCACTTTATTTCTATTACGGATCACAATAAATTCCCACGTCTGAGAGTTTGTGTCACTAGGTGCATAACGAGCACAATCCATGATTTCATACAGATCTTCCTCAGCAACACCTTCATCAGTAAACTTACGGACACTTCTTCTGCCGTGAATAATTTCTTTAAAGTCTTCGTAATTCATTTTTGTCTCCTCTGACACAAGTAATAGTTAATACTTGTATTATACAAAAGATTGGAACGACCTACAAAAAACGAAAAAACAGTGCTTATTTTGCACTGTTCTTAGGAGTGGAATCTTTCCTTTTATCGCCCTTCATCCTTAATCCAACCGCGATCAGGGAGGCACCTAACAAAACACTGACGATGTAGAGTGTATCCGTATCCAAGCCCCTTGTCTGTACCACTGTTTTATCTGCTTGATCACCTATAAAAAATGTGCTGATAAGAACTATAAGACCTGCTGTTATAAGTCCTGCCTTTATCCATGGTTTCATCTTCAAACCACCTTTTTCCTTTTACAATTAACATATTCGAAGGAAAAAACAGAATACCAATAACATAAAAAAAACAAATCCTTGGCATTAGTTCGCTTTAGCCAATTTCATCCTTTCTTCAACAAATGACCTTACTTCATCTTCTATCTTTTTCTTAATCATAAATTCAACATAATGGTTTTCCATATGGAAGCCCCCAGTTTGGATATCCAGGATTATCTGCCTGAAGACCCGTTATCCATTCAACCGAATCAACCTGTTGCCATTCATAGAAATGTTTTGCTGACACAATCCCATTCATACCGACCGCTCCGCGTAAGATTTGGGTAAAATACAAAAGGATAAGAATGAGAATTAAAGAGAGCATCATTACGTTTACAGGTAATGATAATTTCAAAAAACCAAAACCTTGCGTAATAATGACAATAATCACTATCTCATACGTCCAAAAGTTCTTCTGCGTATATTCGCCACTATAAGATAACCCAAACACCGGCACTGATTTCTTTTTATCATGTATGTTCTTTATTAGATAAAAAACAGCGGTTCCTATACCGGTCATAATGAAAATACTTAAGACGATATCAATTATTAACCCCATGCTTGCCTCCCCTTGTTTTTCTCTCTATTTAGTAATAACGTTTATGGAATGGAAAAAGTTTCAATACAAAAAACGCTGACACACGTTCAGCGTCTAAACAACCATCTGTATGTATTTAGGCTTAACAGGTTTAAAAATACCCCACCGGCTAACCCAGCCAATATGTCTATCATATAGTGGATTCCGAGTCTCACTCTGCTGACTCCAATCATAATTAAAAACAGAAATGAGATTAAAAGTGTCCATACATTCCTCCACAAACCTGATAAGAAAAGAAGCAATCCATAAAAACCAGCAGCATTCATAGTATGCGCACTCGGATAGCCATACTTGCTTGCTTCCATTAATCTTTCCCATTGTGGCGGCTTTCTTTTAAACAACAATTTACAAAAGGCATTCATTATCCGGATACCCATCACATTAAAAAGAATTAATCTGCTCTTGTCCCGATCCCGTGTGTGTTGATAACTGAAAAATAGCATAACCCCAAGAGGAATTATGAAAAATCCTGATCCTAGTCTTGAAAAAAGCACCATTAGTGGATACGGCAGTTGATCTGAATTATAAATAGAATGACTCCATCTTTTATCAAGTGAAAAGTATGGTTCTTGATTTCTGATTAACGTCAAATACGCAAAAAGACCACCTGTAAACACCATTGCCAATAAGGATAGGAGCGTATAGCTTGTTTTCTTTTTCCGACGTACCATAGAGCATCACTCACTTAGGTCAAAGTTGGGTTTATTTTTTCCCTAAGCTCGTATAATATTACATGAAAAAATGAGCACCTTCATCAGGTGCCCAGTTACAACCATTTATTTATGCTCGACCATCACGATAATTTTTCCGTCTTCTAAATCTTGCATATAACGTTCTGCTTCTTCTTCTGAAACATCCATTTTTAGGAGAATTTCTTTCATATCGTTTTCCCCATCATCAAACATGGATGCGAACGGCCCTGCTGCTAGTAGAGGTCCGATTCCTGGAGTACCGAGTCCCGGAACAGCAACACCGCCTCCGATTCCAGTTAAGAAACCTGCGATCGTACCATATGTCGCACTTTCCATATCATCATCCATTACTTTTTCTTCTTTTACGTGTGTCTCGTCTGCTACCTGGTCAACGATCTCATCATCTTTAGCGACGATTGAGATTTCTGATGCTTTGTAGCCCTTTTCCATAAGTGCTCTAATGGCCCCAACTGCCTCTTCTTCTCTCGCATATGTTCCGATAATGTCTTTTTTCATCTGACTTCACTCCAAACGGTTTCTTTACAAATAGGTTCCCCTGTTCATAACGATTTAAACCGGACAGAGATGCGTCTCTCCTATTCTTCAAACAGAAGTCCGATCAGCCACTTTATCTAATTAGAATGATTTAATCCTGATCAAACCAGCCTTTTTTCTTAAACCATAATGACATGATGATGCCTAATAGGCCCATAACTCCTAAAACATAAAAATACCCATTTTCTGTTTTCAGTTCAGGCATGTTAACAAAGTTCATTCCATAAACGCCAGCGATGAACGTTAGCGGCATAAAGATGGTTGTAATGACCGTCAATGTCTTCATGATGTTATTCATCCGGTAGGAGTTCAAAGATATATAGTTATCGCGAATATCAGACGTCATCTCTCGGGCGGAAGTCATCATATCTGTTAAACGAAGAAGATGATCATAGATATCATGAAAATAAGAACGTTCTTCTGCGTCCAGCCCTATTCGCTTCGATTCTAGCATCCGATAAAGGAGTTCCCTCATGGGTACGACTGTTCTACGCAGCGAGAGGAGATCTGCGCGGATATCGAAAATCTGGTTTATCAGCTTTGGTGCCTCATCATCCTCATTGCTTTCAAGAGAGATCACCCGCTCATCCAGCTTATGCATGATTGGAAAATACATATCGACAAGCTTGTCCATTAATTTATGAATGATTTCATTTTTCCCTAGTTCGGGAGGAACCCTTTTTAATCCTTTCAGATAGTTCCACACAAAATCAACTTCCGGGACTTCGGTTTTGTGAAAAGTCACGACCATATTCTTTTTCGTAAATAAATCCACTTCAGTCGCTTCTAATGTTTTCTCATCCAGCGCATGAACGGCATAAAAGAGATGATCTTCATAAAACTCTACTTTGGGTCTTTGCAGGTTATTTACACAGTCTTCTACTGCAAGTGGATGGAAATCAAAAAAGGACCGCAAGAGTTCGGTCTCCTTTTGTATCGGGCAGTCAAAATCAACCCAAACCCAATCTGCTTGGATTTCATCTAGGCGCTCTAATGGAGGATTAACGATTACTTTTTGATCTACAACAGCTAAAGTACGAATCATAGGCAGCCCTTCTCTCTTTTCTTTTTTATTATCATTACCCGAATTTCGCAATCATTGAGCATTCATTTACAGTAAAGCTGAAAAGAGGTACATTCAAGAAAACCCGTGCGGGAAATAAATTGTTTGGGGACTGTCCCCATTTCCCAACTTATTTTCCAGATAATTGCCTTTGATTTTTTTGTGATAGGGTTTATGCTGTAATGGTGCAATTTGTTTATGATATTTATATTTCATAACATTAAGTAAGTTAATGAGTTTGGAGGATTTTTCGGATGCTCGACAAAACGTTTTTACAAATGAATACCGTATTTATTAGCATCCTCATTGAAGCACTTCCTTTTGTGTTGATCGGAGTGCTCATCGCCGGGGTTATTCAGATGTTTGTTACCGAAGAAATGGTTGCACGCATCATGCCAAAAAATAAAGGAATGGCTGTGTTATTTGCAGCTTTTTTAGGTGCGATCTTTCCCGCCTGTGAGTGCGGCATCGTACCGATCACAAGAAGGTTGATCGCAAAGGGTGTACCTGTTTTTGCAGCGATTCCTTTTATGCTGACAGGGCCTATCATTAATCCAGTAGTTTTATTCTCAACTTTTGTTGCTTTCGGTAATCAATGGGACGTCATGATTTACAGAGGCACATTCGCGATGATTGTTGCTGTACTCGTCGGATTACTTCTCGCGGTTCAATTCAAGAATGCAAATATGCTCAAAAACGAAAGCGAATTGTTGTCTACAAAGAATACAGACGCTAACGAAAACGCCGCAGCCATTGAAGCCCACCCTGTAAGCTTCTTCAGTAAATTAAAAGGAACATTCGTACATGCGGTCGAAGAATTTTTCTCCGTGGGGAAGTACCTGGTTATTGGTGCTTTAATCGCAGCAGGTATGCAGACGTATGTAAAGACATCTATCCTTTTAGAAATTGGACAAGGTGAAGTTTCTTCATCCCTAGTCATGATGGGCTTAGCATTTGTGTTATCGCTTTGTTCTGAAGCCGATGCATTCATCGCCTCTTCTTTCCAAAGCACCTTTACGATCGGTTCTATCGTGGCATTCTTAGTATACGGACCGATGCTGGATATTAAAAACGTGCTCATGATGCTCGCTGCATTTAAGAAGAAATTAGTATTTAGCCTTATAGCTTACATCACCGTTCTTGTATGGATTGGATCATTATTCTTATAAAAGGAGGTGCCGTTGTATGATACGCATCCTAATTTTGATCGGATTTACGTTTTTATTTATGCACCTGCATGCCACAGGTGATATTGGCAAATACATCAACATGAAATATTCGTATATCTCTTTTTCTGCTATTTTTATCTTAGGTTTCCTGACGCTTGTCCAGTTCTATATCTACGGAAAAAGTGAAGATGATGGGCACCAGCATGACGACACGTGTGCCGTAGATTGTGGCCACGATCATCATAAAAAGCCATCTCGCTTAAAAAATATAACAGTGAATAGCATTCTGATTTTCCCCATCATTTCGGGATTGTTTTTTCCTATTGCATCCCTAGATTCAGAGACTGTTAAAACAAAAGGGTTTCACTTTAAGGGTCTCGAGAACGAAGGGGATTTTGGTCAGCATCAATTTTTAAAACCTGATACCAGCGTCTATTATGGGAAAGAAAGCTACAATACCATTATGGATAAAGAATTAAAACCTTTTACAAAAGGAAACAAAGTTGTGCTTAATGATAAGAACTATTTAAAAGGAATGGAAAGCATCTATTATAATCCGGGTATCTTTCTTGGAAAAGATATTCAGTTTCAAGGTTTCACCTATCATGCAGAAGATCAACCAAAAGCGAAAAGTAATGAGCTCTTTCTTCTACGCTTTGGGGTGATTCATTGTATTGCGGATTCTGGGGTTTTCGGCATGATGGTCGAGTTTCCAAATGGGACTACTTTTAAGAACGACAAGTGGATTGAAGTAGACGGCACCATTGAAACTATGTATTACCAGCCCTTTAAAGCGGACATCCCTTATGTAAAAGTGAAAAGCTGGCATGAGATTGATAAGCCTGAAGAGGAATATGTATACAGAGGCTATTAAAAAACCGGACTCTTGTCCGGTTTTTTATCTTATATTCTGGGCTATGATTAAATTAACAACAATTTGACCAAGCTGCCTGCCGAGTTTAAGCCCCTCATCGTTATCCACTTTAAAATGGACACCTGCATATTCGCGTGACATCGCACATTCTTCAAACATTTCATGAAGCCGATGTCTTTCTTGAGGAAAATAATATGATAATATCGATTCTGAGCACCCCGCCATAACGGCATGCGCTGAAGGATAGGTCGGAAAACGAGGAGTAAATAAAACTGTTTTTAAATTGCGGTCATATTGACAAGGACGCGCTACATCCCAAAGGTACTTAAAATACCATGCTATGACAAAAGCATCGTTAATCGCCGCGTGATAAAAACCTAGAAGCCTGGCAGCTCTCGTGGATGCGATCCCGTAAGTTTCCATCATGTTGTAGATGATCGGGATCAATTGCTTGCTGACCTCTCCTGTTCCCCATCGATACGCGATCTGAATTTGTTGAGGGGTTAAATTCTGAAGCGTTTGTTTGACAATCTGAAGTTCACTTTGCCAATCTATCAGATTTGGGTTTTTGATGTTCCACTGTATGACTTGCCCGAATGGATCGATAAAGTCCTGACCTCTTCTTGATATAAAAAACATCGGCCATGAACCTGCTTCAGGTGTAACACCATCCGTTGGGGGATAGAGTTCCCCAGAGTAAGGAAGTTGGGTCCATCTTAAGTAATCTCTGCTGTTCATTTTGCCTCCCCCTCAGAATTATTCATCACCCCATCATATGTAGGGAGACAGATCCAATAGAACTGAAAGGTTGTCTAAATTGTAGGGGGTCTGTCCCGGGACAGACCCCCTACAATTTAGAAACAATTCACACTAGGCAGTACGCCTCAGATTTGGTATCATTTTCCTTAACTCTCTCAGGAAGGGCTGATCTGTATGAACGCTCTTAAACAATCGTTTAATTTAGTAGCTTCATCCTATGAAAAATATCGTCCCCTTTACCCTGATCAACTGTATAAAGACATCTTTACATACACTGATTTACAGCCATCGGCCAAGCTCCTCGAAATCGGATGCGGAACCGGGAAAGCGACAGGAGGTTTTATCGAACAAGGCTTTTCGAACATAACATGCATCGAATATGGAAAGAATCTTGCAAAATTTACGCAAGAAAAGTTTGCAGCAAATCCAAACATTAGAATCATCCACACTTCGTTCGAGGACTGGCATTCGGATGATCAGTATGACCTCGCCTTCTCCGGAACAGCGTTTCACTTCATTCCAGCTGAAACCGGATACCCGAAAACAGCATCTCTTTTAAAAAAAGAAGCCGTTTCTGCTTTCTTTTGGTTCACACACATTGCTTCCGACGAATCTGTCTACCAATCCATAAGAACCGTCTATCAAGAGCATGCACCCCATTTAAATGACAGCCTCATCCCAAATAAAGAAGATTTCATCAAGGAACGTAGCGCTCTTACCCTAGAATCCGACCACTTCCATCAGTTACTTGTAAAGACGTACACATGGGAACAAATCTACACACCACATGACTATATCGGACTATTAAACACACATTCCGAACATCAGATCCTTCCACAAGAGCAAAAGGGTTTCTTATTTAGTGGAATAGAGAGAGCTATTCTGAAACATGGGAAGTCCATCACGAAAAAGCATGCAGTTGTTCTCTTTTTAGCCAGGAAAAAATAATATAATTTCTTCTGACAACTACATTTTTAATGTTCGTCTACAATCTCGCCAGCGAACTGGATTCAAACCCTAAATTACCCTCAAACAAGCTAAATATCAGATAAAACCCCTCTAATAAGGGGTCTGTAAGTTTAAACTCCAAACACCACAGCATTCAATGCCCTAGACTGCGCTGCTGTTGTTACGGTTGCGCTTGACCGCTGGGAGAACTGTACGGTTACGGTATAGGTGCTTGTCCCAAGGGGACCGCCGGTATCTGCGTACGTGAGCGGGATGCTTGTAACTTGTGTGAAGGCTAGAGAGAGGGATAGCGCAGCACCCTGAGTGAGGGTTTTGGTGGTCAAAAGCGTTCCGTTTCGGTACAGCCTCATAAGTACGGTGTATGAATAGGATGTAAGTCCAAGCGCGATATTGGCAACAATTTGAACCGTACTGTCTAGTTTGACTGGCTGGAGGCTCTGCTCCCTTACGACCGGCAGGGTCAGCACAGTGGTTTCGCTGTTAAAGTTGAGGGGCGTGTTCGCTTCAGTTTGGGTGAAGAATAATTTTGGATTATTAATGGATGAAGATCCGCCGCAATCTTGGCAGTCCATGCACATAAGCTCTCACTCCAACATAGTTTGTATAGCATATGAGTGAAAATTTCATTCGGACAGGGCTCAAGCATGATAATAAAGGGGTTGTCTTATGAAACAGCGTGTGAGACCCAACTTATGCCCCCCAAGTACTCCGCCAAAAAGCTGCTCATGCATCTATCCTAGGAATAAAGAGCCGTTCTTTCCCGTTCCCACACCAGCGCCTGAAGTCATTACAGACTGCATCTCAGGATCGATCCAGCAGCAAAGTGATGGTCGGCCCGTTCAGTATTGGAGATGGTTTGATCGAGATAACCTGCCAGCAGCCTCTGTAACGGTCACTAGCCAATGCTTATCGGTGATCAAGGTGTTTGTGGATACGACAGGGAGCGGGCAAAGCGATCTGCTGCTCTTTACAATTACTGAGTATGGCCAGTCACGGTCGGCTACATTGCCGCGAATGGCATCACTGGAAGTTGTCTGTTCTGGGGGCAATGAATTATGTGCGGGCCGGTATGGTTTAACCATTCATTATAATATGAAATGATAATTAAACAGGAGGAATGAAGGATGTGTGCAACTGATCCACAAGCTCAATACTTTCAGGAAAAAATTTCAGGGAATTTTAACGGAGGCGCAGACCCTATTGAAGTCTGGTCCGCCCCTGCCGGCAGTTACTTTTCTGGAACATTTCAGGTGTTTAACTCTGCCGCGAGTCCCGGTACTGTAACAGCTACGACTACTTCCACACCAGCGGGGGCATTGAGCGCTGCACCTGGGAACACAGCATCTCAGTCTGTAAACCAGCCAACTGATTTCACGATCACAGCTGCTGCAGGTGACAGCGGAACCTACTGTATTATTCTATATAAGAGAGTTCTGGCTTAGTGAATATCAATATAATAAAGGTATCCTTACTTTAGGTGGATAATGATGAATCAAATTGATGCCCTGTCTATCGTTTTGCTCGTCGCACTCCTTATTCCGATTGCGTCAGCAGACAAGAGACTAGGGGCATAGTAACGAGTACGGACAAGCTCATGTTCAAGCTGACGGTTAACGTACAATCACTCATTGCCCCTAAGCAGAAACATCAAAAAAACACAACCAGATAACCACCGGCGGACTCACAAGCCGTCTCCAACCATTGTCCCGTTATTCACTTTTCACATATTTTTCTAGGGAACGAGTCCTATTGTTTCGACATTTTGGAGGATTTTTATCGATTGGACGAGAATTATGGTGAAAACAAGAAAGGAGGAAAAGGAAATGAGTGAAGTGATTATTAGAAAGTTGGTAAGACGTCATTTCACCAAGAAAAACATCCAAGACCCACAATTACAACAGCTGCTCGTTCACTTTCTTCTTTCAGTCAGGAAAGAAAGAAATTAGATAAAAGAATCAGCTCGTCCGGCGAATACCACACTAAACAATCATCCATTCAGGGCATCTGCGAAATCAGATGCTCTTTTTGTTGTTTAAAAAAAGGCAAAAAAAAAGAAAACCCTAAAACGGGGTTTCACTATTGTGATACTTTGCTGTTGTTCAATTGTCCCATCGTTCTTGTTAAAATTTTTAATGAATGAATGACTGTATCCCGTTCAAATTCATTCATTTGTGAAAAGATTTCTTCTAAACTTGAATGAATCATTCTATGTACCTCATCCGCCGTCTGCTGCCCTTTTTCGGTTAAAGACAAAAAATAATAACGTTTGTCTGACGGATTTGTTTTTTTAATTACAAGTCCCATTTTTGTGAGTGTTTGGATCTGGCGGCTGAAAGTTGTAATGTCAATGCCGAGAGTATCTGCAATCTGCTGCATGGAAGGGGTGTGCTGCTTATCAATTTCATAAAGGATATGACTATGTACTAGTGAAATGCCTGAGCCTTCAACACGGCAGCAATCTTTTTCAAGTCGATTATATTTTCTGTTTAGCATATGAAATAAGCTTCTTATATCCTCCATTTGGGCACCACCTTTGCTATCACTATAATTGAAAAACTTTCAAAAAGAAAAGAAAATAGCTCTAGTCTTATTTATTATAAACTTTGCATGGTCAGCATTCATTCCACATGCTTTTCAAAAAAAATCACTTCCACCCATCTGAGCTTTCCTACCATCAATAAAAAATATTTTACATCCTATTTTTAGTGTTATTTTACTAAAGATAGGCGAATTTTGAATCATACGCTAGTACAAAAGGCTTAGAAAAAAGGTGAAATAGGTTTTAAAATTTTTCCAGAGGGTACCCATTAATATAGAGAAAGAGAAAATGAAAATGACTTGGGGGTATCTTTGAATGAATCGAGTGGAGCAGAAACACAGTAAGCTTGGCACATGGCTGGAACGCCATGATAGAGATACGGACTGGTTAACCAAAACTTCAGGTCTAGAACGAAAAACGGTAGAAGAGTTGGCGTCAAATCCTAAAAAAAGTCCGAGGATGATCACCATCCGCAAAATCCTCTCTGCTGTCAAAAGAGTCGACCCTACAATTAAAGTTAGTGATTTATGGGATATGAATTAAAGCATGCACTCAAGATAACTGAGTGCATGTTTTTTTCATTAAAGAAATTCATCTACTTTTAGTTTCATCGCGGCTGTTACTGTTTTTTTGTACCGGATCGCTAAAAGGAGAACTTTAATTTTCTCTAAACGCGTTAGACGCTTATAACGAGGTTCTTCTTTTAAGAAAGCGCGAATGATGGAAACACTTTTCGGACTAATCTTTTCCATCACATTATTTTTTTGTCCTTCAAGATAATGTCTATTGAAAACGCGGTTTAACCAATATTTGAAATCTGTAGTTAGTTTGTTTTCATCTATAATACAAGGGGCAAACTTATTTTTCGTATGTTTTTTAAGGTATTCGTATCGATCATTGCCACTGATTATCGTGTAGCTGCCATCCTTTTCTTTTTTCACCACTAAAATATGCATACAATCCCACATGATATTTCTAAGTTTTTTTATGTGCGATGTTATTTTCACAGGAAGATTAGGCTTAATTTTACTCATGGGTATATATTGTACACTTAACCTCATCTCTTCCCTCCTCCTTAAACTGGGTAGGCATACATCTAATATATGTTCAGATCTAGGCATTTGGAACAATAAAAAAAACCATCGGCTGCTCTTGAAAGGAAGAGCTGCGGATGGCGTATTTATTATGCAGCTTTATTATTACGAATAAAGTTGCGGATATCTCTGTTCCCGATGAACTTCTTAGACTGTTCATCCCACAGTTTAAATGTGAGTGACTTTAAACTTGATAAAAGCGTAAGTGTCGGAACATCTTCAAGTCTAGGGTCACTTTTGTGAGCTTTCTCCAAGTGATAGTTTGGAACACGTGAATTCAAGTGATGCACATGGTGGAAGCCGATGTTTCCAGTAAACCATTGAAGTACTTTAGGGAGTTTATAGAATGAACTTCCCTTTAAAGCAGCCTCGACATAGTTCCATTTTTCGTTATTCTCGAAATAACCATCTTCAAACTGATGCTGTACATAAAACAGCCAAACGCCTGAAAATGTTGCAATATAGAAGATAGGAAGCTCAACTAACAGGAATGTTTTCCATCCTATTGCAAAGCCGACTGACAGAATAATCGTCACTAGTGCAACGTTTGTTAGCCAAACATGCATTTTTTCTTTTTTTGATGCGTTTTTAGCATTAAATCGATAATCAATTAAAAAGATATATAGTGGTCCGATCAAGAAAAGTACAATCGGATTACGATAAATTCTGTATTGTAATCTTTTAAACCAAGATGCTTCAGCATATTCCTGTAATGTCATCGTCCAAACATCACCAGTGCCTCGTTTTTCTAAGTTCCCATTTGTAGCATGATGTGTAGCGTGACTGTTTTTCCACTGTTCGTAGGAACAAAAAGTAAATAGTCCTGTAAACATACCAACGATTTGATTGGCGCGACGGCTTTTAAAAAACGAATAGTGTGTGCAATCATGAAAAATGATAAATGTGCGGACTAAGAAGCCTGCCGCTGGGAATGCACAAAGTAGTGTTAACCAAAACGATATATTTAAACTCAGATAAGCTAAGACCCATAAGATCAGGAATGGCCCTACTGAATTAATTAATTGCCATACACTTGCAGATATACGTGGTCGTTCAAACGGTGCTAATTTTTTCTTCCATTCACGAATGTCGTACTTTGAATGTTCTGTCATTGAATCAGTCTCCTTTATGTCACATCTTATCTATCTTAACACATATTATGTTGTATTCATCTACTTATATTTGTCAAATTGTGAACAAAGCATATGACCAGATACTAAAACCACACAAAAAAACCAGCTCCTTCTAGTTAAAAAGGAACTGGTTAAATTTTTGTTTACTTCATTTAATTTTTATTTTTTTGCGTTGATATATAGTTTTCCTGCTGCTCTTTGGTGAGTTTCGTTGCCGAAATCATCAGAAGCAATTACTTCAACTACAGCTCCAGGTGCTTTCACATTTGATGTAGCTGTGTAGTAACCTTCGTAATGTCCTGCAGACGTTTCACGCATCGGAAGTTCAGTAGCGTTCGCCAATCCTCCTGCATTTGTCAGAGGCATGTGGATCACGAATACTGCATCAAGACCAGGCTCACTATCGAACTCAATCTTAACAGACTCACCGCTCTTCAGCTCTTTGTCTGTATCTGGCTTTAAATTTTCAACCACTGGTGCTTCAAACTTCGCGTACACGGTAACGGTCTTCGAATGACGGTTTCCGGCTTTATCAAGTGCCACCACTTTGATCGTATTTTCTCCTTCTTCTAGAAGCATACGGTGGCTATAGTTGCCTTCTGCATCAACATTCGCCTTTTGACCGTTTACTTTAACCCAGTCAAGGTTCGACTCATCAACTTTACCTGTAACTGTTACAGACTCACGAGTTGTTTTTGAGTTGTTTTCAGGTGATGTGATCGTCACTTTTGGTTTTGTCTGATCAAGCGTAATCGTTACTGGTGCAGACTCATCAGTAGAACCTTGCTCTGTAACGACTTTTGCAGTCAGGGTATTTGCTCCATCTTCAAGTGTGATATCTGCAGAGAACGTTCCTTGATCTGTAGCATCTACAGTTGCCACTTTTTCTCCATCGTTATAAATCTCAACGTTTGTTGTTGGAGCAGCTGTACCAGTTACTGTTACGTTTTCTTCATTTGTAAACGATCCATCTGCTGGAGACGTGATAACAGGTGCTGTTACCTCGTAGTTAACTACTGCACGGATCATGTAGTTTCCTTCATCCTCAGGAGATGGAGACCATGCTCCTCCGACCAACTGATAGCTTCGGCCAGACCATTTACCGTTTTCGTCTGTACCAAGACCTGGTGTGTTTGGATTTGGATGACTTTGAATATACACCATATAGAAATCACCTTCTACCATGATGCCATGCTCACTTAAGTCAACATGTGTCCATTCACCGTTACGAAGTGCAGTTGCATCAAACGGACCTGCGACCTTTTTACCAGGAGCTCCATCAGGACCAGTTGCATCGTATACCGCAACTTGGAAATCAGTTCCACCTGGTACTGGCCATTCTGTATCCCAGAATCGGAACAATCCACCCGTTACAGCTGCTTTTTCATTTCCTTCTGCAAGGGACATTTTCACTGCCCATCCATTTCCTGCATCATAGAATGCACGTGCGTTTTCAGCCGTTCCATCATCATAGCCGATCTCGCCTGGATAACCAATGAATGGTTTTAATTCAATGTTTTGTTCTACATTTTCTCCACCATTGATCGTAATAGAAGCTTCGTCACTATAGTAAGATGGAGCGACCACTTTAAGTGTGTACTCTCCTTCATAAGCTTCTAGCGTGTACGATCCATTCGCATCTGTTTGTACAGGTGCAACAGCAGCATCTTCCATTACCATTACAGTAGCTCCAACAACCGGCGCTCCTGTAACTTCATTAGTTACTGTACCTGAAACAGTACCTGTTGGAACTTCTTCTAGCGTAAAGTTCGCAACAGCTGTTCCATCTGTTTCAACATTTACAGTTTGTGTAGCTGAACGGAATCCATAAGCTTCAGCCATTACTGTGTAAGTTCCTGCTGAATGTGTTAAACCGTATGATCCATCTTGAGGATTTGTGTATACAGATCTTCCAGTTTCAAGCACACTTACTTGTGCTCTCATAGGAAGGGCCACAGGTGTTGCCTCATTGTCCTTAGATGCTTCTTTTTCTTTTGAAGGTTTCAATGGTGTGATTTTTGCTGGATCAACTTTTGGCTTCGCTTCTAAAGATGGAGCTTTGTCGATGGAACCTTTACCTAATTTTGCTTTTTGAGCAGGTGCTAAAGGTTGATCAACAAGTTTCACATCATCCAAATACCAGCCAGCTTTTACTACTGAGCCATCTGTTGTAACATTGAATGCTACATATACGCGCTCACCAGCATATTCGCTTAAGTCTACTTCGCCATCAATCCATCCTCCGGAAGTATCGTTAACACGCAGTTTTTGTGTCCAGTTTTCCATATCAGTAGAAACAAAAACATGTCCATAATCATAGTTGCGTTCTAGTTCATGCCATTGTTTGAACTGAAGGTAACTGTTGCCTGCAGGCAGATCCACTGGAGGCATCACTAGAGTCATGTTAGCACTGCTGCCATAATTTCCAGCAAGGTTCGTTGCATATACTTTTTCACCAGAATATGCTGCTCCTGGTCCACTTGTTGGAACACCTTGCTCCCAGCTGTTGTTCGGGCCATAAGAGGTCCAACCAGTCGCGTTGGCTTCGAAATCTTCTTCATATCCTACTGAGATTCCGTCCAGAAGTGCTACAGTGTAGTTATCTGTAGAAACTTCATTTCCACCGAAGTCGTTTGCGACCCACTTATAAACAACCTGATCACCAGTTAAGGCCTGACCTGGAAGAGTTGCTGTATACGTACCAGACTTAAAGTCTCCACTCGTACGTTCAGCTGCTACTTGGCTCCAGCTGCCATCTTCATTTTGGTAGCTTAATTGAACAGAAGTTACACTGATATTATCAGATGCTTGTGCCTCAAGAGTTAAAGGCATCGCTTTGTAAGACTCACTTGGTCCTTCATGTGTGATGGAAGGAGCTTCTGAGTCCTCACCCTCTTTCGTTACAGTTCCTTCAATTCTTCCTAAACCAGTTACTACGGATGATACAGCTGTAAATGCATTTACAAGCCCATGTCCATAGCCATTGTTAGGCGATTCAGGGAACGTTGCATCTGTTAAAGGAGTTGCAGTTGACATCAAGATTTCTTCCATTTCTTCTACCGTTAAGCTTGCATCCGCTTGACGAAGTAATGCTGCTACGGCTGAAACATGAGGTCCCGCCATAGATGTACCATTCCATCCGCCTTCATAGGCGCTTCCAGGAACAGAAGAACGAATATTTACGCCTGGAGCAGAGATTTCAGGCTTCGTTTCATCGTATGGAGATGGTCCTTGAAGGGAGAAACTCGCTAATCTGTCATTAATATCTGTTGCCCCTGTTGCAAATGATTCAGGATAGTTCGCAGGTGTCGCTACAGATCCAGGACCACCTGGGTTGAAAATTGTAGTGTTACCCGCTGAGAATTCAGGGAAAATTTCAGCTGCACGCCATGCTGCAACCATCTCTCTGTACCACTCATCTAGTCCAGGACCACCGCCCCATGAGTTGTTAACAACGTCTGGTGCTTTTTCAGGGTGAGGATTTCCAGCTGCATCTTTTGGAGCTAGGATCCATTCACCTGCTTCAAGTAGATCAACATCTGTTCCACCGTTTGCAGAGAACGCTTTAACAGCAATCCATTTTGCACCCGGCGCAACACCGATTTGATTCGCTCCATTAGGTTCTGAACCTACCATAGTACCTGTTACGTGTGAACCATGACCAAGATCATCGTATGGTGCTGATTGTCCGCCAACAGCGTCAAACCAGTTGTATTCATGGTTTGCAGCATCAGGGTTAGCCGGATCAAATCCGCGATACTTCTCTTTCAGGGCTGGGTGATTCCACTGTACACCCGTATCAATGGATGCAACAACAGTTCCAGCGCCATCTATTCCCATATCCCAAACGGCAGGAGCTCCCACTCGTTCGATATTCCACTCTATGGATGATGTTTCATTTTTCGGCTGTACCTGTAAGGCAGATTTTTGTTTTTGAGCTTCAGGAAGTTTCACTGAACTTACTGGCTGAATAAGCTGTCTTGTTTCGTTAGGAAGAACTTTCTCAACTTCAGGGAAAGCTGCGATTTCTTCCATAACATCTTTTGTAGCTGTTACTGCCATACCGTTAACAACATAAAAAGATTGGATACCAGATGCTTTTCCAGCTTTCTGTTGTTTTTCTAAGTATGTTTTTATGTTTTGTTGAGTTTCTAGTGCTTTTGCACGAAGAGAGGATACTACTGAAGAACGCTTCATTAATTTGGATTGATTCGCAGTTAGCTTTTGAGATTTAGCTTCTTTTACAGCTTTTTTTGCTACCGCTGCCGTGTCCACTTGTTCTTTGAATTTGATAAGGAAAGTAACTTTATCCTTTTTGCTGAATTGTTCACTTAGCTTATTGGAGATCTTACTTTTATTACCCTCTAAAGCTGCCTTTTTAGCGGATGTAGAAGGTTTATCTTTTGATACTTTCGATACGGCATTAGCTGGAGACGGGAACATTAATGGAACAACCATTAAAAAGGCTAAAAATACGGATAGCCAACGTACTTTTTTTCGTCTTTTACTCAATTGCATTTCCCTCCCGGTTCATTTTTGTCGTACAGATCCAACCAGTAAAAGTAATCCCTATCACACCTCCTGCTTCATTAAATGAAAATCTAGTAATTCTTTGTTGCTATTAAAAGAATAAAGCATAAGTTCTGTAAATTTATGTATAAATATGTCGAATAATCTTTTGTCGAATGGAAAATAAATCCTTTGTCTGAGTCGATATTCGCGTTTTTGTGACTTATGGACAATAAAATTATTAAGTTGTCTAATTATTCGGAAAAATACAGTCTATTTTCATAAGACAATCGACCTTATTTTAGTAAAATAAGAATTCTATGTAAAAAAATGTGAATTATGTCCCTTATTTCCTGTTACATTTCTTCTAGTTATCTACCAAATTCTTTCACTTATTATTTGGTAGACCCAAGTGATATCAATTCTCAACATGATATTGTTCAAATTCCTCCCTACACATTGCCTATCAATATTTCGGGTAAAACGATCTATATTACCCAAAATAGTAAACGGTTTATTATTCTAAAAGTTATATATCTAAGGACATATTAACTGCTTACAAAACCTGACTTGTCGATTTTTGACAAAAAAAACTCCCCCTTTAAAAGGAGAGAGACTTCTGTTTATTATTCTGGCCGTTCTAGGGATAATGTTTCTCCAAGCTTTACATAATTAGTTCCTGCAAGTCTTCCAACAGGACGCAGTTTCTCAGCATCAATTCTACCACTGCTATATAAGTCTTCTGCAATATGATAGTGGACTACTTTTCCGATTAGTAGGTCGGTAGCCGGCTGGTCGGGTGTGCCGCCAAGGGGTAAAATTTGTTCAACCACACATTCCATTCGAATTTTTGCTTCTGCTAGACCTGGAACCTTTATTTTAACGGAATCCACGGGGGTTAATTTTGCTAGATCCACTTCACTTTCATCAGGACTCAAATTCGCAGCAGTGAGGTTTACCGCTTCTATATACGATTCATCTGGAATATGAACCACAAACTCTCCTAATGCCTCTGCGTTTCGAGATGTATCTTTTTGAATGCCATTCTTTCTGCCAATAGAAATTGCGATCAGAGGCGGATTAGAAGTAAGGGCATTAAAATAACTGAATGGCGCAGCATTTAGAACACCATCAGTTGATAGAGTAGTTACAAAAGCAATTGGCCGAGGAATGATACTCCCTGTCAAAAATTTATAGTTCTCTTTGATTGAAAGATCGTTAGGATCGATAGATTTCATTCTGCCACCTCATTCATTAAAATTTTTGTTGAACCATTCTGCTGCAGCTTCTACTTCTGCTCGAGTGAGCTGATGGCCCATGTTCTCCCATTTAACTTCTACCTGTGCACCAGCTTTCGATAGCAATTTCTCAAGTTCTTCTGTTTCTGCTGCCGGACAGATTGGATCATTCATACCTGCTCCTATAAATACAGGAAGTTGTTTAAGATCAGGCAGTTCTACCCCTCTTCTTGGGACCATTGGATGATGAAGGATAGCACCTTTTATTGCATTTTCATAATGAAAGATTAGACTTCCTGCTATATTAGCACCGTTAGAATATCCGACTGCAACCACATTGTTTCTATCAAACTGATAGTTCGTTGCAGATTCATCAATAAAATCGTTAAGTTCTTTTGTACGGAAGATTAGATCTTCTTCGTCAAAGACACCTTCTGCTAATCGACGAAAGAACCGAGGCATACCATTTTCTGAAACATTTCCCCTAACACTCAAAACGTCAGAATCCGGGGAAACCATATTTGCCAGAGGTAATAAATCCTCCTCATTTCCTCCAGTACCATGCAATAAGAGAAGTACCGGTTTTCTTTCATCCGTACCTTTTTTAAACAAATGTTTCATTTATTTGTCCTCCTCTAAAATTCTCGCTTCAATAGGCTGCAGCTGTCTTTCCAGTTGATCCCGATGCGGTTCAAGCCAGGGCGGCAGAAGCAAGTTTTTTCCCAGTTCCTCTTCTGTCTCATCTCGGGTAAATCCAGGTGGATCGGTTGCGATCTCAAAAAGGATGTGACCTTCTTCCCTAAAATAGATAGCATTAAAATATTGACGGTCGATAATCTCCGTTACTTGAAAAGCATGTTCTTTTACGTGGTTTTGCCACATTTCATGCTCTTCAAAACTGCTTGCTCGCCATGCAATATGGTGAACGGTTCCTACCCCGCTCACCCCTCTAGGTTCTGGTGATAATTTTATATCCATTACATCCCCAAGATCACCTCTAGCTTTGAAGCGCAGATAATCTCCATCTTGTCCGATCTTTTCAAGACCCATGACTTCTGTTAATACTCTTTCTGTCTTATGACGCGCCGCAGATAATAATACAGCACCACCAAATCCCTTGATGGCATGTTCCGTGTTTATATTACCAAACGCAAATGTGCTGTCCTCCCCTGCACTTCTCGCAACAATTTCGAGCTGCAGACCATGAGGATCGGTGAATGCAAGGTATTCTTCTTGAAAACGAACTGTTTTCTTATATTCGATTTGAAAATGAAGCAGTCTTTCTTCCCAAAATGGAAGAGCTCCTTCAGGTACAACAAAGGATGTTGTACCTACCTGTCCGCTGCCAATTCTGCCGCGGTAGGCATCTGGCCAAGGAAAGAAGGTCATAATGGTTCCAGGCTTTCCGCCTTCATCACCGAAATAAAGGTGATACGTTCCAGGATCATCAAAGTTCACCGTTTTTTTGACTAACCTAAGTCCTAGAATACCCGCATAAAAATCTATATTTTCTTGAGGATTTCCCACAATTGCTGTTATATGATGAATTCCATCTGTATGCATGTCCAAACTAATAACATCCCTTCAATAATTATACTTATTTTTTGTAAGTTAAGTATATGTAAGATAACTTACTTTTGTCAAGTAACTATATTTTATCTCGATATAAACGTTTATTTTATAAGCGTCATTTATATTCAATAAACCCTTCTACTTAGCTTTACCCTTATTGGGAAAGCAAAAACAGACAGGTTCAAGGATATCAAAAAGTCCACGTGAATGTATTTTCCACGTGGACAAAAAGAGTGTTTTTGTATTTGTTTGGGGTCAGACCCCATTTAGAAGTCGAAATTATCAGGGTCTGGGCCGATGCGGCGGTCTTCATTTAATGCATCGATTTTTGCCATATCTTCAAGGGACAACTCAAAGTCAAAGATATCTGCATTTTCAATGATGCGATGTTTTTTTACTGATTTCGGAATCGTGACAACGCCGTTTTGAAGATCCCAGCGAAGGATGATCTGTGCCACTGATTTACCGTATTTCTCAGCAAGCTCCACAAGTGTCGGCTCATCCAGCAATTCACCTTGCATAAGCGGACTCCATGCTTCCATTTGGATGTTATTGTCTTTACAGAACAGAAGAAGTTCTTTTTGTGCAAGACGCGGATGGTATTCGACCTGGTTCACCATTGGCTTGATCTCACAATCAGCCAGGATGTCTTCTAAGTGATGTACCTTGAAATTAGATACACCAATCGCCTTTACTTTTCCGTCTTTATATAACTTTTCTAATGCACGCCATGTTTCTTTGTATTTTCCTTTTACCGGCCAATGAACGAGATAAAGATCTAGATATTCAAGGCCGAGCTTTTCCATGCTTGTCTCAAAAGCAGCAAGGGTACTCTCATAACCTTGATCCTTGTTCCACACTTTTGTTGTAATAAACAGTTCTTCTCGTGGAACTCCAGCTTCTTTGATGGCTTGTCCAACGCCCTCTTCGTTTTTGTAGATCGCTGCTGTATCAATACTCTTATAGCCAGCTTCGATTGCCCACTTTACAGAATTAATAACTTCCTGCCCTTCTTCTACTTTAAATACTCCAAGGCCAAACCAAGGCATCTTTACTCCATTTTGCAAGACGGTAGTATCCTGCAACGTTTTAATCGCTGTCATCTGTTTCATTGCCTCCATTTCTACTATTTTTTTACTTATAAAATGATATTGTCATATTCTGCTGTAGAAAGGAAACATTTCGACTTTTAGAAGGGATTTGCATCCTCATATGGAAGTAGTATCCAACTAAATATATAAAATGGGGTGTTATCGTGAAGGACAACGTGATTCCATTTAAATCAAAATCTGAATCATTAAAAGTGAATCCCGAACAAGAAATTACCCTTATTCAGGAGATTAGAGAATTGTTATCGGAATTTCACTGTAATTATCCTTTAGTAACAAAAAAGGCCATTTTACTTCGTATCGATCAATTAACAGATGAACTCATCTTCAATAAAAGGTGATTAAAGAGAGACTTGCCTTTGGACTAAATTTAATAGAACATCTAATTCCTGACTGCATTTTACGGTTTCTTTGCTGGTAAGGCCCTTGTGGTCTGCAACTTCAATCAGCTTTTCTTTTTTTTCTTTTATGCATTCCAGTAGAAGAGAGTTATTCCATTCATTTTTCTCCACGAAAATCGGCTCCTCTTTTGTCATTTTAATACTTCTCGCTTATTATGACGGCTTTTTGCTGACTTGAAAATACTTTCCACAAAAGAAGAAGTAATGTTACAAATCCGGACAATTTTTTACACGGCTAATCGTCATAATGACTTATTTTTTCCTACAGATTATGCAGGAATCAGCCGAATTCTTCTATATTTTTACAAATTTAAAAGCATGAAAAAGGACGGGTATCCCCCCGTCCTTTTATTGCTTGCGGTCATTATAATAGTTTACAGAGTACATGGCTCCTTCTTCTACCATCTTATTATCATCGACATCCATCGGGTCTGGGTGACCAGCTTTATTGATTGGCAGCTGTGTCTGTTCAATATGGTCCGGACGCACTCTTCGTTTTAAGTCTTTTATTTTCATTTTTGTTTTTATACGATTTGGTTTAAAAGAGAGCCAAACTAATGCACCTGTACCAAGTCCGATTAAAGCCCATGATTGAGTTTTCAATAATCTGCTCGTTTTTTTCATTTGTGTTTGGGTTGCAGTTTGCATATATAACGCCTCCTTGAAAGTAAGTTACCCCATTTCACGGAAGACGTAACATATTTTTTTGTCCAAAATATTACAACGCCTAATTCCTAAAAATATAAACTTTTGTCCATACACGCTTATCACCTATCACATATACTGTATCGAAGTCGAAGTACAAATCGTAAGGAGGAGTTTTAGAATGTATGCAAATTCACCGGTAAATGCTTCACTAAATGCTTCATTAGCAAACGCACCAATGTATGGTGGCGGATATGGTTATTGTGGTGGCGGAGGTTATGGCAAGAGTTTTGCGATCATAGTAGTTCTATTCATCCTTCTCATAATTGTTGGTACGACATGGGCGCACAAAGGCAAAGATTGTTGCTAATTGTTCGCTTAAAAAGGGGTCCGGTTTTTATACCGGACCCCTTTTTTACATATATTGCTTCGCTTTTTTATGGAATTGTGCCGTTCTCACGTAATCAATAATCTTTGTACTTATCCACTGGCACATGACAGCAAACAAAATAATAGAGGCCCCAACCGTTAAAGCAGTGAAGATCAATACAGTGCTGTTCATCCAAAATAATAATAGACCCGGCTTTTTTCCCGTCCACTTCGAAATAATCAGCGCCAGAATATCCATTCCCCCTGATGAAGCACCATAACGGAATAGAATTCCTACTCCTAATCCAAAAATTAGAGCACCGTAAATCACATCAACAAACATATTATTGATAGGATGGTGGATCAAAGACCCCAGCCAATCAACCGTTATGGAAGTAACAGCCACACAATAGATCGTCCATAATGCCGTTTGTTTTCCTAGTTTCTTTACTGCTAAAAGCAGTAAGCCAAAGTTAATAATCCAAAGTGTCAGGCCAAGAGGAACCTGAAAAAAATAATTGTTTAAGATCGCGATTCCAGCTACTCCACCTGAAGGAACAGCATGTGGAAATAAAAATAAAGCCATTGCAAGACCTTGTAAAAAAGCTCCGCAAGAAAACAAAACTACTTTAAACAAACATGATCCCTTCTTTTCCTTTTTGCGTCATTTCAATTATCCATTTTAGACGCTTGAGATCATATTGCAAGGGATTAATCTAAAGTTTCTGAATTTGCTTAATCATTTAATTAACATAATCCGGCATCTTAATGAATAGATTTATTATAATTTCTCCTTTTAGAGGAATAGGGCCCTGTTCATCTCTTTGCAGAAATAACCTATTACCAGGCAGCAGAAAGGTGGACCATATTTTGAGTCATCACAATTCAAGTGATATTAAAGCTATTGAACAAAAAGCAAAAGAAGAACATAAGGATGCAGATCAAGCACGTTCCGCCGTGAAAGAAGTCCTTTTGCAAAAACTAGTCCAAACAAGTAGAGGTGGCAAAGATAAAAAATAATGAAGGCTGGCTCGGAAGGACGCTTCCAACAGAGCCAGCCTTTGACTATTTAAATGCTGTGTTAGTTAATTTAACCCTTTCGTCCCTAAACTTCTCAGCTCATCTACAGCCGTACGGCAATCTTCTCCTTGTGCAGAAACACAGCAAATACCTTGCATCCCATTTAATAGACTCATACTCAGCTGACTTTTTGCGTTAATTCGAAGTTTATTGCATTCGAGATAGATCTGGCAGCGTTCAAATTCATTTGCTTTTGTCACCATCTCTTGAATCCATGCAGGATTAATTTTTTCTTGAATCATAAAATATGTTTTCATTCTCCCATTCCCTCTTTTCAATCTGTCTCTTTTTTTACTGTACAAAAGCCATGTGAATTCTGTTTAAACACTTTGTAAAATATTGATGGCTTATCGTTTAATCTTTATGAGAGAAGAGAAAAATAATGAATGAAAAAACCACGATATTATTGCAACATTATGTGTAGACCGATTATGTAAGGAGCGTTTTACAATGGCTTATTATATAGCATGTGATTATGACGAACCTGACTGTCATACATATAGGGGTATCGTGATTATTGATACTTTGACGAATGAAGTGGCACACCGCTTCTACTCCGGTAATTTCAATCATGATTATCAGGAATATCGAAGTTGGCTCGAAGATGTAGAGCCTTATTATTATGAAGGAGAAAGTTTATTGAATTATGCAGGGGATCTGCATGATCCTGCTTTACATGATGAGCTTAATTCTCATCTATATTAAACTTTCTTCAAAAAAAAACACGCCAGAGATAAGATACAACCTGGCGTGTTTTTCCTATTAATCTTTATTCGTAAAATCAATGATCCGAATCGGGTTGCCAGCTTCATCTTTATAGATGGCATACCTTCCTGGAGGAATGCTGCAAGGCGGTTTAATAAAATGGAGTCTCGTTTCGTTTTCATCATAGAATTGATCAACACTGTCCACTTCAAATACCCCACCTGGTCCAAGTTCAAGCTCATCTTCTTCAATCATTAACTGAACTTCACAGTCTGGCATAGCCAACCCCATGACTTGATCGCCTTCCCGCCAAGCTTCTGTCATACCGAGGCCCTCATAGTACCTTTGTGATTCCTGTAGATCTTTTACCGGATGAAACAAAAATGCAAGCTTCATTCCCAAACCCCCTCGTATAAATTCTTTAAGGTGTGTTAAATTTTATTCGCATCCATTTTGTGTATACGTAACTTTCCATCTATCCTGTTTATTTTCCTGCATCCTGCTTAAAAAACGATAAGAAATCCGTATCGTAAATATCTCAGGATGAACACCTTTTGCGAGATTCTAAAATAAAAAAAGAGCTGCCAAATGAAGGACAGCTCCTTTTCACCTATTAATAATATGGGTAAGGCGGATACGGCGGATACACAGGGTAGACCGGAAAAGGGCGTGGTGCCAATGCTAATCCTGCGATTGTTCCAAGTGCTAAACCGACCAGTGCAGGAGCAAAGAAAACTCGGTCACTTCCCTGATCCTGTGGGTTTGTACTATACGGAAGAATGTAGGCCTTTTTCTCATCTACATGCTTTAGGACACCGTGATACCTTGTTCCGCAATGGCAGTCGATATAGACCGATCTGCCAAGATAACGGCGGCATAGGTGGTAAATTTGGTATGACAACGGGTAAACCTCCCAGCTTGTTTTTGCCTTTCTCTACACCATATGTCCAACCCTATATTTTGACAGAGACAAGTGTCCTATTAGGCTTAATTTTATTGAGACGGTTGTAATACAAGAAGTCTATTTTTATCCTCTTTTTTCGTTTAAATTTTGTAATATGGTATTTTCCCGATGCCCAATCTTTTACTTTGATCGCTGTACCAAGGGCTTAATACATGCCCAGATTGTCCTATGAACAAAGTTATAAAAATACAATTCACGAACAAGCTGCGATACTTTTCGCCTGATTTTTCAATAAACAGACAGAATTTTCAGAAATATGTCGAATGAATCAATAAGTGGATTTTTATGTAAAAACTTCTTAGAGATGTTTTGAACGCGAGAAGATCACATCCTATCGAAATAGGAGTCCTTCAAGTAAATAGAGCCCCTTTCGTAAACGTAAAAAAATGTAAAAAAAAGGAGAGATTTATATGGCTAAACTTCTCGTAGATTTTGAACTCAGCCATGGCCAGGAAAAAGTTACTCAAGGTAACATTGTTATTGTGGATATCAACCCTGGAAAATCTAATCTCCATGATCAAGTCAGGAATCTAATTGCTGAACAATTCAACTGTTCTGCGGGTATCATCGCTATTAAAGAAATTAAGATGAACACATAGAGGAGTTCGGAGTTTTTTACAAAAAAAAGAGGTGCTTTTATTAAAAGCACCTCTCTATGTATAGGGGACTTTATTATCTCACCTAAACATAGCGATTAAAAGTTCCATAAGTCATATAACGGTCGACCTAGATCCATCCCTTTTAACGGTAATTTGTTTGATTGACGGCTGCCGTATATAACTTTTGGCATGTTAAAAATGTGAGCAAATAATACGTTCGATCTCCTCTTCCTTCATTTTCCCTGAAATACCTGGCGTTTCAGCAAAATAGTTTACAGCCTCTTCACAAGTCAAACCAATCTGACTAAGTCCCTTCGCGATTGTTGTTAGATAAGTAGCGGGAGGGGGATTGAGGTCTTGCTCATGCATATCCAGATTACAAGTAAACGTGACCATCGGATAGCCTTCCTCCTCCCCAAGATAGACCATCCTGCTGTACCACCCAGAACCAAAATGAATGTATCCCTTTTTGATGACTTCCTCTAGATCTGCTTCGATCTCATCACAGCTGTTTTCTTGTGCTGTCACATCCATGAATTGTTCAACGGTGACCAAATATTTTCTTCCATATGTTTTGTATTTCTCATTTTTTTCGTGACCGATAAAGGCTACTCCGCCTTCGCCCCACTTTGTTCGTTCTCTTGCAAAGTAAAGAGGGAACGGCAAGACCGCTTTCCCGTTTTTTAAAGGCATGGCCGGATTCCGGCAGCCTCTTTCTTTTTGCGTAGAACCTTCAGGCTGATCGCCAAGGATGTAACATAAAAAACGATGCTCCATTAAATTTGATCCATAACTTACGTACCATACATAAGACGTATCCAACCTTTTTCCTCCTCAAAAATTATCCTAAAATACCTGTCATGAAGTCCCCATTTTTTTATACATTGAAGTAAATAAGGGGGACTGAAAAATGACTAGAAAATGTTTAATGATTTTACTTGGTGTGTTCATTTTCCTTCTGACTCTGTTTTTAGCTGTTCCTGCTTTATAAATGAAATTGTATTAATTATAGGTATTTTTACCCGTTTATGATAGAAAGTAAAATAACCTACCAAAAACGCATATAATAATATTAGTAAAATAAACCTATTGACCTAAATCGAATCATTAGAAATAGTTATTAAGATTCTTGTACTAACCTTGAATTCGGGATAAAATGGAAAACATACAATACTTTTCCTTCTCTAATCTTGTAAGAGACTTCGCCATTATAAAAAGGAGGGATTGGGATGACGGTATTTGAAGCTATGTCACTCATGATTGGTTTTTCAATGCTTGTTCTTACCATTATCCGCTCCAAAGACAACTCCTAAGAATAGAGAGACATTTTTTCCTTCAGATTATGCCATGCTGGCGCATGGCTTATTTTTTCGAGATATCCCATATATGTATTAGAATTACCTTATATTTTAATTGTAAAACAAAAACCTTGCTGGAGATATCCTCTAGCAAGGTTTTTTGTTTTAGGCTGGTTTCAGCTGATTTACGCTTTTTTCACGACGATCTGTCCATCAACTACATTCACTGCAAGCTTTTTAACGTTTTCTTCATCAAGAAGGACATCTGCAATCTTGTCTTCGATGTGCTCTTGAATGATACGGCGGAGCGGTCTAGCACCAAATGACGGGTGGTATCCTAACTTCGCCAGTTTGTGTTTAGCTGCAGTCGTTACGGAAAGTTTAATATTTTGTTCCTGAAGCTGATCAGACAGTTCTTTAAGCATCAAATCAACAATTTTTACAAGGTGTTCTTCTTTTAAAGATTGGAACTGAACAATGCTGTCAAAACGGTTCAGGAACTCTGGCTTGAAATATCCGCCTAAAGAATCCAGGATGTTTGTTTCTTTTTCCACTTGTTCAGCATTAAAACCTAGCTTCTTTGTTTGTTTAACAGATGAACCAGCATTACTTGTCATAATGATTACAGTATCTTTAAAGCTTACCGTACGTCCTTGGCTGTCTGTTAATCTTCCATCCTCCATAATTTGAAGGAACATATGCTGTACATCAGGGTGAGCCTTCTCGATCTCATCTAATAATAGAATGCTATATGGTTTGCGGCGCACCTGTTCTGTTAACTGACCAGCTTCTTCATGTCCTACATATCCTGGAGGTGAACCGATCAATTTAGAGACGGCATGTTTCTCCATATATTCACTCATATCTAAGCGAATCATGCTGTCTTCATCTCCGAAGAGTTCTTTCGCCAATGTTTTCGTTAGTTCTGTTTTACCAACACCAGTCGGTCCAACAAACAGGAACGATCCGATTGGGCGTTTCTTCGCTTTTAGACCTGCACGACTTCTGCGAATTGCTTTGGCTACTTTTTCAACCGCTTCGTCTTGTCCGATGACCTGGGCTGAGAGTCTTGAAGCCAATTCTTTCATTTTTGATTGTTCATCATGCTGCAGCTTACGAACCGGAATTCCGGTTTTTTGTTCCACGATATTTTGAATATCTTCAACATGAACGATGGCAGCTTTTTTATCTTCTTCCTGGGTTTTTAATTTTCCTTCGAGCATTAATTCTTCCTGGCGCAATTTCGCAGCTAGTTCGTAGTTCTCATCTGCCGCTGCTTGTTCTTTTTCTTTTACAATCTCTTCTAAACGCTTTTCAATGGAAGATTTTTCGATTGTAATGTGCTGAAGATTGCTCTTTGAACCCGCTTCATCCATTAAGTCGATCGCTTTATCAGGTAAGAATCTATCTTGAATATAACGGTGTGAAAGCTGCACACACGCTCTTAAGGCATCTTCTGTAAATTTAACTTGATGATAATCTTCGTATCGAGATGCAAGACCTTTTAAGATCTCCATCGCCTCATCTACTGTAGGCTCGTTGACGATGACTGGTTGGAATCGTCGTTCTAGTGCAGCATCTTTCTCAATCTGGCGATACTCTTTAAGGGTCGTTGCACCAACCATTTGAAGTTCACCGCGAGCTAATGCTGGTTTTAAGATATTACCGGCATCCATTGACCCTTCTGCTGATCCAGCTCCTACGATCTGATGGACTTCATCCACAAAGAGGATGACATTCTTTCGCTTTTGAAGTTCCGCGATCAGCTGCTTCATTCGCTCTTCAAACTGACCTCTTACTCCCGTATCAGCTACTAATGAAGCGACATCTAATAGGTAAACTTCTTTATTGAGCAGCTTTCCGGGTACATCTCCTTCTACAATCTTTGATGCTAGTCCCTCTGCGATGGCTGTCTTACCAACACCTGGCTCACCAATTAGTACCGGATTGTTTTTCGTACGTCTGTTTAAGATCTCAATCACACGGCGTACTTCTTTTTCACGGCCGATTACAGGATCAATAATTCCCGCTTTAGCAGCGTCCGTTAAATTACGGCCGAATTTATCTAAAAAGCCTCCGCCATGTTTTCCTTTCTGAGTACGTTGTTGCTGATGATTTTTATGATCAGTAAATGCCTGACCACTCATCATCTGTTGAAAGATATCATCGAAAGAAGAAAAGTTCATGCTCATTCCTCCCCCACTATTCATTTCTTGTTTTACTTTATGGTAACAATCTGAGCAAAGTACAAATTGCTTCTTCTCTTTATTCATGGAAATACTCATTTGGATTGTAGCAGGATTAACTTCACATTGTTCACAACGCATACTTGTAACCCCCTCAAATTATTTTATTTCACTCCTAATAAAAAGCTTGTTTGTTGATGAAAGTTTGACTTTGACTTTCTTTGACCTTTCATCTTTACTCATATTATACTTTGACCTTTTTTGACTTTCAAGTATTTTGTTTTATCCAATTTTAAAAGAAATGGAGAAGTTAATTTCCGCTCTAGATACTCGCTTTCCGGGGGACGTGTGGTGAACCTCCAGGGTCTCGCATCTTGCGCTCCAATCAACTTGGCGAGGATGACCTTAACAAAAAAACGTTCAAGAAAACAAAAAGAGATGAGCTTATAACTCATCTCTTCCCTAATTTACTGCCAATTAAAAGTAATTTTTTGACGGTAGTCTTCTGTTTCGCCTTTTGGGGTCAGCCAGACCTCTAATTCATAAGTGCCAGGCTCTAAATCTTTGACTAAAATGTCCTGTTTAAACGTGTCTCCCTGTTTAATCTTTATAGAGGATAATACCTGCATGAACATATGATTTTTTGAATACTGATATACGACTTTTCCATTCTTGTCTTTGATCACATAATCAAACTTCTGGCTTGTTGGAAATTGAAAGACCTTTTCTTTTTCTGTTTGGTTCTTTAATACAAAACGAAATAGTAATCCTTTTTCATTCTGCTGCTCAAGCACTTTTATTGAAGGCTCAATGCTTCCTGCAACGATTCCATTCTGGCCTTCTTCAGGGCGAACTTTCTTTTGATCTTGTTTTCCATCACCCATCACCGGTTCTTCTCTCCCCTCAGATTGGTTTGGACTGTCAGCCTTTCCGCAGCCCGTTACGGCAATTGATAGACCTATTGCTAAAAGTATAACACTCCACAGATTTTTACGTTTTGACACGATCATCACCTCACCGTTAGTTTGGGCATAAATAATGATTTTCATGTTTAAACAGGATTTTTGATGATGTTTATGTAAAATAGAACTATAACAACAAAAGGAGCGTGTTTTCTTGAATATAGCTCAAGCAGATCTTTTACTTGAAATGAAAAAAAGGACGTCTGAAAAACGGGCAACTCAAAATGAAACCATTCTTAGACAGCATAGCTGTGACGAATCTTATCACACACCGGTACTGCCTGATGTAGTTGTATACCCTTGTTCGGTAGAAGAAATTTCTTCTATTATTTCATTCGCAAATGAACACAAAATTCCTGTCGTGCCTTTTGGCGCAGGTTCTAGTTTAGAAGGTCACTGCATTCCTGTTCGAGGAGGAATCTCTCTTAATTTTCAAGAGATGAACCAGATCTTAGAGATTCGCCCTGAGGACTTTTTAGTAAAAGTGCAGCCCGGCGTGACACGGACTCAATTAAACCTCGCTTTAAAAAAGTATGGTTTGTTCTTTCCTTTATACCCAGGTGCTGATGCAACAATCGGCGGTATGGCAGCAACTAATGCCAGTGGAACAACCAGTGTGAAATATGGCATCATGCGTGACCAAGTTCGAAACCTTCAAGTCGTTTTAGCCGATGGAAAGATTATTCAAACCGGTGGCCTCGCAGCGAAATCTTCAGCCGGTTATCACCTTACGAGCATGTTTGTTGGTTCAGAAGGAACGCTCGGAGTTTTTTCCGAAATTACATTAAAAGTTTACGGCATACCTGAGTCTGTCTTAGCTGCACGCTGTACGTTCCCTTCTGTCCAGTCTGCTGTTGAGGCGGCATCGGGTGTTCTCGGCTCAGGTACCGGGGTTGCCCGTATCGAGCTAGTTGATGAACGTTCAATCGTACAAGTCAACCAGAATAGCGATACTTCCTATACCGAAGCACCGACTCTCTTTCTAGAGTTCCACGGTAATCCGGCAAGCGTGACATATGAGGCTTCTCTTACAAAAGAGCTCCTCGAAAGCTTCGGTGGCGTTGAATGGGTAGAAGAGCGTGATTCGAAAGCCCGTGCAAAACTATGGGAAGCTCGCCATCACTTAGCTTATGCCTTTAAACATGGGTACCCGGGGAATTCTATGATGTTCACGGATGTCTGTCTTCCTTTATCTGAATTGTCAGGGGCCATCGTTCACGCAAGAGAAACGATGGATGCGATTGGAGTTCCCGGGGCTGTTTTGGGGCATGTGGGTGACGGAAACTTCCATGCCATCCTGATGTATGACCCTTCACAACCTAGTGAACGTGTAAAAGCAGATCAGGTTAATGCTTCTATCGTTGATTATGCACTGAATAAAGGTGGTACCTGTACAGGGGAACACGGAATTGGTATCGGTAAAGCGAAATATCTGGCAAAAGAACATGCGGATACCTTGCCGATCATGTCAGGAATAAAAAAACAACTAGACCCTAATGGCATTTTAAACCCGGATAAAATCATATTATAGATAAAGAAACTTTAAAGTCAGGTTTATCGTATAAAGAAGTATCAATTTGAGGGGGATAAAAAGATGATTGTTGTTACGACAGAAAACATTAAAGGCTATGAAATCAAAGAAGTGAAAGGGACAGCATTCGGTATTGTTGTTCGTGCACGAGGGATCGGCGGAGATATCATGGCTGGGCTTCGTGGAATTTTAGGCGGTGAAATCAAAGAGTATACAACGATGCTAGAAGATGCTCGTAAACAGGCAGTCGACCGCATGGTGAAAAATGCTTCTGAAATGGGTGCTAACGCCATTATTATGATGCGCTATGACTCTGGTGAAATGGGCAGCAACATGAGTGAGATCGTCGCTTATGGAACTGCTGTTATTGCTGAAAAACAATGAGTTGGATAAGCCTCTTGATCGGTTGGCAAGTGTTCTCTTTTCTCGTTTTGATTGGACTTGTGATTTTATCCTGGCTTTATTTCGATAAACGCTATAAAAAAAGCGAGACCAAAGTTCCCTCAGGCTATATTTGGACCGAAGAAGTATCCATTGACCCCTCAACAGGTAAAAAAGAACGAGTCTACTATAACCCAGATACTGGGGATCGGTTTTATAAACAAGAATAACGAAAAAAGATGCTGGCCGTTAGGTAAATTAACTTCTAATGGAGCCAGCATTTTTTTGTTTAATGACAAATAACCTCGACTGCTCGTTTAAAGAAAAAACCGCCCACCAGGCCCGTCTTCTATTAAAATTTTTTAAACTTTAAATTTATTTATCGTTTCGTTCATTTCTTCAGCTAGCTCTGAAAGTGCATGGGATGAAGATGAAATCTCTTCCATGCTTGCCAACTGTTCTTCTGCAGATGCCGAAACTTCTTGTGTGGAGGATGCTGCTGTTTCAGCCATCGATGAAATGACATCGATGGCTCCTGCCACATGTTCTGTGCTCGCAGACATTTGCTGAGTTGCCGCAGATACTTCACCAACCTGGTTCGACACTTCCGCAACACTTTCATATAGGCTTTTAAATGCTTCCCCTGAACGGTACACAAGCTCTCGCCCGCCTGTCACTTCTTCCGTTCCATATTCCATCGCTTCTACAGCCTTCTCTGTTAATTCTTGGATCGCTGTAATAAGCTGTCCGATCTGCTTAGCGGATGCTGAAGATTGTTCTGCAAGTTTTCTTACTTCATCAGCAACTACGGCAAACCCTCTTCCTTGCTCCCCAGCACGCGCGGCTTCGATCGCCGCATTTAATGCAAGCAAGTTCGTCTGACCCGAAATGTCTGTGATTACATCTACGATCTTTGTAATTTCCTGCGATTGTTCTCCTAAGTCTTTTACGACCTGAGAGGTGTTGGTAATTGAGGAATGAATCGCATCTATCTGGCCAATTGTTTCCTTGATCGTTTCATTCCCGCCTTCAGCAACAGAAAGCGATCTTGAAGAGGACTCAGACATGTTCTGCATGCTCACTGCTATTTGCTGGATTCCAGCAGATAGTTGGTTCATCGCTTCAACGATATCTTCAACGGTTCTTACTTGTTCTTGTGAACCCCCAGCAACTTGCTGGATAGTGCCTGCAATTTGTTCAGTGGCAATGCTCGTCTGCTCGGCGCTTGCTGTTAACTGTTCTGAAGATGCTGCGACTTGTTCAGATGTAATTCGTACTTGCCGGATCAAGCTTGCAAGGTTCATACCCATATGATTGATTCCGTCTGCAAGGATACCCATTTCATCTTTATTTTTTATTTTGATCGGATCCATCGTAAGGTCACCATCTGCTATTTCATTGAGCATATCTGCCATTCTTCTCACAGGACGTGAAATATTTCTTGAAATAAAATAGCCGATTACCAGTGCAGCGATTACGATTACAATTCCTAAAACAGTAATAAGAGTTACGACAAACTTTTCTTTCGATTTAACTGTAATCTCGCCTTCATCCATAAGGTTTGCTTGTCTTTTAGCCAATTCAGCAGTTACATCCCGCATTTGCCTTCCTAGTGGAAACAGAGAACTTTTTGCATATTCATTGGCCGCTTCCATGTTGCTTATCGAATTCTGCAGCACTCTTCCGGATTCTGTACGATAATCGTTATTTAGGTAATAGATTTTTTCAAGCCTGTCCTTATCGGCTTTAGCCTTAACCAACTTCATCGTTTCATTCACGAGCGCGTCTATTCGCTCGGTAGATTCTAAGAGTTTGGCTTTACTTTCAGATGACTGCTCTAATAAAAACTCGCGCACACTATTGTTTTGAATCGTGGCGTTGAGCTCAATCTCCTTTGCATTTTGTTGAATCACAGCTCTTCTGTCTAAAAGCTCGCTATAGGTACCCTGCATGTTTTTTAAAAAGTAAAAGAAAATACCACATGTCCCAGCAAACAATACAGCAACAAGTAAAAAGGATCCGATCAATTTTTTTCTCAACGTAAATTTCATATGTCACCTCTTCTTAAATATGATTCATGAAGAATCTAAACACTACTATTTGTATAGATTACGGGGCAGTTTAAAATGACAATCAGACGATCCTTATGTTTAGCAACTCCTTGAATGAGAGAATCTTCTTTGTGTGCAAAATTTCCTGGAGTTTGAACCAAAGTGGGGTCAATATCGATGACATCTGTTGCAGCTTCAGTTAAGAGACCTAAAAAGATATCGTCATTTTGTAGAACAACAATCCTCGAAGAATCGGTTTGTAAAGAATTTTGGTTTCCGATCAGTTGTCCGAAGTCAATAATCGGGATCACGTTGTCTCTTAGGTGAATAACTCCTGTAACGTCCTGTGGCATTTCGGGCATTGGGGTAATCTCCGTAACACGTTCTATGGAAGCAACATAATGAATCGGCAGGCCAAACTCTTCCTCTTTGTTTGAAATCAAAACTATTTTCAACGTTTGCGTGCTAAGTGACATCTCACTTGCTCCTTTTTTAGGTATTTCGGCTTAAAGTCTCATACTTCTTATCGGTTTGGAGGAGAATTTATTTTAGTTCTTTCATCTTAAAATGGAAAAACCGCCCAGAGGAACCTGGACGGTCTTAAATTTCGTTTATTGTGAGTTATCACTATTACTTTCCTTCAAACGTTCACGAGCTTCCTTTTCATCAAATGAACTATATATTCTATGGTTATTAACGTCGAGAATACGATAATGCTGACTGATGACATTTTGCTGCAGCGTGTATCCTTTATAGGATTGTATTTCCTTCCACCAGACATGGCCACCCCACGTTTTTTCTTTTGGCGGCGCTACATATTTATGTACGACAACTTCCATCACATCCAATGGATCACCGCCAAGCGTGTTGTTTAAAATTTCAGAGTTACGAAAAAGAGCACATAAAGCGACTATTACTGTCCAGCTAGCTTTAATTCTTTCTTTTTCAATCTGAACCAAAGTTTTCTTAGAGATTCCTAATATGTCGGCCATTTTATCTTGCGTATATCCAAGTTCTGTTCGAACCAGTTTAATTTTTCCTGTTAACAGGTCTACAATTTCATCCTGTGTCATCCATCGTTCTCCTTTTATCCTTTTAGGAACATTTTACACAAAAAAACTCCTTTCAACAAAACAGAAAGGAGTCTAGCTATACGTATAGGGTTCCCAATGGGCTAAATCGTAAATCCCAGCATTAATTCGTCCACTCTCACTCTTGAGGACGGATAGAAGCTCTTCAGGCAGTTGCTCTTGATGTTGACCTAAATCGATATGATCATTAGGTGATGGAACAAGAACGGTAAACAATTTCTTATCTTCCATGTTCATCCCGTGAACATGAACATAATTCAAATCTTTTATCCGATAGACAAAAAAGATACGATATTTTCCCACAGCCTTCACACTCCTCTAGTAACAGTGTGGTCGGCTTTTCTATGGAATAAACCTCTAATTTATTTCGACAGGAGCGGTGGGAAGTTCAATTTCAACACGAGTTCCCTGACCTTCTACAGAAGAAAAGTCAATGGCTCCTCCGTGTTCTTCAATAATTTTAAAACACACCATTAACCCTAGTCCTGTTCCCTTTTCTTTTGTCGTATAAAAAGGTTCTCCCAATGTCTTTAAGCGGTCTGCAGGGATCCCACATCCTTGATCGTTCACCTCGATGGTAACTCTGTCTTCCTTTGTCCCAATCCTAATATGAATTTCTCCATCTGAATCCATACTTTCAATCGCATTCTTCAACAGGTTGATAAGCAACTGCTTCAATTGGTTCTCAACACCATAAACAGGAGGGATATCATCAGCTATATTCACCCAGATTTGAATATTTCGCATGATCGCCTGTGTTTCTAACAATCTTACAACACTATAGATCAAATCTCTTATATTTGTATGTTCGAAACTTACAGCCTGAGGTTTGGCAACGAGCATTAACTCTCCGACAATATCATTAATCCGGTTAAGTTCAGATTCCATAATTCTTAAATACTCTTGGCGGATTACATCGTCGGCATCAGCCAAAAGCTTGGTAAACCCTTTTAATGAAGTAAGGGGGTTTCGGATTTCATGGGCAACACCTGCAGCCAATTCTCCTAATACGGACAGCTTTTCTGATTTGAGCATCAGTTCTTCTGTCTGCTTAGCTTTTGTAACGTCTCTTGCAAATGTAACCAAACTTTCCACATGCCCTTCTTTGGTCATGACCGGAACCCCACTTGCTTCTAAAAGAATCCAACCACTGTTTTTATGACGCAGTCTGAATTCCGTCTGAAAAGGGATTTTCTTAACGAGTGTCTTCATGAAAAGGTCAGACAAGCCATCCACATCATCAGGATGAACATAATCAAGAATCTCTCCCTTAATTTCTCCTTCCTCATAACCTAAAACCGTAAAATGTGATGGAGATACATATTGAATCATTCCTGCAGGGTCAATAACAGCAATTAAATCCGTCGAATGTTCTGCGATCAAACGATATTTCGCCTCACTTTCCCGTAGAGCCCGCTCTACTTTTTTCTGTGAAGTAATATCACGGTAGACGATAACAAAACCCATTATTTTTCCTTCCATATCACAAATGTTAGAGAAAGAAGCGGACACATCAAATACTGTTCCGTCTTTATGAATTCGACGCGTTTCATGTAGAGGAACAGACTGACCCTGCTTTAATAGCTTAATAATCTCCAAGGATTCATCTTGCAAATGAGTTGGCGTAATAACGGGAGTGGGACCATTCCCTTCAGAAAAGTCTTCCTCTTTCCAGCCAAACATTTGTTCAAACGCATCGTTGACTTTTATGACTTCCTGCCTTGTATTTAAGATAAGAATGGCATCGGTAGTCCCCTTTAGAACGGATTCTAGAAGATCTAAAGCAACACTTAGTTCTTCTTCTTTCTGCTTATGGGGAGTAATATCCCTTCCTGTTACGACAAGCATCTGCGGTTTTCCGTCTTTTGTAAAAGTTGGCTGTTTGATCAGTTCAAGCATAACAACCCTGCCGTTGTTCAATTTTATCTTTTCAGCAGTTTTAGTAGGTTTCTTTGTTTCCCAAGCTTTCTGATCAGATTGATTGCATCTTTCGACCACTTCACTCGAAAGTCTGGTCTCCATTTCCTCCAGACTTTTCCCCTTATAGTCATTATCGTATATTCCATAAATATTTAACGCGAACTGGTTTGCTTCTGCCCAAGTTCCATCAGGATATTTTATACATACAAATTCAGGCAGGACATCAATCATTTCTTTAAAAGTAGCAACAGCAAGAAGGTCGTCCTGGCTTGTTATATTCATTTATAATCCACCCTTTTACTAAAACTTCGTACTGTTTATTATTAAATAAAAGGGGTTGTATTCCTCTAATTTTTTTGATAATTCGCACGTCAAATTACTCTTTTTTTCGTCTAATTCTGACAAAGAAAATGGGACAACGACATATTTTTATTTTATTTTTTTCCTAAACTTGCGCGGCATTCTTCACCTTCTTACACCGTGGATCAGTTTATTGTCGACAATTTTTTACATACAAAAAAAAAGACGCTTTCCCATCGAAAGCGTCTTTTTGCAGTACTATAAATATTAAACAGCTTTTACAGCTTCTTTTAGCGTTTTTCCTGGCTTGAATGCCGGAACATTGCTTGCCTGGATCATGATTTCTTCACCAGTCAACGGGTTACGTCCTTTTCTTGCATTTCGGTTGCGTGTTTCAAAGGTTCCAAAACCAATCAGCTGTACGCTCTCACCGTTTTTTAAAGCATCTGTAATCGCATTTAATACTGCGTCAACCGCAAGTGCTGACTCCTTCTTGTTCATACTCGTCGCATTGCGTACTGCATCTACTAAATCCATTTTTTTCATTATAGTTATCTCCCTTCAAACATTAAAGATTATTACTTATGTAGCTCCATTATTAACGGATAACGAAGATTTCATACAGGAAGATACAAAATTCCGAAAATATTTATATAGATTTATATAGCTTAGTAATTCTTGATTCTAAAAACCTTGAATCGTCATACCACCATCTACAAATAATGTCTGGCCGTTCACATAGTTCGCCGCATCACTTGCCAAGAATACAGCCGGTCCTACAAGGTCTGGTAGTTCTCCTACTCGTTTTTGCGGTGTTACAGCTAAAATATCATTCAAGTAATCTTTATCTGCCAGCAACTTTTCTGTTAAAGGTGTTTTGAAATACCACGGACCGATGCTATTGACATTTATTCCGTACTGCCCCCACTCAAGTGCCAGGTTTTTAGTCATCTGTATAATTGCCGCCTTCGTGGATGCATAGAGCACACCTGTACGCAGTGCCACATGACCAGCAACGGAAGAAATCGTGATAATTTTCCCTCCGCCGTTCTCTTTCATTCTTTTGCCTGCCTTTTGTGCAAACTTAAAAGCTGAACGAAGATTTGTGTTCATGATCGTATCCCACTCCTGATCTGTGACATCAAGAGCTTTCGATCGGATATTCATCCCCGCATTGTTGACGAGAATATCAATCTTAATATTGTCCGTATCTAGTTTTTCAAAGATTGCTTCGATATCGTTTTTGTTTGTCACATCCGCTTCAAACCTATATGCTCTCGTTCCCACTTGCTCAATCTGTTTTGCGGTTTCCTCTAAATCCGATTGCGTCCTTGATACAATCACAACATCAGCACCGGCTTCCGCATAGCCGATAGCGATTGCGCGGCCAATCCCTCTTCCCGCCCCTGTTACAAGGGCTGTTTTTCCTTTTAAAGAGAATGAAGGTAAGTACATGTTTGCTGCCTCCTGGTCTTTTAAGAGAGTTCGATGTAATCTTTCGTATTTTTATGTCGTTGATGATAGTTTAGCAAAAAAAAAGATTATTCACAGAAAATTTGTGCACTAAGAAAACACGTTATCTGCACGCTGTAATAAAAGAAATGGGCCTTTTCTTTATGAATGGCGTTGATACGAGGTATTTAACTACAGGGGAGACTTACTTAAAGTCCTTTATATAACCCTAGAGAATATACATGTAAAAATAATTGTGAAGAAGGTGTTTAGAGTTGCAAGGAAGGATAAGTTTAAGCGTTGGCTGGATAACTTTATTTCTAATGGGTACCGATTTATTTGTGGTGTCGCCATTGTTACCTTTCATTTCGGAAACTTATAAGGTTAGTCCAGCGACCACTGGATGGATGGTAACTATTTTTGCAATTACATATGCTTTTTCGGCTCCTTTCTTTGGGTGGCTTTCAGATAAAAAGGGACGGAGAACATTTATTACCTTTGGTTTATTACTGTTCACTATTTCTAATGCACTAACTGCCTGTGCTCCTTCATTCTCCTGGCTAATTGCTAGCCGCATTTTAGTTGGTTTGTCCGTTGCTTCAATCACCCCTTTGATATACGCAATCATTGGAGATATTGCGCCACAAAAACGAAGAGGAACTTGGCTGTCGATTGTTGTTTCAGGACACTTAACTGCTCTTTGGGCAGGAGCGCCATTTGGTACTTTATTAGAATATTTATTTGGTTGGCGATCAGTTTTTGTTGTAATGGCTATCCTTGGAGCAATTTTAACGGTAGTTAATTTCAAAACATGGGATTCCATTCCTAAAAGTGATATAACTAGAAAGCTATTTGAAGGAAACCTATTAAGAATACTTGGTTCAGTGAGTGTTACTGCCATTTGGGCGATTTCCATGTACACTCTTTATGTTTATTTAGGTGCAGCTCTTTATTCCGAAAATGCATTCTCATCTTCAGAAATCGCATTAGCCGTTACGTTTTATGGAGTCGGTGCTATTTTAGGAAGTATTACAAGTGGACAATTAACAGACAAATACGGAGAATGGAAGGTTTCAAAGGCTACATTAATTTTTTTGATTGTAATCCTCATTTGTTTAGGGATCTTTTTCTCATATGGCGATTGGGTTTATTTCTTTCTTTTACTATGGGCATTGGTTGGATATGCAGGATTCACATCGTACCAAGCACGATTAGCGGTAGAATATCCAAAAGAACGAGGAATTGTAATGGCATGGAATAATACTGCTTTATACATGGGTATCACTGTTGGATCAATGATTGGAGGTTATGTCATATCTCATTGGGGATATTTTCAACTGCCATATATTTGTAGCTTTGCAGCTATAGCTAGCTTTTTACTTAGTACCCAACAAGTAAAAGAGGTAAAAAAAGAGCCAGATTTTCCAGCTTGACTTCAGAAAGTTTATTAGATTCCTATCAGGTCCTTTAATTGAATAATGCTATATGAAAAAGACCAGACAAAATCATCTGGTCTTATTTAATGTCATATACATATCCAATTATAATCTATTTCTTCTCTTAGAAAAACAGAACCCGTAGTTCAGCATGTCTTTCTAGTCTTAAGTCTCTACCCACTCTTTGCGCAGTGTGAGTAAATCTTTAAGTTCATCCGTAGATAATTCTGTAATCCAGTTTTCGCTCTGGATCACTTTCTCGGAAAGCTCTTTTTTACTTTCAAGCATCAAATCAATCTTTTCCTCAAGTGTGCCGAGTGTGATCATTTTATGCACCGTAACAAATTTCTTCTGACCGATTCGATGTGCACGGTCAGTAGCTTGGTTCTCAACGGCAGGGTTCCACCATCTATCATAATGAATAACATGATTGGCTTCTGTGAGATTTAAACCAGTACCTCCTGCCTTTAGAGATAAGATGAAGATCGCGTTGTCTCCATTTTGGAAACTGTCAATCATCTCATCACGTTTTTGTTTGGATAAGCTTCCATGCAAGAACAAGACAGGCTTCCCGAACTTTTTCTCTGCATACTTTTTGATCAGCTCACCCATAAAGATAAACTGAGTAAAGATTAAGCATTTTTCACCTTTTTCTAAAATCGCATCCAGAAGCTCGATCATCTTTGAAAATTTAACAGATTGATCTTCAAGCTTCGTTAATTTTTCATTCTTCGTATAAAGAGCAGGATGATCACAGATCTGCTTCAGTTTACCAAGCATAGCGAGCAGCAGACCGCGTCGCTGCATACCTGTTACCTTTTCAAGCTGTTCAAAGGTATCTTGAACGAGTCTTTCATATAAAGAGGCTTGATCTTTTGATAGTGGACAGTATTCTTTAATTTCCTGTTTCTCAGGAAGATTCAACTGAACAGCGGGATCCATCTTCGTACGTCTGAGCAAGAAAGGCTGTACTAAACTTTTTAACTGTTGCAGTTTGACATTATCATTTTCTTTTTCTACCGGCAGTACAAACTTCTTTTTGAAAGAAGGCTCACTTCCTAAATAGCCGGGATTAAGGAAATCAAAAATCGCCCAAAGCTCCAGCAGCCTATTCTCAACAGGTGTTCCCGTTAACGCTATCTTGTGTCGTCCTTTCAGTTTTCGAATACTTCTGGACTGTTTCGTATAGCTGTTTTTAATATTTTGAGCTTCATCGAGAACGATTGCTTCCCAAAATACCTCGCTTACTTCTAAAAAATCAAGCTGACATGTGGTATAGGAAGTAATCACAACGTCGTAATCCTTATACCATTTCTCGAAGTCTTCACCTTTTTTTCGACTGGAGCCGTAATGTAAACCAACTTTCAACGTTGGCGAGAAATGCTCAAGCTCCTTCTGCCAGTTTCCGATTACAGATGTTGGACAGACCAATAAAAAGGTTCCTTCCTGCTCCCCTTTTTCCTTGACCTTTAAAAAGTAATCGATAGTCTGAACCGTTTTACCGAGCCCCATATCATCTGCCAAACATCCGCCAAGCCCAAATCTGCGAAGAAAATACATCCAAGAGCTTCCTGTCTTTTGATATTCTCTAAGAGTTCCCTGCAGATTTTCTGCTTTTGGCTCAACAGGGATTGTTTTGATCTCAGAAAGCTGATCCATCCAACGCTTCAGTGGCGCATCCCATTCCATATCAAGCGTTGGTCCTTCAAATTCAATTCCATCTAGTCCATCTTCTGCAGGATTGGTATCCATATTTAAAAGATGCTGTTCTAATACGTCTTTTAACTGAATGCCATTACGGTCCACATTTTTAATGAGGTGTCTGACTTGTTTCATCCATTCAGGATCGACTCTGTACCATTGCCCGTTTCTTCTAATCAACCTTCTGCTGCCATCGACCATCTTTCGGAATTCTTCTTCTGAGAGCTCTTCGTCTCCAGTGGAAAGTCTCCAATCAAATTGCATGATTGCGTTCAAACCTAAAAAGGACGGTGCTCCACCGCCAGTTTGTGGTTTAGTCTTGATCTTCGCTTTAACTTTAGGCTGCAGTTCTTGAACGGTCTGCCACCATTCGGGAAGTATACTAGAGATACCTATTTGGCGAAGAAGATCGCTTTTTAACGTTAGGAAATCCCAAGCTTCTTTTTCTGTAATCTCTTCTCTGATTTCTTTTCGGCTGCCAACCTTTAGCCACGAAATCAACTTCGATACCAATGCCATATCGCTTTCAAGCATGGGTTGATAGGCTTTCCATTCGTCAGGCAAAAGAGTGCTTCTCCCTTTATAAGGAACACGGATGCCTTCTTCTTTTTCCTGTAGATAAGCATGCAAACCCCAGATTTCTTTTTCTTCACCATCATCAGGTTCGGATAGTTCAAATACCAATTGAAAAGGCTTAGGATCTTCTCTCCAGCCAATTTTAATCAGCCATTCTTCTTCGCCTAGATGGCTAAGTGCAGAAATAATCGGTCTTGAACCTCTGAGTACTTCCTTGTTAAAGGATGATGGCATACCTGTATAACCGGTATCAGGCAAATTTGAAAGAGCCTCATTGATCCAAGGAGACTCGATACGTTTTCCTTCTGCTTTCCATGACCATTCACCTGATTTCCATGCTTCAAAGTCAGGAAACACGAGATCAGCTTTCAATAATTGATCATAGTGGTTTGCTTCTTTTACTATTTGCCATGCATCTGTTTCCCAAGTGTCTTTAGAAAGGAAAAAGTCTGGATAACGATTAAACAAAACAAAGGCTTCTCCAGCTTTCAAATATATGTTTTGGTTTTCGTCTATATCAAGCATCGTCCCATAAAAAGAAGGCGGATGCCACGTAAATAAAAGAGGTTTCCAATCGTTCACATGCACTCTTTTCTTATCTTTAGTGGCCCATAAAACCATATTTCCATGAAGCCATTTTGCATGAAGTAAAAGATTGCTTGTATCGATCATGAAATAAACTTTCCTTTCCTTAACTCTTCCTGAAACGCTCGTAACCGTCCATAGGTTGTTGCGATTTGATGGATATAATGAGAGAACCGTTCTTCCTCACCAAGATCAAAATAAATAGTACGAAGCGTTTTTAGATGTTTGATAGCCGATTGATAGGATTTTCTTGTCCGTTCATTGATCAGCCTGTCAATCGTTTGATGGTAGATCGGCAGAACCTTTTCTTTATCAAATGATAGAACCTCTTTTAAATCTTTCCGTTGAATGAGCTCTGGCGAGTAACCCATGATTACTTGAAGCTCCACCCATCTTTCATGTTCTCCGATTACCATTAAATATTCTCCGTATTCGTAGAAAGTGATCGGTAAAAACTCAATGAGCATCTCTTCATACTTTTCTTCATCACCTGTATGCTGAGCGTATTTCCAAAAATATTGGAGATATTCATGAAAGAATTCACGAGCGTCAGATTGATAGTAATACGAGCTAACACCCTCAAGGAAATGCGGCTTTAGGTAAAGAAGCCAAGTCAAGAGACGCTCCCACTCCTGCTTATCAACCAAGAGTTTCATCCAAACCAGAAAATGAACCATCTCTACGTTCTTCTCGTTCTGAGCTAAACATTCAAAAGCAAGTTTATCTTCTTCACGTGCAAAAGCGAAATGCACAAGTGCGAGGTCAAGCATTTGAGAGGATTTACCCGATTCTTTTTCTTCTAGCAATTGTTTTTCATACTTTTCAACCCAAGTTCGCTCTTTATAAAGAAGAGACCAGCTCACCTGAAAAAGGTAAAATAATAAATAGCTCCATTTTGGAGGGATCTCATATAGACTTTGAAAGTTTCGGAGACTCTCTTCCACCAGTTTTTTATTTTCATTAAGAAGCTTTTCACTATTCATATCTTTTAAAGCAGCGTAGATCTGATCCGATAACTTCTCAACGGTAGCCTCGAAGTTGGACTGCATGTAGGAAGCTACTCCATATTGTGCTTCAAATGAAAATAAGCGAATCAGTGTTTCGATTTGGACGTGGTATCTATAGAGCAGAGCAATATCTTCATCAAAAAATTGTCCAGCATTTAAAAGTGCCGGATAATAATCGCGATAGATATGTACAAATGTATAGCTTGTATCTTTTCCATCAGCTAAATCCCGAAAGGAGACGGTTTGCATTTTCCGTTTTTCGAACGTCTCGAATCGCTCTGAAAAATACTCACGCCACAACTGAACCGAATCCGTATTTTGAACTTTCTTCTCAGGAGAATCATATTGTGCTCGCTTTTCCCCTTCTTGTTCCTCTGATTGCTTCATTCCGTCTCCCCTCCTTTACGTTTTATTACCAATTATAGCAAATTAGATGATTGCTCATTCATTGCATATCATATCTATTTTAAAGGAAATTACAGCAGTTGACCAAAAAAATAACTTTATCGCTCCTAATCATTCATAAATGGACTGCATTATAGCCTTTATTTGTGTGATCTTATTAGTGTTTCACTCTCCACCTTCTAGATGAAACATCTCACTCTATGGACCAGACAATAGTCGACAATATTTACTCGATATTTGTTGAATCCTGTAATATTATCACTTCTTTCCGCGAAACCCTTTCTCTTTTCCGAAAAATATTGCATATTTATTGAGACAAAATCTTTCATGAAAGTTGTGAATAATACATGCTGCTACAATTAATTGAAGAAAAACGCGAAGTCTTGCTTTGTCTTGGAAAAACATATGGACTTACAGCGAAAGAAACAGTTATATGCAGTCAAGAACTTGATCAGCTATTAAACCGCCTTGATGATTGTCATGAAGAACGGAAGGACAATTAAAAGCTTTGTCTATTTCCTGGGAAATTTGTCGAAAACCACAGAAACCTCTATTACTTTTTTACCTGCCCTCAATCTTTTTCCTTTTCATTACTCTTTTTCCTATTATTATATGAATATAGTAATGTAATCTCTTTGTTACCTTCTCCTAACCGTATTGTCACAATCGATTAGTATAATTGGAAACCGAGACGTATTTAACCAATTATACATATTAGGAGGAGTTATAATGATAAAAAAATGGGTAATTACAGGGGCTATGGCGTTTGGATTGCTCTTATCTGCTCCCGTTAGCGGATTTGCAGCAATGGGTGATCACACTCTTCGACCTGGCACATGGGACAATGATGTATATGAACTTCAAGGTAAATTAAAAGCGATGGGATACTTCGATTTCGCTGTCACAACAGGCTATTATGGTCCAGTTACTAAAGAAGCGGTCATTAAATATCAAAAAGCTAAAGGATTAAAAGTAGATGGTATTGCAGGGCAGCAAACTTTTAATAGTATTCAAAATAATATTCAAAGAAAAGGGATGACTGTAGCTGCAACTGCCTACACGGTAAATTGCGAAGGCTGCAGCGGTGTAACTGCAAATGGGACAAACCTTAAAGAAATCCCTTATGCGAAAGTAATCGCAGTAGATCCGGATGTTATCCCAATGGGTTCCGTCGTATTTGTACCTGGTTATGGTTATGCGGTAGCTGCTGATACTGGCGGTGGCATCAATGGAAAAGAAATTGATGTATTCATGAAGAACTATTCAGACGCAGTGAACTGGGGCAGAAAGAACGTAAATATCACAATCATCAACTAATGAAGATGGGGATACTCTTCCCCATCTTTTTTAGTTGTTCATGAATTTGTATAAATTACTAGCAAAAAAATATGACAATGCGCTTGTTCTCTACTATAATAGATTTCATGAATTTAAAATAAAGATGAACTTTGAATAAGTGAAGGTGAATGTATGTTTCTTTGGGTTGCAATTGTAATGGGAATTATAGAAGGTATCACAGAATTTCTTCCGGTATCATCAACGGGCCACTTAATCATAGCGGGCCATATGATGGATTTTACGGGAGATAAAGCGAAGACATTTGAAATTGTTATTCAGCTTGGTTCGATTCTTGCGGTAGTGGTTCTCTACTGGAATCGCCTTTGGAGTTTATTGGGTGTAGGCAAAATGGCTAAGAAAGAAAACAGCTTGAACCTCGGCCATATTTTTATTGCCATCCTGCCAGCTGTTATCATCGGACTTATTGTTCATGATTTCATTAAAGAGCATCTATTCTCTCCTGAAACCGTGATTGTCGGACTTGTTGTCGGTGGATTTTTAATGCTTTTTGCTGAAAAGGTGCAGAAACGTCAAGGAGTTAATGCGGCAGATCTTGATGAAATGACGTATAAACAAGCTTTAAAAATTGGATTGTTTCAATGTTTGTCATTATGGCCAGGATTTTCTCGATCAGGAGCTACAATCTCTGGCGGAATTATCTCAGGACTCAATCACCGTACCGCTGCAGATTTCTCATTTATCCAAGCGGTTCCGATCATGATCGCAGCATCCGGTCTTGACCTTTTTAAAGCACGGGATTATTTAAGTGCAGCCGATCTACCATTCTTTTTAACAGGTTTTGTTACAGCATTTTTAGTAGCAGCCGTAGCTATTCTTTTCTTTGTAAAACTAATCGCAAAAGTAAAATTAACTCCTTTTGCCTACTATAGATTTATCATAGCCGCAATATTGGCTGTATTCTTCTATCTATAAAATGACTAAGCTTACCGCTTTCCATTGCGGTAAGCTTTTTTATTTGCTGCTTTTAGGAAATTGTTCAGTCTTATGCCTCTGTTTGCTTATTTGATTAATCTGTTTAAACAAGAGAAAAAAAACGAGAGCAATTTAGAAATCGGTAAAAATAAAGAAATTCTCGAAATAGAGGCGCAAGAGTTCGTAAATGATTATTCTCTTTTGTGAAGATGGCTGCAATCTAAAGACCGAACGAGAAAAAAGTTTCTTCAATTTGAAAAAACGATGGACAAACGCGGATACGGGAGATTCCGCTCACCTATGGTTTGAACGGTTAAAACTTAACAGTGATGAAGCACTTGCGGTTTTACAAGCTTATGAAAAAGTCCGGTACGGTGAAAAACATATAACTAATGATGAGTTCAGCTTTTACGCAAAAGCGATTAAAAACTTTGAGAAATCTGAGCACCTTCAAAAAAAAGTCGAAATAAGGCTTCTTTTTCTTTATTAAACGGTTCATATTGCTAGACTACAAAGTGACATACTATCCATCTGTATTCCTTTCCTTTCTATATCACCTATATTAGACTAGAAATATAGAAACACTCGGTTTTAAATGTTAAGGAGGACTCCGATGAATCCAAAAATATATGTGATCCACGAAAATAGTGAATGGACAGCCCCCTTATTCCAGCGTTTTGAGGAATTGGGCCTTCCTTATGAAGACTGGCATATGGCAAAAGGTCATATTGATTTAAGACAAGCTCCTCCAGAAGGTATTTTTTATAACCGTATGAGTGCTTCCTCTCATACACGCGGCCACCGTTTTGCTCCGGAATATACCTCGTCTGTTCTGGCTTGGCTTGAAAGCTACGGCAGAAAGGTATTCAATAACAGCCGGGCACTCCAGCTTGAGATCAGCAAAGTTAATCAATACAGTGCTTTAAAAGCTTTTGATATTCCTGTCCCCCATACGATTGCAGCTTATGGAAAAGAAGAACTTTTAAAGGCAGCAGCATACTTTGATGGACCTTTTATTACAAAGCATAACAGAGCTGGTAAAGGGCTTGGGGTTCAGTTGTTTCAAACATCAGACGCTCTTGAAACGTATGTGAACGGTGACAGTTTTGATGATTCGATAGATGGGATTACGCTCCTTCAAGATTATATAGAGGCACCTGAACCTTATATCGTGCGCTGTGAATTCATTGGCGGTAAATTTCTATACGCGGTAAAAGTGGATACTTCAGAAGGATTTGAACTTTGTCCAGCTGATGCCTGTCAGATTGGTGATCAATTCTGTCCGGTCACCGAACAGCCTGAAGAACCTGAACCAAAGTTTAAGATATTAGAAAACTTTACCCTTCCTTATCAATCAAACTTTGAAGCATTCTTACAAGCGAATGGCATAACGTTCGCTGGAATAGAAATCATTACAGATCAAACCGATAACGTGTATGCGTATGATGTAAATACGAACACAAATTACAACCGTGAAGCCGAAGAAAAGGCGGGTATATTTGGTATGAAAGCAATCGCAGAGTATTTAGGAAAAGAATTAAATCAATAAAAAAACGAAGGGGCTGACTCAAAAGTGTAAAACTTTTGAGTCAGCCCCATTTTTATATAAAACAAGGAATTAAGACGATTTGTTGAATCAAAACAGATTAATTAATAAAGATGAGTGTCCATTCGAGCTGTTTTAGTGCTAAGTAGATGTGGAAACTAAAACAAGTTTGCGCGAAAATGAGGTCATCTGCGCGAACGTGTAACAGAATAAAAGAACACGTACCGTGAAAAACGTTATTTAGCTTTTGATTCCTAAAAATAGGCTGACATTGGTCAGCCACCTTCAAAAACTCGTATATGAGCCTCAATAAGAATGGGCTGATCAAACCGTTTCCTCTTGATCAGCTCTCGTAAACGACACCGTTTTTATGTATGATCTACAACCTCTGGTGTTTGGTTCAAGGTTTCCCATAAATAATATGTGATATATGTTCTCCACGGGTTCCAATCCTCAGCTAACTGCCTTACTTCATCTTCAGAAGGCTGACTTTCAAGGTGCCATACGTTTCGAACAGCATTCCTTAAACCGATATCCGCGGCAGGAAGGATATCAGGACGACCCATCCCGAAAATCAATAAACATTCGATCGTCCATTTTCCTATCCCCCTGAGCGGAAGCAAGATTTGAAAAATGTCCTCATCCGATTTATTCCACAGTTCTTCTAAGTCTAGTTTGCCATCAACTATCATTCTGGCAAGGTCAATAATATACTCTGCTTTTCGCTGGCTGAACTGAAGTTCGCGAAGATCTTCATACGTTAATTTTGCTGTACTTTCTGGGGAAGGAAAGGTTTGAAAGACATTCCCTTCTACCTCTATTTCCCTCCCTGCTCGTTTGATCAGCCGATCAGTCAATGTCCCTGCAAACGTTAAATTCACCTGCTGACCGATGATTATTTTTATAATCGCTTCAAAAAGATCGGTTTCTGTAAGAAGCTTTAAGCCTTTAAATCGATTAAGTACTGCTCCTAATTCAGTGTGTCCCGAGAAATGATCATACAGTTCGGAGAGATCCAGTTCAGTAGAAAAAAGCTGTTGAACTTTTTTTTTCGCTTTTGCTTCCAAAACGTTTCCATCTATCGGTATCACCTGACAAGAAAGAACCGGATTATCCACAGAGCCTTCAGATTTGATTTTTAAATAACAAGGTCTGTTGTCTATCTGTACGATCTTTTCATACTGTGTAAAATCGTCAGAGAGTTTTAAAACATGCGTTTTACCGGTAACGGTTAAACGCTTCATCATTTTTTGAAAATCAAAAGGCGGCTTAGGTGAAATCGAAAAATTCATACCTCGTTCCATCTCCTCTAGGACGATTTAGTGATCATTTTGTTTCTTCTGTACCCTTTTGGTTATCTGCCTCATCTTTTTCTTCATTATGTTTTAAATAAGGGTTGTCTTCGAGGGTATCTACCGTATGCTTGTATGAATAACCTTTTGAGATCGCAGCCGCAAAAATAATAATGACAAACACAATGATGACAAGTGTGATAAGTATAGATATCGTTAATGTGCTCATAATTACTCCTTTAGCAAAAAATTGTCTTAATACTTGTATAATAGCATATTCTGCAAAAAAAAAAGCAGTCTAAGCGATGGATATGACGCTAGACTGCTTACTGTGTTTTTAGATTTTTTCTTCGTATTTTTCATGCATGATTAAACGGTTTATATCAAACCGTTCTGTTGGCCGTGCTGGTCCGTCAGCATAACCTAACGTGATCATCATGACAGGAATGAATCGCTCAGGAATTCCTAATGCAGGCACGATCGCTTCATGATCAAAGCCTGTCATCGGACATGAATCAACACCTAAGGCTTTAGCCGCGAGCATGAGCTGCATGGCTCCAAGCGAAGCGTTCTTAAGTGCTTCTCTCTCTCCTAATGGGCGACCTTGTGAATAGGCACTTTTAATATTATTAAGCAACATGTTTCTAGCTTCTTCAGGTGCTTTTTCGAAAACTTCTGGTGCTACTTTATCCGCTTCTGTGTCTCCCAAGACGATCACAACTGCGGAAGCATCTAGAACATGCTTCTGATTGTAAGCGATTGGAAACAATTTCTCTTTTTGTTCTTTAGATGTTACAACAATAAAGCGCCAATGCTGAAGATTCCATGCAGATGGTGCCTTTCCTGCCATCTCTAATATATTATGAAGTGTTTCATTAGGGATCTCTTTATCTTTCTGATACAGTCTGACAGAAGCTCTTTCTTCCATAACTTTTAATGTTTCGTTCAACGTATTCCACTCCCTTAAAAACGATAAAGGTGCCTTAACGGTTAGACACCTTTTTATAATTCCTCTTAAAACCGTTCGTTATCAGCGTACAATTTATGCGTTTCTTTTAGCTGCTGCTAATTCTTTTGCCAGTTCTGATGCAGTCTTTCTTGCTGCATCAAGAATATCTTCAGCACGATCTGGTGTTGCTGCCATTCCTTCTGTGTAAATATGGTGGTAGTCTGTAATTCCGATAAAGGCCATTACACCTTGCAAGTAGCCATTTGTAAACTCAAAGTTTTGAGCAGGTCCCTCAGAATATACTCCGCCTCGAGATTGAATGTGTACAGCGGTTTTATCCCCAAGAAGTCCTTGTGGTCCGTTTTCTGTATATTTAAAAGTCTTTCCAGCGATCACAACGTTATCGATATATGCCTTAAGCATTGGAGGATAGCTTAAGTTCCACATTGGTGTGTTGAAAACGTACATATCAGCAGAAAGGAACTGTTCTAAAATCTCTCCCATTCGGGTCGTTTTCTCTACTTGTGAGGGAGATAGTTCAAGACCAGCCGCTAATTTTCCCCAAGCGTCTAGAACATCTGCATCGATTAATGGGATATTTTCTTCATAAAGATTAACTGTTTCGACTTCAATGTTTTCGTTTAAATTTGAAAGCTCATTTAGGAAGTGACGTCCTAAGCGAAGTCCGAATGATTGATCTAATGGTTTTGGATTTGAATTAATATAAAGTACTTTCATGAGTCGTTCTCTCCTTTAGGTTTCATGTATTTATTATAGATAGCTTTTTAAACCAACTTCCCTTTAGTAAGTTAATTCTTTTTATATCTTAATTCTGTGACTTACTTTTGTCAAGTAATAAACTTTTGTTTATTATCCAAACACTAGTTAGTAATAATTCCCAATAAAAAACGCCCTCCAGTTATAAACTAGAGAGCGAAAAGGGGAGCATGGTTAAAAAGAGCTTGTTCCTTTAAAAAAATTATATTCTTCGAGGCCGTCGAAGCATTGCAAACGGTCCCCTATCGTTAATCCAAAATCAATATATGCATGACTTTTAGCTGTTAATAAGTTCTTATCTTCTACGATTTGTTTCGGTACATACGTTCCGTTCAGCCAGTTAGAAGTCTTAACGAATTCTTCTTCTTTCAAAGATATCGTATACGATCTGCCGTTAAGTATGCCTGCTCGTCCTAAAATGGTGGCACCGTTACCGATTGCAGCAATCTTAATACCTTCACGATCAAATACTTGCACAAGGTGCAGCAATCTTGGATTACCTTGTGTGAAAGCTTGTTTCCCGCCTGGGATAATAAGCATTTCATAATCCATCGGACTGATGTTTTTCATTTTGATCGTGGGCTGCATCATTAGCCCACATTCACTTGTAACGGTTCCCGGTAAAAGCGAAAAAGGGAGCACTTCGTATTTCTTACCGATTATAGATAAGGTTGTCATGATCTCCACTTCTCTAAATTGCGGATATAAATAGACAAGCACTTTCTTTTTCACGTCATTCACCCGTTCCTGTTACCATTTTCCCCGCCTTCAAACGAAAGAGGGTGTAAGTCTATTGTATCAGGGAGTGAGACCGCTTTGTATTGGGAAAATTGAAGGAGAACATGTGCTTTCATTTTAGTATAAAACAAGCAGTTTTCCCAACTTATGATGGTCGGAAGTCTCCGTAAGAGATCAATTTGCTTAAAAAACTCCTTCTGAATGTCTATTTGGTTGTAATACTTTTCGGTTAGTGATGGCTAATACAAATTAGAATCAAGAAAACTGACCCATATTCCACATAGGCCAGCTTAAACTCTTTTATTTATGTCCTTTTCCTTTTGTAAGATGACAGGCTACACCTTTTCCAATAGCTCCTGGTTTCGACATTCTCTCAATATATTCCAGGCCTCTTGCGCATTGGGTCTTACAGCCAATACATGTTTCACTCGTGACCATCTTCATTGTGTGCTGATATTTGTTAACGTTACTATCATATTTGTTGAATTTTTTTTTCGCGCTTTTTTTCGCCATTTATGAGCCCTCCCCTGAATCCTAAATCATTGTATGTAGGAGGGCTGGCTTTTGACATAAACAAAAATAAAAAAACTACCCGATATGCAGGTAGTCTTCGTCATATTCCAATTTAACATCTTCTGCGTTGTTCAAAGCAAGCGAATAAATATAATCACTGTCAAACTTATCATACGATAGCAAAAACTCATGCAAAGGCATATTATACTTATTCCATACCACATCCATGAGCCATTTCTCGCTGATTTCAAAATATTCGCCATTATAGCGATTAATCTTAATGGTATTTCCTACATACATCTATAACACTCCCTTTCCAAGAGGTTAATTATGCATTAGGTATACACGGTTGTACCTTCATTATAAGCCTTTTGTCAGAAAAGTCAAAAACTTTATAAGTGAGAACAGGTTAGAATTACTACTAGTCGTAAATAGTGGAAATCCATTTTACCGCGTTGCTGGGAACACTATAAATGTGACGCAACACCGGAATTTTTTTAGAAAATACGTCTTATTTCCTATGACAAATAAACCATATTATGGTAATGTCAAAAAGTATATTCAAATGTGTAAAACATTGCTAAACGGGTATAGATTTAAAAGCTGATGATATAGACAAAGGAGTAGTTTGTATTGCGTATCGTAAAAGAAAATATTTTAGCATTAAGTCTTCTCCTCTCTATCCCTTTGCTAAATATCATCTATCAGGTGCTAAATCATGGGGAACGTGGAGCAAGACAGCTCATTACAGCAGTAGATTACCAAATACCTTTTGTTGAAATTTTTGTAGTCCCTTACGTCTTATGGTATGCGTTTATCTTTTTGATGTTCGTTTATTTCTGCTTATACGACAGGGCTATTTATTACCGGACACTTTTGAGTTTCTGTGTAGGCATGCTGGTTTGCTATGTCATTTATTTCTTCTTTCAAACCACCGTTCCTCGACCAGAGCTCGTCGGAAATGGCATCTTAACCAATATGGTCAGATATGTATATGGAGCTGATCAGCCCTTCAATTGTTTCCCAAGTATTCACGTATTAAGCAGTTATTTAATGATCTTAGGTATACGGCATAGCAAACTTTGGACGATTAAGAAGGATATCATCGTTTCATCCATCTCATACAGTATTATCCTATCCACACTATTTGTGAAACAGCACGTTGTCCTTGATGTTGTAGCAGCTGTATTGTTAGGAAGCTTATTATTCAAATTGTTCTATTATCTAGAAACAGAAACAGTTGCCAGCTTCTTTAAACGCATGACTAAGACCAAACTTCAGAGCACAGAAAAAAGTTAATGAATGAAAAAGGATTGCAGCACGTCTGCAATTCTTTTTTTATGTAAACTTACAGATTTTCTCTACTTATGCATAACAAATAAAAATAAAAAATAGAAATAAAGTGGGAAGGAGTGATAACCATGAGCCAACATGGAACCGAAGAAGAGATACGCGCTCAAAACATGCATCAAACCTGCAAACAACACATGTATTATCATGTTATTGTAAAGACCAGCGATGGTCAGCAAACGGAAGGAATCATTACGGATCTAGACAAGAAAAATGTGTATATGCTTGTGCCTCAGGATATGATGCCTGTTGATGAGACAGAAGGCCCACAAGCTGGGCAGGGACAAGGAACAGGACAGCAAGCTGCTGGACCTCAGCAAACGATGCAGCAGCAAGGAGCTCCACAGCAAAATCAGCGGCAGTGGTACGGAAGACCACGGTACAGAAGGTTCTACCGTCAGATCTTTCCGCTGGCAACACTTGCAGCTTTGTCTCTTTTTCCTTATTATTATCCGCCTTATCCTTATCCGTACCCCTATCCCTACCCTTATGCGTACCCTTATCCTTATCCCTATTATTAAAAATAACCGCCTGAAAAAATCAGGCGGATTTTTTATGATTTCTAAAATGAAAAATCGGGAAGAGTATTATAGTCATAAATTTTGAGGAGGTACTATTTTGGCAAATATCTTAGTTGTGTATTACAGTTCATATGGACATATTCATGAGATGGCTCTCGCTGCATCAGAAGGCGTTCAGCAAGTAGAAGGAACAGAAGTAAAGGTCGTAAAAGTTCCCGAGTTTGAAGTGACTAAAAAACAAATGTCACAACAAGATGCGTATGTAAAAGCACAAGAAGCCCAGGCAGACATACCTGAAGTAACGTTGGATGATTTGAAATGGGCTGACGGAATCATTTGGGGTATCCCGACTCGTTACGGGATGATGCCTGCACAAATTAAACAGTTATTAGATTCGGCTGGAGGGCTTTGGGCTAACGGTGAGCTTGAAGGTAAAGCAACCGCAGTGATCACAAGCTCCAATACGATTCATGGCGGACAGGAATCTACAGCCATTACGACTTTCGTCCCGCTTATGCATTTTGGAATGATCTATGTTGGAGTCCCTTACGGTGAGAACTCTGAAATGATGACCGATGAAGGTATCGGCGGTTCACCGTATGCTGCTTCCACTGTAGCAGGGGCTGACGGAAGCAGACAGCCTGTTGATGCTGAGAAAACAATGGCTTCTCGTTTAGGTGTACGTGTCGCTAAAGTGGCGAAAGCATTGAAGGGAAATTTATAACTTTCTAAAAAAGATTTTTCGTTAAGTAAGCCTCCCTAAACCGGAGGCTTTTCTATTTGGCTTTTATGTCATACCCTTTTTTTCAATTGCTTCACGTCTCTAATTTTCCCTCAATCTTTTTAAACGATTGTTCAAGTCTAGTTTGTCACTTTTACATCGATGGGTTATTTTCTCAATTGTTTATAATCTTCTTTTTTTCAAAAATACAGATAGGCTTAAGGCCGCTGTCAGGGCTAAAATAACCTTTCCTGTCATATTCCACTGGGTAACATTGTAAACTGAATAAGCTTCTAATAGGAGTGCAGGGATCTTTCCAATGGAGCTAGCTACAATGAATATGTATGCTGAAACGGCCCCGATCGCTCCCGCAAATGTCACTAGGCCTGAAGGAACAAAAGGGAGAAGTCTTAACGAAAAAATAAGAATAAATGCTTCTTTCCCTTTTGCTTCAAGCACTCTAACCACCCGGGGGTATCCCTCAAGTTTCCTTCTCGATGCGTTCTTAAATCCTTTTCTATATAAAAGAAAGGAGATCGCTGCACCTGCTCCTTCCCCTATAAATGAGATGAAGGTTCCGTTCCAGAAACCAAAGAACAGAATATTAGCAGCCGTTAAAAATACAGATGGGACAACCCCTAAGATCGCAATAATCACATTTAGGAATATAGAAACCGGTATTGCCCATTCTCTGTATTCGTTGAAAAAACGTATAATCGTTTCTGACATGTAAGCGATCCTCCTCAAAAACTACCTACCCATATACCCCTTAATGGTACTAAAAAATGCAAGCTGCTGCATGAGTTCAATATCTTTTACCGACTGGTTTCACGGTACGTGTTTTTATATTTGTTACACGTTCGCTCAGAATTTCTGAGTTACGCTCAAAAAAGTCGATCTTCGCTCAAAATTCTTTAGCTACGCTCAAATCGCCTCAAGTTTCGCTCAAAATCCTTCTTTTTCGCTCAAACCGGTTTAAAGCAACTGAAAAAAACAGAGAACTACAAGCCAAAAGTGTGCTAAAAAGAACAAAAAAGAGCAGGCTGTATGATGGCCTGCTCTTTTTTCATCTTTTAGACGTATTTTTTTCAGTATGAAGCAACACCGTTAAGCTGATCAGGGTAACCAGGATGGTTGCACCCATATCGGAAAGGATTGCGATCCATAACGTCAGCCAGCCTGGGATTGTCAGCAGCAGAGCAAACAACTTCAATCCAAGAGAAAGGCCGATGTTCCACTTGATGACCGTGTTCACTTTGCGAGATACTTCTACCGCATCAGGTAGTTTGCCTAAATGATCCTGCATGAGAACAATATCTGCTGTCTCAATCGCACTGTCGGTCCCTTTTCCCATAGCGATTCCAAGATCTGCTGTAGCAAGTGCCGGAGCATCGTTAATTCCATCTCCAATCATCGCTACTTTATATTTTCCTTTTAATTCTTTAACCTTTTTAACCTTTTCTTCCGGCAGAAGCCCTCCAATAAAAGAAGTTACTCCTGTCTTCTTTGCTACTTTTTCAGCAACAAGAGGGTGGTCTCCTGTTAACATCAACGTTTCTTTAATCCCCTTATCGTGAAGTTCACGAATGATTTCAGCACTTTCTTTACGGATCTTATCGGCGATCGCGAAAACCCCTAATAGCTCTCTATCTTTTGCTACGAGTACAATGGTATTGCCTTCTACTTTAAATCGTTCGATCACTTTTCTAGCTTCTTCATCAGCATCTGTTTCACCAATTAACTTTTCATTTCCTAATCGGTACGTCATACCATCGAACTTTGCAGATATTCCTTGGCCAGATACCGTCTGGATCTCATCAACTTCGACTTCATCAATACCTAGTTCTTCACATCGTTTGATAATAGCTCGAGCTAAAGGATGTGATGAAGACCTTTCTATGGCATAAGCCACTTTATAAAAATCAGGGTGAAATAATGCATCTGATACAACATGGGGTTCTCCTAATGTTAACGTCCCTGTCTTATCAAAAACGATGGCCTCAATCTTGGAGAGCTGTTCTAAATACGCTCCGCCCTTAATTAAAATACCGTTTCGGGCGTTCACTGTGATTCCAGAGAGGATAGCGATCGGTGAGGATAAGATCAGTGCACAAGGACATCCGACGATCAATACAGCTAATCCCTGGTAAAACCATTCACCCCACGCACCATCAAATAACAGTGGCGGAACAAGCATCACAAATGCTGAAATAATCATGATTGCGGGTGTATAGTAATTTGCAAACCGGTTGATAAATAATTCTGTGGGTGTCTTCGATTCTTGTGCCTCCTGGACTAGTGCAAGTATTTTAGAAAGAGCCGATTGATTATAGGTCTTTGTCACCTTAACCTGAAGAACTCCCTCGTTGTTAATGCTTCCCCCAAAGACGGGTTCTCCCTTTTCTTTTTCTACAGGCAGAGACTCGCCGGTAATCGCTGCTTCGTTCACTGAACTTTTCCCTTGAACCACTACACCATCGGAAGGAATCTTTTGACCTGTTTTTACAAGGACAATATCGCCTACGTTCAAATCTTCGATCGAGATAATTTCAGTGTTTCCATCCTTTAATAAAATGGCTTCCTTTGGAGCAACTTTTAGCAGAGTCTCCATAGATTTGCGCGCTTTTTCCATGCCATAAGATTCAAGCAGTTCATTGATTCCAAAAAGAATCGCCACAAGAGCAGCTTCTTTCCACTCTCCAATAGAGACAGCCCCGATTAAAGCGACCGTCATCAACGTGTTAATATCAAATTTTAATTTACTTAAGTTACGAAGTCCCTTCATGAACGTTGGGTATCCAGAGAGAATCGTCGCAATTCCATAAAAGAATATGGTTACAGCGGGCTGATCCGTATACCATTCAGAAGATAGTGCAGCGATGAATGCTGCAGCTGAAACATACAGAAAAATCATCAGCCAATTCGGACCTTTTGGTTTCCCATCGGCTTCAAGACGAACCTTTTCTTTTGCAAGAATAGAACGGACTGCATGTAAGTCGACTTCTTCATCTATGATGATTTTACTTGAATTAAATTGTACTTGAGCCTCTTCTCCACCCGGAAGCTGCTGAATTTGTTCCTGCAGTTTCATGGCACAGTGACCACAAGATAATCCGGTAACCTTATGTTCTTTCATTTGATGTTCCTCCTCTCTCTAGTCGTGTCTTGCGTGATGAATGGTTTGATTCAAGAGAGCCAACACGTGCTCATCATCTATTGAATAAAAAAGAGTGGTTCCTGCACGTCTAAATTTTACAAGTCGTAAGTTCTTTAAAAAGCGAAGCTGATGAGAAACAGTCGATTGCATCAGGGAAAGTTCCTCTGCTATTTCTGTAACACTGCATTCCTTTTCACCTAATAAATGAAGAATTCGAATCCTTGTCGGATCTGAGAGTGCTTTAAACGTTTGCGATACAATAAATAGTGTTTCCTCATCCAGTTGTTCATATTTTTCGTTGTTTTCATTCATAAGCAGGCCCCCTGTGATCGTTCTTTTTTAGTATATGAATATATGTTCATATATGTTATTCACAGTGTAACGTACTTTCATAGAACATGCAAAAAAAGCTGGATTGCTCCAGCTTTTAACTCAACGTTTCCTTTGTTCTTTTTAATATTGGCTGCTTTCCATAGGTGAATGTCCTCCAAATCCATTCAAGCGGTCCCATCCTATAGTTTCTGAGCCACCAAGCTGAAAAGAGCACTTGTAGGCTAAAGAGGATGACCGCGACCAAAACACCGTTTAATGGACCGTATTCCCCATATAGACCTAGACCATAACTGTAAAAAATAAAGGTGCAAACGACCGACTGAGTCAGGTAATTCGTAAAGGCCATCCTCCCCGTAATTCGAAACATGTTAAACATTCGTTTAAACCTGCCGCTTCTAATCAGCAGCACAATCGTACACATATAAAAAATGCTCATCATCGCTCCGCCAAATTCATAGCCCCACGACATAGCGGTTTCGTACCTCCAGTCTTCCCCTTTATAAGGAAAGAAAAGAACGGTAAACATTTTGCTGCCTGGTCCCAGAAATAGAGTCAGTACCCACATCTTCCATAATGTCTTATTTACAACTGGCCGCTCCTTAGCCGCATAAGCCCCAAATAAAAACAAAGGTAAGATACCAAATAAAAAGAACAAAAAATATTGATTAAGATTCAACCATTCACGAATCCGCTCTTCCATTATTTCTAAATAGGTCCCTTCACTATAGATCTGTATAGATGTTTCAATCTCATTTTCATGCTTTGCGTCCAATGATTCCTGGTAGCTTAAAGCAGCGCCGCTCGTCCAATAATCGTATGTCAAAGCCGTCATAAACAAACTGTATGCTATGAGCATGACTATACCAGTAATCAACAATGCTTTACTCGGCAATCTGTAGAACAAAAGCATGATGAACCCAACGATGGCATAAGTCACTAAGATATCCCCGTACCAAAAAAACAGAACATGTATGGCTCCGAACAAAAACAGAACGACTTGTCTTCTAAAAAAGGTTGGCAGAAAACGGCGGTTATTTGCTTTTGCTCTTTCAGACATCAAAATCATCCCAAATCCAAACAGGAACGAAAACATAGTAATAAAATTTCCCTGAACAAAAAATTCAAGCAGTACGTTCGTCCACACGTTATAAGGCTCATCAAAATAATCATAGCTTAAAGTCCTTATAGATGAATCCGGCCCAGAAAAAGACTTCATATTAACAAGAAGAATACCGAAAATAGCTATTCCCCTTAAGATGTCTAAAGACTCTATCCTTTGCGATTCTGCAACAGGCGACCACTTCATAAAGTAAACCTCTTTATAAAAATTTTCATGAACCCACTCCCTTTGGTTTATTTTACCTCAAATAGGCAAATAAGTTAGAATACGAATTATTTTTTGCTATTCTAAAAAGAAGAGATCATGTGAATTGGGAAGGATGACACCTGTTTTGAAAAAATATACCTTAACGATCGTTTCGGCAGTTTCCATTGCCGCCACTCTTCTGTGGTTGTTTGGTCTTGGCTGGACCTTACAAGATCAATTTACTGCCAATGAAAAATTTCAAAAGCAAAAAGAAAAAACGGAGTCAGCCACTTCCAAAAAAGAGGATGGCAATCTCACTATTTTCGCTCTTGGAGATTCATTGACCCGCGGAACGGGTGATGCAGACGGAAAGGGCTATGTCGGATATTTGTCTGAACGTTTAAAGAAAAAGTCAGAACAGGATATCACACTATTTAATACAGCCATTAAAGGTGAAACCTCTCGCGGCCTTTTAAAACAGCTCAGACAAAGTGAAATTCAAAGACAAGTAAAACAAGCAGATGTAATTATGATGACGATCGGGGGCAATGATCTTTTTCAGCAAGGTAAAGTCCTTGAAAGTTTGGATAAAAACGCGATCAACGGCAAGAAGCAGATCTACTTAAGAAATATAAAAAATATCTATAAACAACTCAGAGAATTAAATCAGGATGCCGTCATTTATCATGTCGGACTGTACAACCCTTTCAGCAACCTGCAAGATGCCAAAACCACTTCATCAATCGTAAGGGACTGGAACTTCCAGACTGCCGAAACAGCAGCGCAGTTTAATAATATCGTGTATGTACCAACGTTTGACCTTTTTCAGCTACAGGTTGAAAACTACTTATATTCTGATCAGTTCCACCTTAATACAGAAGGTTATAAGTTAATCGCAGAACGTGTAGCCTCACTGGTCCACTTCGAACAGGAGGAAAAGAACGATGAGTAATACTCCCGCATTAGAAGTAGAAAATCTGACAAAAAAGATCAAACGAAAACTGATTATAAAAGGTGTTTCTTTTACACTTTATCCTGGTGAGGTGTTCGGTTTCCTGGGACCGAATGGCGCCGGCAAAACGACCACGATCCGTATGATTGTCGGCTTGATATCACCCACTTCAGGAACGATAAAAATCGGCGGCAAAAACGTTCGTACCGAATTTACAGAAGCGATGCGCCACCTGGGCTGCATTGTTGAGAATCCTGAACTCTACCCTTATTTAACGGGATGGGAAAACTTAGAACACTTTGCAAAGATGGATCCTTCTATTCCGAAAGACAGGCTGGACGAAGTAGTTACACAGGTTGGTTTACAGAACCGCATTCATGATCGTGTCAGCACATATTCTCTTGGAATGCGGCAGCGACTCGGAATCGCACAGGCTCTTTTAGGAAAGCCAAAAGTACTTATATTGGACGAGCCGACGAACGGTCTTGATCCCGCTGGTATTCGCGAGATGCGTGAGTTCATTCGAACCCTTGCGAGAGAAGAAAATTTAAGTGTGCTAGTCTCTTCCCACTTGCTTAGTGAAATTCAGCTCATGTGTGACCGGGTCGCGATCATTTCAAAAGGTGCTGTTATTAGGACGGATTCTGTGGAAAACCTTTTAGCTGAACAAGAGAGAGTCATCTGGAAAGCTGAGCCGCTCTCCCTTGCAAAAGAGATTTTAGAAAAAGAAACAGAAGTGCAGGAAGGTCTAGATCAAACCCTTATCACTCTTTATGACGAACCTCAACTGCCGATTTGGAATGAAAAACTAGTAACAGCAGGTGTTAAAGTAAAAGAAATGAGAACGCAACTTCCTTCTCTTGAAGATCTGTTCTTAGAAGTGACAGGAGGCGAAAGCATTGATTAATCTTGTACGCAACGAAATGCTAAAACTTTTACGAAAGAAAAGGCTGTATGTCATTATTCTGATCATCGCGTTTTTAGTACCGCTCTTTACCTATGCTCAATTTAAAGAAATCCAGGAACAGCGCGAAAAGATGGGGAATCAGGACTGGCGCACCGTCCTTCAGCAGGAAATCACAGATACGCAAAACAGATTGAGCTCCAGCCGTATTCAAGATGAATGGCGAAAATATTTAAAGATCCGTTTATCTCAGCAGCAATATTATCTTGAAAATGATATCGACCCGCGTGCACCAGGAGCACCAACGTTCATGCGTATTTTCGTCGAGAACTCGATCGATCTGCTGCTCCCGCTTCTTGTTATGGTAATCGTGGCGGATCTCGTTTCTTCTGAAGCAAGCGGAGGCACGATTAAGCTCCTGCTAACAAGACCGGTCAAAAGGTGGCGCATTCTCTTAAGCAAATACATAGCCATGCTGATGTCTGTATCTTTTATCGTTTTATCAGTGGCTGTTCTGTCCTATGTGATATCCGGATTGGTCTTTGGATATGGCGGTTGGAATATGCCGCTCTTAACCGGATTTGCTGTTTCTGGTGATGAATTATTGACAGATCGTGTCCATATCGTACCTCAGTGGCAATATATTTTAATGGAGTTCGGACTCGTCTGGTATGTATCTGTCATTGTTGGCACATTAACGTTCATGCTGTCGGTACTATTACGAAGCACCGCAGCGGTAATGGGCATCATGCTCGCTTCACTTATCGCAGGAGCAATATTAGTGAATATGGTTTCCTCTTGGGAAAGTGCAAAATACTTTTTTATGGTAAACCTGAATCTCACAAACTATGTAAGCGGAATGGCTACTCCGATCGAGGGGATGTCACTAGGATTCTCTATGGCTGTCCTAGCCGTATGGGGGCTTGCCGGTTTCATCATTGCTTTTGTAACGTTCTCCAAACGCGATATCTATTAATAAAAAAGGAAACGGAGCTGTCATTCCGTTTCCTTCTTTTTTTATGTGGATAATATCTTTTCACGGTACGTGTTCTTATAATTATTACTCGTTCGCTCAGAATTTGTGAGTTTCGCTCAAAATCGCCGAGCTGCGCTCAAAATTCTCTTCCTACGCTCAAACTTACCTAAGTTTCGCTCAAAATCTTCATTTTTCGCTCAAACCCCCGATTCATGTAGTCCAGATTGACCACCTACAGCACTTAATACCAGGATAAATGGTGAATATCGTACATATTCATCATTTTTTTTAAATTTTAAAGTGTTTGATCATTTCTGTTAAACTTGCAGAGGCCTCATTTAATTCTTCTGCTGACTGTGAAACGGTTGCCAGCGCGCGGACTTGTTCTTCCGATGAGGCACTTACTTCTTCACTTGCTGCTGCGGATTGTTCAGCAACAGCTGCGATACTTTGGATCGAAGCGACTACTTCCTCTTTGTAGTTATTAATGATCTCTACTTCACTCGTAATCTGCTGAATCGATTTTACCATTTGATCCATCGTGTCTGCGATCTCACCGAAGGCACGCTCTGTATCCGTTACCGTATTATGTTGATCTTCTGCGATACGTTTTGTATGCTCCATTTCCTTCACAGCTCGAACTGACTCTGCACCGATGCCTGCGATGGTCTTCCTTACTTTATCAGCAGCAACGGATGATTGTTCAGCAAGCTTTCGTACCTCATCTGCAACTACGGCAAAACCTCTTCCGCTTTCCCCTGCTCTAGCTGCCTCAATACTTGCGTTTAGAGCAAGAAGGTTCGTTCGCTCCGAGATTTCCGTAATCGATTGAATAACCTGCTCGATTTCCACTACTTTTTCTGCTAATCCTGAGATGACTTCTTCAATATTTCGAAGCACCTCATTACTCTCACCGGTTTTCTCACGGAGTACGTGCATTTGAGATAGACCGTTTTTGTTAGCTGTTTCTGCTAAAGTCGAAAGTTGCGCCATCTTTTCAGCATGTTCATTAACCTTTTCAATCTGAGAAGAAAGGCTAATTGTCCTGCGGTTCGTTTCATCTGCATCCTCAGCTTGAGTGGTTGCACCTGAAGCAATTTCAGCAACAGCTCTGGATACTTCTTCACTTGCTGCAATCGTTTCCTCGGATATACCACTCAGATTGGTTGCTGATTCATTTACCGTAACAACCGATTGGCTTACAGATGTAATGAGTCCCCTCATGTTCTCCACCATGGCATTAAAATGGTGAGTAAGCGTTCCAACTTCATCTTTGGATTTCGCTTCAACAGATACAGTCAGATCCCCTTCTGCTACAAGCTGAACTTGTTTTTGCAGTTTGCGAATCGGATTCGATATGCTTTTTGCCAAAAAATACGTAACAATTAGAGCTAACACTACTGCTATCGAAGCAAAGATCAAGATCATGTTAAAAATCTGCTGAGCATCTTTTAACAACTCATCTGTCTGGTACACAAACCCAAGCTTCCACTCTGTATCTGCGATCGTCGTGTAATAAAGCTCTCGGTCTTGACCTTCATATTCGTATGAGATCTTCCCTTTTTCATTCTTATACATCGCTTTTACAAAGGATTCTTTACTCAGATCTTTTCCTTGCTGTTTCGGGTGAACAAGTGCCATTCCTTTTAGATCAAGCAGGACTGGATAACCGTTATAACTCACTTTTGTTTGGTTGATCATGCCTGAAAGTCCTGCAAGACTCAAGTCTAATCCCACTACACCAAGAACATCTTTCGTCTCTGGATCTAAAACGGGTTTTGCTACTGTAACGACATATTCACCTGAGCTGGCATCTTCATATGGTTCCGTCCACATGATCTTCTCCGGTGACTGAACAGCCATCTGATACCAAGGACGTCCGGTAGGATCAAACCCCTCAGGAAGTTCGAGTACCGGCGAGGTTTTAAATTGTTTTGTCTCAGCTCCAACGTAGAGAACCGCTACATTCTTATTCAAGTCTAGAAAGTGTTTAAAATCCTGGTCAACAATCGGCCAGGATTCTTTAAATCCTTTTGATTCATCCTCTTTTAAAGCCCTTAAGTAATCAATCAACCTGCTGTCCTGACTGTAACGATCTATCGTGTTTCCATAGGAATCCAAGTAATGCTCAGTGGAAGATTTCACGTCATTCGCTAAACCAGCAGCTTGTTCTTGAACATTCTCGGCTATCTGCTGTTTCGTCTGAAAATAAGAAAATAAGGATGCAGATAGTAGAGCACCCGCGACAAGAACACTGACAGAAAGCATAATTTTTGTTTGTATCTTTTTAAACAACTCATAACCCCCATTCCATCTCTCAACTTATATCGACAAATTTTTACAGAATTTTTATAATTATGAGGAAAATTTTTAAGGGGTTTTTGATGCTATGACATTGTTGCTCTAGTGTAAAAGTAGAGTTACCTGCCAAGTCCTCCCACTCATGGGGCGTGTTATGAGCCTCCTGCCGCTTTGTGCCATTAGGAGTCTCGGACTTATCGCTTCAATCAACTTGCATAAGAAGTAAAATTAAAAACCTCAATTAAAATACGGAACAAAAAAAGACCTGTACAGGATTAAATCCCGTACAAGTCTTAAATATTATGCTTTGTTATGAGAAGGCTCTGGTTCTTTTTCGTTATCGGCTGCTGCTCGTTCTTCAGCGGCTTTTTTCTTCTTCCATGTTCCGAGTGCTAAAACAATTATGATCAACAGAATCTCAAATCCATATTTAACGAATCCATTCTCGAAATAAGGCTTCATGAACTTTTCGCCTACGATCATTTTAGAAGCGGTCCATGCCAGGACACCCGCACCAATTGTGATAATGAAAGGAAACTTATCAATTAGTTTAAGGAAAAGGGTACTTCCCCAAACAACGATTGGTACAGAGATCAATAATCCGATAACAACGAGCAGGAAATCTCCATGTGCTGCACCGGCTACTGCTAGCACGTTATCAAGACCCATAACTGCATCTGCGATGATAATGGTCTTAATCGCTGCCAATACACTGTTTTGTGCTTCAATATCATGTTCTTTTTCTTCAATCATAAGCTTATAAGCAATATATAAAAGGATGATTCCTCCGCCCAGCAGCAAACCTGGGATCTTTAATAGCCAAACCACAGCAAGTGTAGCAGCAGAACGAATCACTATGGCCCCTATCGTACCCCAAATGATAACCTTTTTCTGATTTTCTTTCGGTAGATTTCTAGCTGCTAAACCTATAACAATTGCGTTGTCTCCTGCTAAAACTAAGTCAATAATGACGATCGCAAGCAAGGCTGACCAAAAATCTGGTGCGAATAATTCCATTCAAAAAATCCTCCCTGTTAAACATCTGTTTAATAGTATACCCCGTGAAAATTATAAAAAAATAATTTGTTTTTTTATAAAAAAGGCTGTCCTTATACCTCTATTGCCCTTACAGGCTTATCCATTTTTTCATATATATAAGGAAAGGGGGTGTTTTTTCATGTGCTGTTATGGCTGTACTGTTACTTGTCAAAGTTGCATTTTATTTTGTGGTGTTCCTGTGTTATGCAAGCCTATAAATCCTTGCTGCTATCCAATTTGCCCAACGCCGCCTACATCTTCATCTCCTGTTGTTATTACTTGTCGATGCAATTGTCCACGCCCAAGAACCTCATCCTGCTGTAGAAGATAGGTGGATTAGAAAAAGAAAAATAAATTTTGACTTTTATTCATACGTGCATGTGAACGTTTTGTTTCAAAATAAGCGTTCTTTTTTTTGATTACGGGAATAATGCAGGATAGAACAAAACGCCATAATCTCGGAGGCATGCATATGCGCTGGATTTTGAAGCAATGGATACGACGTTTTTTTGAAGATAACGTTTTTGATCTTTCAGCTCAGTTAGCCTATTATTTCTTAGTTTCATTATTCCCTTTTATTTTTCTGATTTTTACGGTGCTGGGTTTTTTGCCGATTTCTTCTTCTTATGTGCTCTCTCTTTTTCAGTCTATTGCACCAGAAGAAGCATATACCTTATTAGAGTATAATTTAATTGCCGTATTGGATGAACACCGCGGAGATGTATTTTCAATTTCATTAATCATTATGATTTGGCTTGCAACCATTGGTACCCATGCCATCATAAGAGTATTCAACCTTGCCTACCAAGTAGAAGAAAGCCGACCTTTCTTCCGGGAATTAATCCTCGGAATGGTTTTGACGTTCGGTTTAGTGGTGGCTGTTATCACGGCATTATTGCTGCCAGTATTCGGCCGTAGGATTGGGGTCTACATATTTGAGCAAACGGGATATTCGCATCCCGTATGGCACATCTGGGAAACTGCTAGGTACGTAATTGGTTTTTCCATTCTACTCTCTATTTTTTCAGCTTTGTATCGGTTCGCGCCAAACATAAAACTAACTTTCCGAAATGTTTGGCCAGGAGCAGTCTTCTCTACTGCCGGATGGCATTTATTTTCATACCTATTTTCTTCGTATGTTTCTATTTTTGATTACGGACAGATCTACGGGAATATGGGTGCTCTGTTAACACTTATGATCTGGTTCTATCTTTCGGCATTGATTCTCATTGCAGGAGGGCAGTTAAATGCTATCCTAGCTCAAAGGACAACAGACAGAAATTAAAAAGATTTTCGAAAATTTTTCTTTCTTCAATTGACTTTTTCACTTTATCGTAACATCATTGTTAATATATAAAGAATTTTCATCTCTTTTTCCGGTCATACTGGGTACTAGTCCTTAAGATGAGTAAACCGGATAATTTTACGGAGATTGGAGCCGGAAAATGACTGTAAAAAACATCGTTTTATTATTATTATTGCTCGCTGGAATCGTCATATTTGTCTTTTACAGCATACCTCTCCTTCTCGCATTATTAACCGCTATAATGCTTGAACCGGTAGTTAAATTGTTCATTAGACTTTTTAAAGGCAGACGATTGTTGTCCGTCACACTTACATTCGTGCTATTTTTAGCTGGATTTGGGATTCTATCATACTGGCTGACTACAACACTTGTTATTCAAATGATTGAGTTCATAACCGTTCTTCCATCTTACTCGGTTCATTTGTTTGAAGTAGCTGAAGATACGTTTTATGAAATGGAAAACTTCTATGCAACTCTTCCGCCTGAAGTCGTTCGAACACTTGAAGAAGGTTTGGTAGCACTAAAGGAATATGGTGTGGAAACCGCAAAGGGGTTAACGACGGGACTCTTAGGCCTTATTACTGCGATCCCAGGTATGCTTATTTATTTTATTATCTATGTTGTTGCGGTATTTTTATTCTCATTAGATCTGCCTCGTCTGTATGCAGAATTTCTAAATTTATTCACAACTTCTGCCCGTGAGAAGGTTGAGCTGGTATTCAGCCAGCTTTCAAGAGCGACTGTCGGTTTTTTCAGAGCACAGATCATCTTAAGTTTCATTACATACATCCTTGCTTTAGTAGGATTAATGATTTTAGATGTAGAATATGCAGTTATACTCGCGCTATTGATCGTCCTTGTGGATATCCTTCCTATTCTGGGCACAGGATCATTTCTCGTACCTTGGGCGGCTTACTCGTTCTTCATCAACAACAATGACCACCTGGCGTTTGGTCTATTAATCATGTTCGGTGTGATCACCATTGTAAGGAGAATCATTGAACCTAAAATTCTAGGCTCGAGTCTCGGCATTTCCGCATTGGCGGCTCTCGTATCCTTGTATATAGGATTCCAGCTTCTTGGAATGATAGGGTTGATCGTTGGGCCAGCGATTGTTATTATTTACGAAGCGCTCAGAAGTGCTGGATTTATTAAAATCAAGATAGACTTTTAAACAAATAAGCTTCGTTCATTTCATCTTTTATGGAAAATTAAATAAAAAAACGCATTTTCTGCTTCTGGAAAATGCGTTTTTTACATTTAGAGGTTAGAAAACTATGAAAGATTGGGAATTATAAAAGATAGGAAGAAAAACGTAAATTTTAAACGAACACTTTAAATGGTGAATCTTTTAATGGTGAAAGTTTATTGGAGGAATTTAGATGAGCACTGCAGCAAAAGAACGCGATTATTATTTTGACAACGCAAAATTTATTCTCATTTTCCTGGTCGTGTTCGGGCACTTTATTTCGCCGATAAAAGGTCAGAACGAATGGCTTTACACGATTTACAACTTTATTTACACGTTTCACATGCCTGCCTTCATTTTGATCGGCGGATTCTTTACGAAGGGTGTCTGGCGTGACGGCTACCTGCCTAAGATCTTCCGAAAGGTTCTAGTCCCTTATCTGGTATTTCAGTTGGTGTACAGTTTCTTTTATTATGACCTTTACGGAAAAAGTGAAGTGAAACTAGACTTCTTTTCGCCGCATTGGACACTATGGTTCTTACTCAGTCTTGTCTTCTGGAACATTCTGTTGAAAGTATTTGTAAGGATTAAGTATCCTCTTGTTCTAGCTATTGGTATTGGTGTAGCAGTCGGGTATATTCACGATATCGGAACGTTCTTAAGCTTACTAAGAACATTTGTCTTTTTTCCGGTATTCCTGCTTGGCCACCTGTTAGAAAAAAGAGATTTCAAAAAAATATTCAAACCTTCTGCGAAGATCGCAGCAGCAACTTTTTTAATCGTTTTATTTATTTCCTATCACTACATTTTTCCAAATGGAACGAAAGAATGGCTGCTCGCTTCATCTTCATATTCTGAGATTCTCGGATATAATGACTGGTATGGAGGACTGATCCGGCTTGCGATGTATGGAGTCATGTTTGCTTCAACGTTCAGCTTTTTAGCATTGCTGCCTCGCCGAAAGATGTTTTTTACAGAGTTTGGTGAACGAACTTTATACATCTACCTTCTACACGGGTTTGTGCTGAAGTATTTGTTTACGACCCAACTTTTTGCTTCGATCAAAGAAAACGGGGCATACTTCATGCTACTGTTTCTAGCTGTGATCGTTACCCTATTCTTAGCAAGCAAACCAGTAATCGCGCTGGCCCAGCCGTTTATTGAACTTCGCTGGTCTAAACTGAAGCGATTGCTGAAACCAAAACCATCCAGACCTCAGGAAAGTGAAAGTTAATAACCACATGAGAAAACACCGCTGTACACACAATCGTGTCAACAGCGGTGTTTTTGTATGCTTTTTTATTAATTTAGACTCGATGCACCTGCACTCACGTCTAAATCATACGCTCCACTACCTCTGCTTGAAGAAACCTTCACTTTATAGACACCCGTTTGTATTGGTTTGAAGAACGCATGATCCTGTCTCTCATTTTGAGAAGAACTTACAACGGTTTTCCCGCTAGGATCGATGAGTGAAACCGAATAGTTATGAGAAGGCGGGAAAATGAGCCAGCCTGGGCTATAGTTTTCTGTAACCACTGTCATTGAGATCGGATACGCGGTTGATGTAACATTCAACGAAAACGTTTGAGATCCTCCTGAGCTTAACGTTCCTCGCTTATAGAAATGATCCGGTACAGCTGGTCCAGAACCTGTGAAATTACCAGCGGTTTTTACAGCGGCATGTCCGTCTAAACGACCATATCCGTACTCATTGTCCTTGCCTGCTTTTCCAAAATCAATCGCTGTTGAGTAAAGAGCATTCTTAATTTGAGGCTCCGTGATTGACGGATTCGCATCATGCATGAGCGCAATCGTACCCGCCGTAAACGGTGTAGCCATACTCGTACCACTGTATGTTACATATTGATTTCCTGAATTCGCTTTTGCAGCTGTGATGTTATAGCCTGGCGCAAAAATATCTGGCTTTACTCTGCCATCAGCGGTTGGTCCGCGAGAAGAAAAGTATGCGAGATTGAAACCACCTTCGTTAAGATCTGCCCCTGCTCCAACAGTGATTGCTCGATCGGCAGCCCCTGGCGATCCGACAGTTGAAGCTGATGGTCCTGAATTTCCTGCCGCAACAGTAACAGCAAGTCCAGCTGCTGATGCATTATTAACCGCTACCGATGTCGCATCTTGTCCATTTGAGCTTCCTGATGTTCCAAGACTCAATGAAAGAACATCGATACCGTACGTATCTTTATTTTGGACGGCCCAGTCAATCCCCGCTGTTACTGTACTCATACTGCCTGATCCCTGGCTGTCCAATACTTTTACCCCTACTAATGCAGCTCCTGGTGCAACACCTTTATTGGCAGGATTTGAATCTCCTTCACCTGCAACAATGCTGGCACAATGCGTTCCATGCCCTTGGTCATCGTATGGCGTTGTTCGATTGTTCACAAGATCTTTCCACCCGATTACTTTTCCGCCATCTAAGTCAACGTGTGCAGCGTCTATTCCGGTATCAATAACCGCTACAACACTATCTACTTTTGAATATGAACGTTCATTCCCATCTTGATCTCCTGTCAAGCCATAATCAGCACGTGCTTTTGCCGTACCAAACCAGCTATTCGCCGTTTCCAAGTTCATTTTAACCGATGCATCGTATTCAACGGATTTGACAAAAGGGAGCTTTTCCAGCAGCATGACCTGCTTCTTTGTCATTGTTGCCGCCATACCGTTGATGACTTTATACTCAAAGGATTTTTTGAACACACCTATTTTTGATGCGACTTGTTCAAAAGCCTTTCCGCCTGCGAAGTCATCGTTGAACTGAATAATGACGGGTACCTTTTCTTCATTCGTAAGCTCTTGAAGTTTACTTTCCAGATTATCAAAAAGTTTGTTTTTATTTACGTTTACAAGTGCATCCGTCATCTTTTGGTCCGTAACTTGTTTTGGACTTTCTGCCATAACTGAAAACGGAGTCAGCATGATCGATGTTGCCAAGAGTGTTGTCGCAATAAACTTCTTTTTATTCACCCTAAAAACCCTCCTATTTAATAGATAGTCTGAAAATTTCGCCATTTCATGGTGATTACTTCCATCTTAAACAGAATTCGGATGAATAGGGATAAGGTAGATGGTTTATTTTACTAGACAGACTATTGCGCTAGAATTTATTTCAAAAAACATTTTTTAGTAGGTTAGGGTGAATGGAATTGGCATTTTTCTTACTTCAAAGGTACTAATGCGGATGAGTATTTAGGAGAATTAATTCTTTTTAGTAGAAATGAATCAGGGTATTCACTTTTTTCCTGTGATAAATGAAATAATCCCACGTTAATCGTAAAATAACCACGGGTCGACACATCGTGACAAATTCCGTAGCGACCGGTATACCTAAGAACTAAAGAAAAAGCCTGGCACACCTGACAGGCTTTCACGAAGTTTATCCATGCTTATAGTATTCTAGTTTTGCCTCTCTAAGGACACGTAAAGGTAGTTTGTCAGCTAGCTTAAACGCCTCTTTCTCGTTCAGTTCTAGCACCGTAACGAGTTTCTCGATCTTCTCTTCAGATGGGATCATTCTCCCTTTTTCGATGTCAGCCATGTACTGAGGGGTAATACTTAATCTCCTCGCAAGTTCGGACTTGCTTAAGCCCTTCTGCTTTCTGGAGTTCTCAATGAATCTTCCAAATTCACTCACTTTATTTACCTCCTTCTCGTTTTGAATAAAACAGCGAAAACTGCATGATGATATACGCGGCCAGCCGGCTTGTCATGTTTCGAAAATCGAGCGTCGGGTCGATCTCCACGATATCCATTCCTTTTACAGAAGGGTTTTCGGCAAGCCACTGGATTCCTTCTACTAAAGAATCACTGTCTAATCCGCCAGGTCCAATTGCTGGGCAACCCGGTGCAAATGCCTGATCCAACACGTCCATATCCAGTGAAATATATATGTTATCTGTTGTCTGTTTTAACTGTTCAACTGTTTTTTTAAGCAAAGTAAGAAGCCCTTCGCGTTTGATATCTCCCATCGTATAGACCGTTACGCCATGATTTTTAGCATAGTCATGATAAAGCCTGCCGTTGGAAAAATCCCGAATACCAAGCTGTACGAGCTGATCGCCACTGATTACACCATTTTCGATAAGCTGTCTGAATGGCGTCCCGTTTGAAGGGCCTCCATCCTCTGTATTTCTGAGGTCAAAATGGGCATCAAACTGAATGATTCCTACGCGACCTCTCGTTTCCTGAAACGCTTTTATAGCACCTGCAGAAACGGAATGATCGCCGCCTAATGTGATCACTAAAGCTTCCTTGTGGAGATCTTGTATATCTTTTAACGCCGAATAAATTCGGTTTTGGGATTCAATCAAGTCGGTTACATGCATCTCAATATCACCAAAATCAGTGATGACCCCGTCCCACATATCTGTTTCCTGTTCGATACTATAGGTCGAAAAAGCGTGCATCATCTGTCTGATCGTCTGCGGTGCCATAAACGCACCAGAATGGGAGATCGACGTTTTTGAAAGAGGAGCTCCTGCGATCGCTATCCCTTTCACGTCCTCACCTGACCAAGGTTTAAGGAGCTGTCCGGCCTTCTTTATTCCTCTATCCGTAAACGGCGCTACTCCTGTTTTACGAAGATACGGTATAGTTTGCATATGAATCCGCCTTTCCAGCTACCAATACACCCTTCTTCCACACTTTATTGACGTGGTTTACGCCATAATGATACGGAACATATTTGTAGTTCGGTACATCCCATAGCACAAGGTCTGCGTTTCTACCTTCCACTAAGCTGCCAGCCACATCACCGCGTCCAATCGCATAAGCGGCGTTAACCGTTACTGCGTTCCAGATCTCTTCTGGTGTCATCTTCAGCTTGAGTGCAGCCAGGTTCATAATGAACTGAATGTTTTCCGTTGGCGAACTTCCCGGATTGAAGTCAGTAGAAAGTGCAACTGCCGCTCCACTTGAAATCATTTTACGAGCAGGTGCGAATTGATCCTTTCCTAAATAAAACGTCGTTCCTGGCAGCAGCACTGCGATCGTATCCGATTCACCCAGCATGCGAACGCCTTCGTCACTTGCTCCAACAAGGTGATCTGCCGAAATAGCACCGATCTCACACGCCATCTCTGTGCCGCCTAGCGGATCGATTTCATCTGCATGTATCTTCACACCGAACCCAGCTGTTTTTGCTTTTTGTAAAAATGTTCGGGACTGTTCAACCGTGAACACACCTGTCTCACAGAAGATATCTACAAATTCAGCTAGACCTTCTTTCGAGATCACACTCAGCATAGACAGCATTTCCTCTAAAAAGGCATCCGGACGCCCTTTATAGTTTTCTGGAATAGCATGCGCTCCCAAGAATGTAGAAACTAGATCGATTGGATGGTATTCGTTCAATTTTTTTGCGACGCGAAGCTGTTTTAATTCTGTTTCTTTATCAAGCCCATAACCGCTTTTCGCTTCCATTGTTGTAACGCCGTAAGTTAAACATCTGTTTAAATGAAACATGACTTTTTCAAAGAGTGCATCTTCTTCCGTTTCCCTAGTCGCTCTTACCGTGGAAAGAATGCCTCCGCCTTGTGCCAAAATTTCCAGGTAAGGAATACCTTGCTGCTTTAGCGCTAGCTCATGTTCACGTGATCCCCCAAACACTAAATGTGTATGGGGATCTACTAACCCAGGGGACAGTAACTTTCCTTTTGCATCCATCGTTTCATTAGCTTTAAGATCGGAAGCTTCTTCATGTGTACCAACAAAAGCGATCTTTCCATCTTTTATTCCGACTGCTCCGTTATCAATGACTTTAAGTTCATTCATTTCTGTTCCCCGAAGTGCTCTGTCTTCTCCAACGGGAACGACTATTTGTGAAGCAAAAATTAATGTATCAAGCATCTGTCACACTCCTTTATCGTTATGTTTATGGTACGTGATCTTATAGTTATTACACGTTCGCTCAAACTCATTGAGGTTTCGCTTGCAAATCTTATTTATTGATCATCGGCAGGTCAACGCCTTTTTCGTTCGCTGTTTTAACTGCTAGATCATAACCCGCATCAGCATGTCTCACGATTCCCATTCCTGGATCACTCATTAAAACTCGCTCTAATCGACGTGCTGTTTCTTCTGTTCCATCTGCAACAATGACCATTCCAGCATGTAGAGAGTAACCCATTCCCACTCCGCCGCCATGATGGACAGACACCCAGCTCGCACCATTTACTGCATTGATCATCGCGTTCAAGATCGGCCAGTCTGCAACCGCATCACTGCCGTCCTTCATCCCCTCTGTCTCACGGTTTGGTGAAGCTACTGAACCACAATCGAGGTGGTCGCGGCCGATAACGATTGGCGCGGACAACTCACCATTCGCCACCATCTCGTTAATGATTTTTCCGAATTTCGCGCGCTCCCCGTAACCTAACCAGCAGATACGTGAAGGAAGTCCTTGGAACTGAACTTTTTCCTGCGCCATCTTGATCCATTTGCAAAGGTGCTCATTGTCACTGAACTCTCTTAAGATCACTTCATCTGTTTTTCGGATATCTTCAGGATCGCCAGACAAAGCTACCCAGCGGAACGGTCCTTTTCCTTCGCAGAATAGTGGACGTATGAAGGCAGGTACGAAGCCTGGGAAGTCGAACGCATTCTTTACCCCTTCGTCGAACGCGACTTGTCTGATGTTGTTGCCGTAATCAAAAACGACAGCACCTTTCTTTTGCATCTCCAGCATGGCCTGAACGTGAACAGCCATCGAGTGTTTTGACTTTTCGATGTAAGCTTCAGGATTCCGTTTACGCAGTTCGGTGCCTTCCTCCATAGAAAGTCCGATCGGCAGATAACCATGAAGCGGATCATGTGCAGAAGTCTGGTCTGTTACGAGGTCAGGAATCTTATCCATCTCGATCATTTTCGGTAAAATTTCGGCCGCGTTTCCTAATAGTCCGATCGATAACGATTCGCCTTTTGCCGCATATTCTTTTGCTAACTTTAATGCTTCATCTAAGCTGTCTGTCTTTTTATCTAAGTAGCGTGTATCAAGACGGCGCTGGATTCTAGTTTCGTCTACATCGATCGCTATAACTACACCATCGTTCATCGTAACCGCCAGAGGCTGAGCCCCGCCCATACCCCCAAGTCCCGCAGTAAGAGTAATCGTTCCTTTTAACGAACCATTAAAATGCTTGCGGGCTGCTTCTGCAAATGTTTCATAAGTTCCTTGCAAAATTCCTTGTGTGCCGATATAGATCCAGCTTCCTGCAGTCATCTGTCCATACATCATGAGACCTCTCTTTTCAAGATCACGGAATGTTTCCCAATTTGCCCATGCTGGAACGAGATTCGAGTTTGCCAGTAATACGCGCGGTGCATCAGGATGCGATTTGAAAACAGCGACAGGCTTTCCGGACTGTACAAGCAGTGTTTCGTCATTTTCAAGTCTTTCTAACGTTTCAACGATCTTATGATAAGCTTCCCAGTTGCGCGCAGCCTTTCCGATTCCTCCATAAACGACAAGCTCATCAGGGTTCTCTGCTACTTGTTCATCCAGGTTGTTCATGAGCATACGAATGGCCGCTTCCTGCACCCATCCTTTTGCAGATAATTTTGTTCCCCTTGCAGCTGAAATTGAATGTTTTACTTCTGACATATAAAAAAACCTCCTCATTAATGTGCTAGTTTTTGAGTTTTTGTTCCTATTAAAATATCATTCCACGAACTGTCTAAAATCCAAGATGCTACTGCTTCCATATCACGGTGGAACATACGATCACATTGAATCGACGGACATACTTTTCTGCCATGTTCATAAACTTTTTTTGTTTTTGGAGCCAATTTTTCAGGACCTCTGAAATCAGCAGCCTGCATCGCACAGATTAGTTCAACCGCGAGCACGCGTCTTGCATTTGCGATGATCTGCGCGGCATGTCTGGAGGCGATTGTCCCCATGCTCACGTGATCTTCCTGATTGGCAGATGACGGAATAGAATCCACACTTGCTGGATGAGCCAATGTTTTGTTCTCTGAAACGAGTGATGCTGCCGCATATTGCATGATCATGGCACCAGATTCAAGCCCAGGATTCGGACTTAAGAACCCAGGCAGGTCACTTAATTGAGGATTGACCATCCGTTCGATGCGACGCTCTGAAATGTTCGCCCACTCTGCTGCCGCAAGCTTCAAAAAGTCCATCGCAAATGCGATCGGCTGCCCATGGAAGTTCCCGCCTGAGATGATTTTGTTTCCATCATCAAAAATTAACGGATTGTCTGTAGCGGCGTTCATCTCGATCTCAAGCTTTTCTTTTACATAGCCGAGCACTTGCCAGGAAGCACCATGGACTTGAGGAATGCAGCGTAAGGAATAAGCATCCTGTACTCTTATTTCTCCCTGTTTGGTCGTAAGTTGGCTACCCTCTAAGTAGTTTTGAAGTCTCTCTGCCACTTCAACCTGCTCTTTATAACCCCTTGCAATATGAACATCTTCATCAAACGCGTCTGTAATTCCTCTTAAGCTCTCAGTCGTCAAGGAAGCGATCGCATCAGCCATCAAACCGATTCTTTCTGCTTCGATATAAGCTGCTATCCCTTGTGCGGTCATCGCCTGTGTGCCATTGATCAGCGCGAGTCCTTCCTTCGCTGTCAGAACGACAGGTTCAATTCCTGCTCTTTTGAGTGCCTCCTGGCCTGGCAAACGTTCACCCTTATAAAACGCTTCACCTTCCCCAACTAAAACTAGTGCCAGATGAGAAAGCGGTGCGAGATCACCGCTTGCGCCCAAAGAACCTTGCTGAGGTACAACGGGATGCACGCCATGTGAAACAAGGTCTAGCAATCTCTCAATCACAACCGGGCGGATGCCCGATAACCCTTTTAATAATGCATTTGCCCGTAAAATCAGCATCAATCTGCTGATCATCTCAGGAAACGGCTCGCCAATTCCGCATGCATGACTTCGGATCAGGTTAATCTGAAGTGTCTCTACATCGTCCCTTGAAATCAACACATCGCTGAACTTTCCAAAACCCGTGGTAATGCCGTATACAACTTTGCCTGAGGCCACGATCTCTTCCACGGCTTTACGGCTGTCAGCTACCTTTTTCATGCTTAACGGACACGCTTCTACCGGTTCATTGTTGTGCAGAATTCGCTTGATCTCTTCCATCGAAAGCGTATTTCCAGTTAAAGTAACCATCTTCATCCCTCTTTTTTTCTTAGACTCTTTTAAAAAAATTTACGCATGCTTCCCGCAGTGCCCCCGGAATGCGAAACCAGAGCGACTTTTTATCAAACAAAAAAGAGCGCACTCGAAAGAAAACTTCCTTTCGAATACGCCCCCTCATCGCTAATTACTATGGGCAATATTTATATATGATTGATCCCAAGGCCAATCGCCTCATGCTCCAGCCCTTTTACGGGTGCACCGATCGTTCCATAGAGTCCGACTGCAATCCAGTCGCCTTCTTCCTTTTTCTCATAAGGATTTCCACGAACAACGATAAAACGCAGTCCTACTGTACGAAGAACCGTACCAAGCTGCACTTGCCCCCTTGTCACACCATGAAAAGCCTCCATGATGGCATGATAAAGAGAATGGGTTTCCCGATAAATGCCGCTCTGAATGACTTTTTCATTTTTTGCCGCTGTCTCGATTGCTGCTACTACCTTCTGGGAATCCATAGAACCGGCTTTGCCTACGCAGTACTTCCAGCCCTGTTTTTCGATGTCTGATAAATGGCTCTCGTCCAGCACTCCTAGAATGGCCATTTTACCGATAAGTTTTTCATTAGATAATGCCATATCTTATACACTCTTTCTGCTCGCAACTATTAACTACCTCTAGTGTATGCGTTTACATTTTGTCCGTCAATTCCCTTTCAACAACTTATCACAGCAGTACAATAAAGAAAGGAATGCTTTTTTTAGGTATAGGATGTCATCCCTTATTTCGTTCAACAAAAGTTCTGATACAGACGTATAATCTAGCAATCTAGCGGTAACACTGTTTGTATAAAATTATACGAAATGAGGGTTGCAAATGTTAGCCGTACAAAAAGAGATCACACTTGCTTCTATGTTGAGAACTCCGCATTTTGAAGAAGATGTTAACGATTTTTTTATTGCTTATGACAAAGAACATAACCCTTTATTGCTGTTGCCTACAACAAAGGGCTTTCTTCCGGAAAGACAACTCTACAGCATCGCTTTTATTAAAAAAGAAAACAATTCTTATCAATATACGCTCTCAGAGAAAATTATCCCTTTTTCTATAGATGATGCCACATTAATTCATGATCAGCTTGGATTCTTCTTCGGTCCTGAAAACAATATGCTTAAAAGCTTCTTTAAAGGAGATACGTATGGTGCATACGTAGTCTGGACACGACACATGGTGAAACAGCTGATCAAAGAAACACTTGAGGATTGGCATAATACATCAGACAACGAGCAGCGTGAAAAACATAAAGACCGGCTGACTATGCTCTTACAAGCTTAATAATGGAATCTAAGTGGACGAAGACGTTTGACCGTTATTCGTCCTTTTATTTTTGATTTTTTTCTTAATAAAAGTCACAACAAACAGAAAAGGGATATAGCTGATCGCCAAGTAGAAACCAATGATATTCGTATAATGATTAAGCATATTAATCCTTAAGCGCGTGTTTATGTAGAAACAAGCTGCAAAGACGACACATAACAAAAGAATTAATGTAACGTGGTGTCTGATGTTTAACATTAGTTTCAAAACCCGGCTCGAACACCAGACGGCAAGGGTTATATTCGGCAAGATGACGAGACACCACATCGAAACAAAAACGAAGTCAAAACGTTCTAGGAAAGAGAGCTGTACGATCTTGACCATAGAGAGTGTTGCCCAAATGTTCCGTGCAAGCTGCTCCTGACTGAAGAAAGCAAACGAAAACAAAGTAACTAAAAGATACATCATAAAGGTAAGAAGATTGGCATGATGGGCAAACTTTTGTGAGCTCTTTGCATGCTTTATAAATGGATAGAAGACAAGCAATGTTTCAAATCCAAGGTAGCTAAGCATCATATTTTTAGACGCCGTTAAATAATCATTCAATTTTTCATCAAAGACGGGAAGCAGATTAGAAAAGTGAGTATATTCAAGCGGATAGAACAATAGGAATATAAGTCCTAAAGGAATCACAACACCTAGAAAACAAATGCCAGCCACCGTACGGAATCCGGCAGAAACTACATAGTATGTTAACAGGAGGAATACAGCCGCTACTGCCCATGGTTTTAAGGTTGGAAACATCCATACTTGTATGACCTCAATATAGGTTCTTAAGACGGTTAACGACCAAAGAAGAAAATACAAAACGAGAGCTAAATTAAAGATGTTTCCCAGTATTCCGCCAAATAAGCTTTTATGTATGCTGACGATATCTCCATCGCCGTTATCGAGCACATAATAGATCATCCAGATCAGAACATGAACAAAAACAGCCGCAATGATAACAGAGATCCAAGAATCATAACCTGCAAACTTCGCAATAATTCGCTGATAGCCTAATACTCCGACTCCCACTTGTTCTGAATGAATGAGAAAAAAGACAAGAAAGGGAGAAACAAGAAAGGTTTCTTTAATTTTTTGCATGTGCCACTCACCCTTTCAATGACATTCATTAAATCTTGTAATAGCTTTCCCAACAAAACGCCTCTTATCCCATTATTAGCCAAGATACGTTTCGAACATCAAAAAAACCAGCTTGATAAGATCCAATGACCTTTTCAAGCTGGTATGAAGGGTTATCCTGTATCTTTTTGCTAGCTGAAACAATGTATAGACTATACGCCCTCTTCCTCAAAACGGTTCAAGTCCTCATTTCGCCCGATCACTACGAGAACATCACCATATTGAAGGGAAACATCCGCGATCGGGGAGACTAGAATGTCTTCACTGCGCTTAATCGCAACAATATTACATCCATATCGAGCCCGAATGTCTAAATCAGTCAAAGTTTTATTCACAATTTTATTTGTCACACCAATCTCGACAATACTGTGTTCATGTGACAGCTCAATAAAATCGATGATTTTCTCTGATGAGATAAGCTGTGCGACACGAAGAGCCATATCACGTTCAGGATGGATGATACGATCAGCTCCTAGCTTCTCGAGCACTTTATGGTGATAATCATTTTGAGCTTTTACCCACACTTTGTTTACGCCAAATTCTTTTAGCAGAAGTGTGGTTAAGATACTCGATTGAATATCATCACCGATCGAAACGATCACATGATTGAAATTCCTGATTCCTAGCGATTTCATAACCTTTTCATCTGTTGAATTCGCTTGAACGGCCTGAGTGGCAATCGTCACAAATTCATTTACCTTTTCCATATCATTATCGATCGCGAGGACATCATAACCCATTTTGGCAAACTCCCGGCATATACTGCCTCCAAAACGGCCCAGTCCGATTACGGCAAACTGTTTTTCCATCTCATTCTCCCCTTAAATTCCATGAAGTTCTATTATGTTCTCTAGCTGTGCTGGATAAGAGGTTCTTAAAAAGCAGGTAAAAACAAAAAAAGACCACACAAAAAAGCGGGTCTGGATTTTCACCAATTCGACCTCTCCAGTGACATGACGCTTACGGGGTTAGCTGTCGGATTAGGGAATGGAGTATCCCTTTTTGCTGTGCAAAATTCACCCCAAAAGATTGGTTCCCCCGTTTCACCGTCTTCTTTATTAAAAAGAAAAGGACTGTGAATTCAGCGATCTAAAGCCTGCTAAATCTTGAATTACATATACTGTAATCCTCCACCTTTTAATTGTCAATCCATTTTTGACATGTAAACATATACCATTACATGTTACCCGTAAATTGTAAGCCGATCACAAATAAACCAATCAGCCAAACGTAGATGGCAAAGCCTTTTAACGTGCCCGTTTGCAAAAGTTTGATCATCCATTTTACAGCGATATAGCCAAACAAGGCAGAAGCAATCGTCCCTATGATTAAAGATGAATAAGCGATAGACGGTGCATTTGCTGTAAAAAGATCTTTTGACTGCAGAACGACTCCCCCAGCAATGGATGGAATCGACAAAAGAAAGGAGAAATAAGCAGCAGCTTTTTTATCAATCTTACAAAATAGAGCAGCGGCTATCGTTAAACCGGAACGCGAAATAGCAGGGAGAATAGCAGCTCCTTGAAATGTCCCGATCACTAGGGCATCCCTTATTGTGATCTCTTCTACTCCTTTAAAGCCATTTCTCTTAAAAGAATCAGCCCACCAAAGCAAAAGCCCTGTGGCTAAGAACTCCCATCCAACTGTTACACCGGTTTTTGAAATTTCTTCAAAGAAATCCTTAAAACTAATGCCAATAACAGCGGTTGGAATCGTTCCAGCGATGAGCAGCAGTCCCGTTTTGCTAAATGGCTTCTTCATGACGTTTAAAATATCTTTCCAATACACCGTCATTACCGCAATCAATGTCCCAACATGAAGCATGCTGTCTAGAAATAGTCCTGCTTCCTCGAGATTAAAGATCTGCCTCCCGAGCAGCAGGTGTCCTGTCGAACTTACCGGTAAAAACTCGGTTAAACCTTGAACCATGCCTAAAATAAGGGCTTCAAGCCAGTCCATAAAAAAATCCTCCTCGCGAGTATGTCTTGTACAACCCTATTCTCAAGGAGGACTTTCTATTCTTTGTTTTTTGATGAGCGAATCTTCTTCCGTTTAGAGAACACCAGAGAATAGGCGGGAGAATGATTCTTTTATTCTCTCCCATAGCCCTCTCTTATAAAATTCGACAGGTCGAATCTTGGTTGAGTCTTCGATATCTTCTTCATATTGCTCGACAAGATCAGCGACTGATTTCGTATTAAGCATGAACACATTTACCTCAAAATTTAAATGAAAGCTTCTCATATCCATGTTTGCTGTACCAATAGATGCTGTATCTCCATCAATGATAATTACTTTCTGATGCAAGAATCCCTTTTGATACGTATAGATTTCAATACCTGAACGAAGCAGCTCAGGAAAATAAGAACGTGTTGCATATTGAGTTAAAAATCCGTCGTTGATCTCTGGGACCATCAGTCTGACTTGGACACCTTTTTTAGCAGCGACCCTTAAGGCTGTCCGAATCGCTTCGTTCGGAACAAAATAAGGCGTTGCAATCCATATCGATTTCTCAGCACAGGAGATAAGTGAATAATACAGATCACTCATGATCCCAAGCTGTGTATCAGGTCCACTCGCTACAACGTGAACGATTCCATCTCCTTCTGAAGGATAGGCTTTCGTTAAATGAGGGTCTTCCAAAAGATCCTCTCCACACACGTATTCCCAGTCCATCAGGAAAATAGCATGAAGAACTTGAACCGCTTCCCCTTCCATGACCATGTGAGTATCACGCCAAAATCCGATTTCTGGATCTTCCCCTAAGTATTCAACGCCTACGTTTAAACCACCGACAAAACCAACTTTGCCATCGATCACAATGATTTTTCTATGGTTTCTAAAGTTTAGTTTTTGGTTAAAAAATCCATACCTGATCGGCAAGAATGCGGTCACAAGAATACCGGCCTTTTTCATACGGTCAATATCGTATTGTTGAAGTGATAAACTGCCGACTCCATCATATAGAAATCGGACTTTAACGCCTTCATTTGCTTTTTTGATTAAAAGATCGATGATATCTTTTCCAAGCCTGTCAGAACGAAAGATATAATATTGAATATGAATGTACTCTTTCGCCTCTTCTAGTCTTCTTATGATCTCAGGAAAAGTCTCTTGCCCGTTCTTTAGGATCTTCGTACAGGTATGACGATTAATCTTCGTTAATGTGATGTGATGAGCATGCGTAGCAAAACATTGCTGATGTCTTTTCAAATCACTAAAGTCAGGCTTTTCATCTTGTTTCGAAACCCTAATCCATTCTTCCCGGTCCTTTTTACGCTTAGACTTGAAAAGATGTCCTTTTAGATAAAGCTGTCCGGAATACAGATAAAACATATATCCGATAAAAGGGATGAATATGAGTACATAAATCCATAACAGTGTGTGCTGTGCGGTTCTGTTTTCAAGCATTAATGAAAAGATCGTATACAAGATCACCGCTACGTACAGGAGCCCGAATACCGTTTTGATGATGACATATCCTTCTGCAAAGAACACGATGTATAAACAAATTAACAATAATAAGGTAAGGGAAAATTCCCATATTCGTTTCATCCGCTTCATGCGATAGCTCCTTTTTCACGTACTTCTCTTTATCTCTTTTTTATTCCCGTTCACTGGTAATTAAAACAAGCATTTCTCTCTTTTTATACCATTTTTTATTAGAATTTGCAGAATACATGCCTGTTATGAACAATAAATCTTAGTTTGTAGTGTGAATCCACAAATTCAGGAGCTTTATCCACGAGTTTTGGACTTCAATCCAAAAATTTTAAGCTCCAATCCACAAGATTTAGTCATGTATCCACGAGTCGACATTCGTAGACAAGTCCTCTCGTTCAATACCCGCCATATAAAAAGACTCTAGTGGATTCTACACCCTCTAGAGCCTAAACGTTTATTCAGCTTTCACATCTTTTTGCTTCCAATAATACTCTGCAACTGCTTCAGCGATCGCTTCAGCACTACGGTACAGCTCATCCATGTTGTTATCTACTCCACCAAACTCAATCAGCAGTGCACTTTCATGAAGATCTTGATTGTATACGCCGTTCGTTCCTTCTGATTTGTTTTTTCCAATGATCCCACGGCTTAATCCTGGATATTTTTCATCCAAAATCTTATGGATTTCTTGAGCCACGGCTTGGTTCTTTTCATAATGTGGATTTCCTTTTCCGATTACGAACAGAACTTTTGCATAAGACTTTCCATCAATCGTAGCAGTTGTCGTCTTTTTGCGTGAAGAATCTCTATGCAGGTCGAAAATTAAGTCCAGATCGTTATTGCTTGCCATCGCACTTTCTACAAGGTTTCGGGACATCGGATAACTCTTACGATAGTCTGTGTTGTTTTTCTTTAGGTACTCCGTCATATCTGTCATATCAACCGATGAACCAATTCCTCTCGATTCGAGCTCCTCTCCGAGCTTCTTTCCAACCATCGTGATATTTACTTTCGAATGAATCGCATGATCCGGGTTTGTCACTCCCTTTAGATGCGGCAAAAAGGATTCCCAGCTATGAGAGTGATAAATATAAGCTACTTTTTTTCCACCTGTTGTCTGACCAGGCGGATTCTGCGGATCAGCAGGTTCTGGGTCTTCCAGCCGTTCTATATCCTGTACTTCTGCATCTTCACCGCTTAAAAGCAGCTCCATCGGTGGTGGGGATTCATAACCGATGTTGGTATAGTCTGTCCCTTCCCCTGCAACAATGATTGTTGAGTCATAGAGCGCAAACCCTGGTAGCTCGTTTCCAAGCAGGCTTCTGATGTCTCCAGGTTTAATACTTGTTGCAAGCTCAAGCAAGATGCTCGATAAGGCTGGAGGTTCGCTTTCTTTTGGAAGTTCTTGTGTAAAATAGCGATTTTCCCAGCCTATAAAATAGACGAGTGCTTCTCCTGAAAACTCAGTTAACCACTTATGCATGGTGGATGAGCTCAGCCTGTACTTATGCTCGAAGGATGTGATGAAACTGGTGGCGATGACGATAAAAAGCATGGCTCCTGCTAATAAAAGCGGTAAACGTTTCATATTTAATTGCGGGGTAAACATTTGTCGTCCTCCACTTCTTAATTCGTTTCTATCACATCCTATGCAGTGAAAAATTCAAATAGAATGAAATCTATGAAAAAATAATAGAGAAAAATGTAAAACCCCTTATTCCAAATTACAGAGAAAAAAAAACCAGTTATCATCAACTGGTTTTCGTAGTAAGCACATATTCTTCTTTGTCCTGTTGGGTACCGTTAGCAAGTTTTTCATAAATATCTATAAAAGTTCCTAGTTCTTCTGGTGACAAGTGATTCAGGTAGTCACTGATAGAGCTTACTCTCTCATTTTCAGCTTCTCTCAAAATCTCATGTCCTTCATCTGTGATTTCAAGATAAACAATTCGACGGTCTAGTTCACTTCGGTAGCGTCGTACAAAACCACGCTTGTACAATCGGTCTGCCCCCACAGTGATTGCACTTGGTTTAACACCCATATATTCGGCTAATTTTGAAACAGTCCACTTATTTCGTACACATAATGTTTTCAAAAGAACAAATTGTGTCTTCGTTAATTCTTTTTCGATCGCAATTTCTGGATGCAACCGTTTTGAAACAATATAATGTACTCTCTCTAACCTTTCCACATAGGATTTCAAATCCTTATTCCCCATACTGTGAACCTCCAGCCTCTAGTTGTAATGCGAACATTATACTAGGATTATACAAGAATTTTCATAACATTTGAACTATTTTTTACAAATAATGTGCAATTTGAATGACGGATATCATATAATAGCGATAAGAAACTTTCAAATAAATTTGAACGTTTTAGGAGTGTTTAACATGCAAGAAATTTTTCATATACATGAAATCGAACAATTAAAGGTAATCAGTGACCCTTTGCGCATTAAAATCCTGTGGGAGATTCTTGATGAAGCAAAGACCGGTAAGATTCTAGCCGATATCCTGGAAGTACCTGCCCCAAAGATTCATTATCATCTTAAAGAGATGGAACGGGTTGGTTTAATCGTCGTGGAAAGAACCGAAGAAAAAAATGGGATTGTACAAAAGTTCTACAGACCTGTCGCTCGATCATTTTCTATCGCAGAGATTTTGCCAGATCAGCGCAACATTGTGAAAGATGAACTTTCCGATGCGTTAAAAGAGAATATCCTCGTTTCGCTGGATAAAACGAAATCCATGATAAGAAAGTTGGATCCTGAAGTATTAGCTTATACAGATTCCCCGATTAAATTTGGCTATAAACACGTCAAACTCTCACCCAGCCAGGTAAAACAGCTCCATGATAAAGCCAAAGAAATTTCAGACCTGATTTCAGAATTTAAAAAGAACGAACAGGAAGAAGGTGAGATGTACCACTACTTCATGCTTTCTTTTCCATTAAAAGATACACCTTATCCAGAAGAGGAGATTGATTGAGATGGCACAAGCCACAGCATTAGCTGAACCTAAAGCAGAGTCCTTATTTAAACAGCGTTCCTTTTTGTTCATCTGGGCAATTACTATTTGTTCTTCCTTCTCTATTGCTATTTTTCAGTTTTCCCAAAGCTGGTATGTCGTTAAGACACTCGATAAGGAAGCTTCACTAGGGATCGTTTTTATTGCTGCAAATGTACCTCGTATTTTGTTCATGGCAGTTGGCGGTGTTTTAGCAGACAGGATCAGCAGGACGAAAATATTATTTGCAGCGAATTTCACAAGAACTATTGTGTTATGCAGTCTGCTTGTCATGCTCGCAACCGGTCATCTTTCCCTTTTGTCCTTTATCTTCTTCGGTTTTCTTTTCGGTGTACTGGATGCCTTCGTTTGGCCGGCAAATGGTTCACTCTTGCCAAATGTCGTTGATCACACCCAGCTGACACGTGCTAATTCAGTAATCCAAACCACACAGCAAAGCTCACTTATCCTTGGCCCAATGATTGGCGGGTTGCTCGTGGCCTCAAGCGGAGGCTATATGCTTTCGTTTGGTGTTCCGGCATTGATGTTGTTGATCTCCGCGATTATCGCCTACTTATTAAATATCCCTGCTTCCGAAAGTTCCGGAACGAAGAAACCTGGTATGTGGCAGTCCATTAAGGAAGGAATTGATGTTGTTAAGCAATCTTCCTTTCTAAAAGCGTTATTTTTAAGCACGATCTTTCTCAACGTTTTTGTTGTAGGTCCGCTCATGATGGGTCTTCCGATTTTCGTAAAAAACATTCTGGATGGCAGTGCGCTGGATTTTAGTTTTATCGAAGGCTCTATGGCGGCAGGGATGCTGATCAGTTTAGTCATTATCGGTATTCTAAATTTCAAAAAAAGACGAGGATTAGTCGTAACGGTCTCTTTATTCGCGATGAATCTTTTCTTTTTTTGGTTTAGTCAAAGCTCTTCTCTTTACGTTTGTATGATGGCGATTTTTTTTATTGGCGTTACATTCCCTGCTACCAACATCCCTCTCATCTCAGCCGTTCAAGCTTCAGTTGATAAAAAACTACTCGGGCGCTTGATGGGACTTTTAACGATGGCAAGTATGGGTCTCGCTCCGTTATCTCTTGCCGCGACATCGTTGCTGATCTCCTATGGGTTTACCATCGATCACATTATGGCTGGCGGGGCACTTTCGTTAATCGTTGTTAATCTTTTAATCATGTGGAAACTTCCTGCATTAAGAAAAATGGAATAGGCGGTGTATGAGATGAAAGTATTAATCATTGGCGGTACACGTTTTTTAGGCAGGCACTTGATGGAATCTTTTTTAAGAAATAACCATGAGGTCACATTGTTTCACAGAGGAAAAACCACAACTCCTGGCCACTTTGCAGGAGTTGATGAACGAATCGGTGACCGGGAACAAAATCTTTCTCTATTAGAAGATAGAACCTGGGATGTAGTAATAGATACTTGCGGTTATTTTCCAAGGCAAGTAAGAAAGTCTGCAGAGGCACTTCGAAAAAAAGTTTCTTCCTATATATTTGTTTCTTCGGTATCCGTTTATGAAGATCAATCTGTCCGCTATCTAACTGAAGACGCCAAAACGGCTGTTCTTCACGACCCGGACACTACTGAAATGGGTGAGAATTATGGTGCATTAAAAGCAGCTTGTGAAAAAGAAGTCCAGAACGTATTCGGTGAAAAAGCACTAATCATTCGCCCAGGATTGATTGTTGGGCCCCATGACTATACAGACCGCTTTACGTATTGGCCACATAGGGGTCATCAAGGTGGAGAAATACTTGTACCGGAAATGAAAGATCCTACAATTCGGTTTATCGATGCCAGAGATCTAGCCGATTGGATCGTACGTATGGCAGAAAATCAGGAATATGGTGTGTATCAAGCTGTAGGAGGAATCTATCACTTCAATGACTTTGTTCAAACATGCATTCCAAATGAGGTTGAAGCTACCATCGTAGCTGTTCCTGAATCCTTTCTTTTAGAAGAAAAAGTCGGAGAATGGGTGGAAATGCCTTTATGGATAGCAAGTGAAGAATTTCGAGGCCTGGATTATGCGGATGATTCGAAAGCCAGGAACAAAGGACTCGTATATCGTTCGATCGAAGAGACTATCCAGGATACAGCAGCTTGGTCACGTTCAAGAAACATCGAACAGGACCAATGGAAAGCAGGCTTACATCCAGATAAAGAAAAAGACTTATTGCAGAAGTGGAAACAGAAAGTGAACTAAAAAAGAAGCAGGCACATGAGGAGTTATTTCCTAATGTGCCTGCTTTATATTTTTTCTTGCTTTGCAAGTTGATTGGAGCGTAAGGTTGCCGACTCCCGCGGGACGAACGGTCAGGTGGAGACTCCTAATGGGGCGTAGCGGCAGGAGGCTCACCGCACGCCCCGCGGAAAGCGTGCACCTGGAGCGGAAATCAACCACCAGCAATTTTAAGTCATAAAAATACATGAATGCCCATGGCACTTGTCCATACCATTTATCTCATATGGTCATATAGTAGGATTGTGAGATATAAATCTCTCCTGCTGACAAGAGGTCAGTAGAGCAATTCCCTACCCCCATTTCTTCATCATGCGTTCGGTTTTCTTTCCATAATCCTCTTTGAGGATTATGGCTTTTTTATTTCGTTAAAATGAAGGTACTTATTTAAATGAGCCGGAAGTTCTCCTTTTTGAAAAACATATTGAATATCAGATAATGGAATCTCTAGACGTGCCAATGGTGGATATACCGGCAGAATTTCTTTTGGCTCATAAGATTGATGATAACTGTTAATCGCCTCGTTTGTTTCTTTTTCCACTGAGATGCGATAGGCATGAATTTCTTGAATCTGCTGGACCATCATTAAATACTCTGCTTTCAGACGCTCTAATTGATCAATCTTTTTCTCCATGCTGCTCTTTGCAGCATCGAGTTCCCGGTCACGTGATGTGTACACCGTTTTTATGTATTCTGAAAGTCTGTCGTCTCTCTTATCTTTTAACTCATCAAGGTGATCCATAGCCTCGCGTTCTTTCTCCATCGCTCTGAGATAACTGTTTTTTGCTTCGGTTAAGTGCTCCATTGTTACTTTTGTATTCCTAGCACCATACTCATTCAAGAGTTCTTCATATTCAGCTGAAGCCCATTCCTTTTGTTTATTCAACAGCTGCCACTTCTCTTCAGCTCGAGCGATATCAGCATCATATTCTTTTTTCATGTGTGTAAAGTGATTTAATTCAGGATACATAAGAATCTCCCTTCGTCTTCCCCTTATAGTATTCGGGAAGGATTTGGGTTTAACGTCCCGAATGAATAATAAGCGCTTCTTATCAAAGTTTAGTTTAGAAAAAACGATTTTCGACTCTCCAGAAGGAACAATCCAGCCATATAAAAAACAAAACTTCTATATTAAGTGGTGATAAGGTCATGAAAATGATTGCCGTTAGACATTGCAGTGCAACCGGGCAAGAAAGTGATGCTCCTTTAACAGAAGAAGGGTGCCGTCAAGCACAGAAACTTGCCCATTTTTTAAAGAGGTACAACTTCAACATTCTTTTATCAAGTCCTTTTAAAAGGGCCATAGACACGATAAAACCTTATGCCGAGTTAACACATAACGAAATTAAAACTGATAAGCGACTAGCCGAGAGGGTCCTTTCTACACAAACAGATCCTAATTGGGATTGGAAGTTTCATTTAGAACGTACATATAAAGAAGAACATTTAAAGTTTCCTGGCGGTGAGTCATCCTTTGAGGCTAAACAGAGAATTCATTCTCTAATAAAAGAATTAGAAGATGCGGGCCATCATTCTGTATTGCTCGTCACGCATGGCAACTTAATGAGCATGTTGATTAGTTTGTATGAGCCGTCATTTGAATTTAAAGAATGGGAGCTTTTAACCAATCCAGATGTATTCATGATCGATTCGCTATCCAAAGATGTAACCAGGTTGTCGGTCGTTTAAACTGGTAGTTACTTCCAAACCCCCATCCCCCCTACTAAAGTCCCGAAACATGTACACGTAAGATAAATTATTAGGAGGGGAAACATCTTATGAAAAAATTAGTAATCGCATCAGTATTAGGCGCTTCCCTATTTGGCGCTAACGCAGGAATCTCAGAAGCGGCAGAATGCCCGTTTTCTTCAAATAATAATCAACAGCAGCAAACACAAGCTGCTCCAGCACCACAACAACAACAGCAAGCTGCACCAGCTCCAGCACCTCAGCAAGAGCAGACAAAAGCTCCAGCTCAGGAAGCACCAAAAGCTGAAACAAGTGCAGAACTTACTGCTGATGAGCAACAAATGCTTAATCTTGTAAACCAAGAGCGTGAAAAGAAAGGTTTACCAGCATTAAAAGCTGACCCAGAATTAACAAAAGTAGCTCGTGTTAAAGCTAAAGACATGATCGACAACAACTATTTCGATCACAACTCACCAACTTATGGTTCTCCATTCGATATGATGAAGAAGTTTGGTGTGGAATACAAGACAGCTGGTGAAAACCTAGCAGGAAACTCTTCTGTTGATGGTGCTCACACTAGCTTGATGAATTCTCAAGGTCACCGTGAAAACATCTTAAAATCTGATTTCACTAACGTTGGTATCGGTGTAGTTGACGGTGGTCAATATGGTAAAATGTTCGTTCAATTATTCAAAGGGTAATATACTCTGATTTTTAAAAAAGCTTTCCCGTTATGGGAAAGCTTTTTTAATTTTGCTGATTAACCGGTAATGAAATGATAAATTTTGTTCCGATTCCTTTTTCGCTTTGTACATCAAGCTTTCCGTTATGATGTTTAATGATATTATTGCTTACCATCAAACCTAACCCTGTTCCTTCATCTTTCGTCGTAAAGAATGGCTTCCCTATCTTTTTTAATACCGATTCTTCCATCCCGCATCCATAGTCACATATTTGTATCTGTACATAGTTTGTGTCTGGACACCATTTAATATTTACATCTACTTTATTTCCATCTGATGAAGCTTCTATCGCATTCTTAATAAAGTTAATAAATACCTGCTTCAATTGCATGGGATCACAAAAAATAAGCGGAATCTCATTCTCGAATCCAGTTGAAATTTCGATATTTTTCATGATCGCCTGTGTGTTTAATAAATCAACTGTATCCTTAATGATCGCATCGATACAAGACTCTTTGAAGTTTTGAGAATTGCTTTTGGACAACACAAGAAACTCTTTAATAATATGTTCAATCCGGTCTACTTCAGACAAAATAATGGACAGATATTGGTCAAAATCATCGGTTTGGTTCTGAATCAGCTGAACAAATCCCTTTAACGAAGTTAAAGGATTTCGGATCTCATGTGCGACACCCGCGGCCAGTTCACCTACAACATTTAACGTTTCAGCTTTTAACAGTTTCTGCTCTGTTATTTTTTGATCGGTTACATCTTTAAGAATCGTTACATGCAAATGATCTACCATATCCTTTTCACAGGTATATTCGATTTCTTTAAGGTATCCAGCAGGCGTTCTATACCGAAATTCACCAGAGATTTTGTTACCGTACATAACCTCTTTCCACTTTTTTTTAATAATTTCCTTGCCATTTTTCATAAAAAAAGTTCCTGCATTTCTTCCTACCAGTTCATCTCTGGGTAGTTCCAATAATTCACAGGCTCTTTCATTTACTTCTGCGATCTCCAAATTTGAACGACATAACACAATGGCCTCAAGTGCGTGGTCAAACAGCTGTCTAAATTTATTATCACGAATACTTTCCGTTTGATCATGTAAAGGCAACATATAGGATGTTCCGATTACCCTATTCTCGCCAGTAACGGGATATAATGTCGTGCGAATTTTTTGATTTGCTACTTCTATATCTGCAGTCTGCGTTTCTCCTGAGAAAGCCTTTTCTATTTGTGGTGTCCAGTTTGATACCAGTTCCTTTGAATGCAGTTCATTTAGCTTTGTACCAGGTGCCGGTTTATTAGCAACTCCAAGAGCGTCATACATCGTTCCTGAAGAATGAGTAAAAACATAATCACCTTTGTCCTCTCTTTTTAGTCCAAACAGATGGATGGGGCATTGTGAAAGTGTACTGTGAAAATCCGCAATACGTTTTATATCAATTTCTTCATATTGCTTGTTCATTAAGCAGTCCCCTTCTTTTACATAATTCTGATACGAGTGGTAAGCAAAATATATTGCCCTGACATTCTATAGGTCTCTCATACCTTAATTCGACAAAAAGAAAATCTTCCCTATTGGTCAAGTTTCCCATTTTTACGAAAGAAGGAAACAGGTCTTTTGAATTACTTTTCTTATTGAAAGTTTATTACGGATAATGACTTGTCCCTTTATACACTTTTAGCCAAAAGAAAAAATAACCTATTTCTAAAAAAAGAAACCTTTGCGCAAATAGTCAAAGGTTTCATATGATAAGTTAGTTTACTTCATTTTCATTATTTCTTCTTCCATTAACGTATAGTCCATCGGCCCTACATGCATATGGGTGATGGTTCCTTCTTCATCAATAAAATAGCTCGTTGGAATCGAAACGGCTCTGAATTGCTTTCCAATCGTATTTTTTTCATCAAGTGGAATCGGAAATTCAAGTTTATATTCTTTTACAAAATCCCTTATTTTCTCAGGCTTGGTTTCCGAGTATTCTAAGTTAACGGCTAAGATCTCAACATCTTTCTGTTTATACTCCTTATAAAACTTCTGCATCTCAGGCATCTCTTTCCGGCATGGCGGACACCATGTTGCCCAGAAATTCAATATCACTTTTTTTCCCCGGTATTCTTTAAGTAAAATTTGCTTTCCCTCAAGCGTATTCAATTTAAAATCAGGCGCTTTACTCCCAGGTTTTAAACCTGTATTTTCTGTAACCGTTGTCTGTTTGTTCACTTCGTCATTTTCTTTTTGTGAAGTATACAAAGCAAGGCCAATCAAACCTGTAAATAAAAGTATGAGAATAATCGGCTTGAACTTCAAATAAATTCCTCTTTTCACTTCATTTATTCATATTAATCATATCAAAAACTGGAGACGATTGTCTTATGCTGCTGATGTTTGTTAAACGGTTGTTTAAAAATTATCCACGATTAGTGATTTTCGATCATTTATCATTAAGTTTCCCCTCATCTTTCCGATATAAAAGAATATCTAAGCCTACACGAAATGTGCTAAAGAAATAAAAGATAAAGTGGGGATACATCTTATGGATCGCTCGAGTTTAATAGGGGTTATTCTTGGAATGATTGCAATTGGAGTTGGTATGGTATTAAAAGGTGTCAGCCCGGCATCCTTAATCAATCCTGCAGCCATGTTGATTATTTTTGCGGGGACTGCAGCAGCCATTCTAATCGCGTTTCCAATGAGTGAAATAAAAAAAATACCAGCATTGTTTAAAGTACTCTTTCAAGAACAAAAGCTCATAGGTATGAAGGAACTAGTAGCAATCTTTATCGAGTGGGCGACAATAGCCAGAAAAGAAGGCCTCCTTGCCCTTGAACCAAAAGCAGATGAAGTAAATGATCCCTTTTTACAGCAAGGCATTAAGATGATCGTTGACGGCCAGCCTCCTGAATTCATTAAGGATGTTCTTTTAAAAGACTTAGAAACCATGGAAGAACGTCATGCGTCTAACGCCACCATTTTCACGCAGGCTGGTACATATGCACCTACCCTTGGAGTATTAGGTGCAGTTGTAGGACTTGTTGCAGCATTAAGCAATATGGCAGATATCGTTGCACTTGGGTCAGCGATTTCAGCCGCATTTATCGCAACATTGTTTGGGATCTTTACGGGATATGTCCTTTGGCATCCTTTCGCCAACAAACTAAAGCGTAAATCGAAAAAGGAAGTTATGATTAAAGAAATTATGATCGAAGGATTGCTTTCGATCCAAGATGGCACTTCACCAAAGATCTTAGAAGAAAAGCTCTTAACTTACATTCCGACTAGTGAACGCGACCAATACAAAGCGGGTGGTACAGTTGGCTAAAAAAAAGAAACGTCATGAAGATCATGTAGACGAATCATGGCTTATCCCTTATGCAGATATGCTCACCTTGCTTTTAGCGTTATTCATTGTACTGTTTGCAATGAGTGAGATCGATGCCCAAAAGTTTAAGCAGATGGCAAGTGCATTTCGAAACGAATTCACAAGCGGTACGGGTGTAATGGACGAACAGACTCCTATCCCAACTCCAGACCCAACGCCTATTCCCGAAACACAAAATGAAATAATCTCTAAAGAAGAAAAAGAACGTCTTGAAGATGCTAAGAAGGAACTTGAAGCTCTAGAAGACTTGGAAAAAAGGATCAATGCCTTCATTCAGGCTAACAACCTTCAGACAAGTCTCCAAACGCAATTAACGGAGAATGGTCTCCTGATCACTATTTTAGATAATGCCCTATTCGATTCTGGAAGCGCCACCGTTAAGCCTGGATCTAGAGAGATCGGCAAAAAGTTATCCGATCTTCTTGTTACAAATCCTCCGCGCAATATTGTAATAGCAGGGCACACAGACAATGTTCCAATCAGCACAGCTGATTTTCAGTCCAACTGGGAGCTCAGCGCATTCCGTGGTATTAACTTTATGCGGGTTCTGCTGGAGAATCCCCAGTTGAAACCTAATCAAGTAAGTGCAAGCGGCTATGGGGAGTACCGGCCGAAAGCTGATAATAAAACCGCAGAAGGCAGAGCGAAAAACCGCCGAGTCGAAGTATTGGTTCTTCCGAATGTAAGTTTGAAGGCAGTGAATTAGAGCTTAAAGTAGTTTGTGAAAATCAGGAACGGTTTGGTGATAGGCGGTAAGCGTGTATGTGTCACCTTCCTAAAATACTAAAAAAGCTAGCCGAAGTAGTGCTTCTTCACTCCTTACGGCTAGCTTTTTTAGTATTAGACCGGACTCTCATTACTGCTGCTCTTTATCCAAGGTTTTTCCTGTTTTATAGCTATCTAAAAAGTGAATACGTTCAAGCATGGTTGGATGGCCATATAAGAACCACTTTACAAGTTTAGGCGGATTCACTTCGCTTAGTGATACGGTGGCTAGCTGCTGAAAAGCACCTACTGCCGCTTCTGGATTCTTTGTCATCTGAATCGCGTACTGATCCGCGTCACGTTCTGCCTTTCGGGAAACCGCATTTTCCACAGGAGAGACCGCAAAACTGAGGAGTGAAAATATTAAAAGCAAGGCAGGAAGAGCTGCAAGATCCCCCAGTCCTTTTAACCCCCAGGTTTTACCGTATCTCTCAACCCACTTGCGATAGATGATACTGCCAAGCCACAAGCCTAGGAAAGATAGAACAATGGAAGAAATTAAGTTCCAATACAGATGATTCATCACATAATGCCCCATCTCATGGGCCATGACAAACAACACTTGGTTATCGTTCAATTTATTTAAGGTCGTATCCCAAAGGACGATCCTTAAGTTAGAACCGATTCCGTTCACATACGCGTTTAAGGCATTGGTCTTTTCAGACATGTTCACTTCATATACATTTTCAGCTGGTATATCTGCTTTTTCAGCAATGTTCAAGATCTTTTCTTTTAAAGCTTCATCCTGCAGCGGATAGAACTTGTTATACAAAGGGTCAATGACAACAGGCTGAATGAAGTATAAAAACACCGTAAATGGAATGGAAAGCAGCCAGGCAATCACCCACCATTTCTTTTCATACTTTTTGATCAGCCAATACATGACCCCAACCATGAGTGTTGTTAATGCCCAGCTGATCCAGAAATCCACAAGACCGTCTCTCATCCAACTATGAAACGATTGGACCGAGATTTTGTAGCTTTTGGATACGGTAAAACTGTAATAGCGAAGCGGGAATGTTAATAACCAGCTTGCAAAAGATAGCAGCAACACATAGACCGCAGTATGCACGATTGAAAATTTCGTCAGACCTCCTGATGCTTTTCGAAACCATTTTGAAAGGCCAAAACCTAAAATAAACAAATAGATCAACCATTCAAGCGGAACAGAAATGAAGTACAGGAAGTCTTTAATTCTTGAAAAATCAGTACTTAGTTCGAGTTCCTTGTCCGTCATAAACATGGCAGGATCAGCTGCTGATCCCTTAAGATCAACTGGCAGTGCGGAGTCGGCTCCATGAAACAAGTAATACCACATGAAAGTCCCATATATGGCGAAGCCCAGCAAAAACCACATGGATTTTTTCAACATACATGCCCCCTTTTATACCTACTATAAAGTGTAAGGGGATTTGTCCATTTTAGAACAAGCATTAAAAACTTTTTTACAAAGCATTCGTTAAGGTAGGTATTACAATCAGGTTCTCATGTTCGACCTCTATGCGGTTAGGCTGGATATAAATAGCTTTTAACCCCAGTAATAACGAAGGTGCAATCTCATTTATGAAATTATCGCCGATCGAAACCGCTTCATGCGGCTGCACGTCAAATTCGTCAAGAATGGTTTGTATTTTTTCTTTCGTTTTCAGCGGTTTTTGTCCTTCTGTAAAAAGTGCATGAAAGATTCCCTCTAGCTCAAGCTCTCTAAGCAATCTTTTCACATCTTCTCTTTCACTGTTCGTAAGCAGTACAAGCTTTTTTTCCTCTTTCAAACGTGCCAAACCATCTTTTAGTCCTGGTGTTTTGGTTAACTGAAACTGTTCTGTTACCATATATTCTTTTGTTGCGTTGTAGCATTCCCACGTATCGCTTTGCTTTAATCCAAAGTGCATAGCTGTCGCATAAGGCAGCCACCAGCCATCTCCAATGGCGATCAGACGGTCAAAATCATAGACAAGCTCACCTGCATACTCCTGCTTGATTCTTTCCTCCGGCCATTCTTCTCCTTCGAATGAAGTTACCTTCGTTACTTGGAGTGTCATCGGATCAACTGTAACACTTGTATCATTTTTTATATCATAGACTTTTCCTATTGCAACCGGATGAGTCCCCTTCTTCATGCTCTCATATGTATGCCAAAATGCCTTTTTTTTATCCTCTTCAACACATTGCTGCAACAGTTTGCAATAATAATCAAAGTGATCCGTGTCTTCATATAGCGTTCCATCTAGATCAAATATCAATAATCTTGCTTCATCTATCATGTGTTTCATGCTGAACACCTCCTGTAATTATTGTAGGTTGCTATACCGAAAAAAGTAAAGAAATGCACGTTGACAGGAATTTACTAATCATGTAAGTTATAAGTGTACTACATTAAGTAGTACACACGCAGTAGTTGAAGGTGGGATAATATGCTATTAAATTTAGATCCCCGAAGCAATACGCCAATATGGGAGCAAGTCGTCCATCAAATTAAAGAACTGATTTTGAAGGAGATCCTGCAGCCCGAAGATAAGTTGCCTTCGGTAAGAGAACTATCCGGAACATTATTGATTAACCCAAATACAGTAAGCAAAGCTTATCAAGAATTAGAACGCCAAGGAATTATAGAGACCTTGCGGGGGAAGGGCACTTTTGTTTCTGCTTCCATAACGCCTAAAGCCGATGAACAAAAGATCGCCGAAATGAAGCAGCAGTTCAAACAGCTCGTCATTGACGCTTCCTATTTAGGAATCGATCAACAAACATTATCTCTTTGGTTAAAAGAGATTACTGAAGAGCTTGGAGGGAATAACGACAATGATTAAAATGATGAATGTTAGTAAGACAATAGATGGTCGCCAGGTTTTAAAGAATGTGAACATCACACTAAAACCTGGTATGATCGCAGGTATTGTAGGCCGAAACGGTGTAGGTAAATCTACGTTGCTCAGAACAATTGCTGGAATCCTGGATCCTGACGAAGGAGAAGTGACCTTTAATGAAATCAATATCCATCAGCGGCCAGAGATTAAACAAAAGCTGACGTATGTCCCGGATTCTACCGAAATTTTAAAAACTTATAATGTAAAAGAAATCGTTAAACTGTACGATGCGATCTATGAAGATTTTGACGTTATGTATTTTTACTCGTTAATGGATCGTTTTCAGCTTCCTAAAAACAGAAAGCTTAGAACATATTCCAAAGGGATGAAAGCATTATTTCTCATGATCCTATCTTTCTCGACAAAAGCTGATTTTATTATTTTGGATGAACCGACAAATGGACTGGATCCGATCGTAAAACGAAATATCCTTCAATTTATCATTGAAGAAGTAAGTGAACGCCAAATGAGTGTTCTTATCTCCACCCATCACCTTGAAGAAGTTGAAAAAATGGCTGATGTTCTCATCATGCTGAAAGATGGTCAGGTTGAATCAACGACTTCGATAGAAGAAGCTAAGGCAACATACAGGAAGGTTCAAGCTGTATACAAATACTCTCTTCCTGAGAAAATTTCAGACTTAAATAATGTAACTATTCTTTCACAAACGGGAAGAGTTTACACACTGATGATCAAAGGCGATATTGAAGCAACCATGGAAAAGATGCGGCAAGAACAGCCTTTATTGTTAGAAGAACTTCCGATGACACTTGAAGATATATTTATATCATCGCTAGGAGGAGAAACACATGTTTCATAAAGCATTATGGATGAGGAATCAAAAGCTGGCAGGTCCGGCAGTCTGGGCCGTCTACCTTTCTCTATTTTTCTTTCTGCCCTTCTTCTTTTATGGAGAGGCACAGAGTTTTCAAAGACAAATAGACGAATTCCATGTCAACATATCGCAATTACCATTTAGTTTCCATGGGGCTCAAATTGCCTTGTTTTTGACTCTAATACTCGTAGGATTCGCAACTTTGCTTATCGGATCAGAAAGGACTACACATTCTACTGATTTGACATTTTCACTGCCTTTTAAAAGAAAGGATATTTTTCTATCAAAGTGGATGTTTGGAGTCGTGCATATCACTACAGGTCTTTTAGTGAATTTATTATTAAGTATGCTTATTGTTAAGTTTACGATTCTCAATGAAGTTGCAGATGCCTCCTTTTTACTGCAATTCATGATTTTGGTCATCCCGTTTTCTATCGCTATATTCACTTTCAGCATGTTCATTGGAACGATTGCCGGGAGTATGGTGTCCCAGTTTATCTTAAGTTGTATTTTCTTATTTTTCCCGCTTGGATTCATTTCTCTAATTGCGACTTTCTTGGTCGTTCATGGAATGGATTTAAACATGTTGAATGTTTTTGAAAACAGATTATTCCATACATTCGAAGATTTAGTCATATCGGTTACTCTTCCTCTACCTATTTTCGACTTCGCCTATTATACGGATGTCTCTAATGATCCATCAGGTTTAGGTTATACAAGAGTGCCAAGTTATTTAGTTCTACTTTCTCCCCTTATTTATTTTGCGGTAACTTTTCCGCTTGGAATCTGGTTTTATAGCTGTACGAAGAATGAAAACAATGGCAGATTGCTTGTTTTTGAAAAAGGAAAGGGTTTCTTCAGCTTTGGTGTCATCCTTTGCTTCGCTCTTACGTTTGGTATGATCGGCGGAGGGATATTCGATTCTTATGATAACCCGTCTTTAATTACTTATTATCTTTTTGCATTGATCGGCGGGGTTCTAAGTTACTTCGCGTTAAGGCAGATCATGAATATTCGATTAAGTTTAAGAAAATAAACATGGAGCGGATCAACTTCCGCTCCTTTTTTGTTGAAATAAAAAAGCTAGATCGACATGTTCGAACTAGCCTCGTAACTTTACTTTATTTTGTTTCTAAAAATTTTTGAATGGCAAACGCTACTCCGCTTTCGTCATTCTCTTTTGTAACAAATGCAGATATTTGTTTCACTTCATCAACTGCGTTCCCCATCGCAACAGGAAAACCTGCGACCTCAAGCATCGAAACATCGTTGTAATTATCCCCGATTGCCATTGTATGTTCCAATGGAATTCCTTTTATTTCTGCAAATCTTTTAAGAGCTACCCCTTTTTGTGCTTCACTGTTAGTAATCTCTAAGTTATTCTCCGCTGATGAACTGACTGCTAATTCATCCAGGGCTTGAAGATGCTGGAACGCTCGCTGCAATTTAGCCGTGTCACTTGAAAATGCAAGAAATTTATAGACTTCTATACCCTCTTGATCTAGTAGTTTTTCAAAGTCTCCTACTACACTTACAAGTCCTAAACGAAAACGGCGCAAAGCTGCCTTTTGTATATCATCATCCGTTGCTTCTGGATTGGAAGTGATCACAATATCTTTCATAACTTCATAGGCTTTTTCACGATTATCCGTATACGTTCCCTTGCTAGTATAAAGTTCGTAATAGATATCCTCTTGATCTAAAATACGTTTGATCTCTTCGTATTGCGAGTACGCTAGAGGTGCCGAAGAAAGAATTTCCCATTCAGCAGACCTGATTTCTGCTCCATTTACACAGATAAGAGGCAGATGCAATTCTGCATCCTCTAATGTATGTCTTGCTTCATCATAGGAACGCCCTGTTGCGATTACTACATGATGTCCATCTTTCACCGCTTGGGAAATGACCTGACTGTTTTCTTTTGTTACTTTTAACTGTCTGTTAACCAGTGTTCCATCCATATCTATTGCGATTAATTTCATTAAACCCATCCTTTATGCTTAATCCATTAGTAAGTTTACCCATAAGTAAAATGTTTCAAATCACGTTATGTTTTATAAATAAAAAAAAGAGCTCTGGAAGCTCCCCTTAAAAACTTTTCCTATTAATCTTTGTAGATAAATGATTGTACCATATCCGTTAAAGCGTGAAAAATTTCAACGGCTTGGAATGATAATACTGAAAGGGCTGAGATCGAGAATAGACCTATAAGTATAAATCGAAATAAATGAGGCAACATTAATCTCCTCCTTTACTTGTGATTATACGCCCATCTCTTTCAAAAAACAATTCATAAGGTTAATTATTAAAAAAGTAAATTATGACATTTCTCTACAAAAATGTATAACCGTACAGAACTAAGATGGAAGCCAATACAACGATAATCACGTTGAGATTTAGCCATGCAGCAATAAAGGCTGCTGCTGCTCCTATGACCCCATACAAGATTGAATCAGGATGAATTGTCAGTACACCTGGAAAAATGAGCGCTCCTAAGATAGCAAACGGTACATTTTTTAAGATGCCTTGCACTCTTGGATGCAAGTTATTTGTGTGCAACATAACAAGCGGGAGCATTCGCGGAACATATGTAACAAGACCCATCCCGATAATCACCCATATGAATGAATCATTCATTTCGCTCATCCCCCTTCACGAGAAATTCAATGGAAACAGCAGCGATCAATGTTGATAGAATAATTCCCCAGCCTCCGCTTAGAAAAGAAATCAATGAAAATAAAGAGTTTAAAACGGCAGCCGTACCTGCAAGGGCAACGACTTTACGGCTTTTCTTAGCTGCGGGTACAAGCAATGCAATAAACATGGCATATAGAGCAATCCCCATGCTTGCTTGAAGGGATTTTGGAAGTCCTGAGCCCATTAAATACCCCGCACCTGAAAAAACGACCCAAGCGCTGTAAGCGGTTAGACCAAGACCTAGCAAATAACTTCCTGTTATCTTTTTTTCTTGCGATGTAGCCGCTACTGAAAAGGTTTCCATCCGTAATAAAAAAAGCATATATGGCTTTTATCCACTTCGGATCTTCAGTTGCGCGCTCCTTTAATGATGCACTCATCAGCAAGTGACGGATGTTCATGATAAACGTAGTTAAAATAAGTTCAGCTGCTCCTGTCGCGGCAGCGACCATGGATAAAGCAATATATTGGGAGGCACCCGCAAATACAATGATACTCATGCCAACCGTTTCAAAAAGGCTGAGACCAGCAGTTTTGGCAAGTAAGCCGAAGGTAAAGGCAATCGGCATATAGCCGATTGCAATTGGGAGCCCTGCTTGAATCCCTTTCTTCCAAAGTCCATCCGTTTGCTCGCTAGAAATTGCAGGACTAGGCATCATTCTCTTCATCTCCATCTTCAATATGTAAATTGTATGGGGTCTGTCCCGGGACAGACCCCTTCTTTATTTAGAACAATTTATTTACCGCCAGTGATGGTTCGTAAAATAAGATCCACGCTATCAGAAGCTTTAAAGCTTTCCATGTTCCGCTGCATGTTGTCTTTATCCGTTTTAAGCTGCTTTAGAGAATTCAGCAGCGTTTCTTTTGTTAAATCTTCTTCGTAAAGCACGTGGCAAAATCCTTGTTTTTCGAAGGATTGTGCATTCAGAATCTGATCTCCTCGGCTTGCAGCCCTTGTTAGTGGAATTAACAGCATCGGGATCTTAAGAGTCAGCCATTCAAAGATACTGTTAGATCCAGCACGTGAGATCACGAAATCTGTTGCTGCCACTACATCGGGCAATTCTTTTTGAATGTACTCAAACTGGCGGTATCCCTCTGTATGTTCGAGGTTCTCATCTAGATTTCCTTTTCCGCAAATATGAACAATCTGATAAGAACGAACCAGTTCAGGTAGAGACTCTCTTACCGCTTCATTAATCTTGCGTGCCCCTAAGCTGCCTCCCATGATCGTTAACACGGGTAAGTGGCTTCTGAACCCTAGGAAAGAGAGCCCCTTCTCTCTTGACCCTTGTAGAAGCTCGTCACGGATTGGTGAACCAGTGACGATGGCTTGCCCTGCAGCAAAATGCTTTTTCGCTTCATCAAACGTCACAAAAATTTTGGATGCAAATTTGGACGAGATCTTGTTCGCAAGCCCTGGCGTAATATCAGATTCATGAATATAGACAGGAATCTTTCGCAGCCATGCCGCAATAACAACAGGGACTGCCACAAATCCACCCTTTGAAAAAACAGCATCTGGCTTGATTTTTCCGAGTTTCAAATAAGCCTGTGCAACACCAGCCGCTACCTTGAAGGGATCTTTGATATTTTTCAAATCAAAATAGCGTCTTAATTTACCGCTTGAAATCCCGTAATACGGTACATTCGTTCCTTCTTCTATTAAGCTTTTCTCTATTCCATCAACAGAACCAATGTAATGAAGGTCCCATCCCATCTTTTCTAATTTAGGTATCAATGCTAAATGCGGGGTCACATGACCTGCCGAACCACCGCCAGTTAAAACTAGTTTCTTCAAACTACATTCCTCACTTCTTTGTTTATCCGTTCTCATTTCTTATACGGATTTAATCTTATCGCCATTTTAATATATGTTTCGAAAAAAGGAAAATGGCAATGACCTGATACATATCTGTTAATTCACAAGCAATTTTCGCAGAAGGCGCAGCCACAAATGTATTCGGTCGCTTTCACTTTTTGTACGGGTACTTGCTTTTTTAAAACGTCACTCGCCCTTTTTGTACAGTTAGCACATCATTTTTTGTTAGTCTGCGACTTTTTTTGTACGGTTAGCAGTTCATTTTGCACGGTCACTCGCATTCTCATTCACGCTTAACTCAAATGACCCCTTAACAAGAAAAAAAGCGGTCCTTTACGGCCGCTTTTCTCCTATTATACTGTACTTTTCTCTTTTTTCTTTGCGGGAGGCACGTGAATCGCTTTTCCGCTTACACTTTCAACCGCCTCAAGCCATGCTTCATTTAAGGCAGGATGAGCATAGACCGGATAAGCAAGATCTTCCTCACGGGCGACCATCTCTAATGCGTAAGTGCCTGCTTGAATCATTTCAACAGCTCCTGCACCCATCATATGAATGCCGAGGATCACGTCTGTCTTACTATCGATGACCAGCTTCGCGAGACCTTCTTTTTGACCTAGAATCGAAGCGAATCCGTTCCCATTCATGGAGAACTGCCCGGATTTCACTTCATATCCTTCCCTTTTAGCCTGTTCTTCTGTTAAACCAACTGTGGCGATCGGCGGATTGGTATGGACGACGTACGGAACTAAGCTCAGGTTAAAAGCTGAAGGTAAGCCTGCCATATGTTCAGCAGCTGTTTTCCCTTGTTTGATCGCTTTTGAAGCGAGCTTCATGCCGATCGTGCAATCACCTGCTGCATAAATGTTAGATACACTCGTCTGGCTATGCTCATTTACATCGATAAATCCGTTCTCATCACGTTCCACATTGATCGCTTCGAGTCCCATTCCATCAAGATTCGGCGAATAACCAGCTGCATAAAGCACGTGAGAAGCATCTATAGCAACTTTTTCTTCAGCATCTTTCATAAATGTTACAGAAACTGTCGCATCTGATTCCTCTGCACTTTCCCACTGATGGTTTCTGAACACTTTTATCTTATTTTTCTTTAAAACTCGCAGCAGTTCTTTTTCGATTCCCCTGTCTAAGTTGAGTCCAGCTCCAGGAGTAATTAGTGTTACTTCACTACCTAGCTGTCTATAAGACATCGCGGCCTCCAAGGCAAAATAGTCTTCACCGTAAACGAGCAGACTCTGAGGCAGTTCATTTAGCTCCCATAAAGTATGAGGGGTCATGATACGCTTTGTGAGTTTGGCTTTTCCTGGCATTAAAGGACTGCTCCCAGTCGCGATCAAGGCATGTTCAAATTCATACATCTCAAAATGGTGGCCGGAATCTATACCGATTCTCTCACTTGACATGAAAGAAGCAGAACCTGTTAAGTATTCGATCTTATTCGCTTTAATAAGTGCTTCAACACCCTTTTGCAGACCATTTACAACAGAAGAATAGTAGCTTTTAAAAGTTTCGCATTCAAATGCTGCCTCAGGGATTGAGATGCCCATTTGTCTATAATGAGACAGCCCGGAAAAATTAGCTGCCGTTTGCGTTAAGCTCTTTGAAGGGATGCAACCTTTATGGAGACAAACTCCGCCAAGCTTTTCCTTTTCGATCAGTGTTACTTCGAGTCCAAGCTGAGCTGCACGAATTGCAGCATGATAACCGCCAGGTCCTCCTCCGATAATAACCAGTTGCCGTTTTGTTGCAAAATCACCTACGACCATCTATATCAGCTCCAGTGTCATGAAGTAAGGGTTCTCGATGAGTTCTTTCACACGGTTCGTGAACATGACCGCTGTCGCACCATCCGCTACACGGTGGTCGAACGACATTGATACGTTCATCATCGAACGAATCACGATATCATCCCCAACGACAACAGGTGTTTTCTTCGTTTTATGAAAAGCCATAAGAGCGACTTCCGGATGGTTGATAATCGGTGTTGCAGCGATCGATCCAAGTGGTCCCACGTTAGAAATCGTAAAGGTTCCGCCCGTCATGTCAGATCCCTTTAACTTGTTTGTTTTCGCTCTAGTGATCTTGTCCTTCATATCTCTTGCGATGTCCCTTACGTTACGCTGTTCGACATGTGAGATAACCGGCACGATCAATCCTTCATCAGAATCTGTTGCAATTCCGATATTCACATTCTTCTCAAGACGGATCACTTCTTTTTCTTCATCAAGCTTTGCATTGAAAATTGGGAAATCCTTCAGAGCAATTTGGATCGCTTTTACGAAAAAGGCAGCGACAGAAACGTTCATGCCACGCTTATTCTCTGGGTCCATCGCCTTCAGCTGCTTCTTTAGATCCATTACAGCCGTAACATCAATTTCTTCAAAGTGCGTCACATGTGGAATGGTTGCAAGAGATTGAACCATCTTTTTTGCAATCTGTTTTCTGCGTCCTTTAAACGGTATTTCCTCAGCTTCATTTGAATGGAATGAAGGAACTTTCGAATGTCTTACATCAACCGTTTTACTCGTGTTATCCTCTTTAGCTGAAAGGGCAGAACCATTCTCGATAAAGTTATATACATCCTGATCTGTCACGCGGCCGCCAGGTCCGGTGCCTACAATCTGTTCAATATCAACTCCGTTTTCACGGGCGATTTTTCTAGTAAAAGGTGCAGCGAGAACACGCTTGTTAAGCGTAGAGATGCCCCCTGCAAAAACGGTATTTTTAGAAGGGATAATTTTATCGACTACAGGCTGGGTTGTAACATTTGTCTGTTCCTCTGTTTTTTGATTAGAAGGTGCCGCTGATGATGACGCCTCAATCGTCAAAATAACTGAGCCGACAGTCACTACATCGCCTTCTTTTACTTTTATATCTTTAATTGTACCGGCTGCAGGTGAAGGAAGTTCAGCGGTCACTTTGTCTGTTTGCACTTCAACAAGAGGCTGGTCGACTTTAACCTTATCCCCAGTCTTTACAAAAAAGTGGATCACTTCTCCTTCATGCATGCCTTCTCCGATATCATGCAGTTTCACTTCTACCATCTGTTCCACCTCCTAAAATTGAGCGACTTTCTCGATTGCCTGAACTACACGATCTGCACTCGGCAGGTAGTGGTCTTCAAGAGCGAACATCGGAACAGGTGTATCAAAACCAGTCACTCGCTCAATTGGTGCTTTCATGTATAAGAATGAAGTATCATTGATCAGTGACATGATCGTCTCACCAAGCCCGCCAGTTCCAGGTGCTTCGTGTACGATCACTGCACGGCCAGTCTTCTGAACGCTCTCTGCAATCATGTCTTTATCGAGCGGATAAAGCGTACGAAGATCGATTACGTCACACTTGATCCCTTTTTCTTCTGCCGCATTAGCTGCTTTTGTCACCACATCGATCATCGCACCATATGCAAAGATCGAAACATCGCTTCCCTCTTGCAGACGAGCTGCTTTTCCTAGAGGAACATTATACTTTCCTTCAGGCACATTCATCTTCGTGCTTCTGTAGCAGCGCATCGGCTCAAGGAACAGTACAGGATCCGGGTCTTCGATCGCCGAAATTAGCATGCCCTTAGCATCATACGGGTTTGAGGGAACAACTACCTTCATTCCAGGCATTCCAGTAAAAAGTGCTTCAACCGAATCAGAATGAATTTCAGGTGCACGCACACCTGCTCCAAACGGGGCACGAATCACCATCGGTACTGTAAAATGACCTAAGGTTCTTGCCCGGATCCTAGAAGCGTGTGTCATAATCTGGTTGAAGGCAGGATAGATAAAACCTAGGAACTGCATCTCAGCGATCGGTTTAAAGCCGTTCATCGCAAGACCAATCGACGTACCGATGATTCCTGACTCTGCAAGCGGTGTGTCGATTACTCTTTTCTCGCCAAACTCTGCAACCAATCCGTCAGTGGCCCGGAATACACCGCCGTTCTGTCCAACGTCTTCTCCAAGCACGATTACATTTTCATGCTCTGCCATCATGACACGCATGCCATCTGTCACGGCTTGAACCATTGTTAACTTTTTCGTATCAACTGCCGTTGTCATCATCGATCACCTCTTGAATGTGCATATGCTTCTTTTTGGCTTTCGATCGGCCAAGGATTTTCTGCAAATACATAGTCAAACACATCATTATAATGTGGTGCAGGAGCTTCTTCCATTTCCTTTACGGCCGCTTCGATCTCAGCTGTCAAAGATTCTTGCAGCTCTTCTGCCCACTTCTCATCCCACATATTTTCATTTTTCATAAATCGTTCTAAGCGAAGAATCGGATCTGTCTTTTCACGTCTTGCTGAGGACTCGTTTTGGTCTCTGTATTTTGATGGATCATCAGCTGTCGTATGTGCTCCATAACGCCATGTAACCGATTCGATCAATGTTGGGCCTTCGCCCTTTCTAGCACGTTCAACCGCAGTACGTGTGTGGAAATAAACTGCAAATACATCGTTACCATCCAGACGAACGCCTTCGATCTCATATGCAACTGCTTTTTGGGCAATAGTCTTACTCTTCATCTGCTTTTCAATCGGAACCGAAATCGCAAAACCGTTATTCTGGTTAAAGAAAACAACAGGAGCATTGAAAACACTTGCGAAATTCAAACCTTCATGAAAATCCCCTTCTGAAGTGGCACCATCACCAAAATAAACGATGGAAGCACGGTCGGTTCCTTTAAGCTTTTCAGCCCACGCGGCACCTGTCGCATGTAAAAGCTGTGAGGCGATCGGTACTGCAGGCGGGAATATGTTCTTCCCTTCAGGTGGGATACACCCTTCTTGACGACCTTTCCAATAAAGCAAAAGTGTTTTTAAAGAGTGGCCAAATGTCATCGTCGCCCCATGATCACGATAAGTCGGGAACATCCAGTCACCTTCTCCCATAGCCATCGCGCTGCCGATCTGTGATGCTTCCTGTCCTTCAAAAGGTACATATGTCCCAATCCGCCCTTGACGCTGCAGGTTAACACCTTTTCGGTCAAAAAGACGGGCACGGAGCATTTTTGTATATAATTCTTTTGTAAGTTCTTCTGTTATTTCACTTTTGTATGCTCCATCGTTCCATTCCCCGTTTTCATTGATGATCTGCAATTTCGGAAATAATTTTTCCATGAATGAATCCCTCCTTAGTTTCGAACCTGCCATTTAGGTCTTCTGTTATGGGCAAAGAAGCTGTTTCGCTTAGAACGAGCTGCTAATTTTTCCTCACAAAAACGGTTGGCCGCTTCCATCGTCGAAATGTTGTTCTTTGTGCTTTCGCTGTAAATCTGAAGTAAGCTGTCATAGATCGCTCTTGTCTTCGTCAATACACGTGCTTTGTTTGGTCCGTAAAGCTCATCAGCAACCTGAATCAGTCCACCTGCATTTACAATATAGTCAGGACCGTATAAAATCCCCTTTTGCTGCAGATATAAGCCGTGTTTATCTTCTAAAAGCTGATTGTTCGCACTTCCGACGATCGCCTTCACCTTTAGCTGTTCGATTGTTTCGTCATGGATGATTCCACCAAGAGCACAAGGAATGAAAATATCAGCATCAACACTATATATGTCATTGCCTTCAACCACTTCTACATTTCCAGGAAGCAGTTCAGCTCTCTCTTGAATCTGTTTTAATGCCTTTTCATTGATGTCTGTCACATAAACTTGTGCACCAGCGGCAAGCAGCTGCTCTGCTACTTTAAAACCAACTTTTCCGAGGCCTTGGATGGAATAAGATCTTCCCACTAATTCATCCGTACCTTCTAAAGTCTGAATGGTAGCCTGCAGTCCATAGATAACGCCTTGTGCGGTAGGGACTGACGAGTCACCGCTACCACCATATTCCTCAGGAACGCCAACGATGCAGTTCGTTTCTTTTAAAGCATGAACAAAATCGTCTGGCGTCGTTCCCATGTCCGTTCCTGTATAGAAACGTCCATTTAATGAATCAACGAACTGGCCGAACGCACGGAACAATTCTGGTGTTTTGTCAGTTGTGGGATCACCGATAATAACGGACTTCCCTCCGCCAAAATCTACATCTGCTCCTGCACATTTGTATGTCATCCCTTTTGAAAGGCGCAGTACATCCTCAAGTGCCTCGTCAACAGATGCATATGGTCTCATTCTGCATCCACCTAGCGCTGGTCCCAAGGTTGTATTATGTATGGCGATAATCGCCTTAAGACCTGTGGATGGATCGTTACAAAATACGACTTGTTCGTGCTGTGATATTTTTTCAAACATGCTGAATCCCCCTATATGTCTCTCATTCACTTTGCGTCTTTTTCGCTTTGCTGCTTTAAAGTGAAAGCGCTTTCATTATGAGTTAAAAAAATATTAAACTTTCATTTCTTCAATTTTTTGTGAGATCGCTGCTCTCGGCAGGATATATTGGGTGACTTCCCCTTCACCCGCTAGTGCTTTTCCATTATGGACGGTAACATCGCAAATCACTGCTTTTCCTTTTATCTCACGTAATGTCGCTGTGATTGTTAGTTCAGCGCCATCTGGTGTCGGAGCCATATGTTTTGCCGTTACGCCCCCGCCTATTCCTTCTTCATGGTCTTCAAGATATGGCAATATGATCTGTCGGGCTGCCCACTCCATATGGTAGACCATGCTGACAGTTGAATATGCTGGATGAACCAGTTTCCCTTCAAATTGAGCAAACATATCGGGTGTCACCGTAGCTGTAATGGTGGCTTTTTGACCAACCTCCATACCTGGTTTCATGTATACACCTCATATCTTTCATCTAATTTATATAACGTTTTCATAACGTTATCATATCATTTTGTGTGATAAGCGGTCAATGAATCGCCTGAATTGTTCCATTTATAAGAAATGTGAAAAATATGTAAAAAATATAGTGGAGGTGGTTTTTTATAATGAAAGAGTGTTTATTTTGTCATCCAATGAGTTATGAACAAAAGATCGTCTTTGAGAATGAAAGCTGTTATTTCCTTAAAGTCATTTACATATTTGTTATGTGATTTCTTTAACTTTTTATGTGATTTTCTTCATTTCGTGAATGTTCCCTTGCAAAAATCCTTCCCATTCACCTAAAATCAGCGAAAAACCCTGCCACTTTTTCAATGACAGGGTCTTTTGCCTTCAATCTTTATCTATATTTTGCTAAATTACTTTAAACGTTCGGATATTCCTGTGACAATGGATGAAGCATAATCTCGTCTACCACCATGTGTTTTGGAGCGCTTGCCATATAAGCAACGGCCTCTGCGATGTCTGTAACCTTTAACCAATCTTCTTTAAAATCAAGACCCGGTTCACTATCAGCAAAATACGTATCAATCGCACCTGGATTTACCGTTCCAACTCGGACACCAAATTCACGAAGTTCCTGAGCAAGTGAACCAGAGAATCCTTGAACTGCATATTTTGTAGCTGTGTATACAGAACCGTTGGCAATGGTTCTTCTTCCAACATCAGAAGAGATCGTGATGATCGTTCCTTCTTTACGCTCTTTCATATGAGGAACTACCGCTGTACTGCATAAGAAAACACCTTGCACATTTACTTCAAACATCTTTTGAAAGTCTGCTAAAGAGTGCTCTTCCGCTAATTTAAACTGACCAACACCTGCATTGTTTACAAGAATATCTACTTGTCCAAAATGATCAAACGTTTGTTTAAAAAGATCAGCAACATCCGTTTCATTGGATACATCAGCTTTTACTGCTAAAACTTCGAAACCGCTATTTTCAAGCTCATCGGCTGTCTTGAAAATACCATCAGACGAACCTACAACTGTTAGTTTCGCACCAAGTGTTCCTAATTTTTCTGCGATCGCCTTACCACAGCCGCGTGTAGCTCCTGTAATAACAGCAACTTTATCTTTTAACATATTGAAGTCATCCTTTCACTTTCTTACTCTGCTCTATTATAAGCATAAAAAGACGCAGAACCAAATCTGGTCTGCGTCTATTAAGATCATCCTGTGATCATTTTAAATACACCAATTGTGTTAAGGAACACGATGAAAATAATGATCGGTACAATGTAGCGAACAAGCATAAGCCACAATGCAAATCCTTTCACTGTAACAGAAGACCCTGCTTTGAATTCTTTCAGTAATAGCTCCTTTGGATAGCGGTAACCAACGAATAGTGCGATAAATAGAGCACCAAGCGGAAGCAGGATATTACTAACCAAGTAATCTAATAGATCAAAGATCGTCTTGCCGAAAAGTGTAACATCTGACAGGACACCCATTGAAAGAGCTGAAGGAATACCTGCTGCAAAGATTAGCAACCCGATGATCCAAGACCATTTTGCACGATTCGTTAACGTGCCTTTCGTAATAGATGCAACAATGATTTCAAGCATCGAAAACGCTGATGTTAATGTTGCGAACAAGAAAAGTGCTAAGAAAATAATAAAGAAAAATTGTCCGAACACGATTTGATCAAATACTGCCGGAAGCACGACGAACAACAATCCCGGTCCTTCTGCAGGCTCTAGTCCTAGCGAGAAAACGCCTGGGAAGATCGCCAATCCAGCAAGCAATGAGATTAGAACGTTAAGCCATACGATTGTTGATGCAGATTTTGTTAAACTTTCATTCTTTCCTAAATAAGAGCTGTAGGTAACCATAACGGAGATCCCCACACTCAATGAAAAGAAAGACTGGCCAAGCGCGAACAGAATATCATCTCCGCCAATCTCTGAAAAGTCAGGAAGCAAGAAGAACTTTACCCCTTCCATCGCATTGTCTAATGTCAAAGAACGAACAATTAAGACAACAAACAGAACGAAAAGTGCAGGCATCATGATCTGGTTCGCTTTTTCGATACCGTTTTTAATTCCACGGCTGACTACAAAGATTGTAATGGCCATAAAAATAAACTGTGAGATTAAAACAGGCCAAGGGCTTGAGATCGACTCACCGAACATTGCCCCAAAATCATGTTTGAAAAAATCACCTGAAAAACTCTTACCTAAATAAAGTACGATCCATCCGCCAATTACACTGTAAAAGGATAAAAGAATAAATGCTGTTGCTACACCCATGCGTCCTAACCATGGCCATGCGGATCCTGGCGCAAGTGTTCGGTAAGCAGAGACTGCTTCTTTCTGAGCTCCGCGTCCGATTACAAACTCAGCCATTAACAGTGGAAAACCTACTAAAAACGTAAACAATAAAAAGATAAGGAAGAAAGCTCCTCCACCGCTTGTGCCAACGACATAAGGGAATTTCCAAATGGCTCCAAGTCCAATTGCTGATCCTGCTGCGGCTAAAATAAAGGCTAACTTCGACGTCCATTGATCTTGCTGATTCATTATTAAAACTTCCCCCTCTGTTACAAATACAGCTAGCCTATATTAAACGTTTGTTTAACAAACTAACTGTTTCCTTCGCATCTTTCATCATGGTTTTAAGCAGTTCTTTTACGGTTGGAATATCTGTAATCGTACCCGCAACCTGCCCGCTGTTGATGAAACCATTCTCAAGATCACCTTTTACTGCCCCTAAAATATGACGATCTTCCGTAGTATGTTTTAAAAATTCTTCTGGTGTTACACCACTCTTTTCAAGTTGAATCAATTTTTGTGCATACGGCGTATCGTAAATTCTTCTGATCTTTCCGACCGAACGGCCGACGATCATCGTTTTTGTATCATCAGCATCTAGGAGTGCTGACTTATAGAACTCATGAAAAGGCGCTTCTTTTGTCGCAATAAACCGTGTTCCCATCTGTACACCTTGTGCGCCAAGGGCAAAAGCTGCTGCAAGTCCGCTTCCATCCGCAATTCCCCCTGCTGCGATAACCGGAATAGAAACACTTCGACTTACCTGCGGAAGCAACACCATCGTGGTCGTTTCATACGACGAGTTCAATCCTGCTGCTTCATAGCCTTCTGCAACGAGCAGATCAGATCCTGCAGTTTCGGCTTTTTTCGCATGATAGACAGACGCGATCACCGTAATCACTGTTATTCCATGTTCCTTCAACTTCGGTATGTAAGGAGCCGGATTACCTGCTGAAAGAGAAACGACTTTAACCTCGTGCTTGATCAACAGCTTAAGAATGTCTTTTACATCAGAAGCTACAGTTAAAGGTACATTAACAGCAAATGGGCGGTCTGTCATCCCCTTTGTTGCAATAATCAGCTTTTCCACTTCATCTGGCGTCATGGTTCCGACACCGATCGTCCCTAATCCTCCAGCGTTTGAGATAGCTGAAGCAAGTTCGGCATTGCTAACATTTCCCATACCGCCTTGTATGATCGGATACTTGATGTTTAACTTTTCGCAAACCGGATTCAAATTCTCCACCTCCCTATTATTCCTTTGTTATACTGAACCTATCAACCTATATTTCAGGGAGGTTCATATGAAATACACATTTAACGGCAAAACGCCACACATTCATGAAAGCGTTTTTATCGCGCCAGGTGCTCATGTTATTGGTGATGTAACGATCGGTGAAGGGGCAAGTATCTGGTTTAATAGTGTCCTTCGCGGTGATGAAGGTCCGATCTCAATCGGTAAAAAGACAAACGTTCAAGATAACTGTACACTTCACCTTTACGAAGGATACCCGCTTGTGCTTGAAGATGAAGTTTCGATCGGTCATAACGTCATCCTTCATGGCTGTACGATAAAAAAAGGTGCGCTCGTCGGCATGGGTTCCACCATTCTTGACGGTGTCGAAATCGGAGAACAAGCCTTTATTGGGGCAAACACATTAATTCCCCCAGGCAAAAAAATTCCCCCGAGGGTCATGGTCGTGGGTTCACCCGGCAAAGTTATCCGTGAACTGAACGATGAGGATCTAAAACTAATCCAGCTCACAATCGATACCTATTACGAAAAAGGTAAGCAGTTTGCCGCAGAACTTCAAAAGTAATCTACTAGAATGCACTTTCGTTCATTGAGTTTGAGATGAAAGTGCTTTTTTGTTTTTACTAGATGTACTTGAAGTTGTTGATTTCCGCTCCAGGATGCTCGCTTTCCGGGGGGCGTGCGGTGAGCCTCCTCTGCGCTTTGCGCCGTTAGGAGTCTCACCTGTCCCGCTGATCCCCCAGGAGTCTCGCACCTTGCGCTCCAATCAACTGTTCAAAGATGACCACAGATTAACTTTTAGTTATACATTTAAAAATAAATACTAAGACCGACTTTCTTGAATCAACGGATGGTTGAATGCATCAAACTTAAGATCCTTCTTAAGATCATTACCTTCTGAATAAATGCTTTCAAAGAATCGGCTTGCTGGTCCGGCTAGTGCACGGTAGTAATCACTGAACAGCGAGGCTGCGTGATCTCCTAGCCATTCAGACGGCAATAACTCTTGAGGCAAGCTTGGATCAATAAAAAGGAACTTACGGTATTCGTGGACAAGTTTCGTTCTTTCTACAAAGCATTCTCCGTCTGTCATTTCGCCCTTTTCGATCTTGTTCTTATCGATCACATATTTCTGTGAGTATGTCACGATAAACTCATTGTATTTCATGTTGATATCATTAAGGTCCCAGCACTCTGATACGAGTTTCTCATTCTCATTCGGGCCATTATATACAGCTGTAAAGGAATGAACATAGTCTTCGATCTGATATTTATCGATCATCGATTGAACCTGTTCAAAGGACTTATGAGGCGAAATCCAAAAGCTGTTTGCGAGCAAGCCGAAGCCGCTCCATACAAGCTCTTTACGAAGTTCGTCCCGTATGCTCCTTTTTTCCTCAGGAATGGTGTAGGTGAACATCAGCCATTCCCCGTTCCATGGTTCTTGCTGGACTTTAAAAATTCTTTTTGCCGCTTCATCCATCCTTTTTTTTCCGCGTTCCGTTAAATAATAATAGCTTTTATTGCCTTGTTTTCTCGCTGCGATCCACCCCTGTTTGTTCATTCTTGAAATCGCTGCTCGAACGGCTTGCTCATTATGACCGAACTCTTCTAAAAGACGGATCAAACTGCCTATCCATATTTCGCTTCCATAATGCCGTATATAATCCCCGTAAAGGGTAAAAATCATGGAACGTGTGTTTAAACTATTTTGCATGTTAGATAACCTCATTTGTACCTGTAATTGTCTGTACAATCCTACCAAAACAATATGAGTGAATACAAGTTACTCTCCTTTAAATACAGGTGGTCTTTTTTCTCCAAAAGCAACGAGTGCTTCCATTCTGTCTTTCGTCGGAATCGTGACTTCATAGGCTTTCGCCTCGATAGCAAGACCTGTCTGAAGATCAACTTCTGTTCCGTGTTTGATCGCATATTTTGCCTGTTGAACGGCTACTGGGCCATTTTTCATGATAAGACTAGCGTAGTTTTCACAGACTGCCATCAGCTCTTCTCTCGATGTGACCTGGTTTAAGATGCCATAGGAAAATGCTTCTTCAGCCATCATCTTTTTCGCCGTTAATATAAGTTCCATCGCTTTTGCCTGACCGATCAGCCTTGGCAAACGCTGAGTACCGCCTGCTCCGGGAATAATCGCCCAACTAAGCTCCGTGAGCCCCATAGAGGCTTCTCGTACGGAAACCCGAAGGTCACATGCTAGCGCTAGCTCAAAACCTCCACCAAACGCATGCCCGTTGATCGCACAGATAGTTGGCTGAGGCAAAGCTTCTACCGCTGAAAACACATCACGGATTTTACGTACGTTTCGGCGAACTTCTGATTCAGTTAGCGTACGGCGCTCTTTTAAGTCAGCACCAGCACTAAATGCTTTTTCCCCTGCACCTGTAAAAATAACAACACGAACATCATTGTTGTGATGGATGTCTTCAACTGTTTCTTCGAGTTCCTTTAAAGTTGCATAGTTAAAACAGTTCAAAACTTCAGGGCGGTTCAATGTTACATAGGCAACATGGTCCTTTATTTCATATAAAATAGCACTCATCGGATAATCCTCCTACTCATTAATAGCTTCAACAACTGACGCAATTCCTTGTCCTACACCAATACACATCGTTGCAAGACCATATCGAGACCCTTGTTTTTTCATTTCGTGGATCAGCGTAGTTAAAATTCTTGCACCGCTTGCCCCAAGCGGGTGACCGAACGCGATCGCACCACCGTTCACGTTTACTTTATCTGAATCTAATCCAAGCTCATTTATACAAGCTAGCGATTGAGATGCAAATGCTTCATTCAATTCGATCAAGTCCAGATCAGTCACCGATAAACCCGCACGTTTTAATGCCTTGCGAGAGGCTTCTATCGGCCCAACACCCATTACTTCAGGCTCTATTCCTGCCACACCTGACGAAACGTACCTTACGAAAGGCTGAAGACCAAGCTCATCTGCTTTTTCACGGCTCATCAGTAGAAGGGCAGATGCTCCATCATTTACCCCCGAAGCATTCCCTGGTGTAACGGTTCCATCTTTAAACAATGGTTTAAGTGTACCTAACTTCTCAAGCGACGTTTCAGGACGAGGGTGCTCATCTTTTGTCATCCATGTTTCATTGCCTTTGCGGTCAACCAACCTTACCGGTACGATCTCTTCTTTAAATCGGTCTTGCTCCATCGCTTTTTTAGCTTTTTGTTGAGAGCTGAATGCAAACTGATCTTGCGCTTCCCTTGAAATGTCATATTTTTTTGCGACATTCTCCGCTGTTTCAGGCATAGAGTCTGTTCCGTATTTTTCATCCAAAAGCGGATTAATAAAACGCCATCCGATCGTCGTATCAAACATCTTCATATCACCGCGCGGATATTCGACTTCAGGTTTCCCCATAACGAGTGGTGCACGAGTCATGCTTTCGGTTCCCCCTGCTATGAATACATCACCTTCACCCGCCATGATCGCACGGGCAGCATAAATGACGGCATCCATTCCAGAACCACACAGTCGATTGATCGTAGTTCCGCCAACTTCAACCGGAAGTCCTGCCAAAAGGGCAGACATACGGGCTACGTTACGATTATCTTCTCCTGCTCCGTTTGCGTTCCCAAATATCACTTCTTCAATGTCAGATGGGGGCAGGACCTTGTTTCTTGCTAAAAGAGCTGAAATAACCACTGCACCGAGGTCATCTGGCCTTACTGACTTAAGCGCACCTTTATAACGGCCAATTGGAGTCCGGACAGCATCAACAATGACAACTTCTTTCATTATTTCTTCACCCCGTTGTCTTCTGTTGTGTAATCGTAAACCCCTTTCCCAGATTTACGGCCAAGTCTTCCTGCTTTGACATATTTAACAAGAAGTGGAGCTGGGCGATATTTTTCACCTAGCGTTTTATGAAGGTAGTTCAAGTTATTTAATCGCGTATCAAGACCTACTAAGTCACCAAGTTCGAAAGGTCCCATCGGAAAATTTAATCCCAACTTGATCGCTTTGTCGATATCTTCAGGTGTACCAACACCTTCTTGCAACATATAGAACGCTTCATTACCGATCATGGCAGAGATACGGCTCGTTACGAAGCCAGGAAACTCGTTTACCGTGACTGTTTCTTTGCCCATTTTTACAGCAGCTTCTTTGGCAAGTTCTACCGTCTCATAATCTGTTTCATGGCCGCGCACAATCTCAACAAGCGGCATGCTATGAACCGGATTGAAGAAATGCATCGCGATTACTTTATGCGGCCGCTTTGTAAAGGATCCGATTTCGGTAGGACTCATCGTCGACGTGTTTGTGGCAAGCACACAATGATCAGGTGCGGAATGGTCTAATTCTTCAAAAACAGCACGCTTGATCTCTATATTTTCTGGTACAGCTTCAATGACAATATCTGCACCGCTGGCAGCTGCTGTCAGATGCACGGTATAAGAAAGTCTTTCTTGAGCTGCACTTGCATTCTCTTGTGACAGTTTACCTCGAGATACCGCCTTTGAAAAAATAGAATCTATTTCTTTTTTTGCATTTTCCAGCTGATCTTCATTCACATCCACAAGTTGAACCTCAAATCCTCCTACCGCACAAACGTAGGCAATCCCTCTTCCCATAACACCAGATCCGATGACTACTGCATTTTGTAACATGGTCTCTCCTGCCTTTCTTTTTAAACAAATGTTTAACTTTTGTGTGTAAAAAGCGAGCACGAATGCCCGCTTTTGTTTTGGCTGTTTCCATAATCATTGTTGTCTTTTTAAAGTAGTTGATATCGTTTCAGGATGCTCGCTTTTTGCGGGGCGTGCGGTGAGCCTCCTACCGCCCTTAGGAGTCTCACCTGTCTCGTTCGTCCCGCAGGAGTCTCGCACCTTACACTCCAATCAACTTTCAAGGAAGCAAATGATACTATTCGCTCTGAAGCAACAATCAGTCAGAAAAGAGCCTTGTTTTAAGATTTTATAGATTAAAAGGATTTAACGGACGAGATCCTGTATAGGAAACGACACTCTTTGTTTCTGTATAAAGGTCCAGCGTTTCAATACAAAGCTCACGTCCGAAACCTGACTGTTTATAGCCTCCGAACGGCGTTCCCGGGAATGCTGAGAACGGTGAGTTAATCATGATTGTTCCTGCTTGGATCATACCAGCAACACGAGTTGCTTTCGCATGGTCTTTCGTCCAGATCGCTGCTGCTAAACCGAAGTCCGTGTTGTTCGCTAGTTTCACAGCCTCTTTTTCATCCTTAAATGTCGATACAACCACTACCGGTCCGAAGATTTCTTCTTTAACCACTTTCATATCTTCATTTACTTCCGTAATGATCGTCGGCAAATACCAGTGACCATTTTCGAAGCCATCTACTTTTGCGCGTCCACCGCCTAGAGCAATAGTTGCTCCTTCTTTTTCAGCTGATTTCACATAGTTGTCGATCACTTCAAGCTGACGCTCGGAGATAATTGCTCCAACATGTGTACCTTGATCGAGCGGATTACCTAAGACAAGCTTCTTCGCTTTTTCAACAAATTTTTCCATGAACGCGTCATAGACACTTTCCTCAATGTAAAGGCGTGAACGTGCTTCACAGGATTGACCGGTGTTATAGAAAATACCAAACAAGGAGCCATCAACAGCAGCATCGAGATCTGCATCTGCAAATACAAGGTTAGGAGATTTACCTCCAAGCTCAAGTGTTACACGTTTTAGCGTTTGAGAAGCTTTGGCCATGATGTCTTTACCTGTACCCGTTTCCCCAGTGAACGCTACTTTATCAACACCTTCATGCTCCGCAAGGTATGAACCAACTGTAGCTCCATCACCTGTGATGATGTTTACAACACCTTCTGGAACTCCTGCTTCGTGGCAGATCTCAGTCATCACGATTGCCGTTAAAGGTGTTAAGCTTGCTGGCTTCAAGATTACTGAACAGCCTGTTGCGATCGCAGGAGCAATTTTCCATGCTGCCATCATCATCGGGTAGTTCCAAGGAATGATCTGTGCACAAACACCGAGCGGCTCTTTTAACGTGTAGTTCATGAATGGTCCCGGCATCGGGTTAACGGCACCGCGGTGGCTTACGATCGCCCCTGCGTAGAATTCGAAATCTTCAATCGCCTGCATTACTTGTCCCTGAGCGGCGCTTAATGACTTTCCGCTGTTTAAGATCTCCAGTTCAACCAGTTCGTTAAAACGTGAACGCATGATGCTCGCGATTTTGTTCATGGTGCGAGAGCGTTTATTGACAGGAGAGCGCTTCCATTTCCCTGTTTCAAAAGCTGTTCGTGCCGCTTGTACCGCACGGTCTACATCTGCCTTCGTTGCTTTTGCCACTTTTGCTAGAGGTTCACCAGTCGCCGGGTTATATGTAACAAAATACTCCCCTTCTGATCCCGCTGTACTATGCCCACCAATAATCATATCGTATTGATCACGCTTTACTGCATAAATTTCTGTTTTAGCTGTGCTCATTCTCTCCACTCCCTTTTCTAAGATGTCTATTTACCTGTGAATGCCGGTTTTCTTTTATCTAAGAATGCTGCCAGACCTTCTTGATGATCTTCAGATTCTCCTGCAATCTTTTGAGCCTGTGCTTCATATTCTAGAACTTCATTCAGGTCGCTTTCCCAGCTTTTATTCATATAGCGTTTGATGAGCCCGATCGCTTTTGTTGGCATGTTCGCTAATTTTTCCGCAAACGTTTCTACTTCAAGCATGAACTCCTCTTCGCTAACCGTTTTCGTTACAAGGCCAAATTCTTTTGCTTGTTGTGCCGTAATCTTTTCACCTAACACTGCCAGTTCCATCGCTTTTGCGTGACCGACAAGTCTTGGCAAGAAGTAAAGATTCCCTGAGTCTGGTACTAAGCCAACGTGAATGAAAGCTTCTATGAAACTCGCTTTCTCGCTCGCAATACGAAAATCACACGCCAATGCCAAGCTCATACCTGCACCTGCAGCCACACCGTTAACTGCAGCAATGACTGGTTTTTCCATCGATACAAGAGCTTGCACGATCGGATTGTACCCTTTACGGAGCACTTCTCCATAATCGGTATCTGTTGAGCCAGAGAGATCCTGACCTGAACAGAAAGCCCGACCTGCACCTATTAAGACAACCGCTCTTACACCGCTGTCTTTGTTCGCCTCTTTAATCGCAGTAACCATTTCCTTATGCATGAGCGGTGTAAAAGCATTGAGTTTGTCCGGACGGTTCAAGGTGATCCAAGCTGTCTTTCCTCTCGTTTCATAGCTTATCGTTTCAAACATGGTTTTCCCCCTACTTCCCTTTAAACTCTGCAGGACGTTTTTCGATGAATGCTTTCATACCTTCTTTTTGATCCTGTGATGAGAATAATAGGTAAAAGTTTTTTCGTTCAAACTGCATGCCTTCGTAAGTCGAATAATCAACAGATTTGTAGACGGACTCTTTTATTAAACGAACCGATAACGGCGCCCTGGATGCTACGAGTTTCGCATACTTCTTTGCTTCTTCTAAAACGAGTTCCGGCGCGATAACACGGTTGATAACACCATATTCTAACGCTTCTTTAGCTGTCATCGGATCACCAAGCCATAGCCATTCCAACGCCTTCTTCTGTCCCATTAGCTTCGTTAATTTTACGGTCCCTCCAGCACCAGGCATAACGCCAAGCTTGATTTCTGGGAACCCGAACTGCGCGTTCTCAGCAGCAAATAGGATATCTGCACATAGAGCGAGCTCGAAGCCTCCGCCGAAACAATACCCGTTCACTGCACCAATGATAGGCTTCTTAATCGTTGCTAGACGGTCCCATTCTTTGAACTGATTTAATAGTTCAAGAGAAACACTGTCGTCATTTTTCATTTCATCAATATCTGCACCAGCTGCAAATGCCCTGCTGTTGCCTGTCAAAACAATTGCTTTCACCTCATCATTACGGTCAAAACGCTCAAAAGCATCTAAAAGCTCCGTAACCATCGGCCGATTGATCGCGTTTAGGACACGCGGCCTGTTTAATTGAATTAAGGCAATCCCATCATCAACTGAGGTTAAGATTGTTTCGTAATTACGCATTGACTTCCTCACCAATCATGAGTGTTACAAGTTCTGCTGCAAAGCTCATTAAGTCTTTACCCGAAGCTTTACCTTCGTCTGATTTCATCGCTGCTTTTAGAGAATCATGATCATCATAGTACATTTCACAAAGGATATGATAATCGCTTTTCCCCATTGGAGAACCAACGATCTTGGTTACTTCCATTTTACGAAGGCCAGGAATCTTTTTTGTGATCTCAGTATGATGTCCAAAATAGTGCTCGTCGAATTGTTCGATGTTTTCCGGTGTTTTATAAAGTGCGATTAGTTTAACCATGTGTGTTTCCTCCCTATTTTTAACCTCATTTTTTTGCTGCTATCCCATATCAGCAACTGGTTTCATTGCTTCAAACGGGTTTTTGCAAGACTTGCAATACAAGATGCTTCGGCATGCTGTCGGACCAAAAATATTTTCCATCGTTACATAGGTTGACCCGCAGTACGGACAGTCAATTTCCCAAGGCTCACCCATTACATGATTTGCAGGAGGAGGAGAGATGCCAAACTCTTTTAAGCGCTCACGTCCTTCAGGTGTGATCCGGTCTGTCGTCCATGAGGGTGTAAATACAAAGTTCACTTCTGCCGATTCAATTCCTTCTAAAGATTCTAAGGCTTTTTTGATATCTCTTTCGATGATGTGCAAAGCAGGGCACCCAGAAAAGGTAGGAAGTACAGATACTTTCACTTTTCCGTCTGTCACTTCAACTTCATGTATCATACCAAGGTCTAATATGCTGACGGAGGCGATTTCAGGATCTTTTACATCCCCAAGCGCGTCCATAACGGTATCGGTCATGCTGTGTTTTAATTCGGACACGTGGTTCATCTCCTTTCCTATCGTCTTACCAGCCAGTAGCAGGGTTTGTAGCATACACTTCAGAAAGTGTAGATAAGGCTTGTTTCAAGTCATCTGTATGAACACCGTTTCTCCCGTTGCCTCTTTCCATTCGAGGCTCACCAGGATAAAAGGCTCCGACTTCTTTAAATACGGCTTCCATCTTGTTCATCCACCGCTTTTTCATGACTGCTTCATCATCGATCAAGTCAGCTTTCACGATATCTGCATAGGAAGGGCCAAGTGTAAGAACCCCGCCAAAGTCTCTCCAAACTTTGTTGATAGCCGCGTTCATTCGCTCGATAGCTTCGTCAGTGCTCGTCATAAGTTGTTTAAACCAGACTTCCCAGTGCATGAGGTGATAGTATTGTTCCGTCATGATCTTACGTGCTGCCTCAGCTAATGGCTCATAGGAAGAATGACGAAGCGATTCTAACCGAATCTGCTTATGCACCGCATAAAAATAGTTGCGAACGACTGCGAATGCCCAGTCATAATCCGGCTCTTTTAAATACGTTCCCGGCCCGTTCACTTCTTCTAAAATAATGGCGTTTCGGAACTGTTCAGGTGTTCTGAGATGAGCAATTCTATCTGCTTCTCCTTCACCAAGGTCCTCTAATAAACGATAGTAGAGGTTTGCGTGTCCCATCATATCCTGAGAAATCGAAGAGAACGCTACATCTTCTTCAATGTGCGGCGCAAGTCCGAGCCATTCTGATCCACGGAACGCAAGAATAAAATCATCGTCTCCCATCTGGTAGAGGAGTTCGATCAATGCAGCTTTCTCTTGTGGCTTTAATGTTTCTTGTGTCATTTATTATCTCCCCTTCCGCCAAGGATGTGCTGCTCAGTAAACTGCTCTTGGTTGTAGTCACGCCATTTTTTCTTTAAATATCCGTAACCTTTAGTTTCTCTGTACTCCTTATCAAGCCTTTTGAGCATCTCTTTCTCATCCTGGTTCAGACCGCGGATGTTCTCTCTTTTTACAACCCAGATGTCAGCGACTTGCTCTCTTCTAAAAAAGTTCTCTTTCGCCATGATCAGTGCCATGTCAGCGTTAGGAGCGAGCAGGCTGAAACTGTGCTGAAATGGTGATTTATCTGTCTTTTTACTGAATACTTCATACACGTTGTAAAATTCATTTTTTGGTTCGTTCACGTTGGTTCTCTCTCCCTTCCGCACTTAGATCGCTTTTTTAGCTGCCAGAGCCTCACGTACCCACTCGTTATTTTTGTATGAGCGGCGGCGAAGATCTAAGCGATTTTGCGATTGTGGCCCGTTTCCGGAAACGATCTGCTTAAAATTGCTCCAATCAGCATCTTTATAGATCCACATTTGCGTTTCTTCATCAAAGTGAATTGTCTCATCTGGTATTGTAAGACCGAGCGACCAAATGCGCGGAATGTATTTTGTAAAGAATTCTTGTCTTAGGTCTTCATTCGTTTTGGTACGGATCTTGTACATAATGTTCTTATCTGCGTTCGAGTTACCCGTTTCTTTAGCTGATTTAGGTCCGAAGAACATGATGAGCGATTCCCACCAGCGGTTAAGAGCATCCTGCAGCATCTGACGCTGTTCAGGCGTACCTTCTGCCATCGCTAAAATAATGCTCTCTCCATGCTGTGCATGGAATACTTCTTCTGCACAAATACGTTTTAGCGCCCGTGCGTAAGGACCGTAGGAAGAATCAAGCATCATACTTTGAGAAATGATCGCTGCTCCATCAACGAGCCAAGCAATGATTCCAGCGTCACCCCAAGTTGGAGCATCCATATGGAAAACGTTATGGAACTTCAGTTTTCCTGAAAAAAGATCTTCCATGATATCGTGGCGCGTCTTTCCTAGCGGAGCCATCAAGTCTTCTGCAACGCGCAATAACAACTGGCCATGACCCATTTCGTCCTGCACCTTCGCCATGATTGCCAGCTTTCGGTGCAAGGAAGGTGCTTTAGGTACCCACTCTTTCTCTGGAAGCGCTCCCATAATTTCCGAAATGCCGTGCATGGAAATCAAACGGATCAGCTGCATACGATAATCATCTGGCATCCAATCATCGGGTTCGATCTTTTCACCAGCATTGATCCGATCTAAAAAATGCTGCATCTTTTCTTCTTCACTAAGTTGACTGAAGCTCAAACCAACTGTCATGCTATTCCCTCCTGTTATATTACGTTTTATTACCGTAATTATAAATTAACGTCATGCGTTTGAACAATGGTTAAACACCCATTTTCTTCTGTGCGTGTCTCACAACCCTGATTGCCTTCCCTTCGGAACGCGGGATGCTCTTTGGTGGAAACACTTTTATCTTCATCGTCACAAGGCATGTGTCTTTGACTTTTTTAGTGATGGTCTGTTTTAGCAGATTTGTTGCTGCATGAGCTTCATCACCATTTGTAATCGCATAAAGATTTTCACTCATCTCCACATGAAGCTCGATATGCTCTCTCAAACCTTCAGTGTGTATATGCACCTGATAATGTGGCACGATATCCTCAATAGAAAGCAGGCAGTTCTCAATTTCTGAAGGGAAGACGTTCACTCCTCTGACGATAATCATATCGTCGATTCGACCTTTCACCCTGCTCATTCGTACAGAAGTCCTACCACAGATGCACGGGGTGCGTTCAAGTGAAGCGATATCTCCCGTACGATAGCGAATAACCGGGAACGCTTCTTTCGTTAAACTTGTAAAAACAAGTTCACCATATTCTCCATCCGGCATAGGTTCAAGTGTATCGGGGTTGATGATTTCAGCGATGAAGTGGTCATCCATAATATGTAAACCGTTCTGTGCTTCGTGACATTCCATCGCAACGCCTGGACCCATTACTTCACTCAATCCGTAGATATCCATCGCTTTGATTCCTAATCTCTCTTCGAGTGTAGCCCTCATCTCCTCCGACCAAGGCTCTGCCCCAAAGATTCCGTATTGAAGTGAAGTAGCTCTTGGATCTTTCCCGAGCTCTTCCATCTTTTCTGCGATCGTTAAGATGTATGACGGAGTCCCGCAAATTACTTGCGGTTTAAAGTCTTCAATAAGAAGGATCTGGCGCTCTGTGTTTCCTCCTGATACAGGAACCGTCACCATGCCAAGCTTTTCTGATCCGTTATGAAGACCCAGTCCCCCTGTGAAAAGTCCATAGCCGTAAGCATTGTGCAGAACGTTACCGGGTTCCCCGCCTGCTATTGCGATTGATCGAGCTACCATGTCGCTCCATCTTTCAATGTCTCCTTCTGTATACCCCACAACTGTCGGTTTTCCACTCGTTCCAGATGAACCGTGAAGCCGTACAAGATGGTCGAGCGGAACGGCAAATAGTCCGAATGGATAATGATCACGCAGATCCTTTTTTACAGTAAACGGCAATTTCTGCAGATCGTCTAATGACTGGATGGAAGTCGGATGGATTCCTTTTTCATCAAAGGCATTTTTGTAGAAAGGCACATTCTCGTAAACAGCATCGACGGTCTGCTTTAAACGATGAAGCTGAAGCTCTTTTTTCTCCTCACTCTTCATGCACTCCACTTTAGGATGAAGAATCATGGCTATTTCATCTCCTTTTAGGATTATGTAAGCGATTACAATTAAGAATAAAAAATATGACGTTTTTATTTCGTTATCAATTATTTGTGTAATGTGATTGGTTTTAGCTTATCATTTTTATTAATTTTCTGTCAAATGGTTTTAAGAGTTCAATCGTTGATATTAGAGGATAAACAACGTCAAATATCTCTTAAATCCACAAACTAAAAAAAACCGCCTTAAAAAGGCGGTTTCGAATACTTTCTATTAATATAAAAGATCTAAAAATTCCTGATGTGAAACATTACCAAAATAGTGTTTTAGATCAACATCTTCCAATACTTTTTCAATTTCTTCCCGATCGTAGCGCACACCGTTCAGCCTGTTCTCGATATCTGAAACATCACCTACACCGAAGAAATCTCCAAAAATCTTACTCTCTTGAATGATTCCTTTTACAATGTGCAGACGAATATCGATAGAACCAGCTGCAAAACGATTTGAAAGTTCTACATTAAATTTCGGAGATTTTCCGTAGTTCCAATCCCAGTTTGCATATCGCTCTCTAGAGATTTTACGGATCTCAGCCCAATCCTCTTCCGTGAGTTCGTACTTTGGAACCTGCTCAAACTCTTCGAACAAGTAAGCTAATAGGATCTCTTTAAATTCTTCCATCGTCATGTCTTCATCCAAGTGCTCACGAATATTCGTTACACGGCTGCGGATCGACTTGATGCCTTTGGATTCAATCTTGTCCATTTTTACGTTCAGAGCCGATACTACATTTTCAATCTCTGAATCAAACAATAGCGTTCCATGGCTGAACATACGCCCTTTTGTTGAAAACTGAGCATTACCTGAGATTTTCTTCCCGTCAGCCAAAATATCGTTACGGCCGCTTAACTCAGCGTTTACCCCTAATTTATTTAAGGCTTTTACTACGGGATCGGTGAACTTCTTAAAATCATGAAATGAGTTCCCATCATCTTTGGTAATAAAGCTGAAGTTCAAATTCCCAAGATCATGATAAACAGCTCCGCCTCCAGATAAACGACGAACGACATGAATACCATTTTCACGCACATATTCTGCGTTAATCTCTTCAACCGTATTCTGGTTCTTGCCGATGATAATGGATGGTTCATTTATATAAAAAAGCAAATACGTTTCATTGATGTCTAATTGCTTCAAAGCGAATTCTTCAATTGCTAAATTCACTCTTGGGTCTGTAATATTTTCATTATCAATAAAAAGCATAGTTTTCTCCTCTTTCAGTCCCTAACTTAAGCTCCCCACGTCCATCCGGATGAGGCGAGCCCCACTTTATTGTTATACACCTCTTTTGCCTCTGTGACAAGCTGTGACAACTGACCAAAATGAGGAAGATGTGTGAGCAGCAGTTCGCCGGCTTCTGCTTGTTGTGCTAGCTTTCCGCAATCTTCAGAAGTCATGTGGCCTGGACCGCTTCCATCCATTCCCTTATAAAAGTTACATTCCGCTATAAGGAGATCTGCATTTAGACTGAAAGGAATCAGCTCAGGAATAAATGCCGTATCAGCGGTATAAACGATTGTTTCTTTCCCATCCGTTATACGCATCGCATAACAAACTGCAGCATGTTTTGTCAGCTGAAAGGTTATCGTAAACGGCCCTACTTTTAGTTCACGGGAAGGATCATATGCGATTCCTTTTGTATGCTGAAGATGAGTGAGCGATTGTAATCCAGCCTCATCTTCGTTATGCCCATAGATCGGCAGAGTCTTCATTTCATTCTGTAAAAACGATTGTATAAGACGCGCGTATTGAAGAACGCCAATATCCGCAATATGATCAGCATGATAATGAGAAATAATGACAGCATCTAGTTCTTCTGGTTTTATGTATTTTTGCAGCTGAGCAAGTACACCGCTTCCACAATCAATAAGCAGATTAAACCCATCACTTTGGAAAAGATAGCCGGACGTTGCTTCCCCTGCCCCTGGGTAACCGCCCCAATAGCCTAATACAGTAAGCTTCATGTATTGTTCCTCCGATTTATTGTATGTTTTTAGATTATCAGAATTACGTATAGTCTTCCAATTTACATATTAAAAAACACCGAAAAAGTCGGTGTTTCCTTTTCAAGACTTCCTTATGGTTCAGAAACATTTTCCCCTGTCCTGCCTGAGTACTGATGCGTGTGCCCGCCACTAACTGTAGTTGTTCCGCTTATCATGTGATAATGAGTTCCATCTCCTGTATAAATTGGAGGTCCAGTTGTTCCCGAGAATTGGTGAACATGACCATCATCAAACGTAGTGGTTCCTTGGTAAGTATGGACATGCCCCATCGTATTATTTACCCGGCTTGTCACCCCTTGAACCATATGGGAGTGTCCTGCATTCACTGTCGTTTGGGTAGAGTATTGATGGACGTGAACATCATTACTCCTCCATTTGATATGTGTAACGTCATGACCGTGCAACTTCACTTCTCCTCCTTTACGAAGTATCTCATCTTATCTCTATGTCTAATTTTAGAAAAAATAACAAAAACCCCGCAGCAATAAGAGCTGCAGGGTTTTGATCAAGTTACTATTCTTTAACCGCACCCGATGTAAGTCCAGATACAATCTTTCTTTGGAAAGCAAGAACCATGATTACAAGAGGAACGGTAACGATAACAGTTGCTGCCGTAACTTCGCCCCACGGAATCGTGAACTGTCCTTCAAACATCGCGATACCGACCGGAACGGTTTTATAAGCATCGTCCGTGTTAATCGTCAAAGCAAACAGGAATTCGTTCCAAGCTGAGATGAAAACAAGAATCGCTGTCGTAAAGATCCCTGGAATCGCCAGCGGCAGGATTACTCTCCAATATGTTTGCATGAGAGATGCACCGTCAATCTTTGCTGCTTCCTCAAGATCAAACGGAATTTTGCGGAAGAATGTGACAAGCAGCCAGATTGAAAGTGGAAGCGTAAATGTCGTATATGGAATGATCAAACCTAGGTAGCTGTTCGTCAGTCCAAGGTTTTTCAAAACGATATAGATCGGTGAAATCGTAGCGATCTGAGGAAACATTGATACCGATAGAACTAGACCTAAGATAAATGTTTTTCCTTTAAACTTTAAACGTGCAATCGCATATGCTGCAAAACTTGCTACAAGAACAGCATAAACAGTTGTAATCGTAGATACGACCAAACTGTTCCACAGATATTTTAAGAACGGATAATTTAAAAATACAGATTCGTAATTTTCGAGTGTCATATTATCCGTAAATGGTTTGAACGCACGATCGCCAAACAGCTCGGCCACCGGTTTAATCGAACTTGCCAGTACCCATAAAAACGGAAACATGACAAAGAAGACAAACAAGGCTAGAAATACATAAAACATTGGACCCGCTTTTTTGTTCATTTCCTACACACTCCTTTATGGTCTCCGTTTTTATTTATCATTTAATAGATCTCGGCCTAAGAATTTAATATAGATCATGGAGATAATTGCAACACAGATAAACACAATAACCGATAACGCTGATCCTTCACCGAAATTGGTTTGGGCAAACATTACTTTATACGCTAATATAGAGATCGTTTCCGTAGAGTTCGCAGGACCTCCGCCTGTTAAAACATATATCAAGTCAAATACACGGAACGCATCCAATGTACGGAACAATAAAGCAACAAGGATGCTAGATTTTAATAACGGCAATGTGATTTTTAAGAACTGCTTCCACTTACTCGCTCCATCGATCGCTGCTGCTTCATAGAGAGAACTTGGAATCGTCTGTAATCCAGCCAATAACAGCAACGCCATATAAGGTGTCGTTTTCCATACATCGGCAAAAATAACCGAGAACATGGCTCCATTCGAGCTTGTTAACAAATCAGTCATTCGGTCAAAAAGGCCAATACTTTCAAAAGCTTTCGCTACAATCCCGTTCTGTCCATCATATAGATACTTCCACATGAATGCTGAAACAGCGGTCGGAATCGCCCATGGAATAAGGATGGTTGCACGTACTAGCCCTCTACCAAAGAACGCCTTATTAATCAGAATCGCTATCGCAAGACCGATCACAAGCTCGGCGAAAACAGAGATTACCGTAAAGACGGTTGTATTTGAAATCGCCTTCCACATACGGCCGTCAGATAGATTTTCTTTATAATGCTTTAGCCCGATAAAGTTCGGTGTGATGATAGAATCACTTAATGAAGAAGATAAACCGATCACATCATTGGGATTTTTCAGGTCGCCTTTCAGCTCACGGATGCGATCAGTTGTCTCATCTACCGTCTTTTCGAAATTAAGAGCGACTTCTTTGTTTAGTTCAGCAACGGCAAGATCCTCACTAACTGGCTTCATAACCATCAGTCTTTCATCAACCTGATCGTATTGTACTTTCAGTTCACTGTCTTTTTGCAACTCTGAATCTATTTTTTCAAGATCAGCTTGTATTGCTTCAAGTTCTTCTTTCGTTTTCCCTGAAGCTTCACCGATTTCCTCATCCAATGTATTCATCAAAAAAGGATAGTTGTCCAAATAAGTTTGAAGGTTCACACTATAGGACGTATGAGCTTCTGATTTCACTGGATTATTTAGTCTTAAGTCAAACATACTGTAATAAAAAGATTGGAAGACTGGCCAAATCGCGATAATAAAAATAAGAATCATGGCAGGTGCAATAAGGAAATAGCCGAGCGAACGTTCAGACAGTTTCTTCTTACTCTTTGTTTTCTTCTTTGCCTCAATAGGTTTAGGATTACTAGGCATCAAGTTTGGTTTCAAAAGGGTCAGCTCCTTCTTTTCGAATGCAATCGACGGACGGGCGCTGTACGTCCATCCATTTCACTCTTATGGAATCGATACCAATTATTGTAGAAAAGGGTACCTTCTATTTAGAAGGGCCCCTCTATTTTTTATCAATTACTTCTCAAGCTTTTCTGAAATTTCTTTTTGCATATTCTTTGCAGCTTCTTCAGGTGTGATCTTTTTAGCGATCGCTTGTGAGATCTGAACTTGGATGATGTCAGAGATTTCTGGATAGTTTGGTGCTACTGGACGAGAAACAGCCGCTTCCAAAGCTTTTACGAAACCTTCATCCTTGTAATAAGGGTTCGCTTTTAAGACTTCTTCATCATCGTATAAGGAAAGAATCGTTGGTGCATGTCCACCTTTGATCGCGTCGATCTTCTGTCCTTCTTTACCAGCCATAAAGCTTAAGAACTTCCATGATTCTTCAGGATGCTTCGTGTTCTTATTGATACCAGCCATCCAACCGCCAAGTGTTGCAGCAGATCCTGCATCACCAGCTGGTAGTGGAGCAGCAGCTACTTTACCTGCGATCTTAGATTGCTTTTCATCGTTTGCTAGCGCATATTGATACGGCCAGTTACGGATCAAACCTGCTTGACCGTTAATGAATGCTGTATGAGATTCAGGCTCAGCAAATGTTGTAATGTTTTGTGGTACAACGTCAGAGTTTACGATCTCAACAAGTTTAGAGATCCCTTTCACCGCTTCTGGAGAATCTACTTTTACTTCTCCATTTTCGTCGATGATTTTTCCGCCGTAAGAAGCGATGAATTCAACAGCGTTACATACAAGACCTTCATATTGCTTCGCTTGCATCAAGTAACCGAACTGTGTGCCGCCTTGACCTTTAGTTTCTTTTGCCTTTGCTAAAAGTTCATCCCATGTTTTTGGAACCTCACCTTCAGGAACTAAGTCAGTGCGATAGAACAACATTCCCGCATCAATGAACTTAGGAAGTGCCCATTGTTTACCTTTGAACTTAGCAGCACTGATAGCGCCTTCGTTATATGTCTCAAGGTCAACTCCGTCTTTTTCAATAAAACGATCCAACGGCATCAAGAATCCTGCTTGTGCAAATTCAGCCGGCCAGATTACATCCAGATCGATAACATCGATCTCATCTGAGTTAGCATTAAAAGCGGTTACATAAGCGTCATGCTGCTTTCCTGTATCAGCTGGCATTTCTTTAAATTCTACGTCAATGTTAGGGTATTTTTTTTCAAAAGCTTCCACCATTGCTTTAGTCCCTTGTGTATCATCCTTTCCACGTGCATAAACGATTTTTACCTTTTCATCTTTATCCCCGCTGCCAGATTGGCTGTTGCCGTCCTCTTTATCTGAGCAAGCGGCAAGCACAAGTGAAAGCGCAAGTGAAGTCGAAATGACTTTTGAAATCTTTTTAAGCTTTTTCATAAAATTTTATCCCCCTACTCTACAGTTTTGTAAACTATTTCATGCTATGTGGAAGAACGCTGAATCATATTAAACGGCAGGAGAACTTCTTTTCTAACCGATTTTCTCTTAGATTTAATCGACTCAATCATTAATTCCATCGTCTGACTGGCAATCGTCTCAATAGGCTGCTCGACAGTTGTCAATTCCATTAATTCAGCAAGAGGCTGATTATCAAATCCAATGACAGCAAGATCTTCAGGCACTTTCCATCCCTCATCCGTTGCAGCCTTAACAAGTCCTGCAGCAACCTCGTCACTACCAGTAAAAATAGCTTCTGGCGGATCGGATAGTTCCTTTATGATCTCGAATGTGCTTTTACCGTCTTGGATACTGTGCGTACTGCTGAAAAACCATTCATCCTTCATCTGAAGTCCCGCTTCATTCAGTGCTTTTAAGAATCCCATGTGTCTGTCATGCGCAAGTCTCGAACTTTTATGATTACCCGTACAAAAACCGAGCTTTGTATATCCCTTCTCGATCAAGTGCTTCGTTCCAATGTAACCGCCTTTGATCTGATCCAAAAAAACAATGGGAACTTGGGCCGTGTCATTATATTCGTTGCACATCACTATAGGGCCGTAAGCCAAATAGGGTTCTATCTCACTCCAATCATTCTCAATAGAAGTCAGAATCAACCCATCTACTTGCTTGGTTTTTAAAAGCTCCAAAAAGTTGCGCTCTTGCTGCTTTTTATAACGCGTCTGACACAAAATCAGCTGATAGCCTTTTTTGGCTGCCTCTTTTTCCATCACTTCAACCAAATGGCTGAAAAACGGATTCGTTATCCGCGGAACATAGACAGCAATCGTTTCTGTCTGCTGTCGCCGCAGTCTTCTTGCAGATGAATTGGGAACATAGTTGAGTTCTTGCATAGCTTTTGACACAAGCCGCTTTTTTTCTTCTGTTACGTAAGGATGGTTGTTGATCACCCTGGACACAGTCGTGCGGGACAGCCCTGCCAATTTCGCTACATCTTGAATGGTCGCCATCAGATTCTCCTCTTTAAAATTTCTGGAATCGAAATCATGAAATCGTTTTCATATTGAGAGTATAATCAACTATTTTCTGTAGGTCAATGCCTTTTTCAGAAAGTTTTTATTATTGGTATAATGAAAAGAGGAGTTTGTTCGATAACAAACGAACTTATGATAAAATACATAAATGAGTAGTTCCATGAAAGGAGCCGGAAAATGATAAAAGTAAAAAACCTCAAGAAGTCCTTTGGCGCTCTCGAAGTACTTAAGGACATCAACGCTGAAATAAAACCACAAGAAGTCGTATGTGTGATCGGTCCTTCTGGCTCAGGAAAGAGTACCTTTCTCCGCTGCATCAATAAACTGGAGGAAATAACAGGCGGTCAAGTTCTAGTGAATGGAACAGATATTACGGACCCAGCAACAAATATCAATAAAATCCGGGAAGATGTTGGCATGGTCTTTCAGCAGTTCAACCTTTTTCCACATAAAACCGTTCTCGAAAACGTTACACTCGCTCCACTAAAAGTAAGGAACGCAAACAAGGAAGAAGCCAAAGAAAAGGCATTGAAATTGCTTGCGAAAGTCGGCTTGCAGGATAAAGCGAACGCTTATCCTTCTCAATTGAGCGGCGGGCAAAAGCAGCGTGTTGCCATAGCACGTGCACTTGCTATGGACCCAAAGATCATGCTCTTTGATGAACCTACTTCTGCACTGGATCCAGAGATGGTCGGTGAGGTTTTAGAGGTTATGAAAGATCTCGCCCGTGAAGGAATGACGATGGTCGTTGTGACCCACGAAATGGGCTTTGCCCGTGAAGTGGGTGACCGGGTGATCTTCATGGATGGCGGCTACATCGTTGAGGAAAATGTTCCTTCCGAGTTGTTTGGCGCCCCTCAACATGAACGTACAAAGCTGTTTTTAAGTAAAGTGCTATAAATCGTAATAAAGCTAGCGATTCCTAGAATGGGTTCGCTAGCTTTTTAAGTGTGTCGTTGGTCTAAATTTGTACCTAATTCCTCACTAATCAGGACTCAATAACGAAAAAACTGACCCTCCAAGGGCCAGTTTCTCCAATTATTTAATCAAACCTTTACGTTCTAAGAAATCTTTAGCTACTTTACGCGGATCTTCTTTATCAATATCAACTTTCGCGTTCATTTCAGCCATTTCTTCCTCAGTAATCTTTCCTTCAAGCTCATTTAAGACGCCTTCAAGCTCTGGATACTTCTTTAAAGTATCTTCCCTAACGATTGGTGCTGCAAAATAAGGCGGGAAGAACTTCTTGTCGTCTTCTAACGTTTTTAGATTAAATCGAACAATCCGTCCATCTGTATTAAAAGCTGGAACGGCATCGATCTTTCCTTCTTTTACAGCTGAGTACATTAGATTCGGATCAAGGCTTTTCTTCGTCTTAAAATTCAGTTTGTACGTTTTTGCAAATGGTGTGTACCCATCTTCACGTTCATAAAATTCTGTTGGTGCACCAAATGTGACCTGATCTGAAATCGGAGCAAGATCTGAAATTGTATTAACGTTTAACTGCTTTGCTTTCTCAGGATTTAAAACGACGGCATACGTGTTTTCAAACCCTAATGGCTTTGTCCATTTTAGGTTGTATTTTTCTTCATACTCTTTTTTAACAACATCATAAATTTCTTCAGGGGTCATTCCAGGATCGTACTTTTCTTTTAAGATCGTCAAATATCCGGTTCCGGTGTATTCTACGTACATGTCAATATCGCCTTTTTTAATGGCTTCTGTTAAGATTGGCGTCTCCCCAACCGCTTCTTTAACGACAATTGGGTAATCTGTCTTATCTTTTACATATTCAGAAATGATGTACGGCAGGATATATTGCTCCGTCCATTTCTTACCCGTTATGACGATCGCATCTTCATCTTCACCGCCACGCAGTGCAAAAAATAGGACAAGAGCCGCAATCGGAATCCCGATAAATAACGGAATTTTCCATGAACTACGCTTCTTAGATGATGTTTTTGGTTCTGTAGCCATTTCAATTCTGCGCAACAATAGATCAAAAAGAATAGCTAATACAGCAGCTGGAATAGCACCAGCTAAGACCAGCTCGTTACGAGTCATGGATAGACCGCGGTAGATCAGGTCACCAAGTCCGCCTGCACCGATGAACGCTGCTAATGTAGCCACCCCAATCGTAAGGACAGTTGCGGTCCTGAGACCCGCCATGATAATAGGCAGTGCTAAAGGCAGTTCGATCATTCTTAGAATTTGAGAATTGGTCATCCCCATCCCTTTACCTGCTTCTACGACTGATCGGTCTACCCCAGTAATCCCCGTGTATGTGTTGCGTAAGATCGGCAGTAACGCATACACGGTTAGTGCGATGATAGCAGTCGTACTCCCAATCCCAAAGACCGGCAGTAAGAAACCAAACAGAGCCAAACTTGGGATCGTCTGAAAAATAGCTGTTACACCGATAATGGGTTCCGCTACTCTTTTTTGTCTAGAGATAAATATCCCGAGTGGAATCGCAATAACCGTAGCGATAAGGATGGAAACAAGAGATAGGAATAAATGCTGCTGCAATCCTACTAAAATTTCAGGCCAGCGGTTTACTAACGTATCGAATAAATTATTCATCACCTTTACCTCCTTCAAGAGGTTTTTGTGCGGTGATGTTCAATCCAGCAAGTCCTCTCATCATTGATGCACGCGTTATGATTCCGAGAAGTTTATCATCTTCTAATACGGGAATCATATTTACTTGATTGGTCGCGAAGATCTCTGCAACTTCTGTATACGATGCATCTGTAGTCACGGTGATCAATTCTTTATTCATTAGATCTCCGATTGTTTTGTCTTCTTCTGCATAATGTCTTTCAATGCTTTCAAGAGTTGTAATGCCAAGAAGTTTACGGTGCTGATCCGTTATAAGAAGACTGTCCACTCCATAACGTTTCATCATTTTCAACGCTTCAGCAAGTCCTCTTGACTGTTTTGAAGTAATAGGATTTCTTCGCATCAAATCAACGGCTTCAGGCATAGCTGATTCTGATGAGAGTCGGTTCTCACCAATAAATCCTTTTACAAAATCATTTGCAGGATGTCTAAGAATCCGTTCAGGTGTATCAAATTGAACGATCTCTCCTTTATTTAAAATTGCAATTCGGTCTGCGATTTTAATCGCTTCATCCATATCATGCGTAACAAACACGATCGTTTTTTTAATCGTATCCTGCAATTTAACTAGTTCATCTTGAAGTTGTTCTCTGCTGATCGGATCCAGAGCAGAGAAAGGTTCATCCATTAAAATAATGGGAGGTTCAGCCGCCAAAGCGCGAATTACTCCTATACGCTGCTGCTGACCGCCGCTTAGCTCAGAAGGATAACGTTGTCTGAACGTTTTAGGGTCTAACCCTACTAAATCAAGCAATTCATCTACTCTGCCATCATACTTTTCTTTCTCCCAGCCTTTTAAACGTGGCACGAGAGAAATATTGTCTTCAATCGTCATGTGAGGCAGAAGTCCGATCTGCTGGATCACGTATCCGATATTCCTTCTCAGCTCAACGGGGTTTCGCTTTGCTATGTCTTCTCCATCAATTAAAATCGTTCCCTTTGATGGTTCGATCAAACGGTTTATCATTCGCATGGTTGTTGTTTTTCCACAACCACTAGGCCCGATTAAAGCAACTAACTCTCCTTCTTTAATCTGAAAGTCAATGTTCTTCAAAGCCTCAAAACCGTCAGGGAACGTTTTCCCTACGTTTTTGAAAGTAATCAAGTGGGGTTCTCTCCTTTTTTTACAAAAAATTAAGCTGCATCCTTTAGAATGTCCAATTATTCTCTTTCCCTTGCTTGCTTGCTTAAAAACCTGTTTTTTAGTGGTATCCGAAAAAAATCGGTGCTAGTTATGTAAAGTAAGATAGCCTTCCAAGTTACGGGACGTGTTCTTTTATTATTACACGTTCGCTCAAAATTTCTATTCTACGCTCAAAAAGTCCCACTTACGCTCAAAACCATGCCAGTTTCGCTCAAAAAAGCTCCGGATCGCTCAACTTTTGCCACTTACGCTCAAAACAAGCAAAAAAACTTCTACTGCCTCCCTTCTATATAGCTATTCGAACAAAAAAACACCTGGATTTACGTCTCCAGGTGTTTTTCGTATAAATTAAGCAGTAACTTCGTCCTTTTGTTTATTACTTTTTCTAAAATGAGTTGCGAAATATGACCATGTTCCGATCATACATAGAACCATAAATCCGATTAATACCCATAAGTTAGAGAGATAACTGTTCATGTCTCCGCTCGAGATCACTGCTTTAAAGCCGGATACAGAGTAAGTCATAGGAAGCCATGTGTTGAAGATTTGCAGTCCGTCCGGGATCAATTCTAACGGGAATGTACCCGCACTCGTTGTCAGCTGCAGAATCAAAATGATAATCGCAACAAAGCGACCAGGGTCCCCTAAAACTGTTACGAGCAATTGCACAACCGCTAAAAATGTGAGACTTGTGATTATGCTTAGTCCGATAAATGCAGGAAGATTGCTTACTTCGATATTTAAACCAAATAATAGAACGGCGTCAGCAATCAAGGCTTGAACAACACCTACTGCAGCTAAGAAGGAAAACTTGCTAGCAAACCATCCAAAGCCTGAACGTGGATTCCCTGCTTGATCACGCAATGGGAACACAATAGACATCAGCAGCGCCCCTACAAATAAACCTAATGATAAAAAGTAAGGAGCAAAACCGGTACCGTAGTTTGGTACATCAGAAAAACTCTTTGTTTTTACAGAAACTGGGTTAGCGATTCGTTCAAACATTTCGCTATTTGGATCAAGTTCACCTGTTTTATCAGCGGCTTCACGTAGTTTAAAGGATAATTCTCCGCTTCCTTCAAGCAGCTTTTGTTCACCATTATGAATCTCATTGACATGACCTGTTACCTCTTGCCATCCAGATGATACTGTAGCCGTTCCATCAGCGATCTTGCCACTCGCTGCAAGTAATTGTTGTGAACCAGATGCGGCTTCACCTAATTTAGCCTGGAACGTTTGAGTTCCTGTGTTAACTTTTTCTTGTCCGCTAGCCAGCTGATCAACACCATCTACTAGTTTAAGCTGTCCGCTATGAAGCTGTTCAGCCCCTTGTGCCACAGCTGTTTGAGAATCACTTAATTTTTTTGCACCTGCGGAAATTTCGTTTGCGCCACCGGCAATTTTTCTGGATGCAGCCGTTAAGCCATCCATCCCTTTATTTACTCCACCGCTGATCGCGGCGATCTGTTTTAAAGCGACAGCTATTTCTTCATCAGACATATTCTGTTGATTTTGAATGAGTTGATTGATCTCTTGTTCAACTTGTTTGGAACCGGCAGCTGCTTTTTGTGCGCCGCTGTTCCATTCATTTGCAGATTTCGCTAAAGTGCCAGCCCCCGCCGACAACTTCTCCGCCCCGTCTTTTAATGCAAGACTTCCATCTTTGATCTTTTTAGAACCAGTAGTTGCTTGGCTGAGTCCGCTTTTTAAAGATTGTGCTCCTATGTTGAGCGCTTCTGTACCTGTTGCTAACTTTTTGTGTGCAGTTAGCAATTGATCCATGCCGCTGTCAAACTCATTCATCTTGGAATGGAATAAAGCCGCCCCGCTTTCTAATTCTTTGATCTGAGGAGTTTTTTCAGTCATTCCTTTAGCAAGCTCACCGCTTCCGGACGACGCCTTTTCTAAACCATCTGTTATTTTTCTGGAACCATCGGCGGCTTGATCAAGTCCACCCGCAAGCTGTTCCACCTGGTCAAACATCACTTCTGCATACGTTTTTGTCAGTTCATTAGAGACGCTTTCTTTCATTTTATCAACAGCTGTACCGCCTATCTGTGCAGCTAAAAAGTTAAAGCCAGCGTTTGGTGTGTAGATGAGTTCCGGCTTTTGATTGTTCTTTCCGGATAAAGAAGTAGCTTTCTCGGAAAAATTTTCTGGAATTTCAATCATCATGTAATACCTATTATCTTCAAGCCCTTGTTGGGCTTCCTTCGCATTAACGAAATCCCATTTGAACTGCGGATTTTCTTTGAGTTTTTTTACAAACTCATCCCCTACATCCAAAGTGTCCCCATTATAGGAATAACCTTCATCAAGATTAACGACTGCTACCGGGAGTTCCTCCATCTTGTCATATGGATCCCAAAAAGCCCATAAGAACATCCCCGTATACAGAACAGGTATGAAAAGAACAGCAAAAATCGGTATCGCAATCTTTTTGTTCGAAAATACCGCTTTAAACTGTGCACGTATACTAGTAAACAATGTATTCACTCCTTTATAAAATACAGATTGACTGTTTTAGTCATTTGGTCAATTCGCTACAAAAAAGAGACCCATACAGGTTTCTTTTTACTATCCTCATTTGTAAAAGAAAGGTGATTCGCACACACGATTCACACTTAGCTTTTTCAAAAGTGACCAAAATCAAAATCTGGTCATAAATAATCTATCATGTTTCTTTTACTTCTGCAATAATTATTCTTTTCGTAATCCATCCATCACGAACATTTCTAAAACTTCAAGCATCTTCTCTTTATGAATTGGAGGATGATCTCTCTCCCAATCGAAGATAAGCGCCAGATACAGCTTGACCATCATGAATGCCACGATTTCAGTTGGACATTCTTTGATCTCCCCTTTTTCTATCGCCTTATCTAGCTCCTTTTGGACAAAACTGAGCACCGCTTTTTCTATTCTTTGCATCGCTTCTGTTACGGGTGAAGTATTCATTTCTTTTACTTCCTGTGATAGCTTTACTGCCAATTGATGCGTTTTTCGAAATTCGATCACTTCGTATAGAGCGTTGTGCAGATTTTCATAAAACGGCCGTTCTTCATCAATGGCTTTAGAAGCTGCAAACTTTGTTTCTTTTACCAAGTTCGTAATAATCTCAGAAAACAGCTCTTCTTTATTGGCGAAAAACGTATAGATCGTTCCTTTTCCTACATTCGCAATCTTCGCGATCTGGTCAACCGTACTTGCTTTATAGCCAAACATTGAAAAAGAACGTTCAGCTGCTTCCAATATACTTTGTCTACGGTCCATTACATTGTCACCTCTTCTTGCAGCCGAGCAGATTTCGTACATAAAGGGAGGGATAAGAGCACTCTTGTACCTGCGTCCAGTTCGCTCTCATAACGGAGTTTTCCGCCCATATCTTTTATAAGCTTAAAGGTTACCATCATCCCTAGACCTGTCCCCTTCGCTTTTGTTGTATAAAAAGGAAGGCCAATCTGCTCCAGCTCTTTTTCAGTCATTCCTTTTCCATTATCCTCAATCGCTATCGTTAAATACTTTCTTGAGACTTTGTATTTGTATATATGGATCGTCCCTTTTTCATCAATCGCTTCGATCCCGTTTTTAATGATATTGATAAGTCCTTGTTTAAGTTTTGGTTCGTCCGTACATACCTGGTATGATCCGATTGTACGTAACGTCACTTCTACATTGTGTATCGAACCATACGGCGCCGTTAAACTGATGACATCGTTTAATATGGTTTCGATATGGATACTTTCAAGTTTGGGTATATCCGGTTTCACCATGGATAAATAATCAGTAATGATTTTGTTCGTCCGATCCAATTCCTCAATTAACAGCGGGGAATGTTCTTTCAGCTTCTCATCACTCGTTGTGCTTCCTAGAAACTGAATCATACCTCGGATAGTAGTCATCGGATTTCTGACTTCATGCGCGATTGCTGCTGCCATCTGGCCAGCTACTGCTAGTTTATCCAGATAAACCGTTTCCTTTAGTTGCATATTGATCTTAACAAGCCTCTCAATAAGAAAAATACAGGAAAAGAAAGCGATAAAGAAACTCGAAAAATAAACAAAATAAAATTCAAGTGTAAGAAAATCCAAAAATGAATGGATGAACAAAATATAGAATAAGGTATAGATCACAGCAATGTAGAGCGCTGAAATCCATCTCCGTTTATCTTCGTCAAATAATCCTTGATAGATTAAGGCGATCACATAAGCTAATAAAGTTAATATTACCCCAAGCCATGCTAAATCCCCGCCCATTCCCATCCTTGCAAAGATTACAAACAACGAACAGATCGCACCTGGCAGCCAGCCGACATAAAGGGTAACGATCATAATCGGAACATTTCGGAGGTCAAAAAAAGAATCTTTTAGCGTTTCGATCGGGAACATCATACATGCTAAAGCTCCGCACCCGCTTATTACGCCAAAGATTACTTTGTTTTTAAAGCTCGGTATCACACCAGGATGAAGAGGAAAGAACATATTCAATAAATGCGTAAACGAAAAAACGATTGCAATATTAACGAATAACGGTTCAATAAATGCCTGCATGAAGTTCCCTCTCCCCTTTTCTTTCTTCAGTATAGCAGAATCGTTCTCCAAAAAAATAAAAAAAACGACAAATTTATCCATTTGTCGTTTTCAACTACACTTTTATTTGGTTAACAATGATTCTACTGCTTTTTTTGCAGAGTTCACACAATCTGGAAGGCCGACACCATCATATGGAGCGCCTGCAAAATGGACGCCAGGAAACACATTTTCAAATGTTGCTCTGAGCTCTTTCACATACTCTTTATGGTCGACTTCATACTGTGGCATCGAATCGATCATACGAGAAACATAGTACTTATCTGGTCTCGTATCGACACCCATAATCTTTTTTAGATCATTGAGCACTTTATCTAAAATCACTTCATCTGATTCATGGACGATTCCCTGATCTTCAGCCCGTCCGACATAGCATCTTAGGAGCACCTTCCCTTTAGGGGTCGTATGCGGCCACTTGCGGCTTGTCCACGTACATGCTGTAATTGATGTTTTCTCACTTTTGGCGATAACAAAGCCAGTGCCATCTAAAGAAAAGGAAACTTCATCCTCATTAAATTCCATCGCAACTGTTGCTACTGAAGTTGGTTTTGTTTTATGAAAATGTGCTGGAAAGAGTTTCTCATCAAATAGTTTCTTCGTCACTGCATAAGGGGTGGTTACGATCACATGATCAGCTGATAGAACGGAGCCATCCTCCATTTTAATTGAGTACGTTCCGTCTTCAAAACGAACGACAGATTCAGCTTTCGCACCCATTTTTATGCTCGTATCCGGAAGAGATTGGGCCAAGGCGTCCACAAAAGAGGATAGGCCATTTTTAAATGTTAAAAAGGCTCCCTTTTTCTTTCCTGCCTTCTGAGCTTTTACGGGCTTAGGCTGAGAACTCTTCATACCTAGAATTAAAGATCGATGTTTTTTTTCAGTTTCAATGAATTGCGGGAAAGTAGACTGCAAGCTTAATTGATCGATCTTACCCGCATAGATCCCTGACAATAAGGGCTCGATCAAACGATCTACTACTTCATCACCAAGGCGTCTTCTAAAGAAGTGCCCTACCGATATATCTTTGCTGGAATCTGCACGTTTAGGAAGAACAAGATCAAAACTAGCTCTCGCTTTTCCAAAGATCGAAAAGAGCGGAGTGAACATGAATGGCATCACTTTTGTCGGAACACCCATCACGGCACCCTCCGGAATGGGATGCAGCTTCATATTGTGTAAGATATAAGCTTGTCCTGTTTCATTAGAAACCAGATCATTTTCAAGACCAACTTCTTTTGCTAGATCGGTCATAACCGTTTTTCTAGCCAGATAGGAATCTGGCCCCCGCTCGATTACAAATCCGTTTTCCTGGATTGTTTCAATCTTTCCTCCAAGCCTGTTGCTGCTTTCAAGCAATGTAAAGGTTAGAGGCTCTCTTGTTTCTTTTGCATATTTTTGCACATAAAAGGCAGCGGCTAAACCTGTAATGCCGCCGCCCAAAATAACTACGTGCTTTCGCTCACTCATTCGTTTCACATTCTTTCTTTTGCGAGTGCTTTTTCAACGGTTGTTGCCAAACAGTCAATAAATTCAGGTTTTGCATTTGGCATCTCAGGACGGTAATAGTTAACGCCTAATTCATCCGTTACTACTTTGCACTCGTAGTCATTGTCATATAAAACTTCTAAATGATCAGCCACAAATCCTACAGGACAGTAGATAAAATGCTTGTATCCATGTTCATTGTACAGGTCACGCGTTAAATCCTGCACATCCGGGCCAATCCAAGGTTCTGGTGTGTTGCCTGCACTTTGCCAGCCGATCGTATAATGTGGAACGTTCGCTTCTTTCCCGATCAGATCCGCTGTTTCCTGTAGTTGAGCAGGATAAGGATCACCCATCTGCAAAATCTTTTCCGGAAGACTGTGCGCCGAAAAGATAACGACCGATTGATCATGTTCTTCTGCCGGAATACGATTAAACGTTTGTTGAATGCCATCTGCCCAATATTGAACATACTTAGGCTCATCATACCAGCTATCGATCGTAATAAATCTAGGACCGTCGATCTTCGCGGATTCTTCCACCGCACGTCCGTTGTAAGATTTAACACTAAACGTAGAATAATGCGGTGCTAATACAAGGGTAACAGCTTCCTCGATACCGTCTTCCTTCATCTGTTGAACGGCATCTTCAATGAAAGGGTCGATGTGTTTCAATCCTAGGTAACTCTTAAAGACTAGATCCGGGCAGCGTTGGTTCATTTCTTCTTCTAGTTTTTTAGCCTGATCTTCTGTAATTTTTGCTAATGGAGAGATTCCACCGATCTGTTCGTATCTCTCCGTTAATTCTTGCAATTGTTCAGGAGAAGGTTTGCGGCCACGTCTTATATGCGTATAATAGCTCTCTACTTCACCCAGACTTCTTGGCGTGCCATACGCCATCACGAGTAATCCGATTTTCTTTTTTGTCACTTGTCATCACCCTAGTTTTTTAGACGTGTATTCATGGACAAAAGTGGTTAACTGCTTCAATGTTGCGATATTCACTTCAGGGAAAATACCTTTACCTACGTTAAAGATAAATCCTGGCTCTTCCATACCTTCATCCAAAATTTCTTTCGTTCTTGCTTCGATTACTTCCCATGGTGCAAGCAGAAGCGAAGGATCCAAGTTTCCTTGCAGTCCTTTGTTAACACCCATCTGACGAGCTTCTCTTGGAGACAATCTCCAGTCAAGTCCGATCACATCGATAGGAAGTGCGTTCCATTCCATCACGAGATGGCGTGCACCTGTTCCGTAGAGAATCAATGGAACACCTTCTTCACGAAGTTCCGAGAAGATTCGGTCCATAACAGGCATAATATATTTAGCATAATCTTGCTGATTTAAAGCGCCTACCCAGGAATCAAAAATTTGAAAAGCTTGAGCGCCTGCTTTAATTTGAGCTTTTGCATAAGCGATCGTCATATCTCCAAGTTTGTCCATGAGCATAAACCAGCTTTCTGGATCAGAAAACATCAGCTGCTTTGTTTTATGGTAATCCCGTGAAGGACCTCCTTCAACCATGTAGCTTGCAAGTGTAAATGGAGCACCTGCAAAAGTGATAAGAGGAACTTCCAATTGCTGACGTAAAATTTTAATCGTTTCAAGGACATAAGGAACGTCTTTCTCAGGGTCAATCGTTCCAAGTCTTTCAACAGCTTCACGCGTTCTAACAGGATGTTCAATAACAGGACCTACTCCTGGCTTGATCTCTACATCAACACCAATCGCTGGAATCGGTGACATGATATCCTTATATAGAATCGCTGCATCAACACCGTGCTGATCAACAGGCAGCTTTGTAACACCTGCGCAGATCTCAGGTCTATGAGTGATGTCAAACAGTGAATACTTCTCCTTTAATTTACGATACTCAGGCTGGGAACGGCCCGCCTGTCTCATGTACCATACAGGAATATGTGAATTTTTCTCCTTACGACACGCCCTTAAAAACTCTTCATTCATTGTCAAAACGTACACACCTTTCTATCAAGACCAAAAGCTGCAGCACTATTGGTATCTCCCAGCTGCTGAAACTTAAAACCTTTAACGTCAATATCCATACACATTGTAAGGGAATTCATAATAAAAGTATAGGCTGAAGACTCAATTGTCATCATTTTGGCAAATTGCAGGGGTCACCGCTGTTTAAAGCTCCTTTTATTAGAGGATTTTTTAATGAATTAGGTCTTCTTGAAAATTATTGGGTCTTTATACAAAAATCGCCATGCATACATAAAAGGAGATGGTCTATACCCATCTCCTTCCTTTTAATCATGTTTCTTTTTTCTCTTCTTTTTGTCTTTCTTCTTGTCTTTCTTCTTTCCCTTATGCCCTTTTCCGCGTTTTTCTTTTGGATCTTCATCATCATCACCAAAGCCTGGGAAGAATGAAATCGATACGGTGTTGGAAGGTCGCCCATCTTGTTTAGTAAGCGGGTCATACGGAACGACATAAAAGTCAGGAAGTGTGAATAAATGCTTGCCTGAAGCCACATATTCTCCTCTTCCTTTTACTGTATCCAATCTTGTTGCTTCCCCGTCGTTTACAGCATAGATTTTATATTGAAGACGTTCGTCCTTAGACGGCGTCCATCTTAACTGAACAGATGGCATACCGTAGTCACCCATACCAAATTCAGCAGAAAGGTCACCGATCTCGATCATTTCGATCGGTGGCTCCAGATCTTTCACCCCTTCTGGCTTCTTAAAGGTTAATCCCTGTTGGGAAGGCATTTGGTTGATCACCTCTTTGAATAAAAGGGTAGGCTGTGCACTTCCGCTATTCAAATAGGATTCTTTTGTTGTTTTATCGTATCCTACCCAAACTGCACCGACCACTTCAGGTGTATACCCAACAAACCATGTATCTCTATTTCCTTTATCTACATCAGGGTAATTAGTCGTTCCTGTTTTCCCGGCAATCTCCATATTTTCGGGACCATCCGAACCTGTTCCGTTCTGTACAACCTGCTGCAGCATACGCGTCATGTTCCACGCGTTCTGCTTCGACCAGACTTTCTTTTCTTCACGCTTTGCCTTGCCGATCAGCTCGCCATCATGATTGTAAATTTTGCTGATCACAAAAGGTTCAACGGTTTTCCCTTCATGAAGAAAACTTCTGTAACCCTTAACCATCTGCAAAGGACTTACCCCATCATCGATACCGCCAAGCGCGATGCCGAGTCCTTTATCCTTGATCGGCATCCCTAGCTCTTCTAGATACTTTTTTGAGTATGAAATCCCAATCTCATTTAAGAGCCATACAGCTGATGAGTTCACAGAGTGTATGATCGCTCCAACCATCGATACTTTACCTTCGTATCTACCGTTGTAATTCTTCGGTTCGTATCCGTTATAACTCATTTCTTCATCTACCAGCATAGAATACGGTTTATACTTATGGGATTCTAAAGCAGGGCCATATACGGCTAATGGCTTAAAGGTTGATCCCGGCTGCCTGTTTACTACAACGCGGTTAAGCCCTTCTGTCACATGGTTACGACCGCCCTGAACTGCGAGCAAACCACCTGTTTTGCCGTCCATGAGCACCATGGCTCCTTCAGGTTTTTCCTTTCCGGTTCCGATAAAATATTTTCCTTCTTGAAAGCTCTTATAGACAGCACTTTGAGCGGCAGGATCCATAGGTACAACAATCTTATATCCTCCCTGTCTCAACTCTTCTCTCGAGATATGATACTTTTCTCTTGCTTCTTTAATAACCATATCAATATAAGTAGAATAGGCGGGGTTACGTTCTTCCTGCGTGAAATTCACTGCGATCGTCTGGCCTTGTGCTCTAACGGTTTGGGTCGGAGATAGATAGTTTTGCTTCTCCATTAGGTTCAGAACTAAGTCGCGGCGTTCTTTTGCAGCTTTTGGATGTTTAATCGGTGAGTAATGACCTGGAGCTTTTGGAAGACCAGCAAGCATAGCTCCTTCTGCAACGGTTAGTTCACTTACATCTTTATTAAAATAGGTTTTGGCTGCTAGCTGAATGCCATATGCCCCGTGTCCAAAATAGATTTGGTTCAAGTACATCTCCAAGATCTTGTCTTTGGAATATCTTCGTTCAAGATTGATCGCGATAACCGCTTCTTTTGTTTTACGCAGCCAGGATTTTTCGTGTGATAAAAAAACATTTTTAGCCAGCTGCTGCGTGAGAGTACTTCCCCCTTCTACCTTACTGCCCGCTAGAATATCTTTATAGATGGCACGTGAGATAGCTTTCACATCAATACCGTGATGTTTATAAAACCGCGAGTCCTCTACGGCCACAAATGCTTTTTTTACATGATCAGGAATATCATTTATATCAATGATCTCTCGGTTTTCATCATATATTTTCGTGATTTTTTCCCCTTTTTCGTTCACTAAAAATGTAGCAGAATCCATGACCAGGTCCTTCTCATCAATAACATAATCACCCGCCAAAATGATAAAAAGGTAGGCAAAAAATCCGATAATCAATGACCCCACTAAAATACCGAGTGCGACTAGACTTTTCTTTACCATAAGCAAACCTCATTTCTATCAAGGTCGAAAAGTACATTTTATATAATTTTCCCTCAGATGGAAAGTATATTACAAAGAGTAAGATTCTTACACGGTTTAACCCACATGAGGGTTGGGTAAAACAAAGATAAATCGAAATAAAGGCAGGGATTAGCATATGAAGACCTATATCACGTACGGAACAACAGACTATCTATCCAGCTTTCATGAAAAATATAGCCAGGCGCTCCTGCTAGAGGGGGATTCGAACTCCGCACTCGTATTTGAAACAGACGGAGAGAATCCTTTTTTTGAAAAACATGAATATGAAGTGATCAATCAGAGAGGAAATTTATCAGGTGCAGGCTTTGTCATAATGAATCACGTTCCAGTTACAGAAGATGGCCGCAGTCTTTTTGAGGAACGTTTTCAGAACCGTGCAGGGCTTGTCGAGAACGAACCTGGATTCGTTGGCATTCGTATCCTTCGTCCTCTTCATCAAGACCCGTATATTATCATGACGCTCTGGAGATCACATACAGACTTCATCAATTGGCAGCAATCCAAGGCATATGAAGAAGCACATAAGGACCGTGGGACATCTAGAGGACTTCCTGAAACTCTTTTCTCTGGCCAATCCTATGTGAAAGAATATAAGGTCGTCCAATGAGCAGACATACGTCAGAACTAAAACGGGTCTCTGTTATCCTCAATCCAAAAGCTGGACAGGGCCGCCTTCTCAATCATTGGGAGGAAGTCCTTACAGCATTAAAAAGCGGGTTTGATGATGTGCAAGTATACGAAACAACAGCCCCTGGTGAAGGGGCATCTATTGTCAAAGAACTTCATTCAAAGACAGATGTTATCCTTGCAGCAGGCGGAGACGGAACGGTCCATGAAGTTGCCGAGGCATTATTGTCACTAGAAACTGAGCAACCTGCATTCGGCATTTTGCCTGGAGGAACATGCAATGACTTTTCACGGGCTCTCGGGATGAACCAGAACCCTGTTAAAGCCGCTGAACAGATTAATGAGAAAAAATTACGTCAGATCGACGTCGGAGAATTCGATGGGCAATTCTTCACAAACTTTTGGGGAGTCGGATTAATTACACATGTATCAGAATCGATTGATCCAGATACTAAAGAAAAATACGGAAGGCTGTCCTACTATTTATCTGCAGCAAAATCCATGCAAACGTGGGAACCCTTCGAAATCTCAATTGAATCTGAAGAGTTTCAGTTTGATGGAAAAGCAGCCATGTTTTTAGCCGTAAACGGACCTTTTACAGGCGGGATCAAACCCTTCTTTCCGAATACAGATATTCAAGATGGGAAACTAGATTGTTTACTGATCGAAGAACCTTCTATCTCTTTTATTTGGGATGTTCTCCAGAACCGGCTGTCGAACAGTTCGTTTGAAGGGCAAGGCTATCATCATTTCCAGAGCTCAAAGATTCAAATAAAAACAGATCCACAACAATTGATCGATTGTGATGGAGAGCGGGGGCACAAGACACCCTCTGTCGTAACATGCTTAAAGCAACATCTATCTGCACTTACTGGGGATGTTTCCTTTTAAAAAAAGGAAGCGTCCTTTTTTGATAGGCACGAATAGATTCACGGCCGCCGATGCATAGGAACAGCCAGACAGTCCCTGCGGAAAAACCCGCTAAAACATCTGACGGATAGTGGACGCCTAAATAGATTCTGCTTAATCCGATCGATACAATCAAACTTATAAAACCTATCCCTAATAGTAACTTGAACATCCTGCCTCTTTGGCTCCTTATGACTAAATAACCTAGGAATCCATAATAAATTAAACTCCCCATAGAATGGCCACTTGGATAGCTGAATCCCTGTTCAATGATTAAGCTATTTTCTGGCCGCGCTCTTCCAAACCAGTGTTTAAGACCCAGGTTTAAAAGGCCACCGCCTGCGACTGCAATGATATAAAAAAGGGCTCCCCAATAGCTCTTTCTTTTGAAGATCAGCCAAATCAGATTTCCAACCAATAAGAGGGTAAGGATGGTAGTAGAACCGAAATAAGTAACAAACTTCATAATTGCCGTTAACGTATCATTTCTAATGGCTGAGATGTATTGAATGATGATTTGATCAAAATGAAACCTTTCCTCTTCTATTAGGTTTTCAGAAAGTTCAAAGAATATAAATAAAGACAGAAACGAAAGTAAGAGACCGGCTAAAATATATATGATAGGAACAATCGGAAAAGGTAATTTGTGAGCGATGTCTCGTAACATAAGTACTCCTTGTTTAGAAATCTATTTTTGTATGATTTGGTCTAGTTCAATTCTTAAAATCTGTGTAACTTATTACTAAAGTTTTCCTCTTTGCATACGTATTAAACGCTTTTAACAAGCTTGGCGGTGCTTTTTAGACAAAATAAAAAAGCTGCCTGTATACAAGCAGCTTTTTCTTGTTCCTTTTACTTAACAAGTTTAACGAGCATATGAGCAAGCTTATGACGCTCTTCTTGTTCTCCTACTTTCCATAATTCCTTTAAAAGGTTTTCTTCAGAATTGCGAGGTTCCTCATGCGTAGCTAGATAATCAGCCACTTTTTCTGCCGTTTTCGCAAGTGTTTCTTCACTCATACCCATCTTTTCGCCTACTTGAACTTTGCTGTGGAGATAGCTTTTGAACTCTTCAAAGTTAGACAAGATTTCTTCCTTTTTGCTTTCGCTCATACGGTCTGCCGTTTCCTCTACCTTAGTCGTATCAACTTCACGCTCTTTGTCCACCATGTGTCTGCTTTCCATTTTTGTTACCTCCTTAAAAGAATGTGTGTATGACCTTTGTTTAATATTTGTGATAGGCCTGTTATTCTTTTACCTTTTCTAACACATGTTAAACATGTTTATACAGTTTATTGAATTTCAGTGGTTTTCTCTTTCTGTTCCGGTTTACGATGATTGGAAAAAGGGAAGGATACTTTTGTAGAACAAGATTCAGGAATTCAGGAGGTTATATAAATGGAAAAAGACTTACAAGCACTAATTGATGGACTAAACGAGGATCTTGCCAATGAATATGCTGCAATTATCATGTACAATCATAATGCAGCAACAGTGTCTGGACTTTACCGCCAGATCTTAAAGCCTTTCTTCCAAGGCGAAATCGCTGATGAGCAGGGACATGCTCTTTATCTAGCAGAAAAAATTAAAACATTAGGCGGGACACCTACAACACAGCCGAAGCCTGTAAAACAAGTAGAAAGCGTTCGCGAAATGCTTGAAGAAGCTCGCAATGCTGAAGAAGATACAATAAGACGCTATGAAGAGCGCAAAGAGCAAGCATCTAATCTGAAGCTTACTGAGCTTGTCGTTCAGTTGGAAGATATGATTGCGGATGAGACAAAGCATAAGGAAGAAATGGACCGTCTATTAAGCGACAGCCGTTTCTAAAAATATGCGAAGACCAGCTAGAATGCTAGCTGGTCTTTTTTTGTACTAAATTTCTATTGAAGGCTGCTAAAAAATGCAGCTTTTTTTGAAAAAAGGTTGTTATTTTTATTTTTCTCCTATGCAAGTTGATTGGCGTGCAAGGTGCGAGACTCCTATGGGACGAGCGGTCAGGTGGAGACTCCAAATGGCACGGAGTGGCAGGAGGCTCACCGCACGCCCCATGGGAAGCGAGCAACCTGGAGCGGAAATCAACTACTATCATTGGAACCAACGATTTATCCAAAACAGACTTTATTTTTCACCCTTATTCTGTTCCATCATCACCCGCCAGCGGAAACAGTTTTGAGCCACTTCCCCTAGATCCTCTAAAAAATGATAATTGGCATAAGCTCCAACAACTGCGCCAAGACCTGGGATCATTTGAAACATCTTGATCAAATCAATATGATCGCGATAGTCCTGCTGTAGTTCTTGCCAGTTTAATTTTTCAATCGCGCCGGGATGTTCAGGAAACTCATGAATCGTCTCTTTCCAAAAGATGACCTTTTCAAACGCTTCTTTCCTTTTATGAGGATCAGAAAAAGCGAGACGGAACACATGAAGAATGAATATCCGTTCTCTGTAGTCTTTTACGTCCAGTCCATAAATACTTGCTGCTTCAAAAAGGAACTTCATTTTTATCCCCAGCAATAGAGGAAAATCGGCAAGTCCGAGCAAAATTCCGCCTGCCCCTGTACCAGCACCTTCAACCGCGGCTGTCTTTTTATAAAAAGCAAGACGCTCTTTCAGCTTCATATCTCGTTCAAAAAGCCCTGTTTCAAACTGAGTCGTGCGTTTTGTCGTATATTCCGAACCGATTAAAGTAGCTTTAATCATTTGCTTCATACTTGTTGTAATTACATCATGTACTTTTTGAGGGATTTTTTCATTTATCTTTGTCTGAATTGATTTTGTAGCCTTATTCCATAACGAGGGACGCTTCGTCATTTCAACTTCCCAACGTTTAAGCTCTTCAATAACTTTTTGTTCATACGTGTTCATCCTATTCCTCCTCTCTTAGGTATACGCAAATAGGGTTAGATGGTTTCCATGCAAGAGAATCACTTTTAGGAACTGTTATTAAAAAACTTCCTAACCTTTAAGGCTAGGAAGTTTGCGGTAGATGTTTCTTCGTCAAAACTGGCAAGCGTAACATGCTGTAACCAAATGCTGCAGCTGGCATCAATAAACCGATCAGCCAATCTCCTGTAAGAATGCCGTAGAATACTCCGTACATGAGTCCTTGTAGCAGAAGGAGTCCTCGCAGCCATTTCATAAAGGCAGAAATTTTCACACGAGGTTCGATCGGATATAAATTGAAAATCACATTCCAGCTGTATTGCGTATAGAGTGTGAACAACTGCAGCGAAAGCATCTGAAAGAACAATAAGACGACAGCCAACTGCCACCATCCTGGTGGAATCAGATAAAGAAAGAAAAAACCGATTACAATTAACCTTATGTACAAGCCTAAGTAATCACCAGATCGAATAAACGTCTTCATAAAAAGGGCTGACATCCTATTTTTCTTCTTAAAAGAAAAATTACCGAGCATGTTTAAGAAAGGACGTTTATGAACGGTCTGTTTCAATGCAGGGACATCTGTAAAATAGTTTACGAAACGATATCCTTTCATCTTAAGTGTCTGTTCTTCCTCTAAAAGCATTTCCCATTGATAACCGTGCATCTTTTTAAAAACGCCGAACACAAAGTTCTTTAACACATACATGATGGCAAACATGGCAATTAAAAAGACATATGCTTCTTCAAATAGAAGATAAACATAAACAAAGTTCACGATATATCTCATGATCTTATAGTTCAGTTGATGGCTTTTATAAGGGAGTCTTCTTTCTTCCCATCCGACATATAGATTAAAAGCTTTCGCAACGATTAAGAAGAAAGCAAATGAAACATACATCTCCCACCCATCGGTAATGAACACTTGAACAATCGGCCATGTCAAAGTAAAGATGAGAAGCGTTACAAACGAACCGCTCGCGATCGCAGAAGATAAACTCTTTGAAAAATAATGCTTCATTCCTGATTCAACAGGCAATAAGAAAACAAGGTCTCCCTCTTTTATTAAAGTCCGGATGGCGCTTTTCGTTAGCAATAATGAAAACAGCACTGTTAAAAGAAGTACAGCAGGAAAATTCTCCGGCAATGCTTTCAGAAGCTTTGCGTAATAAATACTTCCCACAATGATGAGTAAATATAATGAAACAATAAGTCCGCTGTTTGCCATTAAACTAAAATATTTAAGCATTTGAGTTAAATGGGCGTTGCGTCGTTTGCGCCATAATTTTTTTACATCGATCATGTTACATTACCCCTGGCCACATAAAGGTAGATCTCATCAAGGGTAGCATCAGTCAATCCGCTTCTTTCCCTTAATTCCTCTAATGTACCGCTCAACACTAGTCTGCCTTCATGCATGATCAAGAATCGGTCACAGTACCTCTCAGCCGTAGATAGAATATGTGTAGACATTAAAACGCCTGCACCGCTATTTTTAAACGTGACCATATATTCAAGGAAAGATTGAATCCCTAATGGGTCCAGTCCTACGAACGGCTCGTCTACAATGTATAGTTTCGGCTCCACTAATAAGGCGCAAAGTATCATTACCTTTTGCTTCATCCCTTTGGAGAATTGATTCGGAAACCATTTAATCTTATTATCCATTCGGAACTCTTTAAGTAGTGGCCTTACTCTTGTTAAGAAAGTTTGTTCCTCGAGACCATAAGCCATCGCTGTTAATTCAAGATGCTCCCATAACGTTAATTCTTCATACAGAATCGGCATCTCCGGAATATATGTAAATTGGCTGCGATAATTTTCAGGTTCTTCCCTGAAGGTCTGGTCTAGTATTTTCGAACTGCCCGACATCGGTTCCATCAATCCGAGGATATGTTTGATCGTCGTACTTTTTCCAGCTCCGTTTAATCCGATCAATCCGACAATCTCACTTTCTTTTATTGAAAAATTAACATTATGGATCACTGGCTGGTTCGGCATATATCCGCCCGTTAAGTCATTCACCTCTAGGATAGGTTTCATTTTTTACCCTCCTTTTTTCGTTGTCTCCTTACTATTATTTACCATATTTTTTGTTTTACCCTTTATAAAGCAGGCAATGGTGTCTGTGTAGGCTCTGCATAACCTTCTTTGTATTTCTCATCAATCATCTTTCGAATCTCAGAATCACTCTTGCCTTCTATGGATTCACTCATACTGATTGCTGCAATCTCAAGACACGTGCCGCATTTTGTTCCATGGTCATCCCATAGGACCTTTCCGTCTTCTTTATTATCAGCGACAAAGCAATCATAGTTGTTTTTATGTCCAGCAGAATCACCGCAACCGCAATAACATGGCATGGATTCGAGGAGTTCTTTAAACTTTGGAACAGCTGCATAGATCGTTGAAATATTTTCAGGCTGATTACCTAAAAAGTCAGGCATAACATCAGCAGAAGCTGTTACTTGTTGAATATCACCATTCGGAAGATGCTCTTCATGTGCACTTTCCTTATGTACTTGCTTTGAATGTTCTTGATGGTTCTGATGCTCTTCTTCTTTCTCTTTCCCGCATCCTGACATAAGAACACTTGAAACGAGAACCATCGTCATGACTAATTGTCTTCTTTTCACGGAGGACCCTCCTCTTGTCTTTCTTTCCTTATAATAGCTTAATTCAAGCCCTTTTTTCCAATTTTATATGTATAACAAGTGAGACAGTATGGACAAAATAATTATTGAAGAAGGTATCCCCCCTTCTTCAAGGAGAAGGATGCAACGGTTGATTTTTAAGTTCAATGCTTTTCATTTTAAGGAGATGGTTCTCTTGGACTATTCAGTGCTAGAGCAATACAGATTCTTAAAGTAGAGGTGCATGGCTAAAAAATCTTTTGCTTTGTTTTCATGTTCTCCTTTCTTCTCTAACCTCTATAAGGAGGAGAGTTCTATTCTATAGGACTCTCCTTCTTTATTTTATTTTGATAATTGTTTATACGTAGATTGAAGATTCAGATTTTCATGAATTGCTTTATTTGTCTCATCGGTAATGTGTGTTATGATAAGTAAAAAAAATGAGGTGAGCTCTTTGTCCCACGATTCAAACTGCATTTTTTGTAAAATTGTAAAAGGTGATATTCCTTCTTACAAAGTGTATGAAGATGAGAATGTTCTTGCTTTTTTAGACATCAGTCAGGTAACCAAAGGACATACACTGATCATTCCAAAAGAGCATTCAAAGGATGTTTTTGAGCTGTCTGAAGAAACAGCAGCCAAGCTTTTTTCTGCTGTTCCTAAAATTGCTTCAAGCATTAAACAAACGTTCAATCCCATCGGTTTGAACTTGTTAAATAACAACGGAGAAGCTGCGGGTCAGTCTGTCTTCCACTATCATATACACTTTATTCCGCGATACGGTTCTGGCGACGGTTTCGGTGCTGTGTGGAAAACACAGGAGCTTCCTGCCGGTGAAATGGCTGAGATCGCTCAATCCATTAAAGTTAACGTCAAGAACTAACACTACATAGTAAAAACTGCCTGTCTTTGTTGAGGCAGTTTTTTCATATTCCAGCAACAGACATCAGAGGAGGAGAAGAGAAGAAATGGAACGCATCTTTTTTCAAGCAGGACCAACTACTCTGCCAAAAGAGGTTATGAAACGTGCTAAGTCAGAGTGGGATGACTTTAAAGAAACAGGATTGAACATCATGGAACACAGCCACAGAGGAGCAACTTATGAAGAGATTCATGAGCAGGCTAAAACGCTTATGCGGAAGTTATTGGACATTCCTGAAACACATGATGTTTTGTTTTTACAAGGTGGTGCAAGCCTTCAATTCGCCATGCTCCCTATGAATTTACTCGGTTCCGGTAAAACAGCTAAATATGTTTTAACGGGATCATGGTCAGAAAAAGCGTTTAAAGAAGCGACTAAAATCGGTTCGGCTGAAGCAGTCGTATCAGGGAAAGAAACAGATTATCGATCACTCCCAGAAGTCGATTATCAAGCAGGTGATCAAGACGCTTATCTGCACATTACTTCCAACAACACGATATATGGGACTCAGTGGCCGGACTTAAATGCATTTTCTCATCCGACTCTTGTTGCCGACATGTCGAGTGACATCATGAGTAAGCCCTTTGATGTATCAAACTATGCTCTGATCTATGCAGGAGCCCAAAAAAATCTGGGACCAGCAGGTGTAACAGCTGTTATCATTCGGAAAGATCTTCTAAAAGAAGATGAGTCGCTCCCTTCGATCTTGTCTTATCATGTACATGCAAAAAGCCGTTCACTTTATAACACGCCCCCTACCTACTCGATTTACCTTCTTAACCTTGTTCTTCAATGGATCGATGAACAGGGCGGTGTTAAAGAGATGGAAACAAGAAACAGAAAGAAAGCAGATATCATTTACCAGGCGATCGACAGCAGCGGTTTTTATAATGGCTATGCCACACCAGAGTCACGGTCACATATGAACGTTACGTTCACTTTAGAGAATTCCGAACTTGAAAAGACCTTTATAAAAGAAAGCGAAGAAAACGGCATCTTTGGATTAAAAGGTCATCGTTCAGTCGGTGGATTTAGAGCATCCATCTATAACGCTGTATCTAAAAAATCATGCGAGAAACTTGCCGATTTCATGCATAACTTTCAGGAAAAATACGGTAAGTAAAGTTCGCACCTTTCAAATTATTAATAACTTTGGTACAGTAGAGGTACTTTCGCAATAGGCCATGAGGGCACTATTGGAAAGAATTAAGGCTAAAAGAATAGCTGAGGAGAGATGAGAAATGAAAACAAAATCATTAGCGTTAACATCCGTACTTATTGCATTAGGGTATGTCTTTCACACCGTTGTACCGCCATTATTCTTTGGAATGAAACCAGACTTGCTTCTGGTCATGATGTTTTTAGCCATCATGCTTGCACCGACTAAGCAAAATGTTTTAATAGCGAGTATGGCTGCAGGTGTTATTTCAGCCCTGACAACCGGAATGGCTGGTGGACAGATCGCAAATATCGTAGAAAAGCCAATAACAGCTTTTTTATTCTTAGGAATGTTTTTATTAGCTCGTAAAGTGAAAGTAAATACTATCAATGTTGTGGTGTTAACGGTTATTGGAACGATTGTCAGCGGAACGTTATTCCTTCTCGTAGCCATGATGGTCGCTGGTCTACCAGGATCATTGTTCAGCTTTATTGGAATGATTGTTTTTCCAACCAGCATTATTAGCGGACTGATCATGTTTTTTATTTTTCCAGTCGCAAACCGATTCTCAAAACGATCAAGCTTAACTGCATAATCATCAATTAAAAAAGCCAGTTCCTTTTAAGGAGCTGGCTTTATATATTGATCTTCTTCCGTCTTTTCTGTCTCTTCCCACGTTTGGAAAGCTGAGATTTCACCGGATAAGGTTCTAAACAAAAACGCCAAAACTGTAGCATCATCCAGTAATCCTACTCCGATTAAGAAATCAGGAACAGCATCAATCGGACTGACAAAATAGAGAAGGCCGGCAACGATAAGAACCATTGATTTGGCAGAGACGTTCCGGTACTCCCCTTTTTTATAAGACCTCACTAATCGTACGAGGGCTTTCACTTGTGCCCCTAAATCCTTTAAGCCTTGCTTATCTGATTGAGATGTTTTGTTTTCGGCTTTTGTAACAAGCTCACCGGTTTGAGTCGAACTTTCTAAAACAGCGTTCGCCTTTTCTTTCATCTTATTAAAATAATTGCCGATCGTATTTTGCTTCAAACCCATTCCCCTCCTGGCCGTTTTTTATATGTATACCCTCTTTTTATATTCTTCGTCAAATATTATATCGAATCCCCTTTTTAAATTTTTTATTTTCTTATCGCCAAAGGTTGTCAACAATCTGCTAAATCAGACAAACAGTGAGATACACCGTAACTATTATTAAAACGATAAAAAGCAAACTAATACCTCTCCACTCTAGGGTTTTATCCAAATTGACAGACAACTTTCTAAATCGTATACATGTCCAAACATGCCGAAATCTATCGGGAAATATTTTTATATTCGTCATTATTTTTCATAGGATAATAAGAGATATTCACGAATTTATTAGATAATAAAAGAATGAGGAGGAATTTTAAGATGTCTAAATCAAAATCCATGGTAGTAGGTTTCGCATTAGGAACGGTAGTGACAGCAGCAGCTACTTTACTTTCAACGCCTAAAGCAGGTAAAGAGGTAAGAAAAGATCTGAAAGAAAATATGGATAAAATGAAATCTACATTCTCCAGCATCAAACGCGACGGTATTCAGCTCAGAGCAAAGATTAAATTTACCAATCGAGCAAAAGAGGAAGCGATGCAAGAAACAGCCGCTTCTACGATCGAAACCATGGATGAAGTAGAGCAGGAAACAAAATAAACAGCAAAAAAATTCTCCCACAGTGGGGAATTTTTTTGATGAGATATCAAACTTATAGATTCTCTATCTTTATCACTATATCTGCTAAAAGTTATAATTCAAATTTACTAAATAATAAGCAGAAATTGAAAATTTTTACTTTCTTATTATAGGAAATACTGGCATAATGAGGGATAGGATGTGTTTTATAAGATGGAGGGGCATTTTAAAAATGAACAAAGATCAATTATATAGTTTTCAAGAGGCCATGATCTATAGTCACAAACTTTCTCAAATTAGTAAAGCACTATGGAAGAGTGTAGAAAAAGACTGGCAAAACTGGATTAAAGATTATGGATTAAACATTAACGAACACCATATCCTTTGGATTGCTCATCATCTGGAAGGTGCGTCCATTTCAGATATCGCGAAATTCGGTGTAATGCATGTATCAACTGCCTTTAATTTTTCAAAGAAACTTGAAGAACAAGGCTATCTTACATTTTCTAAAAAGGAAGACGACAAACGAAACACATACATCTGCTTAACGGATAAAGGTGAAGAACTTTTATTACAAACGTTAAATACATATGATCCAGCAAAATTCGGTGTATTCAGCGCATCAATGCCGATTAAAGAACTTTTCGGGAAATTCCCAGAGTTCCCTGAGCTGATGTCGATCATCCGTAATCTATACGGTGAAGACTTCATGTCTATCTTTAACAAGCTGGAGGAAAAAATCGAAGCAACGATCGAAGAGCAAGCCGCTGCTCCTGTTATCGCAGCTGAAGAAATCGCTTCTTCTCATTCATAACGAAGAGAAAGTTCATAGAGCTTTTCCATTAAGGAAACAAATTTTTCCTGATTCAGTAATGCCAGGATCGTTTCTCGAGGACTAAGCTTTGGTGTCAACATACCAGCAAAATGAATCAGCAAGTGTGTGTAATGAACAAAACCTGCTTCTTTTTGCATAAAAAATATTTTTTCAAGCTCATCGCAAAGCTGAATGATATCATTCACTTCTGTTTCGGTGAGCTTTTTTTCCATGACGAGTCTGAAGAATGGATAAGAAGTAAGATCGACACTTTCGATCGTTAGCATATTATAAAATTCCAATCGTTCAAGCCTCTCTTCAACCGTCTCCATACATACCCTGCTTTCTAGTCATACTCTGTCTATATTATAATCCAACTTTCCCCATTTGGATATGGTTTTAAATTTTCTAATAAATCGCTATTTGATTGAATAAAGACAAGGTTACAGATGCAAAAAACGAGTGCTAAGAACTGAAATCCCCCCATGCAAGCAACACAAAAACACTCTGGCCCGCTATAATTGTGAACCAGAGTGTCTCTTACTTTTATTTCGTATATACGCCTAACTGAATAGAGTTCTTCTTTAAATCAAACTCCTCTGCTTTAACTGCATAGCCCGGTTTAGTAGGCATGTCCGTTATCCTCATCAAGATGCTTTCATCTGCAGGATATACATCTACCCATTCTGGAAACTTTACCGTATTCTTAATCAGTTTAAATACCTCTTCCCCAGGTAAAGGAAGACGGCCAACTTGTATATCTTTTTCGTTTAACAACAGGTCCCCATTGTCCAGAACTTCAGGCTCGAAGGTAACTTGATAAGGAAGTTCTCGATTAAAAGCCACAAACGACCCATTCAGCACCGCTTCATCCCGAAGATTAACATACACATTTACATTAGGAGCTTTTTTCTTCAGCTCTTTATTCAGCAAATCTTCCACCTGTTCTTTTTCTGTATGTATGCTTAATAATTTTTGATTAGGACGAATATCTGAATCTAGTGAACTTCTATTCAAATGACCGTTTTTTGGATCTGTAAAAAGTAAAATGATAACCGTCGCAGGAATGGCTATGATGATTAATAATAATATAAAGAATGCTGCTTTCCATTTATTACGCATCTTCTCTCCCCTTGTTGAAAGTATTTTTCCTATTCATATTCCTCATATTTTGGTAAAGTTAAACAAGTAGTTCATGTTGGAGGTTTTAGAATGGCTGGCTATTTATTTGTTTTTTTAGCACCTGTATTTTTATATGTATTTAACGCACTCACATACAAGCTCTGTGATAAAAAGAACTTGTCCACAAAACAGGAAGATTCGGTTTATCGCACAATCAATGTTTCTATCACTATTCTTCTCATTTCTTCTTACATTTCAAACGTTTTTTAAAGAAATCTTTGCTGGCTGTTATTTTCAATCCTTCTGATCATGCAAATAATAAAGGGGGAACCAGTACTGCATTCCCCCTTGTTTAACCTTAACATACATATTGCTGCACCTAATTGATCAAGAGTAGTTTTAATAAACACTAACAAATCTGCTTACTTCGTTCAATCTACACATCCTTTTCAAAATGAAAAGACTGCAAGATTAGTTCTTAAATTAGCAGAAACAAGCAGCACCTACGATAATCAATAAGATAAACAACACTACAATTAAGGCGAAGCCTCTTCCATGTCCGTAGCCCATGTTGCCACCTCCTTCATCAGTCTGTACACTATCCTATGCATCATGAGTAAGACACGCATAGGCATCTGCCCTCATAGGCTGAAATTTCTACCTTCATCATTTACAGTGAGATGCTCCTATAATGATGAGAAGGATAAATAAAACAATAATGACTGTAAATCCTCCCCCACACCCGTGACCATAACCATAACCGTAACTCATCATCATACCTCCCTTTTCTTTCTCCATATCATATAGTGATGCGCCCTGTTTTGATTAGACGAATGTCCCGGGTTTTAAAATTTTTTTAGGAAAATTCATTAATTTACGCTAAAACAGACAATATATAATGTGTAAATTTTCTCATATTTCATTTATTGAATAGGAATACGCACAACGTTTATGCTATAGTTAGAGTTGTTAAATTATTACTTCACAGTAGGAGTGTTTGAAAATGAAAAAATGGATGTTATCTTTAGGGCTCACAGCGGGACTTATTTCTCTATCCGCTTGTAATAACGCTGGTGCTGACTCAGAAGCAATTGTTGAATCTAAAGCTGGAGATATCACTAAAGAACAGTTTTACAATAAAATGAAAGAGCAATATGGTGATCAAGTACTAAACCAGATGATCGATGAAATGGTACTTGAGGATAAATATAAAGTTACCGACAAAGAGATCGATAAAGAAATCGACAAGATCAAAGAAGAGCTTGGCGGAGAAGAAGCTTTCAAACAAGCGCTTGAACAAAACGGTTTATCGGATGAGAAACAGCTAAAAGAACGCGTTAAGTCTATGCTTTTAAATGAAAAAGCAGCAACAGAAGGCGTTAAGGTTTCTGAAGATGAAATGAAGAAAGTATTCGAAGAAAAGTACAAAACAGAAGTAAAAGCTAGCCACATCTTAGTTGACGATGAAAAAACAGCTAAAGAAGTACAGAAGAAACTTAAAGAGGGCGGAGATTTTGCTAAATTAGCAGAAGAATACTCTAAAGACCCTGGTTCTAAATCAAAAGGTGGAGACCTAGGCTTCTTCGGTAAAGGTGCTATGGTTCCTGAATTTGAAAAAGTAGCGTTCACTCTTGATAAAGGTGAAACAAGTGATCTTGTTAAATCTGACTATGGTGTTCACATCATCAAAGTAACGGACAAGCGTGAAAACAAGTTCGAAGACAAAAAAGAACAAGTTGAACAAGAATTAAAACAGCAAAAAGCGAAACCAATAACAGAAATCTTAGAGAAGCTTCGCAAAAAAGCTGACGTTAAGATTAAAGATAAAAAATTAAAAGAAAAGATCGAAAAGAAGGCTGAACAACCGCAGCAACCACAGATGCCGCAACAACAGCAATAATTTCGATAAACCAGGTCTCTAATCAGTGGCCTGGTTTTTCTTTGTCATTATATAGGGGGCTGACTAATTTCAGTCTCTTTTAAATTGGATCAAAAGAGTTTTTAAAGGCATTTACGGTACGTGTTTTTTTATTCTGTTACACGTTCGCGCAAGATGATTTGCTTTTCGCGCAGAAAGGGTGAGTTTCGCGCAGACTTACTCATACAACCCTTACTCAGCACTAAAAACAGCTTGATAGGTGGTTATTTTTGCTTGGGACCTTAAAAAGTGAATGCCTCATCTGATTTCATCTGGTTTTGGTTCATCAAAACATCCTTTTTAACTTGCTATATATAAAAAAAGGGACCTGAACTCAAACGTTTTTATACTTTTGAGTCAGCCCCTATTTCCTTATTCACCAGACGCTTTCTGCTCTGGTTCATGTTCACTATCACTTGACATCATGTTAAATTGCTCATTCATTTCCTTTGCTTCCTCATGGGCTCTCGCCAACTCCAAGCGTTTCATGTACACCTTTCCTTCTTCCTCGATCAATTTTTGTTCGATGGTTCGTTCTTCCTGGAAAAGAGTCGTAGCCTTATAACCGCTATAAATAATGCCGCATAATACAAAATACATCCACCATGGAGTCATTACAAAGAACGCACTTACCCCTGCTGAGTATTCTTTCAGCACAAATGCAGCAATGAGTATCGCACCAAAAAATAAAGCAGCATATCCTTTCATCGATAAACTCCCCCTTTTGTTAGACAAGCTTTTACTATAATCTATGAGGGAGTCTGATCAGATATGTCACGAAAGTGCAGGTTTTGCTTTTGTTTCAGCGTTTGAACGTGTTTTTGCTTTTCTATCAAATGCCCGGAACATCACGTAGTAGATTCCTGCAGCTGCTATCGCTAGAATAAAGAGTAAGTAAAACGTGTTTTCGAAGCCGATCCACATCGTTAATGGAATAGAGATGGGCGCTATCGTACGTCCGATTGAAAAACGAAGACCCGCTGCCGCAAAGTATTGTCCTCTCATATTCTCAGGTGCCAGCTTCGAAATAAAGCTTTCCTGAATCCCTACGACCATCAGTTCAGCCGTCGTAAAAATCACCATCGCTGCAAACAACACCCACATCATAGTCGTCCCGCCGAACACAAGCATCGATATACCGTAAAGAATCGAAGAAAGAATAAAAACCCTTCCTTCTTTAAAACGATTCATCCATTTGGCCATCCAAACCGTACAAAGGGCAACCATTAATCCGTTTAGAGAGATTAAATAGCCGAAAACTTTTTCGCCCGTTAATTGAAGATCCCAGTTTCCAATTGCAATAAGCGTTTGTTCGGGAACTTTCTCCGTTAGATAGACAGCCAATAATAGGTCCATCTGCATGAATGTTTGAGCGACAAGGATTCCCGCTAGAATGAAAAGTAAAAATAACTTGTCACTAGCTATCACTCTATAGTCCTTCATTTGTTCCCAAACGGCTTCATGCCATTTTTTATCGGATCCTACTTGCTCCAAAATTTCTTTTTTAACCGGTACCGTTTCTTTAACGAATTTTGCTAGAACACATGCCAAGATAATGCTTCCTATTAAACAGGCAAGAAGCAATTCAAAGCGATAAGAAAAAAAGAATATACTTCCTAAGACCGGTCCGAATACCACAGATATGTTGATGGATGTGTAGAATACAGCAAAAACTTGTGAACGATGCTTCTCTTCTACTACATCAGCAATCATGGCATGACTCGCTGGCCAATACAAAGAGCCAAAGAGGCCTAATGCTGAAAAAGCGATGAACGTTAAAACAGGGGAATCCAACCATGGCGAGTTAGCCAATACGAAGAACACGAACGAGGCAGCTTGCCCCCATGCTGCAATAACCATCATCTTTTTGCGCCCAAACCTGTCTGCACAATAGCCGCCGACCAGGTTCGTGATCACCCCAATTACCTGTGAGAGTACAAGCAAGATACCAGCAGTTTGTTTTCCCAGCTCATCTGAAAAATAGATCGCCATAAACGGGAAGAACATCCAGAATAATAGATTTACAAAAAACTCTCCGATTAAACGTACTTTAATGTTAGTATCCCAATCTTTCCATTTCATGTTGCTCACTCTTTTCTTGTAATGTAAATGCCAAACCTTTATCAATTTTCACCTGTCTTTTGACCGCTATGGAATAAATGGGATTCCGACTAAAAACAGAAAAAAGCCCATGAATAAGCACCTTTTGCATGTGCATACCACAGACTTTTTATAAAAGGCTGAAGATGACACAAGAAAGATCGCTCAAAAGAAGGTAGAATGCATAGCAAAATAAGCCTTTCCTCAAATGAGGATGGGTCGTTATTTAGCCTTGCTTTCCTGCCTTAATTTGAACAATGCTTTTCATGAGTCATTGCCTCCTGATCGTTGTTTTATATTTCCAATTCCAAATCTAACATAATTTCAAACTTTTCACAATCTTTTTTGAAGGTTAATTTTTGGCAAATTCTGCTTGGAAAAGAGGTTTATACAGGGAACGGTTTTCTAAGGCAAACTGCTTCTCTGTAAACTCTCCTGGCTGTACCTTTTCAAGCGCTCGATCCATCATGTTCATTCTTGCGTCAAAATTATCGATCATATGAAGGATCTCTGCTTCTCTGATCAACGGCTGTTTCGGACTACCCCACTCTGGCTTACTATGGTGACTGAGCACGAGATGCTGAAGGACTGTTACTTCCTCACCTTCAATCTCTAACTCTTTTGCCGCCATTCCAATCTCATTTACCATGATTGAAATATGACCTAGTAACTTACCTTCTAACGTATAAGTCGCTGCAACCGGTCCAGACAATTCGATCACTTTTCCAAGGTCATGCAGAATGATTCCTGCATACAGAAGATCGGTATCTAAGGAAGGGTATAGGTTGCTGAACGCTTTAGCCACATTAAGCATGGATACAACATGATAAGCGAGTCCTGAAACGAATTCATGATGATTCTTAACAGCTGCCGGATATTCCAAGAAATCCGTTTGATATTTCTTAAGCAGATGTCTCGTAATTCGTTGGATATTCGGATTTTTCATCTCAAATATGTATTGTGTGATCGTCTCTACCATTGCTTCTTGTGTAAGTGGGGCGGTTTCAAGAAAATCGCTTATCTTTACGCCGTCAAGTTCCGTTGCAGGGCGGATTGCTTTTAGCTTAAGCTGCATTTTCCCTCTGTAGTTGCTCATTTCGCCTGAAAGCTTCACAATGGCTTGCGCTGCATAAAGCTCCTCATCCTCAGGTGAGCTGTCCCACAATTTTGCTTCTACATCTCCAGACTGATCTTGGAGGATCAACGTTAAAAATGGCTTTCCGTTACTGGCAGTTCCTCTTACAGATGATTTAACGAGAAAAAACCCGTCTACCATTTCTCCTACCTTATAAAAAGCTAGTCCTTTTTTCATATTCCACCCCGCCTTTCTTTGATATAAGTATAGCATATCCGCTAATTTTTACGGTACGTGTTCTTTTGGTTGTTCTATGATCGTTCAAGATAGACCAACTTTCGCTCAAACTTTCAAAACGTTGTCATGATAGATGATTATTCTTCTTTGTGCTTGTCCTCTAGAGGTAGTTTAATCTGAAAAGCTACACCATTGTTCGTATTGTGTGCGGTTGCTTTGCCTCCGTGCAGCTCAGCAATCCGTTTAACAATAGCGAGCCCAAGGCCAAACTGTCCTTTGTTTCCTTTTCGGAACGGTTGAAAAATCTCTTCTCCTGTTACGTCTGTCAGCTGCTCACCATCATTAAAAACTTCGACAATGAAGTAGCTGCCTTTATGGAAAGCTGATAATCGTATCGTCTCACTCGCATAACGGAGTGCGTTTTGAACAAGATTATCGAGAAGGATGCTCCATTGTTCATGATCGCCGTTAATTTTATAATGGTTACCTGTGATCTCGAAGTTAATATCCTCACGCTGATATCTGAAACGTTCAACGATATCTTCAGCCAGATCACCGAACTCAAAGGTCTCTTTTGATATAACATCTAGCTTCATCGCATCGAGCTTTGTATAGTACAGCATGTTTTGAACACGCTTTTCCATTCGCTGTGTCTCTTTTAAGATTACATCCATCATGCCTTCAGTCGTCTCTTTTGGCATGATGCCATCTTTAACAGACTGGGCATAGCTTTTGATCGTCATGATCGGTGTTTTCAGTTCATGAGAGGCGTGCTGAATAAATGTCTTTTGGGCATGATCATGCCTCAGGAGGTTTTGCCTCATCTCCTCAAATTGTTTTGAAAGGACATAGAACTCGTCATCCCCTTTCCAATGAAAGGGTTCTTGCCAGTTCCTTTTTGCGATTTGCTCAAAACGCTTTCCTAAAATGGTCAGCGGTGAGCGAAGATATCGTGCCAGCCAGATCGCTGGAATAATGGAAAAGATCCCTGTAAATAGCAAGATCAAAACAAGTCTCAGCCACAGTCTATTAACCATCTGATCCCGGTAGGAATCCCACATATATGAGATTAGATAGACTGCTTCTCCCTTCGTGTTCATCGTTCCTTTAGAGATTACATAAAAGAGAGTCGCATCTTCATACGTTAACTCATATCTGCCTTTATTCTCTTTTTGTTCATACGCCTTTTCCGCCATCTCCACTAATACTTCTTCAGGAACAGGATCCCCTTGAGAGTTGGCATACTGATCGATGATTAAGAAATGACCGACAGACCGTTCTGCATTTCGCCTTTCGATAAAATCAACCGAAGATTCCCCTTTTTGAGGAAACTGCCTTTGTGGATCACGCACTCTCTCTTGTTCATTTTCAATAATTCTGTATGTTTCTTCTGTCAGTGTATCCTTAATGGACAGTGGATAAATAATGGCTGTCAATAGGCCGATCGTAAACAGAAGAAGCCCGAACGAAAGCCAAATGCGCTGCGTAAGATTTAGCCGAATCATGACGGGATGATCCTGTATCCAGCACCATAGACGGTCTCTAAGTTCAGCCGCGGCATCTTTTTGCGCACACGTCTGATCACATCATCTACAGCACGTTCAGATCCAAAGTAGTCATCTCCCCAAACATATTCCAGGATTTCTTCTCTTTTTCGGGATTTACCCTTGTTCTCGATTAAATAAAGCAAGACGTCTATTTCTTTACCGGTTAAATTGATGATGTCTCCGTCCCGAGTAATTTTTCTTGAGATCGGATCGATCGTATACCCTGTAATCTCAATGATCTGCGGCATTCTGTTGCCTGTTTCATAAACTCTTGTTAATAGTTTCTTGACGCGGATCACAAGCTCTCTTGGCATGAAAGGTTTCGCGAGATAATCATCACTTCCCAGCTCAAGACCCACAATTCGGTCAAGGTCCTGATCTCTTGCAGAAATGAAAATCACGGGTATATCCGAATTCTTTTTAATATCTTTGATCATTTCATAGCCGTCCATCCCCGGAAGCATGATATCTAGTATCCAAAGATGTGGAGGGGATCCTTCTGACTTCTCTAATGCTTCTTCTCCATTATGAAAAACAGACACATTCCATCCTTCTTTTTCCATATAAGCTTTTAAGACATGTGAAAGATCTTGCTCATCCTCTACTAAGTAGATCGTATACTCATTTGACATGGGCATTTCCCCTCCTCCAATTATTTTTGCTAGTTATAAGGAGTCCATTTTCGCTCAAGGTTGCTTCAAAAAGTAGCATTTATTTTTCAGCCAAAACCGAACGGTCCGGCCAGTGGATAAACGGTACATTTGGTACAAGCACTTCTAAATGCGCGTGACAAGTAAAAAATAGAACCTGTCTGTCACGTGCGATCTCTTGAATCAATGACAGCGTACGACGTGTTCGGTTTTGATCGAAATTCACCGCGATATCATCCATAAAAATCGGGAATTCATCAGGACCCGCATTGGCTGCAACAGCCAGTCTGATTGCTAAATAAACCTGCTCTGCGGTTCCCCTGCTCAACTCATGTGGATAAAAGCGCGTCCCATCTGCCTTTAAAACGATTAGCTCATTGGCATCTGTAAATATGATAGATTGATATTCACCTTCTGTTATTTTACTAAAATAAACACTCGAAGTCTCTAAAACTGCTGGCAGCTTCGTTTTCTGGTAATCTTCCTTCACCTTCTGTAAAGCATGTTGAGCAAGACGCATGGAAGCCCATTTCTTAACAAGAAGATTCCATTCATCCTTTAGCAGTTCGTACCGATGTAAATGCTCTGAGTACGAACCATCTTCTAAAAGATTCTTCATTTGCCAAAGTAGTTTTGCTTTCTCTTCTGTAGCAGCGGTGTGTTCATTTTTATGACGTTCTTCTTTTCTTTCAAGCTCCTCAAAAAGCTGGACCGTTTCCTCGTATTTCTCTGTCATCTTTTCAGCCATCGTTTGAATGTCGTTGGGGTCAAATCCAAGCGAAAGCAACTGATTATTTAGTGCACCAAATTCATTTGATACTTTTATGAACGCATCCGCTTTTCTGCCTGCTTCATAATAAGCTTCTTCTGTATCAACACCTGCTTCATCCCATAATTCAGCTATTCGATCGTAAATACTATCAATCTGTTTGGATAAAGCGTCTTTTCGTTCTGTGAGCTCTCTATAGCTTTTTCTTAAATGTTCTCTTTCCGTTTTGTTTTGCACCTGTGTTTCTAGTTTTTCATGCATCGTTTCAATCAGCTGTGAGAAGTCTCTACCAGCTTCTATTTCTAAGTGAAGTGCAAGTTTTTCAGCGGCATGATTTAAACGTGAGAGTTCGGCCTTTGTATTCTCCCGTTTCTTGATCGTATTTTCTTTTTGTTTCATCACTTCTTTTATTTTCATGAGACTATTCATATAGCCTGATACCTTCAGCTTTTCTTTATCACCATCATATCCGCACTGTTCAGCCCAGGCTTCTGCTCTGTCATACACTTTTGCTTCTTCTACCTCTAAATAATCCAGCTGTTTTGCGATTTGCAAATACACCTTATACTCATGCTGAAGTGCCGCTGTTAGCTGAATCCAAAGCTTGCGATTTTCCTCGTCCTCAAGATACCGCTGATTCGTAATCAGTTTATCTCCTTGTGGAACAGCTCTTTTCTTACCGGTGAAGATTGCAAGACCTCCCGCTAGGAGAAGGAGCAGAATTCCAGCATACATGACTGCTTGGTTTTTTGACGACCACCCAGACCAGATCAGAACAACCGCCGAAATAACAGGCAGCATCCAAGCGTATGCAGGAAAAGCTTTCGTTTGATCCTTCTTGTTTCTTTCTTGTTCATACCGAGTCAGTTCTTCATCTGGTAGAAGCAACGCTTTCCGTTCGGCTTCCTCTTTTTCGAGACTCTCAAGTTTTACTCTGGAATCTTCTAAATCAGCTTCTAACCTTCTCTTTTTATCCAGTATCGCATGATATTGTTTTAGTAGTTCCTCGTGCTCGTGAAGTGAAGATAATGAAAGTGATAACTCTTTTAGCTCTCTTTCATGCCAAGTTTCTCCAATCGCATCAAACAATCCAGTTTCTTCCTCATGCCACTCATCTATTTGGCTATTAAGTTGGTTGATCTGCTCTTGTAAATGCTCATATTGTGGGATTTGGTTAAACAATTGTTTAATTTCTTTTTCATGAGAAAGTAAACGCTCATCTGTTTCTAGCATTTGCTGATCATTGATTATTTTGTCTAGACGGTCTTCGATATACTGCAATTCTCCATTTAAGAGTGAGACTTCTTTTTGCCATTGCTCGTACCGCTGGATACCGTTCTCTGGAAAAGTCAATTGTGTAGTTCCGAATGACTTAAGCTCGTGATTCAGCTGTTTAAACTTCTCTAAAACAGGACGCAGCTCAAACAATCGTTTAATTGATCTTAACTCTTTTTGAATAAGTTCAAGATCTCGGCTCGTCTCTTCTATTTTCGTTTCAAGAGATTCTTTCTGGTTTTCGATCATTTGATAGTTTTCATTTTTTTCTTTAAGCTTTTGAAGGGATTGAGCTTCACCCTTCAAATGCTCCAACTTCTCGTTAATAACAGGCTTTTTTCCGGCTTTTTTAAACAGAGCCGATTGTTTCTTTTCAAAGGTCTGTTCAATTTCCAACAGGTCTCGATCACCCGAGATTGCCGTACTCATCAAGAAGTTTCCCAATTCTTCAGACGTTAACTTATCAAGCTTCTGCAGCCCGTCAAGACCAAAACAATACGCACCAGTAAACAAAGACTGATCCATTCCATCTAGTAATTGACTTAAGAAAAGCTCCTCTTTTTGCTGGCCAGATTCATTAAAAATGGTTACGTCCCCCGAAGCTTTTGTCCCAGAAACTCGTTCGATCGTCCATATTCCAAGTTCCGGATGTTCAACTGTCATCTTTCCGCCTGCACGATTTCCATTTTTAGGGTCATACTGCCGCTTTGATTGGTTCTTTAAAGGAAAACCGAAAAGCATACATTTTATAAAATCCATTAATGTTGTTTTCCCTGCTTCATTCTCACCAAAGAGCAATTGAAAACCTGAACGATCCAAAGTCAGTTTACAATCTTTTAATGCACCAAAATGATAGATATGCAAAGCTAATATTTTCATATTTCACCTATCCTTTGTACAGTTCTGCTAATAACAGCTGCTCGGCTTGTTTCTTAACATCTTCCCAATCTTTTTCATCAAGTGTAAGAAATTTTCTCGCTGTTCGATGCATTTTCAAATCAGACAAAGCCCTTTCAATCTCTCGTTCGTCTTGCAGGACGTTCATCATATCTTGAAAAAATGGAGATTGCTTAATCGCTAACTCATCATGAGTAACGGGCAGAATATCATTTTTTAATGAAACGACATGTACGAACGAGCCTTCTGTATCTTCTTCCCTCAATATTTCCTCTAAGTCCTCTAAGAAAACGCCGTCCAGCAGTTCTTCATAAAGCGGAGTAGCACCGGTTAATCGAATCGTAAGAAAAATACCTTTATACAAAATTCTGTATGTATCTTTAATTTTTTCACATCGTGTAATCACTTCTTGCAGATTTTCAGCTGTATCACATTCAACCATGGCTTCATGCCATTCTATATCGGAAGTTGCATGAAAAACACTTGAAGCCTCACTGCCGTTAAGCGTAACGATATATCCGCCTTTTTCTCCTGTTTCACCGCTATGTCTTCCCTGGATATTCCCGGAATAACGAACAGGCGGTTCAACCTGAAGGTCCATTTTTTTATGAATATGTCCAAGAGCCCAGTAATCATAGCCCTTTTTCAAGAGCTCAGATATTAAAAACGGTGCATAGCGGCTGTGTCCGCTGTATCCATCAGCTTGTCCGTGTAAAATACCGATGTGATACAGATCGTCTTTCTTTTCTGGAAAATGAATCGTTCGGTTGTCTGTTACAGCAGATGTTTCATAACTAAATCCGTGAAGGCAAGCAACTTTCTCCCCTTCCCTTTCATAATAATAGGTCTGAATGTCTTTCCCTTGGAAAAAGTGAACATTCTTCGGCCACTCTAGTTGAACCCACTGACCATCCAATGGATCATGGTTGCCGTGAACTATGTAAACTTCTATATGATTAGCCGCTAGTTTTGCAAAACAATTCTTCAGAAAAAACTGGGCTTTCAAACTCCGCTGACCACTATCATAGAGATCACCAGCGATGATCACAAAATCTACTTTTTCCTTGATCGCGATATCAACAAGTCTATTGAACGACAAGAAGGTGCTTTCAACAAGACGCTTCAGCATCCCTTCCGGCAACGAGGTAAGCCCCTTGAACGGACTATCTAAATGAAGGTCTGCACAATGTAAAAACTTTATCATTTTACTCATCCTCTTTTTCTACCATTCTTCCCCTCATTTTAACATATATACGAAAACACGTTCGCTCATTAGATAGTTGTTTCTGTTTTGAGAACAAATTTTTTTAATAAAAAAAACTGACGCTAAAGGTAAGATTTCAGCCTTTCGAGTCAGTTTTTTCCATATTACAGTTCAGTAGTATCTCTTTTTTCTTGTTTTGATAATAGAAGTGCTTGTTTGAACAATTTTAAGGAAGGTGCATTTCCGTACATTAGAACTCCTCCTCGGTAAACCCGTGCGCCGATCATTGCAAAAAGAACGATCGCACCAACCAGAACACCAATTCCTAGCGCTATTTCCCACACTGGCAGCGAAAGCATACCAACACGAAGCAGCATGAGCATAGGTGTGAACAGCGGGAAATAGGAAGCTGCTGTTACAAATACTGATTCTGGATTTTCTCTGCCGTACATAGCAATCATGAAGGCAGCGACGATCACGATCACCACTGGCGTCATTAGATTATTTACCTCTTCTACCCTGCTGATCAAAGAACCCATCATAGCAAAGAGAGTAGCATAAAGGAAGAATCCTAGTATAAAGAATACTAGTGCATAAACAACTAATGAAATTGGTATTTCGTTGAGATTAAGTTTTTGGATAATACTTTCGCTTCCACTCAGGTTTTCGTTCAGCTTTACTGCTGCTAATCCCCCAGCTATAAATAACACAAGCTGTGTCAGTGCGATCAGAACGATCCCAAAGATCTTACCAAACATCTGCTTGACAGGCGATACAGATGAGATCAGGATTTCCATTACCCTAGAAGACTTTTCTGTTGCTACTTCAACGGCAATCATACTGCCGTACATCATAACAGTCATATACATGAAAAACAAAACCACGTAAACAAGTATATAGACTTGTGCGGCTTCTTCTTCACTTTTGGCCGTTGATGAAAGAGATTCTTTTTCAAACGATACAGGGAGGTAGATCGCTGCGAGCTGTTCTTGATTTAATCCGATTGTCTCTGCTGCCATCTTATTTTTAATCTGCTGTAAGGCATTCTCTATATCGGTGATCAGACTCTGCTGTGTAACGTCTTCCGCTTTATATTTCCCTGTCACGATGCCTGAAGCATCTTTTTCCAAGACTAGAAGACCGTCTAGCTTACCATCAATGACCGCTTTTTCCGCTTCACTTTCAGACTTCTTGTAGCTTTCAAGTTTCACGTCATCTCCGGCTTGCTTTAACTGTGCTTGAAGAGCAGGTAATGTATCTCCTGTTTTATCGATCACGCCTACTTTCGCTGCATCGTCTTCGCCGAATAGTTTAGTAATTTCATTCATGTTCGTTACGACGAATAACAAAGCGATCGTAATAAGAGTTGTGATGATGAACGGTTTCGACTTTATCTTAGACCGGTATGTATGCATCATGACCGTAACAAACTTACTCATGAACCACACCTACCTTTTCAATGAAAATATCATTTAATGAGGGCTCCTCAAGTTCAAACTTTCTCACAAAGCCTTTTGATTGAACAGCTTTGAACAAACTGTGTGCAACTTCTTCTCTTTCCACTTGGAGCGTAATACCATCAGCTGTCATGCGGTGACTGATCACGCCACTAGTATCCTTTAAATACGTAAGATCAAAGTCTGCTTTGACAGAAACATTCTTCTTTCCAAACGATCTCTTAATCTCTTTTAAGTTGCCCTGTACGACCGACTTCCCTCTATGCATGATACATAAATGCTGACAGAGTTCCTCGACGTGTTCCATTCTGTGGCTGGAGAATACGATCGTCGTTCCTTCTTTTTTCAATTCGTGAACTGCATTCTTTAGTAGTTCAACGTTTACGGGATCTAGTCCGCTGAACGGCTCATCCAAGATTAATAGTTCTGGACGATGAATAACGGCTGCGATAAACTGTATCTTCTGCTGATTCCCCTTAGATAGTGATTCTACTTTTTTGTTCAAGTACTCCTCTGCACCAAAACGATTAAGCCATTTATCCGCTTGTTCTTGAATAAGGGAACGCGACATTCCGCGAAGCTGCCCTAAATAGATCAGCTGTTCCTTTACGGTAAGTTTAGGATAAAGTCCTCTCTCTTCGGGTAAATAACCGACAAGATCACTCGTTTGATAAGAGATCTCCTTCTGATTCCAAGTAATCGTTCCTTGAGTGGGCGTTAATAATCCGAGAATCATTCGGAATGTAGTGGTTTTACCAGCACCGTTCGCACCTAATAAGCCAAAAATCTCACCTTTTGGAATTTCTAAATTCAGTCCTTCGACTGCTGTAAAAGTACCAAATTGTTTTCTAACACCTTTTATCTGTAGCATCAACTTCCCTCCCCCTGTAAAAGATACCATATTATACCTAATACGGGGAACCTTATCATTGGTTTCATTAAATTTATTTAAGATCTTGCAGGAAAAAAACGGCGAATGTTGAAATCACTTTTTAGATACGAAAGGAGTTAGACTTCTCATGAATACCTATGCATTAACTGCTTACGAAAAGAACGGCGAAAAGATCTTAGATGAAACCATTACAGCATCAAATGACACTGAAGCAAAAAAACGTGGAGAAGCCCGTCTGGCTGAATTAAACATGCAAGAAAAAACGCATCGTCTGACTTCACCAAAGGGACAGCTACTTCTTTTCCATCGCTAATGAAACTCATGGAAACGAGGGGAAAAACAGTGAGTGAAGTTATCATTCGAGAAACACGTTATGAGGACAGCTACGAACTATCTTTATTAATGGGTGAGCTTGGATATCCGACAACTCCTGAAGAAATGACGGAGCGATTAGAAACTCTTCTTCCAAACGAAGCTTATGCCTGTTTTGTGGCATGCATAAACGATCAGGTGATTGGTATGATCGGCCTGATGAAAGGTTTGTACTTTGAGAAGAATGGCTGTTACGCCAGAATTACTGCTCTGGTTGTAAGTGAAGAATTCAGAGGAAACGGCATCGGCAAGCAGCTTGTCCGCTATGGAGAAGAGTGGGCAAAAGAACAAGGAGCGACGGCTATCTTGCTGAACAGTGGAAAACAAAGGACCGATACCCATGAGTTCTATCGAAGTTTAGATTATGATGATACAGGTCTTCGTTTTATAAAAGTGATGCTTTAAGTGGTTAATTTCCGTTCCAGGTGGCTTCGCTTTCCGCGGGGCGTGCGGTGAGCCCATTGCCGCTATACGCATGAAGGGTCTTATCTGACCGCTCGTCCCGCTGGAGTCTCACACCTTACACTTCAATCAAAATATCAAAAAAAGAAAAACCGGGTGCTGGATCATGGCACCCGGTTTTCCTATAGTCCGATCAATGTATTGACCCCCGTAATATCTATGTTGTTTATTTAAGGTTAACCCACACGCTCTTAACTTCTGTGTAATTGTCCAAAGCATAAGATCCCATCTCACGGCCGATACCGGATTGCTTATATCCTCCGAATGGCGATGCGGCATCAAATGCGTTGTAGCAGTTCACCCAAACTGTACCTGCACGCAGTTTGTTAGATACATAGTGAGCTGTTTTTAAATTCTCTGTCCAAAGTCCTGCAGCAAGTCCATACTCAGAATCGTTCGCACGAGCGATAACATCATCTAAATCATCAAACGGCATTGCAGCGACAACTGGTCCAAAGATTTCTTCTTTTGCGATGGTCATCTTATCATCAACATCAGCAAAAATCGTAGGCTCTACGAAATAACCTTTCTCAAAAGGAACAGATCCTCCAGAAAGGAGCTCAGCACCCTCATCTTTTCCTTTTTGGATGTATCCTAATACACGGTTATGCTGTTCTTCGGATACAAGAGGTCCCATTGTAGTATCAGGATCTAATCCAGGTCCTTGCTTGATCTTTTTAGCATGTGACACAAGGTCAGCTACTACATTATCAAATGATTTCTTCTGGATATATAAACGTGATCCCGCACAGCAAACTTGTCCTTGGTTGAACATGATTCCGCTTAACGCTCCTGGAATCGCACGGCTCATGTCAGCATCCGGCAAGATGATGTTCGGAGACTTTCCACCAAGCTCCAGTGTTACACGCTTCAATGAGTTAGAAGCATTGCGCATGATCAGCTTACCAACTTCAGTTGATCCAGTAAATGCAATCTTGTCCACATTTGGATGGTCAACTAGAGCTGCCCCAGTATCACCAGCACCGGTTACAACGTTCAGTACGCCTTCAGGGAACCCAGCTTCTTTAGCTAATTTAGCAAGGTATAATGCAGAAAGTGGTGTTTGCTCAGCAGGTTTTAATACAACTGTACATCCAGTCGCAAGTGCTGCACCAAGCTTCCAAGCTGCCATTAATAACGGGAAGTTCCAAGGAATGATTTGACCAACTACCCCTAGTGCTTCATGGCGCGTATAGTTGAAGAAGCTTCCTGCAACAGGAATCGTTTGACCAACAATCTTTGTCGCCCACCCTGCATAGTAACGGAAATGCTCAATCGCTAACGGAACATCAGCGTTCATCGTTTCACCGATCGGCTTCCCGTTATCCAATGTATCAAGCTGAGCTAACTCTTCTTTATTTTCTTCCATTAAATCAGCGAGTTTGTAGATTAAGTAACTGCGCTTTGATGCAGGCATCTTCGACCAATATCCTGTTTCGAATGCTGCTCTAGCCGCTTTAACTGCTTTATCGATGTCCTCTGGTCCACCTTCAGAAACTACCGCAAGGACTTCTCCATTCGAAGGGTTTAATGTTTCAAATGTTTTTCCGCTTGCTGAGGCGACCCATTCACCATTAATAAAATGCTTTTTTGTTCCGTTAAGGAATTCGGCCACCTTTGGTTTTAATTGTAAGTCTACTGTTTTTTCCATTTGAATCCTCCCTTTACAAAGTGAATCTTACGTAAATATAATTCGTCACGATTCATGAAAACCCTTTCATTTTCTACAAATGTAATACAAATGAAACGTTTCCGACTAAATTCGTCATATTTTTTGCAGAAAATGCAGGGTTTTGTAGGGTGGGATATGGCTGGAGGTGTTCCCCCTACAAACAGAAAAAGAGCCCTTCTCGGACAAATAGCATCCATAAAGGCTCTTTTTTCATTAACATGTTATCTTTTCATGGTCTGGAATCGCATTTGCTTTCGGAATACTTCTTTTATCATGTAAGGAACACCTAACTGGTCGTTCGTGCGTGTGATCCACTTTGCTTTCTTCTTTACTTCTTCTGGCGCATTCGCCATCGCTACGCCTAGCCCAACGAACTCGATCATATCCATATCATTGTAAGAGTCACCGATCGCTACCATTTCATTAGGAGCGATCCCGAGCTTTTCACCTAGGAACCGCAGTGCATTTCCTTTGGTTACTTTTTTCGCTGTAATCTCCAAATTGCATTTTGACGATGAAGAATACTCAAAGTCTGGCATGTGTTCTTTTAAGTACTTGATCGCCGACTCGCATTCTTTTTCATCAAAGAATTGAACATCCATCTTAGGCGGTGATACTTCTTGCGATAAAATGTAGTCTCCTAAGTTCTCAGTGAAAGATACCGGATAGAATAACGGATCACCGGTGCTTAGCGTTAGTTTTGCGACAAGCTGGCTCTTCTGCTTCAGCTGATTTCCGATCGAAAACCGCTCGTGTACAACTCTCATATGGCATTCGTAGTTCTCAAGAATATCTACCATTCTGTAGGTATCCTCTACAGACAACCGGTTTTCTTGAAGCGGTTCGTCAAGAGATGAAGCAATGAAACCGCCATTGTGGCTGATGAGGTAATTATCGATTTTTAGTGCTTTTGCGATCTTTTGTGTGGATGGAAAGCTCCTTCCCGAAGCAAGTGTGACATAGACCCCTTTTTGCTGCACATAATCAATGGCTTCTTTCGTTTCTTTATCGATACGGAAATTGCTTCGCAGTAGGGTTCCGTCGATGTCAATCGCCAGTAAACGGTATACCATGTTGCTCCCCCCATTTCGCGAAAATAAAGTATAAGAACTCGAGTTAAGTCTATGACTTTTATACATGCTTTAGAACGCTGACAAGCCTAGAAACTTATACACATAAAAAAACCCCTGCTTCCATTTAGGAACAGGGGTTCAGCATTATAATGACTATTGCTGTTGTCCATCTTCTTCAACCATTGGTCCGTAAAGCTCTTCCAAAGGTTTTGTGATCACTTTGTTCAGATCGTTGATGATCGTGCTCATGCGCTGTTCAGCTGCCATAAGCTGAGAGATTGTTTCATTTTGCTGAACTTCAGCAAATAGCTTTTGTGCTTCTTCAATCTCTTCTTGTGTCACTTCTTGTCCGCTCATTTGCTTCTGCTGAAGATTTACTTGAATATCGCGGAATTTGCCAAATAGTACTTTTGTTTCCGGATTATTATTAACTTCATCATAGCTATTTTTTAAAGCTTGGAAGTCTTCACTGTTTCTTAGTGCTTGTTCTAGATCGTATGCAACATCATACACGTTTGCCATTGGTATAAAACCTCCCATGAATTAAAGTACGGTACCCACTATAACAGACTCTACAAAAATAGTACAAGGATAGCTTGAACGAGACCAATAATTCCCCCTAAAAGCGCTCCGAGCCACGTAATCATTTTCAGTTCGCTCTTTGCTATGGAGATGATGATCTCTTCTAACCGCTGAAGCGAGAAAGTCTCGACTTGTTCTTCCACGATTTTCGCCAAATGCATCTTCTCAAGAAGTACTTCAAGTCTCGCAGCAAAAAGATTGAGTCCCGCAGCAACTGCTTTTGGTGTCAGTTCATTGAGTACCCATCCTTCGATTGTTTCTGCCAATGTGCTGAGAGGTGTGTCTAAATATTCTTCGATCGGCAGTCTTTTCGTAATTTCTTTTGCGAGAGCTGTGGTAATATCCGGTACATTCAGCATGCCAACAGCTTCTCCCATCCTTTTTTCCATAAAGCCACGGTACTCCTGCTGAAGCAGTTTCAACAATGTCTCTTTTGTATTGTCATGTTTCAGAAATTTTATAAGTTCTGGCTGTACTTTTTCAGCAATACTGACGTTTCCAAAGAACATCGAAACCATATTTACGAGCATGCCTTTATCCATTAAAAAAGCGTCTATTCCGCTCGCTAAAGCCTTTCTTCCTTCTGGACTCTCTAAATAAAGCACACCTTTGTTCAACAGCCAGTCTACAACTTCAGGCAGCTTTTCCTCACCTGCTGCTACAAACTTTTCAGGCAGCACGTCCTTCATTTCTTTGCTGTCTGAGTCCTCGAGCATTTTTTTCATTCTGTTCACGAGCCACGTTTCAGTTGTCGTTTGGATTCGGCTTTGAACATCTTCCACACCAAAGTCTTTTTTTAACAGTTCTTTTAATGTGATGTCGCTCTGTAAAAATCGTTTAACCTCACCTTGAACAAGTTCTGTCATCTCTGAGCGAAAGCCTGATTCGTTCATTTTCGTCTGGACACCTTCTGCTGTCAGGAGATGCTTCGTAACGGTTTCTCCTAATTGAACAGCTAACTGGTGCCTTCTTTTTGGAATGAGTCCAGGAGTAAAAGGTACTTTGAATTTACCAATATATATAGTATTAAATGGTCTGAAAAGCATTTTAATAGCAATCAAATTCGTTAATCCGCCAATAAATGCTCCGACAATGACCATGGTTGTCAATGTAAGCCACATATTCATAGCATTCTCTCCATTACTGCTTAATCTATCTTTCTAAGTATACGTCATTATAAAAGCTCCAAGCAATTTGGACCTAAGGCTTACTTTCACCACCATTGTTTGAAAGCAGGTCGACATAATAAAAGCGGTCTTTACCTGTATACATATCTTTTGCGAGTCTGAACGCACCTAACTGATACGCAATTGGAAAAGAGAAGTTCGGCCCATTAAACACAAATGTGTGAAATTCTCCGTTTTCCCCACATACGTCATATTCTTTCGGATAATCTAAAATAAACTGTTCATCAATTACCCTTCCTATATAGGATGAATCGATTTGATGAGTATCTACACAGCAAACGACCGTTTTAAAACCGCTATCTACGAATTCATGGATCAGCTCTTTCGAATCTTCTCCCCAAATAGGAAAAACAGGGGTCAGTCCTGTTCCCTCGAGCATTTTTTCACGATACGTCTTAACATCCTCTAAGAAAATATCACCAAACATGATGTAGGAAATCTCATCATCAATTATTCCATCAACCGCTTCCTCCATTCGCTGTTGATAGACTTCATTCACGCAATCACGCGGGATCCACACTTTCCGAAGAGGGATGCCGAGAGCTTTGGCTTGTTCCTCCAGCATATGGTTCCGAACCCCGTGCATCGTCGTTCGGTCATAGTCTTCCGTTAGCGTAGTCAGCAGGGAATCGATTTCCCACTCACCCGATTTCTGCAATCTATGTAACGCTAGAACAGAGTCTTTCCCACCGCTGAATGAAACCACAATTTTTTTCTTCATACTAATCCTCTGCCTTTGCATCATTATTTTTCTTCATTTATAAAGGCGGCAACTCGAACGAATAGCCCTCCGACTTCAGTTCTGTTATCAATTCATCTAAAATGGTTACCGTTTGTTTTAGTTCATGTAAAAGAATAATAGATCCATCCTCTGCATAATTAAGGATGTTATGAACGATATGACCAGGATTTTCTTTATGCTCCCAATCGAGGCCTGCTACTTCCCATAAACACGGGACTAGATCTAACTCCTTTAGCACATCAAGTGTATCTTCATTAAATTGACCATAGGGCGGACGGAAATATTTCATCTGTCGGCCGGTTATTTGTTCAATATGCCGCTTATTCGATAGGATGTCATGGAACTGCTCCTTGCGAGAGAGTCTTGTCAGGTCTCTATGTCGTAATGAATGGCCGCCTATTAGATGTCCATCATCGAGCACCCGCTGCCAAGGACGGTTTTTGTGCAACAATCGAGACTGCCAGAAGAAGATCGCTTTTACATCGTGTATTTTTAACCTATCTAAAATGGGCACTAAAACGGAAGAAGGTCCATCATCAAATGTAAGTATAAGAGACTTTGAACGTTGATGAGCCCATTTCTGTTGATTGGTCCATATCTCTTTGTTATTCCAGTCGTACACGACCGTAGATGATGTGACTCAAGGGCATTTTCTCATCCATCTCTCCTCCTTCTTTCAAATCCTTTTTGAATTCAGATTAACATTGCTATAATAATAACAAGCTTTTCCCTGAAAGGATATGAAATTGAATGCTCGATAAGTTAAAGAACCACTATAAAGAAGCGTTAACGACTGACCTTTCCTTACAATCAGGATACATGTGGTTTACCGGAGATACTGGAGAACCGTTTGGCATAAAACAAAATGTACTTTCTGATTCAGAATTACAGCTTCTGCAAAGCATATTTGATCGATATGAGAATGAAACCATATATCGGTACACACCGGTACAGTTAAAGTGGAAAAACATCCTTTCAGGTAAAAATATTTCAGATGAACAAGAATTTTATCGTTTTATTCATTTTTTTAGTAAACAACCAATTCTTGATCACATTTCTTTCTCAGAGGCTGTCAGCGGACTTTTTCCTGAAGAAACGGTAATGCTGCTAAATGAGGACAACAAAAGTGGCGTAATTATTGAAACATCTAAACAAACGTTTAATGACACCCCTTATGAGTCATTAAAAGATACATTGTCTACAGATTTTTATATTGACTTATCCATATACATTGGTTTATTCCAAACCAATAGGAATCTCGCAAAAGAGGTCTATAATCGTGAACGAAATGATTTTTTAAGTATTAAGGATTACTTAGAGCCAAAAGCCGTTTATACGATTGCGGACCTTTTACCACTCATGCTGATTCAAAGCGCAAGTCCTGATACAAGAAATACTTTAACAGGACTGCTTGCTGGATTGATGGAAGAAGACAAAGAAACCGTTCAAACCATTAAAGTTTTTGTTGAATGCAATATGAACACCACTCTTGCTGCAAAGAAGCTCTACATTCACCGAAACAGCCTTCAATATCGTGTAGATAAGTTCTATGAACGAACAGGAATTGATGTGAAACAGTTTAAGAATGCCCTTTCTGTATACATAGCGATCTTATCGTTGGAACAGTTTTAAAGCCCTCTTTGTGCACATTGCATAAAGAGGTATTTTTTATTTTGGGCAAGTCGTCCATTTACGCCTACTCTATGAAAGCGTAAACTTAAATCATTAAGAAAACGTTTACACAGGAAGGGGATTTTTAATAATGGCAGGCATTCAATTAAACAACATCGTTAAAAGATATGACAACAAAGTAACAGCTGTCCACGACTTCAACCTGGATATCTCGGATAAGGAATTTATCGTATTCGTAGGTCCATCCGGATGTGGTAAATCCACTACACTTCGTATGATTGCGGGACTTGAAGAAATTTCTGAAGGTGAATTAGTCATCGACGAACGTGTCGTAAATGATGTTGCACCAAAAGACCGTGACATCGCGATGGTATTCCAAAACTATGCACTTTATCCTCACATGAACGTATATGACAACATGGCATTCGGCCTTAAGCTTCGTAAGTTTTCAAAAGACGAAATTGATAAGCGTGTTAAGGAAGCAGCTCGTATCCTTGGCTTAGAGCAATATTTAGACCGTAAACCAAAAGCTCTTTCAGGCGGTCAGCGTCAGCGTGTTGCACTAGGACGTGCGATCGTTCGTGACGCAAAAGTATTCTTGATGGATGAGCCTTTATCTAACTTGGATGCTAAACTACGTGTTCAAATGCGTGCTGAGATCACGAAACTTCACCAACGTCTTCAAACAACTACAATTTATGTAACGCATGACCAAACAGAAGCAATGACAATGGCAACGCGTATCGTTGTTATGAAAGACGGACGCATCCAGCAAGTTGGATCTCCAAAAGAAGTGTATGACACACCTGAAAACATTTTCGTTGGCGGATTTATCGGAAGCCCTGCTATGAACTTCTTGAACGGAACGTTAGAGGATGGATTCTTTAAGATTGGTGATACAAAGATCGCAATTCCTGGAGGCAAGATGAAAGTCCTTCAAGACAATGGATACTCAGGTAAAGACATCGTTCTCGGTATTCGTCCTGAAGACATTCATGATGAGCCTGTATTCTTAGAGTCTTCTGCAAACACGAAGATCGATGCAAAAATCGATGTAGCAGAATTGATGGGTGCTGAAACGTTCCTTTATTCAACAGTGAGCGGACAAGATTTCATCGCCCGTGTGGATTCTCGAACGGATATCCGTAACGGACAAAGCATCTCTCTTGCATTTGATATGAACAAAGCACATTTCTTTGATAAAGAAACAGAATTGCGCATTCGTTAATTGATCGTCTTTAAAAAAGCTCTGCTCAATTGTAGCAGGGCTTTTTGTATTTGAGGTTAACGCATCCTGATAAATGGAAATAATATGTGATGATTCGTTTTTATGTGATGATGAATACACATGAAAAACAAACCATTATTTATGTTATTTTTTTCTTTCTCGGGGAAAATGTTTAATAATTGACGAAAAACATTAGGGTCATTACAATTAATTCTATAAAAATTGTCGGGTTTAACCTGGCGAGGAGGACTTCATTTGAAAAACACAGTTAAAATCATGTTAGCATTAGCCCTTTCTGCTCTTCTATTAGCAGCATGCGGCAAATCTGATGAATCTAAGGATACTGGTTCTGATAAAGATAAAAAAGTGTTAACGATCGGTACCGAGGCTACATACCCACCATTCTCATACCGTGATAAGAAAACAAATGACATTACCGGTTATGACGTGGAAGTTGCGAAAGAAGTTGCAAAAAGACTTGATATGAAACCGAAATTTGTTGCGACTGAGTGGAAGAACATGTTCACTTCTCTTGATTCAAAGCGTTTCGACCTTGTTGCAAACCAAGTAACGATCACCGATGAAAGAAAACAAAAATATGCTTTCTCTAAGCCTTATACGGTTTCAGGTGGTCAAATCATCGTCAATGAAAAGAACAACGATATTAAAGGCATCAAAGACTTAAAAGGAAAAGTTGTTGGAACGACACAAGGAAGTAACTATGCTGCGGAAGCTGAAAAATCTGGAGCAAAAGTAAAGTACTATAAAGGGATCGCACAAGTCTTAACGGACCTTGATGTAAATCGTGTTGATGCAGCGATGAACGATCAGCTTTTCATCTTAACTGAACTGAAGAAAACAGATTACAAAGTAAAGGCTGTCGGGGAACCTTTTAACAAGAACGAAATGGCATTTGCATTCCGAAAAGATGATAAAGAACTTGTTGAAAAAGTAAATAAAGCTCTTAAGGAAATGAAAAAAGACGGTACATTAAAAAAGATCTCTGAAAAGTATTTTGGAGAAGATGTAAGTGAATAATCTAGTAGAGATACTGATCGACTCCCTCCCCTATCTGTTGGAGGGAGCCGTTTTCACGATACTCATTAGCCTATTTTCTATTTTAGGAGCACTTATTTTTGGTCTTGTGATTGCCTTATGCAGAATGTCATCAAACAAGATTCTTTCGGGAATTGCCAAAGGCTATATTTCTTTTTTTAGAGGAACACCTTTATTGATTCAATTGCTGATCCTTTACAACGGGTTTACGTTTATTTATGTACCAGAGGGATGGCAGGCGGCACTTGCTGGTTTGATCCTGCATTTTAGTGCTTATATCGCTGAATCTTATCGAGGAGCTATTCAGTCCATCGAGAAAGGACAATGGGAAGCGGCGTTCTCCCTCGGGATGAACAGGTATCTCACCTATAAAGAAATCATACTGCCACAGGCTTGGCGAATATCCATTCCATCTGTGTGGAATTCGCTTATCGATATTGTTAAAGCATCTTCTCTAGCATCCGTTATTACGGTTCCAGAACTGACACTTATGGCAGATCAGATCAGTGCCTCACAGCTGATTGTGTTGCCAGTATTACTAGAAGCGGCGGTAATATACTGGATCTTAACTTCATTATTAGACGGTTTACGGGTTATATTGGAACGACGAATAAGGTTAAGCCAATAAGCTTCATATCCTCTAATAGGGATATGAAGCTTTTTTATGTCCATTCACCGATAAAATAAAGAACTTCTTGATGACAATCATGACAATAAAAGACATGCGGGCATTGGCTGTCTTTAAAGTCTGTTGGATAACCATCCTCCAGTTTGAGCTCATTCACTTCCATATATGGACTGTAATCATCAAAAAAATCGCTTACTCTACCTTGATCATGGACTGTTCTACCACACTCAGGACAACGTACATTTATCGTTTGAAAGTTATTGCATAAGGGACACATTCCCATATCATCTACTCCTTTGCTGACAAACCCTTTATAAAAAGGAGTGGATTTCTCCACCCCTTTACAGCCATGTTTTTAGAGTTAGCGAGATCCGCCTAATTGTTGTTGTCCCATTGCGACTAAACGTTTCGTGATCTCCCCACCAACGGAACCGTTAGCACGCGCTGTTGTATCTGGTCCAAGTGTTACACCGAACTCAGATGCAATTTCATATTTCATTTGGTCGATAGCCTGTTGTGCACCAGGTACCACTAGTTTGTTTCTTCTTGCCATTTTGTTTCACCTCCTTGTTCATATTGTGTATACTTCACAAAATCTGTATGCAGGGCTCTTCCTGGCAATTTATAGTGACCTTCCCACACATAAAAACAGTTCTGACATACAAAAACGACTCAGCACTATAGGCTGAATCGCTTTTATTTTTTTCGCAGCTGTTTATAGAACGAACGGAAGAGTTCTGCTTTTTGTTTATTATTTGAAAAATAAGCTTTGACTAACGTACGAAGTTTATTATATTTATTTTGGTAAGGATACCAGTTAATCTCTTTTGATTTAAGTCCCGGATCTTTCATAACGGACATTTGTCTGCAGAAAGTATATAGACCTTCGTCCCCATGATAACTGCCTATTCCGCTGCTCTTAACACCGCCAAACGGAAGATAAGGATTTGCTACAGAAACTAAAACATCATTGATTACAGCACTACCTGTAACAAGCTTTGATGTAACACGGTTTGCTTTCCGGCTGTCTTTTGTCCAAACGCTTGCATTTAGACCAAATTCCGTGCTATTTGCTTTTTGAATAACTTCTTCTTCCGTAGTAAAACCGATGACAGGCATGACAGGTCCAAAGGTTTCTTCTTTCACAATCTTCATTTCATCCGTAATATTTGTTAAAACCATCGGCTCGATATACATACTTTCTTCCCATTGATCAGGATGTTTTCCTGTCAGAAGCAGTGCTCCTTTTTCAAGAGCATCCAGCACATGATCTTTTATGACTTCTTTTTGATTCTCGAATGTAATAGAACCTACATCTTCTTTCATCTTTAGCTTTTTTGTTTCTTCTACAAGAAGGTCCAGGAATTCTCCATGAACGGAACTTTGTACATAAACACGCTCCACTGACATACATACTTGGCCTGCATTCGTAAAGGCTCCCCAAATCGCACCATGAACCGCTCTTTTTAACGGAGCATCTTCGAACACAATCATCGGATCTTTACCGCCAAGCTCCAGCGTGTAAGGAATAAATCTCTTGCTTGCTTCTATTCCAATTTTTCTTCCCGTTTCAACCGACCCTGTAAAAAATATACAGTCAGGAGATCCTGCCACTAATTCTTGACCGAGTTCTTTACCGCCGTGTGCAACTTGCAGGAGATTTTTTGGCAGATTGATCTCTCTTGCGATTTTTTCAATCAACAAACCTATAGTAGGCGTAACTTCAGACGGTTTTAAAATCACCGAATTTCCTGCAATCAATGCTGAAATAACAGGCGTCATTGCTAGCTGGAACGGAAAATTCCAAGGGCTGATGACCAGAACTGTTCCTAGAGGAAAATAATCCACATACGAAGATTTTCCAACTAAAAGAAGCGGTGTTGACACTCTTTTGCGCTTTAATATTTTTGGTGCGCGCTTTTCATAATACTGCAGGATATCAATAACAGGCGTAAGGTCTGCAGTCAAAGCTTCAGCCTTTACTTTCCCTGTTGCTGAACAAATTTCTTCAACGATTTCATCCATATGATCTAAAAGATAATGCTTCATCTTCGTAATAAAAGAAAGTCTGGTTTCTAAAGAACGAGAAGACCAAAACTTAAAAGCTGCCGAAGCTTTATCATATAGATCAGGTACTTGCTGAATGTCAGTTTCAAGCCATTGATCAATCGTTTCCCCGGTAGCAGGATGTTTTGCAACCACTACGTTTTTCATACTGCGCACTTCCCTTTATCAAAATATTCATACTCCTTTAATCATACCTTTTTTTGTGCGGGTTGTTTCAATCTTTTTTAATATGTACTAACATGTCAGTATATGGGTAAAATCCAAACGTAACTCGTTAATAAATAGTTCGAATTTAAATTATCTTTTATTGCTTGATTCGTTAATTCTTGTTGATGTAATATTACACTTATAGAGAAATATTTAAAAAAAGATAATCTGAATTCAAATTTACATACATATACTTTTGGTGAGGTGGGATAAGATGAACCAAAAATGGATGAGACATGAAGGACAAAAGTGGGTTGAAGAAAAAATCATTACGCCTGACCAACTTGAACAAATCGTTGCGCGATATCCAGATTCAAAAGAAATCAGAAAACCTGCTGGCATCCTCCCTGTTTTAGCAAGTATTTTAATTGGAGTCGGTATTTTATCATTTATTGCTTCCAACTGGAGCGAAATATCTCCATTAGCAAGGCTTGGTCTCTTATTATTGATCATGATCAGCTTTTATACAGTTGGGGATATGTATCTCAAAAAAGGAAATGAAACACTGGGAACATCGCTAAATCTTCTTGGTATCGTTTCCTTCGGAGCAAGTATCATCTTGTTAGGTCAAACTTTTCACCTGACTGCCACAGACGCGAGACTCTTTGTCTTTTGGAGTCTGCCTGCTTTATTCTATTTGTTCAGAGATCGACACAAGCTTTACATCTTTTTTTTAGCAGTATTAACGATTGGCGGACAGCTGTACAGCATGGGAGAATTCGATTCTTTTAGTTATTTTCTTTTCGCTATCTTTTTGATCAGTATCGGGGGCTTTGTTTATTTATATCCGAGAACATTAGAAATCTGGCTGTTTACAATCGGATTAAGCATACAAGCTTTTCTATTTGTTATCATTGAAGATTTGAATTTGCTCTGGTTCTTCTTATTTGGATTTGCCTTATACACTGCAAGCATGTGGATAAATAGAACCTTATTTAAACGATCGTTTAAACGCGTAGGCTCCCTCATCGGGTTTGCTTATGCATATGGGTTATATTTCACACTTACGAACGAATTTTTAGCAGATTTAGAATTCCCGAATGCGGCATTATTCCTGCCACCTTTGATCCTAATCTTTGTTCTAGCTGCTCTCAAGAAAAGAAATGGTAGTACGAATCCGCCATCTTGGGAATTATTGATCTTCATTCCCTATTTCTATTTGGCAAAAGTAGCAGATCCACTGCTGACTGGCCTACTGTATCTCGTGGTTATGTTTGCTTATTCAGGCTTTATGCTGGCTGACGGATACAAAAAAGAAAGTCGCTCACAAATCAATCTCGGTATCGTTCTTTTCTTACTCGTTTGCTTAATGGGGTACTTTAATCTCGCATGGGCTTTCATGCCGAAGTCCGTATTTTTCTTAATCGGCGGTATTCTGTTATTCATACTTAATGCATTTCTTCAGCGGAAGAAAAAACAAATTCTTAAAAACGGAGGGCCGCATGATGAATAGAAAAAAAGGCTGGATTATAGCGGCTTCCCTTCAAGTGTTATTTTTACTTTTTATCGCCGGAAGCTACTACAGCATTGATTACGTTGGAAAAGAGATCAAGATTAAAACTGTTCCTGTCGATCCAAGAGATATCCTTTATGGTGATTATGTAACGCTTAGTTTTGATATCAGTACGGTGCCTGTTTCTAAATGGAAAGGTGATCGCGAATCTTTAAACAGCGGTCAGCAGACTGTATTTGTTGTTCTGGAAGAAAACAAGGAAGGTTATTATGACGTTATAAGCGTTCATCCTGATAAACCCGATGTCGACGATCAACAAGTTACCTTAAAAGGGAAAGCTGAAAGATTTTGGGGAAATACAACCGATCAGATACAAATTCATTATGGATTAGAACGATATTACGTTGAGGAGAATACCGGTAAAGCGTTAGAGCAGCAAGCAAGTGATATGGCTGTTACTATTAAGATCGCACCTTGGGGAGCACAAAAGATTACTGATTTAAAACCTCTTTAAAATCAAAACGCTAAGTCCTCTTTGTTAAGAGGGCTTTTTTTCTTCGGTTTAAGATTGCGTATTACGGGAAAATTGATAAAGAGGTGAAAACAATGTCCGATACTAAAATCATTGAATTGAAAGATGTAATAAACGCCTGGGTTGGAAATCAAGTTGCGATTCGTAAGGAAGAAACCGGCGATTTAGATCAAATCACGATTTCCCTGCAAAAAGCTACATTTGAACAGCGCGATGCACCTGATGAATATCTAGGAGACCATATATTGTTTTTACACGGAACCGCTTATGCGGCAGAAGAAGGTACTTCAGTTGAACTTCCTGCTGTCACTTACGAAATCCCAATTGACGGAATAACTGACATAAGAATTGATTCGGATATCGTATCTTTTGAAACCAGCAGAGCTCAATATGTTATAAACAAAAATTAGAGGGTCTCCCAATGGTAAGGTGAACTTACTTTTGGGAGACCCTTTATTAATCTTGCATATTCCTTGTTACATCGGAAAGGGAGTCCGCAGAAATAGCGATCTGCCCTACCGCTTGGCTGAGCTCTTCGATCACTTCTGCCATAATTTCTACTTCATTTTCAAGCTTCCCGCTTCTCTCGGTGCTTTCATCCATTTTTAATAAAATGGCATTAAAGAAATCCGTAATCTCTGTAGCTTCAGAAACACTGTCATTTATGAAATGATGAATGCTTGCTACGGAACCCGAAACGGCTTCAATCCTTTTTTGTGTATTTTTCACAAGATCAGATACACCTGAGACGGACGTTTTGGTTTGGTCGGCTAATTTTCGGACTTCATGAGCAACAACAGAGAATCCTTTTCCCGCTTCTCCAGCTCTCGCTGCTTCAATGGCTGCATTCAGGGATAAGAGATTCGTCTGTTCCGCAATAGCTGTTACGATATCGACTACATCATTAATTTTGACGGTAGCTTGCTCCAGATTCACAAGCTCGGCAGAGATCTGTTCAGATTGCTCTTTTACTTTATTGATCATCTGCTGGTGGTCTTCAAGTTTATTTTTACCTGCAAGTGAATTCTTCGAAACTTCTCCACCAGATTCCGCTGTATCTTTTGCAAAGACAACAACTTCATCAGCTTTTGACGTAAGTTCTTGCAGCGCTGCGCTCGTTTCCTCTGAAATGCTTGCGAGCTCATCTACAGAATTTCCTACTGATTGAGTAATCTGCATTTTCTGTTTCTCATGGCGTGCTCTTTCTTTTAACTGTTCAAATTCAAAAGCTTCTAAAACAATCTGTTGTTCAAAATTCAAGATCTTTGTTACGGCTTTAACAGCTTGCTGATATTCCGCTTTCCCCTCAACATTCTGATCTAAAATAAAAAGGATGGAAAGAAGCATATCCTGAAACGAACAAATATACCATTTCGGCTGTAACCCTATTTTAAAGTGAATGTGTGCAATTGCTTTTCTCTGATCTACATAACTTTCATCAATGACACCATCAAACATCTCTTGGATATGTTTGATTAAAGTTACTTTCAAACGTTTAATCGAACTATGTTTTTGAATCATTTCGAGCAGACCAGGTACGTATTCAATATTTTTATAAAACTGATCAACAATTCTTTCAATGTTCTCTGAAATGAGAGGTTTAAGCGACCGGATCACAGCCAGGTCTTCGTATGTTAAAGAAATCATGTTTATTTGTTTTTGCCATTCACTATCTGCCGGTACACTAATTTCCACATCTTTCATCAACTCTTGGAATAACTGCGCTACAATTTTTTTTTCAGTTTTCTTCGTTAGAATGCTTAAGATTGAAGCCATTATTATATTCCTTCTTCCTATATGATCACTTAATAATCTAATCCAAAATTTAGCGAATCGATGTGACTTTTATCACATTTTGTTACTCATATGTTTTATCGACGGAAGATGGGGTATCTTCAAGTAAGCATAAATAACTAGTCTAAAAAAATGAAACGAGGAGTGGTTCACATGTGGAAAAAAAGATGGGCAGCCGGTACTTTGGCAGCGATGTTAACCTTAGGTGGATTAACTGCTTGCGGTGATGGTGTTGACCAAGATAACGGTGTAGATGATGGCCAGCAAAACGATGAAATGGATGAAAAGAATAAAGAAGAAGGTTAAATAAACGAAAACGAGCTGGCTCAACCAACGGTTGAATCAGCTCGTTTATTTTTACGCTGTTTTTTCAGCTCGTTTTTCGGTTTTTCCTTGCTGAAGCTGATACATTTGGAAGTAACGTCCTTCTTGCTTCATCAATTCATCATGATTTCCGCGTTCTACGATGATACCGCGGTCTAGAACGAGAATCTGGTCCGCGCTCTTAATCGTTGAAAGACGGTGAGCAATAATAAACGTTGTTCTTCCCCGCTTCAATACATCAAGTGCCTCCTGAATGATTGCTTCTGTTTCTGTATCAATACTTGCTGTTGCTTCATCTAGTATTAGAATTGCTGGATTATAAGCAAGTGCTCTAGCAAACGAGATCAGCTGACGCTGCCCGGAAGAAAGCGTACTTCCCTTCTCGATAACCGGTTCATCCAACCTTTTTGGCAGGTTATTAATGAAAGGCATCGCTCCGACATCCGTTAATGCTTTTTCAACTTGTTCTCTCGTAATCTCAGGATTACCCAGGCTTACGTTAGAGGCGATCGTTCCTGTGAATAGGAACGGATCTTGAAGGACGATTCCCATATGCTGTCGCATTTCCTGTTTTGACAATTCCATGATATCCTGATCGTCAATCGTGATTTTACCCTGTTTGATATCGTAAAAACGGAAAAGCAAATTCATGATAGAACTCTTACCAGAGCCCGTATGACCAACGAGCGCTACAGTTTCTCCTTGGTTCGCTTCAAAATCAATATTTTTCAGCACCGGTTCTCCGTCCACATAGCTGAATGTTACGTCCTTGAATGCTACATTTCCTTTGTAACGAGGAATCTCGACCTTCGTCACCGTCTGGCCTGGTTCATCCATTAATACAAAAACTCTCTCAGCGGAAACAAGTGCCTGTTCCAGTTGAGCAAGCTGGTTCACCATCCCGGTTACCGGGTGGAACATTCGGTTCAAATAATCCACGAATGCATAGAGCACACCGATCGAAATAGCGGAACCGATTCCCAGCGCCTGACCTCCAAAGTGCCAAATAAAGGCCATGAACGCAAGGTTTTTCAAGAATAACACCAGATTGTGCCCAGTCATCGCATTCAGGCTTAACAGTTTATTTTGAAACGTGAAGTATTCTTTGTTCATGGTCTCGAATTCTTCAGTGGTTTCCTTCTGTCTCTTAAATGCCTGAATAATGGTCATACCATTTATCGATTCGTTGATCATGCCGTTAATATCACTTAAGGTTGATCGGATCTTATGGTTGTATTTGGACGCGAACTTCCGGTAAACCTTAATCCAAACAACCAGGATCGGAACGAGGATCAAACAGATCGTTGCAAGCTTAACATCGAGCAAGAACAATGCTGTGAAGATACCGGTCAGATAGATGATACCTGTGAAGAAGTTGGCAAGTACGTTTATAAATAGCTCTTTAATCGCTTCCGTATCGTTTGTTATACGCGAAACGATTTTACCTGCCGGCTGATTATCAAAATAAGTGATAGCCACTCGCTGTACGTGAGCAAATACATCCTGACGAATTTTTTTGATAACCAAGTTTGACGATCGTTGCAACATGTAGCGCTGACCGTACTGAAAGAATGCTGCAAATAAAAGTAGCCCTAAATAGATCATCATAAGTTTCATGATCCCTGCAATTTCTGGCTTATAAAATGCGAAAGTTTCCTGGATACTTAACTTTTCCGCTGGGTAAGTATTTGATTTTCCTTTATAAAAAATCGTAACCTCCCCATTTTCCGCTGATCGTTCACCAGTAATGGATACAGGCTGATCAATGATATAATAATCACGTTTAACCTGTACTACCCGTATTTCTTTTCCTTTATTTTCTCCCTGATCAAAATGATCACTTCGTTTATACCAGTTTCCATCGTACTTCACTGCTGCTTTTTCTCTTTCACTCACCTGATACCAAGGTTTTTCAATACCGAGTATGTGATCATCAATCATGGTTTTCGCTATAAATGGTCCCGTCAGCTCGGCTGCTATAGCGACAGTCAGCATGAGCAATCCTAGAATGAAATTCTTTTTATATTGAAGTGCGTATTGAAACAGGCGTTTTCCTACGTTCATGGCTACACCGCCTTATTGTCATTTAAGTTTTGTTCGATTTGCTGGCGTTCATGCTGCTCTTTATACCAGCCATCTCTAGCTATTAAATCCTCATGTTTTCCTTCATCCACGATCATTCCGTCTTCAATAACGATGATCCAGTCTGCGTGTTCAACTGCAGATAACCGATGTGTTGTAATAAATGTCGTTTTACCTGCACGTTCTTTACGAATATTTCTGATAATCGCTGTTTCCGTCTTTGCATCAACAGCAGAAAGCGCATCATCTAGAATTAAAATTTCAGGATCCACACAAAGTGCACGCGCGATCGACACACGCTGCTTTTGCCCTCCGGATAACGCCACACCTTTTTCTCCAACTAAGGTATCCAAGCCTTCTGGGAGATAGTTGACATCATTTTTAAAGGACGCCATCTCCATAACGTGATTCAGCTTATCCGTATCAGCAAATTGATTACCGAATAATATGTTTTCCTTCACGGTCTTAGAGAACAGAATCGCGTCCTGAGGTACATAACCGATCCAGCCTTGTAGATCCTCTAAGGCGATATCTTCAATATCAACACCAGAGAAGCTGATTTTCCCTTCACCAACTGGGTATTCTCTCAGTAACTGCTTCAGCAATGTCGTCTTGCCGCTTCCCGTACGCCCTACAATTCCGAGGGTTTCTCCTTTTTTAACCGTCACATTGATACCCTTTAAGTTATCAGACTCTGATGAAGGATATTTGAACGTAACATCCTCAAATTTAATCGTTCCTGGGTCTGATAAAGGAACCAGGTCTTCACCGTTTTTAACATCCGCTTCGTACGCGAGCGTTTCGTTTACACGGTCCAGTGATGCACTACCGCGTTCCATTACATTAATTAATTCACCGACTGCGATCATCGGCCAGATCAGCATACCTAGATAAACGTTGAAGGTAACAAGTTCTCCGAGTGTAATCGTATTATGGAAAACCATGTAGGCTCCATAACCTAATCCGATCAAATAGCTCAATCCCACAAGGATCTTAATGGTTGGCTCAAAAAGAGCATCAATTCTTGAAACAGCGAGATTCTTTTCAAAAACATCTTCCGTAACTTTATTGAAGCGTTCTACATCCGCTTCTTCCTGTACATAAGCACGGATAACACGAACGCCTTGAATACTTTCCAGAACGGAATCGTTCATTTCCCCAAATGCATCCTGAGCAACTGTAAAACGCTGATGCACTTTCTTACCGTACTTTTTAATAATGAATGCAATAATCGGCAGCGGTATAAGAGCTGCGAACGTTAATTTCCAGCTGATCATAAAACCCATCACAAACAAGATCGTCAGCATGAACAGACTGGAGTCAACGAGTGTCAATATCCCAAAGCCGGCAGTCATCGAGATGGCTTTTAAATCGTTTGTTGCACGCGCCATCAAATCTCCTGTTCTATTCTTCTCAAAAAAAGTAGGGGTCATTTTTAGTAGGTGACGCATGAACCTTGAACGCATCGTACGTTCAATAATAAAAGCGCCTCCAAAAAGCTGGTACATCCAGATGTACATCGTGACATACATCGAGACGAGTACCGCCACGAAGATACCGAGGGTCTTCATCATATCTGCTCTCGTGATCGTGCCCATATGAATGGAGTCTATCGTATTACCAATTAATTTAGGCGGAATGATTTCAATAATACCCACTACCGTTAAAAGAACGACCGCCACTGTGTACCTGATCCAATGCCTCTTAAAAAACCAGGCTAACTTTCCTAAAACCGAAAACATATCTTTCTCTCCTCCCTATCTCGCTGTTTTCTTTAAAACAAATGTTTACATGAGCTACCCAAAAAGTGTATGATCCTTCCGTTCTAGCCACATCAATAACACTCCGTTTTTCATATCCTCTACCTCCAAATTTTGTGTGAGTTTCCTTACACAGCCTTTTATTTATTGCAAAAGAAGAACAATCTTCATGCAAATGAAAACAAAAAGCATACCACTCGAAGGCGATATGCTTTAAAAACCATAAAAAAACACACGTCACGACTGGGGTGACCTGCGTAATGAATATGTATAGAGATCAATAAAACGAAAAGAAAGGACTCTTAATACACTTCTTCCGGCAGGCCATGATATGAAATTGTAGAGTCTTCGCCCATTGCAATCCAGACCGTTAAATATGTGACAATCATTGTTTTCATCATGACCAAACCATCCTTTCCATAATTTTGTAGTTCTTAACTTTGGTAATCTTAACACTATTCTAATAACTATGTCAATTCATTTTCGATATACCAAATTAATTTATTTTTGTCCTACACAATGTATGACAAGGTGAAAAAAATGTGATCCCCATTTTTGGAGCCCCCTATATCTCGCACTAAAAAAACGACCCGCCAACAAGAAGTGACGGGTCGATTGACTTACCTATTAATTTGAGAACTGGCGCGTTAAGTTTGCCATCTCGATCGCAGAAACTGCTGCTTCCCAGCCTTTGTTTCCTGCTTTCGTCCCAGCTCGTTCAATAGCCTGTTCGATAGAATCTACAGTTAAAACACCGAAAATAACGGGTACACCACTTGTCATTGAAGCTTGTGCAACTCCTTTAGCAGCTTCGTTACATACATAATCAAAGTGAGGCGTCGATCCACGGATGACAGCTCCTAATGTAATAATAGCATCATAGTTTCCGCTGTCTGCCATCTTTTTCGCGATTAATGGAATTTCAAACGCTCCTGGTACCCAAGCGATATCTACATCATCTTCTGAAACCCCGTGTCTTTTGAAAGCATCTTGTGCCCCAGAAACTAATCGGTCTGAAATAAAATCATTAAATCGACCTGCGATGATTCCTACTTTTAACCCTGATCCAACTAAATGTCCTTCGAATAATTTTGCCAATGTCAGTTCCTCCTGTTTTAGAAATGAAGCATATGCCCCAATTTACTTTTCTTTGTTTTTAAATAATTTTCATTGCTTTCATTATGGGGCATTTGAAGTGCCACGCGCTCTGTTACTTCAAGATCATACCCTTTAAGACCCGCGATTTTTCTCGGGTTATTTGTTAGAAGCTTCATCTTGTTGATTCCTAATTCTTTTAAGATTTGTGCTCCGATCCCGTAATCGCGGAGGTCTGGCGCAAACCCGAGCTGTTCGTTCGCCTCAACGGTATCAAGGCCCTCTTCTTGTAGTTTGTAAGCTTTCATTTTGTTAATCAGCCCGATGCCTCTTCCCTCTTGCCTCATATACAATAAGACGCCGCGGCCTTCTTTCTCGATCTGTGAAAGGGCTGCATGAAGCTGAGGTCCGCAGTCACAGCGGTTTGATCCGAAAACATCCCCTGTCAGACATTCTGAGTGAACACGCACTAATACAGGCTCATCATCTTGAATATCGCCTTTTACAAGCGCAACATGTTCTTTATCATCTAATACATTAGAAAAACCAATCGCTTTAAAATCACCATACTCTGTTGGAAGGCTGATTTCGACTTCTCTTTTAACCATTTGTTCCGTTTTATTTCGATACGTGATCAGATCTTTAATCGTAATTAGCTTCATATTGTGCTGTTTAGCTAATTCTACAAGTTCAGGTACACGTGCCATCGTACCGTCTTCTTTCATGATTTCACAGATTACACCCGCCGATTTGCTGCCTGCCAGTCTTGCCAGATCGATGGCTGCTTCTGTGTGGCCAGCTCTTCTTAGCACTCCGCCTTTTTTGCCGATCAAAGGAAATATATGACCAGGACGTTTAAAGTCAGAAGGGCCCGAATCCTCATTCACCAGTTCACGAACTGTGGCCGCTCTTTCTTGTGCGGAGATTCCTGTTGTAGTGGATATGTGGTCCACACTTATCGTAAAGGCCGTACCATGGGAATCTGTATTCGCCGCCACCATCGGTGATAAATCAAGCTTTACAGCGATTTCTTCTGATATCGGTGTACATACTAAACCTCTGCCGTGCGTAACCATAAAATTGATGGATTCCGCAGTGATCCCATCTGCCAGGGCAACAAAATCCCCTTCATTCTCACGGTCTTCATCATCGACAACAATAACGATTTTTCCTGCTTTTAAATCTTCTACAGCTTCTTCTATGGAGTGGAACATGGACTCTCCTCCTAAAATCCGTGCTCTTGTAGGAACTCAAGAGACATCTTTGACTTTTGTTTAGTTTCTTCTTTTTCTGGTGACAACATTCTGGCTACATATTTGGCCAGCATATCGCATTCGATGTTTACGAGATCACCAGTCGTTTTCTTTCCTAAAATCGTATGATCAGCCGTATGTGGAATGAGTGACACTGTGATCGTATGATTCGTTACATCAAAAACAGTGAGACTCGTTCCATCCACACAAACAGACCCTTTTAACATAAAATACTTCATCAAATGATCAGGAAGAGAAATGGTATAGTAGATTGCATTCTTTTCTGGGCGTTTCTCTACGATTTCTCCGGTTCCATCTACATGGCCCGAAACAAAATGCCCGCCGAACCGTCCCCCTGCAGCCATTGCCCGTTCGAGATTAACAAGATCCCGATTGTTTAATAGCTTCAAAGTGGAAGATCTGAACGTTTCAGGCATAACATCTACTGTGAACTGATTAGATCGAAAGGATGTTACGGTAAGACACACTCCGTTAACGGCGATACTGTCACCGAGATGAACATCCTGGAGAACTTTTTCAGCTGCTATCGTCAGTACGATGGTTTCGTTTCCTTTATTAATAGACTTAATCGTACCAAGTTCTTCAATAATTCCTGTAAACAAACACTTTGCCTCCCTTGCTCGTTATGTTTCGATGTCGCTGATCGTAAATGTGCATATATCTGGGAGTTTTTTGCAAAAACCTTTTAAAAAAACCCCGAGAACTTAATCGTTCCCGGGGTTTTGGTTAAACGGCTATAACTAAATAAACCTTTAAAATCACTGTTTTAGTAAAACAAGTGTTTAAAAGCGCTCACGTTCCTTCTCCCATCCAGACTATACTGTCGGCTTCGGACTTTCACCGAATCCACCGTTTTTGCTTACTCACAAAACCGGGTCACGGACTAAGAGACCTATCAACAGCCTCATCACCGCCGGTCGGGACTTTCACCCAAACCCCGAAGGACACTATTTACTTATGTACATTATAAGTAAACATCGAACTGAATTCAAACGTGATTGCTTTTATTGACCAATTATTAATTTTTCTTTCGGATAATGGATATTTTCAGTGACTGCTTTTCCTCGAATAATGAAAAGGAAAGACAGTACACCAATTCTTCCAATAAACATTAAAATCATTAAAATTACTTTGCCCGTTGAACTTAGATTACCCGTAATACCTGTGGAGAGCCCTGTCGTTCCGAATGCCGAACAAACTTCAAAGAAGATTTCCTCAATAGGCAGCGGGTCAGTGATGGACATAATAATTGTTGATAGTGTACATAGCCCCATAGCAACGATGATCACAATGAATGATTTTTGTATATCTTCCGGGTAGATCTCCCGATTAAAGATTTTGATCGTGTTTCGGCCTTTGGCATAAAAGAAGATCGCTAAGGCTGCTACCGCAAATGTTGTTGTCCGGATACCGCCTCCGACACTGCTTGGAGAGGCTCCGATGAACATCATAACTCCTAAATAGAGTAAAGTCGGAACACTAAACTCTGAGACGTTCATCGTAGATAATCCGCCGCTTCGTGTCGTTACGGACTGAAACATCGAGTAGAAGAACGTTTCATGCCAAGATTTATCTTCTAGAAAAGCGTGCATCTCTAATAAGTAGATACCTAAAGCTCCTGTCACTACTAATAGAGCAAATGTAATGGTCGTTACCTTTGTAAAAAGAGTAAAGGTATAGCGTTCTAAGTACTTTCTTTCTTTTATAAAATTATTGATCTCGATTAATACTGGAAAACCAATCGCTCCTGCAGAGATTAAAAACATGGTTACAATTTGTACGAGATAGTCATGACGAAATGGAATAAGTGAGTTTCCCGTGATATCAAAACCGGCATTGGTTGTCGCTGTAACAGAGGCAAAAAAAGCATGGTACAGGACATCAAGGTCTGTATCGTAATAAGGCTGGAACAAGATAAAAAACAAGATGGTACCCACAATCTCTATCCCTATGATCAGAGATAAAATTTGTTTCATCAACTGAACAAGCCCCGCTAATGTTGACTGATTTTGATCGGTCATGATCAACTGTCGTTCTCTCATACCAATTCTTTTACCAATTAGAAGCCAGATTGCAGTTCCCAGTGTCATTACACCGATTCCGCCGATTTGAACAACGATAGCCAGAATAATTGTCCCTGTATGATTGAACGTCTCCTGTATGTTTACAGCGGTAAGACCCGTAACACTCACAGCACTTACAGCTGTAAACAACGTATCAATAAAAGATAATTTTACTCCCTCTTCATGTCCGATCGGCAACCCTAATAGAATCGTAGCCACAATGATGGATAATAAATAAAAGATTACGATAAGCTGAACAGAAGTTAAGTGGTTCTTTTTTTGTTGTGTCGATCCAAAATTTTTTTTAAACATAGTCTATTTTCACCTGTCGAGGGAATTTTTCTATAACCTTCTGAAAATAGTACCAAATAGCTCTTCTATTTAACAAGGTGAAATTGAACTTTTATTTAAAAATTCAATTCGTTTCATTTTCAGAAGTCATTCTCTTTTCTATTATGTTCATCAAGTGGACTGGCTCATCCATAATCGAAGTGCTCGATCTATGTTACAAAGCAACAAAATGACCGCTACACACCAATCGGCGAGCGGTCTTTATGAATCGGATTTGCAGGCTGGTCCAGTACAGGAATCAGGACAAGCAAGCAAATGAAAAACGCAATTAGCTCTAAACCAAGAATATACCATGGATACGGACCGAGAAAGTCCATGATAGAAGCATTTCTAGGCTTGCTCATAAGAAACATATAATTCGTATTCAATAACACATTAATGAGATAAACACATGCCGCAAAGAAATTAAGCCAAAGAAACGACTTGAAAAACCGCCTCCACGCTATCCTCAATGACCTAATGATCGCATAATACAAAGCTGTCCAAACAATCAAGCCATGCGCGAAAAAATATTGAATAAATCGGAAGTGCCAAGGCTCTTGATAGAGTTCTGGAGTAAGCAAACCTTGTATTGATCCTGTAAGTCCAAACAAATACACAAAAGCAAAAAGTTTCTTATTCTCTGTTACAAGTAAAACCATGCATAGCAGGATATTTAAACTGCAAAGCTGAAGCGGCAGATACAATTTTACAGTCCATATCCCATTATATAGCGCCCAGCACTGATAGCTGACTTCAGATAAAGCAAGACAGATCAAAAGTATAATTCTGATGAAAGATATTTCTTTTAAACGAGTCCGAAAGAAGTACATGATTAGGACGATAAATACGATGACTAACAGACTGATCAAATGTCCTATCCCAAAAAGCTCAAACCCCGACTCTCCTACACCGAACCATTGTTCCATAGCCCACCCCCACAACACCCATATCTATTGTATTCACAATAACAGGACTATTTTCTTGCAAAAAAAGAAAAATGTTGTGTAACGTAACAGTGTTATGTTACATTATATATATTAAAGGAGGTTGAGTATGGAAAAGTTAATTTCAAAGAAAGATCTTCTTGAAGCTGCGAACATTTCATATGGTCAACTGTACCGCTGGAAAAGAAAGAATCTGATACCTGAAAACTGGTTTATACGAAAATCCACTTTTACGGGTCAGGAGACTTTCTTTCCAAAAGAAGAAATTTTGCAGCGGATTGAAAAAATTAAGAATTTAAAAGATGATCTATCGCTTGATGAACTTGCTGATATGTTCTCCCCCTCTCCTACTATTACATCTCTATCAGCAGATGAGTTAGTAAAACGTAACATTGTTTCTAGTACTGCTATCGAAATGTATAACACCCACCATGGCAACACGGCTACGTTCTCTTTTGATCAATTATTAACGTTATACTTACTAGATACCCTGCTTCAAACAGGAGAAATGAATCGATCGGAAGGAATGGAGCTTCTTCACTTCCTTCAGCAGCATGCAAACGAAATCACAGGCCAAGAAAGCGAACTTATTTTTATTCGAAAAATGGGTGTATCTTTCTTTATCCTTACACCGGAACCAGCAAAACTTCTCGTAGAATCTCAAACAAAAATTATCGCCCATTATAAGCTGAACAAATACATTGAAGAATTAAAATTAAAGCTTTCTTAAACGTTGAGGAGGAGTAATTATGGAAAAGGCAAAAAAACGAAATATCAGCATTTCAGGGTCAGGGACTGCTGCTGGCGGCGAATATGATCAAGTTAAAGTTAACGGCTCTGCACATATAAACAGTGACATCGAGTGCGAAATTTTCAAATGCAACGGCAGTGCACATATCGAAGGAAATATTAAAACGGCGACTGCCAAGGTAAACGGGTCTTCCCATGTTGAAGGAAACATGGAAGCGAGAGAAATGATCATCAATGGGAGCACAGATATCGATGGTAATTTAACGAGCAGCGAAGTGAAGATACAAGGCTCATCTACTATTAAAGGTGACCTGAAAGGAAAAGAAATTAACGTCAGAGGAACAGCTTCAATTACAGGCAACGTATCAAGTGACGAGATCGATGTAAAAGGACAAGTGATCATCGGTGGAGATTGTGAGGCGGAATCCTTTCTAGCTCGTGGCCACTTTAAGATTAATGGCCTTCTCAATGCCGGGAATATCGACATCGAACTTCTGCGTCTTTGTGAAGCAAAAGAAATTGGCGGTGAAAATATCTCCGTAAAACGGAACCTTGATTTTTCAGGATTCAAAAAAATTCTTAAATTCTTTATGGGTCAGGAAAAAGATCAGCTAACAGCAGAAGTCATCGAGGGTGATCATGTTTCCCTCGAATATACACATGCAAAAGTCGTTAGAGGGAACACGATAGAAATTGGCCCTGGATGTGTAATCGACCGAATCGAATATAAACAAAGCCTTGAACTTGATGAAAATGCTAAGATAGGCACACAAGAAAAAATATAAAACATAAAAGCTGTCTCAAACAGCATGATTAAACCCTTGTTTCAGACAGCTTTTTTATAAGAACCTGGTCTTTTCTATTGACTCCCCGCCGTTACTTTCAATCCAATGATCCCTGTAATAACAAAAGCCAAAAACATAAGACGAAGAAGTGTTTTCGGTTCGTTAAAAAGAATGATTCCCAGTATCACGGCTCCTGCTGCACCTATCCCCGTCCATATCGTATAAGCCGTCCCGATCGGCAGTACTTTTGTAGCTTGGGACAAAAAATAAAAACTTATAAACATACCTATAATGGTTATAACGGATGGCCATAACCGCGTGAATCCATTCGTATACTTAAGCCCTATCGCCCAAACAATTTCAAATATCCCTGCAACAAACAAGTATACCCATGCCATTTATATATGACCTCCTATAACAAAATAAAGCCCAGAAAGATATATGAATTATATCCTCCCAGGCTTTTATCCCTCCGTGTACACGATGTATCGATCGTGCGCTTTCTCTCGGACCAGACCAGCGAACAGTCACTGCGGAACCCTAGAAAGCTATTCTTCCTATATTATTGAAAAAAGTTTCTATAGTGTCAAGAAAGCAGTATTTACCCTTAAAATTCTTTAACATAAATAACGTCTTCTGACATTTAATGTTAGACTAATTAAAGGTATAAACAAATTCTAGATGAGGTGAAAAGTATGATAGAGGTTGATTCTTTATCGAAAAGATTTGAGGACTTTTCAAAACTTGAATGCTCTGGATCCAGTGATTTGTATGAATTTTTATCAATGAAAATAGCGAATGATAACGATCTGCTTCAGCTAAGTACGTACTCCCGCGATGGCCAGCCGGTTCCAAACCTTGTTTTTGGCACTGTTCATTATCTTTTGTTGAACGGAACGCTCCATGAATTAAAGGATTTTTTCCCTAGTTTAACAGATCGACCAAAAAAGGTTGCTGACTCCTATGAAGCCTTTAAAGATTTTTGTTTGATGTATCGTAAGGAAATCATTTCTTTGCTTCAAACGAAGCTTGTTCCAAACGAATGAAGTTAGAAGATGCGGGTACCTTTACCCCTGTTTTTCTTATCTGTATGCAAAGACGGAAAAACCTCTAGCCCTTGTAGAAATTGGAACAAGTGCTGGATTACAGCTTTTTTGGGACAAATACAGCTATTCATACAATACGGGCAAAGTTTATGGAAACTTGAAATCTAATGTACGCATAACGTCCGAGTACCAAGGTGAAAAAGTTCCTCCTTTTTCATTAAGCAGCCCTTCTGTTTCCCATCGTTACGGACTTGATTTACATATAAATGATGTCACGAATCCAGAAGATAAAAAATGGCTTGAAGCTTTAATCTGGCCAGAGCATCATGAACGAAGAGCATTATTTAACAAAGCTGCTTCCTACGTAAATAAAAAAGAGGCAGTCTTTATCGAAGGTGATGGCGTGTCACTATTGCCTGAACTTATAAAACAGATTCCTAACAGCTCAATGATCTGTGTTTTCCATACACATGTGGCTAACCAAATTCCTGATACACTTAAGTACCAGCTACAGGAAACCATACGAAACTTCGGACAAATTCGTAATATCGCCCATATTTATAATAATATGTGGGATCGTGATCTCCACATCGACTCTTATATAAATGGTATAGAAAAAACGGAAATTGCTGCTGAAACCGATGGTCACGGACGATGGTTTTCCTGGAAGCTATAAATTACATTAAACAAGTGTTTGATAATAATGAAAGGGCTGAGTCAAAACTTTGAATTCAAGCCTCTTTTTATAACAAATAAAAGAAAAAAGGACGTTTTGATGATTCAAAACTAGATTAAAGTACTGACTTTACAAGAGATCGACTGCCTTTTAATACTAATTATGACTTGAATCAGCAAGTTTGAGCGAAAGTCTACCCATTCTGAGCGAAGATAAGGAATTTTGAGCGTAGCTCGGTGATTCTGAGCGTAAATCGAGGATTTTGAGCGAAGAGTGGGTCATCTTGAGCGAACGTGTAACAGAATAAAAAACACGTACCGTGAAAACTTCCTTAAATATTAAAAAAGAAGGGATTACCAAAAGAATAAATTACTTTTCCTTTTGATAAGCCCCTTTTGAGTTATTTTTCTCTTTTTTCGAGTTGCCCGCTCCAAGCTGTTAAAAGAACGGCACCAAACACCATTACTCCGCCAATCCATGGTGTATGAATGATTCCGATCGAGTTCACAATGATTCCTCCTACAAATGCTCCGATTGCAATCCCTAGGTTAAATGCAGCGATATTAATAGCAGATGCTACATTTACAGCTGAAGGGACATATCTTTCAGCTAGTTTTACCACATACACCTGAAGACCAGGTACGTTCATAAATGCTAACATTCCTAAGAAAAATATCGTGATTGTTCCAGCAATTTTATATGGCGCTGTAAAAGATAATACAATTAGGACGATCGCCTGGACAACAAACATCCAGTACAAAGCTTTTATAGGATTTTTATCTGCTGCTTTACCTCCAATGGCATTACCAATGGCAACAGTTATTCCGTATCCTAATAAAATGAAACCAACTGCTTTTGGATCATACCCTGTCACATCCTCTAAAATCGGTGCCAAATAAGTAAAGGCGACAAATGTTCCTCCGTAACCGAGAGCAGTTATAGCAAAAGCGAGCAGCAAACGGCCGTTTTTAATGACTTTCACTTGATCCTTCAAGCTTGAAGGGGGTGCTTCTTTTAAATTTTTAGGTACTAAGAGAACACTGGAAATAACTGCCACTACACCTAAGAGTGCTACAGCCCAAAATGTTGCTCTCCATCCGAACGTCTGTCCAATAAATGTACCTAAAGGAACTCCTGTAACGGTTGCAACGGTTAACCCTGTAAACATAAATGCTATTGCACTCGCACGCTTATGTTCGGGTACTAAATCAGCTGCAATCGTTGCTCCAATCGAAAAGAAAACGCCATGAGAGAAAGCTGTAATAAAACGGGCAACCAGCAGCAAACTAAAACTAGTTGATAGTGCCGCAACGCTGTTTCCTGCTATAAAAAGAACCATAAGAAGCATCAGCAAGGTTTTTCTATTTATTTTATTCGTTAAAGCTGTAAGGATAGGAGCTCCAAACGCAACACCCATTGCATAACCGGAGATCAATAATCCCGCTAATGTGATGGATATATTCAGGTCACTCGCTAACGATGATAATAAACCTACAGGTACAAATTCTGTTGTTCCGATTCCAAACGCTGAAATCGCTAAGGCTAATAAAGCTGGAAAACCACCTTTTGTTTCCGCGTATTCCACTTTTGCTGTGGCAGTATTCATCTATAATTCCCTCCACTACTTTTGTTTCAGTCATTCTAGCTCGTCAACCGAATAACTTGATGCTATTATGTTTCATATACGAACTTTTAGTAAGTACGCACTTTAAAGTAATGTAGGCACTAAAAAGTAACAATTGGATATTGGAGGCTTCTGGCTCATGAAAAAATATAATATACCTGTTGAGGCTGCACTCGAAGTGATCGGTGGAAAGTGGAAAGTGGTAATCTTATGTCATCTTATAAAAGAAAAGCGAAGAACTGGAGAACTTAAGAGATTGATGCCCGGAATTACACAAAAAATGTTGACGCAGCAGCTGCGTGAATTAGAGGAAGATGGCGTAATTCTGCGAGAAGTCTATAATCAAGTTCCACCTCGTGTTGAATATTCTTTAACAAAGTATGGATGGTCATTAAAAGGCATTCTAGATGCTCTTTGTGCTTGGGGAGAGCAGCATATTGAGAAAACATATCCAGAAAAAGATTCTGTATTGGTCAAACCTATAGAGATTAAGTAAATATAATAAGATAAACGGCAGCCACTACAGCTGCCGTTTAGTTTTAGTTACAAATTAATATTTTACAAAAATGTGAAATAGATTAAAGCAAAAAGATAAGAACGAGATACGGGGGGAATAACCTATGAACTTCAGTCGGTTAACAGACGAAGAGATGGTGAACACGATCAGAATTGGGTTAAACAGAACATCTTCTCCCCAAAAAATAATTATAGTAGGAGCTGGCATGGCAGGACTGACTGCCGCTTCCCTTCTACAGGCCGCCGGTCATGATGTTCGTATTCTTGAGTCCTCTCATCGTGTCGGAGGCAGGGTCTATACAATTCGAGCTCCTTTTTCACATGGTCATTATTTTGAAGCTGGTGCGATGCGTATCCCTGAAACCCATAAACTTGTAATGGAATACATTAAAAAGTTTAATTTGCCTACTAATGAATTTATCAACAGTAATCCTCATGACATCATCTATGTAAATGGTATTCGGACGAATCAGAGCATGTATGAACAAAATCCAGATATTCTCCGTTTCCCTTTAGCGGAAACAGAAAAAGGAAAAACTGCTGAAAAGCTTATGCAATATGCTGTTCAGCCATTAGTAAATTTTATCGAACAAGACCCAGATAAACATTGGCCGATCGTCATTCAAAACTTTCAGCATTATTCACTAGATAACTTTTTAAGACACAATCCCTTCGGAAGATCTTTATCTCCTGGTGCAATCGATAAGATAAAAGTTCTTCTTTCCCTTGAAGGACTTCCCGAGCTTTCTTTTCTCGAAGTCTTCCGAGATATCCTGATAATTTTTATGAAACCAGATTTAAAATATGTAGAGATAACCGGCGGAAACGATCTGCTTCCGCGTGCTTTTCTTAAGGAACTGCGACCCCATATTAATTTTGGACAAAAGCTTGTCCGAATTGTAAACGATCCGAATAAGGTCATCTTATACACGGAAAACCCAAAAACCCTGCACCGCTATAAGTTTGAAGCAGATCGGGTCATCATTACCATTCCATTTTCTGTACTCAATTTTGTTCACATTGAACCTTTTACTTCCCTTTCTTATCACAAACGAAAAGCAATCAGAGAGCTTCACTATGTACCTTCAACTAAGGTAGGAATCGAATTCAAACATCGTTTTTGGGAAAAAAGCGGATTAACAGGAGGGAAATCCGTTACAGACCTTTCTTCACGCTTCACTTATTACCCTAACAAGAATCAACAAGGCTTTTCATCAGGAATCGTTTTAGGAAGTTATACGTGGGAAGATGATACGGTACCATGGAAAAGTGCTTCAAACGAAATGAGAATTAAAGAGACTCTTCACTTTTTGTCATACTTTCATGGTAAGCAGGTCTTCCATCATTTTGTAACGGGGCATGCACACAGCTGGTCAATCGATCCAAACGCAGGAGGCTGCTTTGCTTTTTTTAAACCTTATCAGGAAAGCGAACTATTTGATGCCATTAAAGCTCCAGAAGGCAGACTTCATTTTGCTGGTGAACATACGACCTTGAACCACGGATGGATTGAGGGTGCTATTGAATCCGCCATACGGGTTGCACATGAAATCAATAGCTGAGCAAGAAGAAACAGCACGGAAATGGCGTGCTGTTTTTTTTGTTTGTTTCATTAAAGATTTAAGTATCGTTCTTGAACAATGTTTCGGTGATGCAGTTCATGACCTGCTATAACTGAGATCAGAGCCCGAGGAGTAATTTCACTGTTATTTGCAATCCCCCTGCGTGAAAGTGATTCTTCGCTCAAGCTTTTCACTAGATGTATGGTAGATTGACGGACACAAGCAAAGTGATCAAGAAGGTCTTTTAGGGATTGCTTATCAAAATCAGCATTAGCTCCATATTCCTTTTCATCATAGCCTGGAAGCGATACTTTTTCTCCTCTTGCTATACAAAGTGCTCTGTAACTCATAACCCTTTCTGTATCAATAAGATGTCCGATCACTTCTTTTACACTCCACTTCCCCTCTGCATATCGGTATTCACTCTCTGAATCCGTAATCGTGCTGAGAAGAGAAACAGTTTCTTTCATCTGGTCTCTCAGAATTTGAATCCTATCACCCTGCGGAACTAAATTTACATAAGGAGCAAAATAATCTGGATATTCGTAGGCGGATGGCATTTTTTCCATTGTTACACCTCATTTTTTATCATACTGATTGCTTTAGTTTTTCTATTTCGATTTACTTCTCACTAATCCTCTTTAAAGTTCAAAAATGTATGATTTTCCTAATTCCTTGAAAAAAGAAGAAAAATCGCGAATTTAAAAGAAAACAGTCAAAGTATACGCTTACATTTCATTACTTGATTCTTACCTTTAGTGGTATAATCGAACGCGTTGATTTCGGACGCCGTCTTTCATGAAAGTTGAAAGTCTAAATTATTTTTCACATAAAAAAATGAGGTGTAGTTGTTGAATATACAAAAAATGAAACAGGAGTGGTTCGGAAACATTCGTGGGGATGTTCTTGCCGGATTAGTCGTTGGACTTGCCCTGATTCCGGAAGCGATTGCTTTTTCAATTATTGCAGGTGTTGACCCTATGGTTGGATTATATGCCTCGTTTTGTATTGCAGTCGTCATCGCGTTTCTAGGCGGCAGACCAGGAATGATTTCAGCTGCAACAGGAGCAATGGCTCTAGTCATGGTTACACTTGTTGCTGAACATGGCCTTCAATATTTACTAGCCGCAACAGTATTAACAGGAATCATTCAAATCGTTATTGGAGTTCTAAAACTCGGAAAATATATGAAGTTTATCCCCCGCTCTGTCATGGTGGGCTTTGTTAATTCGCTCGCAATCTTAATTTTCTCTGCCCAACTTCCTCATTTTGTAGGAGAATCTTGGGTGATGTATGCGATGGTTGCAGGTGCTCTCTGTATCATCTACTTGTTCCCTAGATTTACGAAAGTAGTCCCTTCACCATTAGTTGCCATTATTGTAATTACGATTATCGCGGTGATGTCCGGTTCTACTGTTCGTACTGTTGGAGATATGGGTGAACTCACGCAGGCACTTCCTATGTTTTTAATACCTGATATCCCGCTAACCTTTGAAACATTGCAGATTATTTTTCCTTATTCCTTTGCATTAGCGCTAGTTGGTTTATTGGAATCTCTTCTAACTGCTCAAATTGTTGATGATATGACGGATACGGAAAGTGATAAGAATAAAGAAGCGCGTGGTCAAGGATTCGCTAATATAATTGCTGGATTTTTTGGTGGGATGGCAGGCTGTGCAATGATTGGACAGTCCGTAATTAACGTAAAATCTGGTGGGCGTGGACGTCTGTCTACCTTTGTAGCAGGTGTTTTCCTCATGATTCTTATCATATCGCTCAATGATTTATTATCTATGATTCCGATGGCAGCATTAGTTGGTGTGATGATCATGGTTTCGATCGGTACATTCGATTGGTCATCATTAACGAAACTGCACATAATGCCTAAGACAGACGCTGCTGTAATGATAGTTACAGTTGTTACTGTTGTTTTAACCCATGATCTATCAAAAGGGGTACTTGCAGGTGTAATTCTCAGTGCACTGTTCTTTGCAGCTAAAATATCAAAAATTGAAATTCAATCCCAAATGGATGATGCTTTAAACCAAAAAACGTATTTCGTTAAAGGACAGTTATTTTTTGCATCCGTAACAGATTTTGTTTCTCAATTTAATTTTACCGATAACGTGAAGTCAATAGTGATCGACCTGTCCCAGTCTCACCTTTGGGATGATTCTGCTGTCGGTGCAATCGATAAGGTAGTGATGAAATACCGTCAGAATGATGTAGAAGTTGAACTTACTGGACTCAATAAAGACAGCTCATTGCTTGTAAATAAGCTAGCTGTTCATGATAAAGCGAATGCTAACTAGTCATTCAATAAAAAACACCCCCAATCTTGGGAGTGTTTTTTAATTTGAATATTCTTCTATAGTTTTGAAAATCCTTGAATATGCATCTTTTATATTCTTTTGATTTACTTGATCATCATATAAAAAGGGAATCCTAATCTTTTTATATTCATTAACCTTCCCCCTAATTCTAGTTAATTCTATATAAACATAAAATTCATATAAGTAAATGATTCTTACATTAAACAATACTAATAAACTATTTTTTTTGTTATAAACCTGAATAGTAGTTAAATACCAATTTCGGTAAGTTAGTTTGTCGGAATATTTTGTCTTTATGCTGAAACTGCTTTATACTAGGTGAGAAAGCGATTTCAAAAGGAAAGGAAGCGAAGGATCATGTTTATCCATGAAACCGGTCTTCGAAAAAAAGCCTTTGATGAGCTATTCAGTCCTCAAGTTGATACGACAGAGGAAAAAAATCTTGTTCAAAATTACAGCTTAGCCCTTATCGGCATAATCGTGATTGTACTCAGCAAACTTCTTTAAGAGGAGCTAACCTAAGATGGTTAGCTCTTTTTTATTGGATCGGCATGAATGAAACGTTCCATATACCGTCTTCATCCTTTATCATTTTAAAACCTGACTTCGCATCAGCATTCTTACTTGCTTCGTACTCAATGTATCCATCATACTCACCGTCTTGAATAAATCGGCCAGCTTCTAAATGATTATAAGTGGTTAAAGTTTGCAGAGTTGTACCCTGATCAGACTCCGGTATACTGTCGTGCTCCTCCTTCGTCCAATGTACAAATTCTTCCCGATCTGTATATAGCGCATATTCGGCATCGTACCTTTTATCAATTTGAGCTTGAACATATAGTTTGGCAATCGATACGGGATTTAAATCTTTGAGGTGTTTCTCATCTAGATCTTGCAAAAATTTCTGATAGATAACAGTTTCCTCTGGTGTTAATGTGAATTTGATGACATCTGAGTTAGACGTTGAAGAGATTGTCTCAATTACACGCCCGTTCTTCCCTTTCGACATTATCAGTACAGAATCTCCTTCTGCAAAATTTATTGTTGTAAAGAGTACTTCATCTCGATTTGAAAAACCGACATAGAACTGAACACCAATCTCTCTATTTTGAATACTCTCAACAGCAGTTTCTTTAGAAATGTTAAGCTGATCAGTTGAATCGCTGACTAAAAAATTATAGCCAATTTGTTTAACAGCACCCCTTTTGCTCTCAGAGTCATCGAATTCCACGTATTCATTCCCTAACAGAGCAAGCACTTCTTTCTCAGTCATGCCCAATACAATTTGATTTTGAAGAACGTTCACTTTATCCGCTATTTCCTTATCACTATATTTCGGGAGGGTTTTTACGGGATTTTCTTGTTCTATAGGATCTTTTTGAATAGTATTTATTTCATTATGTAAATCTGCAGGCTGACTTTTCTCGCCTGCATTCGTGAAGGTTAAGACTAGAAATACGATCAAAACACAAAGTGATACCAAAGTAACCGAACTTAGCACTTTTGGGAAAAAATTTTGCCTCTTGTTTTCGGTACTTGAGTAATTCACTTGATTTATAACCCTTCTTCTCTCATGCCCAGTGAATACTCTCTCTTCGTTCAAATAATTCTCAAAATCGTCTTTCATGTCTTTAAGCAGTTTATCCAATATACCCTCCCCCTTCCCTAGCCATTTTGGTTTCCAAACTTTTCTTCGCTCTTCTGAGACGGGATTTAACAGTATTCAGGTTGCAATCTAGTGCTGCAGAAATTTCTTCTATTGAAAACTCTTTAAAATAATATAAGATAATGACTTCTCTGTACTTGACCGGCAGCTCGAGAATCAGTTTACTGATCTGTTGTCTTTGCTCCATTTCCAGATATTCTTCTTCTGGGGACAAACTATTGGATTTTTGATAAAAGGTGTTGGTTAATAGCGTTTTCGTATAATGCCAGCTTCGAAGATAATCTTTACATTTATTAATCGCGATTCTATAAATCCATGTTTTAATGGTTGATTCTTCCCGAAAATCATTCAGGTGATTATAGGCATTGATGAAAATCTCTTGAGTGATATCTTCAGCTTGCTGCCAGTTTTTTGTATACGTGAACGCTAACCTTTTTATTTCTTCACCATATACATCCATAAGGTAAATTAATTGATCTAACTCACTTCGTGGATAGTCTTTTACGGCCGTATTGCCCTTTACCACATATGTCGCCCTCCCAAGAATTAATCGTTTGTTAGACGGTGACCAATTATAAAAAGTTGCATATAATATGAATTTATTTCCATTTATTAAATTTTAACTTAATTTCTTTACCTTAAAGCATTCATTTTTTAATGGGGCATCCTTATAACACATAAAAACAGAAGAGAATCACATATAACACGGTACGTGTTCTTTTATTTTGTTACACGTTCGCTCAAGATGACCCCATCTTCGCTCCAAATCCTTAAGTAACGCTCAGAATTGCCGAGCTACGCTCAAAATCCATGATCTTCGCTCAGAATGGGTAGATTTCCGCTCAAACTTTCTATATTCGGGCCATACATAGCAATAAAAACAGCGGATAAGTCGTCATTTTGTTTGGAATCATACAATGTTAATAACTAAATTGGTTTTGATTCATCAAAACGTCCTTTATTCTCTTATTTGATATAAAAAGGGGCTGAGCTCAGAAGTTTTTACTCCTTGAGTCAGCCCCTATATCAATCATTTATTTGCGTTGGTTCCAAATAGGTCCACAATAAAACGTTAAAATGAAAACCTATCGTTAAAACAAACACATTCACAGGTCCCACCAGGTGAATCTATTTATCTACTAAATAAATTACCGTCTAGGTGAATGGAACGGAACAGGTACTTTGTGGTAAAGGTGATAGCTTTCCTCCGCTACTGACTATTCAAAATCCTGCATCCCTGGTCATTTATAGTCACATAACTAACAAAATCTTGCTAGACGATATGACTATTTTTCTTTATATAGTCTAGTATACAGGCGTTAACGGTGATTTTTCATATAATGTAGGACAAGTATTTACTTATTGAAAATTAAAATAGAAGGGACGAAGAACGTCAATGATTCTTCACATCATGATTTCCGTTTTCGTCTTCTTTATGACTATGTTAGTTATATTTTGGAGACCAAAGGGCATCAATGAGGCTTGGCCAGCCGCTATCGGAGCCTGCATTATAATAATTGCGGGTATAGTGACTCGAGCCGATGTACTTGAAATCTTTCATAAAATTGGCGGAGCATCGATCACGATCATCTCAACTATCGTCATGGCAGTCATTCTAGAAAGTTTTGGTTTCTTCCATTGGTCTGCATCCCGCCTCGCTACTCTATCAAAAGGTTCTGGTTACCGCCTATATTGGTACATCCAAATGTTATGTTTTTTAATGACCCTTTTGTTTAATAATGATGGAAGTATTTTAATCACCACACCTATACTCATCCTTCTTCTTAAAAACTTTAGATTAAAACCGCACCACCAAATCCCTTACCTCCTGACGGGTGCTCTTACAGCTACTGCATCAAGTACGCCAATCGGAGTAAGTAACATTGTAAACCTGATCTCATTAAAAATAGTTGATATGACCCTCTATATGTATACAGCGATGATGATTGTGCCTGCTACACTAGGGCTGCTCTTTATGTCTTATCTGATGTTTATATTCGTTAAAAAAAGGTTGCCAAAAACACTCCCAAATCTGTCATATGATATTGAACAGTCATTTTTCATAAAGAAGTTCCATCCTTTAAAAGTAAGAAGTACGGTTGAAACAAAAAGACAGCGTAGCAAATTCATGATAAAAATCCTATTATTTGTCTTATTGATCAGGTGCTCCATTTTTATCGCGTCATTTTTGTCTATCCCCATTGAACTTATTGCAGTAATTGGTTCAGCAGTCTTGTTAATCTGGAGATGGTACTACCTCAAAACAAATCCACTGGATATTATAAAGAAAACCCCTTGGCACATTTTTATCTTTGCTTTTTCAATGTATGTCATTATTTACGCACTTCATAATACGGGACTTACTGAACTGCTGCTGAAAATTTGCCGGCCAATTGTTGACCAAGGTCTGTTTCAAGCAACATTTTTTATGGGCGGTCTGGTTACACTTCTTTCAAATCTATTTAACAACCATCCTGCACTTTTGGTAGGGACTATCACTTTGTCAGAGATGAATCTTGATCCTATCACATTAAAAACAATGTATCTGGCGAGTATTGCAGGAAGTGACATCGGTGCACTTTTATTTCCGATCGGTACTCTTGCCTCACTGATATGGATGCATATTTTAAAGAAAAACAAAATTAAATTAAAATGGAAAGACTATCTGCGTATATCATTAATAGTGATCCCCCTCACTTTAGCAGTAACACTCTTCTTGCTTTATACATGGGTCTATTTCATTACCTCTTAAATGGACCGTATGGAAATACGTATGAATTTTTATAGGAGTAGATTGTAATTGAACCATTTTAGCCGCATGTTAAATAAACAAATACAATTAAAAATAACCGGAAATAGGTTTAAGGGGATTTTGACTGATTATGGAAATGACATTTTAGTACTTTTTGATGGACAAACCTTTTTCTATATCCCACTTATGCATGTCCAAAAGGTAATCCTTAGTGAAAAAGATAACGATGACATAAATAAGACTGAGGAATTGCTCTTTTCCCAAGAGGACTCCCCTATTTCTTACCGAAGCATCCTAAACAATGCTAAAGGATTGAACATTCAAGTGCATATTTTAGGAAAAGAAACGCTCCACGGGACAATCCTTCATGTACTAAGTGATTATATAGTATTCTATTCACCTGTATATAAATTGATTTACATTCCATTAGCACATTTGAAATGGCTTACGCTCCATGAACAGCATACCCCCTACTCTTTACAACCTAATCTTCCTGATACGCCTTCTTTTAGCCGGTCATTTGAAGAGCAATTAAAGAAATTCGAGGATAAGATCGCCGTTTTTGATATGGGTGAGGATCCAGATAAAATAGGGTTACTGAAGAATGGAAAAGGAAACCTGATCGAATTGATTAACGCGAATGGAGAAACCGTTTATTTTAAACTGAATCATGTCAAATCGGTGTATTTTCCATAAAAAAGTTTTAGTAAATAATAGCTTGAGTTGCCTTTGATATGGAGACTCAATGCTTTTTTTTTCCAATACGAGCAAAACACTTCTTGCAAGTGATTTATGTAGTATAGAATGGACATATATACTCGAATTGTTTTATTAAGCAAACCTAAAGGGGAAAAATTATGGTACAAAGTACTTTTAACAACAAAGTCCTTTCAATTCTAGAAGATAAAATACAAGTGATCAAAAAAGAACAGGGAGCTATCTATCTAGTCGGACCGATCAGGCTCCCTGTTAATCTATATGGTGAAACCTTTGTGTTTAAATGGTACTGCTGGCTGGAGGGTAATGAGCAAACGGATAACTTTGAAGATATCATTAACAAGTTATCTTCAACAAACCTGGCCGAATATCAGCAGTCCAGTGTATTAGTTTATGGAGATTTTGAATTCAATGAGGATGCGCTTATTCGCATGCATTCCATCTGCCATACGGGAGATATTTTCGGCAGCAAGCGCTGTGACTGTGGCTATCAGCTTAAGCAATCGATGAAAATGATCACAGAACATGGTACAGGTGCTTTGTTTTACCTAGCTAATCATGAAGGTCGAGGAATCGGGCTTTTCAGCAAAGCGATGGCTTATGTCTTGCAAGAGAATGGACAAGATACGGTAGAAGCAAATGAAAGCTTAGGTTTTGTTGATGATTCCAGAAACTATGATGATGCGATTGAAGTATTAAAAGCTTTACGTAAGAAACCAGTCACATTAATTACGAATAACCCTAAAAAGCTGGATGCACTAGTAAAAGCTGGATTGCCTGTTTCTGGCCGTACACCGATCTGGGGTGATATCTCTGAATTCAATGAAAAATACCTTCAGACAAAGATTCAACGATCCGGCCACATCGATGACGAAGGGACATTTATAGATGAGTAGTCATGAATTTTATATGCAACTAGCGTTAGATAATGCTATGACGATGAAAGGTCAAACCGATCCTAACCCTCTAGTAGGCTCCGTGATTGTAAACGAAAACAGAATCGTAGGAGTGGGAACGCATCTTAAGGCAGGTGAACCTCATGCGGAAATCCATGCACTACGAATGGCCGGTGAAAAAGCCCGTGGAGGAACCATATATGTTACATTAGAACCGTGTTCTCATCACGGACGAACGGGACCATGTGCCGTTGCACTCGTAGAGGCTGGTATCAAGAAGGTTGTGATTGCAGCGCTTGACCCTAATCCACTCGTTTCGGGACGTGGCATAAAAATATTAGAGGATGCCGGTATTGAGGTCGAAATTGGTGTTCTTGAAGAAAAGTCACGTAAGATGAATGAAGTATTTAATAAATTCATTGTACAAAAGATCCCTTTTGTTACATTGAAGTCAGGGATAACACTCGATGGTAAGATTGCGAGTTATATAAATAACAGCAAGTGGATTACATCTGCTGAAGCTAGACAGGATGTTCATAAGCTGCGAAATGAAAATCAAGCTATTCTTGTTGGCGTAAATACAGTGATCCATGATGATCCGGAACTTACAACAAGGATACCAAACGGCCGCAACCCCATACGGGTCATCATGGATTCAACACTTAAGATCCTTTTAGATTCAAAAGTACTTAACGACCGTCAAGCTGAAACGTGGGTGTTTACGACAGAAAACCACGATAAAGAAAAAAGAGCGCAGATCGAAGAACGAGGAGCTAAAGTATTCGTTACAAACACCTCCCAAGTCGATCCGAAGCGTGTACTTAAAATATTAGGAGAGAACCTAGTTTCTTCCCTTCTCATCGAAGGTGGCGGGACGATCAACGCAGCTTTTCTTCAAAACAAGCTTGTTGATAAAACGATTATTTATATGGCGCCAAAGTTAATTGGCGGCAAAGACTCCCCTTCCTTCTTTGGAGGTCAAGGAATCGATAAAATGGCTGATGCTATTGAACTGACGGATTTAAAGGTTACTCAAGTCGGACCAGATTTTAAATTTACCGGTTACCCAAAATACAATTAAGAGGTTTTGCACATGAGATTAGGTTTTGATATTGACGATACTTTGATAGGTTTACGAGAGCATGCTTTTCATATCTATAATAAAAAGCTAAAACAAGATCTTCCCATGGATGTGTTTCATACGATTAAAACATTAGAAATCCATGAACCATTCGGCCTTTCAAAACAAGAAGGCAATCAGTTATGGATCGATTCTATGGAAGAAATCTATTTCAGCGATTGCCCTGCATATCCCGATGCTATTGAAGTGCTTCAAGAGCTTCATGAGCAAGGTCATGAAATTTACTATATTACTGCAAGACCAGCGAAACATTGTGAACAAACGAAGAAGTGGGTAGAAAAAGCTGGTTTTCCCGTGCAAGAAGGCAGGTTCTTTTGTGGTATGAAAGATGAAGAGAAAATTCATACCATCAAAGAACTAAATCTAGACTATTATTTTGATGACAAACCTAATGTATTAGAGACCCTTACTCGTGAGTCCGTACAATTGTATGTGCGGGACCAGTCTTATAATCAGCATTTAGATTTTCCTCGATTAACGAGCTGGTCAGAATTAAAAGACATTGTTAAAAATCACAATTTGAAAAAATAGTGCGCTGAAAGGCGCACTATTTTTTTGCTTATTTCCCTTTAAAGTAGGCACATGCACTCTCTTAACACCTACACGCTTCATATCTTATGATGACATGAATTATTGTTGTTCAGAAGAATGGCGGTGAATAAAAATTGATTGAAATAAAAAAATCCCCATACGGCAGAGGAATTTTTGCTACAAGTAAGATTCAAAAAGGTGAATTAATTCATCAAGCACCTGTCATTGTATGCCCTGGTACTGAATATGTAAAACTACAAAAAACAACACTCCGGGATTACTACTTTAACTGGGGAGAGAATTATGATCATGTGGCGATCGCGCTCGGATATGGATCTTTGTTTAATCATTCCTATACGCCAAATGCTGTGTTCGAGAATAATTTAACAGAAGAAACCGTTGATTTTTTTGCACTCAAGGATATTAAAGCTGGAGAAGAAATTTTAGTCAATTACAATGGCGATCCTAATGACAAAGGACCATTGTGGTTTAAAGTTTGGTAAAGTTATAATAGAACAGCCCGCTAAAGAGCGCGCTGTTCTTCCTTTTCTCTAGAATATATAAAGAGTTTTAGAATTCAACGATTAGGTGATACATAGCAAAACAATAATAGAAATAGAATAGGAGGCTATCAAAATGATGCTTTTCATATTCCTCTGTTTAATTACTGCAGGACTCCTCATTGAAACTGTACAAAAACGAATTTTAAAGATTAAAGACCCTGATATAAAAGAACTATGGGAAGAATTAGAAAAAAGAACATGGTATGAAGAATTGATTCAGGACCCCCATTTAAAAGAATGGGTTGTATTGGATAAACAAAACGGATTATTAAAAGACCCTTACTATGTCCGCAAAGTATTAGAAAGTGAAGGACACAGGTTAGGGTTTATCAACTATATTAAAAATAAAGCTAATTAAAAGAGCTAGAAATAGTGCCTGAAGATGAAACCAGAGTGCCATGGTATGCCGGTTTTTGTTTTAAACGAGTGTTTAATTAAGCATATTAAAATATTCTTTGCATAATGGGATTCAGTTGAACGGTTAGATAAGACATGTTACGTTGTTTTCGAAAAACCGAAATTGAGTTTCGAAATTTAGATGATGACGCTTAAAGAGGTGAGTAGCATTGAATCAAGTACAAAGTCGATTTAAAGTATTACTAGAAATACTACTAATCTCCATTAGGCTTGGCTTAACTTCGTTTGGCGGACCGATCGCACACTTAGGATACTTTCACGAGGAATATGTAAGAAAACGAAAATGGTTGGATGAAAAAAGCTATGCTGATCTTGTTGCACTGTGCCAGTTCCTGCCCGGACCAGCGAGCAGCCAAGTAGGTATAGGAATTGGCGTAATAAGAGGTGGTGTCTTAGGAGGAATTATTTCTTTCATCGGGTTCACACTTCCCTCTGTTGTTGCGCTTATTTTATTCGCACTCCTTTTAGAAGGACTTGATGTTAGTGATCTAAGTTGGATTCATGGATTAAAAATTGTTGCTGTCGTTGTTGTTGCTCACGCCATACTCGGCATGGCCGAAAAATTAACTCCTGATTTAAAACGAAAAACCATCGCTCTGTTCGCTTTAGCGGTTACCCTTCTTTGGCAAACAGCATTCTCACAAGTCGGAGTTATTCTTATTGCTGGTATCATTGGTTTTCTATTATATCGCCATCAAACCGAGAATCAGGATACAGAATTTAATTTTCCTATTTCTCGTACGTTTGCAATGATTTGTTTAATACTTTTCTTTGGCTTACTTATGATTTTACCGGTCTTTAGAGAAGCGACATCCAATAGCTGGATTGCATTCTTCGATAGCTTTTACCGTTCTGGATCATTAGTATTTGGCGGCGGACATGTCGTCCTGCCATTATTAGAACGTGAATTTGTCCCATCAGAATGGATCAGCGAAGAGACATTCTTAGCTGGATACGGTGCTGCTCAGGCTGTACCTGGACCGCTATTTACCTTTGCAGCATATCTTGGAGCAGTTATGAACGGGTGGCAAGGAGGATTGTTGGCCACATTTGCAATCTTCCTGCCTGCGTTTCTTTTAATCCTGGGTACACTTCCTTTTTGGAACAGACTTCGTCGAAATCCTAAAATTAAAGGTGCTTTGCTGGGTGTTAATGCAGCTGTTGTCGGGATATTGATTTCAGCCTTTTATAAGCCTATATGGACAAGTACAATCCTCAAACCAATCGATTTTACGTTTGCAGCGGTACTATTCAGCATGCTCGTATATTGGAAGCTTCCACCTTGGATTATTGTTGTTACAGGTGCTACAGGTGGATGGTTGATGTCTTTCCTATAAAATTACCTAAGCAATTTTGATTAGGAGTTTTCTTATTCTCTATAAATAATCACTGTGCAATAAATTTTCACAACTTCTTCATAACTGATATTTATTCATAAGAAAGATCAGAGTTTTTGTCTCTTTATATATGGACATCATACAAAAAGGTAGATATATAGTGAAAAGCATCCTCCCCATTAGACGCTTCTATTGTTAAAAACCCATCTTTCTTTAAATGAGAAGAGACCACTTCTCGTCATTTAGGTTCATTATCAACAATTAAAATGGTTTTCATTAACGTCTCCTCCTCATTGATTTAGCCATATAATAGCATTAAAGGCTCCTGTACTGGAGTCTTTTTGTTTAAGAAATTCTTCTCCCTGTTTAAAATGACACTAATGATTTGTCTAACACATATGGATAGGTAAACTGAGTTTTTTATAAGGAGGCAAATATCTATGCATGAAAACCAATATACACCACCAGAGTATAGACAAAGAATCTCAGTACAACAGGCACAAGAGATAGCTATAAAACGGATACCCGGGCAAGTTATACATGTAGATATGGATTTAGATCATGGTGTATTAGTTTACGAAATTTATATTTTAACCCCACAAAACAGAATATTTGAAGTGGAGATCATCGCAAGAACAGGGAAAATATTAAAAATTGAAGAAGAAAATGATTTTGATTAATGCATACATCAAAAAAGTCACTCTAGTCTCGTGAAAATTGGACAGAAAGAAAAGTTCGAGCAATCATTGCTAACCCATTTTATACAGGGCATCTTGTTAGTAATCGAACACCGAAAAATAGAGGAGGGCACACTTATAATCCCATTGAAGATTAAAGATCCACCAATTTCAATGGAACAATGGCTAAGTTGTTGGGAGAATTTTTAGGGCTTAAAAAATAAACAGCGTTCATAAAGTATTTATAAACCACTTTTAACTGCTACTTGTGTGAAAGGAAATTTTATATGGCTGAACAAGAGCGTTTGTCATTATAAAAGGCATTATGACTTTGCATAATTGCCTTTTTGTTTTGTCTCAATAAGTAGTAAATATTAAGGTGCAAAAAATTCCCCAAACCATTTCTGGAAGAGGACCAACTTGAATTTATCGGATATACAACCTCTCTTAAGGGTCAATTTTTCATTGATTTATTTTCTGTTTTTTTTATTTTCTAAGTTTATCCAAATTTGATGTGTTACCCAAAAAAACAAGCCAGTTAATAGTGCGATAGCTTTTAAGTCCTTTGGTAAATAAAATAATAAAAACAATCCAATTAGCACAAAGGGAGGCAAAAGTATCCAAATTTTTTTGTCAGTCATAAAAAACCCCACCTTTAAAAGATATTCTACCATAAAATTATATTAAAGTAGGAGGTGGCTAAAATGCAGATATCTAAAGAGAGATTAACATACAACCTTATAATTATTGGAGCTGCCTTATTAATATTTTTCTTTACATATCCATCAAATATCGCAAATATCATTTTGATAATCTTCTCTTTTTTCATCGATTTCAATAGTCGTATGATGAATATGGAATTCGTCGTGTAACACTTTTTTTACTTGTTTCAACACTTCCTGATAATCTGCTGAATGTTCTTTGACTACGTGACAGCTAAGTGCAGGAAAATCAGAAGTGATTGACCATACATGCAGATCATTAACTTCTACAACATTAGGAACGGATAATATCGTTTCTTTTACTTTTGCTGCATTCACATTTATCGGTGTACCTTCCATTAAGATATGGAAGGAATCTTTCGTAACTCGCCATCCACTTATGATGATTAATAAAGCAACGATTATACTCGCTACTGGATCTGCAATACTCCATCCAAAGAACATAATCAGTAAGGCGGCAACAATTGCACCAACAGAACCTAACATATCACCTAAAACATGCAAAAAGGCACTACGGACATTTAAGTTATCATCTTTATCGCCTTTCATCAAAATATAGGCCGCTGCAAGGTTCACAAGTAGACCGATGAAAGAAATGATTAACATTCCAGAACTCACTACTTCTGGAGGATCTACGATTCTGTGATAGGCTTCCCATAAGATATAAAGTGAAATTAACATTAAAGTGATTCCGTTTAAAAATGCGGCTAAGATTTCAAAACGTTTATAACCAAACGTCTTTGAATGGGTTGCTTTTTTTTGCCCCATCGTAAGAGCTAAAAAACTAAGCCCCAGGGCGGCGGCATCACTTAGCATATGCCCTGCATCCGACAGCAGAGCTAAACTGTTCGTCCATATTCCCCCGATTACTTCGACAATCATAAAGCCCGTAATTAAGAAAAACGACCATTTTAGTGCTTGTTTGTTATTACTTCCATGATGATGACCGTGTCCGTGATCATGAGAATGCCCCATACAAAATCACCTTTCTCATTATATGAATATATGTTCATATACACTATGTCAAAGATTTATTATTTGTGCAAAAGTAAATTGAAATCTTTTTTATGAACAAAAATACCACTAATAAAAGTAGTATTCTATTTATTTTAGTATTCTTCCCATTACCTTTTTTTTACCCCTTTTGTCCAATTTTGCAGGATCTTTATCTTAACTCCAACTAAAGCATGTTAGTAAAATTCTCAACATTAGATAACACTATCATTAGAGCCTTGGGACTTAGGAGGATTTCATGAAACACAGAATAACTTTCTTAGTTTTATTCATGAGTCTAAGCTTTTTTAACATTCCCGTTAAAGCTAATCAAACATCCCCGACCCATGCAGCTTGATTTTAGATCCTAATTCAATTGGAACTAATAATAGCAAAGGTGTTGCATTAATATACAAAGTCAAATTAATACCGAGTTCTCCACGCACAAGTATAAGTATCCACGCTGTTCATCTTCCCACTCCTTCATCTCTGGGTGATTACGATAGTTATGAAGGATTTGCATTTAAACCCGAAGAAATAAGCTGGAGATTCAAACTATACCCCACTCCAGAAGTGGATGATCCAACATATGCTGGAAGATTTGATAATATTTCTGCAACCTTGACTAATACAACTGTACAAGTCCGTCTCGCTAATTCCAAAACGAGTAAATTAGGACCGGCTATCTTAACAGGTGTCATTACGAATTGTAAGTCATAAAAGTAAATAACGTTTTCCAGCATAAAAAGCACGCCTGCAGCGTGCTTTTCCTTTTTTCTTGCACTAAATCTAGTGTGTAAGTAATTTTTCCATTACCATTACATCAATAAATTTACCATCGATTATTCCATGATTCTTAAAAACACCTACTTCACGGTACCCTCTGTTCCGATAAAGTTTCTGTCCTAATGTATTAAACGAAAACGTCGCTAAAACGATTTTATGAAATGCATTTTCTTTAGCAAATCTTTCGAGTCTCGTAAGTATTTTAGTCCCTATTCCCTTTCCTCTAAAACCCCGATAGATATAGAGAGACAAATCTGCAACGCCATCATAAACACTTCGACTATTGTATGGATTTAAGGAACCCCAACCAATAACAAGTCCTTCATATTCTGCTACGATTACCGTATATCGACCACCATGGTTTTTAAACCATTCCTCCATAAATGCCCTGTCTTTTAGTTCTGTCTCTAGTGTTGCGATCCGATCCTCGATACCTTGGTTGTAGATGACTCGAATTGACTCTAAGTCCTGTTCTGTCGCTTTTCGAATTACAACATCAATCACTTATTTCCCCTCCAGACGTTATTAATCCAGCGATAATCCTGTTTTTCATGATCTTAAGACTCCTATGGTATTAATTTCCCATATGTACGACCATTTTCGGTCACTACTGTAATAGCTACCAGTAAGCTCATAGTATGATAGTGAAAATTGATAATCCTGCATAAAATCATTCAGCTTCTTGAAAACATTGGTTTTATATATCATACGCCTATCTCGCTTAACAGTAACCCCTTAACTAATTTTTCTTCAATATCAAAAAAGAAATGTAAAAAGCAAAGGAATACGAATCCTTTGCTCTTTTATACTGGGAAGCTTTTATACAATTGTTTTATTTTCATAGATACTTCCGATGCACACTCTTCCCGTCATACGTGAACAGCACGGGTTTCTGCTCAATTTTCGTCTCCATGTGAACAGGACGACCCCAAAGATGATGAACGTACGGCAGCACCTTCTCCAGATACTTCACATCCAGTTCAATCCCTTCAAAGTTATGAACAAGATAGAGTTCTCCATTCTTCATATAATCTCCGTCGTTGACTGTGATGTATGGAAATCCTCCATTTACTCGCATACTAACGAGCTGATCGCGGACTTGCTCCCACTGTTTATCAACAATCTTGTATTCTTTCCCCTGTTTTTGAAACAGATACATATCTTCACGCTGAGCGAGATCTTTCGTTAGATAGTTTCTTATGAACGACATATCTGATTCCAGCTCACGCACCTCGAACATCTTTTCACGACCTGATCCAGGTTTAACACCTTGTCTGATCAACTCTTCATCTGGATTGTTGTAGCGTTCTTCAATATCCTTAAAAATTTGCAGCCCCAAATAATATGGGTTGATGGATGTCTTTGATGGCTGCACAACACCTGCATTTAATTTAGCAAACTCGATCGTCTCATGAGAGGTTAAGTCCATTTCTTGTAGAATTTTGGCGTGCCAATAAGATGCCCAGCCTTCGTTCATGATTTTTGTTTCAAGCTGCGGCCAGAAATAGAGCATCTCTTCACGCATCATCGATAAGATATCCCGCTGCCATTCCTCAAGTTCACGACTATATTGCTCGATGAAAAGAAGAAGATCCTTTTCTGGCTGAGGCGGAAAAGATTTTTTCTTTTTTGGTGCAAGTTTAGGGCCTTTTTTATTATCGATATTCCATAAATCATCATAAGGCGTTTCTTTCTTAGGAATGCTTTCATCCTCTTCTTCAAAATTATAGTTTAGTTTGTTCCTAACGATTGAAGGGTCGATGTGCTCTTGAATAGCCAGTATAGCATCTAAAAATTCTTCCACTTCTTTTTTTCCATAAAGGTGCTCGTATTGAGCTATCCTTTCAGCTGTAGCTGTCATGCACTCTACCATGTCTCTTCTTGTGTTTGAAAATCGGACATTGTTCTTAAAGAAGTCACAGTGTGCAAGAACATGTGCAATGATGAGTTTATTTTGTATCAAGGAATTTGTATCCAGCAAAAAGGCATAGCATGGATCCGAATTGATAACCAATTCATAGATTTTACTCAATCCCAAATCATATTGAAGCTTCATTTTATGAAACTGTTTTCCAAAACTCCAGTGCGAAAAACGAGTAGGCATTCCGTACGCACCAAAGGTATAAATAATATCTGCCGGACATATTTCATACCGCATAGGGTAAAAATCGAGGCCAAAGTGGTCTGCAATCTCAGTAATTTCTGTAATTGCTTTTTCGAGCTCTTTATTTTGCAAGTCCCAGTTCATGTTTTCCCCCTCCTGCTTTTTCCTTACTTTTAACTGTATGAAAGAAAAGGGACATTCATGAGAAAACATGACCGAAAAATGGACATGGTTTAAAATAAAGTTCTTGGAATTGTGGCTCTTAATCTATTAGGAATTGCACTTCATGTTAAAATTCTATAATTAGTTGTCATTTACTGGCGCTTTAAAAGAAGAAGTACCCCTGGAGGAATACTTCTTCCCTTTATTATTTAACTTGATATACATCCAGAACGCTTGGCCATCCGTAATATTCCTCGCTTGGTCTTGCTAATTTATCGATCCAAACCGTCTCTTTAGAAGCTGGGTTGCTCTTTTTCATCACCTTTGATTGGGTAGAATTTTCGAATGATCTAACCCAGACAACTTCTTGATTGGGTAATGTTTTTGGAAATTCATCTCTAGCACCAACCTCTGGCCATGTTAATCTTTTTGCGTTTCTCGTCGTTGTATCAACTAATGCCAGGAAGGGCTTTGATCTTTTTTCCACAGGTACTTCCCATCCCCATTCAATCTGCCTGCTTACTATAATTTCACGATTATTTCTCCAGGTGAAATCGCCATCGGCATATCCTTGGAAACCAAGATCGACTTCTTTTCCACTTCGTGAATCCCAAATCGTTAACCGTTTATTCTCAGAAACTAATCTTCCAATACCCTTAATATAAGCCAATCTTTCCGTATTTGGAGACCAATGAAACCAATTAGGGTTATTTAACATGTTTCCGATTATTTTTGTGGTTGATCCGTTTTTTGAAACAACCATTAATGTATTGCTGTCAGCTGACAGGGATGCAGTCGGGCATGCAACAAATGCAAAAACCTTATTTTTCATCCCCCACTTAAATGTTGTTGTTCCAATCGCAAAAAAGAATTCACTCATCGGAGGCAATGTCGTAATTTTTTTTACTTTTTTTAAATCACCTTTTGCATCTGCCGGTACCAAAAAAATTTGAACTGAAGTCCATCCATCTGGCTGCAGATTAGCTGAAGATGAAACAACAAATCCTTTGCTATCAGGAGTCCAGCTATAATTTCCCGCACCTAGTATGACATTCTCAAAAGTTGCGGTAGGCTTTGAAACATCAATTACATTAAGCACTTTCCCGCTTTTCCAAGCTAGTTTCTGACCTTCAGGTGACCACCTCGGCATTAAAACTTCACCGGTAAACACTTTTCTTTTTAAACGCGTTACTCGATTGTACACCCATAGCTCTTTGGTTCCACCCTCACCAACTAAATAACTGATATACATTGCATCACTAGAGAATTTCGGATGGGTCAGCTTTTTCCCTTCTACTAACCTTCTTTCCACATCACCGTCTTTTAGCCAAAGTCCATCTTCCCGAATAAAAGCAGCTTTTCCCTCGGCTGCTTTCGAATGGCTAGGCACATACATCATTACAAGTAACATGCTTATCAATAGAATGGTTAAACGTTTCAAATGATTCACCTCATTACTAACATGAACCAATTGAGGGAATTCATACAAAAAAAGCTCAGATCACTTTGGTTTCTGAACTTATCTATTTCATTATTCACTTGTTTCCGCAAAACGTTTAATGCGACTAGCGATCTCATCACGTACACGCTGGAACTCGCTCCACTCTTTTCCTGCAGGATCATCAAACCCCCAGTGTTCTCGCTTTTTATGAGTGGGTGTAGCTGGGCATACGTCATTCGCATGTCCACAAAGCGTTACAACTAGATCAGCTTTTTCTAACATATTCTTATCAATTACATCAGAAGTCTGTTTCGTAATATCGATATGAACTTCTTCCATTGCTTTAATCGCGTTTGGATTTACGCCATGCGCTTCTATGCCAGCAGAATATACGTCATATTTATCACTAAGATAGTGGCGTCCGAACCCTTCAGCCATCTGAGAGCGGCAAGAGTTTCCTGTGCAAAGGAAATAGATAATGGGTTTTGTCAAGTTTAAAACCTCCTAAGTAAAACTTCGTGACCATCATAATATAAGTGCATCCTTATATCAAGATTTGTTTATATATCTTTTGACATCGTATATAAACATATGGTTATATACTAATGAGGTGAAATCGATATGGAACTGGATCAATTAACGGAATGCTATAAAGCAATGGCAGACAAAACTCGTTTGAATATTTTAGCCCTGCTCCGTCACGAAGAATTGTGTGTTTGCGAGCTGGTTGAAATATTGAAGATGACACAACCTAGTATTTCACAGCATCTACGAAAATTAAAACAGGCTAAATTAGTGAAAGAAAGACGCAATAGTCAATGGATCTTCTACTCCATCGATGGTGAAATCTATCCATTTATAAAAGCAAACTTAGAAGCTCTTCCTGATATGACAGAAAAAATAGAGGAACTTAAACAATCGGGCAATAAGGTTTGCTGCTGATTTAGATTCAGGAGCAATTGGGGGAATGGTTATGGGCAGCATGGCGTTTACAGCATTTGCTGTATTTTTAGTTACAATAATATTCGTTATTTGGCAGCCGAGGGGTCTTTCGATCGGATGGTCTGCTACAATTGGTGCTGCAGTAGCACTTCTTTTAAAAGTCGTAAGTTTTGCTGATGTCTGGACCGTTACGGGAATCGTTTGGAACGCGACATTGGCATTTGTTGCAATCATCCTTATATCTATTATTTTAGATGAAATTGGTTTTTTTGAATGGTCTGCTCTTCATATGGCACGTATCGCTGGCGGCAGCGGTAAAAGGATGTTTACATATGTCATTTTGCTAGGAGCTGCTGTTTCCGCATTCTTTGCTAACGACGGTGCAGCTTTAATTCTGACACCCATCGTACTTGCTCAAGTCCGCGCACTTAACTTCAAAGAATCAATGGTTCTTCCTTTTATCATGGCGAGTGGATTTATCGCAGATACAACTTCTTTGCCGCTTGTGGTATCCAACTTAGTAAACATTGTTTCAGCTGATTTTTTTAACATCGGATTCGTTGAATACGCAAGCCGTATGATTATACCGAACTTCTTCTCTTTAATTGCGAGTATGCTTGTTCTGCTAATCTTTTTCGGTAAAGATATTCCTGAAAACTATGACCTTTCACAACTAAAACAACCTAAAGAAGCCATTCGTGATCAGAAGCTTTTTAAGCTATCATGGGTGATCCTTGCTGTTCTTTTAGCTGGTTATCTAACAAGTGAGTTTATCGGAATACCTGTATCATTTATTGCAGGAACTGCAGCGCTTATCTTTATTTTAGCTGCTCGTAAAAGTCCGGCCATCCATACGAAAAAAGTCATTAAGGATGCACCATGGACGGTGGTTGTATTTTCAATCGGTATGTATGTAGTTGTTTACGGCCTACGAAATGCAGGGCTTACTGATATGCTTGGAAACGTAATTCAAGTTATTGCAGACCAAGGATTATTTGCTGCGACGATCGGTATGGGCTTTATTGCAGCGATTCTTTCATCGGTAATGAATAACATGCCGACAGTAATGATTGATGCTTTAGCTATTCAAGGCACAGAAACTTCTGGTGTCATTCGCGAAGCATTAATTTACGCAAACGTTATCGGTTCAGACCTTGGACCAAAGATTACTCCTATTGGGTCATTAGCAACCCTTTTATGGCTGCACGTTTTATCTAAAAAGGGTGTAAAAATTACATGGGGCTATTACTTTAAGATTGGTATTCTTTTAACTTTTCCGACTTTGTTCATAACTTTAACTGGCCTATATTTAAGGCTGTTGCTTCTATCATAAAAAAGGAGAGTGTCAATCATGATCCAGCGTATGCATGTTGCTGTTAACTGTACAAATTTAAAGAAATCACTTGAGTTTTATAAAAATTTCTTCGGGCAAGAACCAGCAAAAGTAAGAGAAAACTATGCAAAATTCGAGATCGATGAACCTGGACTTCACTTTTCTCTGAATGTGCGTCCCTTCGAAAAAGAAGGCGTGCTGAACCATTTAGGTTTCCAAGTAAATAACACAGAAGACGTACTTGCTATGGGTGGACGTCTTCGCAGTGCAGGTCTGTTATTAATAGATAAGATGGACACGACATGCTGTTATGCCGTTCAAGATAAGGTATGGGTTCATGACCCCGACGGAAATGCTTGGGAGATTTTCTATACGAAAGAAGACTCTGAGTTTGAATCGGCTGGAGATGCACGCGATCTGTCACTTTGCTGTGCTCCGCCACAAAAACCGCAAACGATTCAACTTGGTTTTACAAAAAAATAGATTTTCACATAGAGCTGACTCAAAAAGGTAAAAAGCATCTTTTTGATGTCGGCTTTTTAATGTCTGTGAATGTTTTCAAAGATGAAAGTACCCTTTTTTTATCATGCCATATTTTTCAGCATCAAAATTCAGTTTTCCAGTATTTTTTGAGCTTGTATATCGTAAAAAGAAAAACTCCTCTCCTTATTAGGTTCAATTTGGTTCAAATTCGCTCTTACAAACTGATTTTCCAGTATACCGCGTAGGGTATTATCAGTAGTAAGGCAAGATGAATCCACGAAAAATAGTGCTTAATCAACGAAATTTTGGTCTCAATCCATAAATTCCTACCGTTTATCCACGAGTTTTAGACTCATATCCACGAGCCTTCATTTTTCGACACATTTCGACTCCCTCTCTCTTAACGAATCGCACCGAACCTATTCATTATTGGATTAATAAAGAAGTGACTATTCTTGGACAATCCCGCATATTATCTAGTAAACACAACGGACAGGGATGATTGCCATGTGGAGACGTACTGTAGCAATCTTTTTGGGCAGCGTGCTGCTCGGCATCGGAATTAATGGATTTATTGTCCCTTATCATTTACTTGACGGCGGGATGATTGGTATCAGTCTTCTCGTAAAATATGTGTGGGGCTATAAGGTGGGGTTAACCCTGATTTTATTAAGCATCCCCATCTATCTCCTTGCGTGGAAACTCGAACGCAGATATTTTATAAACAGCATTCATGGTCTGCTCGTCTCTTCTTTGATCATTGATCTCTTAAGTCCCTTAAGAGGGATGTTCTCTGTTTCAATTATTGAGAGTTCTGTAATTGGCGGTCTGTTTATCGGAACGGGCATCGGGTGGATGCTGAGACATGAAACAAGTACAGGAGGAACGGATCTGCTGGCTTTATTCGTATCACGCTGGCTTTCTATCAATGTCGGCATGGTCATTTTTTTGATCGATGCTGCTGTTATATTAGCAGGGCTTTATGTGATGGGAGAAGGGATTTTATTTTATTCCCTCGTTACGATTCTTTCAGTAGGGTTTGCAACGATGACAATGACACTGATCCGGTCGATTCAATTTTATAGGAGCACATAAAAAAAAGAGCCCGAAGTAGGCTCCTTTTTGGTTTATTTAATTTTATTCATACAAGCAACCATTGTTATTTTAGAATATCTAACCATATTTTAATTGATGTTGCAACAATAAGTGCTGCTAAAATGAATTGAAGAATTTTTGTATTCACTTTTTTACCAAATTGAGCTCCGAGTGGAGATGCGATTAGACTCGCAAATACCATAATTACAGCCGGCCATAACAACACTTGACCTGTTGTAATCTTTCCAATCGTTGCACCTATGGAAGAAATAAATGTGATAGCCAGTGAAGTTGCGATCGTCATCCTTGTTGGTATCTTAAGGACAACAAGCATAATAGGAACAAGGATAAAGGCACCTGCTGCACCTACTATACCTGCTGCTACACCGACGATAAATGCTAGTGCCGCTGCAAGCCATTTATTAAACTTAACTTGATCTAACGGAATGTCATCAATGCCCTTCTTAGGAATAAGCATCATAACTGCTGCAATTGTAGCTAATACGGCGTACACAATATTGATTTGAGCTTCTGTCATAGCCTGTGATCCATATCCGCCTATAAAACTCCCTAAAAGAATAGCCGAACCCATATAGATAATAAGAGTCCTGTTCAAATAACCGCCTTTACGATAAGCCCATACGCCACCTATCGTAGCAAAGAATACTTGAACAGCACTTATACCTGAAACTTCATGAGCGGTGTATGCTGTGAAGCCTAGCATCGCTGGAATATATAGAAGCATCGGATACTTGATAATCGATCCGCCGATGCCTACCATTCCGGATATAAAAGAACCTATAAAGCCAATAAGAAAAATCGTTAGTATGAATCCTAATTCCATGACTTCACCTCCCATGACTGTCTTTGATTAGATAAATAAGTTGATCTTAGATTCATCTGCATCAGCAAGATAAGAGGCTACACCCGCATAGTCTAAACCATCAATAAGTTCCTCTTTCGTAATACCCATAACATCCATTGACATTGTACAAGCAACCATCTTCACATCTAGGTCTTGAGCCATTTCGATTAATTCTTTAAGTGTTACGATATTTTTCTTTTTCATCGTATACTTCATCATTTTTCCGCCCAGGCCGCCATAGTTCATTTTAGATATACCAAGCTTTTCTGGTCCTCTTGGCATCATTTTTGCAAACATTTTATCCATAAATGTTTTCTTCACATTTACGTATTCTTCTTTTCTTAAGATGTTTAATCCCCAGAATGTAAAGAACATCGTTACTTGTTTCCCCATAGCAGCTGCACCTGTTGCGATAATAAAACTTGCCATCGCTTTATCAAGGTCACCGCTGAATACGACCATAGTTGATTTATCTTGTGTTTGTTCCATTTTTTGTTATCCTCCTCTTTTACACCCCAATATCTATACCGCTATAGGTATTGGGGTGTTTAAAATTTTTTTGATTTACCCTTTTTTAATCCAGAACTTGAATACGCCGTCTTCTTCTTTATGGTCTAAAAGTTCATGACCAGATGATTTTGACCAAGCTGATAAGTCATTTACTGCACCTTTATCAGTTGCTAGTACTTCTAAGATGTCTCCGCTAGCAAGACCATCCATAGCTTTTTTTGTTTTAACGATTGGCATTGGGCAAGATAACCCTTTAGTGTCTAAAGTTTGTTTTACGTTCATTTGAAGAACCTCCTAGTAGTTTTCAGTTTTATTTTTGTTTTATTTACTCAGTGATTGCACAGCGGTTTGGACCAATTTCCATCTCGCGTTGTTCGTCAGATGATGGATCAATTTTCCCCATGTTAGTCTGACGAATCTCTTGATAAGCATTAGGCTGTGGCGGTAAGTTTTCCGTTACTGCTCTGCGGAATTCATCATCGCTTTCAATGTTTAGCCCTTCGTTCTTTTCAAACAGTTCGCCTAGAGACGCTTGAACAGCACCTTTTTCATCAAGCTCGCTGATTTTACCAAAGTGAGCTGGCAAGACAACTAGATCTTTTGATAGATTGTTGTATTTGTTGTATAAAGAATCACGCAGATCGCTTACCCAGTCCTCAGCTTTGCCAGCAAGGTCTGGACGTCCGATTGAATCAACAAACAAGATATCTCCAGAAAGCAAGTATTGTCCGTCAACGATCATAGAAGTACTTCCGATCGTATGGCCTGGCGTATAAAGCGGTTGAATTTCGATCTTTGTATGACCGATCGTAATGTCTTTGCCTTCTTCTAACGCTTCATAAGAGAACGTTACTTCTTCAGCATCTTTCGGAGGCAGCCAGTACGTTGCGTTCGTTTTTTCTGCAAGACGGCGTCCGCCAGAAATGTGGTCAGCATGAAGATGAGTATCAATCATATGCTTAATTTCCAGATGGTTTTCTTTAGCAAAATCTTCATAAGCTTCAACTGTACGAGCAGAATCGATGATTGCTGCTTCGCCGTTTGATTCAACAAGGTAAGAAAGGCATCCTTTACCGATACGGTTGAACTGATAGATAGAGCCGCCATCCTTTAAGTCGCCGATCTTAACTGGCATCAAGTATTCGCTCCAAGCTTTCATACCGCCTTCAAGGTAATAAACATCATTAATTCCTGCTTCCTCAAGCATCTCCGCTACCATTACAGAAGACCCTTCTTTCGCACAAACCACTAATACTTCTTCTTTTGGCAGTTGTTCCAATATATCCTCAACACCATCAATAAGATCAAAATACGGACGGTTGATGGTCTTTATACCTTTACCTTCGATTTTCCAATTTTTAAAATCACTTTCATTTCGAACATCTAGAATAAATAGTTTTCCATCCACAACATGCTTTGCGATTGTTTTTGCTGTTAATGCTTTTACCATCACTAATACCTCCCTAGGTATATATTTTGCTAAAATTTTTTAATAAACTTTAACTGGCCCAGTCCATTCTGACATTCCGGGCAATACATTTTTGACACGTTTAAAACCTTTTTCAGATAAAAGTTGTGCAGCCATATCACTTCTAGAGCCTGTACGGCAAATCACATGGATTTCTTTGTTCTTATCAAGTGTGTCTAATTTGCTTTCAAGTTCTCCTAAAGGAATAGATACTGCCCCAGGTATTCGTTCGAACTCGTATTCTGCGGGTTCTCTTACATCAAGCAGAATCATGTCATCTTTATACTTAGCTAAGGCTTTTTCTAATTCATCGTTTTGAATCGTATGCTCAAATTTCACTGCCTCTTTTACTTCACCGGGGTTTGATTTCCTTAGGTAGTGCATAAGAACGTCTCCCTCTTCTTTTGTACCTAAATATTGGTTTCCTGTGTTTCTCGCCCACCCTTGAATATCTGCTAATGAACCTTTATCAGTTGCCTGAACTTCAATGACCTGACCCGCTTCTAGCTGATCCATCGCTTTTTTCGTACGTACAATTGGCATCGGACAAGAAAGTCCTTTACAGTCTAAAACTTGATCTACTTTAATTCCCATTTGTTCAAACCTCCATATATTCTTTATTTCACTTCGCCATCCCAGTTAAGCATGCCACCAGTCATGTTAACAACCTTGAAGTTGTTAGCAGCTAAAACGCCGCATGCCTTTTCACTTCGTTTACCAGACCGGCAAACCATGATGTATTCTTTTGTTGGATCGAATTCATTCAATCGGTAAGGAACTTCACCGAGCGGGATATGTTTAGCGCCCGGTATCATTCCTTGTGCAACTTCATCGTTTTCACGAACATCAATTATATTTAACTGATTTTCGTCTTTCATTAAACGATTAACTTCTTGTGGTTCAATAGTTTTAAAAGACACGGTTTATTCCCCTTTCTCATATAAGGTAAAGCATTTAATACTAATACCCGTATAGGTATATAAGAAACTAAAAAAATCACCTTCGCTTCACTCTAATACCTATAGGGGTATACTAAGTGATAAAAGAAAATCTGTCAACAGACGATGCTTATGACAGACTTTAACGGCTTCTTACTAGAAGCTGTACAGCTTCCTTTACAAGGTCGGAGTTCATTTTTTCCCCATTTTCCATTTGTTCACGTAAACATTGTTCAAGATTCGTGCCGACAATTAACCCAATGGTACGATCTATAGCTGTTCGTGAAGCGGATAGCTGTGTTATAACGTCTTTACAATCTTGCTCTTCTTCTAACATACGCAAGACACCACGAATTTGTCCTTCTATTCTTTTCAAACGATTTTTCATTTCTTGTGTGTATTCCATAACAGCACCTCCTCAACAATACCTATAGGGGTATATTACACCTATCTGCTATTAATGTCAAACGTTTGTCTCAAATATAATGAAATTGGCTATAGGTATCACCTACAGCCAACCCTTCTTATTATTGTGCTACCTTTTGCATTCTTTCATGAACCAAATCCATGACTGCTTGCTTTAAAGAAGCTAATGCTTGGACAGCCTTCTCGTTTGATGCAGCATGTACGCCGAAATAGAACTTAATTTTCGGCTCAGTCCCTGAGGGTCTCACACAGAACCATGAACCATCAGATAATTTATATTTAAGTACATTTGATTTCGGAAGATGAATATCTTCACTCGTATCAGCTTCTATCGTATATCGGATACTTGCTTGATAATCTTCCGTAACAGCCAGCTTTTGGCCATTTATTTCAAGCGGCATATCGGCTCTGAATCCAGAAAGCAGGTTCACGATCTGCTCAGCACCAGATTTTCCTTTAAGCGTTAAGGATTCAAGTCCTTCCTTGTAATAACCGTACTTTTCATAAACATCAGTCAGGGCATCATAAAGCGTCTTCCCTTGCTTCTTATAGTATGCAGCCATTTCTGCACCCATTAAGCATGTTTGTACGGCATCTTTATCTCGTACAAAGTCACCAATTAAAGAACCATAGCTCTCTTCGTAACCAAAAAGGAAAGAATGTTCTCCGCTCTTCTCATATTGCTTAATCTTCTCACCGATAAATTTAAATCCTGTTAATGTATCTTCACACGTTATCCTGTAAGCTTCAGCTATAATACGGCCCAATTCTGAGGTTACGATGGTCTTAAAAACGATACCCTTTGAGCAAAGGCTGCCTTTTTCTTCACGCTGAGAAAGAATGTATTCCAGCATGAGAGCTCCTGTTTGGTTACCCGTTAAGATCTCATATTCCCCATCATTATTTTTCACTGCAATCCCTACTCTGTCTGCATCTGGATCAGTCGCCATGAGGATTTCAGCATCGTTTTCTTTACCATACTGAATAGCTAGTTCAAATGCAGCATGTTCTTCAGGGTTCGGCGATTTGACTGTAGAGAAATTTGGATCTGGTTGCTCTTGCTCACTGACAACTGTTACATTCGTAAACCCAAGCTGTTTGAGTCCTTCTCTTACAGGTACATTCGCAGTTCCATGAAGCGGAGTAAATACAATGCTTAAGTCATGCATCTCTTGAATAACATCACGGTTTAAACTGATCTTCGTCAACTGCTTCATATAAGCTTGATCGATCTCATCACCAATGACTTCAATCAAACCGGAACTTCTTAATTCATCTTCAGTCTTAACCTCGATTAAAAGCTCATCCTCGACTGCATTTACTTTTTGGATGACTTCATCCGCTTCTTTAGGCGGTAGCTGTCCTCCATCAGGTCCGTACACTTTATACCCATTATATTCTGGAGGATTGTGACTCGCAGTGATAACAATCCCGCTATATGCTTTTAAATATCGAACAGCAAAAGAAAGTTCAGGAGTAGGTCTTAAGCTTTCAAAAACGTAGGCCTGTACACCGTTTGATGCTAAGGTCTTTGCAGCTTCCATCGCAAATTCAGGTGATTGATGTCTTGAATCATAAGCGATTACGACGCCGCGTTTTTGTGCCTTTTCACCTTGCTCGATTATATAATTCGCTAATCCGAGCGATGCTTTACGAACCGTATAAGTGTTCATTCGGTTCGTACCAGGACCAATCTCCCCGCGCATTCCACCTGTCCCAAATTCTAAGTTCTTATAGAAACAGTCTTCAAGTGCTGTCCTGTTATCTTTAATTCCTTCTAGTGCAGTTTTTAAAGAATGCTCAAGTGCTTCATGCTGAATCCATCTCTCATAGGTTTTCTCCCAGGACATTGTACTGCCTCCTTTTTCTTTTGAAGCTGATTAAATAATAGGTTTTCTTTAATTTCGATTTCCATCGATTATTTCCTGCTTTATCTACTAAATACGGCCTTTATTATACCGTTTTCAGCATAAAAAATAAAACCCTTCTATATTTCCGACACGATTCGTTCTATTTCCCGAGAAATAGAAAAAATGCGGCAAGCTATATAGCCTGCCGCATTACTTATTTATTCTTATCTTTTTGAACCACACTGTACAAATCAAGTCTTCTATCTCTTAGAAGCGTAACACTTCCTGTTTTACGCTGCCTTCTTAGAATTTCAAGATCGACGTCACCTACTACTACCGTTTCTATATTCGGATGGCATTCTCCGACTATACCGTCTCTTGGGAAAGAAAAGTCAGAAGGTGTGAAGATACCAGACTGGGCATATTGAATGTCCATATTTTCTACCTGAGACAGGTTTCCTACGGTACCCGCAATCGCTGTATAAATTTCATTTTCAATCGCACGAGCTTGAGAACAGTAACGAACTCGCAGGTATCCTTGCCGGTCTTCTGTACAAAACGGAGTGAAAATAATTTTAGCGCCTTGATCGGTAACGATACGTGATAGTTCTGGGAACTCAATATCGTAACAAATCAGGATGGCAATCTTACCGCAATCTGTATCAAATACTTGTACTTTATCTCCAGCAGAGATTCCCCACCATTTACGCTCATTCGGTGTGATGTGAAGTTTATATTGCTTATCGATTGTACCGTCTCTTCTAAACAGATACGCTACATTGTATATATCGCCATCTTCTTCAACGAAATGCGAGCCGCCGATGATGTTCACGTTATATCTAACAGCAAGATTCGTGAACAATTCGATATACTGCTCGGTGAATTCGGTTAATTTACGGATCGCCAAGCTCGGGCTCTTTTCTTCACAGAACGATAAAAGCTGTGTTGTAAGCAATTCAGGGAAAACGGCAAAATCTGAACCTTGATCAGAAGCAACATCCGTATAATACTCCACTTGAGTCGCAAAATCTTCGAATGAATCGATAGATTTCATGGCGTATTGGATCGTTGTGATTCGGACGGGTTCACTTGTTTTAAAATATTTTTTCGTTTTATTCGGAATGTAATCCACATTGTTCCATTCCATTAAGGTGGCATAAGCTTTTGATTGCTTATCATCTGGCAGATAGCTTTTATTCAAACGCATGATGGTAAAACCATTCATCAGCTGGAAGGTTAGAACAGGATCATAAATATTATGCTGGATGACTTCACGAACATATTCCCTCGGAGTCATTTCCTTTGAATATTTATGATAGTTCGGAATCCTCCCTCCAAGAATTATACTTTTTAGATTTTTTTGTTCAGCTAGCTCTTTACGTGCTTCATAAAGTCTAGCTCCAATTTTCATTCGGCGGTATTCTGGATGGACCATCACTTCAATTCCATACAAATTGAATCCTTCAGGATCATGGTTGGTGATATATCCGTTATCTGTGATATCGTCCCATGTATGCTTATCATCATATTCATCGAAGTTCACCATAAGGCTTGAACAGCTTCCAACAATTTTCCCTTCATACGTTACACAAAATTGACCTTCAGGAAATATTCGGAGGTGACTCTCCAGCTGATCCCGCTTCCAAGGTTCCATGTTTTCAGGGAAGCATATTTTTTGAAGTTCTAAGATCTCATCAATATCTTCAAATTCTATATTTCTAAGCTCTATCTTTTTCTCAAATTTTGAAACATCAATCTCGCTCATCTATTCCACTCCTCTAACCTGCTTTACTTATTTCCAATTCTTCATTCGCTCATAAAGAGAACCCGTATATAATTCCAGTTCATTCCCGTCACGATCTAGAAAGTTAATCGTCCAACCGCCGCCTCGCTCAATTGGTCCCCTCGTTATGGTTACTTGCTTTTCCTTAAGGTACTCAGTTGCTTTGTTAAAGTCTTCTTTAACAATCGAAAAAGCAAAATGGTCTACACCGATTTGATTCTTTTGTTTAGGTTTTGCCTTTTGGATTTCCATTAGGCATATCCATACTCCACTAATGTCTAAGTATACATCTGTATTCCCTTTATGCACGATTTTTGCACCTAATATTTCTTGATAAAAATGCGTGGCTTTTTTTAAATCTGAAACTTTTATTGTAATATGATTAATTCCTTGAACATTAATCATGATGTTCGTTGTTCAGTAAGCTGAATAAGTGCCTCAAGTTCAAGCTCTGCGATCGACTCCATTTGATGATCAACTTCGTCAAACTGCATATGCTTTGTAACAGGGTTCGGAATGACAACACAATAGAGTCCTGCTTTTTTGGCAGCGATCGAACCGTTCACTGAGTCTTCAAACGCAATTGCTTCTTCTGGTTTAACACCTAGTTCTTTAATTGTTTTCGTGTACAGACTAGGATCTGGTTTAACCATTTCTACATCATCCGCTGTTTTGATTACCTCGAAATAATGAGCGAGACCAATTCTTTCTAAATGCTCGATTACCCATTTACGAGAAGAGCTCGATGCCAGCCCTATTTTTAAACCTAACTCTTTTGCAGCTCTTAAGTAGTTTTCTATACCAGGGAGCGGTTTTTGTTCTTTAATTAAGGCTAATGCACGTTCTGTTTTCTTAGTCCTTAACTCATCATGATTTAGCTTTTTATTGATTTGTTTTTCTAAGTATTCATAAGGGTTGAATTTCGAATGAGTTCCGATATATTGACCCCACACTTCTAAAGGCAACTCACTTCCGTGTTCGTTAAACATCTCTTGAAAGGCATAGTAATGTTGTGTCTCCGTATCTAAAATGGTGCCGTCAAAATCAAAGACTAGTGCTTTAATCATTGCTAACCATCCTAACCGCTTTTTTATTTATTTTCTTAAACTTTTTAGAAAGACGCAAGAAAACAGAATTAGTCGGTTAATGAAGCGCATTCGTTCGGAACATAATTTTCTTTCCGTTGCTTGTTGCGATAATCGCTCCTAGTTGATCTGTTCTATACACAGTCATCTTTCTGTTGTTCAACCTATATAGGACTTCTTTAGAGGGAAATTGATAGGGATTGTGTTTACCGACAGAGATAACAGCTGTTTTGGCTTTTACCTTTTTTAAGAACTCCATGGAGGTTCCAGTGTTGGCACCGTGATGACCGATCTTGATAACATCCGCCTTTATGCCACCGCGGCTCATAATTTCTTTTTCTTCTTCTGCACCTGCATCAGCCATCAGCAAAAAGTTCTTCTTACCGTGCTGGATCTTTATAACGGCTGAATAATCATTGATATGTTTATAGTAAGATCCTCTGGGTGCAAGCATTTCTACCTTTACCGAAAATCCCATTTTAAAATGAACGCCAGCCTTTGCACGGTCTACTGGAATTTGCTTCTCATTAATCACACGGAAAAGATCATGATAGTATTTTGTATCATATGGCAGGTTCGGCATGTACAATACACTGACAGGAAATTCACGGATCACATCATCTAATGAACCGATATGGTCATGGTGCGGGTGACTGGCTACGACAATATCTAAACGGGTGATGCCTTCTCGTTTCAAATAAGTAATAATTTCTTCTGCATCATGTTCATCGCCACCGTCGATCAGCATCGTTTGTCCGTTGGGTGCTTCTACTAATATACAGTCCGCTTGCCCAACATCTAAGAAATGTATTTTCAATGGATCAAACCAGTCGGCATGTACAGGCTTTCCTGGTATAAACATCCATACGAGGATGAAGCAGAGAACTGAAGCCGCTGATTTGTTAAATTTGTTCAAACTTCACACCCCTTTCGGTCAAATTGGTCACGTCAAAAAAACTTACCATTAGTTATATGTAATTAAATGTGTTTCAACAACAAAACCCGCTATCCAATACATGGATGGCGGGCGGCTGCATTATGTGGTGACTTCGCTTTTTTTGAAGAAACTCTTCATGGCATGATAAACATCTGCTTTTTCTTTTAAAATATAATGGCTGAATTTCGGATTATCCATATTTTTATATACACTCATTAACGTGGAATGGCGGTTATAAGCATTCACTTCTCCGTATCCAAACATATTGGAGTGTTCCATAATCTGCTGTACCAGCTTTACACATCTTGCATTGTCACTTGTGAGATTGTCACCATCGGAAAAATGGAACGGGTAGATATTATAGCGGCTAGAAGAGTACTTCGTCTCAATAAGTTCCAGCGCTTTTCGGTAAGCCGATGAACAAATCGTTCCACCGCTCTCTCCCTTGTTAAAAAAGTCTTCTTCCGACACTACTTTCGCTTCTGTATGGTGTGCAATAAATTCGATTTCTACTTTTTCATATTTAGACCGCAAAAAGCGCGTCATCCAGAAAAAGAAACTTCTCGCCATGTACTTTTCCCATATGCCCATCGAACCTGATGTATCCATCATAGCAAGAACTACGGCTTTTGATTCTGGCTTTACGACTTCGTTCCATGTTTTAAATCGTAAATCATCATTATGGATAGGAGCGACACTTGGTTTTCCTACTAGTGCATTTCGTTTGAATGCCGTTAGTATGGTTCGTTTTTTATCAACATTACCCATGAGGCCTTTTTTGCGTACGTCATTAAACTCAATTTTTTCTAAAACGATCTGGTCTTGTTCTTTTTGTTTGAGATTTGGCAGTTCCAGCTCTTTAAAAAGCATTTCTTCGAGTTCCAAAATAGAAACTTCTGCTTCTGCATAATCCACACCTGGTTTATCACCAGCTGGACCTTTCCCTTTTCCTGCACCGTTCTGTCCGGCACGTCCATCTCTGGCTACTACGTCCCCCACCTGGCTATCTCCGTCACCTTGGCCTACGTGCTTGTTTTTGTCGTAGTTGTATCGGATTTTGTATTCATCCATGGAACGGATTGGAATTTTAATCACATCACGCCCATTGGATAAAATGATATTTTCTTCGCTTATCAAATCCGGCAAGTTGTTTTTAATGGCTTCCTGCACTTTTTCCATATGCCTTTGATGATCTTGATATCCTTTTCGGTGGAGGGACCAATTTTCCTGGGACACAACAAAATTGTTCTTATTCTGTTCTTTCATCGTTTTCCCCTCCAGAGCAGCAAGAATCAATGCTGCTTTTCTTGATCAACCCGGGGCATATCCTGTTTCCTTTTAATCACTTTTTGTTAGAAAAAAGGGTTGGTTACTCTATCTTATGCAAGTACTCACTAGAATTGCTAAACTTTCGCGATAAAAAAGCCCCCTTTTCCAAAATCGAAAAGAGAGCTCGTTCATTATTTTTCATATTCCTTTTTTTCATGTTGTAGGGGATCAGGTGTCTTGCCGCTTTTACGGACTTCTTCGTTAGATGAAACATGTTCCATCACTTTTCCGTGTTCTTTCATTTCATTAAAATTTGATGCCATTGAACTGTTTTTTCTTTTAGGTACTTCTTTAACTGATTTTGTCATAGGGATTCACCTCTTACTGAAATTTTCCCCATTTATTCCTTTTTAAAACCATTAAAAACTCTCATTTCATTTACTGGCCAATACCGAATATTGGCTTCTCCTATAATATCCTTCATTTCAATGAAACCAATATGCCGACTGTCTATACTATGAAGCCTGTTATCACCAAGGACAAATATCTTTCCTTTTGGAACGGTATCGTAGCCTGTGATTTCTTCAAGAGTAAAATTTCCAGTTAGTGTACGGTTGCCGGCAAATCTTTTAAATTCTTTAAGATAAGGCTCATCCACTGGCTTATTGTTGATATAAAGTTTGTCATCCTTATATGCGATATGGTCACCTGGCAAGCCGATCACTCGTTTAATATAATCTTCTTTCGGATTAGCTTTAAAGACGATAAGATCGAATCGCTCTGGGCTTCCGATCTCATAGCCGATCTTGTTTACGATAAGGCGATTACCATTTTGGATTGTAGGCATCATCGACTCTCCATAAACGACATACTGCTCAATCAAAAACTTTTTTATAATAATAGCGAGAATAAGTGCAATTCCAATGGCTTTAATCCAATCTAGGAGTCCATTCTTTTCTTTTCGAGCCGAGCTCATACAGCTCACTTCCTTTAGTTAGCTTATTAGTATCAATTTACCATTTTTAAGTTAGTAAAGACAAGTTCATTATTTTTAAAATAAAAATGAATGTATAATATTCCTTTTAAACCACTTTAGTTTTCCCTATTTTAGTCTAAAAAAACACACCCTAAAAGACCTTATTGGTGTCTTAGGGTGTGTTCTGCTTTTTATCGATTCAGCAGGCTTCCAACATAGCGCAATAGTTCGTTGGCACTAGTTGTATTATAGCCATGCTCATCGACAAGACGAGCGATTACTTCATTAATCTTTTTCAATTGGGATTCGTCAGGTGTCTTTGACGAGGTTGTAATCTTGACCACATCTTTTAGATCTGCAAATAGTTTCTTCTGGATGGCTTCTCTCAATCGTTCATGTGAATTATAATCAAACTTTTTCCCTTTTCTCGCATACGCGGAGATCCGAATCAATATTTCTTCACGGAATGCTTTCTTCGCATTTTCAGAGATTCCAATCTGTTCTTCGATCGATCTCATCAGCTTTTCATCAGGACTCATCTCTTCCCCAGTGAGGGGGTCACGAAGCTTATTCTTATTGCAATAGGCTTCAACATTATCTAAATAGTTATCCATTAGGGTTTTAGCTGATTCTTCATACGAATACACGAATGCTTTTTGAACTTCTTTTTTCGCAATATCATCGTATTCTTTACGTGCAGCTGAGATAAAGTTGATATACCGCTCTTTGTCTTCCTTGGAGATGGAAGCATGATGATCGAGTCCATCTTTTAGTGAACGTAATACATCTAAAGCATTGATCGAAGGTGTATCTTTACGAATAATGGCAGAAGAAATTCGGTTAATCACATAACGCGGATCGATGCCAGACATTCCTTCATCCGGAAACTCTTTCTTTAGTTCTTCGAGATCCACATGATTAAAGCCTTCAACAACCTCACCATCATACAGTCTCATCTTTTTAAGAAGATCCATCCCTTGTTTCTTGGAATCTTTTAATCGGGTCAGTACTGAGAAAGTCGCGGCTACCCTCAATGCGTGAGGGGCAATATGAACATGTGACATATCACTCTCACTGATCATTTTTGCATATATTTTCTCTTCCTCTGAAACTTTTAGATTATAAGGGACACCCATAACAATGATACGAGAATGCAACGCTTCGTTCTTTTTATTCGAAATAAATGATCGGTACTCAGATTCGTTCGTGTGAGCCACAATTAATTCATCTGCTGAAATTAATGCGAATCTGCCAGCTTTAAAGTTACCCTCTTGTGTAAGAGAAAGAAGATGCCATAAGAACTTTTCATCACATTTCAGCATCTCCTGGAACTCCATCATCCCTCGGTTCGCTTTGTTCAGTTCTCCATCAAACCGATATGCCCGCGGATCTGATTCTGAACCATATTCCGCAATGGTTGAGAAGTCAATACTTCCTGTTAAATCTGCAATATCCTGTGATTTTGGATCAGATGGACTGAACGTTCCGATACCTGTACGTTTATCTTCTGAGAAGAATATTCTTTCAACCATCACATCTTCAATTCTGTTGTCATACTCGTGTTCTAGCCTCATTGTATTTAATGGAGATAAGCTTCCTTCAATACGAATGCCATACTCTTCATAAAAGTCTTTTCTAAGATGCTGCGGAATCAGATGCAGCGGATCTTCATGCATTGGACAGCCTTTTATTGCATACACGGCTCCTTCTGGTGTTTTTGTGTACTTTTCCAAACCTCTTTTTAACATCGTTACAAGAGTGGATTTACCACCCGATACAGGACCCATCAACAACAATATACGTTTACGGACATCAAGGCGTTTAGCGGCTGGGTGAAAATACTCTTCAACAAGTCTTTCAATCGATTCTTCTAGTCCGAAAATCTGATCGCTGAAAAAATGATAAATCTTTTGACCATTTTTTTCTGAAATTCCAGCATCTTTAATCATGTTGTATACTCTTGAATGCGCGGACTGGGCTACAAATGGCCGATCACGTAAAATATCAAGGTATTCAGCGAAGGTACCTTCCCAGGCTAGACGCTGTTCTTCTTCTCGATGATGTTGGATTTTTGATAAAATATCCATGAGTACCTCCTTGATTGTTTTGGCTCCATCAAGTGTTAATCTACTCTATGCAAGGATGTCCGTAATCATTCTGTTTGAATAGTGATTTTTATTTGAAAAAAGTGTAATTCTTATAAACTTGTTTTATTGTGAAATGTTTACCAAAATTAGATTGAACATTAAAAAAGAGAAAGGAAGTGATCCATAATAGAATTGCTACCCATTTCATCAAAAAATTCAAAAAATCTTTACTTGTTAACTGCTTCCGGTGGCCTTGCAAAAAGCATTTTATAGAAAAAATGGTTATGAAGTAAATGAAAATAGAATCATTATGAAGAAGAAAATATAGAAGTAAGAATCTCATATAACAAACAAAAAACCCTGCTGCTAGTTAAAGCAACAGGGTTTTACTTGATAAGATATGAATCAAACTTCACAAAAGTAAAATAATTCCTTACTTAATTTGAATAATCCCACGTAAAACAAGATTATTCCTTGCTTAATTCGAAAAATCCCACGTTAAATGAGAAATAACCACGAGTCGACATCTTCCGACATAAACAATCACTGAGACTAGACGATTATGTAATCGGTGTTCAATAAAAACTCTGATCCCCCTCAATTTGTAAACTTTCGCAGAAATACATTCACATGAAAACCGTTTTCATTTATAATGGGGGGAGAGATTGGAAAGAATAATACTACTTTCAAAGGAGGAGTTCAGATGGATTTTATCCTCATCCTACTCGTGATGCTCGCCTTCCTGACTGCAATCTTTACAGCAGGCTATAACGACCGTCCTGGAAAAAACTAATCCATAATACATATGGAAGCAAAAACGTCCCTTTCTGATAAGGACGTTTTTTTACTTTCCCTGATTTACTTTATTAGCCCGCTCTCAACAAGCTTCAATCATCTATTTTAAATCTCTAAAATCTTGCTGGCGTAGTGCCTCATAAATTAGGATCGCAGCTGTGTTCGATAGGTTCAATGAACGAATATGTTCGTTCATCGGAATGCGCAAACATCGATCCATGTTAGCATCGATAACTTCCCTCGGCAATCCCTTCGTTTCTTTTCCAAAAACAAAGAAGACGTCCTTCTCAGCATCTGAATAATCGAAATCAGAATAGGTCTGTTCCCCGAATTTTGTTATATAATAAAACTCGCCATCGGAATATTCCTTATAAAAAGCATCCAATGAGTCATGGTGATGGATTTTAACGTGCTCCCAATAATCGAGACCGGCACGCTTTAAATATTTATCTTCCAACGAAAACCCCAATGGATGGATGAGATGCAAATGGGTACTAGTACCCGCACAAGTTCGTGCGATATTTCCTGTATTCGCAGGAATCAGTGGTTCAAATAAAACAACATGAATAGCCAAAAAGCTCACCTCAAAAACATTATTCCAACAAGTACTTATTATAGCACTTTTTTAGGAATATCACTCTAGATGGCGAGCTTCGACTTAAAGAATATGAAAAAACTTATATTGAATTCTCTTCGTATAAGCCGTAGAATCCTCATAACCCCAATAACGCATCCGGCTATTGGTGGTATGAGCATTTACAAGCGGCTCTCCCGATGGGTCTTTTGCGACAACGATCGTTGTATGCTGATAATGCCCGTCTCCGTCAAAGTCATAACAGATTACATCGCCAGGCAGCAAAAGGTGGGCTGCTGATTTCTCTTGGGCCTGCAGACTTGATTTCGAACCGCTTAAGTACCATCTCAGCGCGTTTGCTACCGCCCAGCTGTAGCTCCAGGAATTGTTTCTCATCCACCAGCCCTTTGACTTTATCGAGTGCGGTGTCATTGGTATTCCGCCAGCATGAATACTTTGTGAGATATAGTTGGTGCAATCGTTCTCAAAAGATTTGTAAGCAGGATTATACGTGTTCCACCAGCGTTCCGCGTACCGGACGGCCGCCAGCCTGTCATACCCGCCTTTTGTTGGAGCAATGGATTCATTTTCACGTTCGATCTTCGGCAGTTCCCGATAACTGCCTTCAACATTAATAGGCTCATCACTTTTCATTTCTCCATCTTTGAAAAACACCGCACGTCTTTCTTGAGACATTTCTTCCACATAAAAATCAAATCCATGTTTAATGAGAAAGCTGTAATGAACAAGATAGTCCACATGAATTTTGTCTTCTGTTTCAGTCGTCCGTAATACACTTCCATTCGCCTGGTTGTTTACGATAAATGCATTTCTATCGGTATACATTTGTTTTTTTCGTATAAAGCTTTCTTGTTCATTTTTTAAAAAGAAGCCCCTACCGTCTGCATCGGCATGGATCATCCATTGGGACTGATTTTGAATATATCGTTTTAACGTCTCCATCCACATCAGACATACCTCCCTGCTTCTTTTAACATATGAGAGGTAAGTAAAAAAAAAGAACCCTTTAAGGGCTCTATGATGTTTTCTTCTTGTAGCTATTCTGTTCAATCGATAATAATACTTCTTTTTTATCCAATCCTCCGCCGTATCCTACAAGTGCACCATTACTGCCGATTACGCGGTGACACGGAATAAAAACAGGTACTGGATTCTGGTTATTCGCACTGCCTACAGCACGGACTGCCTTAGGTGCACCGATTCCTTGAGCGACTTCCTTATAGGAACACGTTAGTCCATAAGGAATGGTCGTCAACTGGTTCCACACCTTTTTCTGAAATGCCGTACCAAACAAATCAAAGCGGATGTTAAACTCATGCAGGCTGCCTGCAAAATAATCTTTTAATTGCTGAACAGCATCAGCTAGATATTCAGGAGAATGAATGAGTTCTCCCTTAATAAAATGCTTAGCCATCCAAGAACGTAAAGATGGAAGGTTATCCTCCATTGAACCAAAATCGAGACGGCAGATTCCGTTCTCCGTTGCAATGATCGTTAACGGTCCGATTACGCTTTCCATTTCTTCGTAATAGAGTAACGTTTTAATCTGACACATAATTATCCCTTCTTTTCATTACTTGACCTTACTATATCGGACACTTTAAAGATATGCGATTACGAAATTTCTTGATTTCGAAGCATTTTAAGTCCTTTATCTATCTCTAACGCCACTAAATCGTCTTTTTCGCGCTCTTTTGCTAAGGAAAGTTCTATTTCGGCTTGATCTCCGCCTATTTTACCAATCGCCCAAGCAGCAGTCCCTCTAATAACAGGTCTTGGATCATTCTTTAATAGGTTGACTAAGTCAGGTATTGCATTTTCTTCTTTAAAATGAGCTAGTGCGATAATCGCATTTCTCTGAATGGGTTTCTTTCCTCTCCAGCTTCCGGATACATGCCCGAACTTCTCTTTAAACTCTCTATTGCTCATCAACAACAAAGGCTGTAAAAGAGGTTTTGCAATTTCAGGATCTGGCTCCATTACCTCATGGTGATGAAAATCTTTCCCTCGGTTTTCAGGGCATACTGTCTGACATGTATCACATCCATATAAACGGTTTCCTAGCTTTTCTCTATAATGATCTGGCAAGAAATCTTTTGTCTGAGTTAAAAACGCGATACATTTTGATGAATCAAGCTGTCCTCCTTGCACAAGTGCGCCTGTTGGACACGCCTCCACACATTTATTGCATGAACCACACTGGTCTTCCATTGGCGTATCTGGTGGAAATGCAATATTTGTAATCATTTCGCCAAGATACATGTAGGAGCCAAATTCAGGAGACATGATCGCACAGTTTTTGGCACTCCAGCCAATTCCGGCTCGTTCAGCTACAGCGCGGTCGGACAGTTCACCTGTATCAACCATGGATTTTATTTTAACTTCTGGAACTCTCTCTATAATAAAGGCCTCAAGCAGTGCAAGCTTTTCTCTTAATATATGGTGATAATCTTTACCCCATGAAGCTCTGCAGAAAATACCTCTACGCTCCCCTTTTACACTTCTGGGAGCATTTTTCATCCTAGAGGGATATGCAAGAGCAATCGAAATGATACTGGACGCTCCTGTTAGAAGACGTTCTGGCTCTGTTCGTTTGTCAATGTCCTTTTCTTCAAATCCTGATTGGTATTGAAGGTCTTGCTGAATACGAAGCCTTTCTTTTAATTCAACAAAAACATCAGCATTAGCGAAGCCAATTTTATCTATTCCGATTTCTTTACTATATGCAACAATCTCCTCTTTCAACTGGGCACCTGTCATGCATATCCCTCCTTTCACATTTATTTTCAATTCTTATGGTAAAATACAGTTATATATTTAGAAGAAAAGGGGTTCAGTATGATAACGATTTCTCCAAAAATAAAGGAACTTATCCCTAATTTTAAAATAGGCACAATTACATACCATGATATCGCGATTAGCGAGTCTCCGCAAATGATAAAAGGCAGATTCCAGCTTTTTCTAGAAGCCTTAAAACTTGAAGAAAAAACGCCTGCTGATTATCCGGGTGTATCCGAATATCGTTCTGTATTTAAAAAACTCGGGACTGACCCTTCCCGATATCGTCCGGCATCTGAAGCACTTCTACGCCGTGTTTTGAGCGGCAAAGAACTTCCTCCGATCAATTCAGGAGTAGACGTTAATAATTTCTTCTCTATTCGATTTGGAATTCCAATTGGGCTTTATAATCTTGATAAAGTGGAAGGGGATGTAGAGATAAGAATCGGAAAGTCTGAAGACGCATATGAAGCGTTGAACGGCCGTGAGATGAATATGGAAGAAAAGTTGCTGTCTGCAGACTCTCTTGGAGCGTTTGGGAGCCCTATCGTCGATTCTAAGCGGACGATGGTCGATGAGTCCGTAACGAATGCTCTACATATCGTTTATTTACAACCTTCGATGGAAGCAAGTGAAGCACTGGAGATGTTGGAGTCAATGGCAAAAATGTTTACACAAGTGAATGGTGGAACGGCTGAAACTCAAATGATTTAAACAATTGTTTAGTTAGAGACCCATCAAAAAAATGCAGGGCTTCATTGAGTCAACGAAGCCCTGCATTAAAACCTACAACTAACTTGTTCTATATATAAGCAGCATGTATTTGATTTATGACTAGTACTTTTTATAAATTCATTTATTTACTCTACAAGTGTGTATTTCACTGACAAAGTTGCTTCAATTTCATCCCCTTCATCCAGTTCAAACACATATTCAGGTAAATAAAAATCATCACCCTTACCTAAGATGATATTTACTTTTGCTCCGCTGTTCACAAAATAATTTCCTGACCCTCTATTCGGTTCTACTTTGTATCTCCCTGGCGGAATATCGTTACCTGCTATAAACACACCAGCAGCCAATATTCTAGGCTCTTTCTTTTTAATAACTATACCTTTAGTGATTACATCGAGTTCTTTTTGCTTATCTGAAATCTGCTGATCTAAAGCTTTTATCTCTTCCTTTTTCTCTTCTACTTGCTTTAAGAGGGTATCATACTCTTTCTGAACATCATTTTTTTGATTAATAATACCGGTAACTTCCTCATACTCAGCGTTCATTTGACTTAATTCTGATTGTTTTTCGTTCTGTTTTTCTTCTGCATCAGCAATATCTTCTTCAATTGCAGCGAGGTCCTTATTCAAACTCTTTATCTCATCACTGATTTTATCTAGCGTTACTTTTTTATCCTCTAAGTAAACGGAAGCTTTATTGTAACCCCATGCATGAGCACAATACCAACTTACCAGAATTAAAACGATCGTGGTTGCCCCAAAATAGATCCACTCTTTTTTTAGCTTTTTAAAGTTAAAAAAATCTTTAAACATCCTACCATTACCCCCTTTTTAAAAAGCATCACCCCTTAAATTTATTTTGGATGTAGACCTTTATGACAAGATTCACGAAACAAAAAAGCATTCTTACACTGTAAGAATGCTTTCTCATCTATAATTTTTAAAAAGTAATAACACGGAGATCACTAAGATCGATAAAAAAATCAGGATCAATCTAATCGAATAAAAAATTCTCCCTATCATAACCTCAATTACATTTAAATAACGGGTAATATCAGAAACCAAAAAGATAATAGAGGTAATACAAACGGCAATCAAAACAAACCCTATGATCATTCCCCATTGCGGTCTCGTTCCATACATAGGTTCCTCCCCCTTATACTTACCTATTCAAGGTACAAGGAAAAGGTTCAAAACAAGCGAAAAACAATGTAAATGCAAAATAAAAAAGTCAGTGCTGTTTAGCACTGACTTTGGAAGTTGTATGTAATGGTACCGGTGGTCGGGGTCGAACCGACACTCCAGAAGGAACACGATTTTGAGTCGTGCGCGTCTGCCAATTCCGCCACACCGGCACGGAAAAACTATATTGTAAAACTTGAATTGGAGGCGGCACCCGGATTCGAACCGGGGGATAAGGGTTTTGCAGACCCGTGCCTTACCACTTGGCTATGCCGCCAGATAAATAAAAATGGAGCGGAAGACGGGATTCGAACCCGCGACCCCAACCTTGGCAAGGTTGTATTCTACCACTGAACTACTTCCGCAAATTATATGATTCATTATATTAAAAATGGCTGGGCTAGCTGGATTCGAACCAACGCATGACGGAGTCAAAGTCCGTTGCCTTACCGCTTGGCTATAGCCCAACACATAAAATGGGGCGGACGAGGGGAATCGAACCCCCGAATGTCGGAACCACAATCCGATGCGTTAACCACTTCGCCACGACCGCCACAATATAAATTTAATGGCAGGGGCAGTAGGAATCGAACCCACACCAAAGGTTTTGGAGACCTTCGTTCTACCTTTAAACTATGCCCCTGTAAGGATAAATATGATAAGAAATAAAATGGTGGAGGGGGACGGATTCGAACCGCCGAACCCGGAGGGAGCGGATTTACAGTCCGCCGCGTTTAGCCACTTCGCTACCCCTCCACAAAATGAAGACAGGTTCTATTTTAAAACAGATATGACCTGATTTCAAGAAGATTTTTATTCCAAATATGGATAAAATAACTTCTGAATCTACTTATACTAAGAGAAGTAGACATGGTGCCGGCTAGAGGACTTGAACCCCCAACCTACTGATTACAAGTCAGTTGCTCTACCAATTGAGCTAAACCGGCAAAAAAAATGGTGGCTCGAGACGGAATCGAACCGCCGACACGAGGATTTTCAGTCCTCTGCTCTACCGACTGAGCTATCGAGCCAAGAATTTAACTGTCCGTTGGTTCCCCTGTCTCTTCCTCTAAAAGAAAGACAAAAAGTAAATCCGTCGAGACAACTCGCAGCTTTCTCACGAAGTATTCCTCGTGACTGAGCTATCGAGCCAAGATATATTCTTGGTATTTTATAGCCACCATAAAATTAAAATGGCGGACCCGACCGGGGTCGAACCGGCGATCTCCTGCGTGACAGGCAGGCATGTTAACCACTACACCACGAGTCCATAATTGGTTGCACTTTACAGTACTACTAATATTTCATGAAGAGAAGTAATTCGACGCTGTTCATGAAATAAATTTGGTTGCGGGGACAGGATTTGAACCTGCGACCTTCGGGTTATGAGCCCGACGAGCTACCAGACTGCTCCACCCCGCGATGATAAAAAGATAAATGGTGGAGGATGACGGGTTCGAACCGCCGACCCCCTGCTTGTAAGGCAGGTGCTCTCCCAGCTGAGCTAATCCTCCATATCATATAAAGTTGGTTATGTAAAAATGGTGACCCGTACGGGATTCGAACCCGTGTTACCGCCGTGAAAGGGCGGTGTCTTAACCGCTTGACCAACGGGCCAGTGTTTAAAATTTAGAGAGTATGTATCTGGCGGAGAGCAAGGGATTCGAACCCTTGATACGGGGTTGACCGTATACACGATTTCCAATCGTGCTCCTTCGACCTCTCGGACAGCTCTCCAATATGGCTCCACAGGTAGGACTCGAACCTACGACCGATCGGTTAACAGCCGATAGCTCTACCACTGAGCTACTGTGGAATATGTATGGCTCAGCGACGTCCTACTCTAACAGGGGGAGACCCCCAACTACCATCGGCGCTGAAGAGCTTAACTTCCGTGTTCGGTATGGGAACGGGTGTGACCTCTTCGCCATCATCACTGAACCAATTATATAGAGAGTATGTTCTCTCAAAACTAGATACGACGTTTTCCAAACGTTTCATACAATAGTAAGGATAAGCCCTCGACCGATTAGTATCTGTCAGCTCCACGTGTCGCCACGCTTCCACACCAGACCTATCAACCTCATCATCTCTAAGGGGTCTTACTCACTT
>NZ_JAMBOR010000040.1 GCF_023715845.1 Fictibacillus phosphorivorans
CATAATAAAAAGCCTCTGTGAAGAGGCTCATTGATGTTCATATGAAAATCCCTTAAGAATGGGACTCAATTGAATATTTCTCACAAAATTTATCTCCACTTTATTGACAGAAGTCCATTTTCGCTCAAACTAACCTTTTTAGTTTTTACTTAGCCTCTAAAACAGCTAGACTTATCGTCATTCTTGCTTGGGATTTTAAAAAAGATAAAAAAAGAAGATGGACTTTCCCCATCTTCCTCCTCTTGATTTGATTATAGGAAAAATGCAATTCCTGTAAGCAGACTGCTTAATACAAGAGAAATAATCATAATATATACAATGGTTTTCATCATTTTTTGAGACATAGTCGTTACCTCCTAAAGCTTTTCCGATTCAATTGTATCGTTTTTGTAAATGAGAAACAAGAACTCTATGAATCGCCTCTCTTGCAACTTTCGTCGAAAATTTGCGAATTCAAGCAGGAAAAAGCGCTTTCAAAACGAAAGATGTTATGTTGAGAATATTTTTCTTTGTTAACAGGAGGCCTCTAATGGATAAACAACAGCGTTTAAAGAACTGGCAAGAAAAGACCGAGCATTTAATGAATAGATTTCCTGAACGAAAAGAACGATTTCATACATCATCAGATATTGAGATTAAACGTCTATATGGTGCTGAGGAAGAAACTTATCCTATAGATAAGTTAGGGCTGCCTGGAGAATATCCCTATACACGCGGCTCTCAAGCAACCATGTATCGAGCGCGATTTTGGACCATGAGGCAATATGCAGGTTTCGGATCTGCAGAAGAGACAAATAAACGGTTTCGATATTTGTTAGAACAGGGCCAGACAGGTCTTTCTGTTGCTTTTGATCTTCCAACGCAGATCGGCTATGACTCTGACCATCCAATGTCCCGCGGCGAGGTAGGAAAAGTCGGAGTGGCAATCGACTCATTAGAAGATATGGAAGCTCTTTTAAAAGATATACCGCTTGATAAAGTCAGCACGTCTATGACGATAAACGCACCTGCATCCGTACTGCTCGCTATGTACATAGCAGTTGCCGAAAAACAGGGAGTTGCTGCAGATAAGCTGTCCGGAACGATTCAGAATGACATCTTAAAAGAATATATAGCTCGCGGTACTTACATATTTCCGCCAAAGCCTTCCATGCGTTTAATTACGGACATTTTTGCGTTTTGCCAATCACAAGTACCGAAATGGAACACGATCAGCATATCTGGCTATCACATACGAGAAGCTGGGGCCAATGCGGCTCAGGAGCTGGCTTTTACGATCGCGAATGGTCTTGCCTATGTAGATGCAGCATTGGAAGCAGGTCTTGAAATCGATGACTTTGCACCGCGTTTAGCCTTTTTCTTTAATGCGCATAATCAATTTTTTGAAGAGGTTGCTAAATTTAGAGCCGCACGAAGAATGTGGGCGAAATTAATGAAAGAACGTTATGGGGCAAAAAACCCAAAATCCTGGCAGCTTCGTTTTCATACCCAAACTGGCGGTTCTACTCTAACGGCGCAGCAGCCCGATAATAATATTGTAAGAGTTACAACACAGGCCCTTTCTGCTGTATTGGGTGGGACACAAAGTCTTCATACGAACTCTAGAGATGAGGCACTAGCTCTACCAACAGAAGAATCAGCAAGAATAGCGCTTAGAACTCAGCAGATTCTTGCTCATGAAACAGGAGTGGCGGATACGGTAGATCCTCTTGCTGGATCGTATTATGTTGAAAGTCTGACAGATGAATTAGAGAATATAGCAAACGAGTATCTTGCTAAGATTGAACAGATGGGTGGAGCTGTATCAGCAGTTGAACAAGGATACATGCAGCGTGAAATTCATCATACATCTTATGAAACACAAAAGAAGATTGAAAACGGACAAGAGATCATTGTCGGTATGAACAAATTTACGATAGAAAATGAAGAGCAGCCCGAGCTGTTAAGAGTAGATCCTGAATTGGGTGAAAAACAGAAGAGAAAACTTAAAACCTTAAAATCTACGAGAGATCAAAACCGAGTGAGCGCTCAGTTGGAAACACTTAGATCAGCAGCAAGAGGTCAAGACAACTTAATGCCTGTCATTTTAGAATGTGTCAAATCCTATTGTACAGTGGGAGAAATATGTGGTGTCCTTCGTGAGGAATTTGGAGAATATACCGGCGTCTAAGAAATAGGGGGAGTGGATAGAGATGAAAAAAACAATCCGTGTATTAATTGCAAAACCAGGACTGGATGGTCATGACCGAGGTGCCCTTGTGATTTCTCAGGCACTTAGAGATTATGGGATGGAAGTTATCTATACAGGGTTGAGGCAGACCCCAGAACAAATCGCGGCGGCAGCCATACAAGAAGATGTAGATGCGATTGGGTTGTCTTGTCTTTCTGGTGCACATAACGAACTCTTTCCTGAAGTGATGCGACTCCTTCAAGAAAGAGGCGCAGACGATATCATCGTTGTAGGCGGAGGTGTCATTCCATGGGAAGACATCCCTTTCTTAGAGTCAAAGGGAATTAAAAAAGTGTTTACCCCTGGGACACCGACGGTTGAAACCGCTAAGTTTATAGAGAAAGCCGTTTTTGAACGCGATGGAATTTCTTCTTCTAAAGGAGCGGCAACACCGCCCGAAAGGATCGATCATATCGGCATCGCGGTATCCTCGTTAGATGAAGCCTTGCCCTTTTATGTGAACCAGTTAGGACTTACGCTTGAAGCGATAGAAGAGGTTCCGTCACAAAAGGTAAAAGTGGCTTTTATCAAAATTGGAGAAACCCGTCTTGAATTAGTAGAAGCGTTGTCTGATGACAGTCCGATTGGTCAGTTCATTCAGAAGCGTGGCCAAGGAGTGCATCATGTCGCTTTAGGAGTTTCAGATATTCAAAGCCGCATAGATGAATTGAAAGCGAATGGCATCAAAATGATTAATGAAACTCCTGTTAGTGGTGCAGGAGGAGCTCAAGTCGCATTTATGCATCCTTCTTCTTCCCATAAAGTGTTATTTGAACTATGTGAAAAGAGCAAAAAGGAGGAAGCTTAGAATGGACATCTATGAAAAGATCAATGAACTTTATGAAAAGAAGACAGAGATTGAACTAGGCGGCGGAGATGACCGTATCGACAAACAGCATGAACGCGGAAAACTGACAGCACGTGAACGAATCGATCTTTTATTGGATAAAGATACCTTTGTTGAACTAAATCCATTTATGGAACATCGCACACATGACTTCGGGCTTTCTGGTATGAAAGCACCGGGTGAAGGGGTCGTTACAGGCTATGGAAAAATACATGGCCGGCCTGTTTATTTATTCGCTCAGGATTTCACCGTATTTGGCGGTGCGCTAGGTGAGATGCATGCCAAAAAGATTGCTGCTGTCATGGACCTAGCAGCCAAGAACGGTACTCCATTTATCGGTCTAAATGATTCTGGGGGTGCACGGATTCAGGAAGGTGTTATGTCACTGGATGGTTACGGGCATATCTTTTATAGAAACAGCGTCTATTCAGGAGTCATTCCGCAGATCTCCGTGATCATGGGACCGTGTGCGGGAGGAGCCGTATATTCTCCGGCGATCACTGATTTTGTTTTCATGGTTGAAAAGACAAGTCAGATGTTTATCACGGGTCCAAAGGTAATTGAAACGGTAACAGGAGAGAAAATCTCCTCCGAGGATTTAGGCGGTGCCGAAGTCCATGGATCTAAAAGCGGGAACGCTCACTTTACAGCATCATCTGAAGAGGAAGTATTAGAAGATGTTAGAAGGTTAATTTCTTATCTTCCGCAGAATAATAAGGAGAAGACGCCTGTACTCCCTTGGGGCGATGAAAAAGATTACCGTCCTGAACTAACTGAGCTCGTTCCTTTTGATGCGACAAGACCTTATGATGTTAGAACAGTTCTTAATGAAGTAGTAGATAAAGATTCGTTTATGGAAGTGCATGCTCAATTCGCAAGAAATATCGTTGTAGGTTTTGCAAGAATTAAGGGTGAAGTGGTAGGATTAGTATGTAATCAGCCAAAAGTCATGGCTGGAGGTCTTGATATTGATTCATCCGACAAAGCATCACGTTTTATTCGCTTATGTGATTCGTTTAACATTCCAATCATCACATTTGAAGATGTGACAGGATTCTTTCCTGGTGTTAAACAAGAGCACGGTGGAATTATAAGGCATGGAGCGAAAATTTTATACGCGTATTCTGAAGCCACTGTTCCAAAGATCACGATTATTCTCCGTAAAGCCTATGGAGGAGCATATGTTGCACTTAATAGTAAATCTATCGGTGCAGATTTGGTCTTCGCGTGGCCAAACGCTGAGATCGCCGTAATGGGACCTCAGGGAGCGGCTAATATTATCTTCAATAGAGAAATAGAAAACAGTGAAAACCCTGAAAAAACCAGAGCAGATAAGATTGAAGAGTATCGTACGAAGTTTGCTAACCCTTATATTGCAGCGGCAAATGGGATGGTTGATGATGTAATTGATCCAAGAGAAACGAGAATCAAGTGTATCCAGGCGTTAGATATGCTGCGCAACAAGAAAGAAGAAAGACCTTATAAAAAGCATGGGAATATACCACTATAAGAAACGAGGAAATACATATGGTTAATGCAGATCGTTTATTAAATGAGTTTTTAGAGCTTGTTCAAATTGATTCTGAAACAAGATATGAAAAGGAAATTTCTATCGTGCTTAAGAAAAAGTTTGAAGAGCTTGGAGTCGATGTTTATGAAGATGATGCTGAATCTAAAACAGATCATGCAGCAGGAAATTTAATTTGCACCTTAAAAGGCAACAAAGACGGAGTGGATCCAATCTATTTCACTTCACATATGGATACTGTAACTCCTGGCAAAGGAGTGAAGCCTTCCATTAAAGACGGATATGTTGTCACAGACGGAACAACAATTCTTGGAGCAGATGATAAAGCGGGTCTCGCTGCTATGTTTGAAGCTATTAAAGTACTGAAAGAACAAAATATCGCTCATGGGGATATTCAGTTCATCATCACAGTTGGAGAAGAATCAGGGTTAGTTGGAGCCAAAGCACTTGATGCTTCGAAAATGATAGCAAAATACGGTTTTGCCCTAGATAGTGACGGGCCTGTTGGCGATATTATAGTAGCCGCTCCTACTCAGGCAAAAGTGCGAGCAACACTTTATGGTAAATCTGCACACGCTGGTGTAGCGCCTGAAAAAGGTGTCTCAGCGATCACAATCGCGGCAAAAGCTATTTCACGCATGCCTCTTGGCCGAATTGATGAAGAGACAACTGCAAACATCGGTCACTTCCATGGCGGAGGTCACGGTGAACAAACAAACATCGTCTGCGACACCGTATTTGTGTTAGCGGAAGCGCGCTCTTTGATCCATGAAAAGATGGAAGCACAAACGCAAAAGATGAAAGACGCCTATGAATCTGCTGCGGCTGAAATGGGCGGACGTGCTGATGTTAAAATTGAAGTCATGTACCCAGGCTTTAAGTTTAGTGACGGAGACCATGTTGTTGAAATTGCTAAAAAAGCTGCAGAAAAGATCGGACGCCCGCATAGACTTCTTCATAGCGGCGGTGGAAGCGATGCAAACATCATTGCTGGGCATGGAATCCCAACGGTGAACCTCGCTGTTGGCTACGAGGAAATCCATACAACGAACGAAAGAATGCCTATTGAAGAACTGACAAAAACTGCAGAAATGGTACTTGCAGTCATTGAAGTTGCTTCTGGAAATTAAACGAGTATGACGAAACTTGGCGAATTTTCGCCAAGTTTTTGTTTTCCTATAGGCCAGGATGCCTGTTTTTGTAATAATAGTTAACAAATTAATCTATTAAAGTTGACAGTTGATTTGAGGATTATGTAAGATGATTTTATCGCACAAAAGAAAATATTGGTAATTTTTAAAACTCTTATTTCAGGGGAGGGGATGGGATGAGTCAGTTATCGGACATGCATGTCATGGTTAATTATATGCGTGGCGTTTATAAAGTCCTTGAAGAGGACTGGCAGAAATCCGCTAAAGCCATCGGATTAACACAAGCTGAACAACATATCTTATGGATTGTTTCCTTCGAAAAGGATATTACAATCTCTAAGATTGCCTATTATGGATTATGGGATGTTTCTACAGTTATGCAAGTCATTAAACGGTTAAAAGACAAGGGTCTTGTCACGCTGGAGAAAAAGAATGATGATCGCCGTATCTCATATGTTTATTTAACTGAAAAGGGTAAGGAAAAACATAAGGAATCGACTAGCTTCAATTGCCAATTATATGGTTTCCTGCAACAGTGGCTTGAAGATGGAGACAAACGTGAATTTTATAGAGATCTCATTCAATTACATAAGGATTTAAATAAGCATTTTCACGGCGAAGAGTTTGTGGATTGGGTCGAGGAAACTGGGAAGAGGCTGCATGAGGCAAGGTAAATACCTTGTCTTTTTCTCTTGTTTTTAAAGCTCATTCGCTAACATATACTAATAAACATACTTTCCAAAAGGAGTTTTCATGTTGTATCAATCTCATAGACCGAAAAGGAGAATCATTTTTCATGTAGACATGAACAGCTTCTATGCTTCTGTTGAAATGGCGCAAAATCCAGATTTGCGTGGAAAACCTCTTGCTGTTGCAGGTAATGTGGAGGAACGAAAAGGGATTATCGTAACCTGCAGCTATGAAGCAAGAGAAAAAGGAGTCAAGACGACAATGCCGCTATGGCAAGCGAGGAAGCTCTGTCCAAACTTGATTGTTGTTCCTCCAGATTTTGAAACATACAAAAGCTATTCCTCAAGAATGTTTCAGCTTTTGCAAGAATACACGGAATGGGTAGAACCCGTTTCGATTGATGAAGGTTATATGGATGTAACAGAATGCGAATCTCCCTTAGAGACCGCAGAAGAGATTCAGCAAAGGCTTTTGAATGAATTAAAACTACCTTGTTCGATTGGAATCGGACCGAATAAATTTCTCGCTAAAATGGCATCTGATATGAAAAAACCACTAGGTATCACGGTTCTAAGGAAACGAGATCTTGCCAAAAAACTTTGGCCGTTAAAAGTGGGAGAGCTTCATGGTATAGGAAAGAAAACAGAAGAAAAACTAAATAAATATGGAATTATTACCGTGAAAGACTTAGCGGAGGCAGCAGATTACGAAATTAAACAGCGTTTTGGCATCAACGGTCTCAAAATGAAGGAAAGAGCCAATGGCATTGACCCACGGCCAGTCGACCCAAGTTCTGCCAGTGATTTTCGCTCAATCGGAAGTTCTACTACATTAAGTGAGGATATCAATAGCACAAGTGAAGCTGAAGCAGTTTTTCAAAGACTCTCCGAAAAAGTAATGAATCGGTTAAAGACAAAAGGGTACATGGCATTAACGATTGCCATTACAATTAGATACAGCGACAGGAAGACCATTACACGCAGTAAGATGTTGCTGAACGCTACTCAGGATCAAGCTGAAATTTCAAAAATAGCTATACAATTGTTTAGACAACACTGGAACAAAGAACCTGTACGACTTTTAGGTATAACAGCTTCTGAGGTTGTGGAAAGAGAGAATGCGACTTATCAGCTCGATCTATTTTCGATCGAGAAAAATGAAAAGCAAGCTTTACTGCATGACGTGCTATCGTCGATAGAAAGAAAACACGGTGAAGGGATAATTAAAAGGGGAAAATATAAATAGGAGCTGAGAATTTGAATGACCCTTACTAACAGCATGAAAAGAACAATCATTTTAATTGCGGTTTTTATGGTTTTCTTTATGATGTTCGGCTATCTGTACCACCAGCCTTCTATTTACGCTGTAGATGTGTGGTCGATGAAGCATGTATCCCATTTGCACCAGTCTCCATTAAACTCACTTTTTATATTTCTCACAAATGCAGCTTCCCGGCCATACCAATATGTAATTATAGTTCTCCTTTCGATATATTGGCTTTTAGCAGAAAGAAAATGGAGAGAACCGCTAGTTTTATGGATATGTTTGCTCGGTGTAAGATTTGGTAACCATTGGTTAAAGGGATCGTTTGAGAGGCCAAGACCTGAAATTGATCGGATAATCGATATAACAGGCTATAGCTTTCCAAGCGGACATGCAATGATCCCCCTAGCTTTTTTTGGAATGTTGTCATACTTGCTCGTTCAAAACTACTCCATTCTGCAACCCTACAAAAAAATAATTTATTTCCTTATTGGTCTTTTTATACTTTTGGTCGGTTTCAGCCGGGTTTATTTAGGTGTCCATTACCCTACCGATGTGATAGGGGGCTATCTGGCAGGCGGGACTTGGCTGCTTGTATGTATACTCTTTTATCGATGGCTAAAGGGAAGAAGGAGTATTTGAGTTGTAGGAGTTTCTTACACAAAAAAACTGGCATCTCATCACCTGTGAACTGTTCCCTTTAAATTAGACAGTTTATAAAAAGTCCATTTAAGCAGCTATTAGATGACCTCGGAATTGTTCCGGGGTCATTCTGCTTAATGTCCATTGATATCTTTCTGTATTGTAAAATTCT
>NZ_JAMBOR010000041.1 GCF_023715845.1 Fictibacillus phosphorivorans
GGCAAACTGGACATGGCGAGGGCCATGTCCAGTTTAATCCAGGTGTGTTTATTCAAAAATAATACTTAAAAACAACACAAACCCCATTTTCAACAAAGTTGAAATGGGGTTTGTCTACGTTCTGAGACTCCTGAGTAAATCAGGAGTCTTTACTTTTCCATTCACCGTTATCGTCTTTTTCGTACTTGTTCTTTACAGCACTCCAAGCAACTTTATGTGCGGTTTCTTCCTCTTTATATTCTTCTAGTGCAGAATTGAATGCTTCTTTATATATTTCTTGACCATGGTGAGGAAGATTATCTTTAACTTGTTCTGGCAGATCTTTTAATGAATCATACGGCATTACAAAGCACCTCCTTACTGTATGGTTTCCCAAGCAATCCTCAATTTAAACGCTGTTATTGAGAATATGAACCTGTAAATATGAGCGGATGATTTCACTTTTTAGGTTTAACTTGCTATCATAAAGGAGAAATTAAGAAGTGGGACAAGAAACCTTATTTAAATTAATTATTATTTAATATTGACTAAAAATAAGGCTTGTACTATAATAATACATGTAAAAAAATTAGTTTTTTGGAGGGATTTTTACCTATGGCAGAACGTATGGTAGCAAAACAAGCACCTCGATTTGAAATGGATGCAGTATTACCAAATAAAGAATTTGGAAAAGTAAGTCTTGAAGAAAACATGAAAAACGATAAGTGGACAGTACTTTATTTCTATCCAATGGATTTCACTTTCGTATGTCCTACAGAAATTACTTCATTAAGTGATCGTTATGATGAGTTTGAAGATCTTGATGCTGAAGTTATCGGTGTTTCCACCGATACTATTCACACTCACAAAGCATGGATCAACACGCCACGTGATACGAATGGTCTTGGAGAGTTGAAATACCCATTGGCAGCTGATACTAACCACACAGTAGCACGTGACTACGGTGTACTTATTGAAGAAGAAGGTATCGCACTTCGTGGTCTGTTCATCATTTCTCCAGAAGGTGAATTGATGTACTCTGTTGTTAATCACAACAACATCGGACGTGACGTAGATGAAACTTTACGTGTACTTCAAGCACTTCAAACAGGCGGACTTTGCCCAGCAAACTGGAAGCCTGGTCAAAAAACGCTAGAAGTTTAATAATTAATGTTAGTAAAAATAACCCAAGACGATGTTCTTGGGTTATTTTTATATCGTTTTAAAGGATTTTAGAAAGTGTTTAAAGAAGTTTCCTTTATACATAAAATACATATGATACTTGAATAAGGCTAAAGCCGGAAACGGAGTGTATACATTTGAAAAAGCAATTTGCGGTTATAGGTCTTGGACGTTTCGGAGGAAGTATGTGTAAAGCTCTCTCAGATCAAGGCATGGAAGTTTTAGCGATTGATATTGATGAGGAACGGGTCAACGAATTTTCAAATATTGTAACACATGCCGTGATTGCTGATTCAACAGATGAAGGGGCATTGAAAAGTTTAGGAATACGCAATTTTCAGCATGTCGTTGTTGCAATCGGTGATAATCTCCAATCTAGTATACTCACTACTCTGATATTGAAAGAAATCGGCGTAGAAAAAATCACTGTTAAGGCTCAAAATGATTATCATGAAAAAGTACTGCAAAAAATTGGTGCAGATAAAATCATTCATCCAGAGAGAGACATGGGTATTCGTATAGCTCACCAGATTGTTTCGAACAACGTGTTGGATTATTTAGAGCTGTCTGATGAACATAGCATCGTGGAACTGGTAGCAACCCGTAAGATGGACGGAAAAACATTAATTGATTTGGATATCCGGGCAAGGTTTGGGTGTAACGTTGTTGCAGTGAAAAGGGGAAAAGATATCTATGTTTCACCGCAAGCTGAACAGTCTATCAGGCAGGGTGACGTATTAATTGTAATTGGTGGAGACAAAAATATTAATCGTTTAGAAAAGCATATGGCAAACGAAGCATAAAAAAACCGTTTCCCTCAACAGGGAGAACGGTTTTTATTTGAGTATTAAATTTCCATAATAATCGGCAGAATCATTGGACGTCTTTTTGTTTTTTCATATAAAAACGGTGCTAATGTATCCGTAATTTCATTCTTGATTTCGGACCATTGAGTCGTGCGTTTTTCGTTCATGATATTCTGTAAATGCTTGCTTAACAAGCTTTGAGCGTCATGGATAAGATCGCCGGATTCACGCATATATACAAAACCTCGGGATATAATATCTGGACCTGCTTCAATTTTGAATTCTTTCATATCCATACTTACAACGACAACGACAAGACCTTCTTCAGAAAGAATCTTGCGGTCTCGAAGTACGATGTTTCCGATATCGCCAATCCCGCTTCCATCTACATAGACAGAGCCAGAAGGAATCTTTCCTGCGATCATGGCATCATTTTGAGAAAGAGCCAATACTTCACCATTATCCATGATAAAAGAATTCTGCGACGGTACATCACAATCTGCAGCAAGTTTCGTATGCATCTTGAGCATTCTGTATTCACCATGGATCGGAAGGAAGTACTTAGGCTTCATTAAGCGAAGCATTAATTTTTGCTCCTGTTGTCCGCCATGACCTGAGGTGTGAATATCATTAAGTGAACCATGAATAACCTCAGCACCTGCACGATACAATTGATTGATCGTCTTACTTACGCTAAGAGCGTTTCCTGGAATAGGTGAAGATGAGAATACAACCGTATCTCCTGGAATGATTTGAATTTGACGATGTGTGCCATTCGCGATTCTTGAAAGAGCAGCCATTGGTTCACCTTGGCTTCCTGTACAGAGAATGGTTACTTGATTGTCAGGAAGACGATTGATCTGATTCGCATCAACGAAGGTGTTCTTTGGTGCTTTAATGTATCCGAGTTCTTGTCCGACTGTAATTGCTGAGTCCATACTTCTTCCGAATACAGCAATTTTACGGTTGTTAGCAACTGATGCTTCTACAACTTGCTGCAATCTATGAATATTGGAAGCGAACGTAGCAAAAATAACGCGTCCTTCCATTTTTCTAAAAATATCTTGTATGCTCTCACCAACACGTCTTTCAGATAATGTGAATCCAGGAACCTCACTATTGGTACTGTCGGAAAGTAAGCAAAGTACGCCTTCTTTTCCGATCTCAGCCATTTTTGTAATGTTCGCAGGTTCACCTACAGGCGTGAAATCAAATTTGAAGTCACCTGTATGCACAATGTTTCCTGGCGGTGTCTTTACGACGATGCCGTAAGCATCAGGAATACTGTGAGTGGTTCTGAAAAAACTTACGGATGTTTTTCTGAACTTAATCACATCATCTTCAGTGATTTCGTGCATTTGTGTGTTGCGCAGCAGCCCATGTTCTTCTAATTTATTTTTAATAAGAGCAAGTGCAAGTTTACCACCGTAGATTGGAATATTGACTTGTCTAAGTAAATAAGGGATACCGCCTATATGATCTTCATGTCCATGAGTGATGAAAAGACCTTTGATCTTTTCCTCATTCTTAACAAGATAAGTGTAGTCAGGGATTACATAATCAATTCCGAGCAGTTCATCTTCAGGAAATTTAATCCCTGCGTCGATAAGGATGATTTCATCTTGAAATTGAACGGCATACGTATTTTTGCCGATTTCCCCTAAACCACCGAGGGCGAAAACGGCGGCTTGATGATTTTTTACAAATTTCATATATTACACATTCTCCAATTCCAATGAGTTCGTTTCTTTTTCATACTCAAGAAATTTACCGTTAATTTCTTGTATGTATTCGATATTGTAGCTGCGATCAGCTAGTTTTAGACGAACCTCATTTATAGTTTCTGCTTCTACGTATACCGATTGTGTACGTTCACGAATCGGTACTTCTTTAATACTTGGTTGAAAAAATACTTTAAAAATCATGTTTCATGTCTCCTTACCGGTCTATAGTATTTGAGTATCTTCGTTCTATTATAAAGGAAAGTGACATGTTTTTCATGTGTTTTTCATTACTCTTCGTAATTGGTGAAAAATAGCGAAAATAATTACTGTTATGAAAGAGACTTTTACCCTTATAATGACATTAAAATGTTTTGCTAGTTAAGTATCAGTTTGCCGTTATTGTTTTGCTTTTTAACCCACTTTTTTAGCTTTCTTAACAAGCGTAATTTCTTCTTCATTTATTGCCCTCCGTTCCATTTTTTATTACATAGTATGTGTAAAATGAAAGATATTTTGAGAGGGAAATTGTGTCATTTATTTATTATCCGCAGGAGGATTTTATGAAACTTTATTCCGCACTTATTGTTTTAAGTTTAATTTGGGGAATGTCTTTTCTTTTTATCAAGGTCCTCTTGGATGTGTTCGATCCTTGGCAGATCGTTTTCATACGATGTGTGATGGGCATTCTCACGATTATCCCTCTTTTTCTGATAAGCAGGCAAAAAGTAAACTGGAGTGAGCTGCCGTTTAAGTCCTTAATCCTTGTTGGTTTTTTGAACGCGGGTCTTCCATGGGGTTTGATCGCTTGGAGTGAAACGTTCTTAGATAGCGGTTATACTGCGATCCTTAATGCGACGACTCCCATTTGGACAGCGATGATGGGCGTTCTGTTCTTCTCCATTAAATTGCACGGGAAACAATGGATCGGAGTCTTAGTCGGGTTTATAGGAATTGTTTTTTTGATGGATGCTGATACACCGGGCTTGACACGGGAACAACTTGTTCTTGGTTTCGTCTTGATGCTAACTGCTACTTGCTGTTACGGATACAGCTCACAATTTGCAAAAAAGAATCTTCAAGAAACGACGGTGTGGATTACAGCTTTAACTACACTTTTTACGGGGTCAGTTTTAAGCGGATTGATCATGAGTTTTACAGGGGGATGGCACCTGCCTGACCATGCTTTAGAAGGGAATGTAATCTTGTCTTTAGTTGGACTTGGGATGTTTGGTTCAGGCCTAGCATACTTGCTGTATTATTACATGATTTCCGCAGGGTCGGCTGAATTTGCTACCCTTGTTACTTATCTAGTTCCCGTTTCGGCCGTGGTATGGGGAAGTGTTCTCTTAAATGAAAAGATTCCTTCAATTGCTTATGTTGGCTTATTTTTAATCTTTTTCGGAGTGTATCTAACAGGAAGAAAAAAACGCCATACAACTATTCCATTTAAGGAGAACCGAACAGCGTAAACACTCAATTTGAAATTGAGTGTTTTTTCTTACTGTGTTAAGATGAAAGCGCATTCAAATCATATCTCTACAATTAGAGGGGGCATAAGATTGATTACATTCATTGTTTCCATCGCTATATTAATCGTTGGATATTTTACGTACGGGAAATTTGTTGAGAAAGTTTTTGGAATTAAAGAGGAAAGAAAAACTCCAGCTTATACACAGGAAGACGGAATTGACTACGTTCCTATGGGAACAAAATCAAATTCGCTTATTCAGTTATTGAATATTGCTGGTGTTGGTCCAATCTTTGGTCCAATCATGGGAGCTTTATACGGCCCAGTCGCATTCCTCTGGATTGTACTAGGTGCGATTTTTGCAGGTGCGGTTCATGATTATTTGACCGGAATGATCTCGATAAGAAACCGTGGTGCACACTTGCCTCAATTAGCAGGGAAGTTTTTAGGGAATGCAATGAAGCATGTGGTGAATGGTTTTACGCTCTTGTTGCTTCTTTTGGTGGGTACTGTATTCGTAAGTGCTCCAGCTGCCCTTATTCATAACCTCACTAATGATTGGATCAGCTTAAGTATGATCGTAGGTCTAATTTTTATTTATTATATTTTGGCAACACTGTTACCTATCGATAAAATTATAGGGCGCGTTTATCCTATTTTTGGTGCGCTCCTTGTCATAAGTGCTGTTGGAATAGGCGGAGGACTTATTTTAAATGGGGCGCCGATTCCTGAATTAACATTTGAGAATATGCACCCAGATAATGTACCGATCTTTCCATTATTATTCTTAACGATTTCTTGTGGTGCTCTATCTGGTTTTCATGCTACACAATCACCGATCATTTCAAGAACAACAAAAAATGAAACAGCTGGAAGAAAGATCTTTTATGGGATGATGATAGCTGAGGCGATTATAGCTATGATCTGGGCTGCTGCAGCAATGAGTTTGTTTGATGGTAAATCCTTATCAACAATCATAGCTGAAGGAGGTCCTGCTGCTGTAGTCAGTGAAGTATCAGTAACGATGCTTGGGGCAATCGGCGGTACGCTTGCAGTGATAGGGGTAATCATTCTGCCTATTACATCAGGAGATACTTCCTTTAGAAGTGCAAGGATGATCCTAGCTGATTACATTAATATTGGTCAGAAAAAATTCTCTTCCCGACTTTGGATTGCCATACCTATGTTTGTTGTATCTTTCTTCTTAACGAAGATTGATTTCACCATACTATGGCGCTATTTCTCTTGGGCGAATCAATCTACAGCGATGCTCGCTTTATGGGTAGGTGCAGTATATCTGAAACGCTCAAGAAAGAATCACTGGATCGCAACAATTCCTGCGATCTTCATGACTGTCGTTACCACCACCTATATTTGCAACGCACCAATTGGTTTAGGATTGTCGATGAATTTATCGTATATGATTGCAGGTGTATTAACTGTTTTTGTAACTGTATTGTTCTTTAGAAGCAAATTCGATGAGGAAGAGGCATTAACTGTCGACGAAGATCGCGAGGTAGCTTAAAAAAAAGCTGAATTCTGCCTTTATATGAACTGTTCCCTTTAAATTAGACAGTTTATAAAAAGTCCATTTAAGCAGCTATTAGATGACCTCGGAATTGTTCCGGGGTCATTCTGCTTAATGTCCATTGATATCTTTCTGTATTGTAAAATTC
>NZ_JAMBOR010000042.1 GCF_023715845.1 Fictibacillus phosphorivorans
ATAAAGCGCCCATAATAAAAAGCCTCTGTGAAGAGGCTCATTGAGGTTCATATGAAAATCCCTTAAGAATGGGACTCAATTGAATATTTCTCACAAAATTTATCTCCACTTTATTGACAGAAGTCCATTTTCGCTCAAACGAGCTATTTCGAACTTTACTCAGGAATAAAAACGCTTGATAAGTAGTCGTTTTGATTCGTCAAAACGTCCTTTTTTCTCTTTCTCCAAATAAAAAAGGGGCTGGAACTCAAAAGTCATTACACTTTCAAGTCGCAGCTTCCCTTACTGTGCTTGTATTTCAAAGCTTTCGGTTATGTTAATACTTTCTATAACTGACTGTACCATTGAGCAGTTTTTTCGAGTAACAGCTAAAGCTTTCTTAACTTTCTCTTCCGAAAGATTATTACCGATAATGATGAAATGCAGATGGATATCGGTAATTTTGTTTGCTTCCTTTTCATCACGTGTTACTTTTGCCTTAACATCAATGTTCTCGTATGACAGCCTCATTCGTTCTAATACTTTTCTTAGTACACCGCCGCTGCAGACCGCTACGGAAGATACAAGAAGCTGAAAGGGTCTAAAACCAAATTCGGCATCCCCACTAATATCTAATGTTCCATATTCAAAGGTCGTTTCATAACCCCGTTCCTTCATTTTAAACTCCATGTTCACACGTCCCTGATAAAGTTTTTTTATTCAACTTTTAACTGCATCCATTGTACAATGGTTTTAGTTTGTTTTGAAAGGAGATGCTCATGCAGCTTTCAACTTATAAATTCTCCGTTTTAGTTGGTATTGTTTTTATTTCGGGTTTCGCACAAGGAATGTTATTACCTTTGATTGCGGTTATTTTTGAACAAAGTGGAACCTCTGCATCTCTAAACGGTTTTCATGCAACGGCTCTATATATCGGAATCCTGATCGCTTCCCCATTCATTGAGAAGCCTCTGCGGAAGTTTGGCTATAAACCGCTTATTATGTCAGGTCTTTTAGCAGTGGTTTTATGTTTTGCCCTGTTTCCCATCTGGAAAGTATTTTGGTTTTGGTTCGTGCTTCGGTTGCTTATTGGAATCGGTGATCATATGCTTCATTTTTCTACTCAAACGTGGATCACTTCAAACAGTTCGGAAAAGAGCCGGGGAAGGAACATCTCCCTTTATGGAATCGCATTCGGTGCTGGTTTTGGAATCGGACCACTCATGACAAAGATGCTTGAGGTCAATGAAAACCTGCCTTTTTGGATTGCCGCAATTCTTTGCTTTCTTTCATTCATCTTAATGACGAGTATCCGAAATGAAAAGCCTGAGGCTGAGTCAGCACGAGTAGCAGATGTTACTACTATCTCACGATACAAGGAAGTCCTTAAAATGGCTTGGGTATCATTGCTTCCTCCATTTGCATACGGTTTTTTAGAAGCAACCCTTCATGGCTCTTTTCCTGTGTTTGCCCTTCGTAATGGCATAAGTTTGGATTGGGTGGCGGTTTTATTACCCGCTTTTGTAATCGGAAGCTTAGTTTTTCAGCTCCCGTTAGGCATATTAAGTGATAATTTTGGTAGGAAACCGATACTTGTATTTTCTTTCGTTTCAGGATTTTTCACATTTTTAGCAACGTATTGGACCATGCATTCTTTCTGGGCTCTTTTAGCCTTATTCTTTTTCTCAGGAATGTTCGTTGGATCTATGTTTTCGCTTGGGATTGCCTATATGAGTGATCTGCTTCCTAAATATCACCTTCCTGCAGGCAATATTTTGGCAGGCATTAGTTTTAGCATCGGGAGTATGGCAGGTCCATTAATCGGCGGGAGTTTTATTAGCTGGTTTAAAGGAAGTGCTTTTGTTGTGGCGATCTGTGGTATGTTATTTGTTCTTTGCCTTCCGATCTTATTTACGAAAAGCCGAAATCCAGCAGATGCTATAAAGACAAAAACTGCTTAAAATTAAATAATTTTTTGTACTTTACCCATATTATGAAAGCAGGAATTTTGACATTGGTTATGCAATCTTTAAACTAGAATTAATGATACTACACAACTTTCTATAATAAGGAGAAGATATTTTATGATGAGATTACGTTCGGAAATGCCTGAACTTAGCGGTGCAACAGAGTGGATCAATGGTGAGGTTTCTAAGAGCGATCTGATTGGCGACAAGCCGACTCTTATTCATTTCTGGTCAGTCAGCTGCGGGCTATGTAAAGAAGCAATGCCAAACATCAACAAGTTCCGCGATGATTATAAAGATGAACTAAACGTCGTTGCAGTTCATATGCCTCGTTCAGAAAAAGATCTTGATATTGAACAGGTCAAAGAAGTTGCTCAAGAACATGATATTACACAACCGATTTTTGTAGATAATGACCATGCCCTAACTGATGCGTTTGAAAACGAGTATGTTCCTGCTTATTATGTATTCGATGCTGAAGGGAAGCTTCGTCATTACCAAGCTGGCGGAGATGGAATGAAGATGCTGACAAAACGTGTAAACCGTGTATTAGGAAAAGAAACAAAATAAAAAACCGGGCTCTCTGCCCGGTGAACTGTTCCCTTTAAATTAGACAGTTTATAAAAAGTCCATTTAAGCAGCTATTAGATGACCTCGGAATTGTTCCGGGGTCATTCTGCTTAATGTCCATTGATATCTTTCTGTATTGTAAAATTC
>NZ_JAMBOR010000043.1 GCF_023715845.1 Fictibacillus phosphorivorans
AAGGACTGGTGGAGCGCTTTGAAGTGAGAATGCCGGTATGAGTAGCGAAAGACAAGTGAGAATCTTGTCCATCGAAAGCCTAAGGTTTCCTGAGGAAGGCTCGTCCGCTCAGGGTTAGTCGGGGCCTAAGCCGAGGCTGAAAAGCGTAGGCGATGGATAACAGGTTGATATTCCTGTACCACCTCCTTTCCGTTTGAACAATGGGGGGACGCAGTAAGGTAGGGTGAGCGCACTGATGGAATAGTGCGTCTAAGCAGTTAGGCTGTTGGATAGGCAAATCCGTCCAACGTGAAGGCTGAGCTGTGATAGCGAGGGAAATTTTAGTACCGAAGTCCCTGATCCTACACTGCCAAGAAAAGCCTCTAGTGAGGAAAGAGGTGCCCGTACCGCAAACCGACACAGGTAGGCGAGGAGAGAATCCTAAGATGATCGGGAGAACTCTCGTTAAGGAACTCGGCAAAATGACCCCGTAACTTCGGGAGAAGGGGTGCTCTGATAGGGTTTATCGCCCGAGAGAGCCGCAGTGAATAGATCCAAGCGACTGTTTAGCAAAAACACAGGTCTCTGCGAAACCGCAAGGTGAAGTATAGGGGCTGACACCTGCCCGGTGCTGGAAGGTTAAGAGGAGGGGTTATCCCTTACGGGAGAAGCTCTGAATTGAAGCCCCAGTAAACGGCGGCCGTAACTATAACGGTCCTAAGGTAGCGAAATTCCTTGTCGGGTAAGTTCCGACCCGCACGAAAGGTGTAACGACTTGGATACTGTCTCAACGAGAGACCCGGTGAAATTATAGTACCTGTGAAGATGCAGGTTACCCGCGACAGGACGGAAAGACCCCATGGAGCTTTACTGCAGCTTGATATTGGATTTTGGTACAGCTTGTACAGGATAGGTAGGAGCCTGAGAAGCCGGAGCGCCAGCTTCGGTGGAGGCGTCGGTGGGATACTACCCTGGCTGTATTGAAATTCTAACCTTGAACCGTGATCCGGTTCGGAGACAGTGTCAGGCGGGCAGTTTGACTGGGGCGGTCGCCTCCTAAACAGTAACGGAGGCGCCCAAAGGTTCCCTCAGAATGGTTGGAAATCATTCGCAGAGTGTAAAGGCACAAGGGAGCTTGACTGCGAGACCTACAAGTCGAGCAGGGACGAAAGTCGGGCTTAGTGATCCGGTGGTTCCGCATGGAAGGGCCATCGCTCAACGGATAAAAGCTACCCTGGGGATAACAGGCTTATCTCCCCCAAGAGTCCACATCGACGGGGAGGTTTGGCACCTCGATGTCGGCTCATCGCATCCTGGGGCTGAAGTAGGTCCCAAGGGTTGGGCTGTTCGCCCATTAAAGCGGTACGCGAGCTGGGTTCAGAACGTCGTGAGACAGTTCGGTCCCTATCCGTCGCGGGCGCAGGAAATTTGAGAGGAGCTGTCCTTAGTACGAGAGGACCGGGATGGACACACCGCTGGTGTACCAGTTGTTCCGCCAGGGGCATAGCTGGGTAGCTACGTGTGGACGGGATAAGTGCTGAAAGCATCTAAGCATGAAGCCCCCCTCAAGATGAGATTTCCCATCACGTTAAGTGAGTAAGACCCCTTAGAGATGATGAGGTTGATAGGTCTGGTGTGGAAGCGTGGCGACACGTGGAGCTGACAGATACTAATCGGTCGAGGGCTTATCCTTACTATTGTATGAAACGTTTGGAAA
>NZ_JAMBOR010000044.1 GCF_023715845.1 Fictibacillus phosphorivorans
TTTACTCATTTTCTAATCCCCGTTCTCCTCATTTGATTTGATTATAACGGGTTTATTGCAGAAGAACACAAAAAACCCGAAATAAGGGACTTTTTTATAAGTGTCCATTATTCGGGTGACAGTTCATCTTAGCATGCAAGGGCTTTTTATTTTTGTCAGTTTACTTCTTTACTGCTTGCTTCAGTATTCGCGATCATTTCACTAACACTTACCAGTTTAAAACCATCGTCTTTTAGCTTATCAATAATTTGCGGTAAAGCCTTATGTGTCTGCTTAACAGAATCAGATGCATGAAGCAGGATGATATCCCCAGCCTTCGTGCCGTCAGTTGCTGTCGTAACAATCTTATCTACACCAGGGTTTTTCCAATCCTTCGTATCAATGCTCCAATGAACTACAGTATGATTTAAGTCCTCAGAAATAGTAAGTACTCTTTGATCGAAATTCCCATTTGGCGGACGAAGAAGAGAAGTCATCTTACCTGAGACCTTCTTAATTTTTTCTTGTGCTAAAAGAATATCCCTTTTGATCTGTTTATCTTCCCATTCGGTATAGCTTTTATATTGATAACCCAGACTCGCAATCTCATGGCCATCTTTTACGATTCGTTCCACAATTTCAGGATGTCGCTCTGCCCATGCAGCGGATACAAAAAAAGTACAGTTCTTTACGCCTTTCTCTTTTAAAACATCCAAAATAGGTACGACCCGTTTGTCACCCCAGCTGATATCAAAGGTCAAGGAAACTTTATTCCCCTGATCTTCCCCTTTATAGATAGCTCGAGGACCATCCTTTGATGAGAAGACGGATAGCTGCTGCTGCCCCACGAAAGCGAGGGAGGCCGCAAAAAATGCTGCAAATACAACAACCATGTATTGTTTGACTTTCTTCCCGTTTATGACAAAGAAAAATTTCATTTACACTTTACCCCCTTGTCCATACTTCCTTACAAAATATTTATGAACTTCTGGACAAGATATGACCGATATTTAAGAAAAGCTTCAAAAATAATAACTGACCTTTTTCGTGGCAATAATGATAAATGAAATAGTGAAGCGGGGTGTTATGTTTGATAGGAATGGTGTTGAATCATCAGGAGCTAAATGAATTTGAATACGTGCTAAAAAAAGAAATGGAAGAATTGTTGTACGATCTAGAGGATCAAAAAATAGATGGAATTGTAAAATCAGTACTTGAAGAAAGGTACCAAATCATATATCGTTTATTTTGCCGGTTTGCAAAACCAGCCGATTGCAGGAAGTATTTAAGGCAAAAACAAAGGAATTAATTTTTTTCGAAAAAACTATTGACCGTACTTCTGCAGGATGGTATATTATTTCTTGTCGCTTTTACAGCGGCTTTACAAAAACAAATAAGAATCATCAAAAAAAACAGTTGACATCAGTTGTTGAACGGTGGTATCTTATAAAAGTCGCCAAAAACGAGCGACAAACTTTAAACAAACAAGTTCTTTGAAAACTGAACAAAAGCAAAGGTAAGGAATTAAGAATGAATTCCGTCAGTAAGAAATTAGAGCAAGTCAAACACTTTTATGGAGAGTTTGATCCTGGCTCAGGATGAACGCTG
>NZ_JAMBOR010000045.1 GCF_023715845.1 Fictibacillus phosphorivorans
AAGGGTTACCCCACCGACTTCGGGTGTTACAAACTCTCGTGGTGTGACGGGCGGTGTGTACAAGGCCCGGGAACGTATTCACCGCGGCATGCTGATCCGCGATTACTAGCAATTCCGGCTTCATGTAGGCGAGTTGCAGCCTACAATCCGAACTGAGAATGGCTTTTTGGGATTGGCTTGGCCTCGCGGCTTCGCAACCCTTTGTACCATCCATTGTAGCACGTGTGTAGCCCAGGTCATAAGGGGCATGATGATTTGACGTCATCCCCACCTTCCTCCGGTTTGTCACCGGCAGTCACCTTAGAGTGCCCAACTGAATGCTGGCAACTAAGGTCAAGGGTTGCGCTCGTTGCGGGACTTAACCCAACATCTCACGACACGAGCTGACGACAACCATGCACCACCTGTCACTCTGTCCCCCGAAGGGGAAAGCTCTATCTCTAGAGTGGTCAGAGGATGTCAAGACCTGGTAAGGTTCTTCGCGTTGCTTCGAATTAAACCACATGCTCCACTGCTTGTGCGGGCCCCCGTCAATTCCTTTGAGTTTCAACCTTGCGGTCGTACTCCCCAGGCGGAGTGCTTAATGTGTTAACTTCAGCACTGAGGGTGGAACCCCCCAACACCTAGCACTCATCGTTTACGGCGTGGACTACCAGGGTATCTAATCCTGTTTGCTCCCCACGCTTTCGCGCCTCAGCGTCAGTTACAGGCCAAAAAGCCGCCTTCGCCACTGGTGTTCCTCCACATCTCTACGCATTTCACCGCTACACGTGGAATTCCACTTTTCTCTCCTGCACTCAAGTCTCCCAGTTTCCAATGACCCTCCACGGTTGAGCCGTGGGCTTTCACATCAGACTTAAGAGACCGCCTGCGCGCGCTTTACGCCCAATAATTCCGGATAACGCTTGCCACCTACGTATTACCGCGGCTGCTGGCACGTAGTTAGCCGTGGCTTTCTGGTTAGGTACCGTCAAGGTACGAGCAGTTACTCTCGTACTTGTTCTTCTCTAACAACAGAGCTTTACGACCCGAAGGCCTTCATCGCTCACGCGGCGTTGCTCGGTCAGGCTTTCGCCCATTGCCGAAGATTCCCTACTGCTGCCTCCCGTAGGAGTCTGGGCCGTGTCTCAGTCCCAGTGTGGCCGATCACCCTCTCAGGTCGGCTACGCATCGTCGCCTTGGTGAGCCGTTACCTCACCAACTAGCTAATGCGCCGCGGGCTCATCTGTAAGCGTCAGCGAGATGCCGACTTTCAAAAAGAAGAAATGCTTCTTCTCTTGTTATCCGGTATTAGCCCCGGTTTCCCGGAGTTATCCCCGTCTTACAGGCAGATTACCCACGTGTTACTCACCCGTCCGCCGCTAAATCAGAGGAGCAAGCTCCTCGTCATTCGCTCGACTTGCATGTATTAGGCACGCCGCCAGCGTTCATCCTGAGCCAGGATCAAACTCTCCATAAAAGTGTTTGACTTGCTCTAATTTCTTACTGACGGAATT
>NZ_JAMBOR010000046.1 GCF_023715845.1 Fictibacillus phosphorivorans
TAGACTAACCTAGGTATTTGGGACACAATAAAACACCTTCGAAATGATACACTTATTAAAAGTGAAAATCGGAGGTGTTTTTGCATGGGCAAAAACGTTTATTCAAAAGAAACAAAGTGGGCTGTTGTTAAGGATAAAATGAGTGGTCAATTTACCAACGTAGAAATCATGGATAAGTATGGGATTAAAAATGTGTCCCAAATTAAAACATGGGTAAAATGGTATCGGAATAATGAAGTACATCGATTTAATCAACCTATAGGTAAGCAATACTCTTATGGTCGTGGACCTGATTCCCTTAGTGAAGAGGAAAAGAAAGAACGTCAATTCTATCAATACAAACAGGAGAATGAAATTTTAAAAAAGTATTTGGAGATCGAAAAGGAGTTGAAAAGGAAGTAGTTCTCCGTCTGGTAAAGAGATTAAGAAAAAAATACACCATTACGGCTATTCTATGTGCGTTAAAAGTTCCAAGATCCACCTATTATCGTTGGTTATCAGCTCCATCTAAAGAGTTGACTAAATCTGAGAAGGCTATTATCTCTCTTTGTGAAAAGACGAACTACCGGTATGGGCATCGGAAAATTAAGCATTTACTTCAGCGTCGATATCAAATTAGTTTGCATCGAAATACTGTCCAACGTATTATGCAAAAGCATCATCTACAGTGCCGTGTAAAGCCAAAGAGGAAGTGGAAATCTCAAGGACAACCTATCATTGTCGCACCAAACCTTTTACAGAGAGAGTTTACAGCCGTTTTGCCCAACAAAAAATGGGTAACCGATATTACGTATATTCAATATGGTTCAAGCACATTGTATCTTTCAACCATTATGGATCTATTCAATAATCAAATTGTGGCGTATAAACTATATACGCATCAACAAACGTCTCTGGTCACAGATACTTTAAAAGCAGCTTTAAACTCACGAGAAACCCCCAAAGGGGTTATTGTTCACTGTGATCAAGGAAGTGTGTATACATCTTATGCGTATCAGCAGCTAATAAAAGAGAGTAGATTAGTTAGCAGTATGTCTAGAAGGGGAAATTGTTGGGATAACGCTGTTATTGAGTCATTCCATTCAAATCTAAAATCTGAAGAATTTCAATATGTGAAGTTTAATTCTATGTCGATAAATAAAGTCAGGGAAAAAATAGATCAATACATAAAGTATTATAATGAAGAGCGAATTCAAGAAAAATTAGGCTACCACACTCCAATCGAATTTGGAAGTATGGCAGCCTAACAGGTGTTTTATTATTGTCTCAATTGACTAAGTCAGTCTA
>NZ_JAMBOR010000047.1 GCF_023715845.1 Fictibacillus phosphorivorans
TCGTTTCTTTGCGCTGTGCATATATTTTTTTATTTTCCTCCGTATGACGAAGGTGATCGGCTTCCTCCAAGTAATCTTCCCAGATGTGCCGGTGAATCATCTTGATGTGCTGTTTACTCTGCGTACACTGAGAGAGCAACGGACACTGTTTGCACTTTAAAGGATTGGAAGCATATTGACGATAGCCCTCGCGGGTCGTCGTTCTATAGGGTAACGTTTCGCCTTGTGGGCATATGTATTGATCGTAATATTCATCGTAAACATACTCGTACTTCTTCATAAATCCATCTTTGGTTTTCGGTCGTGTGTAAGGCATCACAGGGCGAATTTCCTGGTCCATCAAAAACTTGGCGATCGGTGGTGTTTTATATCCTGCATCAACGGCTAAGGCAGTTGGTTTTCCTACGTTTTCAATCAGTTGATTAACAAGTGGCTCAAGCATTCTACTGTCATGAACATTGGCTCCGGTGACGAGGGTCCCAAGTATAAAGCCCCTTGAATCACTGGCAGTGTGATAAGAATAAGCAAACAGCTTCTCTCGTTCATCCTTTACATAATAGCCACTTTCGGGATCTGTCTTACTCACTTTAATCTCTTTCGTTTCTTCTTTTGTTTGAGGGGTTAGAGCTTTTTTCCGTGTGCCTCACGGTCGATATTGATTTCTTCTTCGAGTTTGTGTTGATAGCTGCGTGTTTCCACTCGTACGATCTTCTTATCCAACTTCTTCTTATTAGCGTTAGCCTTTACATGCGTGGAATCGATGAACATAACAGTGGGATCAACCAATCCATAGTTCGCTGCTTCTCGTAAAATACGGTAGAAGATCTGTTCAAAAAGGTCGCTATCATGGAAACGGCGGGCATAGTTCTTACCGAACGTTGAGAAGTGAGGTATCTTTTCACTAAAGTCATAGCCTAAAAACCAACGGTAAGCCACGTTCGTTTCTATCTCTTTAATCGTCTGACGCATGGAGCGAATGCCAAATAAATATTGAATGAACACCATTTTGACCAAAACAACGGGATCAACGCTTGGTCTACCATTATCCAAAGAATATGTATGTTTTACCGCATCATAAATAAAGTCAAAATCCATGACTTGATCGATTTTTCGCACTAGATGGTCTTCTGGTACAAGCTCGTCAAGAGCTGCTAGAGT
>NZ_JAMBOR010000048.1 GCF_023715845.1 Fictibacillus phosphorivorans
GACTACGGATCTTATCACTCGCAGTCTGACTCCCGCGGATAATTCTCTGGCATTCGGAGTTTGACTGAATTCGGTAACCCTGTGGGGGCCCCTAGTCCAATCAGTGCTCTACCTCCAGGAATCTTGCCGCGAGGCTAGCCCTAAAGCTATTTCGGGGAGAACCAGCTATCTCCGTGTTCGATTGGCATTTCACCCCTACCCACACCTCATCCCCGCACTTTTCAACGTACGTGGGTTCGGGCCTCCATTCAGTGTTACCTGAACTTCACCCTGGACATGGGTAGATCACACGGTTTCGGGTCTACGACCACGTACTATGTCGCCCTATTCAGACTCGCTTTCGCTGCGGCTCCGTCTATTCAACTTAACCTTGCACGGGATCGTAACTCGCCGGTTCATTCTACAAAAGGCACGCCGTCACCCGTTAATGGGCTCCGACTACTTGTAGGCACACGGTTTCAGGATCTGTTTCACTCCCCTTCCGGGGTGCTTTTCACCTTTCCCTCACGGTACTGGTTCACTATCGGTCACTAGGGAGTATTTAGCCTTGGGAGATGGTCCTCCCGGATTCCGACGGGGTTTCACGTGTCCCGCCGTACTCAGGATCCACTCAGGAGGGAACGAAGTTTCAGCTACAGGGCTGTTACCTTCTTTGGCCGGCCTTTCCAGACCGCTTCACCTACTTCGTTCCTTTGTAACTCCATGTAGAGTGTCCTACAACCCCAGAGGGCAAGCCCTCTGGTTTGGGCTGTTTCCGTTTCGCTCGCCGCTACTCAGGAAATCGCATTTGCTTTCTCTTCCTCCGGGTACTTAGATGTTTCAGTTCCCCGGGTCTGCCTTCTCATACCCTATGTATTCAGATATGGATACCATCCCATTACGGATGGTGGGTTCCCCCATTCGGAAATCCCCGGATCAGTGCTTACTTACAGCTCCCCGAGGCATATCGGTGTTCGTCCCGTCCTTCTTCGGCTCCTAGTGCCAAGGCATCCACCGTGCGCCCTTTCTAGCTTAACCTTATAA
>NZ_JAMBOR010000049.1 GCF_023715845.1 Fictibacillus phosphorivorans
TTAAATTAGTCTTAAAAGTGGAGACATCCTTGTGAGAATTCTTTATACTTAAACAAAACTAATTTAGGGGACGTGTCCACATGAAAAGAAAGTCTTTAGAGTACCGAGAATATGTCGCGAAGCTTGTAGTTAATGAGGGGAAAAAGATGAGTGATCTTAGTCGTGAGCTAGACATTCCCCATCAGTCGATTAGCCGATGGGTCAATGAGTACAAGCAAAAAATCAAATTTCCTACTCCGCAAGAGGATTACATTACGCCAACAGAACAAAAGAAACGAGATGATGCTTATCAAAAAAGAATACGTGCGCTAGAGGAGGAAAATGAAATCTTAAAAAAGGCCATGCACTTCTTCACAAAAAAGCCAGAGTAGTCTTTCGCTTTATTTATGAACAACGTCATAATCATGCGATCTGGAGAATGTGCAAAGTGATGATGGTATCACAAAGTGGCTACTATAAATGGCTGAAGGAAGGTAGAACAAAGGAAAACAAGAGGTCTGTCTGGGATCGTGAAATAAAAGAGAAAATCAAGGAGTCTTTCTATACGAGTGGAGCTACCTACGGTAGCCCTAGGGTTCACGATGATTTAATGGAAGCCGGCTATGACATCAGCCTGAAAACAGTAGGCAGAAAGATGAAAGAGCTCGGACTTAAAGCAACTCCTGCGTTTAAATATAAAGCGACAACCGATTCTGGACATTCGTTGCCGGTTTACCCTAACCTCGTAAAGCGTCAGTTTAAGGTACCAGCTCCTGGCTTAGTCTGGGTTGCGGATATTACCTACGTATGGACAATGGAGGGATGGGTTTATTTAGCGAGTGTTATGGACCTCTATTCTCGGAAGATTGTTGGCTGGAACATAGGGACTCGTATGACAAAAGAGCTGCCGAAAATAGC
>NZ_JAMBOR010000004.1 GCF_023715845.1 Fictibacillus phosphorivorans
GGCAAACTGGACATGGCGAGGGCCATGTCCAGTTTAATCCAGGTGTGTTTATTCAAAAATAATACTTAAAAACAACACAAACCCCATTTTCAACAAAGTTGAAATGGGGTTTGTCTACGTTCTGAAACTCTTAAAGGAGTGCTCCTTTAAGAGTTTTTACTTTCAGCTGATTCTTTTCATGTTCAGTTTATCAGCTAGCTCTTTGTATTGTGACCATTTATGAGGATCAACATTGCCCCCACTTAAAATCACACCTACTTTTTGGTCATCCACAAGATGATTGTGGAATAATACGGCTGCCAGGCTTGCCGCACCAGCACCTTCGACGACGATTTTCTCACGCTCCAGCATGAACATCATCGCAAAGGCGATCTGTTCTTCTGTTACTGTAACCATATCGTCTACGTATTTTCTTATTAAGGGAACCGTGAGTTCTCCAGGTTTTTTCACCGCGATTCCATCTGCTATGGATGGACGAGACAATGTTTTAACATTCGAACCTGTGAAAGATTGATGAACAGCACTCGCATTTGCCGATTGTACCCCGATGACACGGACGTCCGGTCTCAGCCTTTTAACGGCTAAACTGATACCAGCTAAAAGACCTCCTCCACCAACAGGAACGATGATCGACTTCAATTCAGGTTTCTGCTGCAGCATTTCAAGTCCCACTGTACTTTGACCCGCAATGACATCATAGTCATCGAAGGCATGAACAAATTTCGATCCGTTTATTTGTTCTTCTTTTTTTGCAGCTTCAAAGGCAGCTTGATAGTTTTCTCCTTGCAATACGATATCTGCTCCATAAGATTTTACGGCTTCTATTTTAGAGAGAGGAGCATTTTCCGGCATAAAGATTTTTGACTTGATACCTCGCTTCGAACAAGAGAGAGCCAATCCTTGAGCATGATTTCCTGCAGATGCTGCGATAACACCTCTTGCCGCTTCAAAGTCATTAAGAGTTGATACTTTATAATAAGCGCCTCTTAATTTGAAGGATCCTGTTTTTTGGAGGTTTTCCAACTTCATATAGACCTTGCCGCCCGTCCACTTATTTAAAGTAGCAGATTGTTTCAAAGGGGTACGGTGTGCAATCTTCGAGACTTCCTCCATCGCATGAAATAATTTTTCATTCGTGAATGTTAAATCCCCATGTCAACTCACTATCCTTTCCTTCTCATACTGTTTTATTTTATCTTCATATTGAAGTGTTACCGAAATTTCGTCCCAGCCGTTAATGAGCATCTTTTTCCAGTATGGATCGAAATCAAAATCAAATCGATCACCTTGTTCATTAATGACTTGCTGGTCTTCTAGATTGACGGTCAACTGATTGATAACCGTGTCAGAACCGTCGGTGTATAATTGCTGAATCTCTTTTTCAGAAAGCCTGATTGGCAAGATTCCGTTTTTTACACAGTTATTAAAAAAGATATCTGCAAAACTTTCTGCAATGATAACATGAAACCCATAATCTTTAAGCGCCCAAGGGGCGTGCTCTCTCGATGAACCGCATCCAAAGTTCTGGCCGGTTATTAGGATAGAAGAACCTTTTGTTTCTTCTTTATTTAGTTCAAAATCCGGGTTTTCTTGATCTTGAGAATGATATCTCCAGTCATAGAACAAAAATTCTCCGTACCCTGCTTTATCAATTTTTTTTAAAAATTGTTTGGGGATGATCTGATCTGTATCCACATGATCCCTTTTGAGGGAAGCGGCTTTGCCCGTATGTGTTTTAAATCCCGACATATCGGTCCACCTCCGGATTTTGATTTTGAAGCATCGAACGGACATCCGTAAATTTCCCATGAATGGCAGCAGCTGCAGCCATTATCGGACTAACGAGATGTGTTCTTGCTCCCTTCCCTTGTCTCCCTGCAAAGTTTCGGTTTGAAGTAGACGCGCATCTTTCACCTTCAGGAACAATGTCATCATTCATGCCCAAACACATGGAGCATCCAGAATCTCGCCATTCAAAACCAGCATCTAAAAAGATTTGGTGTATCCCGAGGCTTTCTGCTTCTTTTTTAACCGATTGTGACCCTGGGACAACAATCGCCCTCACACCAGGGTGCACTTCTTTACCTTTAACCAAAGCTGATGCCTCTAAGAGGTCACTTAACCGAGAATTCGTGCATGACCCGATAAAAACATGCTGGACTTCAACATTTTCCAATTTTTCATGACCCTTAAAGCCCATGTAAGAAAGTGCATTTTTGATCGATTGCTTTTCCTCTGCTGATGAAGCAGATTCAGCTGTTGGAATCTGACCGCTTACCGGTAAACACATGGATGGAGTCGTTCCCCATGTGATCATAGGTTCAATGTCAGCAGCATTAATCTCTATGACTTGATCAAATACTGCATCCTCATCTGTAGCGAGATTCTTCCACTCTTGGCACTTTTCCTTAAATTCATTTCCTTTTGGTGCGTAAGCTTTCCCATCCATATAGGCGAATGTTTTTTCATCCGGGGCGACTACTGAAGCTTTTGCACCTGCTTCAATCGACATATTACAAAGCGTCATTCTCTCTTCCATCGTAAAACTACGAACCGTACTTCCTGAGAATTCGATGATATGACCTGTTCCTGCGTTTGTTCCATATTTAGCAATAAACCATAGAATTACATCTTTGGCCGTAACTCCGTAGCCTAGTTCTCCTTCAATCTTTACGTTCATCTGCTTTGGCTTGTTCTGCCATAGTGTTTGCGTTGCTAGAACATGCTCGACTTCACTGGTCCCAATTCCAAACGCAAGTGCTCCAAATGCACCATGTGTTGAAGTATGACTATCACCACAAACGATGGTTTTACCTGGAAGGGTAAGCCCTAATTCTGGACCAATAACATGTACGATTCCTTGTTTTTGAGAATCTAGCCCCTCTAGTTTTATTCCAAATTCCTCGCAGTTTTTTTCGAGCGTCTCTACTTGAAGGCGAGAAGTTTCATCTTTAATGTTAAACCGGTCTACGGTCGGGATATTATGATCCATAGTGGCGAAACACAAATCCGGTCTTCTTACCTTTCTGTTCTTTTCTCTTAAACCAGCAAACGCCTGGGGAGACGTTACTTCATGAAGCAGATGAAGATCAATATATAAGAGGTCGGGTTTATTCACTTCTTTTGCTACAACATGACTTTCCCACAATTTATCTATTATTGTTTTACCCAATGGCTGGCGCCTCCCTTCCTACACATACACCTCAAGAAGTGTCGCACTTGTTGAATCTTCAATCATTCTAAAGTGAATCTGATTGACCATTTCTTTTGTAGAAACTAGATTGCCTGTTCCATCATAAATGTCCTGCGTTCGGTAACCGGCTTGCAATGTCTCAAATACAGCCAATTCAACAGCAGCAGCTTCTTTTTCAAGGTTGAACGAATGGCGAAGCATCATAGCGGCACTTAGTATCATGCCAATAGGATTTGCTTTCCCACTCCCCGCAATATCAGGAGCAGAACCATGAATCGGTTCATATAGTCCTGGTCCTTCTTGGCTTACTGAAGCAGAAGGCATCATCCCTAGAGATCCTGGGATAACTGATGCTTCATCAGATAAAATGTCACCAAACATGTTCTCAGTTACAACAACATCAAAACTTGACGGATGGCTGATCATCCTCATCGCTGCGTAGTCTACTAGTAGATGCTCTGTTTCAACATCACTATATTTCTTAGCTGTTTCTTCAACAACTTCTCTCCACAGCTTACTCGTCTCTAGCACATTCGCCTTATCAACTGAGGTAACTTTCTTCCTTCTCACTCTTGCCAATTCATACGCTTTTTCAATGATTCTTGTAATTTCTTCTCTCGTATAAGCAAGTGTATCAACCGCTTGTTTTTCATCTCGTGTTTTCGGCTCTGAAAAATAGATGCCGCCCGTTAATTCTCTTACAAATACAAAATCCGAACCTTTTACTCTGTCTGTTTTAAGGGGAGATAGATTTTCAAGACCTGGAAAAACAGTAACGGGCCTAATATTAGCAAAAACATTCAATTCTTTTCTTAAAGCTAAAAGTCCTTGTTCAGGTCTTACGTTTTGACCGTCCCATTTCGGTCCACCGACCGCTCCTAAGAGGACAGCATCACTATTTTTACAAGCTTCTAGCGTATCTTCGGGAAGTGGTTTTCCTTCATGATCAATGGCTGCCCCACCAAACAATTTTTCTGTCGTTTGAAATTCGTGACCGAACCTTGCCGCCACACCTTCTAAAACTTGCAGAACACCTTTCATCACTTCAGGACCGATTCCGTCTCCAGGTAATACCGTTATCTTCTTTTTCATCTAACTTCCCTCCCTAGTTTAAATACTCATTTTTTCATAATTCGTCTTATCAGAATGAAGCTGAAGTTTATTGAACGCATGAACGTAAGCTTTTGCTGAAGCTTCAAGGACATCCTGTGCCGTTCCGCTTCCGTTAACTTCTTTGCCATCACAGACAATCTGTACAAATACTTGAGCAAGTGCATCCCTGCCAGCTCCTACAGATTGAATTCGATAATCATTCAATTTCAGCGAGGATGGAAGCATTTTTCCGAGTGTGTTATAAATCGCTTCTACGCTTCCAGAACCTGTTGCAGCATCTTGAATGACCTTTCCATCAGGGGTTAGAAGTCTTAATGTTGCCGTAGGGATTTGGTTCGTCCCATAGTTCACTTGTATATCTTTTAATTGATAAAGAGGCACTTCAGGCTGGATCCGATGATCGATCAATAGGGCGAAGATGTCCTCTTCTGTCATTTCCTTTTTTCGGTCAGCAAGTAGTTTGAAATCATCAAACAAAGCTTTTAATTTGCTCTCTTCTGGCTGAAATCCTAACTTGGCTAAATAATCCCTAAAGGCATGACGACCGGAATGCTTGCCAAGTACTAACTGATTAGAAGGTACTCCGACGAGTTCAGGGGTAATGATTTCATAAGTCGACTTTTCTTTGAGCATGCCATCTTGATGAATCCCAGACTCATGAGCAAATGCATTCTTGCCCACCACTGCTTTATTTGGAGGAACCGCAATTCCCGTAAGACGGCTTACTAGCTGACTCGTACGACTGATCTCGTTCAACTTCAGATTGGTTTTTGCCTGGTAAAAATCTTCTCGAATGGCTAGCGCTACTGCAATTTCTTCTAAGGATGCGTTGCCAGCTCTTTCTCCGATTCCATTGATTGTACATTCGATCTGGTCCGCTCCATTTTCAACAGCAGAGAGTGAATTCGCTACCGCCATTCCGAGATCATCATGACAATGAGCAGATAAAACAGCTTGCTGTATATTCGGTACGTTCTTAATCAAATACTGAAATATTTTTCCGTATTCTTCAGGATTCGTGAATCCTACTGTATCCGGAATATTGATAACGCTTGCTCCTGCATCAATTACTTCTTCCACAATCCGCGCAAGAAAAACAAGATCTGATCTACACGCATCTTCTGCAGACCATTGAACAACCGGGAATTTCTTCTTTGCGTACTTAACAGCTTCAACGGCCGTTTCTACGACTTGATCAGGTGTTTTTTTCAGTTTGTATGTCATATGAATCGGTGAAGTTGCTAAGAATATATGCAGTCTAGGTTCTGCAGATACTTTCAGTGCTTCCCATGCGTGATCGATATCTGATTGATTCGATCTCGCCAATCCAGTCACAGACGAATTTTTAATAATAGAGGCTACTTTTTTTACAGCTTCTAGATCTCCTTTGGAGGCTGCAGGAAAGCCAGCCTCCATAACATCCACACCTAATCGTTCAAGTCTTTTAGCAATCTCTATCTTTTCTTCTGTATTTAGATTAACCCCTGCTGTTTGTTCTCCATCACGAAGTGTTGTATCAAAGATTTCAATTTTTCGCACTGACGACAGCCTCCTTCTTCTGTTTTGCTTTAACGAATGGCATCATCGCACGTAATTCCCTCCCAACTTTTTCGATTGGGTGATTTTTCTCTTGATAGTTCACGACATGGAATACCGGACGATTCGCTTGGTTCTCTAAGATCCAATTCTTAGCAAACTCTCCGTTCTGAACATCTTTTAAAACTTCCTTCATCGATTCTTTTACTCTGCCATCGATCACACGTGGTCCTGACTGAAAATCTCCCCATTGCGCTGTGTCAGAGATCGAATGTCTCATTCCTTCTAATCCACCTTCATACATTAGGTCAACGATCAGCTTTAACTCGTGCAAACATTCGAAGTAGGCAACCTCTGGCTGATATCCCGCTTCTGTAAGTGTTTCAAAGCCCGCTTTAACAAGTGATGACAATCCTCCACAAAGGACAGCCTGTTCTCCAAACAAATCAGTTTCTGTTTCTTCCTGGAAGCTTGTTTCCAATACACCAGCACGAGCAGAACCGATACCTTTCGCATACGAAAGAGCTGTTTCTCTAGCGGTACCTGTAGCATCTTGATAGATTGCAAACAATGCAGGAACACCTTCACCCGCTTCAAACGTTCTGCGTACTAGATGTCCTGGACCTTTAGGAGCAACCAAGAACACATCCACATCTTGAGGCGGTACAACTTGGTGATAATGAACATTGAATCCATGTGCAAACACGAGTGCATTTCCTGGAGAAAGCTCTGGAAGGATTTCATTTTTATATACTTCAGGCTGTCTTTCATCTGGAAGCAATACCATTACTACATCTGCTTGACGTGCTGCCTCGCGAACAGGATATACTTCAAATCCGTCTTTAACTGCTTCATCAAAAGATCTACCTTCCCGTACACCAACTACAACATCATAGCCCGAGTCTTTTAAGTTCAATGCGTGTGCGTGTCCTTGTGATCCATACCCAACTACTGCTACCTTCTTGTTTTTTAATACATCGTTTGTTAGATCGTTTTCGTAATATACTTTAGCCATTTTTAATAATCTCCTTTACATAATAGAATAGGGATGAAGCTCTAAAACTTTCTTTTGTGTTCCTCTTGGGATCGCTGTTAGACCCGTTCTTGAAATCTCTTTGATTCCATATGGTCTTAACAACTCGATCAGTGCATCTACTTTTTCACTGTCACCTGTTACTTCGAGCGTAACGTTCTCCAACGAAACATCGAGAACTGTAGCCCTGAATGGTTCAATCAGCATCTTGATCTCACTTCGCGTATCCGGCGTGGTCAAAACTTTGATGAGTGCCAACTCTCTTGAAACAAGAGCCATATTCGTGAGATCACGAACTTTTAAGATATTGATCTGTTTATGAAGCTGTTTAACCAACTGCTCAGCTTTTCTGTCATCTTCAACCCAAACGGTCAAAGTCACTTTTGAAACAGCAGGATCTTCTGTATGTCCAACGGTAATGTTTTCAATGTTGAACTGTCTCTTCGTCAGCAACCCCGTTAACCGATTTAGAACACCGCTTTCGTTTAACACGGTTGCGGAGATAATACGTCTCATCCTCTCACTCCAATCATTTCATGAAGTCCTTTACCTGGAGCAATCATCGGATATACATTTTCATCAGCTGTTACGGCGCAATCTAAAACAAAAGGTTTTTTTGATGATAGAGCAGCCTCTAAGGCCTCCCTTACTTCCTCTTCATTTTCAGCCCGTTTGCCTTCAATGCCGTATGCTGCAGCGAGTTTCACAAAATCAGGCTGGATATCTAGGAGCGAATGTGAGTACCTCTTTTCGTAAAAGATCTCTTGCCACTGCCGAACCATACCAAGTGATTTGTTGTTTACAATCACTACGATTACAGGCAGTTCCCAATCTTGGAGAACACCCAGTTCTTGCAGGGTCATCTGAAATCCTCCGTCTCCTACAACGGCGATTACCGGAAGATCTGGTCTTCCTACCTTGGCTCCAATTGCTGCAGGGAAGCCAAAGCCCATCGTTCCTAACCCGCCAGATGTAATCCATCTGTTTGAAGTTGAAAACGTATAATATTGCGCTGCCCACATCTGATGCTGTCCAACATCTGTCGATACGATGGCGGCACCTTTTGTGACTTCGTGCAAAATTTCCATCAATTTTTGCGGTTTTAATTCTTTTTCATTCGATTTATAGGTGAGAGGCAGTTCGCTTCGGTATTTGGAAAGTTGAATCACCCAGTCATTAAAATTGCTTTTTTCACCTTGTGTCTGATTTAAAGCTTTCAATGTTTCTTTCGCACATCCAACAATAGGGATCTCTGTTGGTATGTTCTTTCCGATTTCCGCTGGATCAATATCAATATGGGCAACGACCGCTTTTTTTGCAAAATGATCAAGGTTTCCGGTCAGTCTGTCATCAAACCTAGCACCGATCCCGATTAGCAGATCACAATCATAAAGGGCCATATTTGCGGCATATGTGCCATGCATCCCAGCCATTCCATAACATAAAGGATGATCTGCCGGGAACCCTCCAAGTCCTAATAATGTTTGAACCACAGGAATCTGATAATATTCAGCAAAAGCCAGTAGTTCTTCCTCTGCTCTAGCTGCAAGTACTCCTGCTCCAGTAAGGAGTACGGGCTTTTTTGCAACCTGCAAGGCTTCGTTCAGCCTTTTTACTTGGAGGATGTTCGGTTTCATTGTCGGCTGATAGCCAGGGAGATGAAGGTCTGAAACCTCTTTTAAAGGAGCCTGGTTTACAGCGATGTCTTTTGGGATATCGATCAACACAGGTCCTTTTCTGCCGGTGTTCGCAATATGGAAAGCTTCTTTCATGATCCGCGGCAGATCCTCCGCTTTCTGCACCTGATAGTTGTGCTTTGTGATCGGCATTGTAATCCCTACAATATCTGCTTCTTGAAAAGCATCCGTTCCTATAACTTTTGTTGCGACTTGCCCAGTAAATATAACAAGAGGGATCGAATCGATCATGGCATCAGCAATACCTGTTACAAGATTGGTAGCACCCGGACCGGACGTGGCAAGTACCACACCTGGTTTTCCAGTCACTCTCGCATACCCTTGAGCTGCGTGTATTGCACCTTGTTCATGCCGTGTCAGTACATGCTTCATTTCTGCTTTGTAAAGAGCATCATATATGGGAAGCACTGCACCTCCTGGATACCCAAAAACCACGTCTACCTTTTCATTCTGCAGTCCTTGAATAAATAGTTCAGCGCCAGAGACTAATGAAGATTCAACAGTTTTTTGTTCAGCCACCCAACTGGCCTTCATTTTCATTCCTCCTTCATCTTTTGAACCATTTTATTTTAAAAGGCTTTCTCCTACTTGGAGGGGCTGTTTCCTCTTAATTTGTCACTCCAATCAACTAGTCCATGCAGCGCATAAATAGAGCAAAAATTTAGAAAACAGCCAATAAAAAAACTTCTCCACCCAAATGGACAGGAATATCCTATCCAAAGGGGTGAAAAAGTTCATTTTCACGGTACCACCCTTCTTCGCAGTGTCTTCAAGAAGACTCCGCCTCATGACGGACAAGCCGTCATTTGATAACAAGCGATAAATAAAATATTGAATCATCGCTTGGCCCTTCCTACTCAAGTTATTTTTCAAAAGGACACTCAGGAGGGATGTCCTGGTATTTGGAATAACCGGCTCACAGCAACCCGGCTCTCTGTGTATTCCTCATCTACCATTGTTCTCCGTCATCGTTTTGTGGTTTTAAATTTTTAAGATCCCGCCAGTATTAGCTGAAGTTACTAAAGCAGCGTATCTGGCTAAATAACCTTTTTTGATTTTGGGTTCAGGTTTAACCCAGTTCTCTTTTCTTTCGTTCAACTCATCTTCTGTCAGCATTACATGAATGGACCGATTGATTAAATCGATTAAAATCGGGTCTCCACTTTCGATGAAGGCAATCGGACCTCCTTGAGCTGCTTCCGGTGAGATATGACCGATTGAAATCCCCCTGGATGCTCCTGAAAAGCGTCCGTCTGTTATGAGAGCGACTTTTGTACTTAATCCCATCCCTGCTATAGCAGATGTAGGAGAAAGCATCTCAGGCATGCCCGGTCCACCTTTAGGACCTTCATAGCGTATGACTACAACATGCCCTTCTCGTACTTCACCGTTGTTGATTCCTTTAATCGCTTCATCCTGAGACTCATAGACAATAGCTTCTCCTTGAAATGTCTTAATCGAAGGGTCCACCGCTCCAACTTTTATTACACAACCATCTGGTGCTAAGTTTCCATATAAGATGGATAACCCCCCAACTGGTGAATAAGCATTGTCCTTTCGGCGAATTACATCGTCGTCTAAGATCTCTGCATCACGAACTCTCTCTTCAAGAGTTTTACCGGATATGGTTATACGGTCATTATGAATAGCGCCTTCTAACTTACAAAGTTCATTGATGATTGCACTTACACCGCCAGCCCGGTGAACATCCTGCATGGAATAATCAGAAGCAGGAGAAATCTTAGATAAATAAGGAATTCTTTCAGCGATCTCATTAATTCTTGTCAGGTCATAATCGATCTCAGCTTCATTTGCTATTGCAAGCATATGAAGAACAGTGTTCGTCGAACCACCCATCGCCATATCGAGTGCAAAAGCATCATCAATCGCTTCTTTCGTAATGATATCTCGAGGACGAACATTTTCTTTTACCAGATCCATGAGAGAGTGGGCCGCATCACGAATGAGGGCTCTTCGCTCATCTGAGGTCGCTACAATTGTACCGTTACCCGGCAATGTAATCCCCAGCATTTCCATAATTGAATTCATACTGTTTGCTGTAAACATTCCTGAACAAGATCCGCATGTGGGACATGCACTTGTTTCAAGCTCCAGCAACTCTTCTCGGGTCATTTTTCCGGCTAAATGAGAGCCAACACCCTCGAAAACGGAAGCAAGTGATAGTGACTTGCCTGCCATTGATTTACCAGCTTCCATCGGTCCACCTGAAACGAATACTGCCGGTACATTCGTACGTACGGCTGCCATAAGCATTCCAGGTGTAATCTTGTCACAGTTTGGAATATAAAAGACTCCATCGAACCAATGAGCATTGATGACCGTTTCTGCGGCATCAGCAATGACTTCTCTACTTGGGAGGGAATACCTCATACCGATATGTCCCATCGCGATACCATCATCAACACCGATCGTGTTGAATTCGAATGGGATTCCACCAGCTTCCCTGATCGCTTCCTTAACCCATTCACCTACTTTGTTTAAATGCATGTGCCCCGGAATAATATCAACATAGGAATTACAAACACCGATAAATGGTTTATCCATATCTTCTGGTGCTACACCCGCTGCGTGGAGAAGACTTCTATGCGGGGCTCGGTCGACACCTTGTTTGATCATATTACTGCGCATGTTCGAAACACTCCTATACTACGATTATCCTGCTTGCACGGTCTGTCCTGAATAAACCTTCACACCTTCTTCAACGACTTTCTTTCTGAAGGCTTCTAATAGTTTATTTGTGTGTTCACCGGGTGCTCCATTTCCGATCACCCTTCCATCAACCTTCACTACCGCAATGACTTCAGCAGCTGTTCCTGTAAGGAAAACTTCATCCGCTACGTACACATCGTGTCTTGTAAAAGGCTCTTCAACCATGTTGTATCCAAGTTCCTTTGCGATCTCTACGATAGCGTTTCTCGTAATTCCTTCTAGGGCACCTAAGTACCCTGGAGGCGTTTTAATCGTGTTTCCTTTAACGATAAAAACATTATCAGCAGATCCCTCTGCTACATATCCTTGATCATTAAGCATCAAGGCTTCACTAACGCCTGCTAGGCTAGCTTCAATTTTTACTAAGATATTATTTAAGTAATTCAATGATTTAACTTTAGGACTTAATACATCAGGTCTGTTTCTTCTGCTGGCAACCGTAATGATTTCAAGACCTGTTTCATAAAGTTTTTTAGGAAAAAGAGCTAGCTGCTCTGTGATTACAATGACTCCAGGCTTTCCGCATGTGAACGGATCTAATCCTAAATTACCTTTTCCTCGTGAAACAACTAATCGGATATAAGCATCACGATATTTGTTTTTCTGGAGCGTTTCTACAATGATGTTCGTTAACTCTTCTTTAGTGTGTGGAATGTTTAACATAATGGATTGAGCAGATTCGTATAAACGCTGCAAATGTTCCTCTAATCGATACACGTTGCCATTGTAGACGCGAATGCCTTCAAACACCCCATCTCCATATAAAAAACCATGATCATAAACTGAAACTTTTGCATCGTCTTTTAATACGTACTCACCATTAACATAAACCCATTGCTCCTGCATCGTGATCCTCCTTTACTTCAAAAATGAATTATTAGAATTTTTTAAATACAATTAATAATTGTTGATAATATTACGCCCCTATCGCTCTAGGGTCAACCATGAATTTTGATAAAAATATTTAATTCTGACAATTCTGATATTTTGTACGCGCTTACATGCCCATGGTTAAGGGAAAAATGAAATTCACGTCTACTTTTGTAAACATTTTTGAAGCGCTTTCAACTTTATGTGAGAAAAATAAAAAGACATAAAAAAACACGCTCCGCATCCTTTAATGGAGGACACGAAACGTGTTTGGTTATGTAATATATGATGGCGTCCCAGGAGAGATTCGAACTCCCGACCGTACGCTTAGAAGGCGTATGCTCTATCCAGCTGAGCTACTGGGACATATGTATTGGAGCCCCTTTCGCATAGCAATGCGCTTTCCGCAATTACCATGCGCTGCGGGCACACAGTGATTTGTTCCACCTGTCGACCGTGGAGACAAATATGTTTTTTATAACATGCATTTTAAATGTAAGATCTGTAAACTTCAGATGTAACTCTTTTGTGCCATTTGAACGTGAGAAAAACAAATGGAGCGGGTGATGAGAATCGAACTCACGACCAGAGCTTGGAAGGCTCTTGTTTTACCACTAAACTACACCCGCAGACATATTAGATCTTGTCGCGACGACATAATTTAATATACATGATATCCACAAAAGAGTCAACCCATTTCTTTAAAGTTTTTTGTGACTTTACTTAAATTCTTTAGAAAGATGATCGATCCGCTTTCCGTCTAAAGAATAAAAAACAACTGACGTATTGCCTTCATTAACCTCTAATATAGCATAAGTCTTTTCAAACGTTCCCCTAGGAAGTCTTATACTTCCTGGATTAATAAAAATCATACCTTCTCGTTCGTATGCTTCAGCAACATGTGAATGGCCGAAGCAAGCAAAACTTGCTCCTGTTTCTTCTGCTCTGTATGCTAGGGCCATATGAGACATTTTCACATCATAAAGATGTCCGTGAGTAATATACACACACTTATCTCCTAGCATCTCTATCGCTTCGTTTGGAAAGTCTTTTCCAATAAAGTCCATATTTCCTCTTACTGTAACATACCCAGATAATTCTCTTGCATCCGTTTCAAGTTCAGAATCTCCGCAATGAATGAGCAGATTAATTTCATCTTCATGGCGTTTTTTTATCGTTATTAGTTCTTCTCTTAGTCCATGACTGTCACTAACAATCAAGGCCTTTGCCATAGCATGTCCTCCTTGCTGATAAAATCTTTTAATTTTTTCAAAGCGACAGCTCTGTGGCTGATTTTATTCTTTTCTTCTTTCGACAACTCTGCCATGGAACAATTGAGTTGTGGAAGGTAGAAAATTGGATCATATCCAAACCCTTCATTCCCTCGTCTCTCTGACAAGATTTCACCTTCGCAAGTTCCTCTTACGACAAATGTTTTCTTTTCGGGTCTAGCAAAAGCTAATGCACAGACAAAACGTGCTGTCCGATCTGGCTTTGCAACATCACTCATTTCTTTTAATACTTTATCCATGTTAGCCTCATCACTTTTCTCGCTTCCCGCATATCTTGCCGAATAAACGCCAGGTCTTCCTTCTAGTGCATCTACTTCCAAACCAGAATCGTCAGCGATAACGGGAATATTCATCATGGAACAAATGGCTTCTGCCTTAATAATCGCATTTTCGTCAAATGTAACCCCTGTTTCTTCGACATCTGGGCTATTTTTTATGTCCAGCAATGAAAGGACTTCGATACCTAAGTCTTTGAACATCGCTTGAAACTCTTTAACTTTTCCTGTGTTTTTTGTTGCGATTAAAATTTTCATATATTGTCCTCCACTATCATCGCCCCTAAATCACCTTGTAATAAATCATAAAAAAAGAGACGATTTTCTCGTCTCTTTACTTTATCACATCGTTTGCTGATTTAAAATTCACCTGTATTAACTTCTTTCGGACGGGAGACTGGAGCAGTAATCTCTTTACCTTTTTCAGTAAAGATCTTAGACTTTCCGTTTACTTTTATCGCTACTTTATTAACCTCAGGGAGTTCAGTTAAAGAAAGGACGATTGAATTTAGGACTTCATCCGCAATCATGCTTTCTTCTTTATTATCTAGTACAGCACCATTGAAATTAAGGGTGACCACACCATCTTCTACAACAGGCGTACTTAATAGTTTTACATCTGTTCTAAAATCAGTGAGCAGATTGCTTTCCGCTGAAGGCCCGTCTATCAGATGTTCGATGGTTGCTGTGACCTTATCCGTTCCTTCTTTCGCTACACGCCGGGTAACAGGCACATAGTAAGTCTGATCTTGTGTCTGGGCTAAAAAGTAAAGTGTCACAAGTTCACTGTTTGTAATATCGGCGACACTGCCGTTCTCAAGGTTAATTCCATCCACCCGGCTTACACCTTCACCCACTGGCGTATTATTCACAGGCATCGATTTTTGATCTTTGCCTTCGATCTGTATCTTCACTTTGTTAATATTATCGAACTGTGTAAGTGTAAATGTAATGGCTTGAAGAATCTTCATTTCATCCTTCGCATTATACTCAGAAAACTCTTTTGAAAAGTTTGCAGTCGCAGTTCCCTTTTTGATATTCACTGATAGAACTTCCGTATCTGCAGGCAATACTGCTTGAAAGCCATTCGGTAAAATATTGCTTACCGGACCATCTTTTACAAGATATTGAAGCACCTGTTTGGCTGTTTCATCGTTTTTCGGCAAAGCGAGTACTTGAGGTACAACCATACCGTTTGAATCGAATAAAAACAGCTGTCTCTTTTGAGAGTTCTCAGCTTTAGCTGTTTTTTCTTTTTTATCAAGCGACTTTTCTTCCTTAACGTAATTCACTTTTGGGGGATCAAGCTCAGATCCTGCTTTCTCTCCCCCTAACCCGCAGCCTGATACCAGTAACGAAACCGATAATAAAAGCAGCGGAGCCCCTGACTTCATGATTTTGCGCATACTTTCCCTCCTCAAGTGGTTTGTACTACTATGTATACGAGCTATCTTCTTCTGATAGACCACTTGTACAAAAAATAAAAGATCGTTTTCATATCTTTGATTGTTCTTTCATGAAGAAATATAAAAGCTACACTTTTTAGAAGCACAAAAAAAGCAGAATCACAAAACTGTGAGACTGCTCATTTTTATAGCGTTATACATTCTACCTGATCTATTTTTGTATTAAGCCAATGGTTGGCTATTTTTAAAAACTGGCTGCTTTGTGCGGTCGCTAAGAATCTGTGGACCGGCTTCTTTTCCCCTGTGTTCAAAATTCCACTATGATCAAGGATGACTGAAACCTCACGGGCCGTCTCTGCCCCAGAACATAAAATTTTGATATGATCACCCATTACGCGCTGAATGACAGGACGTAATAAGGGATAATGAGTACATCCTAAAATCAGCGTATCGATTGAAACATCCTTAAGAGGATACAAAGATTCAGAGACAGCATTCAAAGTTTCTTCTCCTGAAAGTCTTCCTTGTTCAACAAGGGGAACAAATAAAGGACATGCTAAACTCTCTACGATCACATCGCTGCGGATCTGCTGAAGGGCTTGTTTATATGCTCCACTATTAACCGTTCCTATCGTGCCTATAACACCTACATGGTTATTTTTTGTTGCTTTTAAGGCCGATCGTGCTCCAGGGTGTATAACTCCAATAACAGGGATATTAAGCTTCTTCTTCGCTTCATCTAAAACTGCAGCCGTAGCTGTATTGCATGCGATTACGAGTAACTTAATCTCCTGTTTTATAAGATAGTCGATCATTTCCCAAGTGAATTTTCTTACTTCTTCAAAAGGTCTTGGACCATACGGGCATCGTTTAGTATCACCCAAATAAATGATTTCTTCTTTTGGGAGCTGTTTCATAAGCTCTCTTACAACGGTTAACCCGCCTACTCCTGAATCTATTACGCCTATAGGTCTATTCAAACTAACATCGCCTCATCTCTATACACAATACTGAAAACAAAAGGCGTTTATCACCGTTTTCTATTCTGCTAATATTTTTATGAAAATGCAATAAAATTGTTCGAAACGGAAAAGAAATTGTTGTCTGAATTTCCGTAATAGGATGCTCACTTCAATCTATTTTATCAACGAAGAATTCCTTTTCTTTCTTAATCCGAGACTAAGTATACATAAAAGGACTATGGAAAAAATCCCATAGTCCTTTTTTAAAATTTGTTTTTGTAAGAACCGTTTATTTGAAATTCTTCTCTACAAAGTCTACAACTTCTTTCATTGTATCCATTTGCAGAATTTCATTGATGTGCGCACTGATTTTTTCTTTTGAGAGGCTTCTGATCTGGCTTCTAGCAGGCAGAACGGAAGTGGCACTCATAGAGAATTCATCTAAACCTAATCCTAAAAGAATAGGAATAGCAATAGGATCTCCAGCCATTTCACCACACATACCTGTCCATTTGCCTTCTTTATGCGCTGCATCGATAACCATTTTCACAAGTCTTAGAATCGCCGGATTGTATGGCTGATATAAATAAGAAACTTGTTCATTCATACGGTCAGCAGCCATTGTATATTGGATAAGGTCATTTGTTCCGATACTAAAGAAATCTACTTCTTTAGCAAACGTATCCGCCATTACAGCTGTTGAGGGAATTTCAACCATGATTCCTACTTCGATCTTCTCTGAAACTTCTGTTCCTTCATTAACAAGCTTTTCTTTTTCTTCAATAAGAATGCTCTTTGCAGAACGGAATTCTTCTAGAGTTGCGATCATCGGGAACATGATCTTTAAATTTCCATATGTGCTCGCACGAAGAAGTGCTCTTAATTGTGTACGGAAAATTTCTTGTTCTTCCAGACAAAGGCGGATCGCACGGAATCCTAAAAATGGATTCAATTCCTTTGGAAGATTCAAGTATGGAAGTTCCTTGTCACCACCAATATCTAACGTACGGATAACAACAGGTTTCCCTTCCATTTTTTCAAGAACTTCTTTATAAGCTTTGAATTGTTCATCTTCTGTTGGAAGCTGATCTCGACCCATGTACAAGAATTCTGTACGGTATAGACCAACACCTTCCGCTCCATTTTCGAGAACTCCTTTTACATCTGCAGGAGTACCAATATTAGCAGCAAGTTCTACCTGAACGTTATCAGAAGAAAGCGTTTTTTCATTGACTAGTTTCGCCCATTCTTCCTTCTGCTTCAGATATTTCTGCTGTTTTTCTTGATAAGATCCGATTTCATCTTCTGTTGGATCAACAATCACTTGTCCATCCAAACCATCGATGATGATCATAACACCATTCTCAACTTTTTCTGTGATGGTCTTGGTTCCAACAACCGCAGGAATCTCCATAGAACGTGACATAATCGCTGAATGCGATGTTCTTCCACCGATATCCGTTGCAAAACCTTTTACAAACTTACGGTTCAATTGTGCCGTATCAGATGGTGTTAAATCTTCTGCAAGAATAACAACTTCTTCAGAAATGCTCGCTGGTGTTGCAAACTGAACATCTAAAAGATGAGCTAATACACGCTTTGATACATCACGAATATCTGCCGCACGCTCTTTCATATATTCGTTATCCATTTGTTCGAACATGTCGATAAACATGGAAGAAACGTCATTCATAGCTGATTCAGCGTTTACTTTTTCACTTTCAATCTTTTGTTTTACAGCATCAACCAGTTCAGGGTCACTAAGAACAAGAAGATGGGCAGCAAAAATTGCTGCCTTATCTTCGCCAAGTTCTTCATTTGCTTTATCTTTAATTACTGTCAGTTCGTCTTTAGACTTATCAATAGCTGACTGGAATCGTTCAATTTCCTGAGAGGAATCTTCAATTGATTTCTTTTCAATTGTTAATTCAGGATTTTGAAGTACAAATGCTTTGGCAATTGCTATGCCGGCTGATGCTGCAATACCTGAAATTTTTTCAGACATTACTCACCAAGCCCTTCCTTTTTCATTACATCTTCTAATGCTGCGATTGCTTCGTCTGCATCGGAACCTTCAGCTTTGATTGTAATCTCAGCTCCAGATTGAATACCTAAGCTCATAACACCCATGATTGATTTTAAGTTAACGCTCTTGCCGTTATAATCAAGCGTGATATCAGAGCTGAATTGGCCAGCCTGGTTTACTAAAGTTGTTGCTGGACGAGCGTGGATTCCTGATTCACTAGTTACTTTAAATGTTTTTTCTGCCATTTTAATTACCCCTTTATTTTTTAAATGTAATAATGTTTTCTTCCTCAATTTCCACTGTTCCCGTTTTTTCAATTGAAACAGTTTCACCTGATAGGTTAGTAAACACAATTGGTGTAATGGTTGATGGTGCATTTTCTTTTACAAAGCTCAGATCTACTTGAAGAAGCTTTTGACCAGCTGTAACCTTGTCTCCTTCAGAAACAAAGCTTTCGAAACCTTCACCCTTTAATTTAACCGTATCGATTCCAAAATGGATCAAAATCTCTTTTCCGTTATCTGATTCTATTCCAATCGCATGTTTTGTTGGGAAGACATTAACTATCTTACCATCAACCGGCGCTACAACCAAACCTTCTGCCGGCTCGATCGCAAAACCGTCGCCCATCATTTTTCCGGAGAATACTTGATCGGGAACTTCAGTGATCGGAATTATTTTCCCTTTAATTGGTGCTACGAAACGTTCTTCTGATGAGATTGAAGATGTTGGGTTAACTGTTCCTTCTTCTGTAGTATCAGCAAGTTCTCCTTGTTCAGGAGTTTCTTCAATATTCTTCGGCTTAGCAACAGTTTTTCCGTTCATAATATCTCGTATTTCACCTTTGATTGTATCTGAACGCGTTCCGAAGATCGCTTGAATGCTATTCCCCATCTCAAGGACACCAGAAGCTCCCAGTTTCTTCAAACGGTCTTTATCAACTTGCTTAGGGTCACGAACAGAAACACGAAGACGAGTAATACATGCGTCTAAATCAGCTATGTTAGATTCTCCGCCTAAGCCTTCTAAAATATTCGCAGCTAATGAATCTTTATTAGACGGTCCAACGTTCGTTTCTACTTCATCATCCACAATTTCACGGCCTGGTGTCTTTAAGTTCCATTTTTGAATCGCAAAACGGAAACCAAAGTAATAGATCACAGAGAAAACTAAACCTACAGGAATGACTAGCCACCAGTCCGTACGGTTTGGAAGAACTCCGAATAGTAGATAATCGATTACCCCACCAGAGAAAGTCATACCAATTTTAACATTTAATAGCTGCATGACCATGAATGAAAGTCCTGCAAAAATAGCATGAATTCCAAAAAGAACAGGTGCTACAAATAAGAAAGTAAATTCAATTGGTTCTGTTATACCTGTTAAGAATGAAGTTAAAGCAGCAGAACCCATGATCCCTGCAACCACTTTCTTCTGCTCAGGTCGTGCTGCATGGTACATCGCAAGTGCTGCAGCAGGAAGTCCAAACATCATGAAAGGGAACTTACCTGTCATAAACGTACCAGCAGTTAATTCTGCATTGTCTTTCAATTGAGCAAAGAAAATTGCCTGGTCACCACGTACAAGTCCTTCAGCAGCTGATTTATAAGAACCAAACTCAAACCAGAATGGAGAGTAAAAAATGTGGTGAAGACCAAAAGGAATCAATGATCGTTCGATTACACCAAAGATAAATGCTGCAATAGTAAGGTTCGAGTTAATCATACTCTCTGAGAATGCGTTAAGGCCATTTTGAACAGGCGGCCAAATAAATGTCATGATTATACCTAGAATTAATGCTGATACAGCTGTAATAATAGGTACAAAACGTTTACCAGCAAAGAAACCTAAGTATTGAGGAAGTTCGATGTTGTAATAACGTTTATAGAGATATGATGCAAGTATACCGACGATAATACCTCCGAATACCCCTGTTTGAAGAGTGGGGATTCCAAGAACACTAGCGAATGACGGATCTTTTCCGACCATATCAGGTGTAACACCCTCAATGACACTCATCGTAACGTTCATAATTAAGTAACCGATAATAGCAGCCAAACCTGCTACACCTTCACCGCCAGCAAGACCGACAGCAACACCTACTGCAAATAATAGTGACAAGTTCGCAAATACGATGTCACCGGATTTCTCCATTACATCTGCAACAAGCTGAAACCATGCTGCATCTAGTGCAGGTATCCGCGAAATTAATGCAGGATTTTTAAATGCATTACCGAACGCCAGCAACAGACCAGCTGCTGGTAAGATCGCGACCGGCAGCATCAAAGCTTTACCTACACGCTGTAGAACACCAAAAAGCTTTTTCCACACAAGGAAGCCCTCCTTTAAAATTTTTGATAACCCTTCCATTTGCTTCCGCAAAAAACAAAAAAGCATAAATAAAGAACATGAGAAACTCTCCTAATCAGATTTAATATATCCTAATTAGGGATTTACTACACTTTGTTCTTTACTTATGCCTGATCGAATCAGTAACACGTAAAAACGCTGTATCTATCTATTTAATTACTCGTTACATTAGTCTAATTGTCATATCGCGAAAGCCTTTGCAAATGCATTGTTAAGTACACTGCCTCTGCATGTGGCACGGGTTTGTTCAAGGAATTTTGCATTACCTTGATCAACTTCCAAGCCAAATTGTAGCATACCGGATATTCTTCTTTCAACACTTTTGCTAACTTTTCTTGCTCTTCCATGATGTCACCCATTGAGATTCGCTCGATGGCATGTCTCAAGTGTCTGACTAGGCGCAGATAATTGATACTCTTAGTATCGATTTCAAGTTTCAGTGAATGTTGAATCATCTGCATGAGTGTATTAATAAGCTCAGAATGTTTCTTTATATCTTTAACACTTTTATTTGTAAGGGCACTATGAATATGAAGAGCTACAAAACCGACTTCACCTTCAGGAAGATGGACTTGAAGTGATTTATTAATAACCTCAATAACTTCTTCAGCAACTGTATATTCTTTAGGATATAACGTTTGAGTCTCAGTTAAAAATGGGTTTTTTATATCCATTCCTTGCTTCAGCCGTTTAATGGCGAATGTGATATGATCTGTGAGAGCAACATGGATATGTTCGTTCAGCTCATTATTAAACCGCGAACCAATATGGACGATGACGTCATTTATCAACTCAATCGTTTCTTCATCTATATACGTCAGGAGTGTCTTATATTGCTCTTGTTCCTTTTCGTTTTTTAAAACGAACAACTTGTCCACATGTTCAGCATGGATGGGGTCTCCTGATTTTTTTGAGAAACCAATTCCTTTTCCGATGACAATCTGTTCTTTATCATCGGGATCTGTCACAATAACGACATTGTTATTTAGTACCTTTTTAACTTGCAGGCTATTATTCATGATTTTCACCTTTTCATTATCTGGCCAGAGACCATAGACATCTTAGTCATCATAGCCGAAAATGAGCTAAAAAATCAATTGCAACTTTTACCTCTTATAAACGCTTGCCGTCATCGTTTGAAATAGAAATCGAAAACGGCTTTCACATGAAAGCCGCTTCCTGACTAAATCTCGAGTTCTCCAAGCCTCAATAACTCTACAACGGCTTGAGAGCGTCCTTTAACCCCAAGCTTTTGCATGGTATTCGAAATATGGTTTCGAACTGTTTTCTCACTAATAAATAATTGTTCCGCAATTTCTTTTGTGGTTTTATCTTGGACTAATAGTTCGAAAACTTCTCTCTCTCTTTTTGTAAGTAGAGGCTTCGGTCGGTAGTGTTTATCTTTCAATGAATTCACCCCTCCTTGCTAGGGTTTAGGAACCGCCAACGAATATTGGAAGTATTTAGTCACCATATACTATGTCATAACACAGGTGTAAGTGACTTGGTTAAGTTAAAAACTCCCCATAATATTCCATAATATAATGAAAAAAAAGCCCGTTTTTTAGATGTGGGCTTTTCGTGAAAAGTTTTCTAATTGTTTTTTTACCGTTTCATTCCACTTTAAAGGACGTCCGGTCTCTCTGGAAATCTGAACAATCGCTCCTCTACCTGTAAACACCGGCTTATTTTCTTCATTCATTCCCAGGTAATGCAGATCGATAGAGGATGACCCTGTCTCGTTAATTTTGACGTATATCTTTAATTTTTCATCATACAAAATTTGAGCAAGATAATCACATTGCAAATCAGCGACAACAGGAATCTCCTTGGAAACAGATGCCCCCCAAGATGGCATTAAACCTAATTCTTTAAAGAGTGCAATCCTGGCTTCTTCCATATAAACAAAGACATTCGTATTATTCACATGTCCGAAGCCATCGATTTCACCGAAACGAACATGTAGTTCGTGAAAAAAATGAAACCCTTTTTTCCATTCTTCCATGTTTGAAATATAATCTTGTCTTGCCATCACTCTACCACCTTTTATCCAATTCTTACGTTCTTGAAAAATGTTGATAGTGAAAAAAAGCTTCTCCCTGTCGAGAGAAGCTTTCATCTTTTATTTATCTGTCACTTCCAAAGAAGTTCTTAAACGCTTGGAAAGTTGTATCACGGTTAAGAGCTGCGATAGAAGTGGTTAAAGGAATACCTTTTGGACAAGATTGAACACAGTTTTGAGAGTTTCCGCACTCTGCAAGTCCACCATCATCCATAATCGCATTCAAACGTTCTTCTTTGTTCATTGCACCAGTAGGATGTGCGTTAAACAAGCGAACTTGTGAAAGTGGAGCAGGTCCAATGAAATCAGATTTGCTGTTAACATTCGGACAAGCTTCTAAACACACCCCGCACGTCATACATTTTGAAAGTTCATATGCCCATTGACGTTTCGTTTCAGGCATTCGAGGTCCTGGTCCAAGATCGTAAGTACCATCGATTGGGATCCATGCTTTTACACGCTTAAGCGCATCAAACATTCGACTTCTATCGATCGCCAAGTCACGAACGACAGGAAAAGTCTTCATTGGTTCTAGTCTGATTGGCTGTTCTAGCTGATCAACAAGAGCCGTACAAGATTGACGAGGCTTTCCGTTGATCACCATAGAACACGCACCACAAACTTCTTCAAGACATCCCATCTCCCAAGTAACAGGAGTCGTAGCTTCACCTTTCGCATTCACAGGATTTCTGCGAATTTCCATAAGAGCAGAAATAACATTCATATTTGGACGATGCGGAATCTCAAATTCTTCTAAATATGGGGCAGTCTCTGGGTTATCTTGTCTTGTGATGATGAATTTCACCATTTTTGTGCTCATGTTTATACCCCTGCCTTCTTCTTAGAATAGTCACGTTTACGCGGCTTGATAAGCGAAACATCTACCTCTTCATATTCAAAATCTGGGCCGTTTGTTGCCGGATTAAATTTCGCTTTTGTTGTCTTTAACCAATCTTCATCATTACGTTCAGGGAAATCAGGTTTGAAATGTGCACCACGGCTCTCATCACGATTTAAAGCTCCAAGCGTAATTACACGTGCAAGCTGAAGCATATGCCATAACTGGCGAGTGAACGATGCCCCCTGATTACTCCACTTAGATGTATCGTTGATGTTGATTTTCTTATAGCGCTGCATCAACTCTTGAATCTTTTCATCCGTTTGTTTCAATTTATCATTGTATCTAACAACGGTTACATTATCAGTCATCCATTCTCCTAATTCTTTATGGATCACATATGCATTTTCCGTTCCATCCATGGAAAGGATGTTGTTATAGACTTCTTGATCTTTCTTTACTTGGTTTTCAAATACGGTAGAAGAAACATCCTCAACCGTTTTATCTAGTCCTCTAATGTAATTAACAGCAGATGGACCAGCCTTCATTCCGCCATAAATAGCAGATAATAGAGAGTTAGCTCCTAATCTGTTCGCACCATGGTATTGGTACTCACACTCACCTGCAGCAAAAAGACCTGGAATATTTGTCATCTGATTAAAATCTACCCACATGCCACCCATTGAATAGTGAACAGCAGGGAAGATCTTCATCGGAACTTTACGAGGATCATCTCCCATGAATTTTTCATAGATTTCAATGATTCCTCCAAGTTTAATATCAAGCTCTTTTGGATCCTTGTGTGAAAGATCAAGGTACACCATGTTCTCTCCATTGATACCAAGCTTTAAATCTACACAAACGTGGAAGATCTCACGTGTTGCGATGTCACGAGGAACAAGGTTTCCATAAGCCGGATATTTTTCTTCTAGGAAATACCACGGTTTTCCATCTTTATATGTCCAAACACGGCCACCTTCACCACGTGCAGACTCACTCATCAATCGAAGCTTATCGTCACCAGGGATAGCAGTTGGATGAATTTGAATAAACTCACCATTTGCATAATAAACACCCTGCTGATAAAGTGCTGAAGCAGCTCCACCCGTATTGATTACGGAGTTCGTAGATTTACCGAAGATGATACCAGGTCCGCCTGTAGCCATGATTACAGCATCTGCAGCAAAGCTGACAATTTCCATCGTTTTTAAGTTTTGCGCTGTAACTCCACGGCATTGTCCTTCGTCATCGATGATGGCAGAAAGGAATTCCCAGCCTTCGTACTTTGTTACAAGCCCTGCAACTTCATGTCGGCGCACTTGTTCATCAAGTGCATATAACAATTGCTGTCCTGTTGTTGCCCCTGCGAATGCCGTACGATGATGTTGAGTACCTCCAAAACGACGGAAATCCAGTAATCCCTCTGGGGTTCTGTTGAACATAACACCCATACGGTCCATTAAGTGGATAATTCCAGGAGCAGCATCACACATCTCTTTTACTGGAGGCTGGTTCGCTAAGAAGTCACCACCATAAACGGTATCATCAAAGTGTTCCCAAGGTGAATCGCCTTCACCTTTTGTATTTACAGCACCGTTTATGCCACCTTGTGCACAAACAGAATGTGAACGTTTAACAGGAACTACTGAAAAGAGGTCGACATGCACACCAGCTTCAGCTGCTTTAATTGTAGCCATTAACCCGGCGAGACCTCCACCAACAACGATTATTTTTTGATTACTCAATTTGTCTCACCCCTTTTAAATGAATGCAAAAATAGTCCGAACGCTAACGATCGCAAGTGCTACGAAAACACCCATCGTTACGTATGTTGAAACCTTCTGTGAACGAGGCGAAACTGTAAGGCCCCAGCTGACAAAGAACGACCATAATCCGTTTGCAAAATGAAATACTGCAGATAAAACGCCGATTAAGTAGAACGCGATCATAAATGGAGAACTAAAAATATCAGCCATCATAGAGAAGTTTACTTCCGCCCCAAGCGCAGCTTGAACGCGAGTTTCCCAAACATGCCATGCAATAAAAATTAATGTGATCACACCTGTTACACGCTGAACAAGGAACATCGTATTACGGAAATACCCGTACCGGCTAACATTGTTATTAGCCTGAAATGTTATATATAGACCGTAGACCGCATGGAATAAAATTGGTAAGTAAATTACAAACGTTTCTAGTAAAATACGAAACGGCAGACTTTCCATAAAATGTGCTGCGGCGTTAAATGATTCAGCACCTTTAGTTGCAAAATGGTTTACAACCAAGTGCTGAACGACAAAAAGCCCGATAGGAATTACTCCTAAAAGTGAATGAATCCTTCTGTTTACAAAATCCTTACTGCCAGCCATTTTCTTGCCCCCTTCAAATTTAGCCTCTCTCTGGCTGCTAATCTTTTGTTCCTCTCCACATGTAAGCGTTTTTAGTTTCCTCATTTTGTGAGGAAAAAGTGTTAAACAATTAGTTTAATCAACTAGCAACATGTCCATTTTACTCCCATCGTTTGACACCGTCAAGAAAACGCTAACAACTAAATTGTGATAATTTATTGATAAATCAGTGTTTCTACTAGATTACTTTTTCGACAAATACCGAGTTGCTATAGAGTTTGATTCTTTTACCCGTTATAATAAAAAATAGAAAGAAGGGATGCAGAATGTTTAAACAAAAAACAAAGGACGAGTCTACCACTGCCGAACAGCCTTCAGTTTCTGCCTTCGGGTACGAGATTCTTCGCAGCGATTTGTTACCTGAACTTCTTGGTAAACAAGAAAGAAATATTTTATATTGGGCCGGCAGACACCTTGCCAGAAAATACCCTTTACATACGATGGAAGAAGTAACTGCTTTTTTCAATGAAGCAGGCTGGGGTAATCTCGAAATGATAGAAGCATCAAAAACAGAAATGGTCTTCTCACTTCATTCAATATTAATCGAACAGCGAATCGAGAATTTCCAGGACTGTACATTTAGCTTAGAAGCTGGTTTTCTAGCAGAACAAATTCAGCTCCAAAAAAAATGCACCACGGAAGCCTTGGAATCTGTGAAACGCAATAAAGTTTCTATTACGGTTCAATGGGACAAAAAAGATACGATTGAATAATCAAAAGCCGGCAGATGCCGGCTTTTTCAATTGTAGGTTATTAAACGTTTTGAACAGGAACACGAGCATCCAATTCGAATGTGTCATGAAGTGTTTCAATTGATTTAATCATATCTTCTTGTTTAACAACCGTTGAAACCTTAATTTCAGAAGTACTTACCATTTTAATCATAACATCTTCGTCAGATAGAGCTTTAAACATCTTAGCTGCTACTCCCGGATTGGAGATCATTCCTGAACCAACGATGGATACTTTTGCAAGTTCACCTTCGAAGCTGATCGATTCAAAGCCAAGTTTATCTTGATGCGCTGCAAGCACTTCCTGAGTGTCTGATAACAGACTAGACTCGATTGAGAACGAAATATTCGTCTTTTCTTCGTTCATCACGTTTTGAATGATGATGTCTACATTAATCCCGTTGTTTGCTAAGATCGTAAACAAATCAGAGAGTGTATGGATTTCGTTCGGCATGTTAGTTACCGTAATCTTCGTTATGTTACCTTCAAAAGCTAAGCCTCTTACCATTAAGTTTTGTTCCATCGTTGCTTCCTCCTCTACTAACGTTCCTCGTTCTTCACTCATACTAGATCTAACTTCTAAAACAATAGAATAGTTTTTTGCAAACTCTACCGCTCTCGGGTGCAAGACACTTGCCCCAAGATTCGCCATTTCAAGCATCTCATCATAAGAAATAGATGGGATTTTTCTTGCATGCTTTACTACACGGGGATCAGTTGTGAAAACACCTGTAACATCTGTATAAATATCACAGCGATCAGCTTTTAGCGCAGCTGCCAGCGCGACAGCTGTTGTATCGGAACCGCCTCTTCCAAGTGTTGCGATATCGTTCGATTCAGTAATCAACCCTTGAAATCCTGCGACAACCACAATGTTCCCATCTTTTAATAAGTTATTGATCCGGTCCGTATCAATGTCTAGTATTCTGGCATTTGAATGATTGTTCTCGGTCTGAATGCCTGCTTGCCAGCCTGTTAGAGAAAGAGCCTTATAACCTTCCTGATGCAATGCCATCGTTAATAACGCGATCGTTACCTGTTCTCCCGTAGTAAGGAGCATATCCATCTCTCGTTTTGAAGGAGTCTTATTAATTTCCCCAGCCAATCTGACAAGTTCATCTGTTGTTTTGCCCATGGCAGAAACGACAACAACTACTTCATTGCCATTGTTGACTTCGTTAATAATTCTTTTTGCAGCATTTTGAATACGTTCAACCGAACCAACACTAGTACCGCCAAATTTTTGTACGATTCTTCCCATCTTCTCCAAATCCTTTCCTGATATGTTTTTCTATCTCTTTTTAAAACAAAGGCTGTTTGTGCTATCGTTGCTGCTCTATGAAAGTAGCAAATTCTGTTAGAAACAGTTCATTAGCAACAATCTTCAGATAAGAAAGAAAATAAAAAAGCAACAATAAGGAAAAACCCTATTGTTGCTATATCCGCAGCAAGCCAAGTTTGTTTCCCCTAGTGAGATAGTCCTCCACACGATTCCTGGGGGGAATGGTGTGACAGCCCTGTATTTATTCAATACAGGTCCAGCATAAAAGGTTAGAAGTCCTTTTACACTTCGGCAAGAATCCCCTTTCCTCCACCCTCAAAAGAGCTTCTTCTCTTCAGATGGGATACTATTGGTTCCTGCTCCTCTACCATCACTTCATTAGAAGCATGGCATATTTATAAAGTTGGTCTCATTTTAACAAAGTTACTTCATGTCTGCAACTAGTCTTTTGATAAAAATGCTTTCTTTATATCTTCTGCAACGGCTCTTGGAACTCCCGCTTCTTGAATCTCTTCGATGGTAGCCTCTTTCATCCTTTTCATGGAACCAAAATGACGGAGAAGCATCTTCTTTCTTTTTTCTCCAATCCCGGCAATCCCATCTAAAATAGATTCGAACATACTTTTTGAACGAACTTTGCGATGAAAGGAAATAGCAAAACGGTGGACTTCATCCTGAATCCTTTGAAGCAAGTAAAATTCCTGACTGTTCCTTGGAAGATGGATCATCTCAGGAGGGTCACCAAGCCACAATTGAGAAGTTCGGTGCTTCTCATCTTTTGACAGTCCTGCAACAGGAATAAAAAGGTTCAGTTCGTTCTCAAGAACATCTTGAGCAGCTGATATTTGACCTTTTCCTCCATCAATCAGGATTAGGTTCGGCAATTCACTTTCTTCTCTCAGCAATCTTGAATACCTTCTGCGAACGACTTCCTTCATGGAAGCATAGTCATCAGGACCCTCTACAGATTTGATCTTATACTTTCGGTAATCCTTCTTGTAAGGCTTCCCATCAACAAACACGACCATAGCTGAAACGGGATCTGTACCGTGAATGTTTGAGTTATCAAAAGCTTCAATCCTGTACGGAGGGGCAACCCCCATTCTTTCACCTAAGTTTTCAACTGCTTTTATTGTCCGTGCTTCATCCTGTTCGATTAAAGCAAACTTTTCGTTGAGAGCAAGAGTCGCGTTTTTCGTTGCCAGTTCTACTAATTCTTTCTTTTGCCCTTTTTGTGGCTGAAGAACTTTCACATCAAGAAGCTCTTGTATCATTTTTGCATCTACCTGTTTAGGTAATAAAATTTCTTTTGGAAGCAGATGATTTTTCTGAAGATAAAACTGACCAATAAAGGTAAGAAGATCTTCGTGGGCTTCCCCGTAAAAAGGGAATACAGATACGTCTCTGGCAATAACTTTTCCTTGCCGAACAAAGAAGACTTGGACACACATCCAGCCCTTATCAAAATGGTAGCCGAACACATCTCTATCAACTAAATCCGAGGTCATCATCTTTTGTTTTTCCATTACGGCTTCAATATGTTGGATTTGATCCCGCAGTTCTTTTGCACGCTCAAAGTTCAAAGCCTCTGAAGCTTCAAGCATTTTTTCAGACAGTTGATTCTTCACATCTTGATGACCGCCATTGAGGAACTTAACAATCCCATCAACCATTTGTTTGTTCTGATCATTTGAAACGTCATAAACACATGGACCCAGACATTGGCCGATATGGTAATAAAGGCAAACTCTTTTCGGCATCGTGTCACATTTTCTAAGGGGGAAAATGCGATCTAAGAGTTTTTTTGTTTCTTGTGCAGCATAGGCATTAACAAACGGACCGAAATATTTCCCACCGTCTTTCTTAATCTTTCTCGTATATAAAAGACGAGGATGTTTTTCAGAAGTAATTTTTAAATACGGATAGGTTTTATCATCTTTTAGCATGACGTTATATCGCGGATCATGCTTTTTGATTAAGTTCATCTCAAGAACTAAAGCTTCCATTTCAGTGGATGTAACAATATATTCAAAGTCTCTGATCTCACTGACCAAACGTTGCGTTTTTCCATCATGTGAGCCAGAAAAATAAGATTTCACTCTATTTTTTAATACTTTTGCTTTTCCAACATAAATGACTTTCCCAAATTCATTTTTCATTAAATAGCAGCCAGGCTGATCTGGAAGCAGCATTAATTTTTGTTTAATTGAGGTCAATCGTGATCCACCCCTCTGATGTACCTGTTATTTAATCATAATATCATAAAAGTTCATTCGCACGCCCGCATCCGCTTTTCTGCCAAATAAAAAAGACCTGTAGAAAACAAGCCTTACTTTGTATCTTTTAGTATGCCATTGAAAAAAGCCCGGTTTGACCGGGCTTTAAGAATACTTACTTATGTTTGTTTAAAAGTTCAACTAAAGCTTCTTTAGGCTGGAAACCTACTACTTGATCAACGACTTGGCCGTCTTTGAATACGAGAAGTGTAGGAATACTCATAACACCATATTTTCCAGCTGTTTCTTGGTTTTCATCTACATCAAGTTTTACAACTTTAACTTCTTCTACCTCTTGGTCTAGTTCCTCTAGAACAGGAGCAATCATTTTACAAGGTCCGCACCATGGTGCCCAGAAATCAGCAAGTACTAAACCTTCGTTCGTTTCTGTATTAAATGTTTGATCTGATGCATTTACAATAGCCATTTATTTGGCCCTCCTTTTAAATTTACAAAGTGTAAACAAAGTATATACTACAAAATACACTGTTGCTAATAGTTTGCTCAACCTTATGGTACCCAAGTTTTTATCCGAACAAACGTTAGATGGTTCTTGCTTCTTCTAAGTGCTTATGACAATTAAACAATTCACACGACCATTTCTTGTCCTGAAACTTAAAGATAGAAAGAGATGTATTATTCAATCCATACCACTTGTCCGTCTTATCCTCCAAAAGAGATTTGTAAATCCTCACTAAGAGTGCACCATGGGTCACGATCAACACTCTTTGGTCTTTGTGCGTCTGAACAATTTCTTGCAGTACCGCTTGCCATCGTTGATCTACTAACTCGTCTCGTTCCTTCCCAAGGTCAAGCTGCTTCCAGTTTTCTCCCCAGCGTTCTAATCGTTCAGCTTCTGTTGTTCCTTCTGTATCTCCAAAAGAAATTTCGCGCAGTCTGTCGTCTTGCACAATGTTCAGTCCTGTTAATTCTGAAATCGCTTCTGCTGTTTTATATGCTCTTGATAACGGGCTTGCATAGATCGCATCCCATTTTTCTGTACGGACACGCGCTGCAATAGCTTTAGCCTGCTTGATTCCTTCTTCGTTCAATGGGATGTCCATACTGCCCTGAGCCCTTTTCTCCATGTTCCAGTCTGTTTCTCCATGACGTATAAATGCTATAGTTGTCACAAAACTCCCCCTTTAAATAGACAACGATGCTCCGTAAAAAAACGCCCAGCGATGAATGAACTGGACGTTTTGCTTTCTCATTTTATACTAACACTTTTTTAAACTCTTCTGTTAACAAAGGAACGACTTCAAAAAGGTCACCAACAATTCCATAGTCTGCTACTGAAAAGATACTTGCTTCAGGGTCTTTATTGATGGCAACGATAACTTTTGAGTTTGACATCCCAGCTAAATGCTGAATGGCACCGGAGATTCCGCAAGCGATGTATAAGTCTGGCGTTACGACTTTTCCGGTCTGGCCAATTTGAAGCGAATAATCGCAATAATCTGCATCACATGCTCCGCGAGAAGCTCCAACCGCAGCTCCGAGTACGTCTGCAAGTTCTTGAAGCGGTTTGAATCCGTCTTCTGATTTTACTCCACGTCCACCAGCAACGATAATCTTTGCTTCAGATAAGTCAACACCCGTAGAAGCTTTACGAACAACTTCTTTAACGATCGTTCGAAGATCCTTGATTTCTACCGATACAGATTTTACTTCTCCTGTGCGTGATTCATCTTTTTCTAGAGGCGAGATATTGTTTGGACGAACAGTAACAAAGATCAGTCCATCATTGATTAATTTCTTTTCGAATGCTTTCCCAGAGTATACAGGACGTGTAAACACCGTATTTTCACCCGCTTGTTCAAGTCCCGTCACGTCTGAGATCAAACCAGATTCTAAACGCGCTGCAAGTCTTGGTGACAGATCTTTTCCAAGTGATGTATGTCCGAACACAATCGCTTCAGGTGATTCATCATTAATAATCTGTTTCAAAGCTTGGAAGTATCCATCTGTTGTATAGTTTGCTAGCTTTTCATTTTCTGCAACTAATACACGGTCAGCTCCATAATGAATCAATTCGTTTGCGAGAGACTGAACAGAGTCGCCGCACAATACAGCAAACACTTCCCCGCCGCCTGAAATTTCTTTTGCTGCTGCAATTGCTTCAAAAGATACGTTACGTAATGCACCGTCACGAGATTCTGCAAGTACTAAAACTTTTTTTGCCATGGTGTCTCCCCCTTATATAACCTTTGCTTCGTTTCTAAGCAGAGATACAAGTTCTTTTACTTGATCTGCAGTGTCACCCGATAAGATTTTTCCAGCTTCCTTTTTTGGAGGAAGATAAACTTCTACTGTCTTTGTTTTAGCTTCTACATCGTCTTCATCGATATCAAGATCATCAAGCTCTAACGTTTCCAGCGGCTTTTTCTTTGCCTTCATAATACCCGGCAGTGATGGATAACGCGGTTCATTCAAGCCCTGTTGTGCTGTCACCAGCAAAGGAAGAGTAGTTTCAATTTTTTCTAAGTCACCTTCAACATCGCGCTCAATATTTACAGCAGTTCCGTTAATCTCAATTTTAGTTATGGTAGTAACATGAGGAATATCAAGCAATTCTGCTAAACGCGGACCTACTTGACCTGTTCCATTATCAATCGCTACGTTTCCACCTAGGATGATGTCATATTCTTTATCTTTAAAATAGGCTGCTAGAACGGAAGACGTTGTGTATTGGTCCTGGCTGTCTAAGTCTTCGTTTGAAATAAGCACAGCTTGATCTGCACCCATAGCCAATGCTGTACGAAGCTCTTTCTCTGAATCTTCATCACCAACCGTAACAACCGTAACTGTTCCGCCATGTGCATCTTTTAATGTAATCGCTTCTTCAATCGCATACTCATCATAAGGATTGATAATAAATTCAGCACTGTCTTCCGAAATTTTATTGTTTGAAACCGAGATCTTTTCTTCTGTATCAAAAGTGCGTTTTAATATAACAAAAATATTCATATTTACCCCTCCTGATTATCGGTCCTGAAATACAGGCTTTCTTTTTTCTATGAATGCGTGGATTCCCTCTTGCCCATCATGGCTCATAAAAGCTTTCCCAAACAGTTCCTGTTCTTTCTCTGCTCCCTTTTCATAGAGTCCATGTTTCGCATAATTCAGTAATTCTAATGTGTATTTAATGGATACAGCACTTTTTTCTGAAAAACTCTCAGCCATTTTGTAAGCCTTTTCAAAAAGGTCTTCAGCAGGGAAGGAATCGTTCGCTAGACCGAATGAAACAGCTTCTTTTCCTGATATCGGATTACTCGATAAGAGCATTTCACAGGCTTTCGGAACGCCTACTAGCTGAGGCAGCCGTTGAGTTCCGGCGAATCCCGGAATAAGACCGAGAGTCAATTCAGGAAGCCCAAGCTTTGCATCATCCGCCACAAGTCTAATATGGCAGCTCATTGCCAGTTCCAATCCACCGCCGAGTGCTGCACCGTGGATGGCCGCGATCACAGGCTTTGAGAATTGTTCAATGCGGTTAAAAACGTCTTGGCCTTTTTTGCCAAGCTGAGCAAATCCTTTTTCATCAGTTACTTCTGTAAATTCCTTGATGTCTGCACCTGCTGAAAAAAAACGTCCTTCTCCCTGAATGACGACTGATTTTATTGCGTTGTCATTTTCGATTCTATCCAATGCAGCATTAATTTCTTCGATCACACCGGTAGAAAGAGCATTTGCAGGGGCTCGATTTAGCTTTATAATACCTACCTTACCTTGTTTTTCAACTTGCAGATCGTTCACTTTATCAATCCTCCTCAGGAATGTGTTTCTGTCTGTGCAGATCTGATTGCAAGACCATTGACCAGCATTTGATGAACCGGACCAGCAAGAGCAGGGAGATCGTATCGATGGTCGTTCATCACCCAATTCGTAGCCGTTTCATCAATGGTTCCGAAAATCATTTGCCGAGCAAGCCTGTAATCCATATCTCTTACAAAGACGCCTTCGTCCATACCATCTTTAAGGATTGAATCGATTAGATTAAGATACCTTTTCAATACTTCTCCTATTTTGGCCCGAAGCTGTCTGTTTGTTTGGCGCAGCTCTAACTGTGTTACGATCGATAATTCAAAATCTGCCGTTAATTGCTTAAAGTGCATCTCGACGAGCGTTTTAAGTTTTTCAATTGCCGAGTCGTTACTTTTCAGCTCATTTTCTGTTTTTTCGATAAAGGTCCCCATTTTCTCATTAAAAACAGAAACAAGCAGATCTTCTTTGTTCTTAAAATAAAGATAGATGGTGCCATCCGCGACACCTGCTTCTTTCGCTATCTTTGAAACTTGGGATTGATGATAACCGTGTTTGGCAATAACATTCACAGCAGCATCAATTATTTTTTCATATTTTGGACCTTTTCGTTTCATAAGCATCGCCTCATTTTTATAGAGCACAATCAAAAAATGAATGATTGTTCATTCATAATTGTAAAACAAATCTTTCTTTTCTGTCAATTTCATTATGTCATTTTTTTATCTATCTTGACAAGCTTAAGTTTTATAAGCCCTTTTCGTGGCATATATTTGCTCTTTCAAAATAAATAAAAACAAAAACCGCACATGGCGGTTTTTAAAATGGTCAGTTATTTTGTGCTTTTTCCCTTTCTTCTTCTAGAAGAACTCTGCGAAGAATCTTTCCGACCATTGTTTTAGGCAGTTCATCTCTAAATTCATAGAGTCTCGGTACTTTAAATGCTGCCAGATGTTCACGGCAATATTTATTTAGCTCTTCTTCCGTACATTCCGCCCCTTCTTTCAGAACAACAAAAGCTTTTACAGTCTCTCCGCGGTATTCATCAGGAACACCAACGACTACAGCTTCTTTTACGCTTTCATGCTCGTAGAGAACCTCTTCCACCTCACGCGGATAAATATTAAAACCACCCGCAATAATAAGGTCCTTTTTCCGATCTACAATGTAAAAGTATCCTTTCTCATCCATGTAACCCATATCACCCGTAATAAGCCAGTCGTCTCTAAAAACAGATGCTGTTTCTTCAGGCTGATTCCAGTACCCTTTCATGACTTGAGGGCCCCTTACTGCCAATTCGCCAATCTCACCGGGTTCTGCCCATTCTCCAGTTTCAGCGGAAATGATTGCTGCTTCTGTATCTGGCCAAGGCAGGCCGATACTCCCCCTTACCTGCTCTCCATAAATAAGATTTGCGTGAGTGACTGGTGAAGCTTCCGTCAGTCCATAACCTTCGACTAACGAACCCGAAATAACCGCTTGAAACTTTTCTTGAACTTCAAGAGGTAAAGCTGCTGAACCACTGATGCACGCCTTAATAGAAGAGAGGTCATATTTCTTTAAATCAGGATGGTTCAAAAGTGCAATATACATGGTCGGAGCCCCAGGAAATAGGGTGGGTCGCTCTTTATGAATCGTTTTGAGAACTTGTGCCGGATCGAACCTCGGCAGGATAATCATTTCTGCCTTCGTTATAATTCCTAGATTCATCACACATGTCATACCATATACATGGAAAAACGGCAGAGCGCCTAGTATCTTTTCTTTTCCATCACGATTCTTATACATCCATGCATTGCATTGCAAAGCATTAACCACAAGGTTCTTATGCGTAAGCATGACACCTTTTGCCGGTCCTGTAGTACCGCCTGTATATTGCAACAAAGCCAGATCATCATCAGGTGAGATACTGACTTCAGGCTTGATTGGTATTGAACGCTTAAGCATTTCAGTGAAAGAATGAACTTCGTGATTATAAGAGATGTTTACGACAACTGTTGGATTCTGCCTTTTTTGCACAAACGGATAGAGTAAATTCTTCGGAAATGGCAGATAGTCCTTGATACCCGTAATGATAATGTGCTCGATACTCGTATCATTTCTTACAGCCGATATCCTTCCAAACAGCATATCCAAACTGATGATCACCTTTGCTCCACTGTCTGAAAGCTGATGGCGAAGTTCCCTTTCCGTATAGAGAGGATTTGTTTGAACAACAATTCCCCCTAATAGTAAAGTACCGTAATAGGCAATGACTGCCTGCGGACAGTTTGGCAGCATGATCGCAACACGGTCCCCTTTTTTCACCCCCAATGTTGAAAGTGCATGTGCAAATCGCAAAGAGCTTTCATAAAGTTCACCATATGTCAAAGTCTTGCCTAAAAAATGAACAGCAGTTTTGTCTTTTTTCTGTCCTGCTGCTTCTTCTAAATACGCGAATAAAGGTTTGCTGTCGTAATCAAGATGTCCCGGAATCTCACTTGGGTAACTGTTAAGCCACCTTCTTTCCACTTGCATCTCCTCCTTTAATTCACGCCTTCCTTCAAAAATTTTTATATCTTTATTCCTATTATATTGAAAACGCATACAATTTTATATACTTTTTTTAAAATTAAAAATAATCGGTAAAATTTAAACCAAAAAAATCCAGACCCTTCTAAAAAGGTCTGGATTTGATCATGTGAAAAATAGTAAATAAACAATACCCGCTAAAATAAATACTCCGCTAAAAACAAAAAGTACTTTGAATAAAGTTTCCATATCTTATCCCTTCAACTATTCAATGCCTTCACCAATAACAAATGAAAGTCCCACTGAAATAACCATCGAAATAAAACCTACTGCCCGGTTATCATTTTCAATTTCTTTATCAATCTGAAATTTTGGCGTTAAAAATTCATAAATAAAATAACCAATTAAAAGCAAAATGAAACCAAATATTCCCCACACGACCATCATCAGCAAGGAATCATTCTGTGCAATGGAATATCGAAAAATATTAGCGATTCCAAAAATCTTCCCACCTGTTGCCATTGCAACTGAGAGATTTCCGTTCTTAATTTCTACCCAGTTCTTATAACGGGTCACAAGCTCGAAAACAGCCAAAAACAAGACAAGACAAAGAACGACAACACTATAGTTTGCTGCTGTTTTCAAAAAAGCATTTTCCATAAAATCCATCGGCTATTTCCCCTTTATAGATGGCTTGATCATTGATTTAGCCTTTTAGTACATGTAATCCATCCTGATTATTTTAGCACAGCTACTGTTACTCCACTTCCGCCTTCTCCTGCAGCACCCATCCTAGTTGACTTAACATTTCGATGTGATTTCAAAAGCTCTTGTACGCCTTTTCTAAGCGCTCCGGTTCCTTTTCCATGAATGATATAGACTTGGTTAAAACCAGCCAACATGGCTTCATCCAAATATCTGTCAACCTCCAGCATGGCATCTTCATACCTTTTACCTCTTAAATCCAGTTCAGGACGTGTAGAATCGTTCGAACCGGACACTTTTACGAATGCACGGGTTTCAGTTTTTGGTTTCGATTCTTTAATCCATTCCAAATCACGTTCGGATACGTTCATTTTCAAGATACCGATTTGTACTTGATACTCATTATTGCTGACTTTCTCAACGATATGTCCTTTTTGCCCGACACTTAACACTCTAACTTCATCACCGGGTACGTATTCTTTCTTAGTGGAAGCCGCCTTTGGTTTTTTGGTCTTTGCTTTTGATTTGGGAACAGCTTCTTCTAATCTCTTTTTCGCTTCAATCAGTTTGTGCTCTTTAATCTGTCCGCCTGATTTTTGAAGTTCTCGAATTTCAGAAATGATCTCTTCAGCTGTTTCCCGTGCTTTTTCAACAGCACGTTCTGCTTCTTCTCTAGCTTTCTGATACAATTTTTCTTTCTCGTTTCGATAATTCTCTAACTCTTGTTCAAGATCAGCTTTAATCGCTTCAGCTTCTTTTCTTTTACGTTCAGCTTCCTGCATCTCTTTTTCGGCTTGTTTCCGATTATCTTCTAAAGATCGGATCATGTTGTCAATTTTATTTTCGTCTTCACTGATCTGAACTTTAGCTGAATCGATAATATCTTGTCTTAGACCGAGTCTTTTTGAGATTTCGAAAGCGTTACTTCGTCCTGGAACACCGACTAAAAGGCTGTATGTTGGGCGGAGTGTTTGTACATCAAACTCTACTGATGCATTCATAACGCCTTCACGGTTATACGCATAAGCTTTCAATTCACTATAATGAGTGGTTGCTACAACTCGAGCTCCTCTTGCAAGGACAAAATCGAGAATAGAAATCGCAAGTGCAGCCCCTTCTTGCGGGTCTGTACCTGCACCGAGTTCGTCAAACAAGACAAGAGATTCAAAATCTAGCTTGTTTAAGATATCAACAATGTTGACCATGTGAGAGGAAAATGTACTTAACGATTGTTCGATCGACTGCTCATCACCGATATCGGCAAAGATCGTTTTAAAGACAGCCATCTCAGATTCTTCTTGTGCTGGAATTTGCAACCCGCATTGTGCCATTAATGTAAGAAGACCAACCGTTTTTAATGTAACAGTTTTTCCTCCTGTATTAGGACCCGTAATCACAAGCGATTGATAGTCTCCTCCAAGTTTCACACTCGTAGGGACGACTGTCTCTTGATCTAGCAATGGATGTCTTCCGCTATTTAAAACAATGTAACCTTTATCATTCATAATAGGTCTCGTACATTTAAGTTCCTGTGCAAATCTCGCTTTCGCTAAAATAAAATCTACTTCAGCTAAAACATCTACGTTTAAAAGGATATCATCAGCATTTTCAGCTACTTGTGCTGTGAGTTCCCTGAGGATCTTCTCAATTTCACGTGCTTCTTTCGCTTTTGCCTCTTTCACCTGATTATTTATGGTTACGACTGATTGCGGCTCGATGAAAAGAGTCGCACCACTGGCAGACTGGTCATGGACCATACCGCCAAAGTTTCCTCTGTACTCCTGTTTCACAGGAATAACGAACCGATCATTACGAATGGTTATAATCGAATCAGACAGCATCTTTTGATAGCTTGAAGACCGAACGATAGATTCGAGCTTTTCTCTTACTCTCGTTTCAAAAGTACGGAGTTGCTGGCGTATTGTCCTCAGCTCGGCACTCGCACTATCCATCATATTTCCGTGGTCATCTATACAATTCTTAATAGAATGCTCCACTTCTTGTAGTGGAATGATCTGTTCAGCAGCGGATTTCAAAACGCGAAGCTCGATCCCATCTTCCACTAGACCTTCTATAAAACGCTTAAATCGTCTGCCGCCATATATGGTTGATGCAATATCCATCAAGTCTTCTTCATTTAATAGACTTCCGATCTTTGAACGTTTTACGTTTGAACGAATATCAAATATCCCGCCAAAAGGGACCTGTCCTTTAAGACGCAGTACTTTTACCCCTTCATCTGTCGCTTCTTGTGCGGCATTCACTTCTTCTAGTTCAGTTAAAGGGACAAGAGTTTCAATTTTATTTATTCCAAGAGAACAGCTTGCATGCTTTTTTAATCGTTCCATTACTTTTTTTAATTCTAAGACTCTCAACATTTTTTCTTGCATGTTAAATTTCCTCCTGATTCGAGGATATAGAGCTATTTTTTACGGTTTAAATAGGCTTCAAATTCTTTTAAAGTCATTGTATTTATTACAGAACTCTTATTAATAAAACCTTTTCTTGCTACCGCAGCCCCTATCTCCATATGTTTCATCGTTTCTTTATAATGCGCATCCGTATTAATGGCAATCTTCACACCAAGGTCTTGTGCTTTTCTTAACCAGTCAGGCGAAAGGTCTAATCGGTTTGGGTTCGCATTCAACTCTATAGCAGTGTCTGTCTCTTTTGCGAGCTGAAGCAGTAATTCCACATCAACATCGTAGCCCGTTCTTCTGCCGATCAGGCGCCCGGTCGGATGGGCAATTAAATCTACCTTTTTGTGATCAAGCGCTGTTTTTAAGCGTTTCATGATCTTGTCCCTGTCTTGTGAAAAGGCAGAATGAATACTTGCGATGACGAAATCCATTTCTTCTAGAAGTTCATCATCATAATCTAGTGTACCATCTGGCAAGATATCCATCTCAATACCGGCAAATATTTTAAAGTCTTCATATTTTTTATTCAGTTTATCGATCTCTTTCCGCTGCATGCGGATCCTCTCAGGCGTGAGTCCATTTGCTACCCGAAGATATTGAGAATGATCTGTAATCGCCATGTACGTATATCCAAGGCTCCTTGCTTCTTCAGCCATCTCCTCTATCGAGAATGCACCATCACTCCAAGTAGAATGCAGATGCAGGTCTCCTTTTATATCCGATATTTGGATAAACTCATACTCTTCCTTTAAAAGTTCAATTTCTTCTCCCGTTTCTCTCGCTTCTGGTGGTATCCAATTCAATCCAAAATACGCGTAAAACTCTTCTTCCGTTTCAAACGTTTGATTCTCACCCGTCTCGGTATGTTCAACACCGTATTCGCTGATCTTTTCACCTCTGGCTTTCGCCAGCTGTCTCATTTTAACATTGTGTTCCATCGAACCTGTAAAATGGTGCAGTGTTGTTGCGAATTGTTCGGGCTCAACGATTCTAAAATCTACTGAAACCGCCATCTTTTCTCCTAAAACGAGGGAGACTTTCGTGTCGCCGCTGGCAATCACATCTGTAACTCCCTGCAAGTTTAGTAGCTGTTCTTTTACTTTAGCAGGTTGTTTAGAAGAAATAATAAAATCAAGATCCTTTATCGTTTCCTTAAACCTTCTTATACTCCCAGCTCTTGAGAATTTTTCAATATGCTTCATATTCTCTAACTGTGCCTCAATACTTTCAGCTATAGGAAGCATATAAGCGATCGGCAGCCTTTCAGGTCTTTTCCCGATATCGTCTAAGGAAGCAAGAATCTTCTCCTCGGTCTTAGCTCCAAATCCGGCTAGTCCTCTTACTTTACCAGCCTTACATGCTTCTTTTAATGTTTCAATATTTGTTACGCCCAGTTCTGAATAAAGTTTCGCAATCTTTTTCCCGCCAAGGTTAGGCACTTGTAACAAAGTAATAAGTTCAGATGGTACTTTTTCTTGAAGTTCATTAAGAAGCTCTGATTCGCCTTTATCCATCATTTCGATAATAACTGTTGCGGTACCTTTACCAATTCCTTTTATTTTCGATACATCATCTATCTGATCCATCGTCCGCTCATCCCCCTCAAGAGCATTTGCGGCTTTTCGATAAGCAGAAACTTTAAAGGAGTTTTCCCCCAGAATTTCGAGATAAAGAGCAATTTGCTCTAATGCACGTACGATCTCTTTTTTATTCGCCATCATGAACTCCCTTTCTTTCGATATTGAAAGACTTAATTTACGATTAACTCGCTCGAATTGTTAATAAAAAAACTTCTCCAAATAGGGAGAAGTTTTATGCCATATGTTTCATCCACATTTCCTTGATTGACTCAGAAAATACGGGTGTGTTTTTGACCATTCCCTGTGCGATCCATGAATTATCATAATGCGCCTGAAATGATTCAATAGGCACTAATGTAGCGATATACAGTAAGATAAATACGATCAGATAAACTTCTACAAAGCCTAACAGTCCGCCAAGCCATCTGTTGGCAGTATGCAGAATCGGTAAATGTGATAGGAAATCCAGCATAGATCCTACAATGTGCAGAACGATTTTTGTAGCAAAGAACAAAATAACAAAAGCAATTGCATTATAATAGGCCTGCTCTAATGAGATGCTATTTAGCAATAAAGAAACAGATCCTTCACTCGAAGAAGGATATGGAATCCATAATTCAAGTTTTGGAGCGAGATCATCATAGTATAGATAAGCAACGATATAGGCCGCGATAAAGCCGACTAAGTGCACGAGCTGCATAATAAACCCGCGTTTTAAACCAATCAAAAAGCCACCTAATAATACGATAAATAAAACTAAATCCAGCATGTTAACTTTCCTCTTTTCCAATTCTCTGTTGCAATTTTTTCAGCTCTTCTTTAATCTTTATATATTCACTCATTGTATTTACTGCTGTCAGTACAGCGAGTTGTTTTGAATCAAGAAACCGATTATGAGACTGGATCTCTCTCATTTTCAAGTCCACTTTATCAGCTACTAAATGAATGTGGCTGGAAGGTTCGGTCCCTGCAATCACATAACGCTGTCCATAGATTTCGACCGTCGTACGGTTTTTATTTTTGTCTTCCGCCACGAAAAAACCTCCTTATCTATAAAGGGATGAATCAATAGATGAATACTCTAATCTACATCTTATCAAATATCTTACATAGTTGAAAATATTTCTGTTCATTTACAGAGGAATATTGATATATTTGGAAAATCATAAATTGAAGGGGGTACTCAAATGGCTCATGTCGTAAAAAAAATGACAAATACCGAAATTTTAGCGATGAAAAAAGATCTAGCCCATGCTGTTCAGGATAAAACGCCTCCTGGTGCTGTCTTCTCTGCCAAACTCCCAAATTGTACAGTAACCGCTTATAATTCGGGGAAGGTCCTGTTTCAAGGTAAAGGAGCTGAAGAAGCTTCTCAAAAGTTTTCGGGTCACGTTTCACCGCCTAAAGTTAAAAGCAAATCCGCTAAACCGCCGCATCGTTATGCGCCGCCTCAAAATGCTGCAGAATTATCGATGATCGGAAGCGATGAAGTTGGAACAGGGGATTACTTCGGACCCATGACCGTTGCAGCTGCGTATGTATCACGGGACCAACTTGAACTAGTAAGAGAACTTGGGGTAAAAGATTCTAAGCATTTAAACGATAAGCAGATTATTCAAATCGCAAAAGAACTGATTCACACTGTTCCTTATTCTCTTCTCGTACTTAACAATGAAAAGTACAACGAGCTTCAGCAAAAGGGGATGACGCAAGGCAAAATAAAAGCGATCTTGCATAACCGTGCCCTTCAGAATGTGAAAGCTAAAATTGAAGGAGCGGAGATCGATGGAATATTAGTCGATCAGTTTTGTGAACCCGGTGTATACTTCAACTATTTGACGAATGAAAAAAACTTATTAAAAGAAGGTCTTTATTTTGCTACAAAAGGTGAATCTATTCATCTTGCAGTGGCTGCGGCCTCCATTTTAGCAAGATACAGTTTTTTAAAAGAGATCGATAAACTCGGAGCACGGTTTAACACTGTTATCCCAAAAGGCGCCGGTCCTCATGTCGATGTAAAAGCGGCGGAACTAGCCGAAAAGTACGGGGACTCTATTTTTGATACTGCAACAAAAAAGCATTTTGCCAACACACAAAAGGCGTTGAATCTGCTGAAGAAAAAGCAATCGTGATTTATGAGTCCTTTAATTGAAAGTCGAAATCGATTGAGCGATCGTGCATGGCGTTTTACGGTACATGTTTTTTTAATCTGTTACACGTTCGCTCAAAAAAAGCTCGCTGCGCTCAGAATTCTTATTCTACGCTCAAAATGACCCGAGTTTCGCTCAGAATCACAGAGTACCGCTCAAAATGATCCGCTTTTCGCTCAATGCTAAAAAAAGCGCCCATCAATTGAGGCACTCGTCGTGCCATACACCGTAATTTTTCCTCGAAGAATCGTAAATCTAATAAAAACTGGCTTGCATAGTTGCAAGCCAGTTTCTTTTTTGCGCTTTATTTTCTTAACTGCGCTCCAAAATGTTCTTCTAAGCTTTTTAAAACGCGGTTGTGTGCTGTTACTACTTCTTCGTCCGTCAATGTACGTTCTGGATCAAAATATTTTAAAGAGAAAGCAAGTGATTTCTTTCCTTCTTCCATCTTCTCACCTTGATACAGATCAAACAGGTTCACTTCTTTTAGAAGTTCACCGCCAGCTGCTTGAATCACTGTGAACAGATCGCCAGCCGGTAGATTTTGATCGACGACTAACGCGATGTCACGTGTGATGGAAGGATAGCGCGGCAACGTCTGATAGACCATCTGTTCTGTTTCAGCATTGATCAGGCTCGTAGCATTCAACTCGAACACATACGTGTCTTTTAAATCCAATTCTTTTTGCAGTGCTGGATGTAGTTGACCCACGAACCCAACAGGAATGCCATCTAGTTTTACGATAGCCGTTCTACCAGGGTGCATATGTTCAATCCCACCAGATTCATACGTGATGCGTTCAGAAAGATTCAATTCACTCATGAGTCCTTCTAAGATTCCTTTTAACACATAGAAGTCTGCTGCTTTTCTTTCACCTTGCCATAAATGTTCGTTGAATACTCCTGTTACAGCACCAGAAACAAACACATATTCTTCAGGAAGATCGCTTAAAATCTCTTGACGATTAATGAAGACAGAACCCATTTCATAAACGGCTAAGTCTCCCATTGATCGATTCTGGTTGTATTGAAGCACTTCCAGAAGCTGAGGCAATAAACTCATACGTAACGTACTGCGTTCTTCACTCATCGGATGAGCAACGGAGATCGGGTAGACAGTATCCTCTGTATAGGAGAAATGCGTAGACTTTTCTGGTGTAGTCAATGCATATGTTACTGCCTGATAAAGACCGGCTCCTTCTAAATAGCTGCGAATCCTACGGCGCTTCGCCTGGCTTGCTGTTAATCCACCTGGACGAGCTTCCGATAAAAGATAAGTTGTTGGGATGCGGTCGTATCCATAGATTCGGCCAACTTCTTCAATTAAATCTGCCTCGATCGTAATATCAGGTCTTCGAGTAGGGACAGTAACTTCAAAAATACCGTCTGACTCTTTATACGAAAAACCTAAACGATCAAAAATCGCAGACGTTTGTTCAGATGAGATTGACGTTCCGAGCAGATTATTCATTCTCGAAACATCCATTTTTACTGAATACGTATTCACCTCACGTTTTCCAGCTTCTACGATTCCATCTGCTACTTTCCCGCCCGCAAGTTCAACCATTAGACCTGCTGCTCTTTTTGCTGCTGCATATACGCGGTTGCGGTCGATTCCTTTTTCATATCTTGAACTAGCTTCACTTCGTAAGCCTAAATCTTTTGAAGCTGCCCTTACACGACCCGAAGTGAAATAGGCTGCTTCAAGTAACACGTTTGTTGTGTCGTCCTGCACTTCACTCGTTGCTCCACCCATTACACCTGCGACTGCGATTGGCTCTTTACCGTTTGTAATCACTAAATGAGTGTCTTTTAACGTGCGGTCCTGATCATCAAGTGTTTGGATTTTTTCACCTTCTGTAGCCCTGCGAACAACGATCTCTTTTGAACCTAGACGGTTGTAGTCGAATGCGTGAAGCGGCTGACCATACTCAAGAAGAACATAGTTTGTGATATCTACAATATTATTGATCGGGCGAATTCCTGATGCCATCAAACGGTTCTGCATCCATAGTGGAGAAGGTCCGATTTTCACATCTCGAATGATCATCGCACCATAATAAGGATTATCTTCTAAAGACTCAATGCTGACAGAAATAAAATCTTCAGCTTTTTCTTCTGTAGCTGTGATCGATGTATCCGGCAGTTTAACTTCTTCTTCAATAATAGCAGCGACTTCATAAGCAACGCCTAACACGTTAAGGCAATCTGCACGGTTCGGTGTAAGACCGAGTTCCAACACATGATCATTTAAGTTTAGATATTCCAAAGCATCGTTACCCGGCTCTGCATCAGATGGCATTACAAAGATTCCTGAAGAATATTCTTTCGGAACAAGCTTTGTATCCACACCTAGTTCTTGCAAGGAACAGATCATACCAAGGGATTCTTCACCACGAAGCTTTGCTTTTTTAATTTTAAAGTTACCAGGCAGAACTGCTCCTGGAACGGCTACTGCAACCTTTTGTCCTTCTGCAACATTCGGTGCGCCGCATACGATTTGGGAAATCTCTCCCTGACCGATATCCACTTTACAAACTTTCAGCTTATCTGCGTTTGGATGTTGAATACACTCTTGCACGTACCCCACAACAACACCGCTGATTCCTTTATTCAAGGATTCAACCATCTCAACTTCAATACCGCTCTTTGTAATTTTATCCGCAAGCTCAGACGGACTGATCTCTATATTTACATACTCTTTTAGCCAGTTATAAGAAATTAGCATCAAATTTCCCCTCCCTAATTATGCATTTTTGAATTGTTTTAAGAACCGGATATCATTCGCATAAAAGTGACGGATATCATCAATTCCGTATTTCAGCATAGCAATACGTTCAGGCCCCATGCCAAATGCAAAGCCAGTAAATTTCTTTGAATCAAAACCGGCCATCTCAAGAACGTTCGGATGAACCATACCTGCTCCTAAAATTTCAATCCAACCCGTTTGTTTACAGATCGAACACCCTTTTCCGCTACATTTAAAACATGAAATATCCATTTCAACAGACGGTTCTGTAAACGGGAAAAAGCTAGGTCGTAAGCGAATTTTACGGTCTTCACCAAACATTTTTTTAGCGAATGTTTCAAGTACACCTTTTAAGTCACTTAAACGCACGTTCTGGTCGACCACTAGCCCTTCAATCTGCATGAACTGGTGAGAGTGAGTAGCGTCATCATTATCTCTTCGGTAAACCTTTCCTGGAGATATGATTTTAACAGGGCCTTGCCCTTCATGCTTTTCCATTGTGCGGGCTTGAACTGGTGACGTTTGTGTTCGAAGTAAAATATCTTCCGTTATAAAGAAAGAATCTTGCATATCTCGAGCAGGGTGACCTTTAGGAAGGTTAAGTGCTTCGAAATTATAATAATCGGTCTCTACTTCTGGCCCTTCTGCAATCGTAAAGCCCATGCTTAAGAATAAGTCCTCAATTTCGGTTACTACAGCTGTAAGCGGATGTGCGTTTCCTTTCTTTACAGGTCGGCCCGGTAAAGAAACATCAATGGTTTCCTTCGCAAGCTTCTCAGCAATCGCTGCTTCCTCTAGTTCTTTCTGCTTTTGATCCAGTTCAACCTGAATGCTGTCACGTACTTCATTTGCATAAGCACCGATCACTGGTCGTTCTTCTGCTGATAATTTTCCCATTCCTTTTAAAACTTCAGTAATGGGTCCTTTCTTTCCTAGGTAGGCTACCTTAACAGCTTGAAGATCTTTTAAATCATGACTTTGTTTGATTTTTTCGATCGCTTCTACTCTTAATGCTTCTAAACGGTCTTTCAAGAACAACCCCTCCTTAAAAATATAAAAAACTCCTCATCCAATAAGGGACGAGGAGTTTCGCGGTACCACCCAATTTAACAATGAAAATACACTGTTCACTTCATTTTAATAACGGCTCTTCACCGGCCAGCCCTACTTGATCATGTTCAGGTGGCAACTCAGGAGTGAATTCAATAATACCTACCAAAGAAATGCTTACAGTCTAGGACATTTCCTCCCTTTTTGGCGGAATGATTATTTACTCTTCTCCATCTTCGTTTTTTCAAATTATCATATTCATCTTTTTACATTATATATGAACAAATTCACGAAATGCAACGAATCCCGGAAGAAAAACTAGAAAACCTCATCTATTGCGTTGCAACTCATAAAGAAGAATACCGGTAGCAACAGATACGTTTAGGGATTCTGCTTGGCCAAATATCGGTATCTTCACATTAAGCGAAGATTCTTCTTGAAACTCAGCTTGTACGCCTGATCCTTCATTTCCCATTATCAAAGCAAAACCATTCATATAAGGCAGTTTTCGCATATCAACTGCTCCTTGTAGAGATGTAGAAATCACAGGAATATCTAGAGTCTTACATTCGGCTATTATCTCTCTTAGATCCGCTTTTATGATCGGCAGATGAAAGAGTGATCCTTGCGTAGAACGAACGGTTTTGCCATTATATAGATCAGCAGTACCTTCTCCTAAAAAGACTCCATCCAGTCCTGCGCTGTCAGCCGTACGAATAATGGTTCCTAAGTTCCCAGGATCTTGAACACCATCAATTAATAAATAACGTCCATTTTTTTCAATTCTTTCTTCGGGTTCTTCCATCATTTCACATACAGCCATAATTCCTTGTGGTTTTTCTGTTTCAGAAAGCTGTTTCATTAATCTGGTCGGAACAGACCACAACGTAAATTTCTCTTTGAGCCATTCGTCTTCCATCGTAAAGTTCTCTTCAATAATAACGTGCTGCAATTTTGCACCTGAAGAAATGGCCTCTTCTATAAGATGCGGGCCTTCCAAAAGGAAAGTACCTGTTTTTTCTCTTTCTTTTTTTGTATGCAGTTTTTTCCACTGCTTCAGCGTAGCATTGGAGTCGGATTCAATATGTTTCATAAACAGTACTCCTTTAATTTATAAATATAATTTATTTATTTTTTCATAAAACAAGTTCAGAACGTGCACAATAAAAAAAGAAAAATATTAACAGAGGTGGATATCCATGAATCTTGATTTAAGAAAAGCTGTTTTGCACAATGTTACTGGCAATAATAAAGAACAATTACAAGATACAATCGTTGATGCGATCGAGAGCGGAGAAGAAAAAATGCTTCCTGGTCTTGGCGTTCTTTTTGAAGTGATCTGGAAAAATTCAGATGAACAAAAAAAGGAAGAACTCTTATCAACTTTATCAAATGGTTTAAAATAAAACCCGGGTTTTCCGGGTTTTTCTTTTGGCTTAAAACCTTCGTTAGTTTAGTTCCGCTCCAGATTCTTGCTTTCCGCGGGGCACGCGGTGAGCCTTCTGCCGCTACGCGCCATTAGGAGTCTCCACCTGACCGCTCGTCCCGCAGGAGTCTCGCATCTTGCGCTCAATTCAACTTGCATTGAAGATAAAAAGAAAATACAAAAACAACAATCTTTGAGAAAATAGCCCTCCCTTTAAATATTACGAAGGACTATTAAAAACCCCATTAGTAACCTGTATCCTGGCGTTCATGGTTTACGGCGTTTTTATCGAAATAGGCTTCTTCTATCTCTTGGAACGAGAAGCCAAGCTTTATGCCTAGTCCTAGAAATTCGTTGATAAAGGGATGGAAGTCTTCTTTTGTTAAACGTCTGGCTCCTTGTTGATAAAGGGATAGGAAAAGTTGGTTCAGTTCCATCTTGTCCATCTTTTCTGTAAGTTTATCCTCACTAGGTAAATCAATTGTCGTAATTTCGAGGTCTAATCCAATCGATAAAACAAAATGCAGTCCGTCTACATATTCTTCTAAGATTACTTCCTTTTCAGACGCTGGACGTTTGCTCCAATATTTAAAGCATCTTGTTTCGTTCGCGAGTTCACCTAACTCTACAAGAAATGCTAATCTTCTTTGATCGGATAAAGCACTATTCTCAAGATTATGTTCTTTAACGATTCGAGTATTTAAGTCATTCTGCATGGAAAATAGTTTTTCAATTTTCACATCTCATCCCTGCCTTTCATTCCTAAGCTATTATAACGTTATCTTGTCATACATTCGAGGATGAATTTTGAAGCAATGAAAAAGCAGGAATTCAAGGTTCCTTACCGATATATTCTGAGGCTGAACATATAAACAGCGCATACCTTACGCAGGCATGCGCTGTTTTTCATTTTCAGGATCTTCCTCAAAAAACTCACTCCATTTTATCACCCATTCTTTCCTTCTTAACAAATAGAACAAAATAGAAAGTGCAATGAGCAGGATAACGGAAGTGACAAGGGACAGGGAGAGTATGATCGATCCGAATGATGAATAAAAGATGGCAATAGGGATGTTTGAGATGATGCTAGCTTTTGTATACTCTTTAAAATTCGACGAAATTTCAATTAAACAAAGACTTAATAGATGAAAGTGCATAAAAGGAACCATCTTTAAAATCGCAATCTGACCTACAGAAAATGGCATTCTTTTTCCAATCCACTTTTTTTGAAGTCTTTTTACTTTCTTCATAAGCTTCGGCATACTTTTCATCCCAAAATAGAAGAGTACACTCGACAGAGTAATACCGATTACCGAATACAACGTACCTGCTACTGCCCCGAATAAGATCCCTCCTGTAAGACAGATCAAGCCAACTGGCAGGAAAAAAAACTGCCTGAACGCTTGCAGCAGAATAAAGAGTAAAGGGGCAAAAATCCCACTGAACTTAAGGACTTCCATAAAAAAGCTAGTATCCTCTAACACGCTGCACCCCCCTTTAAGTCAACATATGACAGAAGACGAGCTCTATATGACAATTTTATCGAGTGAATAAACCCCTATGCTTTATGACACCTTAAACATAGATTGTTTGTATACATCGTTTTATTTATTAGGAGGATTCGACATGGACACGGTTGTACTTGCGAGAGCGTTTTTTGGCACCTCTCTCGGTTTTCATATCATTTATGCTACCTTAGGTGTTGGTCTTCCATTAATGATCGTTATTGCAGAAATCATTCACCAATTGAAGGGGGACAATGATTATGCCATCATGGCAAAGCGCTGGACGAAGGCCTTTGCTGTGTTATTAGGGGTTGCCATCCCATCTGGAACAATAGTAGGCGTACAGCTTTCTTTACTTTGGCCGGGTTTCATGGAGATCGTAGGAAAAGTCATCTCCCTACCTTTTCAGATTGAAATTTTTGCTTTTTTCTTGGAAGCTCTTTTCATGTCATGTTTATGCTGCAGACAGACTACCAAGGTACTTTCGTCTGATTTCTGTTTTCTTTGTTGCCTTTGGAGCGGTTGCTTCAGCTATCCTTATTACTGCGGTGAACACCTGGATGAATACGCCTGACGGTTTTAAGATCAAACCGGATGGGACGATCTATGATGTACATCCTTGGGATGCATTCTTTAACCCCAGTTTCTTTTCTTCGGCTTTTCATGTAGCGATTACTGCTTATATGACAGGTGCCTTTGCTGTTGCATCAGTAGCTGCGTTAAGCTATTGAAAAAGCGTACTGACCGGGAACGAGCTTATCATCTTAAAGGGTTGTTCATGTCATTAGCCGTTGCATTTATGATGAGTTTTATTTCAGCATTATCAGGACATCACTCCGCACAAATTCTTCATGAGTATTCTCCTGAGAAACTAGCAGCTGCTGAAGGATTATTTGAGACACAGCGGTATGCACCGCTAGCGATAGGTGGCTATACCGATCCTAAAACAGAAGAAGTCAAGTATGGGATCGAGATTCCTTGGGCCTTGAGCTGGCTTGCAGGAGGAACGTTCGATACAGAGGTAAAAGGGTTGTACGAGTTTCCTCGAGAAACTTGGCCACCCTTTTATGTACATACGTTATTTAACTTGATGGTTGGTATTGGAACACTCTTATTAGGGCTCGCTGCAATCGCCTTGTTATATTGGTGGTTTTTTATTAAAAAACGAAACAGACCTTTTCCGAAATGGTTACTTTGGTCTCTCGTCTTATCTGGTCCGCTTTCTATGCTTTGTATTGAGTTTGGTTGGGTCTTCAGCTGCAGTGGAAGACAGCCATGGACGATTTATAGAGTCCAGACGACCGCAGAAGCTGCTACGAGAAATGAAAATCTCGGGATGCTTTTCCTCTTGTTTTTACTTTTGTATGCCCTATTGAGTGTTTTAACCATTTTAATTTTAACGGCTTACTTTAAGCGTAACCCTGTGTCTAAAGATATGGATAAACTATACGGTTAGGAAGGAGAGGATTGTGGATGAGTGAAGAGGTGCTTGCGATCCTCATCATGTGGAGTTTTATCTTTGTTTACAGTATTTTTGGCTCGATAGATTTTGGCGCAGGATTTTGGGCGATGGTTTATAACAACCACAAAACGATGGCCGGAAAGATCGCAAATCGTTTTCTTTCACCCACTTGGGAGATTACAAATACGTTCCTCGTCCTTTTGGTTGTAGCCTTTGTAGGTTTCTTCCCAAAAGGTGCCTATACACTCGGAACAGTCATGCTTGTCCCAGTATCCCTGATCCTTTTTTTACTGGCGATCCGGAGTGCCTTTATGGTGTTTTCCTATTCCGTGCAAGGCTACCGTAAGACGATGTTCTTTATTTCGGGAATTTCCGGACTATTAATTCCGTCTTTATTAATCGCTGTGCTTCCTATTTCACAAGGCGGATTTATCAGTATGCATGGAGGAACTCAGAGCCTATTGTTAGGGAAGCTTTTTTCCAGCCCTACATTGTATCTGTATGTGCTGTTCGGGTTGACGTCTGAGTTGTACTTATCTTCTCTTTTTTTAGCTGACTATTCGCGTGTTTCCAACAGAGAGAATGCCTACCAGCTGTATCGTGGAAATGCTATTATTCTTGGTCCGCTGACACTCGTATCCGCTCTATTCACTCTACTTTTTATGGCACCAGAAGCAGGCTGGCTTATTGATCATTTAATGGAACATAAAATTTGGTTTATACTGTCCTTAATCTCATTCGGCATAGCCTATCTTTCACTTTGGTGGCCAACACAAAACCGCCCAGGAATTGGACGGCCAAGATTTACACTGTTAGCAACAGTACTGCAATATGGACTGGCAAGCGTTGGATATGGATTGGCACATCTGCCTTATATCGTCTATCCTGACCTAACCATCTATGAGGCCTTTACTGCTACTGAAACGTTCTATTCATTAATGATTATGTATATAGTGGGGCTCGCCATATTAACACCAGGTTTCTATATTTTCTGGCGTTTATTCTTAAAAGACAAACGATATTTACAGCAGGAATAATCATTTTATAAAAACCAGCCAACGATAGCGGTTATAAATAGACTCAATATCGGCAAACCGTTACGGAATGACGGATGTTTCGTTTTATGTCGGAACTTCTTCATCGCAAGCCACATACCAGGAGCTCCTCCAGCGATAGCGAGCATCCATAACCTTGATTCAGGAGTTCGCCAATGACCTTCTTGTGCAGAAAATTTGTCTTTTTTCATGACCAAGTAAGCAACTATATTCATGATAATTAAATATAAAATAAACACCTTATCCCTTTTCCCTTCAGAATAAAAAAAGATCATCTCCATCCATTGAGGAAATGATCTTTTCTATTAGTTAAATTTATGCTTTTAGGCTTTCTTTTGCTTTTGAAGCTAATTCTGCGAAAGCTTTTTCGTCAGTAATCGCGATTTCAGAAAGCATCTTACGGTTGATGTCGATACCCGCAAGTTTAAGACCGTGCATTAAACGGCTGTAAGAAAGACCATTTGTGCGTGCAGCAGCATTGATACGAGTAATCCAAAGCTTACGGAAGTCACGCTTCTTTTGACGACGGTCACGGTAAGCGTACATTAAAGATTTGAATACTTGTTGTTGTGCTACTTTAAATAATTTATGTTTAGAACCGAAATAGCCTTTAGCTAGCTTAAGAACTTTTTTACGACGACGACGTGTTACATAGCCACCTTTTACTCTTGGCATATTAAAAACCTCCTATTTTTAAATCAACTGATCGTTTGATTAACGTTTTTTGTAAGTTAACAATGTGCGGATACGTTTGTAGTCACCACTGTGAACAAGCTTAGCTTTACGAAGCTTACGCTTTGCTTTTGTAGACTTGTTAGCAAACAAGTGACTAGTAAAAGCGCGTGCACGCTTTAATTTACCTGATCCAGTTTTTCTAAAGCGCTTTGCAGCACCTTTATGAGTTTTCATTTTAGGCATAATGGTTTCCTCCCTGGTAGAAATTATTTTTCGGTTTTAGGCGCTAGGATTAGAAACATGCTTCGACCTTCCATTTTCGGGCGAGTTTCCACCGTAGAAAGATCTTCACATTCTTTCGCTAATTTCTCCAATACCGTTTTTCCGATTTGAGAATGAGTGATTGCACGTCCACGGAAACGAATACTTGCCTTTACTTTGTCGCCTTTTTCAAGGAACTTACGGGCATTTCTAAGCTTCGTATTGAAGTCGTTTTCCTCAATTGTTGGACTAAGACGAATTTCTTTCGTCGTAATAACTTTTTGATTCTTGCGTGCTTCACGCTCTTTACGCTGTTGCTCGTATTTAAACTTACCGTAGTCCATAATACGACATACTGGCGGTTTTGCATTTGCAGCAACGAGCACTAGGTCAAGATTTGCGTTTGCCGCAAGGTCTAGAGCTTCTTGTCTTGTTTTAATGCCAAGCTGGCTTCCATCAGGACCGATTAAGCGGACCTCACGAGCACGAATGCCTTCATTGACAGACATGTCCTTACTAATAGTAAGTCACCTCCAAATTTTTTCAGTGAGTGTCAAAAACACCCGACTTGTTATTTCTGCAAATAAAAAAAGCGTCGGCGCATAATTCACCCACACGTAAACCGGCTATGTACTAAGACATGCCTGAATTCCATCTACCCATCAACAGCCAATAGAGGCGTCGAATCAGGTGAGAAGCGGGTGCTTCTGCTTTTAGCTTCAACCTTATTTTATTAACCTTACATACTATAACATATTGGTGTGAAATGTGTCAAACAACGCATGTAATAATGCAACGAAATTAATTTTACTTCGTTTTAAAACGTATTGCAAGAGTTTTTTTTAGAAAGTTAATGAGACATGTCTTTTATACCTTCACCTAACAAAAAATTCACAAGAACAAAAAGAGCAGCCGATTGACACCAGCTGCTCTTGAACTTATTTATCTCTTTTCGTTAATTTGAGACAAAATCTTTTCTTTGAAAGCTTCATAAGAAACAGTCTCAGATTTTTGCTCACCATATTTACGTACATTTACTGCTTGATCCTCGATCTCTTTATCCCCCAGTACGAGCATATAAGGAATCTTCTTCATTTGAGCTTCACGGATCTTATAACCCATCTTCTCATTTCTTGTGTCGATTTCAACACGTACGGCATGCTGTTTCAAGTCTTCTTGAAGCTTGTATGCATACTCGTTGTGAACATCAGACACCGGAATCAGTTTAACTTGAACAGGTGCAAGCCATGTTGGGAACGCCCCAGCAAAGTGTTCAACCAAGATTCCTAAGAAACGGTCGATCGAACCGTAGATCGCACGGTGAATAACAACAGGACGTACCTTTTGGTTATTTTCATCTACGTAAGTAAGGTCGAACTTTTCTGGCATCTGGAAGTCTAATTGAATCGTCGCACACTGATGGCTTCTCTTAAGCGCATCTTTAATGTGGAAGTCAATTTTCGGACCGTAGAACGCTCCATCCCCTTCGTTAAGGTGGTAATTCATACCAAGGTCTTCTAATACATTTTTCAATGCACCTTCAGCTTGTTCCCATAGACGGTCGTCACCCATAGAATCTTCAGGACGAGTAGAGAGTTCTACAGAATATTCAAATCCAAATGTGCTGTAAATTTTATCAACCAATTTAAATACGTTCTTGATTTCACTTTCAATCTGTTGTGGAGTTACAAAAATATGTGCATCATCCTGGCAGAATGTACGTACACGGATCATACCGTTCAACGCACCACTGTATTCATGGCGATGTACTTGACCGAATTCAGCCATACGCACTGGCAGGTCTCTGTATGAATGTAGTTTATTTTTAAAGATAAGCATGTGACCAGGGCAGTTCATTGGTTTCATCGCGAACTTCGTATTATCTACTTCAGAGAAATACATGTTTTCATGATAGTGATCCCAGTGGCCTGATTGCTCCCATAAACGTTGGTTCATCATAAATGGTGTGCGCACTTCATCATAATCTACTTGACGCTGAAGTTCACGAGAGAAATTTTCAAGCTCTGTACGAATTGTTTGTCCGTTAGGAAGATAGAACGGCATTCCAGGTGCTTCTTCTGAGAACATGAAGAGTTCTAGTTCTTTTCCAAGTTTACGGTGATCGCGTTTTTGTGCCTCTTCAATAAAGTGTAGATATTCATCTAAATCTTTTTGACTCAAGAATGCCGCCCCATAGATCCGCTGAAGCATTTGGTTGTCACTATCCCCTCGCCAATATGCCCCTGAGATGCTCATCAGTTTATACGCCTTAACCTTTCCAGTCGAAGGAACATGCGGCCCGCGGCAGAGGTCAAAGAACTCGCCTTGCTCATAAATTGTAATCTTTTCTCCTTCAGGAAGATCAGTAATCAGTTCAAGCTTCAAATGGTCATTTAGTTTTCCATAAATTTCAAGAGCTTCCTCACGTGTTACTTCCTTTCGAACGATTGGAAGATTTTCGTTTACGATCTTCTTCATTTCTTTTTCGATTGCCGGAAGGTCTTCAGGTGTTAAATTGTGCGACATATCCACATCGTAATAAAAACCGTTATCGATAACTGGACCGATCCCAAGTTTCACATCTGGATATAAACGCTTAAGAGCCTGAGCAAGCAAGTGAGCGTTTGAGTGTCTTGTCATCTCAAGACCTTCTGGTGAATCTTGCATCACGATCTCAATAGATGCATCTTCTTCGATCGGACGTGAAAAGTCGAATAATTGTCCGTTTACTTTCCCTGCTACTGCTTTTTTCTTTAAACTAGGGCTGATACTTTCCGCAACTTGTTCTGAAGTAACCCCTTTTGGAAATTCCTTGACTGAACCGTCTGGGAATGTAATTTGAATTGACGACATAAAAACATCTCCTTTTTAATTATAAAACAAAAAACACCCGTCCCTAAAGAAGGGACGAGTGATTATCTCGTGGTTCCACCCTTGTTCCGTAAATGAAAACAAATACGGCACTCGGACAGGATAACGGACTGTTGCCGTCAGCGATTACTAAATACATTTTCACCGCTGAAGTTCCAAGGTGGTAAAGCAAATTTTCGTGTTAGGAAGCTTTCAGCCATGACTTCCCTCTCTATAAACCGTAAAAATTGCTTCATGTCCTTATCAATACTGATTAAATGATAAATTATAAACTTATTATATGCAGTTGTTTTTTAAAATGCAAGAGGATGATGACAGTTTATGACTTTTTTTTATAAGGATAGGGGTTATCTTTTAGAGTCATCTTTTCAATCGGCGATATGGTCACTTTCTCTTGAAAAATATTTTTCACTGTCTGCAGGAGAGGATGATCTAAATCATAAGCAAAAATACTGACCGTTGAAGGTGCTAATCCGATAAGAGGTCCAAGAAGCCGTTCATCTAAGTTCACAGCGTTCGTTAATTTTAATGCCCGATCGTGCAGGTTCTTAAGTTCCTTTTTGGAAAGCTGATTTTGCCTATCATCAAAAATCACAACATTTTCATGGTCAAAGAGGATGACTATATCATGTTTTAACATCGATTTTTGTTTCGATAAACATGTACGCAAATGTTCAATAAAAGATTGATACTCAAGCTCCAGTTTATATTCATCAATGGCACACTCGACGACTCTGAGCAACGTTGCTAAATAACTTTTTAGACGAAACTTTATAAAAGCTTCAAATTCTAGGAAATTTCTCTTTTCCGATAAGATAGACTGCCACTGGTCTCGTATGATTCCACTCAAACTTGGCAGATTCTTTACTTCAGGAATTCCTTCAATTTCTCCTAAAATAATACTCTTAGCTATGGAGAATATCTCTTTTTGTTCAGCCGTATCACTATAAAAAAATGCATGTTCGATCATTTCCTTTAAGCAAATATCCTCAACCTTATTCCTTGTAAATTCCGTTAACACATCCAAAATGAATTCTTTATGTTCATGTATGTGCAGTTCTAGAATTTTTGAAGAAGGATCAGATAATTTGGCAAAGGAAGGGTTAAGATTCTTCTTAGTTGCCGTCCGGATTATCTTTTTTAGGACAGCAATTCCGTCAGACGGGTGTGAAAAAGCAATCGTGATCAAGCAAGTCCCCCCATATAAAATCTCAATAATACAATATATGGGACTAGGTCCTGAAAAATGTTATTAACAAGGAAAAAACAACCCGGAAACCGAGTTGTTTAATCATAAACAAATCTTCGTTCAATTTTAGAAAGAAGGTAAGCCATTCCCAGAGTAAGGATTAAATACATAAGAGCTGCAGTCATATAGGGTTCCCATGGACGATAATACTGACCCATCATCGCTCGTGCATAATACATTAATTCTGGTGTGGCAATGATGGAAACGAGTGAGGAATCTTTGATTAATACGATAAATTCATTGCCTAATGGTGGGATCATTCTTCTTGAAGCTTGGGGAAGAATAACATGTTTCATAGCTTGTACATGATTCATCCCTAATGATCGAGCTGCTTCCATCTGCCCTTTATCAATCGATTGAATACCCGCTCGGAAGATTTCTGCTATATAAGCCGCCGCATTTAAAGACAAGGCTAGTACACTTGAAATAAACACATTAGGCGGTTTCATGATAAGTGGCATCATTGCTGAATGGATCAACAAGATCTGCACAAGTAAAGGTGTTCCTCTGAAGAAACTTATGTACCAGTTACAAGGAAGGTTAATTAACGGGTTTTTTACCATTTTTCCGAGACCGATAAACAAGCCTAATATTGTTCCGAATAAAATACCTAGAAAAGATAGCTGAATCGTGATCCAAGTACCTTTCAAAAAGAGTGGCATGTATTCGCTAATGATTTGAAATGAAAATTCCATGTAGACCTCCTGAAAGTATTATTGTTTCAATGCATCTACATTTGGTTCTTCACCAAACCATTTTTTATAGATTTCAGCATACTTTCCATTTTCAATGATTTTTTTCAAAGCTTTGTTGACTTCATCTTGATGCTCACCGTCTTTTGGAAAGATAATGCCGTAGAATTCACTCTCAAAATTTTCTGGATCGTTGATGGCGACGAGCTTTTTATCAGGATTATTTTTCGCGTATTCCTGCACAACCGCATTATCAGCTACAACCGCTTCTACTTCTCCATTTAATAAAGCTTGAATAGCTAAAGTGTTATTTTCAAACTTTTTAATATTTCCGCTCTTCCCAAACATTTTTTCTAACGCTTCCTGACCAGTCGTACCGTTTTGAACACTTACTTTTTTCCCTTGTAAATCTTTTGCGCTCTTAATCGAAGAGCCTTCTTTCGTAAGTATCATATTGATAGATTCAAAATACGGCGAAGAAAAATCGTAGGTTTTCTTACGATCATCATTAATGGTAATGGCAGATATCCCTGCATCTACCTCTTTATTTTTTAATGCAATAAAAAGTGGTTCCCACCCAGTGTTCTTCATTTTATACTTGAGACCCGCTTCCTTCATCACTGCGTCAAGCATGTCCACATCAAACCCAACAATCTTTTCTCCCTCTAATGATTCAAAAGGAGCATATGCGGCATCTGTTCCAATTGTTAATGCTTTAGAATCAGAACTAGTACCAGCATCCGAACCAGATTCTACACCACATGCAGTCATAAATATTGCAGATAATCCGATTACACCCCATTTTAATTTTTGTTTCATGTTCATTACTTTTCCCCCTTATTCTAAATACTCTTATATTATACACAATATTCTTAATTTAAGGAAAATTCAAATAGTAAATTCAAAAAGAAAAAAATCCCAATTGTTTGGGATTCTTAACAAGCCTTATATCCTGCAGATTTCTAGAGGACAGTCCTCACAGCTGCATGCTTCTTTTAAATAAGCTAAATCGATAATTTTGATCATCCCTCCAGCTTCAAAAGTCACAATACCTTCTTTTTTCAGCTGACTTAACATTCGGTTAACTGTCTCACGAGATGTTCCTATAAGCTCTGCCAAATCAGTGTTTGTAAAATGCTGTGAAAGAGCGATTCCTGTAGAGGTCATTTTTCCATAAGAATTAGCAAGTCTGATTAAGGTTGAGCACAAGGCACCCTTTTTTCCATACAGCATAAGATCTCTAAATTTCGAGCGGGTTATCCCATGCATGTTACTCATCCACTTCATGAATTCAACGGCTACTTCACCATGCTGCCAAATGATCGTTTCCAGATCTTTTTGCTGAATAACCCCCACATCACAATTTCTGGTAGCTTTTGCGCTGTAATTATACCGAGAAACTGACGAAACCCCCAGTTCACCGATTAGATCACCTTCTTGGAAAATATAAAGAACTAGTTCTTTTCCTTCTTCAGTCACCTTCGTAATTTTAATTTGCCCTTTTCGTAAATAAAACAATTTGTCAGCTGTATCATGATCCAAAAATAAAAATTGACCGGTTTCTACTTTCTTTGGATACATAATACCTTCTAAATATTGAAAGGCATTTTTAGAAAAAACGTCTGTATTTTGATAAGAACAAAAATTTTGTTGCTGTTTGCAGGCTCCCATCTTTAAACCTCCCCGCTTCTCGTATTTCCATTATAATCCACTTAATGACATATAAGTGTGATTTAAATCACTTGAACGGTGAACAAAGTGTGATTTTTGATACATCTTAGATTGAAAGTTTGTTTTACCCTTTATAAAAAGGAGAGATTCTAAATGACTGCAGCAGTCATACTTACCGAGCCCAGCAAATCTAATCCATTATCATACGGTGATAAATCAGCAGTCGTCCGCATAATCATCGAACTTACCCCCTATTTCAAAGAAATCATTGTAATAACCGAACAGCCCCGCGCTTATTTGCCTTATGTAAAAGATTCTGCGCGAATTCTAACGCCTTTTTACAAAGGATTGAAGCCTTTATCTTTTATCTATGCTGCATTATCCCTTGCGATCTCTGAAGAGATTTGGATTCTTCACGAGTCTTTTCCTTTTCCCGGCATTCATACGTTTAAGGAAATCAAACGATTAAAAGACTCCAAGGGTTCCCAATGTGCAGTATATGATACAAATCATAAAGACCTTTTATATAGTATATTGGATAAACGTGTTGTTTCTGTTTTATATGAAGTCATGACCACCGGAAATCAAATAGCTGATTTTTACAACCATATAAACTGGACAGCTCTTTCCTTACAAAAAAAGAAAAGCTTGCAAACTTGATGAAGTTTGCAAGCTTTTTACTTACCAAAATTTATAACCTGGGGATCCTGGTGGTCCATGTTCGATCATATGCCAAAATGGCAGCGTATAAGCAATGAAGATTAATGCCGCAGAAATGCCTACCCAGAGCTTCCAATTCTCTAGAATGATTGGAGTAGATGTCGCTTTCTCTTCTACCTCACCAAGTGGAAAATCCATCTCCCCTATTGGTGCTTTAAAAGCGAGATATCCAATGATATAGATCAATAGTAAGATCGCTAGAAAAAGAATCGTCCCTCCGATCGCCATCGCTGCTTGGTAAGGGACCCAGTCCAAGGCTTGAGGATGATCGGAGTATGTCGTATAAGCAGTTCTACGTGGTGCTCCAAACAGACCTACTACATGCATGGCACCTGACATAAAGGCCATCCCTATCGTCCACATGATTGTCTGAATGATTCCAAGTTTATTCATTTGTGGCGTTAGCGTTCTTCCACTCAGATATGGAACAAGCCAATAGGCGATCCCGAAAAAAGTAAGTGCAACCGTTGAAGCTACTGTTAGATGAAAGTGTCCAGTTACCCATAAGGTATTATGAATAACCTGGTTTAATTGGTGACTCGCGTTAATGATTCCCCCAGCCCCTGCGGGTACAAAAATCAGCATACCCATCATCGGCGCAAAGAAACGTACATCTTTCCATGGTAAAACTTTTACCCACCCAAAAAGACCTCTTGCACCTTTTTTCCTGCCTGCTGTTTCAAAAACGGCAAACATAGAAAATGCAGTCATTAATGAAGGAACGATTACCATAAATGTAAGAACGACTTGGAAAAACTTCCATGAATGCGAGATACCAGGTTCTAATAGCTGATGGTGAAAGCCTACTGGAATACTAAATAAAAGAAAGAGCACGAAGGCAAGCCTTGCTAATGCATCACTGAATATTTTTCCTCCAATAATTTTTGGAATGACCACATACCAGCACATATAAGCGGGAAGAAGCCAAAAATACACGAGTGGGTGCCCAAAGTACCAGAACAGCGTCCGGCTGATTAAGATATCAATCTTATCTACCCAGCCGATCGACCAGGGAATGAACTGCAGGAGGATGGTAGCAGCAACACCTAAAGTTGCAATAAACCATAAGGCCATCGTCATAACAGCCATGTAGCTAAACAGAGGCGACAGTTTGTTATTCGTTTTTTTCTTCCAAATATAATACTGATTCCACATGGAGAAAGCGCATAGCCAACTCCCTACTACGACATGAACGAGTGCTACATAAAACCACGGTGATGCCTGCAGCGGAGCGTAGAACGTATAAAGCACAGTAGCTTTGTTCAACAGAATAAAGATGGTTGCTAAGATCGTTCCAAAAGTCATCATGACAAAGCCAAGCCATCCCGTTCTTCTTGGAACATCATAAAGTGCTCCCATCGTTTTGCTTATTCCCGCATATAAAAAGCCAACGATAAAGAAAGTTGTAAATATAAGTGCTAATAAAACACCATGTGCCGTTAACAATTGATAATATCCGATTGATAGCGGAAGCTCGATCGTTCCGCTTCTCACCAGTGTCTGTAACAGACCTGCTATGGCACCTATAAATAAAGCCAGAAAACTAATACTTAAAAAAAACAGACTTAACTTTGCATCTCTTTTATCAATCATGACATCACCTCCAATGTCACCGCCATTACTTGATGACCTACTCCACAATATTCATTACAAAGAATAAGATATTTGCCAGGTTCCTCAAAAGTATATGAAATTTTGCTCACATATCCTGGGGTTACCATCATGTTTACATTTGTTGAAGGAATCTGGAAACCATGAACAACATCTGTACTCGTCACTTTAAAATGAACGGTAGATCCTTTAGGAACGGTCATTTTAGAAGGTGTAAATGTGAAAGCTTGCGCTAACATAATAGCTTCATACTCCTGGTCACCGACCTTCGTCATTCTAGGTTTATCGAATGGTGCTGTTACAGCCGCTTCTTTAGGGTCGATTGTTTCCATATGGCTAGGAGGCTGATTGCCCATCGCATAAGCTGAGACACCTACAATTAATAAAAAGACCGTTAAACATACTGCTCCCGACCAAAGCCAAATTTTTTCGTATTTATGCATATGCATCTTTAAAACCTCCTATCTAGATAGATACAGCAAGTAAACAGCGCCCCACGACAAAACGATAAACAGACCCACACCCATAACGGAAAGGAGTGTTCCTAGCAATTCATTTTCTTTTTTCACCTTTACTTTCTTATTCGTCTTTCTTTGCAGTTGAGCCATCTTCATTCCCCCTTACATTTCACACTTACAGAATACGTGCAATAAAAAAATACCGCTGTGACAAATGTCATAACGGTATCTGAACTAAAAAAACACCTGACACATTGAAGAAATGCTGTCAGGTGTTCTTGTATTAGTTTTGCATAACAAAATCTTTTTCCGCGTTCTCTTCATCTTTAAAAGTACGAAGAATTTCGTATTTCGTGTTTCGCTGAGCAGGAATTTTCCCTGCTTCACGGATAAGACGAAGTGTTAAGTTCGTGTTTACTTTATGCGTCGTTCCTGCAGCAGAAACAACGTTCTCCTCCATCATCGTACTTCCAAAGTCGTTGCATCCGTAATGAAGAGATTTTTTACCAACTTCAGGTCCCATCGTTACCCATGAAGATTGGAAGTTTGGAATGTTATCCAAGAAAATTCGCGAGATGGCCACATTCTTCAGATATTCTCTAGGTGTCGTTTTTTCAGCTTTCATATTGGTATTATCCGGTTGGAAAGTCCAAGAGATAAAAGCAAGGAAGCAGTTCGTTTCATCTTGAGCATCCCGTACTCTCTGTAAATGAAGAGCTCTTTCCTCAAACGTTTCCCCAAATCCGATAACCATCGTAGCCGTTGAATGCAGACCTACTTTTTTAGCTGTTTTCATACAATCGATCCACTCAGTCCATGAACCTTTTAATCTGCTGATTTTTTTCCGTGTACGATCATCAAGAATCTCCGCTCCTCCGCCAGGCAGTGAGTCAAGACCCGCTTCTTTTAATTCCCGAAGAACCTCTTCCAATGATAATCCTGATACCTCAACCATCTTCCACACTTCAGCTGGCGAGAAAGAATGCATCGTAATATCAAAGCGCTTTTTAATCTCTCTTAATAGATTCGTATAATAGCTAAACGGCAGGTTGGGGTTCGTTCCACCCTGCATTAATATTTCTGTACCGCCAACATCAACCGTTTCCTGGATTTTTTGAAAAATAATTTCATCATCCAGTACATATCCTTCTTCACTTCCAGGAGGACGGTAAAAGGCACAAAATCTGCAATATGTATCACAAAAGTTTGTGTAGTTCACGTTGCGTCCAATTACAAAAGTAGTAACAGGATCTGGGTGCCACCTTTTCATAATGATGTCAGCAACTTCTCCCATACGTTCTACTTCATCACTTTCATATAGTTTAACGGCATCTTCAACAGATAATCGTTCTCCATCTAAGGCTTTTTGTAAAATAGGTTCAATACTCATCGGTAACCTCCGAATCGAATTTCTTATGTATTTATCCTATCATATTTTTACTAGAAGACACAGCTTGTAAGGCAAAAGAAAAGGAAAAACAGCATAAAAAAAGACCCCCTGCCCGTGTTTACGGACAGAAAGTCTATTAAAATTCTTCTCGGAAATTTTTATTGCCACCCATGAAAACAGGCGTACTGAGATGCTTAATGCGCTCCATGATTCTTAGAGCTTTCACCTCATCAAGCCCACCCTTTTGCGAGTATGATAAATGCTGCTGCAGCATGTCAAAATCACAATTCGATGTATAAAGAGTTGGTAGCCTTTCCATCATTCGATATTGAAGGATGACCCCGATAATCTCATCACGAACCCAGTTCGTCATGTTCTCTGCTCCGATATCATCAAGCATCAGCACAGGAACGGTCTTTAAGAGTTCCATTTTAGTGTCAAAACTTCCATCGGAAAGAGATTGCTTCATCTCTCGTAAAAATTCCGGTGTATGGACCATCAGTGAATGAATACCTTTTTCAGCAAGACCATTGGCGATTGCTCCAAGAAGATAAGTTTTCCCTACACCGAACTTTCCATAGAAATAGATTCCTTTTACCTGCTGGTTGGTTCCCGCCATCTGTACGAACTCATACGCTTTAGAAATCGCATTCCGTCTCGTATCATCAACGGTATGTGTATAAAGACGATCGAACGTAGCACCCAAGATCTCTTTTGGTATAAAATAACTCTTAATGAGTGATGCCATCGATTTTTTCTGTTCATCGTGTACCTTCAGCTCACAAGGCTTGTACCGGAGTTCCACAGTCTGTCTCACTCTTGTAAGCTCTGACCGATAACCTTGCATCAAGTTCGGACACTTTTCTAGACCAGGACAATTGCTGCATGCCTGCTGTTCATTTTTAAACGTATAAAAACTAGATAATAATTTTGCTGCATGAGCATCTGAAATATCAGGGTTTTCTCTTAAAAAACGCATCACTTTTGGATCTGTAAGGACTTGTTGTTTCATTGATTCAAATTTTTCCTGAAATTTATCAAATCCCGGCATTTGCTTCACAGATTCCTTTATTGATTCCACGTTCATTCCCCCCTTATTTCGAATTATTTAACAAACTTTCAAGCCACTTACGATTTTCATCTTCATTTGCCGTGTTGCTGCTTTTATCTTCTGCTGACTGATTTTTTTCTGGTTTCAGCCAATCCGGAACAGACACATTTGGCTTTTGATCTCGATTGTAATACTTAGGTTTTGATGTTTTCTTTTCTTGCCATTCTTTTGCTTTTCTTTTTTCCTCACGCGCAAGCGCCATCGCTTCTGGAACTGTCTGTACCTTTTTCCGAGCCCAATGTGATGATATGCGTTCTATTAGTCCCTTGGCAAGTTTCATGTCATTTCCTGATAAGACATAATCTAATAAAACATTTGTTACACCAGGTGTTAAGTTTTGATCTAACATGCAATAGGCAACAAGCTTCAAATCAACTTCAGAAGGAGTTGTTCCGCTATAATCTTCTAACAGATGAAACGGTGAAACTTCTTCAAAGTATTTAATAAGTTCTTCCTCTTTTGATTTTGGTGTCATTCCTTGAAGTGCTTTAAGGTGCACAGGCTGTGTCCTTAAAGCGAGTACAGGCAGTCCCTCTTCATGTTCAAATCGATACCACTTTTGAATCTCTCTTTGCAGATCTTCAACTGTAATATCCCCTGTAGAATAATACACATTTTGTATCTGTCTGCTCATGTCCATCGGCTCAAGCTGATAGATATAAGCTAGTTTATAGATAGCTTCTTTAAGTTTTGGTGTTATTACTTCTTTCGGAACAACAAATGTTGAAATTTGATTAGCCATTGCTTCAAAGTCAAAGTCAGACTCACCTAAGTTAACCTTGCTCTCTACTCCCTTTTCTAAATATGAAACATTTTCAGAAGTAACCTTCTCATTGATTTCAGCGTAACTCCTTGAAGTCATTTCAGAAGGATGCAAGGAGGTAAAGACATCACTAAATGATGCCGTTACGTCAGTAAAGCCGGTTGAATCTACTTGCGGAATTAAAAAGGATTCCCTGATCTCATTAAACTTGGTTTGCCCAAGTCGATTGAATAAATAGATACTAAGGAAACCATCTGTAAAGAATGCTTTTGGAGAAAGGGGCATCTGTAGATCATAGAGATATTCCCTCGCGTCCTCACCCTCTTTTTTCAGCGTCTTTAACAATCCGATCGCCTCAAGCTTTTTTCTTCCGGTCAATATATCTTTTAAAGAAAATTGCGTTACGTTCATGAGATGCTGATGTTTTTTGGGACTGTGTTTCATTTTAGCTTCAGACCATAACGTTAAATATAAGCTATGTGCAAATGCGCCAATTAATGGCTGATAGAGCAAAGTAAGTACGTTTTGATCAACCTCATTCAATAAGCCTTTGCACTGGACGGAATAAGTATCAACGGGCACTACTTCCTGAAAATGTACCGTCATCGTTTTCACCCTTTGTATGCGTAAAATTCTCTTAACTATGAAAGAAAGGTGGCTGACGTTCTGTTTATCCGTCAGCCAAAGTTGCGCTATTACGATAAAAGAGCGTTATAGCTGTTCAACTGAAGCTTTAACGCTCATCTTTGTTAATCAGTTCCTTAAGTTCTTGAATAAAAACATTAATATCTTTAAACTGGCGATAAACAGAGGCGAATCTAACATAAGCGACCTCATCCGTTTTTGAGAGATGTTCCATCACCTGTTCTCCGACTGCTGTGCTGGAAACCTCAGACGTACCACTGTTTCTTAGTTCTTTTTCTATATTATCCACTATATTTTCAAGTGTTTCTAAGGGGACAGGTCTCTTTTCACATGCTTTAATAAGCCCTCTAAGGATCTTTTCGCGGCTGAATTCTTCTCTTTCCCCGCCCTTTTTAACAATGATAAGCGGTGTTTGTTCTACCGTTTCAAATGTTGTAAATCTATAGCTGCAATCTTCACATTCCCGTCTTCTGCGAATGGAACGGCCGCTATGTACAGGTCTGGAATCAAGCACTTTTGTTCCATTATGTTGGCAAGAAGGACACCTCATTGTAATCATCCCCAAAAAATTTTCTATTCTATATCTATCTTAAAGAAAAGGGAGGTTTGTGACAAGCTATTCCTATAAATTTTCAGCCATAGCTGTCCCCAAAAATGGAAGTCTTTGTTTTAATCTTTCATATATACTTGTTACTAGACGCTGGTTATAGCCAAAATTAAGAGGCAGAGCAGACTCCGTTGAAACATTCAGGTCTACGGCTGTGTGATTGTGTCTAACAGTAACTATACTTACGACAACAAAAGCATTTTTAGGTTTTTTTACCTCAAAGGTTACTTCTCCCCTCTCCTCAGAAAACGCTAGCTCTTTAAAGTTTGTTTCTTCTTCTAAGATTTGTTTTAATTCGTTCATCACTTTTGTCTTGCTAGCTTTAAAGTAATGGGTTTGAAGCCTTTCGTCCACATGACGTTCGCTCGTTTCTGCGTGATTTCCCAGTAGATTTTGAAGCTTTCTAAACATAGCAATCCTCCAAAACAACATAATTTATATCGCATTTTTCTCTATTATATATAAATTAAAGGCTCAAAACAGAAAAAATAAAAAAGAGGTGTGAAATTTCACACCCCGCTTACATTCTGTTTAAATTATTGAGCAGTAACTTTTGATTTGGTAAAGGCGACTGGACCCATTCCACGAGGAACTTCCAGATTTTCACGTTTTTTAGCGCCTAACGCTTCTGAAATATAATCAGCAGCTACGTTGGGATCAATACGATCTCCACACGTATAAACATCAATACTTGCATAACCATGCTCAGGAAAACTGTGAATAGTTAGATGAGATTCAGAAATAATGACTACTCCACTTACACCGTGCGGAGCAAATTTATGAAAAGCCACCTCACGAATTTCTGCACCAGCTTTCAATGCAGCATCTACAAATGTCTCTTCAATAAACTTCATGTCATTTAATTTTTCAGAATCACAACCCCATAACTCAGCAATTACGTGTCTTCCCATTGTATCCATTAGCATAGTCCCCCTTTTAAAAATAATCATGCCTTCAAGCATGCGGTATCGAACATCTACCACGGGGGCAAGTTAGTCCAAAGAGGTCCTAACCCTTTAAGTAGCATTCAATGCCTTAGTTTGCTTTATTTGAAGTTCACGAAACATAGTATACTTCTTTTAAAAATGATTTGCAATAACTCAAGGTAAATTTTTTAAATAGTTTTTTTGAAAATGCATATTGCGCCAAACGTAAAGAAGCCGGGGGAAATTCCCGGCTTCTAAATCTTACACATTATAATCTTTAGGAAACAGATGCGTTCTTTTCTAAAGGCATTTCGCTGTAAAGAGCATTTGCTACAAGCTTCGCTAAATCAACCACTCGGCAAGAATAGCCCCATTCATTATCATACCAAGCTAATACTTTAACTTTATTACCATCCATAACCATCGTTGATAATCCATCTACAATAGAAGAGTTTTCATTTCCGTTGTAATCAATCGACACTAAAGGAAGATCACTGTATCCCAAAACGCCTTTCATGGATCCATCAGCGGCAGATTGGAATGCATGATTCACTTGGTCTTTTGATACAGGTGTTTTTAACTCTATCACCACATCTACTAAGGATACATTTGGTGTAGGAACTCTAAGTGCCATTCCATTCAATTTACCTTCTAGATGCGGAAGTACTTTCGCAATCGCTTTAGCTGCTCCTGTTGAAGTTGGAATGATAGATGTTCCGCATGCACGGGCACGTCTTAAGTCCTTGTGCGGGTTATCTATATTTTTTTGATCATTTGTATAAGCATGTACCGTTGTCATCATACCTGATTGAACGCCGAACTGATCATCCAGTACTTTTATAACAGGGGCGAGACAGTTAGTCGTACATGAAGCATTCGAAATGATATGGTGTTCTGACGAAATGTAATCGCTGTCATTTACGCCCATAACAATTGTAATATCTTCATTCTTGCCTGGAGCTGTGATGATTACTTTTTTAGCACCGGCATCTATATGAAGTCCAGCTGTTTCTTGTGATACAAATTTTCCAGTCGCTTCTATTACGATATCAATTCCTAGATCACCCCAAGGTAACTCACGAGGATCGCGGGAATTTACTAATATTACTTTTTTTCCATTAATAAAAAGGGCATCTTCTGCAGCTACAACATCTCCTGGAAAAGTCCCATGTATGGAATCGTATTTAATCATATGAGCAAGTGTTTCTGCTGGATAGCTGGCATTAACAGCTACAACCTCGAAATCATCATTCTCCATCATTTTGCGGAAGACCATTCTTCCGATTCTCCCCAAGCCATTAATTGCAATTTTTGCTTTCATGAAGCTGCTCCTTCCAATGTGTTATACTTTATAGAGTCTCTCTCTGCAATTAGTATATCATAATACACGTTAAAAAGAACACACTTTTATTGAAATTAGGCAAAAAAGAGGCACGAATTGGTGAAAAAAAGGCTGCTTTTTGAATTGAGCCTTCCTTTTACGGTGGGTGGAGATTTCAAGTTTTGTTACGGTGTTTATTTCGAATTTGACCTAATAATCTTGATTTAGACGTAATTCCTAAATAAGAAGACCTAATTCCTCGCAAATCAGACTCAATAACAAAAAAAGGTCCTCTGCCGAGGACCGTTTTCTTACATAATTATATTTTGGAGTCAGTGTTCATAACTTCTTGAAGTTGAAGAATTAATTTTTGTTTTAATTCTTCTATTGTTTCATTATTTTCAATCACAACATCAGCTAACTCTTTTTTCTCATCAATAGGCATCTGAGCTGTTATCCTTGATAAAGCTTGTTCTTCCGTATAGCCATCCCGCTCCATTAAACGTTTAAGCTGAATGTTTGGATGAGTATAAATCAGCCATGTTTTATCAACCATATGGGTAAGTTTACTCTCAAATAATAAAGGGATATCCATGACCACTAAAGGATTACCCCTGCTCAAATATCGTTCAGCCTGGTTTTTCATTTCTTTCCGTACAGCCGGGTGAACGATTTCATTCAACTTTTGTCGTTTTTCAGCGTCATTAAAAATGATTTCTCCTAATTTTGCTCTGTTTAAAGTTTTATCAGCTAAAAGAATTTCATCTCCAAAAAACGCAATGATTTTTTTGTAAGCATCTTTTTCAGGCATAACAACTTCTCTTGCAATAAGATCAGCATCTATGACAGGTATCCCTTGTTCGCTTAAGATACGACTGGCTGTAGATTTTCCGGTTGCGATTCCGCCTGTTAATCCTATAATCAATGGTTTTCCTCCTGTTACATTCTTAATAAACCCATAACAATCAGTAGAATGCCTGGCAAAACAGATAAACGTTTCATCCAATTCGTATTATTAAAAAAATATAACCCCAATGCCATACCGCCCCATAAGAACAAAGCACTCATTACTGCAATGGATGCTGTAGTCAATAGAGGCGAAAGATTGATCAAGGCAGCTCCTATTCCCGCTCCGAAAGCATCGAGTGACAATGCAATACCCAGCAGAACCGCTTCCCATCCAGTAATGGAACCTGATTTATCTATATCAGCCATGACAGGTTTTTTTAAAATATGGATCACTATTCCCAGCGATTTTATTTCGAAAAGCACTAAATTTTTTGGTTCTGTTTCAATGTTTTCTTTCTCTGGTAAAAAAACCTGCCATAAAGAGTAGATGCCGATTCCGAGAAGAATGAGGCCGCCTAAAATCTCACCTGTTTTTGGAGTGATAAATCGTTCTAGCGTAAATCCAAGAAACATTGAAAGTAAGAAGGTAACTGCTGAACAAATGGCGATGATTAGTATCGAGCGAAAAGGAATTTTAATGGATTTCATTCCATACGTTAATCCTGCTCCAAAACTGTCCAGGCTGACGGCCAGTGCCAATAATACAAATGAGTAAGCCACCATGTCCCTGTACTCCTTTCAGTTAACGGTAAGAGCAGTATATGAAAGGAGTATAAAATTGGTTTATTTTTGACAGTTCTTACAAATGTGAGTACCTCTCCCTGCAACAACCATGCGCTCGATCTCGTTCCCGCATATCCGGCAAGGCTCGTTCTTTCTTCCATAAACGAAAAGCTTAAGCTGAAATCCCCCTGCTTCACCCATCGAATTCGTGTAGGAACGAATCGTACTTCCACCATGTTTTACGGATTCAGCTAATGTTTCCGTAATGGCATTCTTCAATTTTTTTAGCTTGTGTATGGATAATTCATTTGCTGGTGTTTCAGGATGGATTTTTGCCTGAAATAATACTTCGTCCACATAGATGTTCCCGAGTCCTGCTATGAAAGTTTGATCGAGAAGCGCTGCTTTAATGTTACGTTTTGTTTTCAAGAATAATTTTTTCATAAGTCCCGCTGTAAGAGAATCCGATAAAGGTTCAACACCTAACGTACGTAAGGGAAGATGATTTTCCTCTGTACCCTTAGGATAGAGATGCATAGTACCAAATTTACGGACATCTCTATATCTGAGTTCTGTCCCATCTGTAAAAGAAAAGATCACGTGTGTATGTTTATCAGCAGGTTCTTCACTGTTAAACAGCCCGTATTTTCCTTCCATCCTGAGATGAGAAGCAAGAGAATCTTCATTAAGATAAAAGACCAGGAACTTTCCTCTTCTGTACACTTCTTCAAAACTCTGGCCTTTTAGCCTTAAAACGAATTCTTCTGTTTCTGGATGCTTGATGATATTATTCCAAAAGATTTTTACTTCCTTAATGACTTTTCCGGGTAGAAATTGGTTGAGTGTATTTTTTACATTCTCAACTTCAGGTAATTCAGGCACACGTTTCACCACACTTTACTATGAAAAACAGCACCCCAAGGGATTTGGGGATGCTGTTTTTTATTTATTTCGCTTCATACCATGAGTCGCCATAGCTTACATCGACTTTCAGAGGTACATCTAGTTGGACTGCATGTTCCATAACATCACAGACGACTTTCTTCAGTTTTTCAATCTCATTTTCTGGTGCTTCAAAGATCAATTCATCATGAACCGTTAACAGCATTTTTGCTTCGAGTTTTTCTTCAAGGAGACGTTTGTCCATATCAACCATGGCTTTCTTAATAATATCAGCGGCTGTTCCTTGAATAGGTGTATTCATTGCAGTCCGTTCTGCGAAACTTCGCAAATTAAAGTTTCTGCTGTTGATCTCAGGCAGGTAACGGCGGCGATGAAGCAACGTTGAAACATATCCGTTATGTTTAGCTTCTACAATGCTATCCTTCATATATTGCTGTACACCCGGGAAACTCTCCAGATAAGATTTAATAAACTCTCCAGCTTCTTTTCTCGTAATTCCTAAGCTTTGAGACAATCCATAATCACTGATTCCATAAACGATTCCAAAGTTAACAGCTTTTGCGTGCCTTCGCATCTCAGAAGTTACTTCGTCCTTTTTCACATTAAAAACATCCATAGCTGTTTTCGTGTGAACATCCATTTCGCTTTGGAATGCTTCCATCAAGTTTTCATCCTGAGAAATATGAGCGAGTACACGAAGTTCGATCTGAGAATAATCCGCAGCTAAAATCTTCCACCCTGGCTGTGATGGTACAAAAGCATGTCTGATTTTTCTTCCTGCTTCCAGACGAATCGGTATGTTCTGCAGGTTTGGATCGATCGAACTTAGACGCCCCGTCTGTGCCAGCACTTGGTTAAAACGAGTATGAATTTTCCCTGTATCCTCATGGACTACTTTTAACAAGCCTTCAATATAGGTGGATCTAAGCTTTCCTAACTGGCGGTAAATAAGAATTTTATTAATAATTTCATGTTTGCCTTCTAGTTTTTCTAATACATCAACGGAGGTAGAATAGCCCGTTTTGGTTTTTTTAATTACAGGCAGATTTAATTTTTCAAAAAGAATCTCACCAAGCTGTTTTGGTGAATTAATATTAAATGAAACACCTGCAAGTTCATGTATATCTTTTTCAAGCTGTGAAAGCTGAGCTTCTAAATCAGTTCCCATTTCTCTAAGGGTATCCGCTTTAACCTTCACACCGATCTCTTCCATTTTTGCAAGTACCAAAGCCAATGGCATCTCTAAATCATAGAACAAGTTGCTTTGTTCATTTTCTTTTAATTTATCTGCTAACACATCGGTTAACGAGAAGATAGCATGTGCCTTTCGGCTAAGGTGCTCTGCAAGAATATCTTCTTCAGGCAGTTTTTTCTTTGCTCCTTTTCCATATACCTTCTCATTTGAATCAACGTTTAACTTTCCATACTGCTTTGCAACATCAGCTACTTCGTCTAATGACTCCGACGGATTTAAAAGATAAGAAGCTAGCTGAATATCAAAATCGATGCCTTTGAGTTGAATCCCTTGCCCATTTAAAGCTACATGCGCTCTTTTAGCGTCAAACATCCTTTTTCTTTGTTCCTTATCTTCAAGCCATTCTCTAAATTCATCGGAACCTTCAGCTAGACTTTTGGAAATATAATACGTTCCGTTTTCATTGCTTATCGCATAACCTTGAATTTCAGCTTTATGATAATCCTCAGTAAGCGTTTCTACAACTAAAGCAGATGGACTCTTCAGCATTTCAGAATTAATCGAAGAAACTCTTTGAAAATTTAATTCTTCTTTTTCAATCTCAGGTAAAAGTTCTTCGTCTCCGCCTAAACGTTCCAGCAAAGATTGGAAACCAAGCTCTTTAAACAAAGGAAAAACAGACTGGTTTTCATACCCTTCATAATTCGTATCTTCTAAACCAACCTCAATCGGTGCTTCTTTTGTAATGGTCGCAAGCTCCTTACTCATTAATGCCTGCTCTTTATTTTCTGTTAGGCGTTCTTTTAATTTGGCTCCAGAAATCTTATCGATTGAATCTAATACCTTTTCAATTGAGCCATATTCTTTGATAAGTTTGATGGCGGTTTTTTCCCCTACACCCGGAACACCAGGAATATTATCGGAAGGATCCCCCATCAGACCTTTCATATCTATGATCTGATCAGGGGTAATGCCGTATCGCTCGTTTACTTGCTCGACGTTATAAGCCTCTACTTCTGTTATCCCTTTTCTCGTTAGAACAACTTCTACATCGGGTGTTACAAGCTGCAGTAAATCTTTATCCCCTGTAAATACTTTTACATCCCAGTTGCCATCTGCGGCTTGTGAAGCGAGTGTTCCGATGATGTCGTCCGCTTCAAAATTTTCAAGTTCATATCTCTTAATCTTAAAAGCATCCAGCAACTGTCTGATAAAAGGGAACTGCTCTGAAAGTTCCGGCGGTGTTTTTTGGCGGCCACCCTTATATTCACCAAACGTTTTATGGCGAAATGTTGTTTTTCCCGCATCAAAAGCTACCAGCATATGTGTAGGCTTTTCATCTTCTAAGATTCTAAGAAGCATTTGTGTAAAACCATACACCGCATTCGTATAAACACCCTTATCATTGTTTAACAGCGGCAAAGCAAAAAACGCTCTATAGGCAATACTATTTCCATCTACTAAAACTAATTTATTTTTTCCCAAGTCCGTTACCTCCTGAGGACATTTCTCTATCATCTATTGTATCATGTCGACTAAAAGAAACAAAAAAGAAGGAACGAGTGGATCATTCCCCGCTTTTAAAATAGTTTTGTTAGCGTTGAATGTTGAAATGAGATTCTAAATTCAACGTTAGCGTCTCATGGTTTCTGGAAAAAGGATGGATAATACAATGAATGCTATCTCACCAATAATGAATATGAACGTCCAAAATTTTGCTTTACGAGAAAGTGGTGGCCCTTCACGTAACACTTTAATACCAAGTGGTACCAAAGCTACGCAGAGTCCAAATAAAATAAATGGGGATTCCAGTCTTGTGCCTTTTAAAGTCCCCAAAGGTAAGAAAAACATGGAAGCCAATGCTATTGAGCGAATTAAACCTAAAGTGTGTGAACGATATGCGCCGATTGCAAGTAGTACCCACCCTGCCATCATCCAGCCATTAAAGTAACGAATGATATGGAACACTTGATACGAATCATTTACTGCGTTTTTCGCAAGCTCAAGACTTTGTACATTTACAAGCTGGAAGGCTAAGTGATCAATGCCGCCATGAAAAACACGTCCTATTAAACCAATGATTGTAAACATACCACTGTCCTATGAATCTTACTAAAGTAATAACTCCTGGCCAGAGAAGGATACAACCAAGCACAAAACAACTGTAACTAGCAGTGATGAGGATAGGGTGCTCTGCATAGGCAGCAAGTTGAGCGTCATAGAAAAAATGAAACTCTATCCTAAGAAGAGAAGCGGTTAGTAATAAAAGTGGTCCTATAATTAATGAGAGTCCCCCCATCCAACGTCCAGGGAACCAAAAAGTTTGCTCTCTTACTTCTCTATCATTCATTCAATTATGAACCTCCACCCATAAAATTTTCTTTTCACCCATTTTCTATTTTAATGAGGATCCCCTAATTTTAACTCTTCTTTAAAATTCCCATATTTAAGATTAGATTTCCTTTGATCATTAACTCTTTTATATAATTGCTATTACTTTTTAGACGTAAAAAAAGCGAGGAGCTATAGTGAGCTCTCGCTAAGGAAGTGATAGGATTGTACACCTTAACACTCTATCTTTTTAGGGAATTGAATTGTAAATTGAGAACCTTTTCCTACCTTGCTTTCTACTTTTATTGTGCCCTGATGCGCTTCCACGAGATGCTTGACAATCGCAAGACCAAGTCCTGTCCCGCCTGAATTCCTGCTTCTTGCTTTATCTACCCGGTAGAACCGCTCAAATATTCGGGGGATCTCACTCTCTTTAATCCCGATCCCTGTATCTTTAACAATCAGTATCACATGCTCCTTCGTTTCGTTTACTTGTATAGTGATTGATCCACCAGCTGGTGTGTAGTTGAGACTGTTTGATACGAGATTGATAATAATTTGTTTTAGACGAGGGGCATCTCCTTCAATCATCGGAATACCCGATACATTTAGAGATAGTGAGATATGTTTCTTTTCAGCCTTTGGCATTAAGATCTCAAGGCTTTCGTTAGCCAATTGCTCCACGTTAACACTTTGTAATTCCAGGTTAAATCCTTGTTCACTTTTTGAGAGATCCAAGAGATCTTGTATCAAAGCTTGAAGGCGGTCACTCTCATTCAAAATAATCGTTAAAAACTTATTGCGATATTCTTCGTTCTCCCCAGCTCCATCTAATAGGGTTTCTGCAAAACCTTTTAAAGATGTGATGGGGGTTTTCAGTTCATGAGATACGTTCGCAACAAAATCCTTTCTGACCTGCTCGAGCTTTTTTAATTCCGTTATGTCATGGAAGACAAGTACGATCCCTCTTAGCTTACCTTTTACATCTAAGACAGGAGCACTGTAAACTTCAAAGTGTTTACGCTCAATATGAATCGGAATGACCACAATCTTTTTAACATTCATTTCTGTTAAATAGGTTTCTTTTACAATATCTTTAATTTCAGTATGCGGAAAAACTTCATAAAATAAATGCCCTGTCCAATAGCCAGCATGCTCTTTAAACAATTCTTTAAATGCTTTATTCACCAGATTAATGTACCCGTTAGAATCAATCAAAATTAAGCCGCTGCCCATGTTTTCAATCAATGTCGTAAGCCGATCATGCTGAGATTCTTGAGACTTTGTCATTTTTTTAAGATTTCGCGCCAGAACATTTAGTGAATAGTTGAGTTCACCAATATCTTCTCCATAATACTCGAATGTTCTAGCTTTAAAATTTCCTTTGGCGAGCTCTTTTGCCGTTCTGGTTGCCTCTTCAACTGGGCGTACAATTTTATGAATAACTTTAATAGATACATATAGGATGATCATAAAACAAGCTAGAAAACCGATAGACATCATCATCCAGATGGATCTTTCTTCATCTTCTGCCGTACCTTTTGTGACAGCTAACTGGATATAGCCTTTTTTTTTTTGATTTCGCTCAAACGTATAATAAATTTTATCGTCGTCCAATTGTTGAATGAGTGCTTTATTTGAAGATTGCTTTTCCGAATAATGAGAGGACATGTTTTTTGGACTATTTTCATCTGAAGTATGTGTTACGTTTCCGTTCGAATCCAGAACATAAATGTCTCCATTTAAATCCTTTGCTGCATATTTCAATAAACTTTTAATAGTAGATGACTCTTCTTCTTCATCCATTACTTGTTCAAGTAATCCTAATTCTCCCGTGTAAAATTGCAACCTTTTTTCCTTAACAGTATGATTTACAATGTTGCCCATAAGGAGTGCTAAAAGTATAAAAACCAATAATATCCCGAGTAAAAAAAACGTGAGTACTCGGTTTTTCATTTCATTCATTATTGAGGCTCCTCTAATTTATAGCCTAGTCCCCTAATCGTTTTGATATAGGTTGGTTTCCTTGTATTCATCTCAATTTTATCGCGAAGATGGCTGATATGAACATCAACAATCCTAGTATCGCCAACAAAATCATAGTTCCAAACAGCTGACAAAAGCTGTTCCCTGGAAAGAACGCGTCCTTTGTTCCTTGTCAGGTAAACCAATAATTCAAACTCTTTTGGGGTTAATTCAAGGGCCTCTCCTTTAAAATAAGCTTCATAATTTTCGGGGTAGATATCTACTTCTCCGATCTGAAGATGTTCTACTTTTTCTTTTTTGTTTTTTTCAGTATCTGTCGCACCGGTCCTGCGGAGAATTGCTTTTACTCTTGCAACAACTTCTCTTGGACGGAAAGGTTTTGTCATATAGTCATCTGCACCCAATTCAAGACCCAGCACTTTATCAAATTCATCATCTTTAGCTGTTAGCATTAGAATGGGTATATTTAATTTTTTTGAGTGAAGCTCCTTGCATACTTCAAGTCCATCCATTTCTGGAAGCATCAGATCTAATATGATCAGGTCAGGAATTTCGCGTTCTGCTTTTTCTAGTCCGTTTTTGCCATCCATTGCTGTTATTACTTGAAATCCTGCTTGCTCTAAGTTGAACTGCAACAATGTTGAAATTGAAATTTCATCTTCTACAACGAGTAATTTTTGGCTCATTTAAAATTCCCACCCTTTATACTGACTTTTACAAATTTATCATACTATTTTTTTGATAGTGTGTACAAAAAACACCCAATTTTCATCCTTGTTTAACAATATCTTTACACACTTTTTACATTTTCCGTGCTTCTTGAAGTTATTATTTAAAAAAACCCTTTCATCAGAAAGGGTTTTAAAAGTTTTCCATCGTGTGAGATGTTATAGGTTTAGGCGGATATGGTGGGCAAACTTGTAGATCTGCGTACAGTACTTCCTTGTCTTCTTCATTTTTTGCAGATACTTTTATATCAACCAAATGATTATTTCTGTCTACATCGGTAATTTCAAACAAAAAAGTTAGTTTTGAATAATGATAAACAGGTTTCACAAAATGAAAGTTTGATTGTGTGATTGAGCTTCCTGGACCAGGCAAGTATTTTGATACAGCTGAAGTTACCATTCCCATCAGCATAATTTGAGGTACTACTGGTTTTTTAAAAGGTGTAAGTGTCGCATAATCATGCTGGATAAAGAGCGGATTGTTATCATTCGTTAATCCTAGATACAGCAAAAGATCCTTATCCTCAATCGTTTCTTGCATTTCGAGCTTCTCGCCGATCTGAATCTCATTAATTTTTCGGCCAAGCTTTCTCTTTTTTCCAATCAACACTTTAGTTCCCCCCTTCAATGATAACGCTTTCATTTCAAATAGGAGAAAAGATTCGGGATATCTTCCCGAATCTTTTCTGTCATTATGCTAGAACCTTCATTACAGTTTTTACTGATTCTGCTGATTGATCAAGTGCAGATTTTTCTTCAGCTGTAAGCTCCAGTTCAATGATTTCTTCTAAACCATTGCCTCCAAGGATTGTAGGTACACCTAGACAAATGCCACTGTAACCATACTCACCTTCTAAATAGGCGATTGAAGGCAGCACTCTGCGCTGATCCTTCACGATAGCTTCTACCATCTCAACTAATGAAGCAGCTGGTGCATAATAAGCGGATCCGTTACCTAATAGGTTAACGATTTCACCGCCGCCTTTACGTGTACGTTCCACAATCGCATCCAGTCGATCTTTTGAGATTAATTTTTCTAAAGGTATTCCGCCCGCATAAGAGTAACGGACTAAAGGAACCATGTCATCACCATGTCCGCCAAGAACGAACCCAGTGACGTCTTTTACTGAAAGGTTTAACTCCATAGCAACAAAAGTTCGGAAACGAGCTGTATCAAGAATTCCAGATTGACCGATTACGCGATGTTTAGGAAATCCAGACTCTTTTAAAACCGTATAAGTCATGGCATCCACTGGATTTGTTAATACAATGAGCGTACATTCAGGAGAATGTTTAACAATTTCCTTTGTAACACTCTTCATGATCCCTGCATTCGTATTAACAAGATCATCGCGGCTCATACCAGGTTTGCGTGCGATACCAGCAGTGATTACAACAACATCAGAACCCGCTGTATCAGCATAATCGCTTGTACCCGTAATAGAAGCGTCAAATCCTTGAACAGGACTTGCTTCCATCATATCGAGCGCTTTACCTTTTGTAGGATTCTCCATTTGGGGAATATCGACTAAAACGACATCTCCAATCTCTTTCTGCCCTAAAATGAAAGCAGTGGTCGCCCCAGTAAATCCTCCACCAATAACTGAAATCTTTTTACGCTTGTTTGCCATGTCTTTCCCTCCAGAAACAGTATCGAAAACGTTTACTAAATGAGTGGAAGCAAAGCCCCTCATTAAAGGGGCTGTCGCTTACTTCATATTTTTAATTAGTTCATCTGCAAACTCAGAACATTTAACTTCTGTAGCACCGTCCATCAGACGTGCAAAGTCATATGTTACTACTTTGCTTGCGATTGTATTTTCCATGGATGCAAGAACAAGTTTAGCTGCTTCTCCCCAGCCTAAGTGTTCAAGCATAAGTACACCTGAAAGAATAACAGAAGAAGGGTTAACTTTATCTAGGCCAGCATATTTAGGCGCTGTTCCGTGAGTTGCTTCAAAAATAGCATGTCCTGTTTCATAGTTAATATTTGCTCCTGGTGCAATACCGATTCCACCTACTTGTGCAGCAAGTGCATCAGAGATGTAGTCACCATTTAAGTTCATTGTTGCAACGACATCAAATTCAGCTGGACGAGTAAGAATCTGCTGTAAGAAAATATCAGCGATTGAATCCTTAACGATAATCTTTCCAGCAGCCTCAGCGTCAGCTTGAGCTTTGTTCGCAGCTTCTTTTCCGCTCTCTTCAACAATACGGTCATATTGAGCCCAAGTGAATACTTTGTCTCCGAATTCAGCTTCTGCAAGCTCATAACCCCAGTTTTTGAAAGCTCCTTCTGTATACTTCATGATGTTTCCTTTATGAACAAGTGTTACACTCTTACGGCCTTCGTTGATCGCATATTGGATCGCAGCACGTACAAGACGCTGTGTACCTTCTGAAGATACAGGCTTAATACCAATACCAGAAGTTTCAGGGAAACGGATTTTGTTAACACCCATTTCATCTTGTAGGAATTGAATAAGCTTTTTCACTTCGTCAGAACCACTCGCATATTCGATACCTGCATAGATATCCTCAGTGTTTTCACGGAAGATAACCATGTTAGTATCTTCCGGACGTTTTACTGGTGAAGGTACACCATTGAAGTATTGTACAGGACGCAAGCAAGTGAATAGATCTAACTCTTGTCTTAAAGCAACGTTTAGAGATCGGATTCCTCCGCCGACTGGTGTAGTAAGAGGTCCTTTAATCGCAATTATGTAATCACGAATCACATCTAAAGTTTCTGATGGAAGCCATTCTCCTGTTTGGTTAAACGCCTTTTCTCCAGCAAGAACTTCTTTCCATACGATCTTTTTCTCACCGTTATATGCTTTTTCAACAGCAGCTTCTAAAACTCTTGAAGCCGCAGCCCAGATATCTGGTCCAGTCCCGTCACCTTCGATGAAAGGGATGATTGGTTGATTTGGTACATTCAACACTCCGTTGTCAACTGTAATACGTTCTCCGTTAGACATTCTAAATTCCTCCTATTTCTACAAATACATTTACTCTACTAGTCTACTAAAAAACATAGTGAAAAGAGAAGAAGAAACCCTTCTCTTTTTCAAATGGTTGTTATTCTTATAATTTTATCTTTGCTCTAATGGTACAAATTGCTGCCTATCCGGTCCGATATACTCAGCACGAGGACGGATCAGACGGTTATTTTCGTATTGCTCTAAGATATGCGCGATCCAGCCTGAAAAACGGCTGATAGCAAAGATTGGTGTGAATAGGTCATGATCGATACCCAGGCTGTGATAAACACTAGCAGAGTAAAAATCCACGTTAGGAAGCAAGCCTTTCTTTTGCTTTAACGTTTCTTCGATCTTTACGCTCATTGTATACCATTTTTCTTCTCCAGTGATCGAAGTTAACTGTTTAGACATTTCACGAAGATGTTTCGCACGTGGATCTCCGCTTTTGTAAACACGGTGTCCAAAGCCCATGATCTTTTGTTTGTTTTCAATCGCTTTATCCAAGTAAGCATCTACGTTAGCTTCTTCACCGATCTCAGAAAGCATTTTCATAACCTGCTCGTTCGCACCACCATGTAATGGCCCTTTGAGAGCTCCGATCGCAGCTGTGATACCAGAGTAGATATCGGAAAGTGTAGCAACACATACACGTGCAGTGAATGTAGAAGCATTTAATTCATGGTCTGCATGCAAGACAAGCGCTTTATTAAAAGCACTTTCAGAAATTTCATCAGGTTCTTTACCTGTTAGCATATATAAGAAATTTGCAGCATAGCTTAAATCTTTTTTAGGAGATATAGGATCTTTTCCATCTCTAATACGTGCAAATGCCGTAACTAGTGAAGAAATTTGTGCTTGAAGACGGATGGCTTTATTGTAGTTTCCTTCCGTAGACATATCCTCTGCATCCTTATCATACATCGCTAATGTAGACACGATTGTACGTAATACTGTCATTGGATGCGCGTTCTTCAAAGGAAGCGATTTCATTTGTTCCAACAATTCTGCAGGGAGTTCACTCGCTTTTGTAAGCTCTGCTTTAAACTCATCTAGTTCAGATTGATTAGGCAGTTTACCATTCCAAAGCAAGTATACAACTTCCTCAAACGTTGCATACTCAGCTAGGTCATCAATGCTATATCCTCTATAGGTTAAAACATCGTCAATGATAGAGCTGACAGAAGATGTTGTTGCAACAATTCCTTCTAATCCTCTTGTAGCTGTCATGGCTATCTCTCCTTTTTTTCTGTTATTCTCTCTTCTCCTTTAATTGTTTCATTTTTTAAAAAATAGAAAGAGCTTACAATTTTCTTCTCAAAAAAAGAGAAAAGAAAATGAAAGACTATTTAAAGGAAACGGGACATACACATCAATTATAAACAAAAATCTGATTTTTGTGAACGGTTAACGCTTAATTCATGAGTAATATCGGATTATGCTGTAAACATTCCTACAATTTTCATGGCAAGGTATGCAATTCCTGCACCGATTAAAGGTCCCACCGCAACTCCTTTAAAAATGGCAACTGCAAGAATCGTACCGAATACTAAAGCAGCGGTAATATGCGGGTCATTTTGAAGGAGTATCAGCCCTCTGCTGGCGATTATGGCTACAAAAATGCCTGAAAGCAGTGCAATCCACGCATAGAATGAACGGACTGATTCCTGCAGCTGTTTATACCCGATATCTCCCGTTGCAATTGGAATGAGTACCGCTATCGTTATAATAGTAACTCCCCAATTTATACCCTTTTGCTGTATGACAGAAAACCACTTATCACCTAAACCGGTAAATTTAAAGACTAACAAAAAAACGATAGCGATTATAAGGGATTGATTTTTGGCAACAAGTCCGATTACTAATAGACCGATTAAAAAAAAGAATGATTCCATAATAAATTCCTTTCTAAATAAGACTGTAGTTTCCCCGGCAATTTTACTGTTCTTTGAAGAATTGACGCAAGACATATGAAAGTAGGTGATGAACTTTGCAGATCGATCTGGTACAGCGGATCATTCGTTTGAGTTACATTATTATCATAGCTGCTGCACTGATTTTTACAGGATATTATGTTTCAGCCATTCTTTATCCCTTTATCGCAGGTGCTATAATTGCACTTATCATAAATCCATTAGTAGATTTTTTATCCAATCGTTTTAAGATGAACAGGACCATTGCAGTCATCATTTCTATTATAGCCCTTCTCGGATTTCTGGTTCTAATCCTTACTTTGCTTATCCAAGAGATGATGACTGGATTTGCTTATATTGCACAAGAACTGCCTTCTTATATTCAAGAACTCGTTTTTTATTTTGAGAACTATTTTAAAACGCAAGTACTTCCCCTATATCATGACTTACTTTCCATATACAGTAAGTTAGGTACCAATCAGCAGGAAACCGTAATGGACAACATCGAAAAAATAGGAACAGGGATTACGACAAGCGTAACAGGCATTACACAAGCTATTATTAATAGCGTGTCATTAATGATTGTAAGTTTGCCTACTTTTCTTACTGTATTTATCTTTTCCCTTCTGGCTGCCTTTTTTATCAGTAAGGATTGGTATCGGTTAACTGGGTTTTTAACCGGCATCTTTCCAGAAAAACTTACATTCACAGTTAAAACCGTTTATTTCGAGCTTAGAAAAGCTCTTTTTGGCTTTTTAAAAGCACAGTTTACTTTAATTTCGATTACGGCTTCCATCGTTTTAATCGGTCTTCTTATATTGAGGATTGATTATGCTGTTACCATCTCTGTTTTGATAGGAGCGATCGATCTTCTTCCTTATTTAGGAACTGGCGCCGTGTTTCTCCCATGGATCGCTTATTGTTTTTTGACAGGCAATTACACACTTACGATTGGATTATCCATTCTTTATGGGGTAGTTGTGATACAAAGACAAATCATGGAGCCTAAACTGCTTTCTCAAACAATAGGGTTAGATCCACTGGCAACATTAGCTGCTCTCTTTGCAGGATTTCAACTGTTTGGGTTCGTCGGTTTGATCATTGGTCCCGTTTTCCTCGTTGTAATCCGTGCTTTATACGAGGCTAAATTCTTTCATGAAATCTATCAGTTTATCATAAAGCCAGTGAAATAAATTACTCTTATGTAAACTCGTATATACAATGTTGTCCCTTTGAGAGCCTTTGATTTTCACTCCTGGTCCTTGCTTTCCATAGGGCGTGCGATGATCCTCCTGCCGCTTTGCGCTCTTCAATCAACTTTCATAAGAAGAGAAAACATTTTTAGCAACGATTACTTAGTGAAAACGGACATATAAAAAAGAACGTCTGCATACTGCAGCGTTCTTTTTTAGCGCTTTTAGAATGGTCGTCTTATGATATAAAACTGGCCAGACTTTAATTTATTATACAGTTTCGCTTTGAGCCACATCTTTACTACTTTACGGATTAGTGGAAGCAGCAGGGAGAATCCAGCTATGTCTGTAAGAAATCCAGGTGCTATTAGCAATGCACCACCTAACAAGATACAGGCTCCATCTAGTACTGCATCTCCTGGCATCTGTCCGTTTGCTAACTGCATGCGGATTTTTTTAAGGGTCTCTGTTCCTTCTCTTTTTGCCAGAAATGCACCTAGCAAGCCAGTAAGGAAGATAATAGCTATCGTTGCTGGAATTCCAATGTATTGTCCTACAGAAACGAAAAGTCCTACTTCAATGGCAGGCACAAGGATAAAAATTAGCAATAAGATTCTAAACATACTCTATTCACCGCTTTCACTCACAAAGGATAAAGATTCACTTTGTTTGCTTTTCCTTTGTCTAACCTATACATGTTTACGTATAAAAAAAGAGAAGGTTTCATCCCTTCTCTTTTTATTTTAGCTTATAACTTATTAGATTACATTCTTTCTGCCGTCATAAATGTATCCCATTGAAGCGTCAATGGTAATCTCTTGTCCATCCGTAAACAGTTCAGTCGCATTTTCAAGGCCGACGATTACAGGAATGCTCATAGAGACTCCACAAACTGCAGCATGACTTGTAAGACCGGCTTCTTCTGTAATAACAGCAGCAGCTTTTTCAAATGCAGGAATCATATCACGATCTGTTCCAACCGTAACAAGTATAGCTCCCTCTGTCATTTTTTCCATAGCCTCTTGCGCTGTTTTCGCTACTACTACTTTACCTGATGCTGAGGATTGTCCAATTCCTTGGGCTTTAGCAAGTACATCTCCGATGATATGCACTTTCATCAAATTCGTAGAACCTGATTCACCTACAGGTACTCCTGCAGTAATAACAACTAAGCTGCCGTGCTTAACTGCGTTAGCTTTAAGTGCTGAATCAATCGCCACCTGGAACATTTCATCTGTTGTTGCTGCTTTTTCACCAAACACAGGTGTAACACCCCAAACTAATGCAAGCTTGCGGCATACATCCTCATTACTTGTTACAGCAATGATTGGCGCTTTTGGACGATATTTTGAGATCATGCGTGCAGTTTGACCTTTTTCTGTAGCTGTAATAACAGCGTCTGCTTCTAAATTTAATGCAGTAAAGGAAACAGATTGTGAGATTGCATCTGTAATGGTTGTTTTACTTTCTTTGCTCTTAGAAGATAAAAGGTTCTTATAGTTTAGTGAGTTTTCTGCACGGCTAGCAATCTTATGCATCGTTAATACCGCTTCAACAGGATAAGTTCCTGCTGCTGTTTCACCAGATAACATGATTGCATCTGTGCCGTCAAAAATAGCGTTAGCTACGTCACTTGCTTCGGCACGTGTCGGACGTGGGTTGCGCTGCATGGAATCAAGCATCTGTGTTGCAGTAATAACCGGCTTTCCAAGTTCGTTACACTTTTTGATAAGCATCTTTTGAACAAGTGGCACTTCTTCAGCTGGAATCTCAACACCTAAGTCTCCACGTGCTACCATCAGACCATCTGAAACTGCAAGAATTTCATCGATGTTATCGACACCTTCTTGGTTCTCAATCTTAGGAATGATTTGAATATGATTTGCTTGATGTCTGTCTAAAATTTCACGAATTTCTAGAACATCTGTTGCACGGCGAACGAAAGATGCCGCAATAAAGTCAACACCTTGCTGAATGCCAAACTCAATATCCTTTGCATCTTTTTCTGTAATTCCAGGGAGTTTCACACTCACATTAGGTACGTTTACACCTTTTTTATTCTTTAAAGTGCCAGAGTTTAAGATTTTTGTTTTAAGTTCGTTGTTTCCGATCTCAATCACTTCAAGCTCAATAAGACCATCATCAAGTAAGATTCTTGATCCTACTTCAACATCTTCCACAAGTCCTGGATAAGTTACGGAGATTCTTTTATCGTTTCCGATGACTTCTTCCATAGAAATGATAAGTTCATTTCCAGCCACAAGCTCTGCAACTCCGCCTTCAAGGGTTTGTGTACGAATTTCTGGACCCTTCGTATCTAAAAGAATAGCAACCGTTTTGCCAAGTTCTTTTGCAGCTTTACGTATATTTTGGATTCTTTGACCATGCTCATCAAAATCACCATGGGAAAAATTCAGACGGGAAACATTCATTCCGGCGTTCATTAGATCTTTAAGTTTATCTATACTTTCGCTCGCCGGACCTATAGTACAAACGATTTTAGTTTTGCGCATCATATAAATGGCCTCCTGATTCTCTTTTTCGCAGCAAGAAGGCACCGTACAGACTGAAGAAATACTTCATCTATACGATGCTGTTGTGCGGGTTATATGGATAGTTCTTGAGATAACCTGTACATGTCTTTGTCGATTAAATGTTTTCTGGATAAAACCTCTGTAATGTCATAATCTACAAGTTTGTTATTTTCAATACCTACGGTTCGTCCTGCTTTTCCTTGCAGCAATAGCTCTACAGCTTGAGCTCCAAGTCGGCTGGCTAATACGCGATCGAATGCAGTAGGTGATCCACCACGCTGAATATGTCCTAAGACGGTTACTCTCGTTTCAAAACCTGTAAGGGATTCAATTTCTTTTGCCACATTGACACCACTGCCGCAGCCTTCTGCAACAATAATAATACTGTGCTTCTTGCCACGCTCGTGCCCTCTTTGCAGTTTCTGAACAACCTGGTCCATCTTATGTTCTTCTTCAGGAATAAGAATGGTCTCTGCTCCATCTGCAAGTCCTGCCCAAAGAGCAAGGTCACCTGCATCGCGTCCCATTACTTCGATAATATATGTGCGTTCATGGGATGTAGCTGTGTCACGGATCTTATCTATTGCATCAATAATTGTATTAAGGGCTGTATCGAAACCAATTGTGAAATCAGTTCCAGGAATGTCATTATCAATTGTTCCAGGAACCCCGATCGTCGGGTATCCTTGTTCGGACAGTTTCTTCGCTCCTTGGAATGAGCCGTCACCACCGATAACAACCAAACCTTCAATCCCAAATTTCTTCAACTGTTCGATTCCTTTTTGCTGCCCTTCTGGTGTTTTAAATTCCAGACAGCGAGCAGAATGAAGCATCGTTCCGCCTCTATGAATAATATCTCCAACAGAACCTAGCTCTAGTTTTTTGATATTTCCTGAAATCAGTCCTGCATAACCATTGTATATCCCATAAACTTCTAAATCATGATATATACCTTTTCGAACAACCGCGCGAATCGCAGCATTCATACCTGGAGAATCGCCGCCGCTTGTTAAAACTCCTATCCGTTTCATGAAACCTTTCACCTCTCTAGTTCTCTCGTCTTACTAAAATATCATGTTCAAATGTTGAACACAATAGACAACAATAGGCAAAAAAATGCGCCCTTCCTAAAGCGGAAGAGCACATTCCTTATTTAACAACAATGGAATCGTTTACAAACCCAAATTGTCCGATTTTTTTATATTTTTCATAACGCTGTTCGATGAGTTCATCTTCAGACATTGTAAGTAAATGATTTAATGAAGACTCTAAAACAGCGTCAATTTCTTCTGATTGGCGTTTTGGATCTTTATGAGCTCCGCCTTTTACTTCTTCGATAATTTCATCAATAATTCCTAATTCTTTTAAATCAGGAGCTGTTATTCTCATAGATTCAGCCGCTTTTTTAGCTTGTGAAGCATCTTTCCAGAGAATAGCCGCGGCACCTTCTGGTGAGATAACTGAATAAGTAGAGTTCTCTAGCATATGAACATAGTTACCTACACCAAGTGCTAAGGCGCCACCACTTCCGCCTTCCCCGATGACAATACAAATAACAGGAACCGTTAAGCCTGCCATCTCAACGAGATTGCGTGCGATCGCTTCACTCTGTCCTCTTTCTTCTGCAGCTTTACCAGGGTAAGCACCTTTCGTATCGATAAAACAAATGATCGGACGATTAAACTTTTCAGCCTGTTTCATCAATCTTAAAGCTTTTCGATACCCTTCTGGATGAGGCATCCCAAAGTTTCTGCGAAGATTTTCTTTCGTATCTTTTCCTCTTTGGTGACCAATCACAGTAACTGGAAGGTCTTTATAAAAAGCTACTCCTCCAACGATGGCTTCATCATCACCAAATAAACGGTCTCCATGAAGTTCAATAAAGTCCGTGAATAAATACTTAATATAGTCAAGGGTAGTAGGGCGTTCAGCATGTCTGGCAATTTGAACACGATCCCATGGTTTCATCTCAGAATAAGTGCTATTCTCCAACCTAGATAGCTTCTCTTCAAGATTTTGAATTTCATCTGTAAGATCGATTTCTTTCTCTTCCATAAATGACTTTAATTCTGCAATTTTCTTTTCGAGTTCGTGTATCGGTCTTTCAAATTCTAACTCTGCCGCCATGCTTAACGCCTCCCTTCTGAATGAATTTTTAGTAATGTACCTAACGTTTTCTTCATATCGCTACGGTGAATGACACCATCGAGCTGACCATGCTTTAATAAGAATTCCGCAGTTTGAAAATCATCCGGTAATTCCTGTCTGATCGTCTGTTCAATGATTCTTCTTCCTGCAAACCCAATTAAGGCTTTTGGTTCCGCAAAATTATAATCTCCTACTGATGCGAAACTTGCAGAAACACCACCAGTAGTAGGATGAGTCATTACTGAAATAAATAGAAGTCCTTTTTCGCTGAGTTTCTTCAATGCCACGCTTGTCTTGGCCATCTGCATAAGACTAAGAACGCCTTCTTGCATACGTGCGCCGCCTGAAGCAGTAAAGATGATAAACGGCTTTTCTGTCTCGATTGCTTTTTCAATAGCACGTGTAATTTTCTCACCTACTACAGAGCCCATGCTTCCCATTCTGAAACGGGAATCCATTACAGCTATCGTTACATCCAAACCATCTAGTTTTCCTTCGCCAGTAACTACAGCTTCATTGATCTTTGTTTTCTTTCGATCACCCTCAAGTTTTTCAAGATAATCAGGAAAATCCAATGGATTTTTTGAAATCATTTCTGTGTCATACTCAGTAAAAGTACCTTCATCTATCAGACTCGCTATTCTTTCCTGCGAAGACATCGAATAATGGTACTGACATCCTTGGCATACAAGCAGGTTCTTCTTTAATTCTTTCGTGACCATAATATGCTTGCATTCCGGACATTTACTCATAATCCCTTCTGGTACATCTTGTTTGACTTTACCTGTTGGGATTGTGGCATATTTTTTCTTTTTTACGAACAATCCTTTAATCATGAATGAATAACACCACCTATTCGATTGCGTTTAGGGCATCGTTTTGTTTTGATAACAGATCCGTCAACTTCATGGCATCCTTATTGGTAAGAAGAGCAAGAACTTCTTTACAGAATTTTGGAGGCCAAAATGAATCTGTTTCCTGTAAGGATGACCCATAACCTGTGAGTTCTACATATAAACGATAGAGAAGATGATTGCCGCATGACAAAATGACAGTCTTTTCGAATGCTTTACAAAGGTTTTTGATCTCTTGAGAGTCATCTTCCATCTTCTGAGTTAATTCCTCGAGATTCCTTAACTCTATAGATGTTATCCTCTTTGTCGCAAGTTCCATACAGTCTTTGATGACTATATCTCGTGTTTCTTGCAAATCGCGTCTGGCCTTTTTATCGTTAAGAATAAAGGAGGCTAGTACTTCTACTAGTCTATGCCCACTTGCCTCACAGATAAACGTACCTTCGCCTCTTCTCGTTTCAATTAATCCAAGCAGTTCAAGAGCTCTGAGTGCTTCACGGACAGAAGACCTTCCAGCGTTTAAGCGATCACTGAGCTCTCTTTCTGATGGAAGCTTATCACCCGCTTGTAGGCGGTCTTCCACAATAATAGCCTGAATTTTCTTCAGGATTTCGATATATACTTTTTCGGTAGGTTGGACAGACATTCCTCTCTCCTTTACCAGTTTCATCAATCTTTTCCGATAATAGCAAGCCTCTTTGTTTTTTCTGCAATGTCTGCTGGGTTTACACGAATTCTTGCTACACCTGTTTCCATAGCTGCAGTCGCAACAGCCGCAGCAACAGCAGGAGCTACTCTTGGATCGAATGGAGCCGGAATAACATAATCTGCACTCAATTCCATAGGGTTAACAAGATCAGCTATAGCATGAACGGCAGCGATTTTCATCTCTTCGTTGATGTGAGTTGCTCGCACGTCCAACGCTCCACGGAAAATACCCGGGAAAGCAAGAACATTGTTCACTTGGTTAGGGAAATCCGAGCGGCCTGTACCAATAACCGTTGCCCCTGCTTCACGCGCTACATCAGGCATGATCTCAGGATTAGGGTTAGCCATTGCAAAAATGATTGGTTCCGGATTCATAGACTCAACCATAGATTTAGTAAGAGCACCTTCAACAGATACACCTACAAAAACATCCGTACCGCTGATCACATCAGCAAGGGTACCTTCTTGTTTTGCGCGATTTGTAAAGGATGCAACTTCTGTTTTAACAGAGTTCATACCAAATGGACGACCTTCATAGATTGCACCTTTTGTATCACACATGATTATATCTTTGACACCAAAGCGGTCCAATAATTTAATAATGGCAATCCCAGCTGCACCTGCGCCGTTTACGACTACTTTGATTTTAGACATTTCACGGCCAGTTAACTTCAGTGCGTTAACTAGTCCTGCTAAAGTAACAATAGCTGTACCGTGCTGGTCATCATGAAAGATTGGGATATTTGTTTCTTTTTTCAGTCGTTCTTCTACAACGAAACAATTTGGGGCTGCGATATCTTCCAGATTCACACCACCAAATGTAGGTTCAAGCAACTTAACGGTTTCAACGATCTTATCAACGTCAGTTGTGCTTAAACAGATTGGAAAAGCATCAACGCCTGCGAAACTTTTAAACAATACGGCTTTTCCTTCCATAACAGGCAGCGCTGCTTCAGGGCCGATATTACCCAGTCCTAATACTGCAGTTCCGTCTGAAACTACAGCTACAGTATTCCCTTTCATCGTATAGTCATAGACTTTGGATTTATCGTCATAAATATCCTTACAAGGTTCTGCAACACCAGGGGAGTAAGCAAGGCTTAAATCCTTTGCATTTCGGACTTGAACCTTTGATTTTGATTCCAGTTTTCCCTGATGTGTTCTGTGCATGTGTAGTGCTTCTTCTCGTAAAGTTGACATCGTTTCATCTCCTAATGTTTTTATATTTGAAGGTTGATGAGTCAAATTAGGAGGTGGTCAGACCACTATTATTGACTCATCCATTATAACAAAAGTTAACAAGCTGTAAAGTTTTTTAATTTCTTTTAAATACTACGTTCCCTTCACCAGCAACGGATTGGAGCTCCATGAGCATATCCTCTGTTGCATGAACCTTTTGTGAAATCTGGACTTTTTGTTTTGTTTCTTCATAGATCAAAACCACGGGGATGCTCCCGTTCGACTGATCCAGGATGTGCTTGATCGCGTTCAGATATTCAGGTGAGTGGTGCTGTTTATCGATTTTGATAAACACAGCCGCTTTCTCTTTAAATTTCAGTTCATGCAGCTGCTTGCATTTATTGATCAATACTTGCAGGGCATCGTTCCGCTGTTCGACACTTCCTTCCAAAAACAGCTGCTCACCTTTTTGCAAAAGCCCATGGTAAGACTCATACACCTTAGGAAAAACGACCGCCTCTATCTCTCCGCTTTCGTCACTTAATGAAAGAAAGGCCATTAATTCTCCTTTTTTCGTTTTTATGACACGGACTTTATCAATCAAAACACCTAGCCGTACAGATGAATTTTTCTCCTTAATCCCCGCAATATCAGTTGCTTCCCAGCTATTCAGTACTTTACGATACCGTTCTAAAGGGTGTGAAGAGAAGAAAAAACCTAATGATTCTTTCTCGAATTTCAACTTTTCACTATCTTGAAAAGGCTGTACTTGAACATAAGAAGGTTTAGGCAGGTTGATATCATCATCAAACAGGTACATCTGATTTTTTCTTGAGATTTCTTGAAACTCTTCTCCATATTCAATGGCCGTCTCCAATGAAGCAAGCAATACAGCTCTGTCTTCACCTAAATCATCCATCGCTCCAGCAAAAATTAAAGACTCTAACGTTCTTTTATTTACTATCTTCTGAGGACATCGTGCACATAGATCAAAAAGATCCCGAAATGGCTCTTTTTTATTTTCTTGCATTAAGGTTTGAATGGCATTTATTCCTACATTTTTAATAGCTAAAAGACCAAACCGGATCCCTTCACCTTCTGGTATGAAGGTTGCGGTACTCTTTTTAATAGAAGGAGGAAGAATCCTAACTCCCTTTTGCCTGGATTCCTTAATATACTGATTTACTTTATCATGATTGCCAATAACGCTTGAAAGTAATGCTGACATAAACTGAATCGGGTAATTAGCCTTTAAGTAGGCGAGTTGATAAGCGATCACACTGTAAGCAACAGCATGGCTCCTTGGAAACCCGTAATCAGCAAATCGTACGATTAAATCGTATAATGCATCTGCAGACTTCTCATCATATCCCTGTTTTAAACAACCCGCAACAAAATGTTCGCGTTCTTTTATCAATATTTCACGCTTTTTCTTCCCTACAGCTCTTCTTAGCAGATCTGCTTCCCCTAAGGTAAAGCCAGCTGCTTTTGTAGCGATCTGCATGATCTGTTCCTGATAAACGATAACTCCATACGTGTTCTTTAAAATCGACTCAAGATCAGGATGCATATACTCAACGGTTTTCAAACCATTTTTCCCAGCGATATACTCTGGGATATTCTGCATAGGTCCTGGCCGATACAGAGCATTTACAGCAACGATATCTTCAAATTCTGTCGGCTTCAACTGCTGCAGAACTTTTCGCATACCATCAGATTCTAATTGAAAAACCCCTGTCGTGTCACCTTGAGAAAGAAGATCAAACGTTTTTCGATCATTAAATGGTATTTCGTTCAGATCGATCTTAACTCGTTCATACTTTTCTATAGAAAGTATAATATTTTCAATCAAAGATAGGTTTCGCAAGCCGAGAAAATCCATTTTCAACAGTCCGGCAGCTTCCAGCCATTCCATACTGTATTGTGTCAGCGGAATCCCATCATGTCCTGTTTGCAACGGAACCGTTTGTACGAGAGGATTTCGAGAAAGCACTACTCCTGCTGCATGTGTAGAAGCATGCCTCGGCAGACCTTCAAGCTTCATCGCGACTTCAATGAGTTTTTTCACACTATCATCGGATTGGTATATCTGTTGTAAACCATGTGATTCTTTTAATGCATCTTTTAAAGAGATACCGGGTCTTGATGGAATATTTTTCGCCGTTTGATCGATGATACCTGGAGGCAAGTCCATCACTCTTCCTGCATCTCTCACAGCAGCTCGTGCCGCAAGAGTACCAAACGTAATAATCTGAGCAACATAATCTGTACCATACTTTTCGGCTACATACCTTAACACTTCATCGCGGCGATTATCCGGAAAATCGATGTCAATATCGGGCATCGTAATCCGTTCAGGATTTAGGAACCGTTCGAAAATTAAGTTGTGCTGCATGGGATCAACATTAGTAATCTCCAACACATAGGCAACTAAGGATCCCGCCGCTGAACCTCTTCCTGGTCCTGTTATCATCTTTACATCATGAGCGTATTTCATAAAATCCCATACGATCAGGAAATAATCTTCAAAATTCATGTTCTTAATGATGGTAAGTTCATAATGAAGACGTTTTTTGATTTCAGAAGTCACCGGATCAAATCTATTTTCTGCACCTTTTAAGCAGAGCTCTGTTAAATATTCAAAACTATCCCTGCCACCCGGAACAGGGTATTTCGGAAGTGCAATCTCTCCTAACGTGAGTCCAACATTGCACATGTCTGCAAGTCGTTGAGTTTCTTCTATCAATTCAATAGAATGAGAGAATAATTTTTTTATTTCATGTGGAGATTTAAAATAATAGTCTCCCGTTGGCAGTTTATACCTTTCAGGATTATTTATCTTCTCCCCATTTTTAATGCAAACCAAGACATCATGAGCCTGTGCGTCTTCTGCATGTAAATAATAGGTTTCATGTGAACAAAGGAGTGGAAGGTTATATTCCCTTGCAAGGGATTGAAGCTGAAGATTTAGAGTTTTCTCATAGCCTGTCCCATGATCCTCCAGTCCAAGGTAGAACCGTTCAGGAAATGTTTCTTGATAAAAACGGATGCACTTTTCCGTCAGATCTGCTTTATCTTTTTCTGATGAGAGATGCTGCTGAACCTCACCCTCCATTCCTGATGACAATGCAATTAATCCTTGCGAATGAGCAGCAAGTTCTTTATGAGAAATGGGTGTAACCTCACCATCTTGCTTGGTTTGCAACAGTGTTGAAAGTTTCAACAAGTTTTGATAACCATTCTTGTTTTGTGCATATAAAAGGATTTTACCCGATTGTCTTGTTTGGGCATGAGTCTCTGAATCAAGTTCTCCAATTTCCGCTTCTAATCCTAAAATGGGCTTTATACCGGCTTTCTTGCATGCCGTATAAAACTTTAATGCTCCGTACATATTGCCTTTATCGGTTAATGCCAAAGCAGAAAAACCTGATTCAGCTGCCTGCCTTACAAGTGCATCGATCCGGCAAGAGCTTTCGAGTAAAGAATACTCGCTATGTATATGCAGAGGAACAAATCCCATATCTTCACTTCCTTTTTTGCACCTATTTCCAACTCCTTATAGTATAGAGGACAAAATGTTTTAATGAAACACGCTTTCTAAGGTCTGGCAAACTCTTTATCTGTAAAACGAGCATACTCTTCTTTTATTGTCCATACATTGGTTAAGAGAGGAGGGTTCTCATGGTACGCGATTTTTTTGCAAATATAATACTTGATTTTGCGATTGCATTTGGTGTGCTTCTTGGAGGAGCGCTGATTGGCGGACTTGCAGCTTTTCTTGTTGGAAAAGCCCCTATTCTCGAAATGATAGAACTGGCTAAAAAACTTAAGATCTGGGCGATTGTCGCAGCAATCGGTGGTACCTTTGATACCATATCAAACTTTGAAAGAAGTTTTGAGAATGGAGCAACTTTTGAGATTTTCAAACAGCTCACCTATATATTTGTTGCAATCGCTGGTGCCAATACGGCCATTATATTAATACAGTGGTTGAGCCAGGAGCAAATCGACTAATGAGAATTCCACCGCTTTATCAACGAAAAGGCTATCAGCGCTTTTTTGCAGGTGTGGCAATCGGATTTATCATCGGATGGGCATTTTTCCTTTTTCAAGGCGGTTTAGCTCACGAAAAATTGATTCATAAGATCGCAAAACTTCAGGCAGAAATAATAGATTATAAGAAAAAAAATGAAATTCTGACTTCCGATGATGAAAAGGCAAACGAGGAATTAGCAAAAAAATTCAAATTGCATGAGATAAATGTGCGTTTTTCTAATACGTCATCCGATAAATTATCTAACCTTACAAAGCTGCATTTAACAAAGGCCGTAGAGGATGACCTGGAGCATCTGATAGGTGAGGACACGGAGACAATTGCAAAAAGTCATGCATTGCTCGTGCAAGCTATAGAAAATAAAATTTTTGAACTTGATGATGAACAAAAATATGAAGTGCAGATCGATCACTTATATCTTTACACCGGTATACTCAGAATTTATATTTCTGCGCATAATGTTGAATGATTATGCATAAATTCGGGAATATATATTACGTTTTTATGAATCTTTGGGCAATAGAATAGCACTCACCCCACTTTTTGTATAGAATAATAATAAAAGAGTGAATAATGGGGGGAAACTACATGATTATTAATCGAAAAGAACTTGCGCGTGAAAAAGTTAAAGAACTACAGAATGGTTTCTCTGCTTTCGCAGAAACGAAAGAAGTAGCAGAATTAATCAAACGAGAAATTGCTAAGTTAAACTTGAAAGTTCATGAAGATGTAACTGATCTTGGCTCTTGGTTTATCCCAGAAAAAAATTAACGAAAAACGTGTAAAAGGCCCCCGATGAGGCCTTTTTTATTTGTTCTTATATTCCATGCAAGCCTTTCTTAATTCTGAAAGAACGGCCTGAGTCTCTTCCTTTGTATAAACAGTAGCCCCTGATGCCCTTGGATGCCCGCCTCCATTAAACTTTGCTGCAACCTTATTCACAACAGGTCCTTTTGAACGGAGTCTGACTCTGATTTGATCAGGCTCATCTACAAAGAAAACCCATGCTAACAGACCCTCCACATGTGAGAATGAATTAACCAGTAAGGAAGCCTCACTCGCACTCGATTTATACTTTTGTAAAGTCTCTTCTGTGAGATGAATATAACCGACACATTCATCTACAATCGAAAAATGCTGTAGAACATATCCATTTAACCTTACTAATTTTTCTGAGATTTTATAGAGATTTTCGTGAATCTCAGAAGGAGAAAATCCTGTTTCAATCAGTAATGCTGTATGTCTGTGGGTCTTTTCTGTAGTATTTGAAAACAAGAAGCGTCCTGTATCACCAATAATGCCCGCATACAGAAGTCTAGCTGCATGATTATCCAGCTTCAGTCCTTTTTCTGCTCCAAAAAGGTAAAAATCCATAATCATCTCACTTGTAGAGCTAGCACTTGTATCTACCCATACCAAGTCGCCATAAGGATCTTCATTTGGATGATGATCGATTTTTATAACCATATCACCTAAAGTGTACCTCTTATCACTCACTCTTGGAGAATTCGCCGTATCACATACGATTACTAACGATCCGCGATACAGATCGTCCTCGATGGTATCCATTTTATTTAAGAAGATTAAACTCTCTTCCTCTTCCCCTACTGCGTATACTTCTTTCTCAGGGAAGCTAGCCTTAATAATAGATGCGAGTCCTCCTTGAGAACCAAGAGCATCAGGGTCTGGCCTTACATGTCTGTGAATAATAATTCGTTCATATTGTTTAATTTTGTTTAGAATTTCCTCTTTCATAATGAACTCCTTTTACACCTAGTTGTGGCAATTCTTGTTTTAAACGTTTACAATATAGTGGAGTAAATACTTGGGGGAATTTTTAATGCCAATTTTTATTATTCTTATTATACTTTCTTTTGCTCTTTATGTGTTTTATAAAGTTCGGGAAGTGCGTGCAAAAGAGCCTTTTTATAAACGTTGGACAGGAACAAAAGCAAAGATGGCGCTCGGAGCTTTTATAGCTTCCTTTGGTTTAAACGAATTAACTGCTGTAGAAGGCCGTGTTCAGCTATGGGTGGCTCTGATCTTCCTAGTATACGGGATTGTGCTTCTCCTAATGAACTGGAAAATGTACAAGCATTTTTTTACACTTGCTCGTCAAGAAGCTAAAGAAACGAACTAATATAATAGAAGTAAAAGTCCCTCCAACAGGGACTTTTTTCTTTAGCTTTGTTGATCATGATCGTGGGTGGTTGATTTCCGTTTCAGGTACTCGCTTTCCGGGGGGCGTGCGGTGAGCCACCTGTCACACTGATCCCCCAGGAGTCTCGCATCTTACACTCCAATCAACCAGTCAGTGATGTCTTTTGACGTTCATCTAAACAAGCACTTGTTGGTACTGGGAGTTTTTAATGCATCATTGTAGAGAAAGGACGAGACTCCTGCAGGATGAGTGGGACAGGAGAGACCATTCATTGGCGCGTAGCGATGAATGGGCTCTCCGCACACCCTGCGGAAAGCGAGCCCTGTAACGGAAACTAACATCTTTCAAAACATTAAGAACGGTGGTCGATCAATTGGGCCATCATCATTGCTTTTCCTACGATCTTTCCATCATGATAAATCTCTACGTCCACTTTTCCAAATTTTCTGCTCACTTCCAACACTCTCGGAACAATTTGTATTTCACTGTCTATCTGAACAGGCTTAATGTAATAAAAGGTTACATTCTCAACGACTACATCGCCTTTTTTGATCTTTCTTAAAGCCTTGCGAGCAGTCTCTGTAACAAGGGTCATTTGTACTCCGTATGACACGGTTCCTAAGTGATTTGTCATCTGCGGAGTGATTTTACATGTGAAATAAACCTCGTTCTCGTCTTTATGTTCTTTTAACTCTGTTGTAATTAAATCATCAAACGTCGCACCCACTTGAGGCTGCTTCTGCATCATCTGCATCGCTTTTAATACATCTTGCCGGGTTAGTATACCAATCAGTTTATGTGAAGAACCTGTTACCGGAAGTAACTCAATGCCTTCCCAGATCATCATGTGCGCGCAAGCTGCGACAGATGTTTTCCCTGTTACGGTCAAGGGGTTTCGGGTCATTACTTTTTCAATACTCGTATTCTCAGAAACACCTATAATGTCTTTTGAAGTGACTACACCCGTTACTCGATTCGATTGATCGACTACAGGATAACGACTATGCATGGTTTCACGGTTCAATTCATGCCAGCGCTCAACTTTATCTGACTGAGAAAGATAATGTGTTTTATCGATTGGTATTAATATATCTGAAGCGAGTACGATATCTTTTTTGATTAACCGGTCATGAATCGCTTTGTTGATCATAGTTGCCACTGTAAACGTATCATAACTGGTAGAGATGACTGGCAGTTCCAATTCATCAGCAAGTCTTTTTACTTCTTCTTCCGTATCGAAGCCACCTGTTACCAAAATCGCACTGCCGGCTTTCAATCCTAACTCATGAGCTTTAAAACGGTTTCCGACAATCAACAAGCTTCCTGCATCCACATAGCGCATCATCGCTTCTAGTTTCATCGCACCGATTACAAATTTGTGCAAGGTTTTATGAAGTCCAGTTCGGCCTCCAAGTACTTGTCCTTCAACAATATTAACAACCTCAGCAAATGTTAATTTTTCAATATTGCTTTTCGCTTGTCGTTCAATACGAATCGTCCCTACACGTTCAATCGTACTGACGATTCCTTGATTTTCTGCTTCTTTAATAGCTCTATATGCGGTTCCTTCACTTACCGTTAGGTCTTTTGCAATTTGCCGAACGGAGATTTTCGACCCAACTTCAAGCTCTATAATATGCTGCAATATTTGTTCATGCTTTGTTAGCATTCTATTCACCGTTCCTTCTACCTGTATCTATCTGTTTCGTTTATTTGACTAATACAGATTATACAGGCAATGAAACAGAAACTCAACTTCCCATGTGGATCCTTTTTCGTGCCTTTTGATGCCTTTTAACTGTTCGCATCCTCCTTTTATTTTCATTAAACAGTAAACTTAACAATAGGATAACCGCAAATCCTATCCATACGATTGAAAAAAGAGTTTGCAGCGTAAGTCCTTCAAAAGATAATGCAGGTAATCCAACGTATGCCAAAACGACTAACATAAGCAACTTTGCGATTTTTTCCTGGTTCATAAAACAACCTCCCTTACTATCATTGGTATGCATAGAAAGGGAGGTTAGAATCATTTATATGGTTATGCTTTCGCCGCTTTGCATCACTTTGCCTTTAGATCCGAGCTTGGCTCCAAAAGAGCTTTTCGGATCTTGTTCGATAGGCGGGAATGTATTGTAATGAATAGGTACGGTTACAGAAGCTCCGATCCATTCGGCAGCGATTAATGCATCTTCCGGCCCCATCGTAAAGTTATCTCCAATAGGCAAGAAAGCTGCATCCGGTTTTTCCAGTTCACCGATCATTTTCATATCTGAAAAGAGGGCTGTGTCTCCTGCATGATAAAGTTTTTTATTTTCGTATGAGAATAAAATTCCAGCAGGCATGCCTGTATAGACGATTGTACCGTCCTCTTCTTCATAGCTAGATCCATGAAAAGCTTGTGTGAATTTAACTTTCCCCCAAGGAAATTCCCTGCTGCCCCCAATATGCATCGGGTGTGTTTCTACCCCTTTTGAAGCGATATAGTTTGCAAGTTCAAACGGTGCTACAACAAGGCTGTTATTCTTCTTGGCAATTTCTACAGTGTCTCCTACATGATCATTATGGCCATGTGTTAAAAGAATCACATCTGCTTTTACATCTTCAACGCTGATTTTACATTGACCATTTCCATTAATAAACGGGTCGATCCAAACGGAATGCTCACCCGCTTGAATTTCAAGTACTGAATGTCCATGATACGTCACTTTCATGATCATTACTCCCTCCTTCAACTAGTAGGATTCGTTATGACATCCTACTTTCCTCTTCATTCCCTATTATAGGACATAAAAAAAGTCCGATTCCAGCCATAAGGGATAAATGGCTGGACCGGGACTTTTATGAAAAAATCTATTGTTTTTGAGCTAAAATGGAACCTGCATCTTTATAGTCTAACTGATGTGCTTCAGCAACTGCTTTATAAGTTACGAAGCCATCAAGTGTATTAATCCCTTTTAATAGGGCTTCATTATCTAGACACGCTCTAATATATCCTTTATTAGCAATCTGGAGAGCATACGGAACGGTTACGTTTGTTAGTCCGATTGTAGAAGTACGCGGAACAGCTCCTGGCATGTTCGCCACCGCATAATGAAGCACGTCATGCTTTTCATAAGTAGGGTTATCATGTGTTGTAATTCGATCAACTGTTTCAAAAATTCCACCTTGGTCAATAGCTACATCCACAATCACTGAGCCAGGCTGCATACCTTTAATCATTTCTTCTGTCACAAGCTTTGGCGCCCTTGCTCCTGGAATAAGTACGGCACCAATGACTAGAGCTGATTCTTGAACAGCATTTGCTATGTTTAGCGGGTTAGAAATGAGCGTATTAATCTCTACTCCAAAAATATCATCAAGCTGACGAAGCCGTTCTGGATTCAAATCGATGATCGTAACGTCAGCACCAAGACCCATCGCAATTTTAGCAGCGTTCGTTCCTACAACTCCTCCACCGATAACTGTTACCTTTCCGCGTTTAACACCTGGAATTCCACTTAAAAGAATTCCGAGTCCACCTTTAGGCTTCTCTAAAAACTGCGCACCAATCTGGGCAGCCATTCTTCCAGCAACCTCACTCATCGGTGTTAAAAGGGGCAGAGTGCCATTCGGAAGCTGCACCGTTTCATATGCGATTCCAATTACTTTATTTTCGGTTAACGCTTTTGTCAATTCAGGTTCGGGAGCCAGGTGTAAATAAGTAAACAATATGAGTCCTTCCCGAAAAAAGCAGTACTCTTCTGGTAACGGTTCTTTCACTTTCATTACCATATCCATTGACCATGCTTGAGTCGGTGTATCAACAATGACTCCGCCTGCTGCTTCATATTCTTCATCTGAAAAACCAGATCCGACCCCAGCGCCTTTTTGAATAAATACTTCATGTCCAGAAGCAACCAGGTTTAGTACACCAGCAGGAGTCATCGCAACTCTGTTTTCATTATTTTTAATTTCAGTCGGCACACCAATCTTCACTGCATTCCCTCCCTGAAAGTTATTGGAAATTTTCTTCTTCTCTATAGTTACCATACCACCAAAAAATAAAAATAAAAAGGTGGATTATTTCTATATGTATGCAGCTTTTAATGTTCCCGAATGAATAGAGAAACATTCAATATTCGTAATTAATGGGAGAACTAATAGAAAAAGGGTAACTCGCTGTGAGTTACCCTTTCTTTATTCCTATCGAAGACTTTCCTCTTCGTCTAACTTTGTACGCTGCTGGCCCTGATCAACTTTATCAACTACACCACTTTGGTAAGCTTCCGTTATCTGCTGATGAACGGTCATTTCTCCTTCTTGATCATATTCCAGCTGCTGATTCGGATGTTTCTTATTTTCCATTTTACTTCCTCCTTAGATTTAGAAACCTTATTCGTAGTTTCTGTCGTCAGAAGAAAGTTATCTCGGTTAATTACTGGAAATATAAACAGCTGCTTTTGCTGCCTCGAGTTGTTGTCTTACTGCTTGGAATCCAGTTCCGCCTTCAGAATTTCTCTTTTCAACTGCTGTCTTAGGAGAAAGAGCTTCATATAAATCTTCTTCAACGACTGGAGACCATTCTTTGTATTCCTCAAGGCTAATATCTAGAAGATAGCATCCCTTTTGGATACAATGAAGAACCATCTGACCAACTAATTCATGTGCTTCTCTAAAAGGAACTCCCTTTTTCGCCAGATAATCCGCAAGTTCAGTCGCATTAGAAAAATCTTGATGAACAGCTTTGTTCATTCGTTCTTCATTAATCTTTACTTCATTCATCATGCCAGTCATGATGCTCAAGCAACCTTTAACTGTTTTAACTGCATCAAATACAGGCTCCTTGTCTTCCTGCATATCTTTATTATAGGCAAGTGGAAGACCTTTCATCAAAGTGAGCAATGAAAGCAATGAGCCATATACTCTGCCGCTTTTCCCTCGGATCAACTCGGCCATGTCCGGGTTCTTTTTTTGCGGCATCATACTGCTGCCCGTTGTAAAGCTGTCGCTGATCTCGATGAAACCGAACTCTTCAGATGACCAAAGAATGAGTTCTTCACAAAAACGGGATAAGTGCATCATGATCATGGAAGCATTGCTGCAGGATTCAATAGCAAAATCTCGGTCGCTGACTGCGTCTAAGCTGTTCAAATATTTTTTAGAGAATCCCAATTCGTTCATCGTCACATTTCGATCGATCGGAAACGTGGTTCCGGCAAGCGCTCCTGCTCCAAGCGGCATCATATCTGTTCTTTTCAAACTATCTTCGAGTCTTTCTTTATCTCGTTCTAACATCCAAAAATAAGCTAAAAGATGATGAGCAAATGAAACAGGCTGTGCGCGCTGAAGATGTGTATAACCTGGAATAATGGTTTCAACATGTTCTTCTGCCAGCGTTAATAATGCGTGTTGAAGTTCTTTAATATGATCGATAATCACCAAGGTCTCTTCTTTTACAAAAAGGTGAAAATCCGTTGCTACTTGGTCATTTCGGCTTCTTGCTGTATGGAGTTTTCCGCCATCCGGACCGATTTGATTTGTAAGAAGCTTCTCTAGATTCAAATGGATATCTTCGTACTTTACGGAATACTCCAGTCTACCTTCTTGTTCTTGCACTTGAAGATCTAAAAGGCCATTTTTTATATTCTCATAAGCACTCTCATCGATAATTTCACTTTGAAATAACATTTTTGCATGAGCGAGGCTTCCCTTGATGTCGTGACTAGCCAATTGTTGATCAAAAGAGATGGAAGCCCCAAATTCATCTACCCATTCTTCCGGTTGTTTGGAAAAACGGCCTCCCCATAATTTTTTCACACTTTCACCTCATTTTTCTGAACCATGCTGCTTACTTTTGTAGGCAGACCCCACAATGAGATAAAACCTTTTGCAGCTTCATGGTCAAACATGTCTTCAGATGTATACGTTGCAAGCTTCTCATCGTAAAGTGAGTATGGTGATTTTCTTCCTTCCACAATCGCATGGCCTTTGAAGAGCTTAACGCGTACAGTTCCCGTTACATGTTTTTGTGTTTCCGCTAAGAAAGCTTTTAATGAAGCATGTAATGGAGAGAACCAAAGACCTTCATAGATTAATTCTGTCATTTTCTTTTCCACGATCGGCTTGAAATGAGCGACTTCTTTTACGAGCGTCAAATCTTCAAGCTCTTTATGAGCTTTGATTAACGTCGTTGCTGCCGGACATTCATACACTTCACGTGATTTAATGCCAACGAGTCGATTTTCAACATGGTCAATACGTCCAACACCATGTGCACCACCTAATTCATTTAGCTGATCGATAAGCTTATCAAGTGATAAACTCTTACCATCTAATGAAACGGGAACACCTTTTTCGAATCCAATCTCAATGATTTGAGGCTTATCTGGTGTATGTTCGAGTGGTGTTGTCATCTCATATGCTTCTTCTGGAGGTGCTGCCCATGGATCTTCTAAGATTCCACACTCATTACTTCTTCCCCATAAGTTTTGGTCAATTGAAAAAGGACTTTCTTTTTTGATCGGAACAGGAATATTATGCTGTTTTGCATATTGTATCTCTTCTTCACGTGACCAGCTCCATTCACGAACTGGCGCTAACACTTCAAGTTCCGGAGCTAGAGCTGCAACTGACACTTCAAAACGAACTTGGTCGTTACCTTTTCCAGTACAACCATGTGCTACGGCTGTCGCGCCGTATTTCTTAGCTGTTTCTACTAATTTTTTCGCAATGAGAGGTCGACTTAATGCAGAAACCAAAGGATATTTCCCTTCATATAATGCATGTGATTGTAAGGCAACCAATGCATATTCTTCTGCGTATTCTTTTTGTACGTCTAGTACGATCGATTCTGAAGCACCAATGGATAATGCTTTCGATTGAACAAACGGAAGGTCTTTTCCTTCGCCAACATCCAAGCATAATGCAATAACTTCATAGCCTTTTTCTGCTAGCCATGGAATCGCCACCGATGTATCTAATCCCCCAGAGTATGCTAAAACTACTTTTTTTGCCATATGATATCTCTCCTCCTGAATACATAAGATGTATATTTTATTTATTTTTATACATAATCATTTATAAAAATACCATTTAGGATAATTCATACTATAACAAAAATAGAGAAGAAAATGCAAGGTTATTCTTAAATTTGTATAAAAATAATATCTATATTTATTCTGGCTTAAGAAGAGCGCCTTTTGTACAATGGTAGTAAGAGGTGATGATCGGATGCAGAACCATTTTATTTGGGATGAGAAGCTCGGAATATCAGTTCCTCAATTGCATAAAGCATGGGAAACGTATGATAAAACGGAACAAGCAGCCATACTGTTGCAATGGGAAAAGATCAGAGGCACAATACCAGACCGAATCAAAGAAATTGAAATAGAAATCAATCAACTTCAAGACCGGTTATCAGCAGAAGAAAACTTTGAGTTATCCTGTGAATACAACGAAAAAATTGCAAGCATGGCTTCAATCATTAATGATCTATGGCTATGGTATAGATTGAACCAGCAAGTAACATCGAAAATGCATGGATAAAATATAAAAAGAGGATGCATATACATCCCCTTTTATGTAAGTACCACCTTAATATAAATGTCTATTTATACAGCTGTTGTATGATATGTGTGAGTTCCGGTAAAATTAATTTTTCCATTCCAAGTTTTACAGCACCTGATGAACCCGGTAATGCGAAAATGACGGTTTTACCCCTTACACCTGCAACTGCTCGGCTGAGCATCGCAGCCGATCCTATGTCTTCTCTATAACTTAACATACGAAACAGCTCCCCGAATCCGGTAATTTCCTTTTCAAATAACGTCGATAAAGCTTCTATTGTAACATCCCTCTGAGCAATTCCTGTTCCTCCGTTAAAGATAACAGCATCCATCTCATCATTGATTAAAGCCATTCGAGCTGCTTCCAGAATGTGTTTCTCGTCATCCTTTACAATTTTATAATCACGAATGTCGTGATTATGTTCAGTTAAGAGTGACCGGATAAGCTTGCCGCTTTTGTCTGTATCTTCATTTCTAGTATCACTTACAGTTACAATCATGCACCTTGCTTTTTCAGGTGCGAGCGCCTTATGTTCTTGTATACTCATAAATTAAACACCTATCCATAATATTTTTCATTCAGGTATCTCTTTTGATAAAACTTGTGAGCAATTTCCGTTATTTTTCTCGATTGCTGGTAGTTCATTATAGCTCCTAACGCCATTCCGAAAATCGGAAGACCTTGAGTCAGTTTTTTTCTGAGGAGTAAGATCGCCATCATCTTAACGATCTGTTGGATCGGATGAGACATCCAAGAGATATCCGCAATAACATCTTTTCCTGAATAGAAAATAGGATCTTCTTCTTCACGCAGCTCCTCCATTAGTTCATCCCATTTTTCTAGTTGGTACCGCTTCGGCATCGTAGCGGCGTGATACACCTTTAATGAACGCATCATTTCTGATGGCCTTTGAATATCATAACCATAGTGCATGGCAATAGACTGAACGGAGCGGATACCGAGAACTACCATTGCAGGAAAGTCAGTTCCTAAAAAAAGCAACCCTCCCGTTCCAGCGAGTCCTCCCTGGGAAAAGGATAAGATTCTATTTCGTGCAATTTGTTGCTCGGCCATATAGGATAGCTGATCGATCGAACATTTCTTCAAGTCTTCAATTTCAAAAATATCATCTCGAAAGACCCTCGCTTCAGAAAGGAGTCTTTGCTTCATATCCAGCTGAAATTGAGAGTTTTGTATAAGAGCATGAATATGGAAAAGTACAGAGTCTACATATTCACCGATCGTTTCCTGCATCTCTTCAGGCAAAAGATCCATCTGTCTTTGAGCCCATTTTTCATATGTACGTCCAAAATCGGTGGGTTCGTAAGTAAAATAATGCTCTTCCCAGCTTTTTATTTCTTGCCATAATTGTTCTTCGCGTTCTGTTAATGGCATGCCCGCTCCTCCTTTAACCTTTTTTATTAGTTTATAATAACAACCTCCTGAAGTAAAAAATCTGAAGGAATACTTTTAACATTCAAGATTTAAAAGGGTTCTTCCATTCCATCAAGAGTCCATAGTGATGTGATTCTTCATCTTCTAAATAACCAGGCACTAATACAAGAGGTGTTCTTCCGCAGCGTAATAGAAAGGATATAACTTGATCATGAATATTACCATCTACTACTTTTTCAATATATTGCTCTGGTGTCATCTCACTTGCATATTTATGATAACCCGGCATCCTTCCCCCGCCTAACAACCGGTCAAGACCTAGATGGATGACAGTCTCATACATTGATTGCATAAGGAGTTTCCCTAGTTCAAGTTTTCTAAAAGAAGGCCGAATGCATATATCCACGATATAAAGAGTATCCCCCTTATTATTATGTGTTCGAATATAACCACGATCTGTAATCTCTTCCCAAGTGTGCTTAGGAGATTCAGAGTCAAAATCTACTAGCAGCCCGGTAATGGATCCAGCTAGAACCCCATCGATTTCTACACATAATGCTCCTTCTGGAAAAAGAGTGATGTGATGATTAAGCTGTTCTTCCTTCCACCAAAGGTCTGATGGAAATGGTGGCGGAAAACTCTCCTTTTGGATTTGAATGAGCTCATTGAAATCTTGTTTCACATAGTTTCGGACAATTGCTTTAACCTTTTTTTCTTTCTTATAAAAGTATTGTTCCTTTTTATACATGAATAGATCTCTCTCCCTTTCAATTCGAGCATCTCAAATAAAGGCACCTATAAGGATATACACGATGGTGGCCTGTTTTCCTTCAATAAATTTAAAAAGATATTTTGGTGTACTTCATGTTTTATTAAGAACAAAAAACCTTTCATCATGGTCGTAACCACGATGAAAGGTTTTTAAATTTATTATACAGCGAAGCGCATAGTGTCTCTAGCGATCATAACTTCTTCGTTTGTAGGGATAACGATTACTTTTACAGGTGAATGCGGATAGCTGATAAATGCTTCTTTCCCGCGGACTTGATTTAGAGCAGGGTCCCAATATACACCCATGAATTCTAATCCACGCAGCACACGTTCACGAACGGATGTACTGTTTTCTCCGATTCCAGCTGTAAAGATAATCGCATCGATTCCTGCCATTCTTGCAGCGTAAGAACCGATGTATTTGTGGATACGGCTTGCAAATACTTCTAAAGCAAGCTCTGCACGTTCATTTCCTTCTTCTGCTTTACTCTCGATATCACGAAGGTCAGAAGAGAAACCAGAAACGCCAAGCATACCACTCTTATTATTTAGTACATTTAGTACTTCTTCAGCACTTTGTCCTGTTTTTTGCATGATATAAGGAATCAAGGATGGATCAATGTTTCCAGAACGAGTTCCCATCGTTACACCAGCTAGAGGAGTGAACCCCATAGATGTATCGATTGATTTCCCGCCTTCAATGGCAGCAATACTTGCTCCGTTACCAAGATGACAAGAAAGAAGACGAAGCTGTTCAACCGGACGTCCAAGAAGTTCAGCAGCTCTTTCAGAAACGTACTTATGGCTTGTACCATGGAATCCATATTTACGGATTCCGTATTTTTCATAATACTCATACGGTAGACTGTACAAGAATGATTTTTCTGGCATGGACTGGTGGAAAGCCGTATCAAATACTGCAACAGCTGGTACATTCGGCAATACTTTTTTAAATGCTTTAATTCCTACAACGTTCGCAGGGTTATGAAGCGGAGCAAGATATGAAATCTCTTCAATTTCTTTTAACACTTCATCTGTAATCAATACAGAATCATTAAACTTTTCTCCACCGTGTACAACGCGGTGGCCGATTCCTTCAATCTCTTCAAGAGAAGAAATAATATTATGGTTGATTAGTTTATCTAAAAGCATAGATACAGCTTCAGCATGGTCTTGAATATCTTTTATTTCTTTTATTTTTTCACCATCCACTTCGATTGTGAAAACAGAATCGTTCAAACCGATACGTTCAACAAGTCCTTTTGTTAAAACTTCTTCTTCCGGCATTTGCAGAAGTTGAAACTTTAAGGACGAACTTCCGGCATTGATCGCAATAATTTTAGCCAAAATAGCCATCTCCTTCATAATCAATGAAAAAGAAGAGCGCTCTGGTGCACACTTCTAACTCATACTTATAATAATCCTTCCTTATTTAAACATTGACCTTCTTTATAATCAAGGATGTTAAACGCTTACACACTATATTCATGCAATTCAGATTTGAATGCGTTTGCAGATTCATTAAAAAAACAGCATAGGTTATCCCACGCTGTTATTTTTCACGTTCCCATTCTGTTTTAAACCACTCATTTATTTGTTCCATCACTTTTGCAAGTCCTGTTTTATTTGAAAAGGAAGGAAGCTGAGCCAGCATAGCTTGTTTAGGTTTAATAGCTCCTTCACCGTTTTTCTGAAGAATAAGGATACTTTTTTCATGAACCTTTGATTTAAACAGTGATTCAGGAAGTTGAAACAATCCTAAAACCGTTACGGTGTCTTTCATCCAGTTCTTGAGTAAATCAGCTTGTTCACTTTCAAATAGATTGTTCGGAACGATATAGACCCCAATCCCCGTATCCTTAAGGTGATTCACGGATTGCTCCATGATAAGATGGTGTGCGAATGTGTGGCCGTCCTTCTCACCGACTTTAAATCCTTTAGCCGTCTCGTCATCAGGGTAGTACCCTACCGGAAGATCAGCTACAACCACATCTACAGGATCAGCATAAAGAGGTTTAATCACATCTTGATGGAAGAGCTCTACGCTATGTTTTTGAATATTTGCATTAACCCAAGCTAAACGCAATAGTGTTTCATCAACTTCAACACCAAACACATCACATTGTTTTTCTTTAAGCTGGTTTAATACAGCAGTTAAAAGGTTGCCAGAACCTGTTACAGGATCTAAGAGCGTAATTTGTTCCGCTTTTTTAATAAATTTTTGTACAAGATATCCCGTGAATAAAGCAACAGCATCGGGAGTCATCGCATGATGTGGCTGAACCGCTTCTTTCATTCCTTTTAAAACAGCCAGCTGAAATGCCTTTCGCAATTCTTCCTTGCCAAATTCAGTGAGGTTCACTTTTTTGTATTCTTCTGTTAAATCATTGATCAGCTCTTTTGGATATTCTTTAGGAATCTCTTGAAAGAAAAGATTTTCCCCTGTTTCAACAAGAGCATCTAGATAAGTAAGTTCAAGTTTGTCCTTAATCTTAGTTGTTGAGTTGTCCATTACGATAAACATTTTTTCTACATCTTTAAAAGTACTCATTACCGGTCCTCCTATGTTTGCACAGGAAACATTTTAACAAATGAAGTGCATGATACACAATCTATAGGTTTAGAGACTGTAATCGAAAGCGATATATACATTCCCTGACAAAAAAACCTCCGGCACAAACGGTGCACCGGAGATGACTGACTTGTTTATTTTGCAGCTTTAGCCGCTTCAATAGCAGCTTCATAATTCGGATGACTTGTTACTTCATCTACATATTCAACATATGTAACCTTGTCCGAGCTATCTATAACGAATACTGATCGTGCAAGAAGACGAAGCTCTTCAATCGCAACCCCATAAGCTTTTCCAAACGAAAGATCACGGTGATCAGATAATGTTTGGACATTTTCAATTCCTGCTGCAGCACACCATCTTTTCTGTGCAAAAGGCAAATCTACAGAGATTGTTAATACTTTAACATTATCAAGTTTTGATGCTTCTTCATTAAAACGGCGTACTTCTGCGTCACAGACACCTGTGTCAACGGAAGGGACCGCTGCAATTAGTCTTACACTGCCTTTTGAATCTGCTAAAGTAACTTCTGACAAGTCATTTGCCAAAACTTTAAAATCTGGAGCTTGATCCCCTTCTTTTACCTGAGTTCCTAATAAAGTGACTGGTTTATCTTTAAATGTTACGCTCATGATCGATAACTCCTCCTTTAAATTATGTACTTCCCTATTTATCTTAAATCATCACAGAAGAAAAAGCTAACAAGACGTTAGCTTTGTTTAAAACTCATTTGTTTGTGTGTTTGTAGAACTCTGCTGCTTATTTTTATTCATTAAATGTTGCAGTTTATCAATCACACCAGGAGCTAAATCTAAAATTCTTTCGTATAGATGCGTGCTGTTGTCCAAGTGGATAGTCTTTATTCCTGTATTGCTTACTACTAGGAATGCGATTGGAGTGATTGAAACTCCTCCACCACTTCCTCCACCAAACGGCATTTCTTTTGCACCGTCCGAAGAACCTTGTTGAGAACCTTGTGAAGATTGTTTAGATTCTTGCTTATTACCGAATTCACTTCCTCCAGCCGCAAATCCAAACCCCACTTTCGAAACAGTAAGGATGACACTGCCGTCAGGAGTTTCGACGGGATCACCGATGATTGTATTAACATCAATCATTTCTTTAAGATTTTCCATAGCGGTTTTCATTAAACCCTGGATTGGATGTTCACTCATTCTTACACTCCTCCAGTCATATATTCAGAATTCACATGAGATGAACGTCTTGAATGACGCCAAGACTTTAATATTTTTAACATAACGACAATAGCATGCCCGATTTTAAAAGAAAGCATACAAGAAAGCCTTGTTTCACTATGCATCCCTTGAAAAACGGGAGCTACAGAAATGGATGGGTTTCCTTTCAAACGAAAAAAGGTATTGATTAATTGCAAGACAACTCCTTTGATTCCCCATACTGTACCAGCAGCAACCGCTGATGATGAGGCTTCGCCGAGACCGATGGCACTATGCCATTCAAACTGTGAGATTTTTATCTTTTTTAAGAATCCCGCAAGTATAAGATATAGCTGATGAACATGTTTGAATATCTCCTTGAACGTTTCATATTGTTGTTTTAATTTTTTGAAGGTAATCTTCTTTTTCTTTTCTTTATTCTTTCCAATCGTCTTTTTCTCTTCTTCTCTTACTTTGAATGAATGGTCTTCTGCATCAATTTGGACAAGCGGTATATGCAATTTGTATTTAATAATTCGATACATACGTATCGTGATCTGTATATCATTGTTATCGTTACGATGGACTAAATGAAGTGTGATATTCAGCGTTGAGAACATCAAAATAATAAATATGAATAATAAAATGCCTAAAATAATCAAGATCCATTCCATATAAGCTCTTCCCTTCTGTTTTTTCATTATAGGCAAGTGACTTTTAATCTAAACGTGTCACGAATGTTTGATACAATGGAATAGGAATCTGGACAATAGTTAAAGGAGGAATGGAGAATGCCAGAAAGAAATAACATATTCTTTTACTATAAAAGAGAAGAGTCCATTCTCAAAAAAGTGGAAAATTTGAAGTCGTTAGCGGTAAGAGAAGGATTTAACGTTGTGGAAGATGAAAAAGAAGCCAATATTATTGCAAGTTTAGGTGGAGACGGTTCATTCTTGCAAGCGGTACGAAAAACCGGGTTTAGGGAAGATTGTTTATACGTTGGTGTAAGTACATTGGATTCAGAATTTTATTGTGATTTTCATATTGACGATGAAGTAGGCATGATAGAAGCCATGAAGAATGAACAGATTGAAGTTCGCAGATATCCGGCACTTTCCGTAACAATCGATGGACAAGGATCTTTCTACTGCTTGAATGAATGTTCACTTCGATCCTCTATTATTCGAACACTCGAAATCGATGTTTTTATTGATGATCTTTATTTCGAAACTTTCCGTGGAGACGGTTTGATCATTTCCACTCCTACAGGTAGTACGGCGTATAATAAATCAGTAAACGGAGCTGTCGTTGATCCTATGCTGCCTTGTTATCAGATCAGCGAGCTCGCTTCTTTAAACAATAATAATTATCGTACTCTCGGTTCATCATTTATTTTGAGTGATAACCGAAAAATGACTTTAAAGATTAAACACCACAACAGCCATTACCCGATTATCGGAATGGATAACGAAGCAATGAGTATAAAACATTGTGACAGCCTTAGTTTTGAACTGACAGAGAAAAGAATCAAAACGGTTAAACTAAAAGATAATTCCTTCTGGCATAAAGTGAAAAGAAGCTTTTTGTAGGGTACTAAACGCATTAGTTACAGTAAAAAAGCAGGTTCCTCGACGGGAACCTGCTTTTTTCAATGGAAGACTATTTTGGTATTCATATGTCGTTTATGAAAGTGATTGATTAAGGTTGTATTTTCGGCTATTTGCTGAATGCGATCTCTCCGTCTACCACCGTGTACATTACATCTGCATTTAAGATATCATCTACAGGCACCGTAAACAGGTCTCGGTCATAAACCGTAAAATCTGCGGCATATCCTGCTTTAATATATCCTCTTTGATGTTCTTGACTGATAGCTGCCGCACTCCCATATGTGTAAAGACCAATCGCTTCATGCCTAGTAAGCTTTTGTTCCGGAACATATCCTTCATGATCTTCACCAGGTTTTCTTCGGGAAACAGCTGCATGAATACCTAGCAATGGATCAACGGGTTCTATTGGAGCATCTGATCCTCCCGCACATACAATTCCTTCATCCAATAATGTTCTAAAAGCATAAGCATATGGAATTCGTTCTGTACCAAGACGTTCGATCAGCCATGGAAAATCGGAGGCCACAAAACCTGGCTGTACATCTAAACTTACAGACATGTTTTTCATCTCTTCGATTAAATGCTCGGAGACTAATCCTGCGTGGATTAAGCGGTCTCTGCCATCAAGAGGCGGACATTTCTTTATGGCTTCGATTGTTTTCAGTAAAGCCATATCACCAATTGTATGAACCGCAATATTCATGTTTTCTTTCCGTGCCTTTTGAATCAGGTTTAATAGTGCATCATCTTCATGAATGTAAACACCTGAGGTTTCGGGAGCATCATTATAAGGATGAGAAAGCCATGCTGTTCGTCCTCCAAATGCTCCATCCCCAAATATTTTCATAGCACCATACTCTACATGTGGCAGCTGATAATCTTTTTTGACCTTCTTAAAATCATCAAGCGCTTCATGATGAACAAGTAGATGAGCCTTAAATCTTGTCCCATGCTCTGCAAAGACGTTTTTGTAAGCTTTTAGTGGTCGTTCCACATATCCATAATAACTAAGATCCTCCGTATGACCTCCAGTTAAACCTAACGAGAGCAGATTCTCGACCGAGGTTTTTAATGCTTTGTTCAAATACTCCTGGGAAACTTCTGGCACTACTTTTTTTACGAGCTCAGCCGCACTGTCATGCAATAAACCAGTCGGTTCGCCGTCCGCATCCCTCTTTATTATGCCGCCTGCTGGGTCAGGTGTTTCACTTGTAATACCTGCGAGTTCAAGAGCTTTTGAATTCGCTAAGAAGGCATGCCTGCATACTCTTGATAATAAAACGGGCCGTCCCTCTGCAATGGCATCCAATTCGAGCTTGTGAAATATTTTCCGATCAATAAAATTGTTCTCGTTCCATCCCTCGCCAAGCAGCCATTCATCTTTTTCTAACGTCTGAGCTTTTTCTTTAAGCGCTTTCTCCATTTCTTCTGCAGAAGTCATCTTCGATAGGTCTAATCTAATCAGCTTTTCACCATGGCCGATAAGATGGAGATGACTGTCTACAAAACCCGGAAACATCACATTTCCTTCTAAATCAACAGTATTGGTGATCCCTCTGCTATATAAGACTTGAAGCTCATTTTTTGTTCCTGTTTGTACAATTTTCCCTCCTTCTACATATACCGCATCACATTGATCACCTTCACTGGCCATCGTGTATATCGTTCCGTTGTGAAACAAAGTACCCACTATACTCCCACCTTTGTACATTTACATTCCTATAATAACGTTCACAATAAAAAGCAGACAAGAGTCTGCTTTTCATAAAGCTTATCTCATTTTCGATGCTTCTAATTGACGAAGCTCAATACGCCGAATCTTTCCTGAAGTCGTTTTTGGAAGATCGCTCACATACTCAATTAAGCGTGGATATTTATATGGTGCTGTCAGTTTTTTTACATGTTCCTGCAATTCTGGTGTTAGAGCTTCCTTACTCGCAGATTCATCTCTTAATACTACAAATGCTTTTACAATGTGTCCTCTTACTTCATCAGGACTTGCTACAACAGCACACTCTTTAACTGCTGGATGTTTGACAAGGGCATCCTCTACTTCAAACGGGCCGATCGTATACCCTGATGAAATGATGATGTCATCTCCTCTTCCTTCGAACCAAAAATACCCATCTTCATCTTTTTTTGCTTTATCTCCTGTAACGTAATAATCTCCTCTAAACGCCATTAACGTTCGATCTTGATCTTTGTAATACTCTTTAAAAAGGGCTGGACAATTTTTGTGGACGGCAATATCTCCTACTTCACCAGCCTTTACTGGAACACCATTTTCATCAATGATTTCTACATCGTTTCCTGGTGTTGGTTTTCCCATAGAACCAGGTTTGATTTCCATCCCTTCCATAGTACCAACCAGTAAAGTATTTTCCGTTTGGCCATATCCATCACGGACTTTAACCTGAAAGTGCTTATCGAATGTATCCATTACTTCTCTGTTTAAAGGTTCACCTGCGGATACAGCACTTCTTAACTGCGGTAAACGATACTGTTCCAGATTGTCTACTTTCGCCATTAATCGGTATTCCGTCGGGGTACAGCATAATACAGAAACCTGTTCATTCTGTAACAGCGTTAAATATTTTTGAGGATCAAATTTACCTTGATACACAAATCCTGTGGCACCAGTACCCAAAGTGGATAAGAATGGACTCCAGATCCATTTTTGCCATCCAGGTCCTGCGGTTGCCCACACTTTATCACTTTCAAAAATATTTAACCAGTTTTTAGCTGCTGTTCGGATATGTGCATATGCCCATCCATGTGTATGAACTACTCCTTTAGGTTGTCCGGTTGTTCCTGATGTATAGGATAGGAATGCCATATCATCTTTTGAAGTTTCAGGTGACTTAAAAGTAACACTTACATTCTCTGTGATCGCCTGTAAACTTAACCAATTTTCGGTGTCACCATTGGCACTTATCTTATATGTAAGAGTTGGAAGAGAATCTTTTATCTCATCTACCTGATCAGTAAAATGATGATCAGCAATGATGGCTTTCGCTTCACTATGCTGAACCCGATAGCTCAGATCTTTTGCTCTAAGCATCTCAGAACACGGGATAACGGTGATCCCTGCTTTTAAGCATGCGATATATACAGCATAAGTTTCGATTAACCGCGGCATGATAACGAGGACTCGATCCCCCTTAACTAAACCCAATTCCTCAAGTGAATTTGCAATTTGGTTTGATCGCTCCATTAATTTTTTATAAGTGATGGTGTGTCTTTCATTATCTTCATTCATCCAGATTAAAGCTGATCTTTCCGGGTTCTCTGCATATTTTTCAATCTCTTCTGTTAAATTATAGATACTTGGAGCTGTTAAATTCATTTCAACATCCACCCTTTCGTATACCCTCTTTGGTTGACTACACTTAACATTATAATATATTTTAGAAAATTTTTAAAATTTGGTCAGTAGATGAAGACAAACCAAAAAGGAGCGGGAATTACCCGCTCCATTAGCCATTTACTATTTATTTTTGGAATCCACCTAGAGCTTGAGCTACTAGACGCTTAGTGATTTCTCCACCTACAGATCCGTTAGCACGAGAAGTTGAATCTGGTCCAAGGTTTACACCGAATTCAGAAGCGATTTCATATTTCATTTGGTCAACAGCTTGTTGTGCACCTGGCACTACTAATTGGTTGCTTTGGTTTGCCATTTTGTTTCACCTCCTTTGTACTAATAATGTGTGAAGAAATGACCGTTTCAATTCTTGGAAATTGTTGTGAGTATTGCCATTTCACAAGGTTTTGTCCCTTTTCGTAGAAGTTATTTTTAACGTTTTTTCTTGAAGCAATTCGTGATCTCTCTGTATAAAAAAAAGCTCTATATAAAAAAGCCTGCACAATCAACTGTGCAGGCCTTTATTAGAACAGATCTTCAAACGATTCTTCCGTTGTCTTGCCTTCTTCAAGGATGATGGTTTCCACATTTTGAACGGCTTCTTCAACTAGTTCTTCAAGATTTTCAATATTTTTTTCAAACCAAATCGCTTTATCGCGTTTTGGCTTTGTTTTAGGAGCAGACGGTAAGAAGATCGTACAACAATCTTCATATGGGCGGATTGAGATATCATAAGTCCCTATTTTATGGGAGATATTCATGATTTCTTGTTTGTCCATTGTGATCACAGGGCGCAGGATCGGCATGTTTGTTACTTCGTTAATCGCATACATGCTGTGCATCGTTTGACTTGCAACCTGTCCCAGATTCTCCCCGTTTGCGATTGCCATGGCATGGTTATTTTCAGCAAGCTTTTCTGTTATTCTCAACATGACACGTCTCATGATCGTCATGCTATAGCTTGCAGGAATTTTGTCTTTAATCGTTTGCTGAATCGTTGTAAAAGGAACGATATGAAGCTTAATCTTTCCTCCGCTGTAACGTGTCAACTCTTGAGTTAGATCTACCACTTTTTGTTTAGCACGTTCGCTTGTAAATGGAGGACTGTGAAAATGAACACCTTCTATACGTACACCGCGCTTCATGGTTAGATAGCCTGCCACAGGACTGTCTATCCCGCCAGAAAGCATGAGCATTGCTTTCCCGCCAACTCCTATCGGCAATCCGCCAGCGCCCTCATAAGTCTGGCAGCTTATATAAGTCCCTGTATCTTTAACTTCTACTTTTACGTTTACATCAGGATGATGAACATCAACGGTAAGACCATCGGTATGCTTTAACAGATAGCCCCCTACTTCTTGGTTAAGCTGCATCGAGTTTACGGGAAATGACTTTAATGAACGCTTTCCTGTTACTTTAAAAGTTCCTTTTTCCACCATTGCTTCTTTAAGAGCACGTAAAGCTGCTTTTTGGATCTCTTCTATATCATTTTCAGCTCGAAGTGCTAGGCTTATGGAATGAATACCAAAGATGTCCTGAAGTGCTTTTATAATCGGCTCATGTGGCTCACCGTTTAATTCAACAACGATTCGGTCAAATAATTTTGCTATTTTCAGCTTGTCGTATTGGCGCAGCTTTCTTTTTACAGTAATAAATAATTGAGATTCGAAGTGTCTTCTGTTTTTCCCTTTTAGAGATAATTCTCCATAACGTACAACTAAATGATCATTAAGCATCTATATTACCTCATTACCTTTTTAATATTTGAAATCTCTTCTTCTAATACGTTTAGCGTTGTTTTGGCCTCATCTACTGTGTTGTCATACGATGTACTAATCCGTATAGCTGTAGAGGCACGTTTTTCTCCATGGCCCATCTCCAGCAGTACCCTGCTAGCTCCTCCTTGTTTAGAAGAACATGCCGATCGTGTAGAAACGTATATATCTCTTTTATCCAGCGAGTGTATAAGTACTTCTGGCTTAATGCCTTCAACGGAAAAATTAATTATATGAGGAGCTGAATGTTTCTCTGGTGTATTGAGTGTTACACCCTCTATTTTTTTCAAGCCTTCAAAAAATGTTTGCTTTACTTCTAATAACTTTTCTTTTTTTGTGCGCATCGCATCCATCGTTAAACGTAAAGCTTTTGCCATTGAAGCAATTCCAGCTACGTTCTCCGTTCCAGCGCGCTTCCGATGTTCTTGTTCCCCGCCAGTAAATAGTGCAGACAGTGTTACACCATTTTTTACATATAGCAAACCGGTTCCTTTCAAACCGTGTACCTTATGTGCAGAGATGGTACAAAGGTCGATTCCCCATTCTTTCAACGGAAGTGGTACCTTCGCAATTCCTTGCACATTATCGACATGAAAAAAAATCTTTTTATGTTCCTTTACTACTTCACCAATTTCTTTTATGGGCTGAATCGTTCCAGTCTCATTATTGACATGAAGCATCGAAACCAATATCGTTTCTGGGCGTATTGCCTTTTTTAAGTCTTCTATTGAAACCAAACCTGCTTCATCTACTGGCAAATAGGTTATGTCGAAGCCTTGTGTTTCTAAGTATTGAAAAGATTCATAAGAGGATGGATGTTCTACTGCTGTAGTAATGACATGTTTTCCACGGTTTTGATGCTGAAAAGCTATCCCTTTTATCGCAATATTGTTTCCTTCCGTACCACCTGAGGTGAAAACAATTTCAGAGGGATCTACATCTAATAAACCAGCGATAGATTTTCTCGCAGCTGTAAGCAGATTCTCCGCTTCTCCTCCTTTTGAATGAAGAGAAGATGGATTAGCAAAATATTTTTGGGAAACCGTAATAAACGTATCAAGCACTTCCTTATATGGCTTTGTTGTAGCACTATTATCAAAATAAATCATTGTTCCAATCCTCCAATAAAAAACATACCGTCCCTAAATCATTACAATATCATAACATAATTCAAATTCCGTGGCATCTATACAAGTCTAATCAATAGTCTTTGCAAGAAGGTAAAATTCACTCTTTACCCACAGTAAAAAAACTGCAGGAAAATGATCCTGACAGTTCTTATACATGAGATTTCATATTGATTTCCATTTCTTTTAGTATACCCGGCTGAACACTTTCGATCGCAGAAGCAGCAATCTGAAGTGCGTCATCATACTGATAATTTCTGAATGCAATTTCAGCCTCAATCAGTCTGATCGAAACGGATTGATAGGAACTTCTAAATCGGTTTCCATATTGAATCAGCTTTTCTGCAAGAAAGGCATTCTCGATCATTTGAGAGGTTTCTTCATATCCTTCGTTTACAGCCTCATGAGCCTTATTAAGTACATAAGAGACATCCGACATTTCTAAAGGTTTTTCATCTAACTTTTTCGAGACTTCGATGATGTATTCTTCTGCTTTTCCAATCGTAATTAAATAATGTTCTGGAAGACCAGGAAGATTGCTTTTTTGAACCATTCTTCTTGCTTCTAAAAGCTTTCTTCTTAATTCTTTCAGGCTCTGCTTTGTCTCTAATTCATCTTTTCTAAGATTATGAAGCATCTCTTCATACACTTTTTGAGAACGTTGCAGTTCTTCCATTTGTTTGCGCATCTCTTCCATCATTTCACGTATAACTGAAAATGACTCTCTTTTCTCATCTATGGATTCTTCAATAATCATGAATCGACTATGCAGCTTGTGGAAAAGCTTTTCAATTTTCTTTTGCATGTCCGCTTCATTCTGTTCGATCAAGTATGTGGAGGACACAATTTCTGTTTCCGCTTTAAGATTTTGAATGCGTTCCTCCAGGTCTTGTATATTATTCGAAAATACCTCTAGTTCTTTCAAAACAAACTGTTTTGAATGTACTTCATTTTCAAGCATTTCATATAGCTGATCCATTTTGTGTGTCAGCTCATCCATATCCTTTTGAGCAGACTCGAGCTCCAATTCAAACACTTTATTCAGAGCCGTTTCATTTAATTCTTTTAAAGAGGCAATCTCTTTTTCAATCCCTATGTGATGCAGTACATACCCTTGTTGTTCCATTTCAACAAAACCTGCACTAAGTTCTTTTAAAGATACGGGGATATCTGATTGCAAAGCAACAAGTAACTCTGGCACCCCTTGCATCTTGGTCTTGCACTCCGAAATTCGGTTTAAACTTTCAACAAGTTTTTGTCTCGCTTCAAGATGACTGCCTTGTACAGTAAGTGATTCAAACTGTTCAAACAATGATTTGATTTCATCTAGTTCTTTATCAAAATACGTGGCAGTTTGTCCAAGCGAACGAATATGTGTTAAATAGTACTTTTTTGTTTCCTGAAGTTTTTCTTTTGCTTCAACGATTTCTTCCCTGTTTAGTTCTTCACTCGTTACCAATTCATTGATTTCAGAAGTTATTTCTTTCATTCTGTTATCCATGCTGTCAAGTAGGTTATTTACTTTGGTCAAAATGGTGCGAGCTTTCTTAAAACGGTATTTGTCCGTATACTCTTCTGCATCAAAAAGATCTTCTTCGAGATTTGGAAGGTGTGTCGTAACCATCTCATCCCATTCCTGACGCCACATTTCAAATTTTTCTTCCGTTTCTCCAATCATCGCCAGTCCCTTTACTTTTGAAATCTCTTCCGTTAAAGGACGGTTCATAATTTGCATTTTCCATGCTTCCAAGCGGTCGATTTCTTTATATATTCTTCGGCGTGACATGGTACCATAAAGGATTAATGCTAGGAATGTTACTATGGCAATGACTATGTATATCATTGGAGGCACCCCTTCTACTGTTCTATTTCTTACATTCTCGGTATTATGTATTAATAATTTCTTTTTTCATAAGAATCGTTTTTCTATTTATAAAATTGAAGTTTAATGCTTTTATGATAACATGTAAACACACATTTGACGTAAAAAAAATTGCATAATCTGATAATTTTTTTCCAAATAAATGAATATATTGTCGAAAGGAGGAGGAAAAAGATTGTATTATGATGGACACGTTCATACGCCATTTTGTCCGCATGGATCTGATGACTCATTCGAAAAATATATTGAAAGAGCAATTGCTCTTGGAATAAAAGGTCTTTCCTTTACAGAACATGCCCCGTTGCCTAAAAACTTTGAAGATCCTGCTCCTGCTAAAGATAGCTCCATGCAGTATGCAGATCTGAATTCCTATTTCCAAAAGATTCGGGATGTAAAGAAGACGTATGAAAAATTCATTACGATTCAAACAGGCCTGGAAATTGATTTTATTGAAGGATATGAATGGGAGACGGAACAGTTGCTTCGCGAAGTAGGACCGGAGCTGGACGATGCGATACTTTCTGTGCACTTTTTAAATATCGAAGGAAAGTATTATTGCATGGATTATGATGAAAATGTTTTTGAAGAGATGATCAAAAGATCCGGAACTTTAGCTTCTGTTTATAAACAGTATTTCACTGCCGTTGAAAAATCGATTGATTATCCGTTTATAAACGTTCAGCCGCTACGAATCGGTCATATTACGCTAGCGAAAAAGTTTCAGAAGCTTTTCTCTGCAGATTTTAGTATCGAAGAGGATATAGATCATATTCTTCATAAGATTTCACAACGTGGAATGTCTTTAGACTATAACAGCGCCGGAGTGGTTAAACCTTATTGTGGTGAGCCCTATCCTCCAAGCTGGATTATTAAAGAAGCACAAAAAAGAAAAATCCCTCTCGTTTACGGGTCGGATGCCCATAGCGCTAAGGGACTCGGTCAAGGATTTGAACAGATTGAACCATATGCAAAATTAACTTCCCCACTTCTCTTGGATGGTGCCAAATAAGGGTGCTTGAACAGCAGAAAACAGGGGTTTCTTTCTTTCGTTTTGACAAACGCATTTATCAAACCAACTAATCATCCACTTTTTATACGGTTTAATAAAGGTCTCTGTTTCTGCCGAAATTTGATAAACTTCAGCTAAATACAAAGGATGTAAGAAAGGGAGCATCATCATATCTTTAAATTGAATCGTTAACAAATCTACGGGCTGTCTCCGGAACTCTTTTTTCTTCATACCTTTCTCAAACATCGTTTGCAAGAAATACTTTTCTTTTAAAAGGTATGTCGACATGAGCTCTCGAACCAGTGTGGAATCGAGCGTCATTTCCCGATAAACAAAACGGGCAAGTGGGAGATTCTTTTGCTGGTAAATCAATAGTGTCTCAACAAGTTCAATAAAACTGCCTTTAACCGATGAAGCGCTCGAAGTATGATAGACGATCTCAATTCTTCTGATATATCCTTCAAAAAATGAAGTAATCAGTTCTTCAAGCAATCCTTTTTTGCCGCCGAAGTGGTAGGAGATAAGCGCCAGGTTCACCCCTGCCTTTTTTGCGATCTGTCTTACTGTTGTTCCTTTAAATCCTTGGCTTGTAAAAAGATAAATGGCAGCTTCAGCAATTTTAAGCTTCGTTTCTGCTGGATCCCTCTTCATTTTTTTCACCTTCCTTCCATATAGTATAAAATTCTTGGATGGAAGACATAAACCTTTAATAATCGCTCGACAAATAAGGGCTTTAGGGTGTATAGTTCAACATAATTTGATAGGATAGAGTAAACAATTTATCAGGTTTGGAGGAATCGTGATGTTTTCCGTTCAACAATATAGTACAGACAGAAATAAAGCATATGACCTTTTATGCAAACAGTTATCTGCTCTTCTTGAAGGTGAAACAAATGCAACAGCAAATTTAGCTAATGCATCCGCTTTATTGAATCAATTCTTAGATCGAGTAAACTGGGTTGGTTTCTACACGTTCGAAGAAGAATCGGATCAGCTTGTTTTAGGACCTTTTCAAGGGCTTCCGGCTTGTGTAAGGATCCCTTTAGGAAGAGGAGTCTGCGGTACTTCTGCCCATAACCAAGAAACACTTGTCGTTAAAGATGTACACGAATTCCCTGGACACATCGCATGTGATGCGGCTTCTCAATCTGAAATTGTCGTTCCCCTTGTGAAAAACGGGAAACTTTTAGGCGTTTTAGATATCGACAGTCCTGAAAAAAATAGATTCGATGAAGTGGATCGAGAGAATTTAGAGAAATTCTCAAACATTCTGCTTCAATATCTTTAAACAAGAAAAGGAAGGGGCAGACTGATGTCTGCCCCTTCTTATAGGCTATCTAATGCCTTTTTCAGGTCTCCCCAGATATCTTCCCACGCTTCTAATCCAACGGATAAGCGAAGAAGTTGATCGGTAATCCCCATTTGCATTCTATTCTCTTCAGGTACTACTGCATGTGTCATGGTTGCTGGGTGTTGAATCAATGTTTCTGCATCACCAAGGCTAACAGCGATTTTTATTAACTTTAAGGCATTCATAAAAGATTGTGCAGCAGCTTTATCGCCCTTAATCTCAAAGCTGATCAGACCGCCTGTATCTTTCATCTGTCTATTCGCGAGTTCGTACTGAGCAAAATCAGGATCACCAGGGAAAAGAATTTTCTCAACAGCCGGATGCTCCTTAATCAATTCAGCAAGTTTTTTTGCGTTGTCACAATGACGGTCCATTCGAACAGGCAGCGTTTTTATACCTCGCAATAGTAGCCATGCATCAAAGGGAGACATGATACCCCCAATATCTTTTTGCGTGGTCATGGCAAGCTGGCTCATAAGTTCATTTGTTCCTACTGCCAACCCGCCAATAACATCACCATGGCCGCATAAATACTTCGTCGCGCTATGGATGACAACATCACAGCCTAATTCAAGCGGACGCTGTAAATATGGCGAAGAAAATGTATTGTCCACAACAACAGGTATTCTATACTCTTTTGCGACCCTAGCCACCATCTCTAAATCCACAAGCTTCATTGTTGGATTGATTGGAGATTCTATATAAATGACAGTTGTATGATCGGTAATAGCTGCTCGCAAAGAATCTTCGTTTTCCATGGAGTGAAAATCATGAGTGATATGATATTTTTCTTTCATTAACTGCAACAAACCAAACGTGCAGCCATACACGCCTTCTGAACAAAGGATATGATCACCCGTTCTCGTAAGTCCAAGTAAAATGGCTGAAACAGCAGCCATACCGGATCCAAAAGCAAGGCCTTTCTCCCCTTTTTCCATGGATGCTATGCGTTCTTCAAGCATCGCGACAGTAGGGTTGCTTAGCCTTGAATAAATGTACCCTTCTTGCTCACCTGCAAAGCGGCTCGCTCCTGTTTCAGCCGTATCAAAAACAAACGTAGACGTCTGAAATATGGGTGGAGACAAACTTCCGTTGTGTTGCAAAGCATTATAACCTTTATGAATAACTTCCGTTTCAAAGCGTTTTGTATCCATTTGACTTCTCCTTTTAGGAACGTTTTAAAATGTAAGCGCTTTCTTACTCATTATCATATATGATTTAAGACTTTTTTACAAATTGTCCTCTTTAATTTTTGTGATTATAAAAGCTTGGTTGACACAAGGGACAAAAAAAGGATATACTGTTCTTTGTGTAAAATAAGTAGCACTATGCCCATCAATAGTTATTATTTTGTACCTTGGTTTTATATCAGGGAACACCGTGTAGCTTCATGGCTGCTGGAGTGAAAGTGTTTTTTATACAAAATAAGCTCTTGAAAAGGTCATAGTCACTGTATTGTTTTAACACAAAACAAACAAGTGAAGGAGGAGTCATTCATGGCTCGTTATACAGGTTCAACATGGAAAGTTTCCCGTCGTCTTGGAATTTCTCTAAGCGGAACTGGAAAAGAATTATCTAAGCGTCCTTACGCTCCAGGACAACATGGTCCTACTCAACGTAAGAAAATCTCTGAATATGGTTTACAACTACAAGAGAAGCAAAAGCTTCGTTTTATGTATGGTGTAAATGAGCGTCAATTCCGCCGCATTTTCAATGATGCTGGTAAGATGCCTGGTATCCATGGTGAGAACTTCATGGCTCTATTAGAAGCTCGTTTAGACAACGTTGTTTACCGCCTTGGTCTTGCTCGCACTCGTCGTGCTGCTCGTCAATTAGTAAACCACGGTCACATCACAGTAAACGGAAAGCGTGTTGATATCGCTTCTTACCGTGTATCTGCTGGAGATGTAATCGGTGTTCGTGAAAAGTCACGCAACCTTACAGCTATTAAAGAAGCGATCGAAGTAAACAACTTCGTACCTGACTTCTTAACGTTTGACGAAAACAAATTGGAAGGTACTTTCACTCGCTTACCAGAGCGTTCTGAACTTCCAGCTGAGATCACAGAACAACTTATCGTTGAATACTACTCTCGTTAAGAGATTAAAAACCCTGATCCCCTTTATTGGTTTCAGGGTTTTTCTTTTTTAATGAACAGTTCCTTAATAAAAACCCTCTTAACTAACAATCAATAGTTAAGAGGGTTTAATTTTTTCAATCTACGTCTTTTCCCATGCACTCCTGAAGAATTTCAAACCATTGTTCACGAGTTAGCGTTATATTTGCAGCATTAATCGCTGATTGAATCCGATTCATTTTACCCGAGCCTACGATTGGCATTACTCCTGCCGGATGAGCCAAAAGCCATGCATAAGCTACTTCATCAATGGATGCTGTACCTATTTCTCCCGCTACTTTTTCAAGAACGTTTCTTGCTCTCAAGCTTTTTTCATCTTGTTCTTTAAAGAGCTTACCGCCAGCTAATGGGGACCAAGCCATTGGTTTAATGTATTCTTTTTGGAGATAATGTATCGTGCCGTCAAAGAATGGCTGTTCATGAAGCACGGATAATTCGATCTGGTTAGTTACTAAAGGACCGTTGAATTCTCGCTGCAGCATCTCCATCTGGCGCGGGGTAAAGTTAGAAACCCCAAAGTGTCTTACTTTTCCTTCTTCCTTTAATTGATGAAAAGCTTCAGCTGTTTCGTATGGATCCATAAAAGGATCTGGGCGGTGAATTAAAAGCACATCGATATAATCGGTATTCATCTTTTGCAAAGAATTTTCAGCCGAAGAGAGGATATGTTCTTTGCTTGTGTCATAGGACTTTATGTTATGTTGCGGTCTGTTTTCCGATACTAGTTTGATGCCACATTTTGTAACGATCTGCATCTCTTTTCTTAACGATGGTTTTAATGCAAGTGCTTGTCCGAAGATTTCTTCACACATATAGTTCCCATAAATATCTGCATGATCAAATGTCGTAATTCCTGCGTCGATACATTGCTCCATAAGATACAGTAATTCTTCTGATGATAGATTCCATTCAGCTAATCGCCAATGACCATGAATGATCTGTGAGAAAGAAAGATCTTCTTCCAGTTGAATTCTTTTCATAGCTGCACATCCTCTTTTGTATATAGAGAAGAACCCTAATGGATAAGGGTTCTTCCTATTAGTTTTAGTATCTGATTAATGTGTACTTCTTCTTCCCTCTTCTAATGATGACAAAACGATTTTCAATTCTGTCTTTCGCATCGATTGTGTAAGAGGTCTCTTGTACCTTTTCACCGTTTACAGAAATAGCACCGTTCGTTACGTCTTCTCTTGCTTGACGTTTAGATGGAGAAATTTTTGCTTCCACTAATAGATCTACGATATTCATATCATCCTGGTTCTCTACAGTAAACGATGGAACATCTTTAAATCCTTGTTCGATTTCACTTGCAGTGAGTTCACTAAGATTGCCGCTGAATAATGCTTCGGTAATTTTTACTGCTTGATGGTAAGCTTCTTCCCCATGTACAAGGATGGTTACTTCACGTGCCAATGCTTTTTGTGCTTCACGCTTTTCAGGAGCTTGAGCTAACGATTTTTCAAGTTCTGCAATTTGATCCTGAGATAAGAATGTAAAGTATTTCAGCCAGTTAATAACGTCAGCATCAGCAGCATTCACCCAGAATTGGTAGAACTCATAAGGTGTCGTTTTTTCAGCATCTAACCAAATTGTACCTGAAGCTGTTTTCCCAAACTTCGCACCATCGGCTTTCGTAATCAAAGGAATCGTTAGTCCATAAGCCTTTTCTTCTTCACCCGATTTTCTGATTAATTCCATTCCGGCAGTAATGTTCCCCCATTGGTCGCTTCCACCGATCTGCAGCTTAAGACCTTCTTTTTGGTAAAGGTTTAAGAAGTCATAGGATTGCAGGATCATGTATGAAAACTCCGTAAAGGAAATACCTCCCTCTAAACGTGAATCTACAGACTCTTTTGCAAGCATGTAGTTAATAGAAAAGTTCTTCCCTACATCTCGCAAGAATTCGATCATAGTCAATTCGCTAAGCCAATCATAGTTATTCACTGTTTTTGCGGGATTACCTTCTCTTTCGAAATCAAGAAGTCGAGAAAGCTGGTTTTTGATCTTTTCTGTCCATTGAACAACGATTTCAGCTTCGTTTAATGTTCGTTCTGTTTGTCTTCCACTTGGATCACCGATCAGCCCCGTTCCGCCGCCAACTAGAGCAAATGGCTGATGCCCCGCTTCTTGAAATCTTCTTAATGTAAGAATGGGCAGTAAGTTACCAATATGAAGACTATCCGCTGTAGGGTCAAACCCGCAGTAAAGTTTAACTTTCCCGCTCTCAAGTTCTTTTTCTAATCCTTCACGATCTGTAACCTGATTAAGCAGACCTCTAAATTCTAAGTCTTTTAAAATGTTCATCTTTTTCTTTCCTTTCTCTTTTTAATGGCAATAAAAAAAGTCCCTTTCAAATTGAAAGGGACGTGATTACAATCTCGCGGTACCACCCTAATTAAAAGCTCGATAAAAAAGCTTTTCACTTCATTTCATAACGGTTTCTATCCGTTCCTTGCTACTAGTCCGTTCACAAGGAAAGCTCCAGGAGGTAATTCACAAACTGCCTTTGTACTGGTTTGCATCAACCACCAGCTTTCTGAAACAGGGAGACATCTGCTACTCATTCCTATCTTAGCTATTTCATATTCTTGTTCATTTATTTTTACCATATGGACGAAATTCATGTCAATCTTATACTTCCAAAAAAACTGCCCATTTCTACAATTCGACCGTATGTTATACTTATGCACAGGGGGGGAATACCAAATGATGTCTCATTTTGATGAACTTAAACAAAAATGGGAGAAATTTGTCCACTTTTTGAATGAAAAAGGGATCATTCGAACAGCGCGTATTACATATAACGTTACATGGAACATGTTCTTGATCGTTGCCGTTCTTGTTATCTTAGGTGGTGTTTTCGCTGCTGGAGTTGGTGCAGGTTTCTTTGCCTCACTTGTGAAGGATGAGCCCGTTCGTGCTTACTCTGCTATGAAAGAAGACATCTACAACTATGAAGAGACAAGCACAGTTTACTTTGATAATGATCAATACATGGGTAAACTTCAATCGGACTTGGACAGACAAGAAGTTAAGTTAGAAGACGTTTCTCCATTCGTAATTAAAGCAATCATCTCTACAGAAGATCAATATTTTTATGAACATAATGGTATAGTGCCTAAAGCGATCATGCGTGCCATGTATGAAGAATTTTCAGGCGCACAAATCGTAACAGGCGGAAGTACACTTACACAGCAGTTAATAAAAAATCAGATCCTTACAAATGAAGTTTCATTTGATAGAAAAGCAAAAGAGATTCTTCTAGCGATGCGACTTGAAAAAGTCTTAAAGAAAAATGAGATTTTAGAAGCTTATCTCAATATCGTACCTTATGGCCGTAATTCTTCAGGACGAAACGTTGCAGGAATTCAGGCAGCATCAGAAGGAATTTTTGGTGTAGAGGCATCCAAGCTTAATCTGGCACAAGCCGCTTACATTGCAGGGCTTCCAAAGAACCCGTTCGTGTACACGCCATTCACGAATGGCGGAGAACCTAAAGAAGACATCTCCGCAGGATTAAAGCGAATGAAGACTGTACTGAGCCGAATGCTATCAGCCGGAACGATTACACAAGCCGAATACGATGAAGCAATCAAATATGACGTTAAGAAAAATCTAACAACGAAAAAACAATCTTCTTTTGAAAAGTATCCGTTTTTAACTGTAGAAGTCCAAAGACGTACAGTGGAAGTTCTCACAAAGCTTGAAGCTGAAAAAGATGGTAAAAAAGTAGAAGAATTAAGCCCTGAGGAATTAAAAGAGTATAAAGACAATGCACGTACACAAATCAGGCAAAAAGGCATTAAAATTCATACCACGATCAATCAAAAGATCTATGATGACATGCAGCAGGTTGTGAAGAATAACAATTTATTTGGACCGGATAATCACTATGTCTACAATAGTAAAGGTCAGAGAATTAAACTTGAAAAACCACAGCCTGAGGAAGTCGGAGCAACATTAATCGATAATAAGACAGGGAAGATTATCAGTTTTGTAGGCGGTCGTGATTTTAACCGAGAACAAACCAATCATGCAACAAGAGCGCCTAGACAAAACGGCTCAACCATGAAGCCTTTACTCGCATACTCTTATGCGGTTGAGACTGGGAAAGTCCAACCGGGTACAATTGTTCCTGACACTCCAATTAACATTAATGGATGGAAGCCAAATAATTATGATAAAGGTTTTGATGGCCTGGTTTCGGTTCGTCACTCACTTAAGAAATCTAGAAATATTCCTGCTATCCGATCTTATCAAAGAGTAGATCATGAGAAAGCTACCGAAAAGCTGATTCAAATGGGCGTTACTACTCTCACTAAAGGTGATAGAACCCAACCCGCAATGGCGTTAGGTGCTCTTGATGTTGGGATTACGGTAGAAGAAAATGTAAATGCTTTTTCTACATTTGCAAATGGCGGAAAATTTGTTGATGCGTATATGATTGATCGAATTGAAACAAATGACGGTGAAGTGATCTATCAGCACAAAAGTGAACCGAAACAAGTTTATAGCCCACAGACATCCTATCTAATGATTGATATGATGAGAGATGTGCTTGCTTCTGGTACTGCAGCGGGGGTTCCTCGAAAACTTGCATTCCAGTCTGATTGGGCAGGTAAAACAGGAACGACTAATGAAGATAAAGATTCTTGGTTTGTAGCCTCTAATCCGAACGTTACATTTGGCGTCTGGATCGGTTATGATACTCCTGCTGATTTAGCTGGAAATACCGGACAAAGAAATCAGACAATATGGGCTCAGCTTATTAATGTAGCTCATAAACATGCTCCACAGTTAATAGATCCTGAACAAAGATTTGCGATGCCATCAGGAATCGTACGCCGGGAGATCTGTGGAATCTCTGGTAAACTACCATCTGATTTTTGCCGCAGTGCAGGTCTTGTAACGACTGATTTATTTAACGCAAAGTTCACGCCTAAAGACGTGGATGATACGTTAACAAAAGGCCGTTACGTAGTTGTCGGCGACTCCAAATACAAAGCATTGCCAACAACACCTGAAGAATTCACTAAAGAAGGTGTGCTTATTAAAGAAGAGTTCTTAAAAGAGCTCGGATTAGAATCGTTGAATAAGCTCACACAAAAAATAGATCTCTTGAACAACATCGTTCCTGAAAAAGTGTTAAAAGACAATGGAAAAGCTCCTTCACCTGTTGCAGGAACGAAAATGACTAATGGTGTGTTAACGTGGTCCAAACATGGTGAGAATGATGTGATCGGCTACCGAATCTATTATTCTACCGATGGGAAGTCCTTTAAGAAGATAGGATCTGTTACATCAGATAAGACTTCTGCAAAAGTTCCTAATGGGGTCGTCTATGTAACGGCTGTTGATATTACTGGAAAAGAATCAGCTGCTCAAACAAAGGTTACGGTCGGCGAAAAGAAACCACCGGCTAAGCCAGGGACACCTGGTACACCACCACCTCCTCCTGGAGATGGAGATAAACCAGACAAACCACAGGATCCTCCACCGCCACCTACCGATCCTACTGATCCAGGCACAGGAGATCCTCCTCCAGTAACAACGCAATAAAAGCGAACAATCAACTAAAGAGGCTGACTTAAAAGTGTAGAGACTTTTAAGTTTAAGCCTCTTTTTTATAATAAAATAAAAAGGATGTATTGATCAGATCAGGTACTAACCTTGTAATTTGCTAAGAAAATAACGCATATAACGCTATTTCTAGAAATAAGTAAGACTCGAACAGCAAGTTTGCGCAAAAATCGACTCATTCTGCGCGAAGATCAGGAATTTTGCGCGTAGCTTGGCTTGGCAATTCTGCGTGGTACTCGAAGATTTTGCGCGAAACAAGGGTAATCTTGCGCGAACGTATAACAGAATAAAAGAACACGTACTGTGAAAGATCTTTTTAGATTAAAAAAGAAGGCTGACGTTAGTCAGCCCACCTATTATAAGAAGTATTTACTTCCATTTCTAAACTCATTGGATAAGTTTAAAAAAATGAGGAGCTGACCCGAAAGGACATGTAACTTGTCCTTTAGAGTTAGCCCCCTTTTTACTATCTTCTTTCTTTTAGTCTTCCATCGTGGAAAGATCGCCTGTTGGAAGATCCAGCTCCCAAGCCTTTAGTACACGGCGCATAATTTTACCGCTTCGTGTTTTCGGAAGTTTATCGCGGAATTCAATTTCACGAGGAGCCGCATGCGCTGCGAGACCAGATTTAACGAAACTTCTAATCTCTTCAATCAACTCATCGTTTGGCTGATACCCTGAACGTAGTGCGATGAAGGCCTTGATAATTTCACCGCGAACCGGATCAGGTTTACCGATTACACCCGCTTCCGCTACAGCCGGATGTTCTACAAGTTTGCTCTCTACTTCAAACGGTCCAACTCGTTCTCCAGAAGTCATGATCACATCATCAATTCTTCCTTGGAACCAGAAATATCCGTCTTCGTCCATGTAAGCCGAATCACCGGATACATACCAGCCGCCAGGAGTAAAGTAAGAATCATACTTTTCAGGGTTGTTCCAAATTTTACGCATCATAGACGGCCAGCCCTTTTTGATCGCTAAGTTACCCATTCGGTATGGAGGCAAAATATTATCTTGATCATCAATAATGGCTGCTTCTATTCCAGGGAATGGTTTCCCCATTGAGCCAGGTTTGATCTCCATTGCAGGATAATTGCTAATCAATTGGGCACCGGTTTCAGTCATCCACCAGTTATCATGAATGCGAAGATTAAATACCTTCATTCCCCAGCGTACAACTTCTGGATTTAAAGGTTCCCCTACACTTAAGATATGACGAAGTGAGGACAGATCAAATTGCTTCACGACTTCATCCCCAGCGCCCATCAACATACGGAAAGCTGTAGGAGCACTGTACCATACCGTTACGCCATATTTTTCAATCGTTCCATACCAGTCTTCTGGTGAGAAACGCCCGCCTCTAATTACACTAGAAGCTCCATTCAACCATGGACCAAAAATTCCATAAGAAGTACCTGTTACCCAGCCTGGATCTGCTGTACACCAGTATACATCATCTTCTTTTAGATCCAATACCCATTTAGAAGTCTGATAATGCTGGAGCATGGCGTTGTGTACATGCAGCACACCTTTCGGCTTACCTGTTGACCCTGATGTGTAATGAAGGATCAAACCATCTTCTCGGTCAACCCATTCGATATCAAGGTTTTTAGAAGCCTTAGCCATACGCTCAAAGTAATTTACATAAGGTCCTTCTTCTTTTACATCTTCTCCGACAAGTACAACATGTTTTAAGTTTGGTAATTCACTTACTGGTACACGGTCTAAAAGTGAAGGTGTTGTCACTAGCACTTTTGCTTCACTATCTTCAAGTCTATCTCTTACAGCACCTTCCATAAATGCTTCAAAGAGCGGACCAACAATCGCTCCTAATTTGATAGCACCTAAGAATGTAAAATAAAGTTCTGGTGAGCGCGGCATAAAGATAAATACTCGATCACCTTTTTCTACACCTAACTGACGCAGCATGTTTCCTGCTTTATCAGACATTTCCTTCATTTCTTTGAACGTGTACTTCTCGTCCCTCTTTTGATCTGAAAAATAAAGAGCGACTTTGTTTTTTCGATGGGATGCAGCATGCCGGTCAATCGCTTCATGCGCCATATTTACTCGACCAGTTTTATGCCAGGAGAATTCTTTTTCAATGTCTTTCCAATCAAATGCTCCGTATGCTGCCTCATAATCTTGTAAATTAAAATCCCCTTTTATTATCGGAAGCGCTTCCAGTTTCATTGCTATTTCTCCTTTCCCTATTGAATATCTCTTTCAGTATAACATATTATCAAAATTTTTTAACTTATTAGAACTATCTATAAAAAGGCTATGAAATCCCTTACATAAGGAAAATATCATGTATAATAGAAGGTGGAAACAATCCTAGGTGGTGTAGATATGAAACACAATAAAACATATAACTGCGTAGCTTTAAAAACATCTCATGGCACAATTACGGTAGAAGGACCCGTCTCAGCTGAAACACTGAACGGTTTTCATTTTCATGAAGATCTAAAGGCATTCAGGCCCGCTAATGAGCAGAAAAAAGCAGTTACGGAAATCGCTAAGCTTGATGAAGGAAGAATTATTATCGCAAGAAATAAAGACACCGTAATCGGCTATGTTACATACGTATATCCTGATCCTCTTGAACGATGGTCAGAAGGTAAGATGGAAAATCTATTGGAGCTTGGAGCTATTGAAGTAATACCTGACTATCGAAACTTTAAGGTTGGCAAAACGCTTTTAAAAGTTTCAATGATGGACGATGCGATGGAAGATTACATCATCATCACGACCGAGTATTATTGGCACTGGGATTTAAAAGGAACGAAACTTTCTGTTTGGGATTACCGAAAAATCATGGAAAAAATGATGAATGCAGGAGGTCTTCAATATATGGCGACCGATGACCCTGAAATCAGTTCCCATCCTGCAAACTGTTTGATGGTACGAATCGGAAAGCGAGTCGACCTGGATAGTGTTCAGCAGTTCGATCGGATCCGTTTTAAGAATCGATTCATGTATTAATGCTACTGAATACATAGAGAGACTATAGTTGGGAGTGGTAGATTATGATCGTTCAAAATATGATGCAAAAAGACAGTGTGACGATTCATGCGAAAGAAACGATTGGAAACGCCTTACAACTAATGCTTGATAAAGATGTACGTAACCTTCCTGTTGTTGATGACAGCGGCAATTTATTAGGTCTTGTTACTGACCGGGAAATAAAGGATGCAAGTCCATCTATTTTTCACCAAAACGAACATCCGGAAGATTTTGAAAAGCCGGTGTCAACCATAATGAAAGATGCGGTTTTCACAGCACATCCACTAGATATAGCAGAAGAACTCTCAACCATTTTTTATGAACACAATATTAGCTGCATTCCCGTTCTAGAAGATCAGAGATTAGTAGGTTTAGTTACCGAACGAGAAATGCTTCATGCATTTATTCAGCTGACAGGGACTCATCAGCCAGGGTCTCATCTGGAAGTCGCTGTACCTAACGAAAGTGGTCAACTAGCGAAAGTAGCAAGTGTATTAAAGGATTTTCATTTGAATATTAGCTCTGTACTCGTTTATCCCTCTGATGATGAAAAAGAGAAGATCGTTGTGTTTAGAGTGGGTACGATGAATCCGCTGCCTGTAATTGAACACTTAATCAAACATGGGTATGAAGTGAAGTGGCCTCCTGTACCAGGTGAGAACAATGGCAAATGATTCTGTCTTTGTTTATTCACCTGACCTCTTAGGCTATAAATTCAATGATACGCATCCCTTCAACCAGCTTCGAGTTCAGCTGGCTTATGAACTATTAAAAGAATCTGGCTGTCTCTCAGATAACAGGATCGTTCTTCCGAGACAGGCTACAGATGATGAAATCATGCTCATTCACGACAAAGGTTATATGGAAGCTGTTAAAAAAGCGGGAGAGGGAACGCTCAGCAAAGAAATCGGTCTTAATTACGGGCTTGGTACAGAAGATACGCCGATTTTTAAAAACATGCATGAAGCAAGTAGCTGGATCGTTGGAGCTACCCTTACTGCCGTCGATTGGGTCATGGAAGGGAAAGCCAAGCATGCACTCAGTTTGAGCGGAGGACTTCATCACGGTTTTAGAGGAAAAGCATCTGGTTTCTGTGTTTATAATGACAGCTCAATCGCCATTGAATATATGAAGCAAAAATATAAAGCCCGTGTTTTGTATGTAGATACTGATGCTCATCACGGTGATGGTGTTCAATGGGCTTTCTATGATGACCCAGATGTATGTACGTTATCGATTCATGAGACGGGAAGATATTTATTTCCCGGAACAGGTTCCATTCATGAAAAAGGGGCAGGAAAAGGTTATGGCTATTCGTTTAACGTTCCTGTTGATGCCTTTACGGAAGATGAATCTTTCTTAGAATGCTATGAAAAGAGTCTGTGGGAAGTAGCTGATTTTTTTAAACCTGATGTGATCATCACCCAAAATGGGGCTGACGCTCACTATTATGATCCTTTGACGCACTTGTCTGTCACGATGAAAACATATGCAAATATACCGAGAATCGCAAAAGAGGTAGCAGATAAATACTGTGGCGGTCGTTGGATTGCAACAGGCGGAGGGGGCTATGATATTTGGCGTGTCGTACCAAGAGCCTGGTCTTACATATGGTGTGCGATGAATGACCAGGTACCTTCAGGACCGATCCCTGAAAGCTGGCTTAAACGGTGGGAAGAAAAGGCCAAGCATGAATTACCTCGAACATGGGAAGATGAGGGAAGCATTTATAAGCCGATTCCAAGAAAAGAAGAAATCACTTCAAAAAACAGGGCTACGCTTGAAAAAAGCCTCTATTCCATTAGAAAAAGCTCATAAATAAAAAAGGAGGACTCCATTCGGAGACCTCCTTCTTTTATAATGATTCAATAATACTTTCTACCATATCAGATGAACGCTTTGCTGCAAGTGTAGTAAATTCTCCAAAACTGGCTGGGGCTTCACCGTTTGCTTTATCAGAGATGGAGCGGATAATAACGAAGGGTACCTCGTTTAAGAAACAGGCTTGAGCGACAGCTGAGCCTTCCATCTCAATGCATGTTCCATTAAATGCAGCTCCAAAATACTCAACTAAATCACGATCTGCAATAAACTGATCGCCACTTAATACTTTACCGACCTTTACTTGAGGCCCAGAAAGACTTTCAGCTGCTCTCTCTGCCAATTTTATAAGCTTCTCATCTGCTTTAAACTCAGAATCAAAGGCAAACATAGGAATCGTCCCTTTTGGAAAGTCAGGGCTCAATGAAGAGGCATCGATATCATGCTGCATCGCACTGGACGAGATAACGATATCCCCTACTTCAAGAACCGGATCAAGTGCACCAGCAACACCCGTAAACAGAATATGAGTCACTTGAAATCTGTCGATCAGAATCTGAGTAGTAATCGCCGCATTCACTTTTCCTACACCAGATTTACAAAGCACAACTTCCTTATTATGATGTGTGCCTTCATAAAATTTATTTTGCGCAAAAGTACTTTCCCCATATATATCTATTGCTTCTTTCATATATACGATTTCTTCATCCATTGCACCGATAATGCCAATTCTCAATTCTCCCACCTCATCAATCATCTTTACTAGGCTGTTCCCAGAACGTATGCTGCCTCGACTATTGCCTAAAATAGAAACTTTTAAAAGAAAATGACTTTTTAAATATATTTCTTTTATCTTCCTAGCAAGTTGATTGGAGCAGAATGTTGCCGACTGTTTCGGGACGAGCGGTCAGGCGAAGACTCCTAATGGCGCAAGGCGGCAGGAGGCTCACCGCACGCCCCGAGGAAAACGAGCAACCTGGAGCCAAAACAGCCTTAAAAAAATTATTATTTTGTAGAATCTCTAAATTGAATACGATGAGGCAATACAACTGTTTGTTCTTCCACCGTCTCTTTATTCATCAGCTTTGTCAACAATCTCATAGCTACCGCTCCGATATCATACATCGGCTGCACGACAGTTGAAAGAGTTGGACGAACCATTGTAGCCAGTCTGGTATTGTCGAATCCAATTACTTCAATATCTTCCGGAACCTTTAAACCGCGATCTTGGGCCCCATGGATGACACCCAGTGCCATTTCGTCTGTTCCTACAAAAATAGCAGATGGTTGTTTACCGCTATCTAAGAAAGACTCGACAGCTTCAATACCTGAATCATACGTGTACTCACCTACGTATACTTGACTGTCATCTACCTTTTTACCATGCTCTTCTAACGCTTTTCGGTAACCGTTAAACTTATAGTACCCGTTGATCGGATCCTCAAGTGGTCCTGTAACCATAGCAACAGATGAATGTCCTTTTTCAAGAAGATTCGTTACTGCTTCATATACAGCATTTTCATAATCGATATTAACCGAAGGTACTTCTTCGTTCATGTCTACCGTTGCTGCCATTACAATCGGAACCGGTGCTCTCTTGAACTCATCCACATGCTCTTCTGTAATCTTTCCGCCCATGAACACGATTCCATCTACTTGCTTTCCAAGTAACGTGTTTAGCAAATGGATTTCCTTTTCTTTGTTCTGATCAGAGTTACATAAAATAATATTGTATTTGTACATCGTCGCAATATCTTCAATTCCTCGGGCTAATTCCGCAAAGAAAATACTGGAGATGTCTGGGATAATAACACCTACCGTAGTCGTTTTTTTACTTGCCAATCCTCTTGCTACTGCGTTAGGACGATAACCTAATCTTTCAATGGCATCTAATACCTTTTTACGTGTAGATGGCTTTACATTTGGGTTTCCGTTAACAACACGTGAAACCGTTGCCATAGAAACGCCTGCCTCACGGGCCACGTCATAAATTGTTGTATTCAAAAAAAGTCCTCCTTTTTTACTGCATGTCCGACAGTTATGTAATGCTAATATCATACGATAAAGTAGTAAAGTAGGCAACGAATAGAGGCATGTTTCACGATTTATTCACTAATTAATCCGATATTAAAAGAAAACATACCTATTTTGCTTATTTTTGGCGAAATTCGAGTTTATCATACTCTTTTTTAATCCGTGAACCATAATAAATACCGGCAGTGTATCAACTGCCGGCACATGAGACCCTTATACCATCTGATTCATTTTAAGAAAGCCTGTTTTTACAAGTTCACCGACAAAGTTTTCAAACTCATTGATGTTCATTTGCTGTAAAGCATCCGATAAAGCCACGGACGGATCAGGATGAACTTCAGCCATGACGCCATCAGCTCCAATCGCTAAAGCAGCTTTAGCAGCCGGGAGAAGCAGATCCTTCCTTCCAGTCGAATGAGTTACATCTACAAATACAGGCAGATGTGTTTCCTGCTTTAAAATGGGAACTGCCGTTATATCCAGTGTATTTCGAGTCGCTCTTTCATAGGTGCGAATCCCTCTTTCACAAAGAATGATTTGACCATTTCCTTGAGACATGATGTATTCCGCCGAATAAATAAACTCTTCGATCGTAGCAGCTAACCCTCTTTTTAACAGAATAGGTTTGTCTACTTTCCCTGCAGCTTTTAATAATTCGTAGTTTTGCATATTCCTTGCACCGATTTGGATAATATCCAAATACTCAGAAGCCGTATCTAAATCATCCGGATGGACAATTTCACTGATGACTGCACAGTTGTATTCATCTGCAACTTTCTTCAAAATCTTCAAACCTTCGATTCCTAGTCCTTGAAAATCATATGGAGAAGTCCGCGGTTTAAAAGCCCCGCCACGAAGGATGCTCAAACCATTATCCGTTACTGCTTTGGCCACTTCTGCTGTTTGCTCATAGCTTTCAACAGCACAAGGACCGGCAATAAGTACCGGATTTCCACTTCCAATTTCAGTTCCTTTTACCGGAATAATCGTATTTTGTGATCGTTGTTTTCTCGATACAAGAAGTGCCTTTCTATGATCATCTTCTTGTAGTTCGAGACCTGCCTTAAATATCTCTTTAAAGAGATGCTGCAAAGTTGAAGTTTCAAACGGACCCTTATTTTCGGATGCGATCAAGTCCAACATGTGTCTTTCTCTTACAGGGTCATATTTCTTAATGCCTTGTGCATTCTTAATCTTTCCGATCTTCTGTACAAGTTCGCCGCGTTGATTAATTAAGGTTAAGAGCTCTTTGTTAAGTTCATCAAGCTCGTTACGTAATCTGTCTAACTCTGGATGATTCATCTATATACACCTCTGTATTTATCAAATGTAAAACTTCGTATTTCAACGACCTTACGTCTATCGTATCAAAAAGAGGTGCCTTCGTGGACAAAAATCTTTATTCGACTAAAAAATAAAAAAGCGCAGCAGGTTAACTGCTACGCTTTTGTTTTTTCGTTGGCTTGAGTCAATTTTTTATTCGTAATATTCCAGTGTGAATCATGCCACACAACTTGATCACCTTCAAAAATCAAAACCTGTGGTGATTCATGCTTTACTCCGGTTTGCTCCGCAATAAGATTTGAAAGTGGTCTAGAGTCTTGAACATTTAAATAATAGAGTGTTTCCTCTTCATTCTCAGAAGCGAATTTTTGGAATTCTTTAAACGCTTCATGGCTGACAGGACACGTTGTACTGTTCTTCATGAGGATGATACGGTTTTTTTGTTCCTTAACTAAATTCCAATCCTGTTCATTCTGCAGTTGAACCAATCCCATAAATAATCTACCTCCATAATAAAAAGACAAGAAAAAGAATTAAATTCTTTTTCTTATCTTTTCATATTTGGTATTAACTTATCAATATTTTTGCTCTACTAATTCTTGCTCATTAGCAGGATCATAATCTAATTGCTTTTCTTCTTGGATATCGTCTGTAATTTCACCATAAAGTTCAGACGCATTCTCTTCCTCTTTTGAACGCCACTTATCAATGTCTTTACGCAGATTAGACGTTAAATCTTTAACTTTTGTAGCCACTTGATTCGATTGCTCTGAAACGGTGCGGACAATATTTGAGGATTTCTCACGAGCTAAATGAGAAATCTCGTTGCTCTTGTCCTTTAAGTACACAGCTTGCTCATTTAAATCACTACGCAACTCTTTTCCTGCTTTAGGAGCTAGTAATAATGCTGCCGCTGCCCCTAACATTCCGCCAACGAGAGCACCGATTATAAAATCTTTACTGTCGATGTTTTGATTGTTGTTGTTATTGGTATTGCTCATTTACACTCCTCCTCTTGAATATTGGTTTGTTGCAGAATCAACATTGGATTTTTTGAGTTTATACTTCTCCCATAAATTCAATGCTGCATTGCCCCATTGAACCGCTTGCGATATTTGCTTAGACTGCCGCTCTGTTTCTAACGAGATCTTGTCAGTCACTTTACGGACAGATTGGTTCACCTTTTGAACAGATTGACCAAAATCCTGAACTGCAGAGAAAACATGGTTTAACGAATCTGATTTCTTTTGAACGTCCTCGGCTAACTGGTTTGTCTTATGTAACAAATCGGTTGTCTCGCGCGTCACGCCGTCTAACTGCTTTTCGAGACTGCCAAGCGTTACCGCGACATTATCGAGGGTTACTTGCAAGGACTTGAGAGCTCTTGATAAAAAATAAACGAGTACAACAAATGCTACTGCAATAATAGCTACACTGATTGAAATAATGGTTTCCATTATACGAGACACCTCCTGAAAGTATATTATTAGCTTTTCCCGAGTTTTTTTCAAAGAAAACGTGTTTTATAAAGTATTCTTGGCTAATATCTAAATTCCTTTAATTGAACATTACAAATTGTTTAAATTAAGTTAAAATAAAGAAGATATTATTAAATAGGGGGATATTCAACATGAGAGACCCGCGAATTCAGCAACTCGCGAAGAATTTAATTACATATTCAGTAAACTTGCAGCAAGGTGAGAAAATTCTCATTGAAAATTTCGGACTTCAAAAAGAACTAGTTAATGCTTTAATTCAAGAAACATATGCAGCAGGCGGATATCCATTTGTATTATTAAAGGATCATTCAGTCATGCGTGCCCAGTATTCTCAAGCATCAGAAGAGCAAATGGAGATCATCGCCAAACATGAAGGTGAAATGATGAACCAGATGGATGCCTATATCGGACTCCGTTCAGGCGACAACATTAACGAAATGTCAGATGTTCCTTCTGAAAAGATGGCACTCTATGAAAAAACCATTTTTGCTATGCACCGCAAAATCCGTATTAAGAAAACAAAATGGTGTGTACTTCGTTATCCAAACGCTTCTATGGCTCAATCCGCAAGCATGAGTACGGAAGCTTTTGAAGATTTCTATTTTAATGTATGTAACCTGGATTACGGAAAAATGGATGAGGCAATGACAGCTCTTAAAGATCTAATGGATAAGACTGATAAAGTTCATATAACAGGTCCAGGAACGGACCTGTCGTTCTCTATAAAGGATATCCCATCTATCAAGTGTTCGGGTCAGAACAACATTCCAGATGGAGAGGTATTCACTGCACCCGTTAAAGATTCAGTAAACGGTACGATTACCTATAATACTCCATCCCCTTATAATGGTTTTACTTTTGAAAATGTACAGTTAACTTTTGAAAATGGGAAAATCATAAAAGCAACGGCGAACGATTCAGAGCGTATTAACAAAATCTTTGATACGGATGAAGGTTCACGCTATGTTGGTGAATTTGCAATCGGAGTTAACCCATATATTAAACACCCGATGAAAGATATCTTATTCGATGAGAAAATTGACGGAAGCTTCCACTTCACTCCGGGTCAGGCGTATGAAGAAGCTTATAACGGAAATGATTCTAACATTCACTGGGATATGGTCATGATTCAGCGCCCTGAATATGGCGGCGGAGAAATTTATTTTGATGATGTTTTAATTCGTAAAGATGGCGTATTTGTACTACCTGAACTTGAACAGTTGAACCCAGAAAACTTAAAATAATACGAGAAAGACCGCCTAAACACCAATCTAGGCGGTCTTTGTTTTTCTATTTTAAATGAAAAGAAGCTGACACGATAATCGTTATTACCGGCCAGCTTCTTCTTTTATTATGGGGTTGCTGTAAGTGCCTCTTCGTATGCTCTTTGGAACTTTTGGATGTCTCCAGCTCCCATAAATAGAAGAACGCCATTTTCGTATTTCTTCAGAACATCGATGTTCTCTTCTGTGATAAGTTTCGCATTTGGAATCTTCTCTTTCAGATTATCAATTGATAGATTACCTGCATTTTCTCGTGCTGAGCCAAATATATCACACAAATATACCTGGTCTGCTTCACTTAGGCTCTCAGCAAATTCGTCCAAGAATGTCTTGGTGCGTGTAAATGTGTGTGGCTGGAAAATAGCAACCACTTCACGATTTTTATACTTATACTTTGTAGCTTCAATGGTAACTTTGATTTCAGTCGGATGATGCGCATAGTCGTCGATCAAGATTTGATCGCCAACTGCCTTCTCTGAAAATCTCCGCTTTACACCTGTAAAGCTCTTTAACTGTTCTTTAATGATATCCATTGGTAATGTTTCATAATGACAGATTGCGATAACAGCTAATGCATTCAATACATTATGAGTACCGTAACCTGGGATTTGGAACGTGCCATAAAACGTATTGCGAACAAATACGTCAAATGTTGTTCCTTCATCACCACGTTGAATATTTTTAGCTTGGAAATCATTATGATCTTCAAATCCGTAGAACACTACCGGGACTTGAGCATGAATCTGTTGAAGATTCGCATCATCACCACATGCGATAATCGCTTTTTTCACTTGCATTGCCATCTGCTGGAATGCGCTGATTACATCATCTAAATCTGAAAAGTAATCAGGATGGTCAAAGTCGATGTTTGTAATGATCGCATAGTCTGGTTCATACGACAGAAAATGTCTGCGGTATTCACAAGCTTCAAACACGAAGTACTCACTGCCCATACTGCCTTTTCCAGTTCCATCACCAATTAGGAAAGAAGTCGGCTTTGCTGCACCTACAACATGTGCAAGCAATCCAGTCGTTGAAGTCTTTCCGTGCGAACCAGTAACGGCAATAGAAGTGAATTTTGAAAGGAACTCACCAAGAAAATGATGATACCTGTGAATCGGTATGTTTTTTTCATTTGCAGCTTGAATCTCTTCATGCTGCTCACCAAATGCGTTACCCGCAATAATGGTCTGACCTTCTTTAATGTTATTTTTGTCAAACGGTAAAATAGGAATGTTTCTTTCTTCAAGCGCTGACTGTGTAAATATATACTGAGTAATATCAGATCCTTGTACATCATGACCCATGTCATGAAGGATTTGTGCCAACGGGCTCATCCCTGTCCCTTTGATTCCAATAAAATGGTATTGTGTCATGTAAAGCCCTCCACAAAAAGAACACCTTCTAAAAGGCCTATTTGTTTTATTATATGCCTGATCACTTGAATGGTTATATCTTACAAATTACAGGCTGATTCAAATACTTGAACCATTATAGCAAAAATAAAGTTTCATCACCATGATAGAAAAATGATAAGATTCTAAAAGACCGATATTCAAAGAATACCTTCCTATTAACTTCACCCAAAAAAAGAATATTTAATCCAATCCAAACCTATTCTACACGTTCAAGTCTTGGATTATGTCGATAGATTCTTCCTGCTTTTGCTTGATGGTTATCATGCATCAGGACGTTGTCCCCTGTAAAACCAATATTGATCTTTAGCAGATTACTGCCAACTCCATAGATATCAACAGGAACTTTCTGCTCCTCAAACTGCTCAATTCTTTCTTTTGTGAATCCTCCGCTTACTACGATTTTTACATGATGATAGCCTTCTTTATCCAGAGCCTGACGAAGTGCAAATATCAACTCAGGGTTAACTCCTCTTGGATCGAATGAACCGAGTACATCTGGATTTCTGAAAAAGTATTGATCAACCATCGTACGCGAAGTATCAACTCTTACACCTTTTAGTGTATCCCCAAACTCTCTCGCTACCTTTAGAGCATCTGTAATTACATCGTTGTTATAATCCACAAGTGAGATAAGATCATCTTCAGGAAATTTTGCATGATAGGCTTTCGTAGCTTCAACGATATCGCCATTAAAAATTTGTATAAGAGCATGAGGCATAGTACCCATCCCTTTTTTGCCCCACCATTCGTTCATAGCATGTGTAGCTTGTGCGGTCGAGCCTCCGATATAGGATGCATATCCATCACCAGCTTGCTGAGCAAAGTGGTCGTCTCTGTCACCCATAAAAATAACGGGCTTTTGGATACCCGATTTACTCGCAGCCTTCACTACATTATAAACATTCGTCGCAACTGACGTTCTTCTGGCCAGGATTCCATCAATCATCCCTTCTAAGAAGCCAAAATTCTGATAAGGTCCTTTTATAGTAAGTACTGTTTCAAAAGGTGAAATTTTGTCTCCGTCTTTCAAGGAGTAGATTTCTAATGAGTCAGGATCTTTAGCAAACGTTTTAATAAGGGCAATCGCCTCATCCGATCCACATAGAACAGCATCGCTCTTTTGGAAGAATTGCATGGTTACTACATTATCAGGTTTAAATGATTCAACGATTTCACATGTTTTAAGAAAATAAACAGCAGAGAACCAACCCTCTCTGATCCGTTCATCAAATTTAAATGTTTTATTCGTCAGCCGCTTGATTTTTCCCTGCAGCTTTAATTCTATTTCTTTCATCTATTTACTCCTCATGACTTTTTCATGGTTAATAACAGAAAGGAACTATTCCCCACATTATAATAGCCGACCAATCCCAATAACTCAAGGAAATCCTTTAAGACGTTGTCTTCTTAAATGACATTCGTCTAAAAAAAGAAAAACTGACGGAATCTCCGTCAGTTCATGAAACATTCTTTAAAAAGCATCACATTTATTGAAAAAATCGTTATCTTAATCTACTTGACTGTATAAACGATTCTCTAATTCTTCTTGCGTAAGAAGAACGTGTCGTGGTTTGCTTCCCATTGCCTCAGAAACTAATCCGAAGCTCTCCATCATATCAACAAGTCTTGCAGCACGATTATATCCGATTCTAAATCTGCGCTGCAGACTAGAGGAGGATGCAGCCCCTACTTCGATCACATAATAGCAAGCTTCTTCAAAAAGCTCATCTTCGACCTCTGTTGTTTGCTGATGCTGAATCAGTTCCTCGCGAGTGAAGAGATATTCTGTTTGGTATTCTTCTTTTACATATCGCGTAACTTCTTCAATTTCTTCATCAGAAACAAAAGTACCTTGGATACGGACGGCTTTATTCGATCCGTTTTCCATAAATAACATGTCCCCGCGACCTAATAAACGTTCAGCTCCACTCATATCTAGAATCGTTCGTGAATCAATTGCCGAGGAAACCGCAAATGCTGTTCGAGTCGGCACATTCGCTTTTATCAGACCCGTTATTACATCAACCGATGGTCGTTGAGTTGCGAGCAGCAGATGAATACCACAAGCTCTAGCTTTTTGAGCAATTCGGCAGATGGCTTCTTCGACTTCCTGTGGAGACACCATCATCAGATCAGCAAGCTCATCAATAACGACTACAATATAAGGCATCTTGTTCTGATAGAGTCTTTCCTGTTCCATCTTTTGGTTATAGCGTTTGATCTCTCTAACACCCGTTTTTGCAAACTCTTCATAGCGTCTTTCCATTTCTTCTACCGCCCATTTTAAAGCAGCCGTAGCTTCTTTTGCATCGGTTATAACAGGTGTAACAAGATGAGGAATATGATTATATGGTGCCAGTTCAACCATTTTAGGATCAACAAGCAAAAGCTTTACCTCATCTGGTTTTGCTTTATATAACAAGCTTACTAATATGGAGTTAATGCAGACACTCTTACCTGATCCTGTGGCACCTGCAATGAGACCATGTGGCATCTTTTGCAGATCGGTTACGACAGGCGCTCCAGAGATATCAAGACCTAAGGCAACCGTCAAAGGTGAAACAGAATTTCTAAATACGTCATCCTCAATGATTTCTCGCAAGAATACAGCTCTACTATGCTGGTTCGGCACTTCAATACCAATTGCGTTTTTACCTGGGATAGGCGCTTCAATACGAATATCTCTAGCAGCAAGACTTAATTTGATGTCATCTGTTAGATTCGTAACTTTGTTAACCTTAACACCAGGTGCAGGCTGAACCTCAAATCTCGTTACAGCAGGCCCTTTTGTCATATGAACAACTTTTGCATTCACGTTAAAGTTATCCAATGTTGACTGAAGAGTATGCTTTTGTTCATTCAGCCAAATATCATCATCTTCTAGTGAGACAGCCGTCTTATTTAAGAACGATAAAGGAACATATAACGGTTTGTCCTCATTGCCCTTACTTTCTAGTGTTGTTGGAAAAGTAGGCGTTTGAGGCTTTACTGTTGTTTGCTCTTTTTTAGGCTGAGACCTGTTAGACTGTCTGTCTTTTTTAAGCATCAACACATTAAACGGCACATACTGCCCACCACTTCTTGGTGTTTCGCGTCTATTAACTGGTGCTGTTTCTTTTTGTTCTGAACTTTCATGATCGATTCTTTCTTTTTGAACGGGTTCTGCTTGATCAGAAGAAGAACGATGGCTAGGATTTCTTTTTTCTTCTATCTCAACTGGTTTATTGAATACCTCTGGTGCTTCTTCTTGAAAAGGTACCCCCGTTTCCTCAGTCTGGATTACTTGTTCCCGTTCAGGTTCTTGTAACTCTTGTTCTTGCACCCGTTCCTGTACCAGTGTTACTTTTTGTTCTTGCTCTTTTTGTTGTTCAGTTTCAAGCTCATATTCAGGTTCAAATGGTTGTTGTCGTTCTACTTCCTGTTCTTGTTCTACTTTAATTAGAGGCTCGACATTATGAATTTCTTGAACACGTGGTTCTTGTGCTGTAATAGTTTCTTTAGGAGTCTCTGGACTTAAAACAACATTTTCTCTCATTTCTTCAGAAACAAAAACCTTTTCTTCAGTTGATGAAGGGAGTACCTCATCTACAGATTTCAGTAGTTCTTCTGCAATCGAGTTCTTTGGAGGAATATCTCTTCCAATAAAAAGAATCCCTTCAGGTTTTCGTTTTCCATAACCATAAACAGGCGACGGAACATCAGTAGGGGTAAACCGTGATTTATTCTCTATAGATGAATCCTTAAATTCGCCTGTATGCTTTTTCAAAGCATTGTTATTCTTTTTCTCAAAACCATAAATCGGCGATGGGATCTGAGTAGCCTTGAAAGCTGGGCGTTTAGGCTCTGGTTTCTTCTGTTCCGAAGCTTTAGAAGATGCCCTTCTGCTTTCATTTCTAGCCGTTCTTTCATCTCGGCGAACTACTTGTTCTTTCTCAAAGGTGTTTTCTTTTGGCTGATATGTATTACGTTGTTTTGGTGCGTTTTTGCTTGTTTTTTCATCAGGTATTACAGGAAAACGGAAAGGAGCATTCTCTGGGTACTTGTGCAGCATTTTTGCCGAATGTTGGTTCTTCGACTGAACGGACTTTCTCCCATTTTTGAAAGCTGGTTTTTTGACCGGCTTAGGCGGTGGTGTGCCTTTCTCATCTGCAGGCTGTTTTTTCACTGAATCTTCTTCATGCTCATATACAGATTCATCGTCATTATCATCGTCAAAAAAAGTATTCATTAATTTTTTTATCCAACTCATTTTTCTCACCTATTTCTGTTGGTTGTTTCTTTATTGTAGCGAAAATAGAAGAGAAACAATAGTAAAAATATTAATTTGAGCACACACGATTCAAAAAGAGAAATAAAAACCACTAGAATGTTCTAGCGGCTTTTATTTAGTAACATTTTTGATCAATCGTTCGTCTCATCCTCTATCGGCTTATTTTTCGCTAAAATAAAGACAGGCTCCAGTTCTTTATTCTCATACATAAAAGGTAAAGCCGTTACAGGTACGCGGCCGTTCATGAAAAATTGCATAGCCATTTGGGCCAATATATCATATCCCTGCTTGTTTTGAATATCTGCAAGAATTAAGACATCTTGATGAGGTACAGCTACAGCCATCTCACCTTGTATAAGCTTCTTCATCTCTTCTAAAAAGCTTATATTCAGGATCCTGCTCGCATCATAACCATCATTATGATTTAAAAAGAAAAAAGTATTTCCGGCTACCTGATCCTGTTTATAGTCTGTTGACAAGCGCTTCACATTAAATCTTGCAGCATCAACAACCTGAGACTCTTCGATATTTAATTCCCTCATCTTATGATTCGTCAAAAGTTTATATGTTTTGCCTAGGTCTAAAGCATAATAAATTCTAGTTTCTGCAGTATGTTCCTGATAAAAGAGTTTCTCACCCTCTGGGGTTTCTGAAGGAAATGACGCTGAACGGATAACAGGGAAAATCTGCGAAAGAACCTTTTCATCAGCAGATAGATGAGGCGCCTTTAATCCTTCTTCAACATAATAGACGAGCTCCTCTAACAACTGATCTTTTTCTTTCTCCCATTTCGCACTAAGTCCACCTAAAGAGAGTGTCACACCTTTACCTGTTTTCGTATCTTGTACTCTCAGCGTTTCTTCTTCTCTCATGTAAATTATTTCGCGTTCAGGATTCGAGAGTTTTTGTTCCAATGCTTTTTTTAGTTTAATCGTATTGCTCAAACCGCTGCCTCCTTTCGTTTATCGAAACGTATATCAACGTGAAAAACCTCCATATGGAGGTTTTCATTTAGTTGCTGCTATCTTCTTTATATTCTACTACTACTTCTGTTCCTAATCCGCCGCGTGCGTTCCAGTTTCCTGTAACTTTTAAATATTTAGGCTTTAAAAGTTTTACTAAATCTTCTTTAATACGGTTTGTTGCATGTTCTTGGTAGATCCCAACGTTTCGATAAGAAGTTAAATAATATTTTAAAGACTTCATCTCAACTAAATCCTTGTTTGGAATATAGCTGATGATAATATCCGCAAAATCCGGAAGTCCTGACCAAGGACATACAGAAGTAAATTCAGTGGTAGGAATAGTAACCAATGTTTCTTTACCTTCATATTCAAACGGAATAGTTTCTAATATATCAACTAAAATAACATTCTCATCTTGTATATCAAAACGAATTCCTTCATATTTACTGTGGTTCACTTCAACTTTTGCCATACTGTGTTACTTCCCTTCGTTAAAAAGATCACTATACCGCTATTATACCATATACGTTTCGCCTATTTGTTTAGGATGTTTAATTCGTTTAAAAAGGCTGTGATCTGCTCTTTTGTTTTTCTCTCTTTATTCACATAACGACTGATTTCTTGTCCGTCTTTAAAAGCTACAAAACTGGGAATTCCAAAGATGTCTAATTCCTGGCAGAGTTCGATGAGTTCATCACGGTCTACATAGACGAATGGATAGTGTGGGTATTCTTTTTCGATTTCAGGAAGGATGGGTTTAATCACAACACAATCCGGACACCAATCGGCAGAGAAAACCGCTACAGTTACACCAGATTTTATTTGCTCGCGAAATTGTTCGATTGATTTTATATGTTCCATTTTAAGCAGCTCCTTATTGATTTAGTTTCATATCACCGAATTTGATTCGGCCTGTCTTTCTTAGCCATTCTGATAGTAGCAGACTAACAATGATAGGGCCTGCAAAATGCAAAATAAATATAGCAAGAAATGTTTCAAAGGTAAAGCCCATCGTCCTGAGTGTCATTATTTGACCCACAAGTCCGCTCGTCCCCATCCCTGCACCAGCCGGAATATTCTCCATTTTAAAATACAACGTTCCGACCGGAGCTAGGATCATACCAGCAAAGGTTGGAGGTATAAGGATATAGGGATTTTTTACGACGTTTGGAAACTGTAGCTTCGATGTCCCAATTCCTTGTGTTAACCAGCCTCCAAAGCCATTTTCTCTATAGCTGCTTGTTGCAAATCCAATCATCTGCGCTGCGCATCCAATTGTTGCTGCTCCCGCAGCAATCCCCTCAAGCCCTAACATCATTGCGATAGCTGCTGAAGATATCGGTCCCGTTAACGCAAGTCCTAATAAAAGGGCTACTAAAATCCCCATGATTAAAGGTCTTTGCTCCGTGGACCACATGACAAGCTGGCCAAACGCTTTCATAAATTGATCGATTCCCGGTCCTATAAAAGCAGCAACGGTATAACCAATTAAAATGGTTACGGCAGGAGTGACCAAAATATCAAATTTTGTTTCACCTGACACTAGCTTTCCGATCTCAACCGCTAGTAGGGTTGCGACAAAACAACCCGCGACACTGCCCAGTTCAGCTCCCGCTGCTCCCGCGATTCCAGCTGAAAAGAGCACAAGCGGAGGAGCTTTTAATCCATAAGCAACTGCGGTACCAATTACAGGTCCCATTAAGGTCATAGCCAGTTGCCCCATTTTAATAAAGAAAGGAATAGATAACTGCTCACCGATTGTTTTAAAAATCAGCCCCACTACTAGTGAAGCCATCAAACCAAGAGCAAAATATTGAAAGCCAGTAATAAAGTATATCTTTGGTGACAAACTTACCCCTTTTTTATGTAAAAAACTTCTCATGAATTTACTCCTTTATACGAGTTAGAAAACATAGCACTATCACATTATAACTCCTTTTCCAGAGGTGTAAAGACACATGTAAACAAAATGTGCTGTTCCTTCACTGCCTTTTAAGAAAAACTTCAAAACCCATAAAAAAAGCCGATAAAATGGCAGGGAGGGATACATATGAACATGACGATACGAAAAAGGGTTCGACTGATGCTTTTTATCAGTTTAGCCGGAATGATAGTAATACTTGCATTTATCGGTTTATTTTTATGGCAGAATACGAAAATGGAAAGCGATCGAGAAAGCGTGCAAAATGCCTTTCTTTCAAGCAGCAATATTCGAAGTTCCTTTAATGAAGTCCGTAAAATGGAACAAGAATACTTGCGTGCCCCAAGTACAGACGGCAAACAGAACGTCCTTACTCATATAATAAAGTTACAAAACGAAACAACGAAGTTTGCAAAAGAGACAGGTAACACATCCATCAAAGGGATCGAAAATGATCTGTCTTCTTATCAAACCTCATTTGAGTCTGCGACAGGTCTAACTAGCCAGCTGAATTCACTAAAACAACTGATGACAGATACTTCAGATGAGTTTGCTGAAACAGTAAAGACTATGAATGATCAGGAATTGCTCGTAAACTTTTTGCAAATGCAAACATATGAAAAAGATGTTCATATTAAATACGATAGTACTTCCGTAAAGGACTTTAAGGACAGTGCTAGTACATTCGATCAAATGCTGGATAAAAAAGATCTGCCTGAAGACCAGCTTTCAAATTTCAAATCAAAACTATTAAAATACACAAATTCTGCAGATTCCATTCAAACCATCACAAAGCGAATTGAAGATGACATAAAAACTTTTGAAAAAATTGCTAGCGTTGTAGACCAATCAACAGCAGATGCTGAAAAATCCTTACAAAAGGAGAATACAGCTCTTATTGAAAAACAAAAATCGGTTAAATTTTGGCTGACAATCTCTTTACTAGCTCTTAGTATCATCATTCTTGTTATTTTAGGGGTCATTGGTGTATGGCTTTTACGCTCCATCCAATCATCCATTTCAGTACTTAAGGAAGGGGCAACCATTATCGGTGAAGGTGACCTCTCTTACCGTGTACAAACTTCTTCTAAAGACGAGATGGCTGACCTTGCTAAAACCTTTAATGGAATGGCAGAAAAGATGCAGAAATCGATGAACGAAGTAAAGAACGCTGCTGAAAAGCTTACAGGTTCTTCTCAAAATCTAGCAGCTGTTTCAGAAGAGACAACTGCACAAAGTGATGAAGTAACAGAAGCGATCTCCCAGGTTGCAACGGGTGCTCAAAGTCAGGCAGATCACCTTCATGAATGTACGGTTCTTTTATCTGGTGTAACAGAATCCATTAAAGAAACAGCAACGATTAGTGACAAGATTTCCCTCGATGCACAAAAAGCAGAAAACGAAGGTAAAGCTGGCTCAGAAACCGTACAGCGGCTGAATATGCATTCCGAACAATTCTTAAAACTGGCTCAAAGCTTAATTTCTGAAATCCAAGATGCGTCTAAACAGTCAAAACAAATCAATTCGATCGTAGAAACGATTCAAGAAATTGCCGGCAGTACTGATTTACTTGCCTTAAATGCAGCCATTGAATCAGCAAGAGCAGGTGAAGCAGGACGCGGGTTCTCTGTAGTAGCAAGTGAAGTTAGAAAACTTGCAGAACGATCTAAAAATGAGGCACTGCGTATTCAACAGCTTGTAAAATCAATGACAAACCAGATGGAGCTATTATCAAAAGAAACCGTCCGATTTGAGCAATACAGAAACGATCAGCAAGTTTCTGTACAGCAAACAGAACAAGCTTTCACAAGTATTATCCATAATGTTTCTAAAATTAATGGCAGGATCACTCAAGTCAAAGGCGCGATCGGTCGTGTTGAATCTGCAAATGAAAACTTATCGGAAAAATTGTTCGAGGTAAGCGCCATATCAGAGGAATCTGTTGCAACAAGTGAACAAGTAAGTGCTTCAAGTGTTCACCAAAAAGAAGCGATCCACCAAGTGAACCTAGCTGCCACCGAATTACAAGAAATTGCACTGACACTTCAACAGGAAGTCGATCAATTCCGTTTAAGCGAGGAGCTAATTCCTGAAGAAGAAGTTCAATTTATAGACGAGTATCAAGAAGTTGCAGCGACAAAAGAAGAGGATGAATATGTCGCAGGTGACTTTTCAAATGAAGTGGCTGTTGAAGAAGCAAGTGAGAACGGAGATGATATTTATTCCCTTTCCATTGAAGAAGAGGTAACTGAAGAAGAAGACCCTATTCATGATCGTGAAAGCCAAAAGTAAATAATAACGGAAGAGGATGATTCAAAAGGAAGAACTTTTGAAATCATCCTCTTTTTTGTTTGGAAGATGTGCCGCGTTGTTGAATAATGAAATTCACGGTACGTGTTCTTTTATTTGTTACACGTTCGCTCAGAATTTTTGAGTACCGCTCAAAAACGCTGAGTTACGCTCAAGATTCTCAAGTTACGCTCAAAACACTCCCCGTTTCGCTCAAAATCCTTCTTTTTCGCTCAAACTACCTCAAAATAAATCATTCAAACTTAAATTCAGACACGTAGAAGGCCAAATTTCTAATCGAACTTAATAATTCCCGCTTAGTTTCGTATATTTTCGGTGTTCTTTATAGGTTTTAGCAAAATAATGACTCCATGTGCCGTCCTGTTTAGCAACAAAGTAATAGTAATCATGTTTCTCAGGGTCAGCCGCAGCTCTTAATGAATGAAGATCTGGACTGGCTATCGGTGCTGGGGGCAAACCGGGATTTTTATAAGTATTGTATGGACTTTTTACCTTTAGATCTTTTCTTTTTAGTACAGCTTTGGGTTTGTCCAGTAAATACTGAACAGTTGAACAGGATTGCAGTTTTTTCTTGTCCTCGATCCTGTTTACAAAAACACCTGCGATTTTAGGTTTTTCTTTATTTAATAGAGCCTCTTTTTCAATAATCGAAGCGAGTGTTATCCATTCATAGGGAGTTTGGCCGGTCTTGATTTCAATCGAATTGGTTTTTTCAATAAAACGATCTGTCATTTGACGAATTACTTCTTTCGCATCCAGTTGTTTTTCAAAAAAATAGGTATCGGGAAAAAGGAGTCCTTCCATTGCATATTTGGTCCCCTTCTGTACTTTTTTGTCTTTTAATTGTAAATGTTCCAATTGATCGTCCCTTAAATTATTCCAGGTCTTAGCTGTATTTATAAATTTATCTCTTGAAGTGATTCCATTTTTACTTAACCGGTCAGCAATTTCTATTACTGTTATACCTTCAGGAATTACGATCTCTACAGCTTCGGTTTCTTGGTCTAGTGTAGATAGGTCTTTAAATAAACTTTTGTAGTCTGACCCTTGTTTTAATGTGTGTTCACCAGCAGTCATGTTAGACTGTTTGCCAGTAATCATTCCATACATAGTGAACATAAATTTATTACGAATGAATCCTTCTTTCTCTAACTTCTCGGCAAGCTCTCCTATATCGGCCTTCTCTTTAAGAATAAACGGTTTTTCTGCTTTGCCTTCCACTGGTCTCATCTCATAGAAGGACCATAACAAAATGCAGACAAGAAAGACTAGAGAGACTCCTATAATTCCCTTCACCATTTTGTTCAAGATTAATCCGCCTCACATTTTTGTTTCTAATCTGCCCAGATCACTGCAAATCATTCTTATTGTCTGTTTGTGATCTAAAAGTTGAAAATACACAAAAAAAGAAGCGCCTCTATGAGACACTTCCTTTATTTCGATAAACATACTGACCTAAAAGGATGGTAGCTATGTGAGAGAACATTTCGCTTCGGGATAAGTGCCCTGCTGTAAATACGCCGATGGCACCATCCTTTTTTCTGATTTCTGGATCATTTGTCCATTCTCCCATCAACTGTCCAAGTTCCTTGCCTTGGCGCAACCCTTCAACGATCAAAGGAGGAAGCAAGATTCTGGCTCCCGCGGCAGTTAAGATAATTCCTTGTTGATCAGCAATTGCTCCCCAATTACTCAAATACATGCCATCTTCCATTTCCATGACGCCACCTTCGAAACCAAGACCAATGTCAGCACCTTTTTCTACACAATCTTTGGCACGATTGATAGCACCTGTCTTTGTTTCTTCATCTGAAAATGGCTGTGAGGAAACAAGGGAATTCGATGAGAAGACAGAGAGCTCTGCTTGCTCAAAATGATGCAAGAAAGCATCTGCAGCTTTTATTTTTGCGGGATTCGATGACCCGATTCCAATTTTCATTGCACATTCATTCCTTAACTGTTTTCTAAAATGGTTTGTAGCGTGGAAGTATCCGCAGTCTTAATCAAATGAATTAGCAACTCTTTCGCCGCCGCATAATCATCGACATGAATGATTGAAGCATGCGTATGAATATAACGCGAGCAGATACCAATCACGGCAGATGGTACACCATTACCTGACACGTGAACGCTTCCGGCGTCTGTCCCGCCTTGCGAAATAAAATACTGATATGGAATTTTATTTGATTCAGCGGTATCTAAAATAAATTCTTTCATTCCTCTATGTGTAACCATGGTTCGATCTAGAATTCGTAATAACGCCCCTTTTCCAAGTTGGCCGAATTCACTTTTATCACCCATCATGTCATTCGCAGGGCTCGCATCAAGTGCAAAGAATAAGTCTGGCTGAATGAGGTTGGCAGCAGTCTTTGACCCCCTGAGTCCTACCTCTTCCTGAACGGTTGCACCGCTATAAAGTTCGTTCGGAAGAGTTTCATCTTTAAGTTCTTTTAAGAGTTCAATCGCTAGGCCCACACCATAGCGGTTATCCCAAGCTTTGGCCAAAATCTTTTTAGGATTCGCCATCGGATTGAATGGACAGATTGGAACAATTTGCTGACCGGGTCTTACTCCCATGTTATACGCATCTTTGTCATCATCTGCTCCAATATCAATATACATATGCTTAATGCCAACCGGTCGATTGCGCTGATCGTCAGAAAGAAGATGCGGAGGTGTTGAGCCGATGACCCCCGTGATCACTTCTCCAGAGTCTGTGTATACGTTCACTCGTTGAGCCAGTAAAACTTGGCTCCACCAGCCTCCGAGTTCCTGAAACTTCAGCATTCCATTCTTTGTGATCTTTGTAACCATAAAGCCCACTTCGTCCATATGGCCAGCAACCATGATTTTAGGTCCACCGTTTCCCTTTTTAACACCGAAAATACTCCCTAGTCCATCTTGAATGATTTCGTCTGAAAATGGTTCGATCTCCTGACGGACAAACTTGCGAAGATCTCTTTCGAATCCTGGTGCAGCAGGCATCTCGGTCAACGTTTTAAACAATGCGAGTGTTTCTTTATTCATAACAAAAACAACCCCTTCTCGTTAATCCTATGTACTCATTTATTGTACACCTTAACTGAAGGGGTTATCTAGATTTATGACCTTTGTTTAGTTTTCATATGCGATTGGATCAACAGAACCGGCTTCTTTAAATCCTTTAAGCCGTAGCTGACAACTGTCACATTTACCGCATGCTGTTTCTTTTCCGTTATAGCAAGAAGTTGTTAGTCCGTACGGAACATCAAGTGATAATCCAACTTCAATCGTTTCCTTTTTCGAAAGATTGATCAAAGGGGTTTTCACAAGGATGTTCTGTCCGGTAACCCCGGCTTTCGTTGCTAAGTTAATCGTCTCTTCCATGCTCTGAATAAACTCAGGCCGGCAGTCTGGGTACCCACTATAATCAACTGCAGAGACTCCTGTAAAAACAGCTGTTGCACCTATTACTTCTGCATAAGCACTTGCTAATGCAAGGAATATCATATTTCGGGCAGGCACATAGGTAACGGGGATACCCTCTTCAGCCTCGGTTGGTACATCTACTGTTTCATCAGTTAAAGCACTTCCACCTATATCTTTTAAGAATGTAAGGTCTACAATTCTATGATCAGTAACTCCATAGATTTTCCCTACTTCAACAGCTTGTTCTACTTCACGATTGTGACGCTGTCCATAATGAAAGGTAATAGGGTAAAGATCATAGCCTTCCGCTTTCGCAATGCCCATGCATGTTGTGCTATCTAATCCTCCGCTAAGGACAATCACTGCCTTTTTACTCATGAAATTAAACCCCTCTCTCTTCTGGGTGCCAGATTACTTTATGAAGCTGCAAGCTAAGTTTCGCATTCGGCAAATGACTTTGTAATAACAACTCCACTAGTCTTCTTGGGGGCATACTTTCCCAAACAGGACTTACACAAATTTGCCCTTTTCGATAATGTTCTGTCACCACTTGCTGTGTGATTTCAAAATCTTCTTCAGATCCGATCACGAATTTTATTTCATCCTGGTTTTGAAGTTCCTTAAAGTTGTCCAAATTCATTTTTTCCATCTCTCCGGAGGCAGGAAGCTTATAATCCATTACAAACCTCATTTTCCTTTGAAGTTCTGGGTGAGAATTACGAAGGTTCTCAAAAGGTTCGAGATCTATGGCACCATTAGTTTCGATATGAATATCTACGATGTGATCTAGATCAGCCATGGCCATGAGCAAGGCTGCGGACTTTTCTCGATGAATCAGCGGTTCTCCTCCAGTGAAACAAATTCGGGTAGACCGAAATGACCTTATCTTTGAGATGATTTCATCAATGGTTGCTTCAAATTCAGGTTTTGCAGGTGCATAGCTGTATGCCGTGTCGCACCATGTACAGCGAAGGTTGCAATGGAAAACTCTCACAAAAACAGTGGGATAACCTGCTTGAAGTCCTTCACCTTCAACCGTTTCAAAAATTTCAACCATCGGTAGTTTCCAATGATTCCAGATGTCTTTAGATGGCAAAACAAATGAACTCATTCTCCCACCATCCATTCTCTTTTTAAAACAGCATAACTTGTTGGTGTTTCATACAGTTTTAATTCTTCAATACGGTGTCCTTGTTCAGACAAACCTCTTTCATTTAGTTCTTCTTCAATCTGTTCCCAGATCCAAACAATCATATTTTCAGCCGTTGTATTCATAGGCGGGAGCACTTCGTTTAAATAGCGATGATCAAGTTTTACATCTATTGATTTTTTAAATATTTCTTTCACTTCTCCAAAATCTACGGCTATCCCGATCTCATTTACATACCCGCTCATCGTAATGACCAGTTTATAGGTATGGCCGTGAAGGTTCTTGCATTTCCCCTCATAACAGTGAAGATGGTGAGCTGCGTCAAACGTAAATTCTTTGCATACAGCAACACGCTTATTGTGGTATTTTAATTGCTCACGCTTTATATCACGATCAAGCATTTGTACATCTTTTGGAATTTTAAATGTCATTCCAGTCCATCCTTTCAATGGAGAGCACGAAAACAAAAAAATCTCTGCACATGCAGAGAGTGTGTAAATCATTCTTCACGCTCCCTAGTTTTGTTTTAGGAGGGGTGGGAATCTCGAACCCTCCATCTGTATCAAGAGTATCTTAACAAAAACAGAGAAGAAAAAGAAGGCTTTTCTTTGTTATACTAACAAATAGGAGAAATGAAACTCTACATAAGGTGGTTATTGAATATGAACTGGAGAAACCTGATTTTTGCTGGACTATGCGGGGCTGCAGTAGGATATGCAGTTACGAAAAAACAAACAGAGTGGCTTTCACCGGAAAAAGCGTTAAAAATGTTAAAAACAAAAGCAAATGAAACCTACAACATTTCAGGCTCATGGATTTTAGTAAACCGGGAGAGTGCTTCTGTCTTTGGTCTTCCCTACACAGTCTATAAAGGTGGTTTTTCTGATTCCAGTTATGGTAATGCCCCTGTGCATTATGAATTTTTAATCGATGCTAAAACAGGAACCCTGCTTCAGCTGGAAGAAAAATAAAAAACAAGCCCCGCATTGGCTTTTTCAGCTAATGTGGGGCTTTGTTTTAACGATATAGGCTGTCTTGATTAAAAAGGTTGTTTTCAATCTTGAATTTTGTAGTAAGGTACTGACGCTTTTCCCAAACAGTCAAAATAAATAGTGGTACTAGAATTAAGACAAACAATAAAGCTGTAACCACGATAACATCCATATGAGTTCCTAGATCAGACTCATGTTTCTTTTTATATTCTTCGATCTTATCGTTCGCTTTTGCAACTGCACCTTCAGCTATTAATTCATTTTTGTCAGCATCATAATACACAACTTCAGTATGATCGAAGTAAAAAATATTATCTCTGACTGTGTCATAGTTAGCAACCGCAACAGTTACTTCAGAAGCATCTAACTCAGAGTCTTCATTAGGAAAAGATTGCACATCAGTAAGTGTTAGAGAACCTTTTTTGTAGTCTTTGTGCTCACTTTTAATTCCTTTTTCAATGGTTTTCTTCATTTCATCAGTTGCTGTATCTGCAGATGCGAAAGATCCGAATGATAGAAACAGCGCAAAAACGGTAAAGATGGCAATTAACTGCTTTTTCATTTTTTAATCCCCTTTCAATTCACCTCTAGAATCATTAAAGAAATAGATCATTTCATACCTTTCATATTTTAACATATCCTGTCGATTTCTACATTCACTTTAAAATGGAAACTCTATGACTTTTTTTCACATTTTCGGAGAACGTGGTATTCTTTCCACTAAGTTTCCGTCTTTGTCCCACTTTACAGCTCTGTAAATGCAGTCATGGTAGAAGAAATACCACGTATCAGGCTTGATCCACTGTTGCTTCGCGAAGATCGATGTCATGGGATAATCATCATAGGCTAAAACCCAAAGTGGGTTATGGTGAGCGTGTGTTGGCATGATATCACCTAAATGATAGATCTTTTCGCTGCCTACAGTTAGCTCAATAATCGAATGACCGTCACTATGGCCACCAGTATGGATCATCTTAATTCCTTTTATCGGTTCGATCTCTTTTTCAAAAGTTTTCACTTGGTGCTCAATCGGCTCCCAATTTTCACGCCAATATGTATTTTGTGAACGAATATTAGGGTCTTTCAATTCTTCCCACTCTGTTTTCGAGGTGTAGATGACAGCGTTTTCGAAAACGGGTACCAATTTCCCTTCTTCCCATTTAGATAGTCCGCAGGCATGGTCAAAATGCATATGAGTCATCAGGACGATATCGATATCAGCCGGCGTTAGTCCTTCTTTTTCCAGACTCTTTTCAATAACTGACTCTTCCGTAACACCATAGTTTCTTAACTGTTTATCCGATAATTTTCCGGATCCGATTCCAGACTCAACTAAGATATTTTTACCCTCAAAGCCTTGTATAAGAATCGGCTCTGTTCTTAACTCAATCTGATTTTTTTCATTAACAGGGTATCTTCTTTCCCACAAAGGTTTTGGAACAACACCGAACATAGCTCCACCATCCATATGTGTTACTCCGCCGTCAAGCCAAGTTAATGCAATCTCTCCGATTTCCCACTGGTCCATATCAATCATTGTCTCCTTTCTCTTCACTCCTCTTACAAGTGTATCATAAGACCTTCATTCCGAATAAAAGAAAAACCCGGTGAAATCACCGAGTTTTAAGAACGAAATTGTGCTTCCATTCGATAAATACGAAATCCTTTTTCTGAAAACTTTTCTTCATATTCAGTCATGATATTATCTTCCATCCCACTGTTATGAAGATCAAGACTAACATCCTGAAAAATCATGCCATATTTAGACATACTATGAAGGGAATATTCAAATAAACCTTGGTTATCCGTTTTAAAATGAATTTCACCTTGTTTTTTTAGGATGGTTTCGTAACGTTCTAAGAAGCTTTCATGTGTAAGCCTTCTTTTTGCATGTTTTTTCTTCGGCCATGGATCAGAGAAATTAAGATACACACGATCAATTTCTCCCTCTTCAAAATAATCTAAGAGGTGTGTAGCATCTGCACGTATTAATTTAACATTGGAGGATCCATCTTCTAAAATTCTGTCCAATGCACTTACGATGATGCTGTCATAAAGCTCCATTCCTAAATAATTGATAGATGGATTCTGCTTACCCATGCCGTTAATAAACTGACCTTTACCCGTCCCGACTTCAATATGGATCGGGTTGTCATTTCCAAAAAAAGAGCTCCATTTTCCCTTCATGGACTCAGGATGTAATGAAACGATTTCAGTGTTTTCCATTAACTTCTCTTTAGCCCAAGGCTTAAACCGTTGACGCATAACAAATTCTCCCGTCTTACTTGTGTTTTTATATAAATGATTTTATTCGTACAGATTATTATTTCAAGGATATTTTTTTCTTAACTCCATAACCTATGCAATGAAAGGAAGTGCAGCAAAATGCCATTAAATCATCATGATCAATTGCATATTATTCGAGATCTACTACAGGACCATTACACGGATTGTACCGGTTCACCTTCAGAATGTGCACAAATTGAACGCTTGGCTGCACAATTGATTGAAAATGGTGAAATTCATGAAGAAGTAAGGAGTATTTTGGCCAATATTAACGAATATAGCCATACAGGTTCCTCCCATCAACACTTGGAAGAACATATAACTAATCATCGTCCTCACCTGGAATCTTGGATTAATACAATTCAGACACATCACCCATATTAAGACACTATTCCCTAGGAAATAGGAAATAGTGTCAGGTTTACATTTAAATTGTCAGATCGTTCCCGCAAGTTCCTTAATACTTTCAGCTAACTGGGCAGTTTCTTTTGACTGCCCTTTTTCTTTATACCAGAAAAACGAACTGATCGTTTGTGCAAGTACATACCAATGCATCCTGCGTTCAAGATCATCATCTAATGTTTGACCATAAATGTTAAGCCAGTCATCCCACTCTTCATAAGGAATATAGCTATATAGCAGCATACCCAGATCCAAAGCAGGGTCTGCAATCATCGCACCATCCCAGTCAATTAAAAATAATTCATTCTTATCACTGAGAAGCCAATTGTTATGGTTCACGTCACAATGACATACCACCAAATTCTCAACTTCGACTTCTGATGCCGTTTCCATGAGATAAGCAAATGAATCATTAATAATTTCAAGATAATCTTTTTCTTTTCGCATCTGTTTTTGGATATCATTGAGCATTTCAACAGGTGTCAGACGCTTTTTCTCTAGACGGTTCATCATACCCAATAGCTCCTGAGACTGATGGATCTTTGCTAATAGTTTAGCAACGTGTTTGCTCTTCATGTCAGCGGCTTTTAATTCCCGTCCGTTAAGCCATTGCTGTGCAGTAATAACATCACCGTTGCCAAGCCTTTTGGTCCATAATAATTTGGGTACTATGCCTTCAGCTGAAAGAACAGCTAAAAACGGAGAGGAATTACGCTTTAAGAACAGTTTTTGGTTCCCGTATTCAGCTATATATGCTTCACCTGTTGCTCCACCAGCAGGGGAAACCTGCCAGTCTTCTCCCAAAATCTGTTCCAAAATGTTCACCTTCTTGTCTAGTTAAATCCGTATTTTATTTATGTTCTTTCAGCAAAAGAATAGGATTCCGTATCAAATAAAATACTGCGAAGACATTATTTTAACACAAAAAGTCAATAAAAGCACTTGAATATTAAGACATCAAATCTCATCGTGTACGATTAAAGAAAATGATAAGGGATGAATTACATACGTACTTGAATCCAATTTTTTTATCGTACGTTCTCCGTCTTCAATCGCGATTCTCCAAGATCCGGAAATGATCGGAATCTCAACCGCATTTACAGTTTGATTGAAGATAAGCAATACTTTTGCCCAATGAAAATCCCTAACCTTTTTATCGGTTAAAGAATGATTGATTTCCACACCAAAGACACCTTCGGGCAGTCCATGTAACTGCTTAATCCTGCTTTCCTCTTCACGAAAGATAGGCTGTTCATTTCGAATCTTAATCAACTCTTGAAAGTATTTAACATCCTTTTTGTTTTTTTCACAATCATGCCAATTCAGTGCATTAATTCGGTCTGGCATATTATAGCTGTTCTCAGCCCCATGTTTTGTACGATAAAACTCCTGCCCCGAATGAATAAATGGAACTCCTCGTGAAAATAAGGTAAATGCAAGTGCAAGCTGCTGACGCCTTTTTCGTTGCCATTCATTTTCATCTGGATGACGGATCTTTAACAGATCATATAACGTATGGTTATCATGGCATTCTGTATAATTAATGCTTTGTTTTGGAGATGAAAACTTGTCATCTGTTCCGGAGTACCCTTTTACGGATTTCAGTATTTTATCTTTCATGGAATCATCCTGATTGCCATTTATAAATCCTGCAGAACCATCAGTAAATATACTTCCTTTTACACTATCGCGAAAGGAATCGTTAAAAAACGAATAATCAGGAAGGGCTTTTGCTGAGGCTAAGGTAGCTCTTTTATCTGGTTCGAGATTCGTATTCAAGTCCCAGCCTTCTCCAAGCAAAAAGATTCCAGGATTTAAAGATTTTAGTTTTTGAGCCGCCATATTCATTGTTTCTACATCATGTATTCCCATTAAGTCAAAGCGAAAACCGTCGACTTTATACTCATTTAACCAATATAAAAGCGCATCTATAATGAACTTTCGAACCATTTTACGCTCTGAGGCTGTATCATTTCCAACCCCTGTACCGTTCACAGGATTTCCGCCTGCATCATATCGAAAATAGTAGCCGGGCACCAGCTTTTCAAAAGAGGATTCTTCTAAAATATAGACATGATTAAATACGACATCTAAGATAACCGAGAGTCCATTGTCTTGCAGCGTTCGAATTAATGTTTTCAATTCTTGAATCCGCGAGATTGGATGGCTGGGGTCGGTTGCATATGACCCCTCCGGTGCAAAGAAATGAACAGGATCATATCCCCAGTTATATTGGGAATCTGGTTTTGTTTCATCTACACTTCCGAAGTCTGCGACTGGCATTAACTGAACATGCGTAATCCCCAAACTTGTTAGATAATCTAGCCCCGTCATCATTCCAGTAGATGTTTTTGTATTTCTTTCGGTTATACCGAGATATTTACCTTTATGTCTCACACCACTGTCGGGGTGTATCGTGAAATCTCTAACGTGTAGTTCATAGATGATACTGTCGGTTTTCGAACGAAGATTCATCCTTTTTTCGGAACGGTGCCACTGGTCAGGATCCGTTTTCTGCAGATCGATGACGACGGACCTCTCACCATTAATGGTTACGGAACGTGCATAGGGATCTGTTGTTTCTACCCACTCATGATTAACGTTAGCTTTGTACATGTACTCTGTTAAATGATGGTCACCTTTTAATGTGAATTGCCATACTCCTTTTTCTGTTCGTTCCATGCTTGCTTCTGAAAAACCGATTTCCCCTACACGTTTATATTTTAGCCGCATTTCAACAGCAACAGGAGACCATACTCTGAAGACTGTAGAACCAGGTGAATAAAGAGCGCCAAGAGGACCATCTTCAAAAAAGAGCGCATCAAATTGCTCTGTTCGAACTATACTGCCTATTTTAAGAGGGATTTGATCTTCGTTTATCTTTATCCAATAACCTTTGCCCATAACGATTTGAATTGGAGATTTACATTTGTAAATATATTTATTATGATAATTTTCTTGTTTCAGTAATATTAAGGAATGTATAATCCCATCCGCTTGTAATAATCCAAACGATGGTATGATTGAAAAAGGCTTTTTAGCTACTATCGTTATTAGTGAAAAGTCATCAATATAAGCTATTGTTTCAACGTTCTCCAACCCTGTTCACACCCCTTTAGTCTGCTATTACATCATATTGAACTTAAATTCAAATGGTTATTCGTTCATATGAAAAAGAGAGAGCGATGTCCCGCTCTCACTAATCGGTTAAATATTTATTTTTCAGGACTCTTCCTGTAATCACTAAAGCTGCGTACAGGATGATCGGAATAATTATCCCCCATATCAGATTTCCGCTAGTCAGATCTGACAACCATTCTTTTATACCCGGTTTCTTCTGAATCAACGCAACCCAAAGGATCGAAAACAGTGCAATATTAAAAAAGTCGGTCCATTTCATTTTCTTCACCACTCAAGTATTAATAGATTTTAGACTTTTATCGGCACAGACGAAGGATTAATCTCGATGGAAACAGGTGTTGTTCCTTTATATTCACCATCTGCATGAACCGCAACAGGTTGATTTGTACTCACTTTAATCGTACGGCCAATAAACTGTGAAACTCCTTTAAACTTTACGTGTCCGCCCCAAAAAACAAAAACAAAAAGCATAAGAAGTTTTTGTATTGTGATCGTATGTACAATACAAACATCAAGTTTTCCATCGTTGTAACGAGCTTCTGGACATATTTTCATACCCCCTCCATAATAGGGCAAGTTTCCAATAGCGACAAGCCAGACCGAGTTAAATGTATGGACCTGCCCATCAATCTCAACTTCTATAGAGACCGGTTTATACGATTTCAACACTTTAAATAAAGTGATAACGTATGCAAAAGTCCCTAATCTTAACTTGTGAAGTACTTTTTTATAACGAGCTTCATTTGTATATTTCGCTACTTCTCCATCGAGGCCGATGCCGATCGCACTTAAAAATACTTGATCTTTCTTACTTCTTCCAATCATTCGAATTACACCGGAATCACTTTTAATCAGCCTTGTTCTTTTTATGTAATTAATTTGATTCTTTACACTTTTTACTTTTGGAGCAAATACACGAACGATATCATTTCCTGAACCGCTAGAAATGAAGCCAAGAGGAATTTCAGGATCATCTTTTATCCCATTGAAAACCTCGTGAATGGTTCCGTCTCCACCTACTGCGATGATGGCTTTAATCGAATCTTTGTTTACGTAAATAATTTTCTTAGCGATTTCAACAGCATGCCCTTTATGTTCTGTATAAAAGGTACGATAGGGTGTCTCTTCTTGATCTAATTCTTTTTTTAAGTGATTGAATACCTTAACTGCTTCTGAGTTATTTGCATTTATTATAAAAAAATATCTTTTCATGAATGAGTCCTCGATTGTTCATTTTACATTAAAAAATTCGACATTATCTATCAAATTCCTTCAAAGCTTCCCTCAGACTCATCATTCAAAGGATCTTTTCGATATAGCGAATTTGTTACACCCATATTTAAGAGATCTGCAACAAATTTTAATTGCTGACGCTTAACAGGAGCGGGTTCATTAACCATTCGCCTATACCATTCTTTAAAGTTCCGTTTATCCGCAAATTGAATTTTTCTCCAGTCGTTTGATAGATCAATATAGGCATCAGGTGCTAGTATGGATTGCTGAATGGAAAGCTGTTCTTTATATGGTTCAGCCCACTCTTTGATAAGTCGGTTCATTCTTTCCAGCCTGATAAGAGGACTTAATCTTGTTTCCTTTTTTTCAAGACTGGCATTTTTCCAAAACCGGTTATTTTCGTCTTCCTGCCAGATCCCTTCACCGCTCATCCAGACAATAAGCGATATTGTTGCAGGGCCCACCAATAAGATATCAAGTTCAACAAGTGCATTCTTTATTCGTAATACAGGTTCGTAGAATAAAAAATAATTATCAGGGATATTCTGTGTTAAAAATTGCAGCCGCTGGTCTTTAAAATATTTCGGCTCAACCGTCGAGATCTCTTTGACAGTTGATGTAGCCCAATTCATTTGGTTTTGAAAAAGCCTTTTTCTAAATTCCTTTTGGTGAAGCAAACGGGTCTCTTTTTCATGGTCAGAATAATACTTTTTTCTGCGATTTTCCTTAATTCGCATAAATAGAGCTTGATAATGATATACGTTCTTTTCATAACGTGAAACATAATCTTGTAGTTTAACAAGCTGTGCCATTCCGGCCTCCCCCTCCTTTTACTGTTTATCTCTGTAATGAAAAGGATTGTACAATATGATATTTCGGCTGCTTTTCAAAATGAGTTTCATATAGAACCACTTGTTCAGCTAGAAAATGACTGTCTCTTCCGTAATCGTTCCACCATTTTTCTGAATCCACCGGGTATGTTGAAGAATCCAGTAGTTTTCGTGCAAGCGTAATATGTGGAGAATATGATCTTTTTTCTAAGCTAAAACCAGCTTTTTCACACGCAAGTGCTATCTGATTTTGCAGATTATACAATTTAACCTGTTCCTCAACCCCTGCCCAAAAAATTCTTGGTCGCTCTTTGTTTCCAAAGAAACCAAAATGGTTCATGTATAATTCAAAGGTTTTTTCATTTTGAACGACTTCTTCTAGTAAAGAAGGCAGTTGTTTTAATTGATCTTGTGATGCTTTCCCTAAGAAGGTAAGAGTAATATGATAATCCTCGGGATGAACCCATGTTTTAAAGGAGTTGTCCTCTTTTATTTCTTGGCACATGTGATGAAGGGCCTTTTTCAGATCAGCCGGAAGCTTAAGAGCAATAAAAAAATGTCTTTCCATAACTTTCACCGCTTTCCATTTTTATTCTATCAGATAAACGTTTCCCCCTATCTGCTTTTTTACCGAATGGTTTATTTGTTATACTAATAAAAGCAATAATAAGGGAGTGCAATAAATGACAGTCGTAAACAACATAGCGGAATTGATCGGAGATACACCTATTGTTAAATTGAACCGCTTGCCTCATCAAGACGGGGCAGACGTGTATGTTAAACTCGAGTACTACAATCCGAGCCGAAGTCTAAAAGATCGGGCTGCTTACAATATGATTATTGAAGCTGAGAAAAAAGGCGACCTAAAAGAAGGTGCTACGATCATCGAACCTACCTCCGGAAATACAGGAATCGGTCTTGCGATGAACGCTGCAGCAAGAGGTTATAAATCGATAATCGTTATGCCAGATACGATGACAGAAGAACGAATAAATTTGTTAAAAGCTTATGGAGCAGAAGTTGTACTGACTCCCGGAGATGAAAAAATGCCTGGTGCGATAAAAAAGGCAAGGGAACTTGCAGAAAAGATTCCAAACAGCTTCATGCCCATGCAATTTGAAAACCCATCGAATCCGGATGCACACCGTCATAGTACAGCGGTTGAAATAAAAGAAGCCATTGAAGAGATCGGAAAACCGTTCAGTGCGTTTATCGCCCCAGCTGGAACAGGAGGAACTATAACTGGTACAGGGGAAACGCTCAAATCAATGTTTCCTGAACTTACGGTTCACGTTGTCGAACCTAAAGGCTCTCCCGTACTTTCAGGGGGAAAACCCGGTAAACACAAACTAGTAGGAACAAGCCCAGGGTTCATACCCACTATCCTAAACCAAAACGTCTATGATGAAATCATTCAGGTAAATGATGAAGATGCTTATAACATTACAAGACGTCTTGCTTCAGAAGAAGGGATCCTGGTTGGACCGTCTTCAGGAGCTGCTGTTTTCGCAGCTTTAAAGATTGCCGAAAAACGCAAAAAAGAAGAAGTAGTGATCTGCATGACATGCGACTCAGGCGAACGCTATCTATCAAGCGACCTATTTCAATTTGATTCATAAGACAAAAAAAGACATCCCATATTTTTGGGGGATGTCTTTTTCTTCGCTATATTTTAAAAGATCTATTCAATAGTAGAGAATACTTCAATGTACTTTAAATAGATCTATGAACAAGAGCGGGTTCTTGTTCCATCTTTGAAAGAATAATGACCATCAATAGACCCGCAAACGAAAGAACACCAAAGAATAGGTACGTATAAAAGATCGAATATTTATCAAAAATGACTCCTCCAACAAATGTACAAAACCACGAACCTAGTCCATTTCCTACAGCTGAATATAAAGAAACCGCAGTTGCCCTTACTTCACTTGGTGTATACATTCGTATATATTCCATAGCTGCTGGGATGAATAGTCCCACTGAAAAACCTTGTGCAACAGTCGTGGCCAACACTATTGGAAAAGAGGGTTCGAAAAAATAGAACGTCCAGCGAACAGCAGAAACGGCTGCTGCAAACATCATGATCTGCATCATACCCCATTTTTTTATCGTTAGTCCTGCAAATTTCATAAATGGTGCTTCACTTCCCGCAGCCAGCAAGAAGGCTAAACCAACACCTGCTAAAGTGCCTCCCGTTTCTTGAACATAAAAACCAAAATAAAAGTTATTTGCAAAAATCGGCCCAAACACAAGGAATGTAGCAAAAAGAAAAATAATAAAAGATGGCATTTTGATGAGCTTATCAATACCCTTTTTCATATTCGTTTTGAGTGACTGATTTTCTTTTGGCATCTTAAATACAAACAAAACACATAGAAAAAGAACAGCAGTAAACATATAAAAAATCACACTTGTACCAAAAGTTTCAGCAAATCTTCCTGCAATAAATACCGCTATCGCGAACCCAACAGCACCAAATAATCGATAGTTCCCATACTGCTTGTTCTCTTTTTGAACATAATTAAGCAATATACTATCAGAAACAGGTACAAGAGCACTCTGCATGAAAGAGAATAAGATCAGCAGCAGCAAAAGCCACAGATACGAATCCAATATTAATATGCTGAATCCCAATCCGCCTGTGAGAATTAAAGTTAAGCCAAGAACTGAACGCGGACGTTGGGTGAAATCCGTGATCATTCCCCAGATGGGCTGAGCAAAGATCATGACCACGGGACTGATGGACATTAAGGTCCCAATTTCGGTTCCACTTAGTCCGACTTCTTCTTTAAAATAAACCCCCAATAAGGGAAATAAGCTTCCAAGACCAAAAAAGAAAAGCAGATAAAAGCCTTTTAAACTAATTGAGGTTTGATCAAACGTTTTGTTCATGATGTTTCCCTCTTCTCTTTCTTACCTATTTTGCGAGCTCGTAGATAGCCTGTGCGTAAATAGCTGTCGCTTTCAATAAATCTTCAATGTACATATATTCATCTTTTTGATGAGCCACATCTTCTCGTCCTGGGAACAATGCACCGAATGCTACCCCAGTATTAAGAGATCTAGCGTACGTACCTCCTCCAATCGCAATCAATTCACCTTTTTCTCCTGTCTGTTCTTCATAAACGTTTTGGAGCGTTTTGATCAAAGGATGTTGATCATCCACATAGTTTGGTGGATTATTTTCGATGATTCTGAGGTCCCAATTATCCTCTTCCGCTTTTTTAAATAATGTTTTTTCGATTTTTTCACTGTCATGAGTTACAGGATAACGGATATTCATTCCAACTTTTCCGCCTTCGGAATTATATTTCATGACTCCGACGTTTACGGTTAATTGACCGCTTGCTTCATCCTCTGCTGCAATCTCAAGTTTATTGCCTGTATGTTCTCCTGTTACCTTCTCAAGTAATGACAAAAACGCTCTTCCTTGACCTTCAAAAGGGAGCTCATTCAAAAATATTGCAAGCTCTAACCCTGCATTTATACCGACATCAGGTGTACTGCCATGTGCCGATTTTCCTTCTGTCTTTAGCGTTAATTCTCCGCCTTGTATAAAAGAATGATATGGAATTCCCTTTTTTTCTACATATTCAGCAAATGCTTTCTCGATATTTTCTAGATCACTTCCTTTTATTTTTGCTATTGCGCGATCCGGAACCATATTCAAACGTTGTCCTGATTCGAATAAGACAAGCTGTAAACTATTCCTGTTTTCATCATTAGCATTTTTTAAAGAAAACTCAACATCAAAAATCCCCTTTTCGGCATTAATGATCGGGAAATCTGCATCAGGTGCAAATCCGAAATCAGGCATTTCTTCGGTTTGAAAATAATGTTTAACACATTGCCAATTGCTTTCTTCATCACAGCCTATAATCATACGAACTCTGTTGGACAAGGGAAGATTTAATTCTTGAATGATCTTCATCGCATAAAAAGCAGCCATCGTAGGCCCCTTATCATCCATTGCACCTCTGGCATAAATTTTCCCGTCCTTAATTTCTGCTCCAAATGGATCGACGGACCATCCTTCACCAGCAGGTACAACATCTACGTGACAAAGAATCCCGACTAATGCTTCTCCACTTCCCATTTCTAAGTGACCGGAATATCCATCTATGTCTTTAGCAGTCATCCCCGCTTCACTTCCAAGGTCTAACAGATACGTCAAAGCTTTATGTATTTCAGGGCCAAATGGAGCACCTTGTGTTCCTTTAGTTTCATCCAAGATACTTTTGATTCTCAGTAGACCTTTCGTATCTTCTATTAGATTTTCTTTTCTTATTTCAACTTCATTTGTCCAATTAATCATCACAAACCCACCTTTTCACTTTTGCTTAAAACCATATGGAACCCACAAATAGAGTCCATTTACTTCATTAACTTTTTTATTGTACCTTAAATTATTCTTTTTTGTTATTGTTCCTTTTCTAAGTATTGGTAAAAAAACGGTATTGACATTTTTTTGTTTTCGTGTATAATGATGCGTAAATGGGAGGTGTGGTGTGTTACCTGAACTGACAAATATTCCTTAAGTGAGGATTATATGTTCGTTACAAAGGTTTTGCTGCATAGCCGCACAGACATCTTTTTGAAACTTACATGATGAACAATTGGCTTACGCAGCGAAGAAACCGTTTAGGGATTCTTCGCTTTTTGTTTTTTAGAATCATGGTTTTGTACAAATTTAAATAATTGTAACCTTACATTCATACTTCATTAAATTTTGATTGGTATCATATAGTATGTTAACAACAAACTTAACAAGGAGTGGTTTTTTGAGTCCTTCAACTGACAGAATGTTAAATCGTGTAAAAGCCCTGTATTTGTTTATTCGCAAGAAAGGTACTGTAACAACACGAGAATTAGTTGAAGAATTTGGAACTACACAGCGAACGATCCAACGGGATTTAAATGTACTTTCGTATAACAATTTAGTAACAAGTCCTGCCCGTGGAATATGGGAAACGACAACCAAGAAAGTAAAAGTATCATAAAAAAACAAGCAAAGAATATATATGGATAAGCATAAAACAAAAAGTTCCCGCTGAATGAATGCGGGAACTTTTTTTATGATTATAACTCTTCAGGACTGTTTTTGAGCAGCAGGTCTGGCGTACGTTCGATTTTCCACTCTTTTGTTTTCCAATCAGGTTGGCCAGTAATCGGCATATACTTTTCTTCGTGGCCCAATAAACTTTTCCAGAATCCTTCGGAAAGAACAAAACCTACAGCCTGTTTCCTTTCTGTATCCATCACGAGATCTTTAATCTTTCCTACCGTTTCACCACTTTGATCAATCACTGGCCAATCCTTTATGGCTTTATATGAGTAACACTCAATTGGTTCTTCCTTTTGCCGTTCGTTTCCTTTAAATACAAGCTTTTCTTCATTAACATCTACGATTTGATGCCATGGAATAAAGTAAGTTTCTTTAACATCCTTATAAGTTGCTTCCGGATAGGCGCTTCCGGTCATCGGTGTATGTTGAGTTCCAATCCCTGACGTTGCTGCGACAACAGATTCCATATGCCTATCAGCAGGCATTGCCTCATGATTAGGACTTCTATTTTCTATGGTAAAAGTGAAGTAACATAAACGATGATCATACATGTTGAAAAGAATATCGTTCACTTTGTGTTCATCCTGAGGAGCTGCATCGTGTTCAGCTTGTGCACCTATTATCCGATCAGCATATAATCTCATATAGGAATCATCTCCTTTTTATTGGAAGATACCCCTTATGATTTATTCAAAAACATTTCTTCTTTCAGATAGCAAAGAAAGTTCCTCTTCCGTTAGTTCTCTATAAGTGCCTAACGGCAGCGATTCATCCAGTTTTAAGCTACCCATTTGAACTCGTTTTAGATAGATGACTTTTCTCTCAACTGCTTCAAACATTCTTTTTACTTGATGAAATTTCCCCTCTGTAATCGTTAAGTAAATTTCTGATTCCTCCAGTCCGTTCGTAATAACTTCTAATTTAGCGGGCTGAGTATGATATCCATCTTCTAACACAACACCTTGTTTAAATTTTTCATAAGTGTCCTCAGGAATAGATCCGTTAATTTTTGCAAAATAGGTTTTAGGCACATGCTTTTTTGGTGAAAGGAGAGAATGAGCTAATTGGCCATCATTTGTTAAGATAAGAAGCCCTTCCGTATCTTTATCCAATCTTCCAACAGGGAACGGTTCAAAGCTTTGATCTTCAAGTTCTAAGAGATCAATCACCGTTTCATGCCTGGAATCTTCCGTAGCAGATATGACCCCATCAGGCTTATTCATCATTAAATAAATAAATTCTTTATAAATAGCTTCTTCGCCATGGACAACAACTTGATCTTTATCAGGATCAGCCTGAGTTTTTGGATCTTTAATAACTGTTCCATTAAGCTTAACTGCACCTGATTTTAATAATTGTTTTACTTCTTTCCTGCTACCAAATCCAGTATTAGATAGCCATTTATCAATTCTCATAAGAACCTCCAGTGTATGATCTTTTATTCCTATTATTATTGTAAAACATTGATTGAATTTAATATAAACGGGGTATTTTAGTACTATAGGAGGAATTGGAATGAAAAGGAAAATAGGTCTTCTAGCCACTGCACGCAAAAAAGCTACAACCCCGTCAGCAGCGATAGATTTATACATAAGCCCTTTATTCGTTAAATCCGTCCATTACGCACAAAAACATTATGATGATTTCTACTTCTATAGTGCAAAAGAAGGACTTCTAACGAAGGATCAAAAAATCGACCCTTATAATGTCTCCATCAAAAATTTTTCTACTTCAGAAAAAAGAGAATGGGCCACAAACGTTATAAATGTACTTAAACAACATGTTGAACCTTCTCAATGCAAGATCTTCCTACATGGTGGCTGGGTATACCGTGAGTACCTTCAACCCGCACTAGAAAAAGCTGGGTTCGAATACGAAGTGCCGCTTGAAGGTTACAGCATCGGTAAACAGCTTAAGTGGTACGATGAACAAAAGGAAGAATAATGACAGAATACCCTCATCCATGGGAAAAGAAGGCTAGAGACAGCCTTCTTTTTGTTTTTCTTATCTTCTTCTTTTAAGAAATGATATGCGGTCTCCCAATATTATCGTCAGCAATCCTGATTGATAACTTAAGAAAAGGTATACCGCTCCCCCAGTAAGAATACCTACTGTTAACTCAATAATCGTATCCAGCCTTGTTTCCGGCTTTCCTAAAAGGGATGTGATCCAAACTACGGCTACCGACATGATGGCGATAAATACTGTCATTAGGATCGTTCTTCGATAGACCCATTTAAATGAGAATCCGCTGTATTTTTTGATGATATATAGGTTAAACAGTATAGATAAGGTATATCCGATATTGGTTGCGATGATTGATCCTGCACCCGCAAATACTAATAAAAAGGGTTTGTTTAATAATAACTTTGCTAAAAAGCCAACACTTAAACTAATGAAAGCAAAACGCTGCTGGTTCAACCCTTGTAGGATTGCTGCTGTCACAGTAAATAACGCAAACCAGATCGCTGTAGGTGCATACCATCTAAGATAGAAACCTCCCGTTTCCATGGATGGCATGCCGAACAATGCTCCGTATGCAGGATATGCCAACACAGCTAAACCGATTGCTGCAGGTGCTGTTAAGAACAATACCATCTGAAAGGTTTGAGTGATCTGTTTATGCAATAAATCTTGATTGTTTTGGGTATATGATTTTGTGATAATCGGTATTAAAGTCAGTGCAAGTGCAGTAGCTAAAGATACAGGGATCATCACAAGCTTATGTGCAATCTGAGTGATTATCGCAAAAACAGACTCTGATTCATCCTGGGTATATCCATAGGCTGATAGTGTTTTTACGATCGTTAATTGATCGATCATCTGATAAAGCGGAATCGCAAGTCCTACCGCTATAAATGGGATCGCATATTTGATCGTTTCGAAATAAATATCTTTCAATGAAATATCAGCAACAGGTTTACTTTTATCATACATTTTTTGCAGGTGAGGTTTTCTTTTTGTCCAATACCATATTAAGACAATAAGCCCTGCAACAGCACCGAGTGTTGCGGCAAATGTAGATAAGGCAACAGCTGTTGTAATCTTCCCATTCAATAGATTTACTACTATAAAGCTTGCAATTAGAATGAATAGAATCCTGACAATCTGTTCAACAACCTGAGAGACTGCCGTAGGCCCCATGGATTGAAAACCTTGGAAATAGCCTCGGATCAAACTCATGGATGGCACGATGATTAAAGCTGTACTAACCATTCTGATTACTAACGTTATATCTTCAATGGTATTCCCTTTTCCGCCGCGTTCATCGATAATCTGATGAGCAAGCGCCGGAGCTAGCATATATAGGATAAGGAATGCTAGAAAGCCAGTGATCGTCATGACTAGCAATCCAGATTTAAGCAATCTTCTTCCTGCTGCATAATCGCCTAAAGCGTTATATTTAGATACGAATTTAGAAACTGCAAGTGGCAAGCCCATTGTAGAGATACTTAGTAAAATCGTATAAGGAATATAGGCATATCCGTATAATGCCATACCTTTTTCTTCAACTAAATTGGCAAATGGAATAACAAAGATCAATCCAATAAATTTTGAGAAGAATGTTGCTGCAGATAAGATCAATGTTCCACGAAGTAATCGCGACAAACTATTTCAGCTCCTACTAAAATCAATAAAGAGATTCCCTGACACATTAATTTGGGACAGGACTAAAAAACATTATTAGTATTGTATCACATAAAAAGCTCGTGTAACCTCATTTAACTTTTTGCAAAAAAGTAAGGAATTGAAAATAGCCTTTTTGATGAAGCTGTGCTATTGTATGAAATGATTTTTAACTGAACGATTAAGAAGGTTGGGATGTTATGATTTATGATTGTATTGTCATTGGAGGAGGTCCATCGGGTTTAATGGCCAGTGTTGGAGCTGCATCGAACGGTGCCCGCGTCCTACTCATAGATAAAGGAGAAAAGCTTGGTCGTAAACTTGCCATTTCAGGCGGTGGACGGTGCAACGTGACAAATCGTCTGCCCGTTGATGAGATCATTAGGCACATTCCTGGCAACGGCCGTTTCCTTTATAGTGCTTTTTCTGTGTTCAATAATGAAGATATTATTTCATTCTTTGAAGGTTTAGGCATTAAACTTAAAGAAGAAGACCATGGGCGTATGTTCCCTGTTTCCAATAAAGCAACCGATGTAGTCCAAGCATTACTTAATAAAATCAAAGAAATAGGGGTTAAGATTCGAACAAATACACCGGTTAAAACGATAAACTATAAAGAAGAATTACATGAAGTTATTTTACAGGATGGCGATGTATTAAAAACAAAATCAATTGTCATCGCTGTTGGAGGCAAGTCCGTCCCACACACAGGATCAACAGGTGATGGTTACGTGTGGGCAAAAAAAGCCGGCCATACCATTACTGAACTGTACCCAACAGAAGTCCCGATCACATCGAACGAAAGCTTTATAAAGAAAAAAACGCTTCAAGGCATTTCACTAAGAAACGTGGCACTTTCCGTTTGGAATCCTAAAGGTAAAATGATTAAAGCCCATCAGATGGATATGTTATTTACACATTTCGGGGTATCCGGACCCGCTGCATTGCGATGCAGTCAATATGTTGTTAAAGCGCTAAAGAAATTCAATGTCCCTGCGATTGAAATGAGAATTGATACCTTTCCAGAAGAACATGAAGATGCACTGCTTTCTAGGATTCAAAAAAGAGTCGAAGAAGAACCTAAAAAGGCAATGAAAAATGTACTAAGAGGCATGCTTCCTGAAAAGTATCTTTTATTCTTGATTGAACAGGCAGAGATTGATGGAGAGAGCCCTGCTGATCAAATTCCAAAGCAATCATTACGTCATCTAGCTCAACAGATGAAGGGCTTTTCGTTTCAAGTGAATGGAACGCTATCCATCGAAAAGGCTTTTGTTACAGGTGGAGGCGTCTCTGTAAAAGAAATCGCCCCTCAAACGATGGCATCTAAGTTCCAAGAAGGATTATTCTTTTGCGGAGAAATCTTAGATCTTCATGGTTATACAGGCGGTTACAATATTACAGTGGCTTTTGTTACAGGACATATTGCTGGTACAAATGCTGCTTATCATGCTCTTGGTTAATCTACGTTTTATAAATAATCATAGCCGAAAATGAAAACATGGTTTCGTTTTCTACATGTACGTTATCACAGACCGCAATCTGATATTTAATGTCGATTACTTGTTCATGAGGGATACTGCTTAAAAATTCATTCACACTTTCTTCAAGATCAGCTTCATGATCTTCATCAAAAACTTTTACTTGTATCATTATAAAAGCATCCTCCTAAAGAATGAGTCTCTTTTTGAGCATTCGTTTAGTGAGGATGCTTTTCCTTTGTTGGACTTTGACTAGTTTTGTCTATACATTTTCGATCGCGTTTTGAATAGGAGTCTCTCCTTCGATTAGTTCAAAAACTTTTCGATACATCTTTTCATTTCCTAAACAAGCGGCGATGGTTCTCGCTACATCCGCTCTTGGTATAGATCCCGTTTCATTTAGCTTTTGTTTGGCTTGAATTAATCCCATGCCATCTTCGTCAGTCAACGCACCTGGGCGCAAGATCGTGTAGTTTAATTGACTATCCATCAATTCTTGATCCGCATTTCCCTTTGCTTTTAAATAATGTTGAAGACTTTCAGGTCCTTTTTCTGGTGTATCTGCTGCTAGTGAGCTAACCATGATGAATTGCTCGACAGAATGCTTCTCAGCTAACTTGATCGATTTTACTGCTCCCTCATAATCTACAGCTTCTGTCTTTTCAGGACCTGTATGCCCACCAGACCCTGCTGTAAATATCGCAGCATCCACTCCATCAAATACATGTTCAAAATCTTGCTCTAAGTCACCTAGCACTGCTTCAATATTCTCATGCTGAAAGTGCTCCTGCTGCTCTTCCTTTCTAACCATCGCTTTCACCTTGTGTCCCTGTTCAGCTAGCATGTTACTTGTTAGTTTTCCGATATTTCCATTTGCACCAATAATAAGAACGTTCATTAAAGATCCACTCCTTCAACTTAAGTACTTATGTATTGTTTCACTAATCTGCTATTGTAAAACATCTGAATATGAGGGCTGATGGTGCAGAGCGGCAGGAGGCTCACCGCTCCCCCATGGAAAGCTAGTGCCTGAAGCGGAACTCAACTACTATCGAGTTCATCCACAAACACACAAAAAGAATCAAAAAGCCTTTTTAAGATTAGCTTTTTGAGTCTATTACTAATTCACCACCATATTCACTTGAAGATGCTCCTCTAGTTCATCCGGTTTTAAAGGCTTAAACAAATGATACCCTTGTCCGAACAAACATCCTTGTTCTAATAAAAAATCGATTTGATTGCAGCTTTCAATTCCTTCTGCAATAACATGAAAACTCAAGTTATGCCCCATATCAATTATCGTTTTTACGATCGCACCTGCTTTAGGATCTCTAAGAATATCATCAATAAACATTTTATCAATCTTTAATGTATCTACAGGCAGTTGTCTTAAATAGGTTAACGAAGAGTAACCTGTACCAAAGTCATCAATGGATATCCGTATCCCCATTTCTCTTAACCGGTTTAAAACAGGAAGCGTTTCCTCCATACTTTCCATTGTCGTACTTTCTGTAATCTCCAGTTCAAGAGAAGATGCAGGGAAATGAGTCTCATTCAAAATATTTTCTACCCTTAGGACAAACGATTCCTCTAAAAGCTGCCTTACAGATATATTTACCGATATCAGTAGATCATCAAAACCATTCTGATGCCACTTATATCCTTGTAAACATGCGTTTTTTAATACCCATTCTCCGATTAGCAAGATCATTCCCGTATCTTCTGCAATTGGGATAAATTCACCTGGAGAGATCATTCCTTCTGAGCCTTTATTCCATCTAAGCAAGGCCTCAACACCTGTTATTTGTTTTGTATGAAAACGAACTTGAGGTTGATAAACAAGAAATAATTCGTTTTTTTCTAATGCTTTTCTTAGACCATGCTCCAAATTTAATCTTCTTTCAATCTTTCCATCGTGCTGTTCGGTAAAAAACTGATACGTGTTACGGCCACGGTCTTTTGCCTGGTAAAGAGCGCCATCTGCTCTTTTCAAGAGGGTATCACTGTCAGAACCGTTCCCCGGGTATAAACTTATTCCGATACTCGGAGTGGTAAAGACTTCTTTACCACTTAACATGAATGGCTTAGTAAAAGAATAGATGATTTCCTCAGCCACCGCTGTAACTTCTGTTTCATCTTTATATTCAAGGAGAATCAAGAATTCATCACCGCCCCTTCGAAACACTTGATCTTTTTGGGGAATCGTATTTTTTAGTAATTCTGCTACCTCTTGAAGTAAAAGGTCTCCAAAACTATGACCTAATGTATCGTTAAGCACATTAAAGCAATCAAGATCTAAAAAGAATAATGCCAAGTTCCCTTGTTTTCGATCCACTTCTTTCATCTTTTGTTCAATGGCATCCATAAATCCATTCCGGTTAGGAAGTCCTGTCAGTTCATCAAAATAAGCCATTTGATTAATGGTCAATTCTGCATGCTTGCGTTCCGTAATATCAATAAGAATGGAATTAAAATCAACGAGTTCTCCTTTATCATTTAAAAAAGGAATCCCCCTGTCCTGAATCCATCTAATATCTCCATCCGGGCGTAAGATACGGTATTCACTTGTAGTTGTTAATCCTTTTACAATATCGGAGGCACGCTGCTTCATAATCCTAATGTCCTCAGGATGGATGACTTTTCTCCATAAATTCACATCATCATAAAAAGCCTGCAGCGGGTAGCCATAAAGTTTCTCAATACCAGATGTGATTAGAAGTTTATTGGTTTGCAGATTATGTGACCAAATGGCAATATCAATGCTATCAAAAACATTTTGAAGCTTGACTCTGTTGGCTTCTAATTCTTCATAAGTTTCTTTATGTTTTTTGATTTCTTTTACAAGATCTATGGCATAGCTTTCTTTTTCCTTCAGCATGTTGTAAACAAAAATGCCAAACACAAAAATAGCGCTGATCTCCAAGGCATACATCCATATATTTCGAGTTAAGATCGATCCTATCGAGCCCGCTAAATGAATCACAAAAAAAGTAGCAATGATGGTGAGCCACTTTTTTTTATTCGAATGTATAAATGCCATGAGAGCCTCCAAGGTACACAGTATATCCTTACTATCGGCTAAAACTCCAATACCTTTCACATTTCCTGATGTTTCGACACGTTCATTTTTTTAGATAGTTAACTTTAAAAAAACTCCCTGCTTTAAAAAGCAGAGAGTTTCTTTGTCTTTATTCTTTGGTATATTCCAGCATGCCGCCAGTCATATTTTTTACTTTATACCCTTGATCTAATAAGTAGTAAGCCACATTTTCACTTCTTCGACCAGAACGGCAAACAATGATATGCTCTTCATTCTTATCGATTTCGGCTAAACGGTCAGGAATCTCTCCCATTTTAATATGGACAGCTTCGGGAATCTTTCCTTCAGCAACTTCCTCATCCTCACGAACATCAATCAATGATATCTTCTTGCCTTCTTTTAATAATTGTTTCACTTCTGAGGGTGAAATCTCTTCTAATTCATAGTCCATTATAAAAGCCTCCTTTAATTTGCGACGATATTTACGAGTTTACCAGGTACAGTTATCACTTTACGAACTGTTTTTCCTTCGATGCTTTGTTGAACAGTATCTTCCTTTAAAGCGATTTGCTCCATGTCCTGACCGCTGCTGTTCGCAGGGATCGTCATCTTCGCTTTTAATTTACCGTTTACTTGGACAACGATTTCCACTTCATTCTCAACTAGCTGTGCTTCATCCCATACTGGCCAAGCTTCATAGGCGATGCTTCCCGTACCACCCAACTTTTTCCAAAGCTCTTCACAAATATGTGGTGCGATCGGAGAAAGCATTTTTACAAAGCCTTGAACCAGTTCCTTAGGAAGGATTTTTTGTTTATTCGCTTCGTTAACAAATACCATAAGCTGTGAAATCGCCGTATTAAAACGAAGGCCTTCAAAATCCTCTGTTACTTTTTTAACCGTTAGATGGTAAAGACGATTAAAAGCATCCGTCCCTTTAACATCTTGGATGGCTGGATTCAGGTTCTCACCATCTTCGGAAACCAACAATCTCCAAACACGGTCAAGGAAACGACGGGCACCATCAAGGCCTGTTGTACTCCATGCGATCGATGCATCCAGCGGTCCCATAAACATCTCGTATAAACGTAATGTATCGGCACCATGGCTTACAACGATTTCATCAGGGTTAACAACATTTCCTTTTGACTTACTCATCTTCTCGTTATTTTCACCAAGGATCATACCTTGGTTAAATAAACGCTGGAATGGTTCCTTTGTTGGAACGACGCCAAGATCATAAAGGACTTTATGCCAGAAACGAGCATATAGAAGATGCAATACCGCATGTTCTGCTCCACCAATATAAATATCTACAGGGAGCCAGTGCTCCAGTTTTTCAGGTGCTGCTAGCTGCTCCTCATTTTTAGGGTCGATATAGCGCAGGTAGTACCAGCAGCTTCCTGCCCATTGAGGCATTGTATTTGTTTCACGGCGGCCTTTCTTGCCTGTTACAGGGTCTACTACGTTCACCCAATTTTCTTCATTAGCAAGTGGTGATTCTCCTGTTCCTGATGGTTTAATCTCATCCATTACAGGAAGCAGCAATGGAAGCTCTTCTTCTGGAACAGTTGTCATCGTACCATCTTCCCAATGAATGATCGGAATTGGTTCTCCCCAATAACGCTGACGGGAGAACAGCCAGTCACGAAGACGAAACGTAACTTTTTTCTCGCCTTTTCCGTTCTCTACAAGCCATGCATTCATCTTTTCGATAGCTTCCTCTTTTTGCATACCGTTTAAGAAGTCAGAGTTCACATGCTCGCCGTCACCCGTATAAGCCGCTTCAGCTACATTTCCTCCAGCTACTACTTCTGCAATCGGAAGATCGAATTTTACAGCAAACTCGTAATCACGCTCATCATGAGCTGGTACCGCCATGATAGCACCCGTTCCATAGCTTGCTAGTACATAGTCGGCAATCCAGATTGGAAGCTTTGCCCCAGTTACTGGGTGTATTGCGTATGCTCCAGTAAACACGCCAGTCTTTTCTTTTGCGAGTTCTGTACGCTCAAGATCAGACTTCGTTTCTACTTGTTTTTGATAAGTTGTTACGACTTCAAACTGGTCATCTGTAACGATCTCTTTAACTAGCTTATTTTCAGGAGCAAGTACAAGGTATGTTGCACCAAATAAAGTATCTGGTCTTGTTGTGAACACCGTAATTTGGGATGAATGACCGTCTACATCAAAGTGAACTTCAGCACCTTCTGAACGACCGATCCAGTTACGCTGCATATCTTTTAAGCTCTCCGGCCAATCCAATTCTTCGAGATCTTCTAAAAGTCTATCCGCATAAGCCGTAATCTTGAGCATCCATTGTTTCATAGGTTTACGGACTACTGGATGACCTCCGCGTTCGCTCTTTCCATCGATAACTTCTTCATTAGCTAGGACCGTTCCAAGTGCTTCACACCAATTGACCGGTACTTCATCAACATATGCCAGCCCTTTTTTATAAAGCTGGATAAAGATCCATTGCGTCCACTTGTAATAAGAAGGATCTGTTGTATTCACTTCACGATCCCAATCATAAGAGAAACCTAACTCTTTAATCTGTCTACGGAATGTATTGATATTCTGCTCAGTAAACTCTGCAGGGTCATTACCGGTATCAAGTGCATATTGTTCAGCCGGAAGACCGAATGCGTCCCACCCCATCGGATGAAGGACATTGTAGCCTTGCATACGCTTCATGCGCGAAAGGATATCTGTAGCTGTATATCCTTCAGGGTGCCCAACGTGAAGACCTGCCCCAGATGGATATGGAAACATATCTAATGCGTAGAACTTCTTTTTGTCATATTCTTCTTTAGTTTGGAAAGTCTTGTTTTCTTCCCAAAAATGCTGCCATTTTTTCTCGATTGTTTTGTGGTTATAATACATAACCGTTCCTCCTTCATTGACCCTGCTTTTTTCTTAAGTATATAAGGCTTTTTAGCGATCTCACCTATGTAAGATGCTATTGTACTCCATTCCAGGCTGCTTTCTTACCTGGGTCCAACGTCCTTTAAAAAGCCAAATAAAAAACCTCCCGCCCCTAATAAAACATTAGGGACGAAAGGTTAGCTCACATTGTTTACACCTGCCGCGGTACCACCCTGATTAACGCAAAACTCACGTTCACTCAAAACTAACCTTAACGCGGCGAGACGGCAAGCATTACTTTATTCACACTTGCAACTAAAGGGTGAGTTCAAAAAAGTCCGGGTTGACTTGCACCAGCCGTCAACTCTCTAGCTACCATTCTTTTTTTACTAGTCCCTCTCATCGTTATTAACGAAAAATAGATGTTAATTTGTATTTTATGAATTCTTTTAAAAAATGTCAAGGTTGTTTGAATAAAGTATAGCCTAAATTTTCCTTTTTTAGACTCAAATCCTACTAGGCAAAAGGATAGTAGTTTTAAACAGCAGCATGTTGTGATGAACGTGTATCTTTACTAGCTGTAAACAATCGTCAGCATCAACACAAGGACCAACAATCCCATAATGGTTTGAAATAATATACGTATGTTAAAAATGTCTACAAGCATTCCTCCAAATAAAGGACCCAGCATTCTTCCTCCAGTGGCAGTACGATTCACAATTCCTTGGTAGAATCCAGCTCGCCCTTTTGGAGCATGTTTTGCAGCAACACTTGGCACTCCAGGCCACACTAACATTTCTCCAACTGTTCGGACAATCATCTCTATCAGAAATCCGCTAAAATCCTGCACGTTTCCGACAATGACAAAAGAGATGATAAAGATGACTTAACCCACAAGTATTTGACTTGTTGTAGACTTCAGACCCTTTCTAATACATACATTGATCAACGGCTGCCCAAGAACGATGAATAGACCATTAACGGTCGACAAAAGACTGTACATCTTTAATGTCACACCCAAATCTTGTGTATACGAGGCAATGGTAGATTGCTATTGAAAAAACCTTCTGTATTTTAGTTGCTTTTCCTTAAATTTACAATAAAAATAAACCTGAACGATTTTGCCGCCGAATCCTTGTACATGCTACAATTGGCTTGGTGCTCATCACCAGAAAAGAAGGAGTGAACAGGTTGACACACCTTATTGAAAAGCCAGCTTTTTTTGGCGATAAAAGATATTACACATGGAACCAACATTTAAAATCACGCTTCGGTGAAAAAATTATAAAAGTTCCTCTTGACGGAGGATTTGATTGTCCAAATCGTGATGGAAAAGCGGCTTATGGCGGTTGTACGTTCTGTTCACAGAGCGGCTCAGGTGATTTTGCAGGAAACCGCCGAGACGATATCATTACACAATTTCATACCGTAAAAGAACGCATGCATGCTAAATGGAAAAAAGGAAAGTACATTGGCTATTTCCAAGCTTTTACGAACACATATGCTCCAGTTGAGCAGTTGAAGGAACTGTATGAAACGATTCTCGAGCAAGAAGGAGTTGTTGGCCTGTCGATCGCTACACGTCCTGATTGTCTTCCAGACGATGTTGTAGAATATTTGGCTGACTTAAATAAACGTACCTATTTGTGGGTCGAACTTGGACTTCAGACTGTCCATGAAAGAACGGCACTTCTTATTAATCGTGCTCACGATTATGAAACATATGTTGAAGGGGTTAACAAACTGAGAAAACACAATATTAGGATCTGCTCCCACATCATTAATGGACTCCCGCTCGAAACCCCTGAAATGATGCTGGAAACGGCATGCGAAGTGGCGAAACTCGATGTTCAAGGGATAAAGATTCATCTCTTACACTTGTTGAAAAAAACTCCGATGGTGAAGCAATATGAACAAGGCATGCTCGATTTTCTTGATTTTGACACATATGTAAACCTTGTATGTGATCAGCTTGAGATCATTCCTCCAGATATGATGATCCACCGATTAACGGGTGATGGCCCTTCTGATCTCTTAGTCGGACCGATGTGGAGTTTAAATAAGTGGAAAGTGCTGAATGCCATTGAAAACGAACTAAAACGCAGAAATAGCTTTCAAGGGAAATTTTATGTGAGGGACGAGGTGAATTCTTTATGAAATTAGAAGGTGTTCTCCCTTTTGCTAGGACTCTTCTTCGCTCTTTTTGCACATCAGGGGATCTGGTCATTGACGCGACATGCGGAAACGGCAATGATACATTGTTTCTTTCAAAGCTTGTGGGTGAAGATGGCCGGGTGTTCGCGTTTGACATTCAGGAGCAGGCGATCGAAAACTCGAAACTTCGGTTAACTCAAAATCAAGCAGCTGATAATGTAACGTTTTATCATGCTTCACATCACGAGATGATGGAACAGCTGCCGGAGTTTGTACATGGGAATGTCTCAGGTGCCATCTTTAACCTTGGCTACTTGCCTGGAAGTGATAAGTCGATCACAACGAAAGGTTCATCTACGATCGATGCGATCAAACAGCTGCTTCACATTTTAAAACCAGAGGGAATCATTATTTTAGTCATCTATCATGGACATGAAGAAGGGAAACGCGAGAAAGAACTTGTCTTGGATTTTGTGAAAAACATCGACCAGAAAAAAGCTCACGTCCTTCAATATGATTTTATCAATCAAAAAAATGATCCTCCATTTGTGGTTGCGATCGAAAGAAGAGGCTGATATCAACGCATTAGGTTGATTCAGCCTTTTTAATGGTTTCGTCATTGTTGTAAGGTGTTGATTCTCCTTTAGGATGACGATAGCGCAGGTTTTAATTTTTGGTACACTTTTCGATTTACGTAAAAAAAGTAACTCGTCGCTCCTCCAACTTTTACAAGTTTAGAGGCCATTTTTTTTATCCCTGGGCTTTCTGAAACTTTTCGGTCTGCTAAATAAATACCGAGCAAACCTCTTTGGATAAGACGGTGAAATTTTGAATGAGGCAAGTTAGAACAGCTGCTCTCCGCTTCTTTAGCAAAGTAAACCATGCGTTCTAGCATATGCTGCTCATCTTTATAGTACGTACAAAAGTTAAGATCTCCTTCAAGCTTGTCCTCCTGCTGATCGATAAAATAATCAAGCAGAATATGTAGTCCCTGAAGCCATGGGAAATACCCTTTCTTGATGGTCTCAGCAGATTCCTTAGTGAAATCTCCATGAAAAGCATAACTGACGAGACAAAAGATACCAAGCGTCGAACCTGCACAGGCTGAGAATTCATACCAAGTAATATCAGGAAAGACAGACTGATATTCACCAAACCAACTGATGAGACGAGGCTCTCTTTCCTGCACAACGACATGTTTATGAACTTGAAGGTCGCAGTATATTTGGGCAAGTCCTATCAACTCACTTGCAATATTCGGATAGGTCTGCAATCCCGATAATACTTTTTGGCAAGTCAATACGAGATCAGCAAGATATCCGCCATCATCTTGCTCATTCCTGTACCTGTAGTAGTTGACTGGTTCTACCCCAGGACTAAGAGCATGGAACATACTTTCATGAAGTGCTCTAAAGTCTTTTTCACTTAGGGAAGTACTTCGGTCACATAGGTTGTCTAAATAATCACTAATCGTTTGGTAAGCGACTACAAATTCAATCGCTTGATTCCGATGCTTTCCTGCGAGAAGAGTTAGGATCGCACCGCCTTCACAATGAAACATCTTATTCGAAATACTGCTTAAAGCCTGTTGTCTTAATTCAGGATCAGGAATTTCCTCTGCTTTTTCTTGCCATTTTTGAAGCAGCTGACTGACTGCTGGAAAAACTTTTGTATAAACGGAATACATCAATCCCCAAGGGTGAACCGGAACTTTGTTCATATAGATGCTCCTTTTCATAATTCTTTCTTTACCTTTTTCCGTTATTGGCTTCACTATGCAGATATAAAAAACTTTTTACATATTCAAAAACATTTTCACGCTCAGGTTCATTTAAAACTTCGTGATAAAGAGAAGGAAATTCTTTATACCATTTTTCTTCTAAGCTGATTCCGTTAAACCATCGTTTTACGGCAATTTTGTCTACAATTAAATCATCGCCTGCTTGTAGCAACAGTAAAGGGATGTTCGGGAGTGACGAATACTGTTCGAATGCATACTTAATGGAAGCCTTGAGTTCCCTGTACCACCTTACAGATACTTTTTTTACAATCAACTTATCTTCTTTATCCCTTACGCGGATCTCTTCATTCCTCGTTACCCCTCCTTCGGGCAAGTTTGCAGGAAACCTTACTCCAGGGGCGATCTTGTTGAGTAACAGTGAGAGTAGTTCTTTACCCTTTGAAGGATAATAAGCTAGTCCAAGGCATGGTGAGGATAGAACAACTGCACATACAGGAAGTCTCTTCTCCATTAACGTACGGATAACAGCGAGTCCACCCATACTGTGTCCTAATAGATACACGGGTAAACCTAGCTTTTCCGCCTCTAGATACCAGTTCTCAATTGTAAAGATATACTCATCAAAAGTATCAATGTGTCCTCTTCTTCTCGTCGTTGTACCTTGACCAGGCAAGTCTCCAGAAACACAGTGAAAACCAACCTCATTCAACTTCTTTATTACCCAGTCGTATCTTCCATGATGTTCGTTAGCACCATGTACGACGACCACTGTACCTTTAGCTTCCTGGTCTGTTCTCCACGTCCACACAGATTCCACCCTCTTTCCTATTCATACAGGTACACGATTTGTTAAACTATAAGTAATAAAACAATACAGGATGTGTATATAATGATTTATCCTTATGGAGACAAACAGCCTAAAATTTCAGAAACTGCCTTTATAGCAGACTATGTAACCATTACCGGTGATGTTGAGATTGGTGAATACTCTTCGATTTGGTTCAACACATCCATTCGAGGGGATGTTTCCCCTACAATAATCGGTAATTATGTAAACGTACAAGATAATTCTGTGCTTCATCAAAGTCCGAACCGTATTCTTCATTTAAAGGATGGAGTAACAGTTGGACATAGCGTTATTCTTCATAGCTGTACAATTGAGGAAAATGCATTAATCGGTATGGGTTCATTGATACTGGATGGAGCACACATTGGAAAAGGTGCTTTTATAGGCGCAGGAAGTCTTGTACCTCCCGGAAAAGTGATTCCGCCTAATACACTAGCATTCGGCCGGCCCGCAAAAGTCATTCGTGAATTAACCGAAGACGATATTAAAGATATGGAACGTATACGTCGGGAATATTATGAAAAAGGACAATATTATAAGTCACTTCAGTCTAAACGTTGAATTCAATTAAGTTACCATCAGGATCACTGACAAAAACTTGATGCCAATCCGTTTTATTATTTGGCTTATTTACATATTTGACACCATGAGCGTCAAGAGTCTTGAGCAGTTTATCCATATCTTCTACCCTAATTGCAAAATGACCGTCTCTACTATCGATCTCAGTCGTATTTCTTCTGGCTTTTCCTTTTTCGTGAACAAGTAAATGAAGCTGTGTATCGCCAATATCATACCAAACGCCCGGAAAACCAAATTGAGGGCGTTTTTTATTTTGTTTAAAACCTAAGATTCCTTCGTAAAAATATAACGCTTCTTTTAAGTTAGTAACCAGCAACGAAACATGATGGATTCCTTTATACATGTGTTTGCACCTCGTTTTCAATTCTTGGTTTGCCCATTATTTTATCATATTTGATTATAAATAGAGATGATTCGTGTCTAATCCCTTTCTTTAATGAATATCTTTATAAAAGTACTCTTGTGAAGAAGGGATGGTTTTTAATGAATAGAAACACGCCTGTAAAATCATATACCCCTTATCATAGTCCTTTCGATCCTTGTCCGCCTATCGGAAAGAAGTATTATTCAACTCCACCAAATCTATATATGGGTTTTCAACCACCTGACCTACCTCAGTTCCCTCCTAAAGAGGCATTGCGAAAAGGGACGCTTTGGCCAGCCTTTTATGATTATTATGAAAATCCATATGAGAAAAGGGGGTAATTGAAGTGCAACAAACATTACCCGAAGAATTTTATCAATGGATGGAAGAGCTACAAGCTGTTGATTTTGTACTTGTGGAACTTACGTTGTATCTTGATACGCACCCTCAAGATCAGAATGCTATCCACCAGTTCAATCAATACGCACAACAGAGGAAAAAAATAAAACGTGCGATCGAATCGAAATATGGCCCCCTTCAGCAATACGGCAACAGCTATTCCGGTATGCCGTGGAACTGGAGCAACGGCCCTTGGCCTTGGCAAATATAAAAAGGGAAAAGGAGGTACTGGTTCATGTGGGTTTACGAGAAGAAACTGCAATATCCGGTTAAAGTTACTTCATGCAATCCAAGACTAGCAAAATACTTAATTGAACAATATGGGGGTGCTGATGGAGAGCTTGCCGCTGCACTTCGTTACTTAAATCAGCGCTATACAATTCCTGATAAAGTAATTGGCCTATTAACAGATATCGGTACAGAAGAGTTTGCACATCTTGAAATGATCGCAACGATGATCTATAAGCTTACAAAAGATGCAACACCCGAACAAATAAAAGCTGCAGGAATCGAAGATCATTACGTAAATCATGACAGTGCTTTGTTCTACCAAAACGCCTCAGGTGTACCTTTTACTGCAAGCTATATACAGGCAAAAGGTGACCCGATTGCTGACCTTTATGAAGACATAGCTGCAGAGGAAAAAGCCCGTGCCACCTACCAATGGATTATCGACATGTCAGATGATCCCGACCTGAATGATTCCCTTCGATTCTTAAGAGAACGTGAGATTATCCATTCTCAGCGTTTCCGGGAAGCTGTTGAAATATTAAAAGAAGAACGAGATCGAAAAATATTCTTCTGATTGTTTTTTCCGTCCAGAATTTTGGACGGTTTTTTTATGATATGTAAACTTGCCTCATAATATAGTAAAAACAGACCCCTTTTAATAGGAGTCTGTTTTAATCTGTTAAATATTCGCTTGTTTCTTAAGTTCTTCTGCTTTATCAGTCTTCTCCCATGGAAGATCGACATCAGTACGGCCAAAGTGACCATATGCAGCAGTTTGTTTGTAGATCGGACGGCGAAGATCAAGCATCTTGATGATTCCAGCCGGACGAAGATCGAAATTATTTCGAACTAATTCTACAAGTACTTCTTCAGATACTTTACCTGTTTCAAACGTGTTTACAGCGATTGATACTGGTTGAGCAACACCGATCGCGTAAGCAAGTTGAACTTCAACTTTGTCAGCAAGGCCTGAAGCTACGATGTTTTTCGCAACATAGCGTGCCGCATATGCAGCAGAACGGTCAACTTTTGTAGCATCCTTACCAGAGAACGCTCCACCACCGTGACGTGCATAACCACCGTAAGTATCAACGATGATCTTACGTCCAGTCAGTCCAGCATCACCTTGTGGTCCACCGATAACGAAACGGCCTGTAGGGTTAATGAAGTATTTTGTGTTCTCATCAATTAACTCAGCAGGAACAACTGGCTTGATTACTTTTTCTTTAATATCTCTTTGAATCTCTTCAAGTGTGTTCTCAGGGTGGTGTTGAGTAGAGATAACGATAGTATCGATACGTACTGGCTTGTCGTTCTCGTCATATTCAACCGTTACTTGAGTTTTTCCATCTGGACGCAAGTAAGGAATTTCTTCAGTCTTACGTACTTCCGTAAGACGACGAGATAATTTGTGTGCTAATGAGATCGGAAGAGGCATGAGCTCTTCCGTTTCGTTACAAGCAAATCCGAACATTAAACCTTGGTCTCCTGCACCGATCGCTTCGATCTCAGCATCAGTCATAGAACCTTCTCGAGCTTCAAGCGCTTGGTCTACACCCATAGCGATATCAGCAGATTGCTCATCAATTGACGTTAATACTGCACAAGTTTCTGAATCGAAACCGTATTTTGCACGATCATAACCGATTTCTTTGATCGTTTCACGGACAACTTTTGGAATATCTACATAAGTAGAAGTTGTGATCTCACCTGCAACAAGTACAAGCCCTGTTGTAACTGATGTTTCACAAGCTACACGCGCATTTGCATCATGAGTTAGAATTTCATCTAGGATAGCATCTGAAATTTGGTCACAGATCTTATCCGGATGGCCTTCCGTTACCGATTCAGATGTGAATAAACGACGACTAACTTTTTTGGACAAATTAATATCCTCCCTTAATTGCTTTCAGTATGATACGGTACTTTATTCTTATCTATTTTGCATGTTTATGTTCGTAACTTGAAAAAGGCATAAAAAAAGCCCTTCCCTGATTTACATATCATTCACGAGGGAAAAGGTTTAAACTAAAAATGCCTTCATCCTCTTATTGTCCAAGGTTATTTTCACCTTGCAGGTTAGCACCTTTTCATTGAAAGCAGATCTAAACTTCTTGCTTTCATGTCGGTTGCTGGGTTTCATAGGGCCTGTCCCTCCACCTACTCAGAATAAGAGTAGCCGTTCTCGAAATATAATAGCGCAATGACCTTATGATGTCAACTAAAATCCCTTTACTATCAATAATAAAAAGCTGATATTTGCATTTTTTGATATCGCTTCCAATAGGATGTAGATTTCAAGTGTATTGAGCCCTTTTTTTAGGATTACGAACTTTTCTGATGCGCTTTCATAAAATAGTATACATCATTTGATTTAATGTGTTATACTAATTTTCGAATATATCACTCTAGGATAAAGGATGGTACTGTCTGATATGAATACTTTGGAATTTACAACAACCTTAACTGAACTTATCACCCGTGAAACAACTCACCAGAACTTGCCTGTTCCGGTTTTAGTAGAAAAATCATTAACAAGAAACGAAGGCATGCTCACTTCTACAGGTGCACTTTGTGCAACCACGGGGAAATACACAGGCCGATCCCCAGAGGATAAATTTATTGTTGAAGATGCGTCCGTAAAAAAATCCATTGACTGGGGTAAAGTAAACAAACCATTTTCCCCTGAAAACTTCGATAAACTCTATAAAAAAGTACTTCAATACTTAGGAACAAAAGATGAGTTATTCTTATTTAAGGGATTTGCAGGTGCAGATCAAGAGTACCGTCTTCCGATTCAAGTTATAAATGAATATGCTTGGCATAACCTATTTGCACATCAAATGTTTGTGCGTCCAAATGACGTAGAGCTTGCTTCCCATGATGCTGAATTCACAGTAGTTTCAGCTCCAGGATTCCAAGCGAATCCTGCTGAAGATGGAACGAATTCGGAAACCTTTATTATCATTTCTTTCGAAAAACGAATCGTATTAATCGGAGGAACGGAGTATGCTGGAGAGATTAAAAAATCCGTGTTCTCTGTAATGAATTACCTGCTTCCGGAAAAAGGCATCCTTTCCATGCACTGTTCAGCTAACGTTGGAAACGAAGGGGATGTAGCACTTTTCTTCGGTCTGTCAGGTACAGGAAAGACCACTCTTTCCGCTGATCCTAACCGTCGATTAATCGGTGACGATGAACATGGCTGGGCTAACACTGGCGTATTTAATATCGAAGGCGGTTGCTATGCGAAGACAATTGATCTTTCAAAAGAAAAAGAGCCGCAGATCTGGAATGCAATTCGTTTTGGAAGTGTATTAGAGAATGTAATGATCGATGATGAATCTCGTATTGCGGATTATAAAGATTCTACATTAACCGAAAATACAAGAGCGGCTTATCCTGTTGATGCCATTCCAAACATTATTCAGCCAAGTGTTGCTGGTCATCCAAATACAATTATCTTCTTAACCGCTGATGCTTTTGGCGTATTGCCTCCAATCAGTAAGTTAACAAAAGAGCAAGCTATGTACCATTTCCTATCCGGCTACACGAGCAAGCTTGCGGGAACGGAAAGAGGAGTTACATCACCACAAGCAACGTTCTCAACATGCTTTGGTGCTCCATTCCTTCCATTGCCTGCAACAGTATATGCAGAAATGTTAGGTAAAAAAATTGATCAGCACAATGTTCAAGTATTTCTAGTTAATACTGGCTGGTCTGGCGGTGAATATGGTGTTGGAAACCGTATGAACTTATCTTACACTCGTGCTATGGTTCAAGCTGCACTTGAAGGAGAACTAACATCCGTTGAAACTGTAGTCGATCCTGTCTTCGGACTTCACATTCCAACTCATTGCCCAGGTGTTCCTGATCAGGTTCTGCAACCAAAAAAAACATGGGAAAGCCCTGAACAATATGACATTAAAGCAAAAGAGCTTGCAGCGAAATTCAAAGCTAATTTTGAAAAGTTCAAATTGGTTTCACCTGAAATTATGCAAGCAGGACCAATTGCGTAAATCCTATAAAAAACCCTTCCATAATTTAGCGGGAGGGTTTTTCTATTTCTAAAATCATCTATCCGATTCTGTATCATAACGCTTAGATGGATCTTTTATACAATAAAAATAAGACTTCCAAAAGCAAGATCATCTTACTTCAGGAAGCCTCTTTCCTTGTTCCTTCATCCACTCACATAAAGCGTATGTTATTTTTCTATTCTCCTTTGGCGGGAAATAGTGTGTATACTCTGGATAGATCCAAGTTTCACATGGCTTCTTGAGTTCTTCTAACCTTTTTTCAATCTTAAGCGTATGTTCTACACTTACATTTTCATCTTTCATTCCGTGAATACACAATAGGGGTGTCTGTAATTCACTGCAATAATATAACGGAGATCGCCATTCATATTCTTCAGGATACTTATCTGGTGTACCCCCAATTACTCTCTTCATCATCCTTCGCAAATCTTCTCTTTCCTCATAAGTAAGAGCCATATCTGTTACACCACCCCATGTAACAACAGATTTGATTTCAGGGAACCTCATGGCAGTAAACAGTGCCATCGGTCCGCCTCTTGAAAAACCGAATACATGAATTTCATTTTGATCCACTTTTGGAAACTGCTTTAATACTTCAAAGGCCGCAAAAGCATCTGTTCTGTCCTTACCAGCGAAGTCTTCGTTTCCCTCTCCACCTTGGTTGCCTCTGTAATACGGTGCCATGACCACAAACCCTTGAGATGCAAACTGTATAATTCTTGCGATCCGAACCATACCAACTGACTTGATCCCGCCTCTTAAATAAAGAAATCCCGGAAAAGGACCCTCTCCTTGAGGCAGAGCAGCAAGCCCTTTAATTCTCAGCCCATCATTCAGGTATGTAACTACATACAGCTTTATGGTCGGATGTGGGGAAGGAAATCGCTGCCATTCTATGATTTTTGCTCTCTTCATTCCGACACTCCTCGCTTATTTTGTGGGCAAACACATATTTGCCGCAATCACATACATTATTACATAAAAGTCATGACTTCATCCCTATTCTTGCAGGAGGATCACAATGAAACATTTAAAAAGGACATTCACGTTATTGTTTACTTCCCTTCTTGTCTTTTCCTTAATGCTGGCTGGCTGCAGTACATCCAGTTCTAAACAGGAAAAAGTACGTGTTGCAGAAGTTACCCGTTCTATCTTTTATGCCCCTCAATATGTAGCCATTGAAAAAGGTTTTTTTGAAGAGGAAGGGCTCAATGTGGAGCTAACAACCACTTGGGGCGGAGATAAAACGATGACAGCTTTACTCTCTAATGGCGCTGATGTAGCACTCGTTGGTTCAGAAACCACCATTTATGTTCATGCTCAAGAATCTACAGACCCTGTCATTAATTTTGCACAGCTCACGCAAACGGATGGTACTTTTTTAGTAGCACGGAAAAAACCTGATTTCTTCTCTTGGGATCAGCTAAAAAGCAGTACATTCTTGGGTCAGCGTAAGGGCGGAATGCCTCAAATGGCAGGTGAGTTTGCCCTAAAAAAACATGGGATCGATCCGAAGAACGACCTCACCATGATTCAAAATATTGATTTTGCTAACGTTGCTAACGCATTTGCATCTGGAACGGGAGATTATGTGCAGTTGTTCGAACCACAAGCTAGTCTTTTTGAACAAAAGGGAATCGGCCACATCGTTGCTTCCTTTGGAGCAGAATCAGGTAAAATTCCTTACACGACTTTCATGGCAAAAGAAAGTTATATGAAAGAAAACAAAGAAACGCTTGAGAAATTCACAAAAGGCTTATATAAAGCACAATTGTGGGTAGAAAACCATTCCGCCGCTGAGATTGCGAAAGTCATTGCACCATATTTTGAAGATACCCCTGTTGAGTTAATTGAAACGGTAATAGATCGTTACAAGAGCCAACACAGCTTTGCCTTAAATCCAATATTAGATGAAGAAGAATGGAACAATCTGCAGACGATCATGGATGAGGCGGGAGAACTCCCTAAAAAGATCGATTATGATGTTCTTGTTGATACAACTTTAGCCAAGGAAGCAATTAAATAATATACAGGAGGGATCGTCGTGGCTTTTTTGCAGCTGAAATCAGTCGGTCAAACCTACTTTTCAAAAACTTCTGCCACAACGGCCTTAGAGGATATTTCTCTATCCATTAATGAAGGAGAGTTCGTCTCCATACTCGGTCCAAGTGGATGTGGAAAATCTACATTGCTGTCTATCATTGCGGGTCTTCTCATCCCTACTACAGGAACGGTAATGGTAAACAATCAAAAGATTAATCAGCCACATCCTAAGATTGGCTATATGCTTCAGCAAGATTACCTTTTTCCATGGAAGACCATTGAAGAAAATATTATGCTTGGCCTAAAGCTTAGGAATCAAAAGACAGAAGAAAATATACAAGCAACTATTCGATTATTAAAAGAAATCGGGCTTGAACATACAAAAAACAAATATCCTTCAGAACTATCAGGTGGCATGAGGCAAAGGGTAGCGCTTGTTCGAACGTTAGCAACTCAGCCTAAGATGCTTTTACTTGATGAACCATTCTCCGCTTTAGATTACCAAACAAAACTAAAGCTAGAAGACTTAGTTTCTTCTACTCTGAAGGAATTTGGGAAAACGGCTATTCTCGTAACACATGATATTGGCGAAGCCATTGCAATGAGTGATCATGTCATCTTATTATCGAGCAATCCAGGCCGTATTTTCCGTACGTTTAAAATTCCTGAAACACTCAGAAGCCTCCTGCCATTCGAAGCGAGACAGCACCCAGATTTTTCAGCAACATTTCAGCAAATATGGGAGGAGTTGGAGCACATTGAGCAAAACGATCATGAACAAGAAACATCTTGAATTTCTTTTAGCTATCAAAAAAGAAAAACGAAACATCCGGATTGTCCAGCTGCTCATTTTTCTAAGTTTTTTTTCAATGTGGGAAATCTTTTCTAAACAAGGATGGATTAATCCTTTACTATTCAGTTCGCCTTCTAAAATCTGGTCTTTATTTATCACGAAAGCGACTGATGGCTCTCTTTATATCCATGTTGCCTATACACTCGGCGAGACCGTTCTTGGATTTATATTAGGAACGCTTTTTGGAACCTTATTAGCGGCATTGCTATGGTGGTCATCTTTTTTAGCGAGGGTTTTGGATCCTTACTTAGTCGTTTTGAATGCCATGCCAAAAGTGGCATTAGGCCCGATTTTAATCGTTGCCATCGGACCTAATTTTGGATCCATTATAGCCATGGGCATTCTCATCTCCATCATTATCACAACGTTGGTTGTGTATACAGCCTTTCAAAATGTGGATGAAAACTATGTAAAAGTGGTCCGATCATTCGGCGGGGATAAAAACCAATGTTTTAAAGAGGTTATCCTTCCAGCATGTTTCCCAAGTATTATCTCGTCTCTGAAAGTTAACGTCGGTTTATCATGGGTTGGCGTTATTGTCGGAGAGTTTCTTGTTTCAAAACAAGGACTTGGTTATATGATCATTTATGGTTTCCAAGTATTTAATTTCACTTTAGTATTAATGAGTCTTTTAGTTATCGCGGTTATCGCTACCTTGATGTATCAAGGTGTCGAATACCTTGAGAGTAAACTTATAAAACATCATTCATAAACTGTGATCAGACCAGGAAATGTTTGAGAACATACTTCATACTTTCAGACAATACCTGGTCTTTCATCATAAAACTAAACGTCTTGTTGGTCGCTACATCTTCAGGTAATTCGCTCATGAGGACTGGACCATTTGTTTCAAAATAACGATGTTTTAATAAGATTTTATCAACATTAGCCACATAGATGTTTTTTATGATTTTTCCACCTTTTCCATCTACATAATACTGGCCAATATATTTTAATTCTGAAACTCTTCCACCCGTTTCTTCAAACACCTCTCGGATTGCAGCTTCATCTGCCGTTTCACCAGGCTCTACTTTCCCACCAGGAAATTCTATTCCACGCCTTGGATGTTCCGTTAATAGCCATTGATCCTTGAATTTACAAATACACCACACATGCATAGGAGTATCAGAAAATGGGTGGTCTGAAAAAGACAATTGTACAGTGTTGTTATAAAAATCTTTAAATGTAATAATATCCATCACACTACTCCATCTCGACTATTTCCTCTATTGTAAAGTTCACACCATTTAAAGTCCATTTGTTTTAATCGTATCTATCAGGTAATTTTTCAATCGTGAAAAAACATGGGTACCCCCATGCTTAATCCACTGATGCAAATGTGATAATCCATTTTCCATCTATATATTCATATCCTAGAGTAATCTCATAAATACCATAAAGCTCAGAACTGTTCTTTTGATATACCCGGAAAGATTTATCCGAAAGCTGCTTAATATTTACCGGTTTCTCTTCTTCTAACCAAGGAGGTAACTCAGTAGGAATAATATATAAAGAACTTTCCCTTTCTTCGAATAAACCATCCGTATAATATGCAACAATATCTTCAGACACATAGTTTGTTAAATGAGAGATCAGTTCTTCTTTTGAAGAATAATTTATTACTTTATAATTTTCATCGGTTTCTTGTTTAAGAGCTTCCATGAAAAGGTTCGCATTTTTCTTAGCAAGATCCTCACTGAATTCAGGAATTTCTTCCCCTCTTGCCTTTTTCTCTTCTGCATTTACTGGCTGTGTGATTGCTTTATTTTTCGTACTGGAACTCTCTTGAATTTGATCTGGGATGTTAGGGACAAACAGAAAAGACAACATAACAACAAAGCATAGTGCTATAAACGCCTTCACGAGATCCACCACCCATCATTGTTTTCTTACTATAATTTATTCACTGTCTAACAAATTCTAAACATCTTGTTTTAAGAGGGTGTTTCTTAGCATTTTCTTTTTGATTTTTTACTTCTCTTCCCTATTTCATACAATCCAGTTGCTGCCAAACCTGCTATTCCTCCAGACCATAGTCTTAACTGTGCATCCATATCAGTAAAAGGAGAAGCAAGAAGTCCAACTAGTAAACCTACAAAAAAGCTAGTAATAGGGATATATTTCTTAGGAATCGGGAAAGTACGTTTTAAGAGCTCCATAAGTGCTGTTACCAATGGAGTAAGAAGCGATGAAAACATGAGTACCTGCTCCAACCGGACCACCTCCTCTTTTTTCAAAACACATTCTTTCACCCTTTATGTATTTTAAAGATTCAAGCTGCATAACTTAAATCCTGCCTAACTAAAAAAATACTTTTTGTCCCAATCAATATCCACCTTTTTGCATAAACTGAAGTACCATGTTTTTTTTCGGTTATTTTTATTTAATCGGTCCATACTATTGGTAACGAAAGGCAAGACAGGAGTGAGTTTTATGGTAAAAGGTGACGATCTTTTTCTTATACGTCTAGAAGCAAATGAAATCTCATGGTGGGAATATGCGAGGAATGTGTCTCCGGGGTCAAGACCCCCACAATATTTAACCTACTGGTCTTTTTTGAAAAATAGAGGAAAACTGCCTAGAAGATTAGTAAAAGAAGCTGAATGGCGTATGGAAGCAAGAAGAAAAGGATTGCTTGATACTTAAAATCTAGAAATAGCAAATAAAAAAGCAAAAGATCCAGACAGATCTTTTGCTTCATTTATTTAACTATGTAATTTTTTTAATAAAACATTCAATTTCTTCATTTTATCTTCATGACTAGGCTTGAGCTCATACTCAAGATCTTTCAATTCCGAATCCACAATCTCATATGCATAACCTTGGCTAAGTAACGCTTCGACTAGTAATTGCTTATCTTCGTCCGAAAGATTAAGCTTTTCTTTATATTTCATATTTTTAGCCCCTTTCCATGTATGCCTACATTATAACGTGGGGCTTTAAGGGATATCCTTACTAAAAATTTGGAAATTTCCAACCTCAATCTTAACTCGTAATTACCACCCAAGCTATTGCCCCTATTACTATAAGGACATTCGTAAAGTAATCAATAATCCGTGTATCTTTCTTAATCATGTTCGCTGTAAAATACAAAAGCAATCCCACACAAAAGAAAATGGCTAAATAGTAACCAATTAAAGACCAGGATAATAACAAAATTTGGTTTTCCATGTATATATCCTCCCTCATTTTTTCATAAATCGAAGGATAGTCATTCGTAAGGTAGCTGGCTGGCATATTGCATCAATGAAGCCCCTATAGCTTTGCGTCCTCACTTTTCAGTGAATTTGCCTTTATCAAACGATTTATGGCATTTCTTCTGTTATTTTGTCGTAAAAATAAACCTTTTTTCCTACCCATAATAGTATTATACCAAAAAACATAGGAAAAAGTATCAATTTTTTTAATAATTCAAAAAGAATCAACTGATATGGTCTTCATTCCTTAATAGCTGAGCATTTTTCCATTCTGTTTCTAATTCTGTTAATGTAAATTCTGTTAAATGTCTATGATCTTCATAGCCATAAAGTCCTTTATGAATTAAATGCTGAATCAAACGCTGTTTTCTTCCTTCAACAGCTCTTCGTAAATGACCCTTATTTTGATTCATTCCACAATCTCCTTTTATTTAACCATTTTAACCAGCTTTAAGAAGATTCAAGCATTGATATGAAATAAAAAAGTCCCCTTCATATGAAAGGAACTAACGATACTTTTTCTAATGTAAGACAGATTTACTCCATTGTTCATAAACAGCATTAGGCGCATTCCAGCAAAGCCAGGAAACCATAGTTTTGACCCCCTGCTGGCTCACTTCCCAATATTCCCAGCGTCTTTTGGAGAGATTTTGATAAATTCCTGTTTGATTAACCCAACCATCCATAATAAAAACGCCTCCTATTTATTTACTTTATAAAAACTTCTTTTTAAACCTATGATTTCCTTTTTTTTACGTTTGTAAAACTCCGACAAAAGGTAACATAATACTACAAATTCTATGGTATATTGTACGATGATTATCCTCATGTCATACATAACAGGAGAAAAAAATGGATCTATGGAATCTTCCGACATTAGAACTTGCAAAAAGACTTCTCGGAATGGAACTTATCCATACAAATCAACAGGGTACAACATCTGGCATTATTGTTGAAACAGAAGCATACTTAGGCCCTGAGGACCGGGCAGCTCATTCCTTTGGAAACCGGAGAACGCCAAGAACGGAAGTCATGTTTCATGAAGCAGGGACGATTTACACGTATTTTATTTATGGGATGCATGTTTGCTTCAATATCGTATCCGGTCCCATAGATAAACCCGAAGCGATCTTAATTAGGGCCATACAGCCAGTTAACGGAATAGAGATCATGAAAGATAGAAGAGGAAATATAAAAAAAGAGGTACAGCTTACAAATGGTCCTGGAAAGCTTTCAAAAAGTATGGGATTTTCGTTAGAGCATTCTGGCCTTAAAATGAATGAATGTGGAATATGTCTTAAGGAAAAGGTAGCAGTCCCCCCTCAAGAAATAGAAGCAGGCCCAAGGATAGGCATTCAATATGCAGAGGAAGCCATTCATTTCCCCTATCGTTTTTGGATAAAAAACAACCCTTACGTATCACGTTAATACGTAGGGTTGCTTTCATTAAAAGATACAGGTGCATCTTCTTCTTGATTTAGTTCTACTGCAGCAGTCCTATTCGTTTCTTGCATCCATGCGAGATGATAGTAGGTCTGTTTTTTCATGGAAACATATTTTGATTGCATGATAAAAAGCCATGTAAGCAAAAATAAAACTGTTTTTAAGATACTTTCTCCTGTAAAACTTACGGTGTTGATTGGGAGAACATTTGCTGCAATGCTTGAGAGTAAACCGGCAAAGATGGCCGCTAATAAAAATAGTGGCTGATTATTTCTAAGAAATCTTAATCGTTGCTGCAAACTATTTTGGATCACAAGTCTTTCTTGTCCATTAAACTGTAAATAACGGCTTTTAGCTGCCTTCGCATTGGCTACTAGACCTTTAGATCGGTCTGTGTGCCAAAGAGTTTTTATAAAGAGGCTAAATTCGATATCACTCGCAGGTTCCCTGACCATCTTACGGTGTATAAAATTATGTGCCTGATAAAAAGTGATAGCTTTATAAAGGACCTCCAGGATGATGGTTCCTGTTATAACGGTCAACACAAAAACGAACCAAAAAGAATTCATACTGCTTTCTATTAATTCAACAATAGGGTTTATGCCAGTTTGCAACTGCACCCAGATTACTTTTCCAGCAAGTATAATTAATTCAAGCCACTTTTCCAAAAACATCACTCCGAAACATCATTATGTATTTATCTATTTTAACATGAAGTTCCGTCCTTGCTTACATTTATTTACTCATTTTTAACAAACTAGGGATTTAGACATAAAAAAAAAGCCGCAGAAAATCTGCGGCTTTTGATTACTTTTATTATTAAGCAGTTGCTTCTTCTTCTTTATTACCAACATGCTTATCTTCGCCTCTATCAACGATAACCGCACAAGCAGCATCACCAGTAATATTAACTGCTGTTCTTAGCATATCAAGAAGTCGGTCAACACCTAGAATTAAGGCGATTCCTTCAACAGGCAACCCTACAGAGTTTAGGACCATTGCTAACATGATCAGTCCAACCCCCGGCACACCGGCTGTACCAATACTTGCTAGTACTGCAGTTAAGATAACTGTAAGCATTGCACCAATGCTTAAGTTCACATCATATACTTGGGCGATAAAGATTGTCGCGACCCCTTGCATAATGGCTGTTCCATCCATGTTGATCGTAGAACCTAGCGGTTGAACAAAACCACTTACAGATTTACGAACTCCAAGGTTTTCTTGGGCTGCTTTCATAGAGATCGGCAATGTAGCACTTGAACTTGACGTACTGAATCCTACGGACATTGCTGGCGCAAACCCTTTAAAGAATGTGAGAGGGTTCATTTTACCTAAAAGTGCTACAGATCCACCATACGTGACTATAGAGTGAATCGCTAACGCTGCAATAACAATAGTCATATAAAGACCCATCGCTTTGATCGCGGCCATTCCTTGGCTTCCAATTGCAGAAGCAATTAATGCAAAAGCACCGTATGGAGCGAATTTCATTACTAAGTTTACAAGGTACATCATAATTTCGTTACCTTGTTCAACGAGATTCAAAATACCCTTTGTTTTGCTTCCGAGCATAGTTAATGCAAATCCTACAAATACAGAGAACGCAATAATTTGAAGCATATTACCTTCAGCCATAGCCTGAACAGGGTTTGTAGGAATAATTCCTAATAGAGTATCCGTAACGGCTGGGGCTTCTTGAGCTTCGAATTTCGCTCCTTCGGTTTTGAAGTCACCTACGCCAGGTTTAAAGATAAGTGCTAAAGCCATAGCAATTATAATAGCGATTGTTGTAGTTACAAGGAAGTAACCGATAGTTTTTGCCCCGATACGGCCTAATTTTTTCGGATCACCTAATCCAGCCGTTCCTAGGACGATTGAGAAAAACACAATTGGTACAACAAGCATTTTAATAAGGTTCAAGAATAATGTTCCCACTGGTTTTAAAACATACTTATCCAGTGTTGAGAATGCATCCGGCAGAGCTAAATTAAGAATAAGACCTGCAACAACCCCAAGTGCCAATGCAATCAAAATCTTTGTTGATAATTTCATAAACATCCTCCTTTATTAGAAAATTCAAACTATTAGTACTATAGTTATGAGGAGTGTGTCCTAAAACATGTCTAAATTTTTGTTTGCATATAAAAACCCACCGAAAATTAGAGAGGAATTTTCCGTGGGATACACTGCAACACATAGACTTAGCCCATGTATATAAGCTCTCTCTCCAAAAACGCTTACGAGGTTAGCTGTCGGATTAGGGAATTGAGAGTTATCCCTTTTGTTACTAACAAATTCATCCCAGGCAAAATGCCACTGATGGTTCCCCCGCTTCTTTTAAGTTCAGAATAGAACAAAAGAATTCAGCGAATCATATTAATATACTCTAATCTTATCAAGATACATAAAAATTTGTCAACATTTGCGGGCATGCATATATATTCCATTTTATTGTTTACTCATGAAGGTTTTTCCAAAACTTCTTTTCTACCCCATAAGCATCAAGGGATAGGCGAATTATGTAAAAGGTTCTATTTTTCAGGGAGGTATTGTAAATGAAGATCGTATTTTATGAAAAAGGTGATTTAAGCATTATCGTTGGGGCTTCGAAGCTTAAAGGTGAATTAACGATCGAGCAGATAAAAAATGAAAGTGAAAAGAAAGCGAAAGAACTTGGTGAGTTATTAGGTCGAGAAATTGGCTTTTTAATCGATATGAACGGCAAATTGGATACTCAATTTAAAAAATAGAAATCAAAGAAGGGGCTTGGTCAAAAGAATAGAAACTTTTGAGTCAAACCCCTTTTTTATATTAAATTAGAGGAAAAAGGACGTTTTGATGAATCAAAGCAAGATTAAGTTACAAACTCCAAAAATGACTGGTATTAAGTGTTTTTTATTGCCAAGTAAGACTTGAATCAGCAAGTTTGCAGGAAAAGCGGGTCATTTTGCGCAAACATGTAACAGAATAAAAGAACACGTACCATAAGAATTTACTTCTAGCCTTTTGATTCAAAAAAAGAAGCTGACGTTGGTCAGCCATCCCCTTTTATTAAGGTTTCCATTGCCTATATACCCAATTGCCCATCTTATAATAACCTCTCCGATTCGGATGCAAAGAATCTGCAAAATACATGTCCTTATTAATATTTTCATAAAGTTCATACGTTGAAATGTATTTTGTTAATGTGCTTTCTTTACTCGCTTCTATAATGGCTTCATTCCATGACCGTATACTCTCTGGAGCTTTCGGATCATATTCTTCTCCGAAATAGGGATTATACAGCCCTAAGACGTAAACTTGAGCAAATGAGTTATTTTCCCTTATTACTGAGAGTGTTTTACTTAAATTGTTCCGTAGCTTTTCTTTTCCTAGTAAAAGGGGCTGCTGTGGGAGCTGGCGAAAATTCCAGCCTGCAGCATGTCTAAAATCATTAGTCCCTATAAATACAAACACATAATCAGCCTGTCTGAGGGCTTTAATGACAACACCATTGTCTAATTGCCGCAATAGCTGATCTGATCGTTGTCCGCTGATTCCAAAATTATTGACGATTACATTTCTGCCCGTTCGCTTTTGGATATTTTGACGAACAACACCAATATAACCAGTCTTTGAAGGGTCCCCTACTCCATACGTTAGTGAATCTCCAAGTGCGACTATCTTTATGGTCTTTGTTTTATTTGAACCTTCTGTTTTTCCTGCTTGAAAAATAGCAAATAAAAGGATAGCAAGTATTGCTCCTCCCATAAGCCACTTTTTTGATACTTTCCTCACATTTCGTCCTCAATTCTTAGTATGGTTTTATTACTTTTTACCATAAAGGAAGAAAATATCAAGAGATGGATGTGCTATTTCATTCGGTAATCTTCAGAAGTATGGGGTGTATCTTCCCAAAGGTGCTCTTTATCATAATGATAGGTGTCCTTTTTTGTGAAGGAATGTATGAGCAATGCAACTCCTCCGCATAATAGTCCTGCCGGTAATAAAGCAATAAGAAAGCCAGTCATCAATAATCCCCTCCTGTACAAAACTATATGTGAACGAGCACATTTTTATGAAACAGGTGATAAAGGGGACTTTACATCATTACATATTCATTTTTCGGGTATATAGCTATAGAAAGTAATTATCGGAGGTGCCTTTGTGGGTTTTTTGTTTACGCTATTATATTTTACAATTATTGCCATCGTCATTGAGATCAATGTGCTTCTATTTACTTTTACAGGATTAAAAAAAGAGATAGCACGTTTTCAAGTGATTTCTATGTTTACCGCAACAGGATTTACAACGGGTGAGTCTGAACTGATCTTAGAACACCCTATTAGAAGAAGACTCAGCACTTTTCTCATTCTATTTGGTGCTTTCTCTCTAGCGGTAGTCATTTCTGCGATCAGTAGTATGCTTTCCGATGAATTTCGTTCTATTGAGCTTGGTATTATTATTCTGGTTCTTATCGGACTCTATCTGATCTTAACCATCCCAAAACTAAAACGGAATCTGGAGAAGTCTTTTAAAGGACATCTTGAAAAGCAATACAATCTTTGTGACCTTCCTATTCGTGATGTGATGTATTTTGATGAAGAGGATATTGTTATTGAATTGCCTATCCATGAAAGTTCTTCGATTATTGGGAAAAAATTAAAGGACGTTATTGATATAGAGGATGACATAATGGTTCTATTTATTAAACGAGGTGACGTCATAATAAGAAAAGACAGCTATACCAACGAGATCCAGGAAGGAGATATGCTATACCTTTACGGAAATCATGAGTCTCTCAATAAAAAGTTTAAAAAAGAAATGAAAGAGTTAAAAATAAACCGAAAAAAAGAATCAGAAACGAACAAAAAAAATGTCATTTAAAAAGGAGCTTGATAAGCTTCTTTCAGAACGTAGACAAACCCCATTTCAACTTTGTTGAAAATGGGGTTTGTGTTGTTTTTAAGTATTATTTTTGAATAAACACACCTGGATTAAACTGGACATGGCCCTCGCCATGTCCAGTTTGCC
>NZ_JAMBOR010000050.1 GCF_023715845.1 Fictibacillus phosphorivorans
CCAAAGCGCCTTGAACGAGAAACAAAAGATGAAGAGGATTATCAACTCATTAAGCAGATTCATGACAGTAAAAAAGGAAAGCTCGGCGGACGCGTGATAAAGATGCGTCTAGAAAATATCTATGATGTTAAAATGAATCTCAAAAAAATATATAGAATTAAAACAAAATTTAATCTTGAAACAAAAATACGCAGGAAAAATCCTTATAGGAAATTAGCAAAGGCTACTCAAGAACATAGAACGTGCCCGAACATCCTGAATCGAAACTTTATCCAGTCTGGACCTGGGATGGCTTTACTCACAGATATTACGTATTTATATTTGGAGGACAGTTCAAAGGTTTATTTATCTTGCGTAAAAGACAGTACAACCAGAGAGATATTAGCGTACTCTCTTTCAACATCACTAAGCATGGGGATTGTTTATCGAACACTAGAAAAATTAATGGACTCTTTGGACGGAAATGTTTATCCTGGTGCAATTCTTCATTCCGATCAAGGTTTCCATTACACACATCCTGAATTTCAAAAACGAGTAAAAGGATTAGGATTTACACAATCCATGTCAAGGAGAGGGAATTGTTTGGATAATGCCCCTATGGAATCATTCTTTGGGCACTTTAAAGACGAAGTAGATGTCGAATGTAAAACAGTCGCTGAATTAAGGTATAAAGTAGAGGAATACATAGAATTTTACAATACAGAAAGATATCAATGGACATTAAGCAGAATGACCCCGGAACAATTCCGAGGTCATCTAATAGCTGCTTAAATGGACTTTTTATAAACTGTCTAATTTAAAGGGAACAGTTCA
>NZ_JAMBOR010000051.1 GCF_023715845.1 Fictibacillus phosphorivorans
GCCGCCAGCGTTCATCCTGAGCCAGGATCAAACTCTCCATAAAAGTGTTTGACTTGCTCTAATTTCTTACTGACGGAATTCATTCTTAATTCCTTACCTTTGCTTTTGTTCAGTTTTCAAAGAACTTTTTTGCAATAAAAAAGAAAATGTCAGAAACATTTTCTGAAAAAATGGTGGAGCTTAGCGGGATCGAACCGCTGACCTCCTGCGTGCAAGGCAGGCGCTCTCCCAGCTGAGCTAAAGCCCCAAATATAACTTATATAGTTATGATGGTCGGGAAGACAGGATTTGAACCTGCGACCCCCTGGTCCCAAACCAGGTGCTCTACCAAGCTGAGCCACTTCCCGTAAAAAATATGGCGCGCCCTGAGAGATTCGAACTCCCGACCTTTTGATTCGTAGTCAAACACTCTATCCAGCTGAGCTAAGGGCGCATGTATGTGGTGCCGAGGACCGGAATCGAACCGGTACGGTAGTCACCTACCGCAGGATTTTAAGTCCTGTGCGTCTGCCAGTTCCGCCACCCCGGCACATACAATCTGGAGCGGAAGACGGGATTCGAACCCGCGACCCCAACCTTGGCAAGGTTGTATTCTACCACTGAACTACTTCCGCAAATTATTAAGCTTGTAAAAATTAATATGGTGCGGGTGAAGGGACTCGAACCCCCACGTCAAAGACACTAGATCCTAAGTCTAGCGCGTCTGCCAATTCCGCCACACCCGCATATTAATTTGAAAATGGTGAGCCATGAAGGACT
>NZ_JAMBOR010000053.1 GCF_023715845.1 Fictibacillus phosphorivorans
GCAAACAGCTTCTCTCGTTCATCCTTTACATAATAGCCACTTTCGGGATCTGTCTTACTCACTTTAATCTCTTTCGTATCTTCTTTTGTTTGAGGGGTTAGAGCTTTTTTCCGTGTGCCTCACGGTCAATGTTGATTTCTTCTTCAAGTTTGTTTTGGTAGCTGCGTGTTTCCACACGCACAATCTTCTTATCGAACTTCTTCTTGTTGGCATTGGCTTTCACATGCGTAGAATCGATGAACGCAACAGTGGGATCAACCAGACCATAGTTCGTTGCTTCTCGTAAAATACGGTAGAAGATCTGTTCAAATAGGTCACTATCGTGGAAACGGCGGGCATAGTTCTTACCGAACGTTGAGAAGTGAGGTATCTTTTCACTAAAGTCATATCCTAAAAACCAACGGTAAGCCACGTTTGTTTCAATCTCTTTAATCGTCTGGCGCATCGATCGAATACCAAACAAATATTGAAGGAGCACCATTTTGACTAAAACAACAGGATCAACGCTTGGCCTACCATTATCTAAAGAATATGTATGTTTTACCGCATCATAAATAAAGTCAAAATCCATGACTTGATCAATTTTTCGTACCAAATGATCCTGAGGTACAAGCTCGTCAAGAGCTGCTAGAGTTACTTGGTGACGTCCTTCAGTAGTATGCTTAGATAACATGTATATTTCTCCCCTCAAACATTATCTACTTTAATTGTACAATAAAAAAAGCTTGTAGA
>NZ_JAMBOR010000054.1 GCF_023715845.1 Fictibacillus phosphorivorans
TAGGTCTGGTGTGGAAGCGTGGCGACACGTGGAGCTGACAGATACTAATCGGTCGAGGGCTTATCCTTACTATTGTATGAAACGTTTGGAAAACGTCGTATCTAGTTTTGAGAGAACATACTCTCTAAAAGAATAAAGGTCTAGTGATGATGGCGAAGAGGTCACACCCGTTCCCATACCGAACACGGAAGTTAAGCTCTTCAGCGCCGATGGTAGTTGGGGGTCTCCCCCTGTTAGAGTAGGACGTCGCTAGGCAAAGAAGGTGGGACGAATGTAATGTTCGTTCCATCTTTTTTTATGTGTGAATAGGGGCTGACTCAAAAACTTATGAGTTCGAGTCCTTTTTTAATATAGAACAAAAGAAAAAAGGAAGTTTTGATAAATCAAAACCCAATTAATTACTAACATTTTAAGATTCCAAGCAAAAATGACTGCCTTAAATGCTGTTTTTAGTGCTAAGTAAATCTCGTGTATAGCAAGTTTGAGCGAAAAGTCATCCAGTCTGAGCGAAGATCTGGAATTTTGAGCGTAGTTAAATTAGTCTTAAAAGTGGAGACATCCTTGTGAGAATTCTTTATACTTAAACAAAACTAATTTAGGGGACGTGTCCACATGAAAAGAAAGTCTTTAGAGTACCGAGAATATGTCGCGAAGCTTGT
>NZ_JAMBOR010000055.1 GCF_023715845.1 Fictibacillus phosphorivorans
TAAGTCTAGCGCGTCTGCCAATTCCGCCACACCCGCATATTAATTTGAAAATGGTGAGCCATGAAGGACTCGAACCTTCGACCCTCTGATTAAAAGTCAGATGCTCTACCGACTGAGCTAATGGCTCGTGCAAAATGGTGCCGGCTAGAGGACTTGAACCCCCAACCTACTGATTACAAGTCAGTTGCTCTACCAATTGAGCTAAACCGGCAAGTAAAATATATGGTGGAGGATGACGGGATCGAACCGCCGACCCCCTGCTTGTAAGGCAGGTGCTCTCCCAGCTGAGCTAATCCTCCGTATAAAATTCCAGCCTAGCGACGTCCTACTCTAACAGGGGGAGACCCCCAACTACCATCGGCGCTGAAGAGCTTAACTTCCGTGTTCGGTATGGGAACGGGTGTGACCTCTTCGCCATCATCACTAGACCAGAGAGCGAGTTATTTATCTCGACAAGATAAAATTATACGCTATGTAATTAAGAAATGCAAGAGTTTTTTTAATGATTTTCATCATTTTATGTTCTCTCAAAACTAGATACGACGTTTTCCAAACGTTTCATACAATAGTAAGGATAAGCCCTCGACCGATTAGTATCTGTCAGCTCCACGTGTCGCCACGCTTCCACACCAGACCTATCAACCT
>NZ_JAMBOR010000056.1 GCF_023715845.1 Fictibacillus phosphorivorans
TCGTTTCTTTGCGCTGTGCATATATTTTTTTATTTTCCTCCGTATGACGAAGGTGATCGGCTTCCTCCAAGTAATCTTCCCAGATGTGCCGGTGAATCATCTTGATGTGCTGTTTACTCTGCGTACATTGAGAAAGCAAAGGACACTGTTTGCACTTCAAAGGATTGGAAGCGTATTGTCGATAGCCCTCGCGGGTCGTCGTTCTATAGGGTAACGTTTCGCCTTGCGGACATATGTATTGATCGTAATGTTCATCGTAAACATACTCGTATTTCTTCATGTATCCATCCTTGGTTTTCGGTCGTGTGTAAGGCATGACTGGGCGAATTTCCTGGTCCATCAAAAACTTGGCAATCGGCGGTGTTTTATATCCTGCATCTACAGCTAAGGCGCTAGGTTTTCCTACGTTTTCTAACAACTGATTTACAAGTGGCTCGAGCATTCTACTGTCATGAACATTGGCTCCGGTGACGAGGGTCCCAAGAATAAAACCTCTTGAATCACTGGCGGTGTGAAAAGAGTACGCAAACAGCTTTTCCCGTTCGTCCTTTACATAGTAGCCAC
>NZ_JAMBOR010000057.1 GCF_023715845.1 Fictibacillus phosphorivorans
AGGCCCCGACTAACCCTGAGCGGACGAGCCTTCCTCAGGAAACCTTAGGCTTTCGATGGACAAGATTCTCACTTGTCTTTCGCTACTCATACCGGCATTCTCACTTCAAAGCGCTCCACCAGTCCTTCCGGTCTGACTTCACAGCACTTCGAACGCTCCCCTACCCCTGTACCAAATGGTACAAGCCATAGCTTCGGTGATACGTTTAGCCCCGTTACATTTTCGGCGCAGAGTCACTCGACCAGTGAGCTATTACGCACTCTTTAAATGATGGCTGCTTCTAAGCCAACATCCTGGTTGTCTGGGCAACTCCACATCCTTTGCCACTTAACGTATACTTTGGGACCTTAGCTGATGGTCTGGGCTGTTTCCCTTTTGACTACGGATCTTATCACTCGCAGTCTGACTCCCGCGGATAATTCTCTGGCATTCGGAGTTTGACTGAATTCGGTAACCCTGTGGGGGCCCCTAGTCCAATCAGTGCTCTACCTCCAGGAATCTTGC
>NZ_JAMBOR010000058.1 GCF_023715845.1 Fictibacillus phosphorivorans
GGCCTGTCCGACGATGTTGCGGCGGTCGAACAGCGTGCGCTCGACGCCCGCATCGTCCGGCGCGCGCACGACGTCCGACACCGCGCTCAGCGCGGCGAGCACGACCACGAGGTTTTCCTCCGCATGGCGGACCTTGGCGGCGAGTTCCTCGGTACGGCGAGGGAAAAAGCCGAGCGACTGCTTGAGCGCACCGAGCGCCGCGCGATAGTTGACATGGCCGGACGCCGCCCCGAACCAGCGTTCGAACATGCCGGCCTTGCGCGTCGCTTGCGCGAGCATCCCGGCCATCATGTCGGCCGCGCCGAGTTCGTTGAATTCGCGCGTCGTCGCCGCGACGGCTTCGACGAGGTTGCCGGCCGTCTCCAGCGCGCCGTCGCCGATCGTCGCGACCGTCGCGAGCTTCAGCGGCACCAGTTGTCGGATATGCCGCTCGATGCGCGGCGCGTAGTCGGGATAGAGATTCGGAAAGCTGGCCTGCGC
>NZ_JAMBOR010000059.1 GCF_023715845.1 Fictibacillus phosphorivorans
GTCGACCGCGCACACCACGCGCTCGACCTTCACCTTGCCGTCCGCGTCGACCGAGACCTCGGCCACCTGCGCGACATAGCTCTTGAACGCCTCGGCCACCGCGATCCCGCGCCCGCGGCCCTTCGGCAGCGGCTTGGCCGGATCCCAGCCGGCCTTCTGCGCGGCCAGCTCCAGCACCGCGCGCATGCGCGGCTCCTTCGCGAGCAGGTCGCGGCGGAACGCGTACGGGTCCTTGCCGGCCGCGTGCGCGGCTTCGTCGATGAACGCCTCGACCGCGTAGGCCGTATGCGAGCTGCCGACCACGCGCCACCACAGCACGGGCAGGCCGACCCGGGTGGTGGTTAGCTCGACCGACACGTTCGGCACCGCGTAAGGCAGGTTCGCCGCGCCCTCGACCGACGTCGCGTCGATGCCGTTCTTGACCATGAACGCCTCGAACGGCGTGCCGGCGAGGATCGACTGGCCGACGATCCGGT
>NZ_JAMBOR010000005.1 GCF_023715845.1 Fictibacillus phosphorivorans
CGGATATTACCTACGTATGGACAATGGAGGGATGGGTTTATTTAGCGAGTGTTATGGACCTCTATTCTCGGAAGATTGTTGGCTGGAACATAGGGACTCGTATGACAAAAGAGCTGCCGAAAATAGCACTAGAAAGAGCTATCCAGTATCGAAAACCGACAAGTGATCTCATTCATCATTCTGATCGGGGCTCTCAATACTGCTCGAATGAATACGTGAACTCATTAGAAAAATACGGTGTGAAAATCAGTATGAGCCGAAAAGGAGATCCTTATGACAACGCGTGTATAGAGTCTTTTCATGCCACAATCAAAAAGGAGCTCATATATCGCCATCGTTTTATGTCCCGTCAAGAAGCGATAAGTTCCATTACCACATATATTATTAGCTTTTATAACGAAAGACGAAAACACTCTACGCTTGGCTATTCAACGCCGAATAAAGTGGAACGGGCGCATCGTTTATTAAGCATGTCAAAAATCTCATAAAGCGCCCATAATAAAAAGCCTCTGTGAAGAGGCTCATTGATGTTCATATGAAAATCCCTTAAGAATGGGACTCAATTGAATATTTCTCACAAAATTTATCTCCACTTTATTGACAGAAGTCCAAAACTCAGCTTTTTTGAGCGTAACTTCAATATTCTGAGCGAACGTGTAACAGAATATAAGAACACGTACCGTAAAAACACAAAATCTCATGAACAACCTAAAAGGACAGGGGCTTCTGCTCCTGTCCTTCGTCTATTGGTCTCCTATCCACTTATTCTATCTATATACGATTTACGCTTGCTGAGACTGAAACTGATCTTCTTCCGTTGACCCTTTCAATGCCGTTGTAGATGCTGTACCGCTTGAAACGAGCTGTGTGACTTCGTCAAAGTAACCTGTTCCAACTTCGCGCTGGTGGCGTGTAGCTGTGTAGCCGTCTCTTTCACTAGCAAACTCGCGCTGTTGCAGCTCGGAATAAGCACCCATCCCGCGTGTTTTATAGCCTTTTGCTAATTCAAACATGCTATGGTTCAGCGCGTGGAATCCAGCCAGTGTTACGAACTGGAACTTGTAGCCCATGGCTGCGAGCTGCTGCTGGAAGGTTTCGATCGTCGTATCATCCAGTTTCTTTTTCCAGTTAAACGAAGGGGAGCAGTTGTAGGCTAATAGTTTACCAGGGAACTGTTCATGAATCGCATTCGCAAACTTCTGAGCTTGCTCCAAGTTAGGTTCAGATGTCTCGCACCAGATCAGATCGGCGTACGGCGCATAAGCTAAACCGCGAGCGATCGCTTGATCCAGGCCAGCTCTCGTACGGTAAAATCCTTCAGCTGTACGTTCTCCTGTAATAAACTCCTGATCAACCGGGTCGATATCACTCGTGATCAAGTCAGCGGCGTCCGCATCCGTACGGGCAATCAGCACAGTCGGAACGCCCATCACGTCAGCTGCCAAGCGGGCCGAGATCAAGTTCTTCACTGCTGTTTGTGTTGGAAGCAATACTTTCCCGCCTAGGTGACCGCATTTTTTCTCAGAAGACAGTTGATCTTCAAAGTGAACTGCGGAGGCACCAGATTCGATCATGCCTTTCATCAATTCGAAAACGTTCAGTTGTCCGCCAAATCCAGCTTCGGCGTCCGCTATAATCGGCAAGAAATAATCTACCTCATTTCCGCCTTCTAAATGCTGAATCTGATCGGCGCGCTGAAGAGCAGAGTTGATTCGTTTTACCACGTGCGGCACAGAGTTCGCCGGGTACAAACTTTGGTCCGGATACATGTTTCCAGAAAGGTTGGCATCTGCTGCGACCTGCCAACCGCTTAAGTATACGGCTTTTAGACCTGCTTTTGCCTGTTGAACCGCCTGATTCCCCGTTAAAGCACCTAAAGCGTTTACATATGTTTCATTTTGAAGCATGTTCCAGAACTTTTCTGCACCATGTTTAGCTAATGTATGTTCGATATCGATCGATCCGCGCAGGCGGATAACCTCTTCCGCTGTATAAGGGCGGGTAATCCCTTGCCAGCGCTCATCATTTTTCCACATTTCCTTAAGTTTCTCCACACGTGTATTCGTCATTGGTCCCTCTCCTTAATGTGTTTTATATTTTGGATGTTGATTAAAAATGTTTTTTCCCTTCATTGACCAGTTGATTGCGGTGAAGGTGCAAGACTCCTGCGGGATGAGTGAAAGGTGAGACTCCTAATAGCGCAAGGCGCCGGAGGGTCACCGCGCACCCCGCGGAAAGGAGCACCAGTAACGGAAATCAACCTCTTTCAAGAGCTACAAAAAAATACTTTATAAAATCTCATAACCTCTGTTAGTCAAGAAATCCTGAAATTCGTCTTCACGGATCAGTTCGTCAAACAGCGTGACTGCTTCCATAAACCGGCCATTATTGAATGACTCTTCATTCAGTTGCTGTTTCAGTTTTTGAACTTCTTCCAACTTAAGCTCTTCTACCAGTTCGAACGTAACTTTACGTCCATCCTTTAAAACACCTTTAGGATGGCGGATCCATTGCCACACTTGGGCTCTTGAGATCTCAGCCGTCGCTGCGTCTTCCATCAGATGATTGATCGGCGCCGCGCCTTTCCCTCTCAGCCATGAAGCGATGTATTGAATGCCCACACTTATGTTGACGCGCAAACCTTCTTCTGTAATATCACCTTTTGGCACAGCTACTAAATCGTCAGCGGTTACCACAACATCTTCACGTTTACGATCGATCTGGTTCGGCTGTGGCATGATACGGTCGAACACTTCCATTGCAACAGGTACGAGTCCCGGATGAGCAACCCAGGTTCCATCATGGCCGTCAGTCGCCTCGCGTTCTTTATCTGCCCGCACTTTTTCAAAAGCGGCTGCATTTGCCTCCTCATCATTTTTAATCGGAATTTGTGCGGCCATCCCGCCGATTGCAGGAGCATTTCGTTTGTGGCACGTTTGGATCGCAAGCAGTGAATAAGACCGCATGAATGGTACAGTCATCGTAACAAGGGAACGGTCAGGCAAAATCACATGTGGCTGGTTACGGAACTTCTTTATATAACTGAAAATGTAATCCCAGCGTCCACAGTTCACACCTGCTGAATGCTCACGCAGTTCATAGAGGATCTCATCCATCTCAAACGCTGCAACGATCGTTTCGATGAGTACAGTCGCTTTGATGGTTCCCCTTGGAATACCAAGCTGTTCCTGCGCGTAGATGAACACATCATTCCAGAGACGTGCTTCTAAGTGGCTTTCCATCTTAGGAAGATAGAAGTAAGGGCCAGAACCGTTTTCGATCAGCGTTTTAGCATTATGATAAAAATAAAGTCCAAAATCTACTAAACTGCCAGACATCGGTTCGCCGTCGACAACGATATGCTTTTCTTCTAAATGCCAGCCGCGGGGACGGACGATGAGTACAGCTGGGTTTTGCCCAAGCTCATATCTTTTCCCGTTTGGTCCTTCAAAAGAAATGGTGCGGTTGACCGCGTCTTTAAGGTTAATCTGACCCTCAATTGTATTTTCCCAAGTCGGTGAGTTGGAGTCTTCTAAGTCTGCCATGAAAACTTTTGCACCGGAATTTAAAGCATTGATGATCATTTTCCGGTCAACAGGTCCTGTGATCTCAACCCGGCGGTCTTGAAGATCCTGAGGAAGGGGAGCAATTGTCCAATCGCTGTTGCGGATATGCTCTGTTTCTCTCAGAAAGGTAGGGAATACCCCAGCATCGATTTCCTGTTGTTTGATCTTGCGCATTTCTAGGAGTTCTTTTCGTGTTGAATGGAATTGCAGATGAAGCGATTTCAAGAATAGTTGGGCACCAGGTGTTAAGATCTTTTCATATTCGGGCGGGGTATTTCCTATGACTTGAAGATTTGACGTATCAATTTTCACTTTGAGCGACATTCCTTTCTGATTATGTTATCAAACAGGTGTTGCGTATTTCATTTGTTATATAACAGTACAGGCAAAAAAATATTTACCTTTCGTGTTTACCCATGCAGCGTTCGCATTCATAAAGGTAAGATTCATGCTGCTCCTCGATCACACATCCACATTCCACACACGTCTTCTTAGGGATATTATGGTGAAGCTCAAGATAGTTTTTCATTTTAAATTCCTCCTGTTTTTTTTGATTGATTTGATTATAATGCATTGTATTATAACAGTTTTAATTTTGCAACAACTGTTTTATAACATTTTTCGGTTTTTTCATAAATTAAGTCATCTGTCCTATATTTTTAGCTTTCATCCAAATATGAATTTCTAAAGGTTTGTTCTCCTTAGCAAGTTGATTGGAGCACAAGATGCGGGACTAGTGGTCAGGTGGAGACTCCCTAATGGCGCAAAGCGCCGGGAGGCTCACCGCCCGCCCCATGGAAAGCGAGCATCTGGAGCAGAAATCAACTACCCCCAATATGCTGCAACGTGTAAACAGATGTTTAAATGCTGTTATAGTACAAACCGTATAACACAAAACGACAACTCTATTTGAATTTTTAGAAAATAAACCTTACAATGAATGCATTCAAAGTAAACGTGGTGATCGTAGTGAAAATAGATGATACAGATCGAAAAATATTAGAGTTGTTGACTCATGATGGAAGAATGTCTTATGCGGAGATCGGCAAGGAGCTGAACCTTTCTCGGGTCTCCGTTCGCGAACGCGTCAACCAGATGAAAAAAGCGGGTGTTATTGAGAAGTTCAGCGTCGTTATAGATTCAGAGGCAGCAGGGAAAACCGTTTCAGCGTTCTTTGAAGTAGATTGTGAACCCGCTTATCTCGTAAAAGTAGCCGAGAAGCTAGTGAATAACCCAAGTGTGGCCAGCTGCTACCAGATGACAGGCCCGAGTACCTTACATATGCACGTATTAGTAGAGGATTTTCCTTCGCTCGAGAAATTCATCAACAATGAACTCTATGGAATCAAGGGAATCTCAAGAGTGGAATCTCATATCCTATTAAGAAGATTTAAAAGCAGATCCGGATTAAAACTATAATGAAAGCTAAGGCAGCATGCTCGTTACATAGCATGCTGCCTTTTTAGTTGTCGACAATCACTCGACTCTGCAATTCCCTTCATCCCTCATGTTCTGAACACACTTCCATCTTTTATAAGCATAAAATACTACATTTTTCGTTTTTCTAGGACAAATTCCGCCCCCTTCATTCAAAAGGATAAGAACATAGTTGTGATTTTATTTGGTTTATAACAATTCTATAGATAATAGTCAGAATATATTTTATAATCAGAAACAATATTAATCGGTTGTTAACTTGAATTGTAAATTAGGTTAACAAACGGAAAGTAAAAGAACGTAATACAATCGAAAAGTTGAAAAAAGGGGAGAGGTGAAGAGAAAATGGCAGGCTTGATCATCAGACGGGTTTTCCAGCTGCTGCTTTTATTAGTAGGCATCTCATTTATCGTTTTCATGAGCATGCACATTGCACTAGGAGATCCGGCAAGTATCATAGGCGGACCGACTGCGACCAAGGAAGATGTGGAGGCGATAAGAGAAAATCTCGGTTTGAACGACCCCTTGCTGACCCAATATTTTGAATATGTGAAAGGCATCTTTACAGGTGACCTAGGGTTCTCGTATCAAACGAAACAAGCAGTCTCTGAAGCCATCATCGATCGTTTTCCGAACACACTGAATCTAGCGATTGCGAGTATAATCGTCGCCATCGTAATCGGGGTAACAACAGGCATCATATCAGCCTTAAAACATAACACATGGTTTGACGGATTAAGCACGGTCATCGCATTAGGAGGAATCTCGATACCTAACTTTTGGCTAGGTGCGATTCTGATCCTGATATTCGCCGTCAACCTGCAGTGGTTCCCGGTTGGTGGTCTCACCGAACCATTCTGGACGATCGAAGGGATGAAACAGCTTGCCCTTCCAGCTATCACACTGGGTACAGGTTCAGCTGCCATGATCGCTCGAATGAGCCGGTCGGCGATGCTCGAAGTCATCCGGGCCGATTATGTACGGACTGCCAGAGCAAAAGGGGTTCGTGAAAAAACAGTGATCATGATGCACTGTCTACGTAATGCGATGATCCCCGTCATTACGGTTATCGGCTTAAACTTCGGCTTCCTGCTTGGAGGCACGATCATTACGGAATCTGTTTTTGCCATAAATGGAGTAGGAAGACTCATGATTGAATCCATCGCGGCTCGTGATTTCCCGATGGTTCAAGGTTCGGTTCTTCTTGTAGCAACACTTTTCGTTCTAGTAAACCTGATCGTCGATATCGTGTATGCCTTTATCGATCCACGAATCAGTTACGAATAAAAGGGGAGGGGGATACCATGTCAACGGAAGTCGTGACACAGCAAGTACCTTCACATCAGAAAAAGAAGGATGTTGCCCTTCTAAAAACATGGAAGCGGCTCATTAAAAACAAGATGGCAATTGTCGGACTGGTCATTATCGCCATCCAACTATTCATGGCGATCGCAGCACCTGCCATCATAGACGTTGATCCGAACAAGCAGAACCTGGAACTCAGTGAACTGCCGGTTGGTACGGAAGGACACTGGCTCGGAACCGATAATTACGGACGGGATATTTGGAGCAGGATCGTCTACGGCGCAAGAATCTCGTTATTCGTTGGGATTGGAGCGGTAAGTCTCGGACTGGTAGGCGGTGTGATCCTTGGACTATTATCCGGTTATTACAGAAGACTGGATGGTATTATTATGAGATTTGTAGATTTGATGTTTGCGTTTCCTGGAATTCTCTTGGCCATGTTAGTAATCGCCATTTTAGGGACAAGCCTCGTGAACGTCGTGATCGCGATTAGTATTTGGTCGATTCCAACGTGTGCAAGAATCGTCAGAGGAAGTGTCCTCTCGATTAAAAAGCAAGAATACATCATGGCGATGAAATCACTTGGGGCAAGCGACCTTCGAATCATGTTGAAGCATGTGCTGCCGAACTGTACAGCACCGATCATCGTCTTTGCCACGATGAGGATGGCCACAGCCATTCTATCAACAGCATCATTAAGTTTCTTAGGGTTAGGTGCACAGCCGCCGACTCCTGAATGGGGAGCGATGATTGCTGCCGGACAAGAGTATATGTGGACATCGCCTCATATGATCGTTGTTCCAGGGATCGCGATCATGCTCGTCGTATTTGCGTTTAATGTTGTCGGAGACGCACTCCGCGATGCACTAGATCAAGGGATGAGCTTGGATAAATAGAAGGGAGAGTTATAAATGGGGAAAAAGTGGTTTACGAGTTTACTAGCGGTTCTTTTTGTATTGTCGTTGGCTTTAACGGGTTGCAGCAGCAGTTCTTCATCAGGAGGAAGCGCTGGTGATTCAAAACAAGAGCTGACGTATGCAACAACGTCAAAAGTGGTTGGACTTTCTCCAATTCTTACAAACGATTCTGTATCCTCTACAATAATCGAGCAGATCTATGAAACGCTGTTTGTTCGTGACAACAAAGGGGAGATCGTTCCTCACCTTGCAGAGTCTTATGAAAACCCAGATGAGAATACGTGGGTGATCAAGCTTAAGAAAGACATCAAGTTCCATGACGGAACACCTTTTAATGCAGAAGCCGTGAAATACACATTTGATAAGTTAAAAGATCCTGCAACAGCTGCACCGCGTGCTTCTCTTTTAGAGCCGGTTTCCTCGATCGAAGTCCAAGACGAACATACGGTGGTATTAAAAACTGAAAAGCCGTACGGTCCGATGCTTGCCGCTTTAACACACTCAAATGCTGCCATCGTTTCACCGACTGCCGACAAAAAACAAGATCTGATGAAAGATCCTGTTGGAACAGGTCCATTCAAGTTCTCTGAAAAAGTAAATGGTGATGACATCGTACTTGTGAAGAATGAAGACTACTGGCAGAAGCCCGCGAAGCTCGATAAAATCACGTTCACGGTCGTTCCAGAAGTATCAACTGCGATCTCCATGCTCCAGACTGGAAAAGTTCAGCTGATTGATGGGTTGGCACCTGAACTGATGCCGCGACTGGAAAAAATCAAAAATGTTGAAACGCAAAAAGTGGACGGAACACCAGTTTACTACTTGGCGTTCAACATGGAAAGAGCGCTGATGAACGACCTGAAATTCAGACAAGCTGTCGCTCATGCGATCAACCGTGAAGGCTATCTGAAGAAGCTGAACGGATTAGGCGTCTATTCCAACACCTTCATCGGGCCGGAAGTTTTCGGACATCCAGAAGAAGAGAAAGGTCCTAAGTACGACCAAGCAAAAGCAAAAGAACTCGTAAAGGCAAACGGATTAGAACAAAAAGAAGTCAAGATGCTTGTACCGAACACCGCATCTTATATGAACATGGCAGAAGTCATCCAAGCTCAACTCAAAGAAGCAGGGATTCCAGTCAAGATCGAAACACTCGAGTGGGGCACATATCTAGATGTATCCAAAAAGGGTGACTTTGATATCACGATCGCCGGCTGGTCGAACGTAACGGGTGATGGAAGTGAACTATTATTCCCGCGTCTTCATTCGGCGAACATTGATGCAACAAACTTAAGCCGTTATAAAGATGCTGAACTTGATAAGCTGATCGAACAGTCTCGTTCTGTTGTCGATCAGGAACAGCGTAAGGAGATCTTAACGAAAGCAGATGAGTATGTGATGACACAGCTCCCTGTATTGCCGATCTATCATGGGATCGCATCAGCGGCTTATGACAAATCGGTTAAAGGCTTTACGATGGAACCTACAGGACAGTGGTCACTATACAGCGTTCATAGAGAGTAGGGATAACGATGAATGATTCGGTATTAGAAGTGAAAAATCTAGTTACTACGTTTAAGTCCGCGGACGGCCCTCTTCCGGCTGTCCGAGGCGCTTCTTTTTCAGTAAAAAAAGGTGAAACGCTCTGCATCGTTGGTGAATCAGGCTGTGGTAAAAGTATCACAGCCCTTTCCATCATGAGGCTTCTCCCTTCAAATGGAGGGATAACAGAGGGTTCCATCTCCTTTCACAATAAAGACTTAGCTTCGCTGTCCCCAAAAGAAATGCAGAAGCTGCGCGGAAATGATATCTCGATGATCTTTCAGGAACCGATGACAGCGTTGAATCCCGTGTTTACGATAGGTTTTCAGATCTGTGAGCCGTTGATGATCCATCAGAAACTTTCAAAGAAACAAGCACATCTAAGAGGGATCGAACTTTTAAAGATGGTAGGAATCCCGTCTCCAGCAGATCGGATGAACCAATATCCGCATGAGTTGAGCGGGGGGATGAGACAGCGGGTCATGATCGCGATCGCCTTATCCTGTAATCCTGCCCTCTTGATTGCTGATGAACCGACAACCGCACTGGATGTAACCATTCAGGCTCAGATTATCGATCTCTTGAACGATCTAAAAGAACAACTCGATATGAGTATGGTCATGATCACGCATGACATGGGTGTGGTGGCCGAGATCGCGGACCGTGTTATCGTCATGTATGCAGGAGAAGTGATCGAAGAAGGAAGAGTAGAAGAGATCTTCGAAAATCCGCAGCATCCATACACGAAGGGACTCCTATCCTCCGTTCCAAACGTCGATGATCCTGACTTTGAACTGAAGCCGATCGCAGGATCGATGCCGATGCTGAACGAACAGATCAGCGGGTGTCGCTTTCATCCAAGATGCCCTCACGCATTTGATAAATGTTTCAGTGAATCGCCAAAGACTTTTTCCGTAACAGATAAACAGAGCGTACGATGCTGGCTGCAAGAGGAGGTAGGACAGAATGGCGGTAGACGAGCAAGTTCTCTATAGTGTAAAAAATGTAAAGAAGCACTTCCCTATTAAAGGAGGTTTGCTACAGCGGGTAAAAAGCCATGTGAAAGCGGTCGATGGAATTACCCTTGATATTTATAAAGGCGAAACATTAGGTGTCGTTGGTGAGTCAGGCTGTGGGAAGTCGACACTCGGGCGAACCATCCTTGGACTTGAGTCTCTAACAGAAGGGGAACTTGTCTTTAACGGGAATAACATCAGTAAACACTCTGCGCGCCAGTTAAAGCCGTTTAAAAAAGAGATGCAGATGATCTTTCAGGACCCATATGCCTCTCTTAACCCGAAACAGCGGATTGGCGATGCGCTAGAAGAAGCTTTAATCATCCATACGAAGTTGTCGGCACAGGAACGAAGGGAGAAAGTGATTCAACTTTTAAATGAAGTCGGTTTAAAAGAAGAGCATTATGACCGTTATCCGCATGAATTCAGCGGTGGTCAGCGGCAGCGCATCGGAATCGCCCGTGCGATTTCCATCAATCCTTCTTTTATCGTATGTGATGAACCGGTTTCCGCCCTCGATGTTTCCGTACAGGCGCAAGTTATTAAACTATTAAAAGATCTGCAGGAAAAGCACGCACTAACGTACTTGTTCGTTTCGCATGATCTCGGAGTCGTTCGCCACCTCTGTAACCGGGTGCTCGTCATGTATTTAGGACAGATGGTCGAACTCGCGCCAGTAGAAAAGTTGTATGATAACCCGACTCATCCTTATACAGAAGCTTTGTTGTCAGCTATTCCAAGACCAGCTGTCGGGCGAAAAAGAGAAAGGATTCGTCTGACCGGCGATCTGCCGAGTCCTTCTAATCCACCAACGGGCTGTCCGTTCCATACTCGTTGTCCGATCGCGAAAGAACATTGTGCAATCGAAAAACCAGCATGGCGTGAGATTGATGAAGGTCATTTTATCGCCTGCCACGAAAGGTAAATACAAGAGGTGAAGAAGATGAATCGAACGAACCAAACATTGCCACATAAAAAACAAAAACTAGCGTACAATGCGTTGAACCATCCTTATTCTTCTCAAAGGATGACCGTCTACGCCAAGAAAGGGATGGTTGCCACTAGCCAGCCTTTAGCGGCACAAGCGGGTCTTGATATTTTAAAAAAAGGCGGAAATGCGATTGATGCTGCGATCGCCACAGCAGCTTGTCTCACGGTTGTAGAACCAACATCGAACGGAATCGGGGGAGATGCTTTTGCCCTCGTCTGGATAAACGGTGAATTGCATGGATTGAATGCGAGCGGTCCCGCACCAAGAGGGATCTCGATCGAGGAAGTGAAGAAGGCCGGGTATGACACGATGCCGAAGTTCGGCTGGTTACCAGTCACTGTTCCGGGAGCACCAGCAGCTTGGGCAGAGCTTTCGAGACGGTTCGGTAAACTTTCACTAAAAGAGGTCCTTGAACCGGCTATCTCTTATGCAGAAGAAGGCTACGCATTGACGCCGATCCTCGGCAAGTACTGGAAACGCGCTTATGAAACGTACAAACGGGAATTAAAAGGTAAAGAATTTGAGAGCTGGTTTAAAACCTTTGCGCCTGACGGACGTGCTCCGGAAGTAGGTGAGATCTGGCGTTCACCTGACCATGCTGAAACGTTAAAAGAGATCGCAGAAACAAACGGCGAGTCCTTTTACAGAGGTTTCCTCGCCCAACGTATAGCCGATGCTTCCGAATCTCAAGGCGGTTTTCTGAGACGTGAGGACTTGGCATCCTTTTACCCGGAGTGGGTAGACCCCATTAACGTGAACTATCGAGGTTACGATGTGTGGGAGATTCCACCGAACGGGCAAGGAATCGTAGCACTCATGGCCCTCAACACGTTAAAGGGCTTTGATTTTTCGGAAAAAGAATCAGCGGAAACGTATCATAAACAAATTGAAGCGATCAAGCTTGGCTTTGCTGATGCTAAAAAATATGTAACGGACAGATCTCGTATGCGGGTTTCTGTAGAAGGTCTGTTGTCTGAAAGATATGGTGAAGAAAGACGCGGCTTAATTGGGCATGAAGCCCTTCAGCCAGAGCCTGGAACTCCGCCGAGTGGAGGAACTGTCTATCTGGCAGCGGCCGATGGAGACGGTAACATGGTGTCGTTTATCCAGAGCAACTATATGGGCTTCGGTTCAGGTGTCGTTGTTCCCGGAACAGGGATCGGACTTCAGAACAGAGGGCACGATTTTTCGTTAGACCCTGACCATGATAATGCGCTCGAACCTGGTAAAAAAACGTATCACACCATTATTCCTGGATTCTTAACAAAAGACGGGGAAGCGGTAGGTCCGTTTGGTGTGATGGGTGGATATATGCAGCCTCAAGGCCATGTGCAGGTCGTGATGAACACGATCGATTTCCACTTAAACCCTCAAGCCTCACTGGATGCCCCACGCTGGCAATGGATCGAGGATAAAAAGGTTCTCGTTGAACGCTCGTTGCCTGCTCATATCGCAGACGAATTAGCAAGAAGGGGGCACGATGTTCAGGTTGCAATGGATTCGGGGAACTTTGGCCGCGGCCAGATCATTTGGAGAGACCCGGAAACAGGCGTGCTCGCGGGAGGAACAGAAGGTAGAACAGATGGCTCGATTGCCGCTTGGTAAACACCATCCACAACAACCTAGAATAAAGGACTTGATAACATGACGTATCTTAATTTGTTTCTTGCCTTTTTCCGGTCAGGCATGCTTGGCTACGGGGGAGGCCCCTCTTCGATTCCCTTAGTCCATAAAGAAGTCGTCGAAAAATACAAATGGATGAACGATGAAGAGTTCGGCGATGTGTTGGCGCTTGGGAACACGCTGCCGGGACCGATCGCGACCAAGATGGCAGGCTATATCGGGTATCGTGTAGCTGGGTTTCTCGGGCTCACCATCGCGCTCCTGGCTACCATGCTCCCGACGATTTTCCTGATGATCTTACTGCTGACGTCATTAAGAGAATTTAAAGATCAGTCGTGGGTTCAAGGCATGACAAAAGGGGTTATACCAGTAGTTGCAGTGATGCTGGCCGTGTTGACCTGGCAGTTCGTTCAAGCTTCCAAAAAGAGTCTTGGACTAAAAGTAAGCCTTCTACACTTGTTCGCTGGTGTCGTGCTTCTACAGTTCCTCGGTATGCACCCAGGCATCATCATCGGACTATTGCTGGCATACGCATTATTTGGTCCAGTTAAAGAAAAGAAGGATCGTAATGAAAATGCGGTTCGCGTGCGGGAAGGAGAAAAAACAGGATGACATACTGGCATATATTTCTCGCGTTTTTTATACCAGGTATTCTTGGTTATGGCGGCGGCCCGGCTTCTATTCCTTTGATCGAGAATGAAGTGGTCGATCGGTATGAGTGGCTGTCGGTAACCGAATTCACTGAAGTATTAGCGCTCGGCAACACATTGCCGGGACCGATCGCCACCAAAATGGCAGGCTATATCGGGTTTCAAGAAGGCGGTTGGCTCGGAGCCTTGGTCGGTGTTTTTGCGACAGTCGCTCCATCGCTCATACTCATGGTCGCGTTTCTCGGCCTTGTTTATAAATTCAAAGATTCCCCACGAGTAAAGAATATGAGTGCGTATGTAAAACCCACTATCGCTGTGCTGCTTGGGATTATGGCGTATCAATTCTTTTCCGAGTCGTTTACAGGTGTAGGCTGGATGCATACCTTGTTTTTAGCCGCAATGAGCTTTTTCCTAATGGAGAGAGTGAAGGTATCACCTGTTTTCGTGATTATTGGGTCACTTGGATATGGCGCTGTATTTTTAGCTTGATGAAAGACGGAACCTAGTGGGAGGTTTCGTCTTTTTTACTTTTGTGGAATAATAACCCTCCATCTACTTTTCCTGTTAAAAATTCGGGTCAAAAGCCTAGTGTGAGAGCAAACGAGATAGGAAATAGTATACCTAGTAATAGAAAAAACTAGGGAATAGGAGGGATGTTCATGTTTGGGTTCGAGGATTTGTGGAAGTTTTTCTTTTCCTTTTTTCTGGTGTTACCGATCGTGACTTTTATCCACGAAGCAGGTCATCTCTTTTTTGGAAAAGTAACGGGCGGGCACGTGCGCATCCATATAGGAAGCGGCAACAGACTGTTTACAATCGGTCCATGTCATATTCGAAAGCTTTATTTTTGGGATGGCTGGTGTGAATATGAAAATTTGAGCAATCATACAAGAAGGCATTTAGTAGCGGTTTATCTGGGAGGTCCGCTTTTTACGATCTTGAGCATGCTGGTCGTGAATGGACTCATTCATTTGGAAATCATAAAGGCCGGCGTCTTTACGTATCAGTTCGTGTATTTCTCCTTCTACTTTGTTTTCTTTTCATTGATTCCGATCACGCACAACGGACATCCAACAGACGGAAAAGCAGCATGGGATGTTATCAAACAAGGAACGATCGAAAAAAATCCATTAGGATAGATAGAGTGGAACGTTTGGGTGAGACATGCCAGACGTTTTTTTGTGTCTCAAAAACATTGAACCAACTTCTTACTTCCTTATGATAGAATAGTTTCATTATGGAGTAACAGGCATTCTGGACAAAACAAATGAATACTTTTTAAGGAAGCGGGGGTCATCAGGATGAAACCGATAGTGTTGGGAATCGCTGCCGCCTTTTTCTTTGGCGTCACCTTTATATTGAACCGATCGATGGATCTAACAGGGGGAAGCTGGTACTGGAGTGCATCGCTTCGCTTTTTTTATATGGTCCCGTTACTGTGGATCATCGTCTGGATGCGAGGCAACATCAAGCCCGTATTTCAGGAACTAAAAGCGCGTTTTGGAACATGGTTTTTGTGGAGTTCAGTCGCGTTCGTTTTGTTTTACGCACCGATCACGTACGCAGCAGGTTTTGGAGAAGCATGGCTCGTCGCCGCGACTTGGCAGATTACGATCGTTGCGGGATCTTTGCTCGTTCCGTTTTTTTATGAAGGAGATGGGAAAAATAAAGGAGCTCGGCAGAAAATACCGTTTAAAGGTCTCGGATTTTCTGTGCTCATCTTAGCAGGTGTCGGACTTGTTCAAATTCAGGAGGCTGACGGAGTAAACGGCGCGGCTTGGCTGCATGTAGTCCTGCCTGTACTTATAGCAGCAATTGCCTATCCGCTCGGCAACCGAAAGATGATGATCGTTACGAACAAACGGCTTGATGCGTTTCAGCGTGCTTTCGGTATGACGATCGCATCTCTACCGTGGTGGGTTATCCTCGCGGCTGTTGGCTGGTTTCAAACCGGAACACCGACAACAGATCAGCTTTGGCAAAGTTTTTTAGTCGCGATCTCATCTGGTGTCATCGCAACGGTACTCTTTTTCCAAGCGACGGACCTTTGTTCGAACAACCCTGTTAAACTAGCAGGTGTGGAAGCCACCCAATCAGCTGAAATCATTTTCGTACTCGCAGGCGAAATGTGGCTGTTATCGATCGCAACGCCAACAGTGCTGTCTTTATTTGGTGTTCTTGTCATCATGCTGGGCATGTTTTTACACAGTTATTATGGAAAAACCGAGGTTGTGCAAAAAAAGTCTATCAAACTTGCAAAATGATGAATAAAAAAATGTAGGTTGGGAATAGTAGTACTACCCCCCCTTTTTATATAGTAATTTGGAACAGCCGTTGCCCGTAGCAGCGGTTGTTTTTTTGTGCTAAAAAAGAGAGGGATTTTTATGTATATAGAGAAATCCGTTAAAATGAATACATAGATTATCGGGTAGTGAATGGGATTTCCATCTATCCTTGAGGGTGAAAGGAGGGTTTTGAATGGATTCGCTTAAACGGTTGAATGATGCGATTCAGTATTTGGAAGAGAATCTCGAGTATGAGATTGATATGAGGGAAGTTGCAAAACGTGCGTATTGCTCGGAGTACCATTTTAAACGGATGTTTAATTTTCTCGCAGGTGTTCCGTTATCCGAATATATCCGCCGGCGGAGACTGACGCTTGCCGCTTTTGAACTTGTACATGGTGATGCCAAGGTGATCGACGTCGCTGTAAAATTCGGGTACAGCTCACCTGATGCGTTTACGAAAGCCTTTCAGCAGCTGCATGGCGTGACTCCATCAGAAGCTAAGAAGCATGAACATTCGCTAAAAGCGTATCCACGCATGACCTTCCAATTATCCATACAAGGAGGAAATGAAATGAACTACCGTATCGTGGAGAAAGACGCGTTTCGTATTGTTGGTATAAAAAAGAGAGTACCGCTGATCTATGAAGGGGTAAATCCTGAGATCGCAGCGATGTGGCAGAGTTTGACGATGGACTTGATAAACGAGATGAAAGATTTATCAAACATCGAGCCAAAAGGACTGATCAGTGCATCCACAAACTTTTCAGAGAGACTGGCTGAAAACAGTGAGCTCGATCATTATATTGCGGCAGCCACAACAAAGGAATGTCCCGATCATTTAGAAAAGCTGGAGGTTACGGCTTCTACATGGGCTGTTTTTGAAGCGATCGGACCGTTTCCGGAAACGCTGCAAAATGTTTGGGGACGCATCTACTCGGAGTGGTTCCCGTCATCGAATTATGAACAGACAAAAGGACCAGAAATCCTATGGAACGCAGATAAAGACACTACTTCTCCAACGTTTAGAAGCGAGATCTGGATACCGGTGAAAAAGAAATAATCGTAATGAAAGTATCTATCATAAAGAAAGAAGCATCGGCTTAAACACCGATGCTTTTTTGCATGCAGGATGGATGTTTTTGCGCGATTACTGATCCACGATTTCCTTCAGCTTGGTCTGCCACTTGTCATCATCCAGAATGATTTGAAAGGAGATCCGGCGGTTCTTTTGGAGTGCCCCAGCCGAATTGCCTTTTGCGATCGGCTTATATTCGCTGTAGCCGGTTGCCGCTAAGTACTGTGCATACTCTTTTTTAGCGAGTTTCGGATTTGCTTTTCCGAGATAATCAACGACCGCCACCGCACGCTGAGTGGAAAGTGACCAATTGTCATAGGGAACCGAGTCGGTATGGCCTTCGATCAAGATGATATAGAGGTACTGGCTCATGTCCTTTTCTTCGATGATCGCAGCAAGCGCATCGGCGAGCGGATCAAGCACCTGTTTTCCTTTTTCAGAGATCTCGGCACTTCCGGTATCGAATAAAATATTTCCCTCCACGGAGATCGTGTTGTTCGGACCGCGGACGATCTTGTCTTTACCCACATTTTCTTCCAGCTGTTTTTGGATGAGGTCAGAAATATGCTTCTTCACCTCAGCCACTTGACCGAGCTCACGTTTGATCTGCGCCTGATCATACGCGTTATAGATGCTCTGCACATACGCGAGGATCGCAATGAACACCATGACGAGTACCATCATGGCCATCATATCGGTAAAACTCGGCCAGAAAATCTCTTTCGTATCCTGATCGTCTAGGTGGTAGTAAGATTTACGTGCCTTCATAGCTGTTATCGTCTCCTAATCTCAGGCATGCGTTCATCGGCCACATATTCAGGCTGACGCGGAATCCGAGTCTCATAGACAACCTGGTTCGATTGATTCATAGCGGCTTGATAGATTCGCTGCAAGAGATGATACATATCGGAAAGTGTGCGGTTGTTATCCGTGATGCTGCGGTTCAAGCCTTGATGCAGATTTTCAAGCGTACGTGCAAGTTCACGCATCTCATCATCACGGCCATGCTGATTTTGCGAGTTATGAAGGGCAGAAGCGAGCTGACGGCTCTGACTGTCCATGATGTTTCGGACTTGGTCTGTAAAATCTCTTTTGATGTGTTCCACCGCGGAATAAAAGCTTTTTTCGAGTTGGCCGACAGATGATGCGAAGTCCGCTGACGCTCTGCCATATTCGCCTTGTTTTTCAGCATAGCGATAATGCCACTCATCCTGTTTTTGGGCGAGGCGGTTCTCGAGCGCTTCATGCTGGTTCTGGTAGTGCTGAAGCTGTTCCTGCATACCGCGGAGCATGCTCTGTGCATGTTCTTCTGACCGGCGCTGAGCTTCCTGCAGCATTTTATCGGAACGCTGGATGAGCTGTTCAAACTTTTGCTGGCCTTGCGTGTGGCGGTCGTTACTCGTTTTGAGCTGCTGCTCGAACGAGGAGATGTTTTTGGCGAGCGCATTGATGCTCGTGTCGACGGTCTTTTGAATGGTGCCTAGTTCTTTTGTTGTCTCGTTAAAACGCTGGCCAAACTCATCGAGCTGGGTGGCGGAAGCGGCAAAACGCTCTGAATGCTGACGCTGCGCTTCAAAAATACCGTTTACGTCTTCCATCGCTTTTTCTAGACCTGCCGTGAAATTCACCATCTGTGAAGCAAATTCTCCAAGTGTTTTGTCAAAGGAAGATTCCACACGTGCGGCAAGGCGATCAAGCAAGCGTTCAACAGAATCTTGCGGCTTGTCGTTGATGAGCACACTGTTCACATGATGATCCAGATAGACCTCGCAATCTGCTAAAAGCTTGTTTTGCATATAAGAAAGGGAAGTACCTTGTGAAAAAAAGCCGGATTGAATTAGGTTAAGAAAGAGTGCCGCGCCAATCCCCGCGATACTCGTAAAAAAGGCAACACTCATCCCTTCAAAAGGTGCCGTGAGCGATGAGATGATCGAATTTAACGTAAGATTTGAATCCGCCGGTTGGGTGCCAAGCGTCATTAAAGTGTCCTGCATCGATAACAGGGAAAGGGTGAGCCCGATAAATGTTCCGAGTACACCAAGGATAATGGTGAAAGACGGAAGCTGATTTAATAGTTTCTGAATGTTGCCGACAGGCACGCGGAAGATGCCGAGTAACGGAATGCGTTCGTTGTACAAATGTTTTTCGATAAGCGCCTGTGTGTTGAGCTGCGGCACACCTGCCAGGTGAAACTGTTTATAGTCCGTTGTGACACGCTGAATCCACTGTGAATATGCCTGCTGTTCTGGATTCGTTTCAAGCTGCTGTACTTCTTTCGTCCATTTCCGAAGATGATAAGCGGTCTGTGTATAGCCCACGATGCCTAGGAAAATCAGAAATCCAATGACCCCCACGATGATTAAAGTAAGTTGATCCATAATGCCACCCCTCAGATGTCTTGTCTTCACTACTGATAGATATGTCCTAGTTGTGGGAAATATTTAGGGAAATGGGGTCTGACCCCAAACAAATACAAAAACCCCGGAATTGTCCATCTCGAATGGACAATCCCGGGGTTTACCATTTCAACCTATTTTTCTTTTAAGCGGCTTCTTCTTCATCGCTCTGTCTTTTTACCAATTCATTATAGAATGCGGCATTAGCCGTGCTTAAATATGGAGAGAGCCAAATAAATCCGATTCCCAAAGTGATTATACTTAAAAGGATCCAGCCGATAAAGCTCAGCTGAAGAACGAAGTATTTCCACTTATAGCCGTGCATCAGCTTACGGCTTTTTGTGATTGCCGCATTGATTCCGATCTCAGGGTTATCTTTTAGCACGAAATACGTTTGTGAATAAGCAAACGCCTTAATGATCCCTGGAACTACTAAAAGCAGGAACCAGAAAAACAAATAGACCATCGTGAGGAGATACGTTCCAAGGAGCTTCAAGTACATGCTGATCTCTGAGAAGGCTTGAAAGAGACTGGAAAACTTGATTCTTTCTCCTGTACGAACGACAGATAAGAACGTCCACAGATATCCGACATACAAGGGAAGCAATACGAGTGTAACGATAAACGTGCTTGCTTGAGTACCCTCAGAAGGATCGGTGGATAGCCAGTTTTCAAAACCGCCGCTCTGATTTATTTCGATAAGCAGTGGAATTACATAATATAAAGCACCGAAAAACAAAGTAAATATTGCTGCTCGGCCCCATTGTCCTTTTAATTGTTGTTTCGCTTCTTTTTTAAACGTTTTAGATTTCATTCCTCTTCACCTTTCCTTCACACTCAGTTGATTATACTACTATATTTTGGTGAATAGTACTGTTTAAAGGGTAGACTACTATTATAATTACTTCAAGATTATGAGTAAAATAGAATAAACAAAAACGAAAGCAGATTGGGGGGGAACCAATGAGTGATCTAGTGAAGGGATATCCGGCTGTCCTACTTTTTGACGGAGTATGCAACCTCTGTAATTCCAGTGTGCAGTTCATACTAAAAAACGAAAAGAAACCCGATCTTGCATTTGCTGCTATCCAGTCTGAAGCCGGGAAGAAGCTTTTGGCACATTATAAAATGGATCCCAACGAAACAAACTCGGTCATCCTGATAGCAAATAATCACGTATATACAGAATCTGACGCGGTGTTAAAGGTAACGCACCATCTAAAGTTTCCATACAGCTTAGGGAAAGTTCTGTTCGTTATTCCAAAAGCAATCCGTAATTTCTTTTATAAGAAGGTCGCCTTAAACCGGTACAAATGGTTTGGGAAACGGGAAAGCTGTATGATTCCAACACCAGAACGAAAGAAAAGGTTTCTGGAATAGTTTTGAGGAGCAAATTTCATAAAAAAACATACCTCTTAATAGGATAAAAGAAAAACCTAAAAGGGGTTTTTGCTATGGGGCAAAAAGTTTTGTTCTTTGGGGATGTGGGGATTGATGATACCATCGCTTTAACTTACGCATACCTTAATGACGAAATTGATATCGTTGGCGTTGTTTCGGACTATGGAAATGTCTCCAGAGAACAGACGATAGCGAACGTACATTATATCGCCAAACTGTTTCATTTTCCCCAAGATGTAAAGACCATTGGTGGAGCAGAAGTTCCTATGACGGGAGAACAGCCCAAATTTTACCCAGAAGTTCACGGAGAATACGGCTTAGGACCAATCGTACCTGGTCTATATGAAGGGGTGATTGAAAATTTTTTCGAGATAGTGAATCTAATCAATCAATATGAAAACGAACTAATCATCGTAAATGTTGGGAGACTTACCTCTCTAGCAACGATGTTTATCTTGTTTCAATCCTTAATGAAAAAAGTGAAAGCTTACTATATCATGGGTGGAGCGTTTTGGGTCCCGGGTAACGTTACGGCAGTTTCTGAAGCAAACTTTCATGGCGATCCCATTGCGGTTAAGATCGTTCTTACATACGCAAACAACCTGACGATTATCCCGTTAAATGTAACGGACCGCGCATTAGTCACACCAGAGATGGTGGACTATATTGACTATAAAGGGAAAGCTCCTTTAGTAAAACCATTGCTGGATTTCTATTATAAGTTCTATAAAAAAACCAACCCGAGCATCCAAGGAAGTCCGGTCCATGATGCGATTACATTGATGGCGGTTATTCGAGAGGACATGTTCACCTACAGAACGCTGCCTGTACACATTGGTCTTAGAGACGATGCGATTGCCAGAGGTCAAAGTATTGCTGACATTCGGCCATATATCAATTTTGGTGAAGAAGATAAAAAGCATCGGATCGCCTTTGACTTTAATTACACGTACTTTTTTAACGACTTTATGACGATCATGACCGGAGAGAAATTTGGTTAAAGACTTACAAAGCTGGGCTGGCTTTTTTTAAAAATAAAAAACCGGCTTCCTATCAATAAAGACATGGACACCGGTACACGTTCGCTTTTATATGGTTGTTTTATTAGGCGCAATCTTTAATTTGATCTAGTTTGTTTAACTTTTCATCTAGAATTTGGCTCAACTGAACGAGCAATGGATCTGCTAGATTGTTTACTTTCTTACTTACCTCATACATGGTCGTGCGAATGGCGTCTATCTCTGTAGTTAAGACAAGAGCATTGCTTCGGCTCATGGTCCATTCCCCCTCAAATAATTCTGCACCATTTATATCGGTAAATCTTGTACTAATTATATACTATATTTTGTGTCTAGTCTATTATTTTTTTACAGATATAGGGGGACAGACCCCATACAAATACATTTTGCCAGTTTTGTCTTCATGAGAAGGACAAGCTCGGCTTTCTCTTATTCTACTATCTGTATTTTGATAGAAATGTATCAAATGAGGCTAAAGTTCTGCTACCGGTGAGGTCCTGCTTTCTACATAATCACGATACTGAGGTTTCGAATGTTGAAATTGTTCTAGGATCATAGAGGTATCAACGAAGGGGCATACCGACTGGGTTACATAGTAACGGTAACTGCTCCATGGATATTCAAGAGGGTACATGACAACATCTGCGGCTACCGGATTCAGGTGAATGTATCGGCTCGTGTCTAAGAGGTAGGAACGGTCCTCGATTAATTCTGAACCATAGCGGCCTTGAAACACATGCCCCGTAAGTTCATACTTCTTGTTGAAATACATAGCGTAAGTTTCGTTTAATTCTTTCATGAATTCTCCAGGTGGGGACTTGCTGCACTGAATTTGAAGATGAGTGTGGTTCGACATGAGGCAATAAGCGAATAAATCAACAGAATGCTTTCGTACACAGTGACTTAAGATCTTAAGATAGCGATGGAAATCCAAATGAGAGTAAAAGAGGGGTTCTTTGCGATTTCCACGTGTCGTTACATGATATACAGCATCTGGGTACCAAATGCGGCGGGTTCTAGGAATAGATATCACCTCCTTTTAAGTTATATCTTCATTTTACAACGAACGGGGTCAAAGTGGGAAATGGGGACTGACCCCAAACAATTTATTTCCCTCAGCGATTTCGAGTAAAACACCTTAGCGAAAAGCAATATACAACCAGCTCTTTTAGGGTGATTTTAGAATGTTACCCTTCATATGTTGTCGAGTGTTGTATCTTCACCGCACATTCTATCAAATTTCCCCGGAAATACTCATATTCTTTCCTCCTAATCTAGCCGAAATGAAAACGGCAATACCTTAAAGGACAAAACTATTTTTATTGAAGTGAAACAAGGAGTATAAATGACTAGTTCGAAGTGTACAATTAGTCGAAAGAACTCGACAAGCGTTTAGGAATTTGCCATAGTAATGGAGGAGCTTTTTATTCTTTTTGATGGTAAGTTCGGGGAGGTTGTACGATGAAAAAAGGGAATGACTGGCGATACAAGATCTCGAATAAAGAAGCGATCATGGGGACGGTACTTGCGGTTTTGAACTTCATTTGGTGGTATGCTTTCGCATATGGGCTAGGTGGCCGGCCGGTTAAGGAATATACATACATACTAGGCTTTCCTGCTTGGTTTTTTTATAGCTGTATTGTTGGTTTTATCGTTTTTACAATACTCGTCTATATTATGGTTAAGTTCTTCTTTAAAGAAGTTCCATTTGATGCAGATGATCAAGAAAGGGAGGGTGGCTCTCAATGAACTGGGACGTAATTCTTCCTTTAGCTGTCTTTTTAATACTTGTTTTTTTAGTTGGCATTTATACATCAAAGCACATCAAGAGTGGACCTTCTTTTTTACAAGACTACTTCTTAGCAGGTCGTGAGCTTGGAGGGTTTGTTCTTGCCATGACGATGGTCGCTACATATGGGAGTGCTTCGAGTTTCATCGGTGGACCTGGTGCGGCCTATCAGCTCGGTCTTGGATGGGTTCTTCTCGCGATGGCGCAGCTTGTAACAGGATACTTTACACTCGCGGTTTTAGGGAAAAAATTTGCGATCGTAGCCCGAAAGATCAATGCGGTTACACTGATTGATTTTCTTAAATCCCGATATGAAAGCAAGTGGGTAGTTATTTTATCCGCAGTGAGTATTGTAATCTTCCTGTTCTCTGCCATGGCTGCACAATGGGTCGGAGGCGGAAGGCTGATCGAATCGTTTACAGGTGTATCGTACACGACTGCATTATTTACTTTTTCAGCTTCAGTATTGGTGTATGTCATAGCGGGTGGATTCAGAGCGGTTGTGATAACAGATGCCATTCAAGGTGTCGTCATGGTAATCGGGACAGTTATCATATTAGCGGGAACGGTTATGGCAGGTGGCGGTATTGAAAACATCATGGGCGAGCTAAAAGCGGAAAATCCTAATCTGATTTCTCCTTTTGGTTCGGACGAATCACTTACACCATTATTCGTATCGTCTTTTTGGATATTAGTCGGCGTTGGTGTCGTTGGGTTGCCACAGATATCGGTACGCGCTATGAGCTATCGTAATTCGAAAGCGATGCACCGTGCTATGATCATCGGAACGTTTGTGGTTGGGTTTATCATGCTTGGCATGCATTTGGCTGGAGTCTTCGGACGAGTGATTCTTCCTGGCATTGAAGTGCCGGACAAAGTGATGCCATTACTAGCACTTGAAGTACTGCCGGGATGGTTAGCAGGGATCGTTCTTGCTGCGCCGCTTGCGGCAGTAATGTCTACCGTTGATTCCGTCCTTCTACTCGTTAGTTCAGCAATTATTAAAGATGTTTATATCAATTATATAAAACCCGATGCTAGTGAACGTTTCGTAAAAAGATTAAGCTTTGGGATTACAGCAGTAGTAGGATTAAGTGTATTCGCAATGGCGATCAACCCGCCTGATCTTTTGATCTGGTTGAATCTTTTCGCCTTTGGTGGTTTAGAAGCAGCCTTTATCTGGCCTATTGTGATGGGCCTTTATTGGAAGAGAGGAAATGCAACGGGGGCCATTGCTTCGATTTTAGTCGGGGTAGGCTCCTATATGTGGCTTCACTTGAACGATCCTAACCTTTGGGGAATGCACACGGTCGTAATCCCGGTTGTACTATCGTTCTTTGCCTACATTTTGGGTAGTTTCACAAAGGGGGACAGACCCCAGACAAATACATTTTAAGCGATATTGTCCGCATCAGGCGGACGATATCGCTTTTCTTTTATTAATACGCCTTTTAATCTTTTTTACTTATTCTTCCGACACTCCAGCCACAACGTATTATTATTGAAGAAAAAGCGACGAGTACATACGAAAACCTTTTATATACGAAAGAGATGATACAACCGGAGGATCAAGTGTTAATCGTAACAAGTGATTTTCATCTTTTTCGAACAAAAATGATCGCAAAGCGTATTGGGATTGAAGCGGAAGGGCTCGGGTCATCGCTTAGGATTTCATCCATTCCTCAAGCTCATGTGAGAGAGTATATGGCGATCATCAAAAGCTACTTTACGGACCGGTAGCAAAAGGAAGTGACTCCAATGAAAACAAACAAGTATCATTGCTGCGCGACTTGCGTGAATTTTAAGCCCCTGAAAACGGAACAGGGCATGTATTACTATTGCAGCCGGCTTGGTTATGAGACGAAACCAGATTATACGTTCAATTGCTGGGAGCCGAAACCGCATATCGTGGAATTGATGAAAAAAGAAGAAAATAAAAAGACAGATTAAAGATAATAACAATACCTTGTAAAACAAGATAGTGTATTTTATAATAAATGTATATCTTGTAATGCAAGGTATTTTATCTTTCAAATATATCTTGTAATACAGGATAGCGAATAAATGAGGTGGATTACGTGTCATCTACTCAGATGTTAAAAGGGATTCTAGACGGATGTTTGCTAGCGATTATAGATGAAGGAGAAGTTTACGGATACGAACTAGCAGAAAAGCTAGCGTCATTTGGATTTCATCAAACGAGTGAAGGAACCATTTATCCTTTGCTATTACGCATGCAAAAAGAAAAGCTCGTCACCACAACACTTAAAAAATCAACGGCTGGCCCTAGGAGAAAATATTATGCCTTAACCCAAAAAGGCGAGGAAGAACTGGCAGCTTTCATTGAACGCTGGAATCAATTGAGCCGTTCAGTCGATCAAATTATCCAAAGGAAAGGGAGTGGAGAAAAATGAATGTGCAGCCGAACAAACTTTCAAAAAGAAGTGAAGATTTTTTAGATAACCTAAGGCTTTATTTGACCACGAGCGGAAAAAAAGAAGATGAGATTGAAGATATCGTATCGGAACTGGAAGACCATCTTTTGGAAGCTGAAAAGCACGGGAAATCAACTGAGGATATCATCGGTCACTCTCCAAAAACTTACATGGAACAGTTATCAAAAGAGATGCCGGTGGACTTTATGGCATTGATCAAGTATGTTCCGGTATTGCTCTTGGGTGTGTTCGCTTACATCTTATTAGGGGATGCAATTCGCAGCGGTGTGAAATATTCGCTCATTCAAGTAATCGGATATCCACTCCTTTGTTTGATTTTATTAGTAGTATATATGAAGATATTCAAGTATACAGCGAGCATGGAATTGTCCAAAACAGCTAATGGGATGGTTTTATTCTTAATTGGCTGCTTGCCCATAACTTTGTTTATAGGTTTATTAATCTTAAATGACAGGGTGGATTCGCCTATGATCATTCATTTAGGTATAAAGGGTAACATTGCAGCTGCCTTCATTGCTGTTCTCATTTTTGTCTCAATCTCCATATGGAGCAAAACGTGGTTTACGATTATTATTCCTGTACTTCTGTTTACACCGGAATTGCTGATAAAGATGACTTCACTTAATCAAGAAATGAAGTTAATTTTAACGGTCACGATCCCGTTTATTTTAATCGGCATCTACTTTTACATGTCCTACAGAAAAGAGAAGGCAGGATCTTAAACAAAAGCTCTGATCACTTTATGGATCAGAGCTTTTATGTTGATAAAACACCCAACTTGCCTTGAAAAAGCTTACAATGTTACAGTGTGTAAAGATTTATGTACCGAAATTACTGGAAATACTGTAGATAGATAGTGGAGAGATGAAAGAAAGGATTTTTTAAAATGAACCTTCAAATCCCGATTGAGATAAAAGAAAAGCTGCAGAATGAGGCAGCAGAACGAATAGAGAAATTACCCGATTTTTATAGAGATTTGATCGGAGAGCCAGGATACACGGCGCCAGACACCTCGCTCGTGGAAGACGCGGTGATCGCTCTTGCATTAGGGAAGAACGTGTTGCTTAAAGGGCCGACAGGATCAGGTAAAACAAAGCTCGCCGAGTTGCTGTCAAATTTGTTCGGTCAGCCCTTGCATCAGGTGAATGCATCTGTTGACCTTGATGCGGAAGCCCTTCTTGGCCATAAAACACTTAGCTATAATGAAGGCAAACAAGAAATCGAATTCATTCCCGGACCTGTAACGAAGGCAGCGAACAACGGTCACTTCCTATATATCGATGAGATCAACATCGCAAAGCCGGAAACATTGCCGATTCTAAACGGAATGTTAGACTACCGCCGTACGATCGCGAACCCATTTACAGGTGAAGTGGTAAAAGCTAAACCAGGTTTCAATGTGATCGCTGCGATCAACGAAGGCTACATCGGAACGGTACCATTGAATGAAGCGCTGAAAAATCGATTCGTCGTAATCGAGGTGCCATATATTCAAGGAGATACGTTAAAAGACATGCTGAAAGGTCAGTCTCAGCAAAAAGACGAAGAAGTGCTCGAGAAGTTTGTTCAGCTTTCTTCAGATCTGATCGGTCAGGCGAAAGCAGGTCATCTGTCTGAGGACGCTGCTTCCATCCGAGCACTATTGGATGCTGCTGATCTCTCTGTCTACTTGCCGCCAAAGCGTGCGATCCAGCGCGCAATCGCGGACAAGCTCGAAGACGCACGCGAACGAGCCCTCGTCGCTAACGTGGCCGCGACGCTGTTTGTGTAAGCTTGGGAAATGGGGTCAGACCCCAAACAATTTATTTCCCACGATGATTTTGGAGGTTTCGCCTAGATGAAATTCCTTGTTTTTGCGGATACAAAGATCGATTCATTCGTTCATATGCAGCTGATCGACCTTGCGCGTTCCCTCTCAAAAGTGAAGAAAATGGACGTTTCTTTTTCGTACCATTCTAACCTAGAGAGAAAAAAAGGCATCACCCATGTCAGTCAGTTTTGGAACCCATACCCACGGGAGATTCAGCTTGAAGGCTGGAAATCCGACGTGTATCTACGCAGTTTTGGTACCATGTTTCACACTGATGATCAGGTGATCTGGAACACGCTCGATGAATTGAAATCCCATCCGCACCATGAGTTCTTGAAACAGATGCTGCTTTTTGCAGAAGACGTTCGTTTGGAACAAATCTGCATACAAAAAAGACCTGGAATGACTCATGCGTTCAACCTTCGCAAAGAGACGTTCCAGGTACATTACCAACGTGAATTCAAAAAACATATCCAGCAAAAGCGCATTCTTGACGCTTTGTTTTGCCATGCTATTCTTTTAGCAAATAGACGCTTTGTGGCTGTTCCGTCTGAAACGCAGGAACTCTATCAAGAGCTCAAACCATTACTGCTTGAAGAGCTCCCAACCGCAAAATCGACCCAAGATATCGCTCAAACCATAATAAAGATGGCAAATGTCATGATCAAACACACGGAATTCTCCGACATGAAAACAGCTTACCGCAGCTTTAGCGATAAGCCGAAAGCGGATGATGACGCATCAGAAGATCAACATTTCGACGACCTCACCCGAAACACTGAAACCAAAACGAAAAAAACGATCCAAAAGGACGAAGATAAAGAGGACAAGAAAGACGACCCAGAAAAAGAAGAGTATTCCTCCTGGCATGATGAAACATCCGACCCGCAAGACTCCTTTTTACAGATGGACCTTGATCAAGGAACGAATACCGATCTTTTAGGCGAAGCGGCTAGAGAAGCGGATAGTGGGGATGCCGTGTTCGGATCTGTCCAAACGAGCGCACAAACGACAGACAACAACGACTTCAACACACAAAACGAACATGAAGCGGAAACGGACAACAATCAGACCGGCTCAGACTCATCAACACACTACCGATACGGTGAAGTAAACAAAAACGTGACAGAGCATGTACTGCCTGCTAAACCGGCAACTTCTGAAGAATTCGCTCAATACCAGCTTTATGAACAAGAGGTTGCCCCATTCGTTACACAGCTCAAACAAAACTTCCTCAAAACGATGGAACATAAACGATCAGCACCAAGAGAAGACCTGCATTTTGGAAGACTAGGTAAAAAGCTTACGAGACTTGCAACCGACAAAAACCCGAGACTTTTTAGAAAAAAACAAGAGTCTCAGCATGAACTAGATACGACGTTTACGCTTTTAGTCGACTGCTCAGCATCGATGTTTAACAAGATGGAAGAGACGCAAAAAGGGATCGTTCTTTTCCATGAAACATTAAAAGCTCTCCGGATTCCTCATTCCGTCGTAGGTTTCTGGGAAGACGCAGCTGACGCGACAAGTGACGACCAGCCGAACTACTTTCATGAAGTGATCTCGTACCGAAATTCTCTTCATCAGCCAGGTGCTTCGATCATTCAATTGGAGCCCCAAGAAGATAACCGTGACGGCTATTCCATCCGCCGAATGAGCGAAGAACTGGCAAAACGTCCGGAACAGCAAAAAGTACTGCTCGTCTTTTCCGACGGTGAACCGGCTGCTTTTGATTACGAAACACATGGTGTACTCGATACTCACGAAGCCGTCACCCATACACGAAAGCTCGGAATCGAAACGATCGGCATGTTCATCGCAAACGGTGAAATAACAGAAGAAGAAGAGAAACTCATGCAGAATATCTATGGTCCGCAAAACGTTGTGGTACCAAGTGCTGCTGAACTTGTTGATTACTTGATGCCTGTTTTAAGAAAGCTCCTGTTTAAATCGATCTAAACGAAGAAACACCCGGTGGCCATCATGGGACCTCCGGGCGTTTTTTTTATGTAAGTAAAATTTAGTATTCCAAAAGCTTCAACCAAGCAAACACGACTCCCACGAATCCAGCATAACTAAAGATTTTAACAGACCATTCTGGTAAGGCAGTTCGAAGTACGCCAGATAAAATGCCGACTATAATAAAAGCGGCGAGTAAGATGTAAATTGAAAAGATATCAAATGAAATTCGAAATGAAAGCCACTGTTCCATCGCCAAACCTCCCTCTAATCACTTGTATCGGTCAAAATGCCTGCAAATTCAAGAATCTCTCACGAAAAAAGAATGATTTGCTGTTGAAAACAAAACGAAATCAAATAGGCTAGAGCACCGTAAAGGAAAACACATATGGTATAAAACCCTGTGATGAAGAAGTTAGTACCTTAAACCACGTGTTGTGATAGAAGCTGCTGATGAGGATAATCTTGCTGGAGTAACAGGTGTTATGACTTGTCAGATTCAAACTTCGACACATTTTGCCGGTATCCTTCTACATCAAACAATTATTTTTGCATAGAAAAAGCCAAGTGGGGAGTTAGCTTTGGCAAAATGGAATATGTGAAATTTGTCTAAAGACTAATAATCTTGATTTACACCTAATTCCACGCAAATCAGACTCAATAACAAAAAACGGTCCCCTACCGAGGACCGTTTCTCGCATTATCTAGAGAGCTTCTTTAGGTAAACTCTTTTGAAATGCCAAGGTATAAAAGGATTGTACCAAGTATCGCGGTACCGATTAAAAAGAAGTACACGATCTTTTCTTCGGCTTCTCTTTCCGATTGTTCCTTCTCTGCTTTTGTCGACGAGACATCTGTTCCATTTTGCTTACCTTGGTCATGCTTATTCTTTTTTCCAAAACCAAACATATGAATTCCTCCGCTCTTACCACCATCATCTTATTATCAGTGTTTCAATAAGCGGAGAAATTTAAACAAAAAACCTCTGAAACTAGAAGTCACAGAGGTTTTGAAACATTCATTCTTTATTATTGAACGGCTTTTGCTGCGTTCACGCGTCCGTTTTGGAACAGTGTACCCGTGCCGGTTACAGGATCCGCTGTATTTTCAAGGGCTGCGCGAATTTGCGAAGCGTTTTTACCTTGAGCAGCCAATAATCCTGCTACACCAGCAACAACCGGTGAAGCCATGGAAGTTCCAGAGAAGCTCGCATATTGATTATTTGGTATCGTAGAATAGATATCTACACCAGGTGCTGCAATATCAACCCACGTTCCGAAGTTAGAGAAGGACGCTTTTTGGTCGTTTCGATCTGTTGCGGCAACTGCGATCGCATTTTCATAATAAGCGGGGTAGCTTGGTAGAGAAACCCCAGAATTTCCTGCAGCCGCTACAACAACGGAACCTTTATCCCAAGCATAGTTAACTGCGTCCTGAAGGGTTTGTGTACCAACTGAGCCACCGAGACTTAAGTTGATTACTTGAGCCCCTTGGTCTGCCGCATAGCGAATTCCTTGTGCCACATCATCTAGCGATCCGCTTCCGTTAGCATCTAATACACGAACAGCTAGAATTTGAGCTTTAGGAGCAAGCCCTGCGATTCCGATGCCGTTATTAGTGTTCGCAGCAGCGATACCAGCGACATGTGTGCCATGTTCGTTTTCATCGATCGGATCGTTATCGTCATCGACAAAATCGGCCCCTTTGATGACTTTCCCAGCTAGATCTGGGTGGTAGTAATCAACTCCCGTATCAATAACAGCGATTTTTACATTTGACGAACTTTGAGTAGTATCCCAAGCTTGTTCAGCACTAACCTTTTGAGGAGCGTATTGTTTCGTTTGATAATCGGGGTCATTAGGAACATAGCTTGCATGTAAAGTAATGTTAGGCTCTGCATATTCTACAGAATCAAGGCTCTCTAACTTTTTAATCGCCTCAGATACATCTCCATTCACCTTAACAACTGAAAAATCTTCTGTTGCATCAACGACCTTACCAAACGTTGAAATCGTATTTTGAGCAGAAAAAGCGGAAATTGAATCCTTATAACGCACGATAACCTCTTGTGTAGCAGCCTCTTGTTTAACAGAGGTGGTAAAAGAAGCCTCCTGTACTTCAGACTCAACAGCCGAAGCTGGGAGAGCCAATGAAACTAATAATGGTAAAGATGCGGCACCTGCCACGAAACGCTTTAACATATAAATCACTCCTCGATAGTATTTTCCAAGCAAGCTTGGCGACGGTAGGTAAGGGATTCAACAATTTTCTACAAAACCCTCTTATCTTATCTTAAAATAATGATTATTTACCACCATAAACAAGCAACTGATTCGATTTAACTAGACTTAAAGTATAATAAGTGTGACTTAACTATTATCTCGAGATAGGAATTTGATAGTAAACATTTCATACATCCTGAGTAAAAACTCACCGTTTTATTAGTAGAAGAATAAGACACTGAACAAAGATTATGTTCATCTGCTTACATAGTGGAATGAGAATATCATTCTTAATTATTGATATGTTTTTTGAAAATTCAAAAATATAATTGACAAGATTTCTATCATCCCTTACTATTTTCATTAATCCCTTTCACCAAGAAATGGGAACGTTCCCGCCACACATAGATTAAAAGGGTAAATTTCAATCTATGGAAGGATGGGGAAAGATGTCTTCTACTGACTTTTCGACGTTTGATGATGCCAAAATGACACCGCTTCGTAAACTTGCGATATGGCTGGTTGCACTTGGGGAATTTGTTGACGGTTATGATTTGTTGGTTATGGGAGCTGCCTTAATCATGTTAACACCTGAAATGGGTTTAACTGCTTCTCAAGTAGGGTTGCTCGGGGCAGCTGCTTTTGTGGGTGCTGGAATTGGGTTATTAATATTTGGTGAGTTAACGGATCGGTTAGGAAGAAAAAAAGTATTCGTTGTTACTCTGATTAGCTTCATTATTTTATCTATTGCTTCTGCGTTTGTCATGAACTTTGAGCAACTGTTGGCTGTTCGATTATTAATCGGTATTGCAGTGGGAGCAGATATTGTGACGAGTATGGCTTTTCTTGCTGAGATCTCCCCCCGTGAAAAAAGGGGGGCTTTTGCAGGAGCTTTGCCGCAAATCGTTTGGGTTCTTGGTGCCATAGTTGCCCAGGTTTTAGGTGGAATATTGTATCTAAATATCGGTGAAGGAGCCTGGAGATGGCTATTTGCATTTGGGGCGGTTCCAGCTGCGTTAATTCTGTTAGGCCGTGCATATATTCCTGAATCCCCGCGATGGTTATTGCAGCAAGGAAGAGTGAAAGAGGCGAGGAAAGCCTTAACGAAATTAGGCATGTCCGAAAGCATTATTACTAGCTATCAACAAAGGGATCATTCCCAACCAACGAAAAAAGCATCATATTTAGATGTTTTTAGAAAGCCTTATACAAGACAAGCGCTTCTCGGTTTTATTATCTTAACCGCCGCGCCTTTATGGGGTTCAGTGAGCAGTGTGACAGGTACTTATGTCATTAAATATGTTGGGAATTTAGGTGAAGTCTTTTCCATTTTTGCAGGAACCTTCCTTTGGGTTGGTGCTATGATTGGAGCACTTCTTGCCTATAAATATCTTGATAAAATCGGTCGCTTTAACACAGTAATATTTGCATGTTCGGCTGGATTTGTCATTGCTATGATACTGTCAACCGGAATTGAAAAGTATCCGTTTTGGTTTTTGCTGACATTCTACAGCCTTGCCATAGTGGATAAGTTTGGGGCATGCTCGTTCTGGGTTATACCAACTGAATTGCTTCCTACCCATTTACGCGGAAGAGCACAGGGGATTTCAAATGCAGGTGCGCGTTTTATGGTGGCATTTACCGCCTATATTGTGCCTGTTGGAATTGAGAAAATAGGCTTCTCTACAACCATCCAACTTTTAGGATTTAGTGGACTTCTCCTTGCTATTTATGGAATAACTGGCCGCAAATACGAGCCAAAAGGTAAATCTTTGGAAGATGCAAGTTTTGATAGAATTGAAGACAGTGGTACAGATAAGATAGCTGTCAACAAATAGTCTAATAGTGCATACGTAAAATTATTCAGACTATTCCATCTTCTCAAAAACAAGAAAGAACGATAAACTAATATTGGGAACGTTACCAATAGATAAAGGGGGCATTTTCATGGTAACGATTAAAGATATTGCTCGTTTATCTGGAGTATCGAAATCTACTGTTGCACGAATTCTTTCTAATTCTGGCTCTTACAGTGATGTAAGTAAAGAAAAGGTACTCAAAATCGCTCAGGAACTAAATTACAAACCAAATAGCCTCGCCAGAGCTATGATTACTAAGAAAACCAATAATATCGGTTTGGTTATACATTCAAGAATCTATCCGGTCATTTCTCATCCTTTCTTTGCATCGATTGTTTCATCGGCGGTGGATGCTGCAACTAAGCAAGGATATAGCGTTATGGTGTTTAATGATAAGGAAATTCAAAACTCTCTAGATAACATTAGGCAAAAACAAATGGATGGTATTATTCTGGCAGGTTATGTAGATAAATCGATTGTTCAAGAATTAAAGTCCAACTATATTCCCGTTGTTTTAGTAAACGATTTAATTGATACCACATATGAAACAAGCTATGTCATTAATGATGATTTTGGTGGCAGCTTTCAAGCCATTCAGTATCTAATAGACTCGGGACATAAAACTATCGGATTTATTCATGGTCCCAAGGATTCGCAAAGTTATCATCAGCGATTATCCGGTTATAAAGAAGCATTCAAACAGGGCAAAATTGAATGGGATGAAAGATATGTCGTTTATCAAGAAACTCCTAATATTGAGGGAGGAATACAGGCAACTAAACAGTTATTAGCTGCAGATCCTCTCCCTACTGCCATTTTTGCAGGTAATGACATGATGGCAATCGGCGTTATTAAGGAAATTAAATCCAGAGGTTTGCAAGTTCCGTATGACATTGCAGTTGTAGGTTTTGATGACATAGAGTTCAGTTCCATTTATGAACCTGCGTTAACAACGGTTAGAACAGACAAGAAATTAATGGGGGAAATGGCCGTACAGGAATTAATTAGACAACTGGAAGGTGCTGATGAAGCAAATACCATCACCCTGCCGACTGAGCTGATTATTCGGGAATCTACGTAAAAATCATCCATTCCCCTCCCATTATTAAAGATAAGGTGGTGTTTGTTTTGAAGGCAATAATGGTAATGTTTGATTCCTTAAATCGTCATATGCTACCTCCTTATGGCTTTGAGGATATTCATGCACCCAATTTTAAGCGTCTTCAAGAGAAGACCGTAACTTTTGATCAAAGCTGGGTAGGAAGTATGCCATGCATGCCGGCCAGACGTGAGTTGCATACAGGACGGTACAACTTTTTGCATCGAAGCTGGGGGCCGCTTGAACCCTTTGATGATTCGATGCCTGAACTCTTAAAGAATAATGGAATATATACTCATTTAATCACTGATCATCAGCATTATTGGGAAGATGGGGGATATAACTATCATACCCGTTATAATAGTTTTGAATTTTCCCGTGGTCAGGAAGGCGATACCTGGAAGGGAGCAGCAAAAGTAAACCACATTCCCCTTTTTATTGGTGGACATGACCTTCAACGTGTGAATGAACATGATTGGGTAAACAGAAAGTTGATGGATAAGGAAGAAAATTTCCCTCAGGCTAAAACGTTTCAAGCCGGTCTGGAATTTATAGATCAGTATTATGACGAAGATAACTGGTTTCTGCAAATAGAAACTTTTGATCCCCATGAGCCATTTTATGCACCAGAAAATTTTAGGAAGGTATACAAACATGAATATAATGGCCCGCATTTTGATTGGCCAAAATATGGGCCGGTAAAAGAAACAGCAGAGCAAGTGGAACATTGCGGACTAGAATACAAAGCGTTAGTTAGCATGTGTGATGCGTATTTAGGAAAAGTGCTTGATAAGATGGATGCTCTCGACTTGTGGGAGGATACCATGTTAATCGTGAATACAGATCATGGCTTTTTGCTTGGTGAACATGATTATTGGGGAAAATGTGTGCAGCCATTTTACAACGAGGTGGCGCGAACTCCTTTATTTATCTGGGATCCCCGAAGTAAAAGACGTGGAGAGCGCTCGGATTGTTTAGTGCAAATGATTGATATCCCACCTACCCTGTTGGATTTCTTCAATGTGGAGATTCCTAAGGATATGCAAGGAAAACCATTACGAGAAACGATTCAATCAAATCGTCCCGTAAGAGAAACTCTGTTGTTCGGTATACATGGGGGACATGTCAATTGCACGGACGGACGTTATGTATATATGCGTGGCACGTCAGAAGACAACAGTCAAACGCTCTATCATTATACGTTAATGCCTGCCCATTTAAGAAGATTCTTTACCGTTGAGGAGCTTAAAACGTTAACCTTATCGCAACCCTTTTCTTTCACGAAAGAATTACAAACGATGAAAATTGAATCGATCTTTAATGAAAGAAGTATTTTGGACAGAAGCAAGACCATGTTGTTCGATCTTAACCAGGATCCACTTCAACAAAATCCCATTCAGGATCCTCAAATAGAGGAAAAAATGATTCAATATCTTATCGATTTAATGGAAGAAAGTGATGCACCTATAGAACAATATGAACGCTTAGGTTTAAGGGTTCCTCTAAACAATGTATAGGAGTGGTTGGATGGATAGTTGTGCAACCGTACAAAAAGAATCGTTTGCTGTGATGTGGAAAACGGTGTCGGAGGCTTGTAACCTGGCATGTGATTATTGTTATTACAGCCGGTGTAATGGTAACCCAGGGAAATTTAATGCTATTGATCTATATACACTTGAAAAATTTATAAAGGAATACATGGAGCTTGCGAATGGTCAAGCTGCATTTGTCTGGCAAGGAGGAGAGCCGCTCCTTGCGGGACTGGATTTTTTTCAAAATATCATACAGCTTCAGGAAAAGTATGCCCCACCTTATATGCGTATTTCAAATTCAGTTCAAACTAATGCTACCTTGATTACCAGAGAATGGGCAAAATTTTTTAAAAACTATCATTTTTTAGTTGGTGTCAGTTTGGATGGGCCACAGCACATTCATGATTCGCGACGGGTTACAGGCTCAGGAAAAGGAAGTTTTAATACAGTCATGGAAGGAATTAACCTTCTAAAAGAACAAGGAGTTCAATTTAATATTTTAACCGTGATACATGAAGGCAATGTAGGCAAGGCAGCAGATTTATTGACATTTTATGAAGAGCAACAATTTGAGTATGTTCAATTTATTCCATGCATGGATTTTCGTGCACAGGAGACCGAAAAAAACGGAACGTATTTAATAACGGATGAGGAATATGGAAACTTCTTATGTGAAGCTTTTGATCATTGGTATAACGAAGGGAATCCTCGTACTTCAATTCGATTTTTTGACAATTTACTAGATATGTATCTGCATCAAAATGCTGAGATCTGCATCCATCGTCAATCTTGTCCCAAAATGCTTGTTCTTGAACAAAATGGGGATGCGTATCCGTGTGATTTTTATATTAATGATGAATATAAGCTTGGCAATGTTGGAACCAACTCACTGAAATCGATACTCAGCCATCCTACATATGAAACATTTCTAAATTTGAAACCTGATCTTCCCGATAAGTGTAAAAGATGTGAGTATCTGAACCTTTGCCATGGTGGCTGTCCAAGAAGCCGGATGGAACAGGGAAGAGATGTTGATTACTTTTGTGAAAGCTACAAGATGTTATATCGATATGCGGATGTACGAATGCGCAAATTAGCAGAAAAGGTTAAAATCCATTGGCTGGAGGAAAGGATTAAAAGAGGAACAAAGCTTCCAAATAGAAATGATTGTTGTTCCTGCGGAAGCCGTAAAAAATTTAAAAAATGCTGTGGTAAGCTGTTAAATCATGTAACAGCGGGTGCATCGTAATAAATAGAATCCTATCTCTATGAAATGAACACAGATTACACATTAGTGTGTCAATAACGCTAACGGGGCGTGAGAAGGGGGATGTTTACCGGTGAAGGCGCTTAAAAAAAAGGAAACAGAAAACTTTGATATTATATATGCGCAGCAACACTTAGCCAATGAGAGAACCTATTTGGCGTGGTTGCGCACTGCTGTTTCCATAATAGGGGTAGGTTTTTTAACCACGTCACTCCACTTTACCATTCATGTGTCCACCACTCATTTTATTAATGCCTTAGCTATCGTTTTAGGAATCTTTGCATGCTTAGTGGGTTGCGTGATCGCGATAATGTCTACGCGGGAATATAATCAAAAAAAGGAAAGAATAAACATGGGGATTTTTAAGCCTTCAACGTCCTCTATATTGGCAGTGTCTGTTTTATTTGGACTCTTAACTTTCATTATATTATTATATCTATCCTTTCTATTATTTTCGTTATAGAAGCAATCAGATCCATTAAACTCAAATAAAAAACACTTGGGACAATGAAGGAATCCCAAGTGTTTTTTCTGTTTATTGATCTTGATGATTGCGGGCGCGAGCCTCTTCAGGACTTTCCATTTTCGCAGCACCGGAATACTTTAAGCTTTGATCCCGATCCGACTCAACGCGGTGTGATTCTCTAAGTTTTTTCTCCTGTCTGTCTTTTCCCATTTAAAAAACCTCCTTCTTTGCAAGATTTCCCTCTAGTATGCAGAAAAACAACCCTTTTTATGTAGAAACCAATTCAAAATGTAGGAAGAAATCGCAAATGAGTCATTTTTTACCGACGCATTAAAACGTTTATCATTCATATAAAAGGGAAATCCGTAGTTACAAGAGAGTAAATCTTAGTAATTACAAGAGAGTAAATCTTAAAGGAGGAGTTATCATGGCACAACAACCATTTAATTCAGGAGATATGTATCAAGATGATTTCTATCAAAATGACTCAGTACGAAATGATCTATATGAAAGTGAAAACAACAGCAAGCTTCTAAAGGGTATCGTCATTGGAGGATTAGTTGGTGGGGCTTTGGCTCTCATTGACTATAACACGAGATCAAAAGTAAAAAACACAGCGGTTGGCTTGAAAGATTCATCAAGCAAAATGATCACCGAGGTGAAACAAAATCCAGGTGAAGTAAAAGATCAGATGATCAGCCAATTTAAGACAGCTTCAAACACATTGAAAGAAGCGATTAGTGATGCACAGCAACTGTATGAACGCTTAAACAAGGATGTCTTCGGCAATATTAACACGTTAAAAGAAATTTCAAATGATGTCCTTTCCACAACAAAAAATGCGAAAGGCGACATTAACAACATTACATCGAAACTAAAAGATGCAGGGACTGAAGTGACGGAAAACCCAATTGATACAAGTAATTCTTCACAAAACGAGAACCTAAGCAACTACAATACAGGATTTCCATCGAAAAGTACAAATGACCCTGTAAACACAGGAACAAATAACGCCAATAAATATTAAAAGATAAGTAAGAAAGAAAACAGCCCGTTCATTCAGCGGGCTGTTTTCTATGTATATGATTTAACTATTTACTACTTGTCTAATATCATTTAATCGGACTACTTGTTTGGCATCTTCGAAGTGTTCTTCGTAGTTTTCTGTTACGGAAAAGTCCACAACAGCGGTGTTGGTTAATAATGAAATAATTTCTCCTTTAAGTCCGTCAAACGTTTCAATGATATCACCGATTTTAATTTCCATGCCTTTTCCTCCAACTCCATCTCGTTTGTCCTATTTTACCATAATTGTAATACAATTTCCTTTATTTGATGAAAAACTTCTATTGTTAAGCATTATAACGGAAGCAATTGATTATTGCCATAAAAGCGCTTTTAATGTTAACTTAAAATATAAAATAGTTAACATTAAATCAACAAGGAGTTTTTTACATGAAAACAAAAGAGATGACATATGTAGCTTTATTCGCAGCAATTATGATTGTATTAGGATTTCTGCCACCTATCGTCTTACCATTTACGCCAGTTCCGATTACAGCACAAACGCTCGGTGTAATGCTTGCAGGGGTGGTTCTGGGTGCTAGACTAGGTGGATTAAGTATGATTGTTTTCTTACTAGTCATCGCAGCCGGTGTCCCAGGATTAGCTGGTGGCCGAGGCGGTGCTGGTGTTTTTGTAGGGCCGAGTGCAGGTTATTTACTGAGCTGGCCATTATCAGCTTTCTTGATCGGATTACTGATTGAAAAAGCAAGACAGCCACTTCAAGTGTGGAAAGTCTTCTTATATAATTTCGTGGCAGGCATCGTTTTTGTTTACCTTTGCGGTATTCCAGTCGTTGCTTTTGTAATGGATATCAGCTTGGAGACAGCGTCAATCTCAGGTATTGCTTACTTGCCGGGCGATCTGATAAAAGCTGTCATAGCAGCAGTACTCGGTGTTAAAATAAGACAAAGATTATTTAAAAATCAGACTGCTCTTATTCAAAACCGAACGATCAGCCAATAAGATTGCCCCTGGGCAGTCTTTTTCTATAGGGGGATTTCCTGTGCGAATAACCGATACAATTCAAAAAAATGCTGCTTTATATCCAGATAAGACAGCGATTCAGATGGGAACAGAAAATATTTCCTATCGAGAGCTGGACAAAAACATTAAAAAGATTGCATCTTTTTTTAACAAACTACCATTTGAAGAATCTCAAGGAAAAGCGGCACTTTACCTTCCCAACGGAATTGATTTTCTACAATCCTTCCTAGGCGCTATTTCAGCAGGGTGGATTGCGATTCCACTAGATCTAAAATGGAAAGAAAGGGAATTGAATGAAAGACTTGAGCAAAGTCAGCCGGATCTAATTCTTACAACAGAAGTATTACAGAGAAGAGTGAATCATAAAAATGCAACATTAACTCTTGTTTCAGCAATCGCTGATTCCGTCCCATTTGAAGAAAACAAAAATAGGGTTTCAGATAAATCGTTGTTTTATATGGGATTCACTTCAGGGTCCACAGGGATACCTAAGTGCTTTGTACGCAGTCATCGTTCTTGGGTGAAAAGCTTTGTCTGCAGTAAGAAAGATTTTGGATTAACAGAAAGTGACACAGTTCTTGTTCCTGGACCACTTGTTCATTCCTTGTTTTTATACGCAGCGATCAGCACGATATATTTAGGTGGAACCGTCAAACTGCTGCCTAAGTTTTCTGCTGTCCGCACGTTAACAGAGATCGAAACAGACGAAGCTTCCGTTCTTTATACAGTTCCTACAATGCTTGCTGGACTTACGAAAGAAATGAATAAACCGAATAACATGCTCCAACTAAAAAAAATCATCTCTTCTGGGGCCAAATGGGAGCCTGGATTGAAAGGTCGCATCAATAGGTTATTCCCAAAATCAGAGCTTATTGAGTTTTACGGGGCATCTGAACTGAGTTTTGTAAGCTTTATTACTCATCGAGCAGATAAACAAAAGGCTTTATCTGTTGGACGGCCATTTCATAATGTAGAACTGTCCATTCGAAAAGATGGCAACGAAGTAGAACGGGGTGAGATTGGAACGCTCTATGTAAAAAGTGAGATGCTTTTTTCCCATTATCTAAATCGTCCTGATGCGAATAAAGAAGTATGGGAAAATGGCTGGCTGACAGTAGGTGACCTCGCAAAGCTGGATGAGGATGGTGATCTTTACATTATCGGACGCAGCAACAACATGATGATCTCGGGTGGACAAAACGTTTATCCGGAGGAGATCGAAAACGTGCTCCATTCACTAAAGGGTATAGAAGAAGCCGTTGTTTTCGGCATACCGGATCCATATTGGGGAGAGAAGGTTTCGGCCGCTATTCTATTGAATGAGCATGAAGAACTGACAACTCGCGACATCCAACGTATTTGCAGAAAGCATCTATCCATATATAAAGTGCCAAAGCACATCATTTTCAAAAAAAAATTACCTTATACGTCGAGCGGGAAAATTGCGCGTTCAAAAGTAAAAGAGATGTATGGCCAAGGAGTTTTTAATTCATGAGAAATGCTGTTATTATCGACGCTAAACGTACAGTGATCGGAAAAAAAGCGGGTTACTTTAAAGATGTGGGAGCTGAGAAACTAGCGGCCGCTGTCATCCAAGAAATACTGCGAGAAAATAGCATACCTCCTGAGATGGTGTCAGATGTGATAGTAGGAAATACAGTCGGACCGGGCGGAAACCTGGCACGTTTATCAGCTTTAACAGCAGGGCTCCCGGTCACTGTTCCAGGTTTTACAGTCGATCGTCAATGCGGTTCTGGGCTAGAAGCGGTTAATCTCGCATGCCGCCTCATCCAATCAGGCGCAGGAGACATTTATTTAGCAGGTGGCACTGAGTCAGTCAGTACTTCAACGCTTCCAAAGAGAGCTCGCTTTTCCCCTGATTCGATAGGTGACCCTGACATGGGTGTTGGAGCTGAAAATGTGGCCGAACGATACCACATCACTCGTGAGATGCAAGATGAATATGCGCTGTTAAGTTACAAGCGTACGATTGTATCCATGGAGGAAAATCGTTTTACTAAAGAACTCGTTACCTTCAAGGATACGCCTCTAATCGACGAAGGTATTAAGAGGATGTCTGTGATCGAGAGAATGATCAAACGAGCGGAACCTGCGTTTAAAGAGAATGGAACGGTGACCGCTGCGAATTCATGTGGGGTAAATGATGGTGCTTCAATCGTACTCGTTATGAGTGAAGAAAAAGCGGAAGAGCTGAATCTCGCACCTCGATTAAAATTTATTGACGCCGTTACTTCTGGTGTCGATCCAAACTTACCAGGAATCGGACCGGTCCCAGCTGTTAATACTCTTTTACAGCGGATGAACCTTTCGATCAACGCTATTGATGTATTTGAACTGAATGAAGCATTCGCGGCCCAAGTCGTCGCGTCTGCCCAAGAACTTGAAATATCTTGGGACAAGCTGAACAAAGGCGGCGGTGCCATCGCATTCGGGCATCCTTATGGGGCATCAGGAGCCATTTTAGTGGCATCACTCCTAAGGGAAATGAAGCCAAAGGACCACTATGGTATAGCGACAATAGGCATTGGCGGCGGGCTTGGCATCGCGACGCTATTTGAAGGGTGTGAGCATTATGGATTTTAAACAGTGGGAAGGTGCCACTACACTGCCAGTTTCCATTACAGTAACGAAAGAACTCGTGGATGCTTATTATGAAACGACCGGTTTTCTTAATAATCATTCACATCATGTTCCGCCAGCTCTGCCGATGATTTTTTATCAATATTTAAATGTCCCGTGGATTCACGAGCAATCGTTTATCCACAAAGATCAAAAGTTTCATTACGAACATCCTATCTCGATCGGAGATACACTTCAATGTACGGTTTTCCTAAAATCGGTTAAAAAAAGACGCCAATTTCTTGTTTTGGACCAAGAGCTTATCGGCAAAAACGAACATCAAAACATTGTATTTTCGGCAAAATCGACACTTCTAAAGGAGGCGGAGTAAAGAATGCACGCTGGCTCTATAAAATCGGGTGACACACTTGAACCTCTCCATATAGAAGTAACGGAAGAGATGGTAACCAAATACGGCGAAGTATCAGGAGATTTCAATCCGATTCATTTTGATGATCGTTCTGCAAGAGAAAAAGGATTTCCGTCAAAAATCATCCATGGCATGTTCTCCATGGCGATCGCGTCTCATATTATTGATCCTTATCTGCAGGAAGGGTATCGGGTAAAAACATATGAGATGAAATTTAAAGCGCCAGTTCTAGTGGGGGAGACCATCCGCATAGAAGGAACCGTCAAAGCTATTGAAAAAGAGTCAATGACGGTAGAAATCAATGTATCGAGCCCCACTTATCCACAAGTAGCCAAAAGCGAAATTCTCCTACATGTGTATAAATAGCACTACTTATCCACATTATCAACATTATCCACAACATAAAAAAAACGTCCTCTAACCAATTGGCTAGAGGACGTTTTTTTTGGTCGCTTAAAGTCGCTTAAAAGGTGAACTAACCGAGGTTGATGTCACTCACTTCACGGTCAACAATACGCGCACCTTTTTTACTCGTATATCTTCCGCCTGATGAAATGAAAATGTTTTGGGCGATTACTGTGTCCATCGCAGCGTTGACAGCTACTGGATCAACCGGCTCAATGGGTGCATCCAAACGGACAGTCACTGTTTTGTTCTCCTGGTTTAGAAACTGCAATTCAAGTACTTTGGCCATCGAAATCCCTCCTTTCCTCTATATTTTCCTTACAAATCAGTCATTATCGCAGAATCGAGAGAGCGTCGTTGCGGCGAATTCCAACTAGAGGATAAATCTGAAGTCCTGCAAGTGCAGTCCCAACAGCTTCAAGCTGGTCCGGTGTTGAATTTATTCTAACGTGTGCAAAGGTTTTGTACTTCATCACCGGTTTGTTGTCTGCATCTAAACCCCCGTCAAGCTCTAAACGCATTGCGGAATCAACCAATGTTGCTGTAGCCATGTGCCTCACCTCCTTTCACTTCATACGTTCCAGAGTGAATAGGCAAAAGAGTCATCCCCGAAAAAATTTTCGCACCGTGATTTATCCACAGCTGTCGATGATTTACTCCAAAATAGACGTGATTTTTTTCGATATCGAGAATATCGCACCGAAAATGTGTCGTAATTTGTCAGATGATCTTTACTCTGTGGATAACTTTATAAATGATCATCTGTGAAAATGGTTTTTCTGATCCATGACAGATTCCAACTTTTAAAAAACAGTACTTTGAAGGCGTTCCATTTCAACTTTTATAGTGAGGATACCGCGGAATTCCCGAATGTGCGCACATTCATAAAGGACAATTCTCATGAAAGAAATGCCCTTCGAAAAAATCGCATCTATGTATGATCCGCTTATTAAATCTCAGATCAAGCTCTACCATTTGTCGAATCATTTTGATCAATACTACCAAGCTGGTTTACTAGGACTCTGGAGAGCTTATGAGACGTTCAATCCTGAAAAAGGAACGTTCTCTTCATATGCTTTCCTGCTCGTCAGGGGGAGTATTCTTCAAGAATTAAGGGGAGAGGCGAGACGCCAGAAAGCAGAAGAGATACAGGATCCCCATGAATCTATGACGTTTAAAACACTTTCTCACGAAGACACCATCCCATACCTAGAGGATGTAAATATGAATCTATATTTGATCCATCTGACAGAAAATCAGCAAAGATGGGTGGTTCAGCGCGTCGTTCAGATGAAGAGTGAGGCGGAGATTGCAGAAATGTATGGGGTCACCGTATATGCTGTAAAATCGTGGAGAAAATCAGCGATCAAGAGGCTTCGGACAGTTTTATCTGCCAATTAAAACGATACTTTCTTACTACGTATTTTGATGGATATAATTCAAAAATTAAGGTATAGTAGAAAACTGCGGGTATCAAATTCCTTTATTACCCATCTTTGCCAGTAGAGAAGTAAGCTAATATTTTTTTAGAATGACAGTGTAATAAGTTGGTAGGGAAAAGCTTATACATTTATTAAGAGGGGGACAACCAAACGATGGAAACTCAAGTTAATCCAAGTACAAGTAAGAAACGTCCGTTGATAATTGGGCTCGCACTTATCGCAGTCTTAGCGATTGGAGCAACCGCTTATGCGATGTTTATGGATCTATCACCACGTGAACTTTATTTGAAATCAGAAATGAACACGTTCAAAGCGATGAACGAGTCATTTGAAGAGAGCTTTGGAGATGCAATAGCACTTTCAGAAAAGCAAATGGACGAAGCATATAAGTCTGAAGCACGTGTTGGTGTGGAAGTGGATCCGTCCATGTTCGGAGCGGGCGGAATGGAAGCAGCGATGATTGGTTCTGTTCTATCTAACAGTGAGATTAAAATGACAACACAACACGACCCTAAGAAAGAAGAAGGGTCAGCTGATTTTGCACTTGTTTTGAACAACACAGATCTTGTTAAAGCGGAATTCTATCAAAACAATAAACAAACGGCATTAAGCGTACCTGCTGCTTACGATAAGCACGTATACTTCCCGAACAACAAGTTTGGCGATGTGATGCGCAAGTTCGATCCAGCATACTCAGGTATGGAACACCTTCAAAACTTCTTTAAAGCCGTTGAAGGTGACCTGAGTAAAGAGGCGCGCGATGAAGCGTTCGAAGAGTTTGCGAAGGTGTATGCAGATAGTGTGAAAGACGAAAACGTAAAACTAAAAGATGACGTTGATTTCAAAGGCGAGAAGCTTCGCCAGTTAACTGTTTCTCTTTCTGAAAAAGAAACAAAGACACTTCTGATCAACTTCATCGAAAAAGTTGAGAACGACAAAGAGATCATGAATGCTCTTGCTGAGCAAACAGCTCTACAAGGCGGGCTTAACCTCGACATGACTTCCGCTTCAACAGCTCCAATGAGCAAAGAAGATGCGAAGAAAGAAATCGAAAAAATGCTCGCGGATGCTAAAAAAGCAATTAAAGATGATCTGAAAATCCCTGGCGGCATGAAGCAAGTTGTGATCGTGGATGATGAGGATACAGTAGTAAGCCGAGATCTTTCTATGAAAATCGCGGCTGAAGGCGAAGAAGCTGTTCCGGTGAATTACAAGTCTGAAAGCTGGGCGAAAGGCGATGTAGAGCACAATACATGGGTTCTCAACGCAGGTCCTGAAGGCGAAGAACTTTTGGTTGATGTGAAAATGGAAAGTGAACCAAAAGGAAAAGAAGGCAAGAAACGCGACATTAAAGCGAAATTTGAAACGAACGAAAACGGTACAACAGAAGGTATCGGATTCCAAGTAAAAGGTGAAGGCACAGATAAGAAGTCTAACTGGACGGTTCAACTTGTACCGGCAGGTGAAGCACCAATGGAACTTCCTGATATGACGGTTGAGATCGAACATAAAGGGGACCAAAACCTTGATAAAGATTATGCGAACCATGATTACAAAGTAACGTTAAAAGGAAATGACCCTTCAATGGGTAACATCAATGTTGGCTTGAACATCAAGACAAAAACAACATTCGGCAAGAAGCTTAATTTCCCTGAGTTAGCAGAAGGAAAAGCAGTTAACGTTGCAGAGATGAGTGACGCTGAAATGATGGGTATGATGTCTGAAATCCAGCGTAACATCGAACAATTTATCGGTGAAAACGCACAAATGTTCCAAGGCATGTAATATATAATAAAAAGGACAGAGATAACTTAAATCTTTGTCCTTTTTTTAAACACTTTTTATATTGCTATCGAATGTTTAATGGGTGCGTTTCGTTGAAAAGAAGGTTGGAGTGGAAGGTGCGAGACTCCTGCAGGATGAGTGGCTCACCGCACACTCTGCGGAAAGCGAGCAACCTGGAACGGAAACCTTCCCTACAGGTGCAACAACGCGCACTCAAATTTTCTTAAGCGAAAGGAATTTTGTTATGAGGCAAACGTTTCTTATTGCCCATCTGACGGTGAAATGCTGGCTGAAGCAGCCGATGCCGCTGTTCGCCATGATGCTCTTTCCGCTTTTGCTGCTCAGTGTCACGTATCTGGGCTTGAAGCCACTTTTAGACGAAAAACAGTGGGTTGAGCCTTTTGCTGTAGCAATCGTGGATGAAGACAACACCTTCGAAACGAAAATGTTAATGAAACAATACGAAGAATCTGAAGAGCTAAAAGCCGTCCTTTCCTTTCAAAAAACAGATGGGAAGACAGCGAGTGAGATGCTGGCGGATAATAAAATCGCTGGAATGGTGATTGTCCCTGATGGATTTACGCAAGGAATCCGTCGCGGTAACAACATCCCTGTTACCGTAATCGGGAATCCGGAACGTCCGTTTCAAGCCGAACTCCTAAAGCAAGTTATGGTCTCGAACGCCAACTTGATATCTGCCGCACAAAGCGGAGCGAACGCAGCTTTTCATTATTTGCGAAAGATGGGACTGAGTTCGGACGAATTTGCGACTTACCGAAATGCGATTATAACCGATTTTACACTGCAGGCTCTGAACCGAAATAAGATCTATGAAACAGAAACGCTGAGTGCATTTGGAGGTATTACACCTGTTGAGTTTTACAGCTTATCGGGTGTGATGACCCTGCTTTTGATCGGTGGCTTGTTCAGTATGAGCTTAACCTCAAGAGGGGAACAAACCGCACTGCGGGAACGGCTTTCGCTGCAAGGAGTGAGGTCTTCTGTATTCTTTTTCGGTAACATCCTATCGGTATTCATGCTGCTCGTGGTCCAAAGTGCACTCTTGATTATCCTTTTTTATAGCGTGACAAAAACGTGGAGTTTGCTTGCGACGGCTATTCTATTAGCCTATTGTTTAGCTGTTTCTTCATTGTTTGCCGTGTTGCAAGAGCTCTTTCAGCGAAACGCAACAAAATGGGGAGCGGGGTTTCTGCTTGTAATCGGCTTAACTGCAACAAGTGGAAGTGTTTTGCCGCTATCCTATTTACCGGAGCTGTGGCAGAATGTAAGCTTTTTAAACGTTCTGCATCATACACATGCTGGATTAGTGAAGACGCTGTTTTCAGGTACAGGTGAATGGGGCTTGGTCGGCACATTAATGGGGTTCTCCGTCGTTTTCTGGGTCACGGGAATCCTGATCATCCTAATAAAGAAGAGGTTGCCATGGTCTGGACAATTGCCATTACACGTATAAAATTATTACTTCAAAGTCCGTGGAGCTGGGCAGGGCTTATCCTTCCTGTATGCTTGCTCGCTTTTTTCGATCTGACTGTGGAAAAAACAGCACAGGCTACGAAGATCCCCGTTGTGATCGTGGACGAAGACACATCTGAATATTCCAAGACGGTTATAGAGCGTGTGCGCAAGAACCCAGCAGTTGCCGTCAGAATCCTGAATGAAGAAAACGCACGAAACGAAATCGAGACCCAAAAAGCGGCGATCGGCTTTTTGATTCCAGAAGGATTTATGGAACACGTTCAAAAGAATGATGACGACGAACTCGTGACGATGTGGCTTTCGACAGGCACCCTTTCACACGGTTTAGTTCGTGAAATTTTTGCAAGTGAAGTGAAACGGTTATCCAGCAACTCTTATGGTGCCAATACCGTTTTAAGAACGTATGGAAAAAGCGAAAAGCTGAACGCAAAAGAACAGGCTTCTGTTTGGAAAGAAGCCTGGGCGTACAGTGATAAACATTGGGAGCCTGTGCCTTTGATGACGGTTAATTACAAGATTGGTGCCACTAAAGAAAAAGCTCAATCTGTTGAAGATCAAAGCGTATCGATTTACGTTCCTGGAATGCTTGTTGTGCTCATGCTGTTCAGCTTTTTATGGAACACCTGGCCGATTAAAGACCGAGATTCGGGCATGCGTTCACGGGTGCCATACTCCGTTGGCGGTTTTTCAGTCTATTGGGGAGGTAATGCGCTAGGTGTATTCATTCTTCAGCTTGTACTCCTTTTACTGTTAGCCGGATTTGGTTGGTGGAAAGGTGAGCTGTTGTTGAATGCCTCGACTGTTCTAGCTTTATTCGGTTATATCATGTTTTTAAATGCTTTATCCCTTTTGTTTTCTTTTTTTGTCCATTCCCATCGAACGTGGCAAGCACTTACACTCTTTGTCGTACTCGCAACATCGCTTTTAAGCGGAACGTTTTTTCCGAGTGACGAACTTTCGAGTATTTTAGAAAAAGCAGCACAATGGACACCGCAATATTGGATGATCTCCGCCTTAAACCAAGAGACACTTATGATTCCATTGGTGTTTGTCGGAAGCAGCATCGTTTTATACGGAATCTCAACCATGAAAGCAGGTGACAACGCTTGATTACAGCACAGAATCTATCAAAAAAGTTTGGCAGAAAAGAAGTACTTCAAAATCTAAACTTTCACATTCAAAAAGGGGAAATCGTCGGCGTTGTCGGACCTAACGGAGCAGGGAAGTCTACTCTATTAAAAATTATCGCAACAATCATGAGAGGCACGAATGGATCTGTTCAGATCGATGGATTGGATACAAAAAAAGAGACGAAAAAAATCCGTGAGAAGATCGGGTATGTCCCACAGGAGATCGCGGTGTATCACGAACTGACTGCACGGGAAAACCTTCGTTTTTTTGCGAAGTTAGCGAAGAACTCATCGGAAGAAAGCTGGATGAGAAGGTGTGAAGAGTGGAAGCTCGCTCCCCATCTGGATAAAAAAGTGAAGCACTTGTCGGGTGGAAACCAACGTAAGCTCAACATCTTGATCGCCTTGCTGCATCATCCTGATATTCTGATACTCGACGAACCGACTGTTGGAATCGATATTTCAGCTAAACAGGAGATCGTGAATGACCTGCGGGAGCTAGGGAGTGAAGGGAAGACGATCCTTTATTCGAGTCATGACGCACAAGAACTTGAAACACTATGTACGTCGTTCTTGATCTTAAAAGAAGGTGAACTGCTCTTTTATGGTTCAAAGCAAAAAGTAAGACAGTTCGGTTCAGTGGCGCAGGCGAAGAATTTTGCGGAGACGCTAGGTGAGATCGTAGGTTGATAGAGAATAGAAAGAATAACTTCATTAGAGGTTATTCTTTTTTTATGGTTAAAGATGAAGCGCCATCTTTTGACAAGATGGACGATATTCCTATTTTTCGTAAATAAAGCGTAAAACACAACCCTCTTTTTCTATAGTAGGATAATAATAGATTACTTGGAAAATAAAAGAGGTAGGAGATATATTATGAAAAAATGGATTACAACTACTGTTCTAGGCTCGGCATTATTACTGTCACCCGTACAAACTTTTGCTAATATCGGAGATCAAACGCTTCGGCCAACGATGACGCATTCAGATGTAAAAACACTTCAAATAATATTGCGCGATAAAGGTTATTTTACATACACCGGATCACCGACTACGTATTATGGCTCATATACAAAAAGTGCCGTTAAGAGCTTCCAGCGTGCCAAAGGGTTAACAGTGGATGGAGTTGCGGGCCGCAACACATTCAATAAACTAGGAGTCTATAACGTTAACAACCCATATTTAGTAGATTATGCAAAACGTTATGTAGGAACACCTTATCAGTGGGGTGGAACAACTCCTGAAGGCTTCGATTGTTCTGGATACATCAATTATGTATTTAAGAAATCTCACAACATTACCCTTCCGCGTACCGTAAAAGACTTGTGGGCGAACACAGGATACAAAGTTTCAACACAGGCAGTAGGAGATCTCGTATTCTTTGAAACGTATGAGCCTGGTGCGTCTCATGTGGGAATCTATATTGGAAACGGCAAGTTCATTCATGCTGGTTCATCTACAGGTGTTACGATCTCTGAGATGGATAACAGCTACTGGAAGCCTCGATATATTGGAACAAAACGTCTGTAATAGAATTAAAAAAGGGAGACCGATGACTTCGGTCTCCTCTTTTTTTAGCAGAACAAGATCTCTGCCCAAGGGTCGCAGCAACAATGGCGACGCTTTTTCTTCTTTTTGACCTTTTTGCACTTCAAGACTTCAACGCTAGATTCGCAATGACAATCATGCTTTTTCTTCATGTCATGCTTGTCATGCTTTTTCTCTTCCTCGAACGCGCAGTGGTCGAAATCTCCACACTTATAACACATTAACAATTTCACCTCACTGGTATGGTACCGGTTTCCTGTTTCCAGGCTCCGGATTCTCTATATATTATGTAGGGGGAGACGAGTTGCATAGACGAATGATGGGGTTTGTGAAAATTTGGGACAAATGTACATATAGGGGACAGACCCGGGTCTGTCCCCACACAAATACAAATACCACTTTTTTGTCCTTCCTAGGTGGACTCCGGGGATAATTCAGCACAAAAAAGCCACGCCTTTATAATGGCGTGGCTTACGTTTATTATTTATGGCTGATTCGGCTCTTGTATGAACATCCCTTCTTTTGCGAAAGCAAAATGAATGGCATGCTTCAAATTTCTAAAATAAGTGCTATCACCTAGTGAATATTGATGCTTCGTCACTTCCATACTGAGTTCTGGTGAGATACCTACCAATAGTGTTTCCATTCCAAAAAGTCGGGCAGAAGAGACGAGTTTATTTAACATATCAATCAGCTCGGAATTGATGGATTTGATACCCGTTAAGTCTAAGATGACAAACTTTGCTCGATGCTGCGGAAGGGAAGTAAGAGTATGTTCCAGCATATCTTTAGACCGCAGCTCATTATATTTTCCGATCAATGGGATAACGACAATGTGATCCGTTACCGGAATAATAGGTGATGAAATTTCTCTTATTAAATCCGTTAACTCTCTTGTGCGATTTTCAACCATTGCTTCAAGTTTCATGATCTCATTTTGTTCCTCGCGCTGAACAAGGTCGCGAATATTATCGTTCGGGGTAATATCAGTTTCGGTAATTTTTATTTTTAATATATCTGGGGATTCGTCCCTTAGGATTTCATACCACATGTGTGTATCGAATAATCCTGTCAAAACACCTGCCCAATGGCCAGGTAAGAAGCGGCCCATGCGATTACTTCCCTGCGCCTTTTTTACTTTCGTTTCCCAGCTGTTTGATATGGAAATAACAGCTTCCTTTTTCTCAATATCTACTTCGATGAATGTTTTTCCCCACCCTGCTGCTACATAGGTATTCGGCAGTGCTTCAAGCGCTTTTTTAATATCGCCAATTTTATTCTTATAAAAATCACTAACTACCAATCCAGTACGGTAACCAGCTGTTTCATAAACAAGATCCGCTGTCCCTTCACCGGTAATCTCCTCTATAGAATCGAGAAAAACTTTAAAGGCAGAATCTATCCAAAACAACATAACGTCTCCGCCCTCAAATTGGAAAACTCCCTTGGAAGTGTCCCACATAAAAGAAGAACCGTTTACATCTACACTTGTTTGAGTTTGAAATAATTCATCCGGCGTCTTATTCATCTATACGTCCTCCATAGGCTAAAAATAGCAAATACCCTCATCATTTACCCTAATTATTTGACTGTGAAACATAAATTTTTCGACATGGGGACAGACCCGGGTCTGTCCCCATAAAAAGACAAACCGCTCTTTTGTTCTTTCCACGAAGACACCAACCAAAAAAGTTCAAAAAAACCACCAGATCATCATCTGGTGGCTCCATTACTTCTGTTTATTTTTCCATTTATTAAATTCAAGGAATTCTTTGAATTGCTCTTTGCTTACACCAGATCCCATGGCTTCTTTAACAAGATCCGCCCATTCTTGGTCTAAGTTTTGAGTGTCTACTTCAGGTTTTATTAAGTGATCTACCGAAATATTCAGTACATCCGCAATCTTCTCAAGAAGCTGAATGGATGGATTCTGTTGAATATTACGCTCTAATGCACTTATGTACGACTTTGCCACCCCTGCTTTATCAGCCAGTGCCGTAATGGAGAGGCCTTTTTCAGTTCGGTATTTTTTTACACGTTCACCAATCATCATTTGCAATCCCCATTCAGTAGTCATTTGCTTTTATTATAGCTTTCTACTTTTGGGAAGTAAATAAATTCTGAAACAGCTTTTTATTTAATTTTCTTGCAAAAGGTATTCCTGCATGAACAACTGAGGATTTTTTAAAAAATTCATAATCTCTTCTTTCGTAAAACCGTGATCCCTTGCTTCTTTCATCAATTCGACCCACTCACGATCCAACTTTAAAATATTGTCCACTAAAAAATCCCTCCAGAAGCATATTGTTCAGGTAACCCGGCGATCATGGCGTATGCTTTAGACCCGTGGCTTTGCGTCCATTTCTTTCGAGAATGTTTGCCCTTGTCTGAAGGACCATTAGGAAAAATTTCCTAACACAAATTGATTATATACAAGCAAATTAGAAAATGTTGTCAGAAAATGACTGTAATATAAATGTAATATTAGAAAAGTATTACAACCCCTATAAATGATTTTTAAAGGATTATAGAAGGGATTGTGGAATTTAAAGTGTAGAATTTTCTGTCAAATTCATGTTATAGATTGAAAGGATGAAGCAGTATGTCGGAAAAATTGCCATTAAACTTGTCGAATCAACTCGTATTACCCGTTATTAATGCACCCATGTTTTTAGTGTCCAGTCCAGATATGGTGATCGAAAGCTGCAAAAACGGCATTGTCGGTACGTTTCCGTTATTAAATGCTCGTACAACAGAACTTTTAGAAAACTGGATGATTCGAATTTCAGAAGAACTCACACAAGCTCAACAAACAGATCCATCCGCCAAAATAGCACCCTGGGGCGTAAACGTAATCGTTCACCGTACGAACAAACGGTTCGAGGACGACATGGAACTTATCAAAAAATACGAACCGCCGATTGTCATCACATCCCTAGGGAACCCAAGCGACGTAACGAAAATCGTTCACGCTTACGGGGGGCTCGTTTTTTCAGACGTGATTTCACTCGATCATGCCCGAAAAGCGGCTAAAACAGGCATTGATGGCCTCATCCTAGTCTGCAGCGGGGCAGGAGGGCATGGCGGAACACTTAACCCGTTCGCCTTCTTAAAAGCGGTAAAAGAATTTTGGGAGGGCATAACGGTCTTAGCAGGAGCCATTTCAACAGGTGAAGAAATCCTAGCGGCGAAAATCTTAGGAGCAGATCTCGTATACATGGGAACGCGCTTTATTGCGACAGAAGAATCATCGGCGAGTGAAGCATATAGACAGATGCTGATTGAATCGACGCTAGAAGATCTGATCTACACAGATGCGATAAGCGGAATCAAAGGAAATTATCTTCTGCCATCCTTACAAAAGGCGGGAATTGATATTGAACAACTAAATAAAAAGGAAGTAGATTTATCTTTTTCAGAATCAAAAGCCAAAGCATGGAAAGATATTTGGTCAGCGGGGCAAGGGGTAGGAAACATAAAGAAAGTCTCAACGGTTAAAGAAATAGTGGAAGAGCTAACAAAAGAGTATAAACAGGCACTCACATCAAAAGAAGATTTTAGTATGAACAAATAAAAGTACCCCCCATTTCTCAAAAATGGGGGGGTGGATTTATCTTTGATGAATAGCCTCAACGTTCTTAGCTGCCCTAGCAAACTCCTCGAAAAACTTAATCCATGTTGGTTGCTTCGTCCATAATTTTTCAGGATGGAATTGAAAGCCGAATAAAAATGGATGGGTTTCAGATTCAAAAATTTCTACTAATCCATCAGTTCGTGAACGAGCTGCAACCTTCAATCCTTCTCCTAATGTTTTCATATGTTGCCTATGAAAAGAGTTTACAGGCAATGTTTTTTTATGAATATAGGAGAAGAGTTGGCTATCCTCATCTAATTCAATTTCATGAACAGGAAGCTCAGGCGGGATTTGGTGTCTTTCTTGATGATGATCAACTTCGGTTTCAGTAATATTCTCTAGCGTTCCTCCCAAGACTTCATTAATCATTTGAGCGCCTCTGCAGATTCCGATCATAGGCAGACCATTCTCTATCCCATATTTTATTAATTTTTCATCCGCTTCATATCGGCTAGGTCCTGTGGTCTGAAGACTCGTTAATTGCGAGTTGGGTTTATTTAACGAAAGATACCCGCCTCCTGTTAGTAAAAGCGCTTTCAAAAATGTCAAAGAAGGTAATGAACCATCCCGGTAAATAGGGATGAGATAAGGTTCTAAGCCAACACTTCTTAATAATTCTACAGAATCCCGTTCAACGTATAAAAGGGGATGGCCTGGATATAATTCATGCTCTTGTCCTTCATCCGCATGCACCGTGATTCCGACTGCTAGACGCGTTGTCATTTATAGAGCTCGTCTTTCTAAAGAGTTCAATTCCACCACTTCTTCTTCCTCGGGTAGATCGGTGTCTGCATCCATCGTAAGGGAATGTTTTTTACTTAAATAAATGTGTACAAGCCCTGCTAAAGTGGCGATCGCCGCCAGTCGGATGCCCCAAGTCATCAGTTTGCCGGAAAATACAGCCAAACTTTCTCCAGCACTTCCGCCGATCAAAAGCGAAACACCAAACATTCCTGCAATAACCACACCGAGAAGCATCGTACTTAATGTTAACCAAGTATAGGTTCTTTCCATAAACGTTGTATGCATGTTTTTATTCCTCCTTTTGTTACAATCCTAAAATCGGTAATAGACCAGTTAATAAAATCATACTGAGAATCACGTGAAGGATCACCCAAAGTACGGCGAGTTTTGCGGTTTCTTTAAAAGTCGAGCCTGCAATACCCATGGCTACGTATAACCCTAACGCAAGAGGAGGCGTCATCCCTTCTAAAGCTCCAGTCATCGCAGGAAGTAATGCAGCCAACAGTACCGGATCTCCTCCAAGAGTACCGAAGACAGCAATCATCGCTCCACCTAAAATAGCGACCTGTGCGGAACCTGGCAGTACCATTCCTAAGATCATGAAGAAAAGCGGCAAAATAATAATCAGGGCGGTTACACTAAGATTAAAGGATACAAACCAGTCTCTAACAACTGTATCCATTTGAAGTCCAACAAATACTTGTGAGATGGCATAGGCCATATAGATCGTAACGCCAATTGGAACGACCTTTAACAATGAAGAACGAAACATGTTAAAAAGGTTAGTAAAATTGATGCGCTTTGACGGGAGCGCTTTGCGGCCGATTCCAAGCGCGTAAGCCCCTGCTAAGGCTGGGGTAAACATTAATACCGAAGAAGAATACGCCCCTGCACCTGCTTCACCAATACGACCGATAATAAAATCCTTGAAATGAGAATCAGCTAACAACGGAACAAAAATAAGTGCAGGTAAGATTAATGCGGGCCATCCGAGTGATAGACTTCTTTTAAACGTAGGCAGTTCTTCTTTTTGAACGGGTTCCACTTTATAGTAACGGCAGAGTGCCCATAAGGTAAGCCAACGTTGCACAAAGAACCAGAATCCGATTCCGTAAGCCACGACCATCCAGCTGCTCAATGAGATTCTGTCGGGATAGACATTATTTAAAATCCCGAACGTTAAGATTACGATTCCTGAAGGTGGAATGATATTACCAAGCATACTGGCTGACATTTCTGTCGTTGCCGCTAAGGCACGGGGGTAATTTGATCGCTTCATCATGGGGATCGTGAAAACGCCTGTTGTTGCAACGTTTCCTGGTCCTGTACCTGATAAAGAAGCCATAAAAGTACTCCCTAGCAGAGCCACATATCCAGCGCCTCCCCTAAATCTCCCTACAATGGATAACATCAGTTTAATGATGCTATCGACGACTTTGGTAGCATCAAATACGACAGCTACCACCATAAAAGCAAAGATTGCATAAAAAAGGGAGCTGGTTGATGGAAAGATGAGTGACTCCCAAAATAATTCATAGGAACCGGATATGACTACAATAAAAACGAATGATAAAGCCATAACCTCATACATGGGCCGCTTGAAAACTACGAATAAAATGGCGACAAAAAGCAACAAAGCAGCAAGGTATAGAATAGCTACTGGAATACCAAACATTACACACACCTCCATTTTATGGTTATAACCAGAAACAAGTGGTCATAACATTTAAGAGAATTATATCAAAGTATTTTGAATTATCAAACGATTTTTTAATAAAATAGTCATATAAACCCTTTAATTTTACATTCAATCTATTAATATTATAGAGAATAACAACGAAACTAAATGCTTTTCATTCTAATGTGCGATGGATATAATAGGTCATAACAAGTGAAGAAGGTGATAGTATGCTAGATCGAAAACATTCGGCGCCTCTATATGAACAGTTAAAAAATGAGATTCAGAAAATGATAAAAGATGGTGATTTAAAACCTGATGATCAAATACCCTCTGAAAGAGAATTGGTCGAACAATACAACGTTAGCCGTATTACTGTGCGCCAAGCGATCAACCTTGCTGAAAAAGAAGGGCTAGTTAAGCGGGTACATGGAGTAGGCACTTTTGTTGCTAAGCCTAAGATCAAACAGGAATTAAGCAATTTTAATAACTTTGAATCTACGCTTCAGCAGCAAGGTCTTATCGCAACGACAAAAATGCTAGGTTCACAGGTAATTACCAGTGATTTTCAACTATCGAGATTATTAGATATTAACGTGATGGAGAGAGTAATCAAATTAGAATTGATCGGTTATGGGGATGAGATTCCTGTCGTTTACTATAATAGTTACTTTCCTAATCGTGTAGGAGAGAAGATGAAACAAGCAGCCGAGAAAGCTTTGCAAGCGGAAAAGCCATTTTCTACACTGGACTTATATCGGTTGGATCAGGAGATCGGTTTGCATCCTACTCATGTAGAACAGACTTTTGAGGCACAATCGGCCCATTACCCTTTAACAGAGATTCTGAATGTGCAAGAAGGATTCCCTTTATTCCGTGTCACATCCATCGTCTATCAAGACAAAACACCCCTTGAATATAAAGAGACGTATTATCGAGGAGATAAATATAAGTTTTTTATTACCCGGCATATGTAACCGTTCCTACGGTAGATGCCAGGTATTTTTTTTGCTTTAGAAGAGTGTTCCAAAAAACTATTTTTATTTTCTGAATTGACAAATAATTAAATCCAGAGTAAACTGTGCCTATACTGGTTATAACGTGTTATAACAAATAACGGGAGGAACTTATTCTATGAAGAAACAATTAAGAATCCTTTGTCCGAACGGCCATCTTGGTTTTGCTCCTACAAAAGAAGAAAGTTTTCGTATAGCCGCAGCCACAAAACCTGATTATTATTGCTGTGACTCTGGAAGTGATGACATCGGTGCTTCAGCTCTTGGTGATGATCGATCCGTCAGTATGTATAAATGGCAGAAACATGACCTGGAGTTAATGCTGTTAGCTGCACGTGAACAAGGAGTGCCGATGATTGTTGGATCTTCTGGTGACACAGGGGCGAATAGCCGAGTAGATATGTATGTCCAAATCATTAAAGATCTGGCGAAAGAACATAACTTGCCTCCATTTAAACTCGCATACTTTTATTCTGAAGTGGATAAATCCTATTTATCTAATAAGCTTGAAAGCGAAGTGGTTATTGAAGGCCTCGATGGACGCGACCCTATTTCACAAGAGGATCTAGATAAAACAGAACGAGTGGTAGCAGTTGCCGGCATCCATCCTTTTGTAAAAGCGCTCGATATGGGAGCGGATGTTATAATCGGCGGCCGTTCCAGTGACTGCGCGATCTTCGCAGCCCCTGCTATTCGGGAAGGCTTTCCTGAAGCGAATGCCTATTACTTAGGTAAGGTTTTGGAATGTGCTTCATTCTGTGCAGAGCCGTATGGGGCAAAAGAAAGTATTATCGGTACGATCACCCATGATGATATTAAAGTAACGGCGATGCATCCTGACCAAAGTTGTACGATTGCTTCCGTATCCGGTCACGCCATGTACGAACGTGCCAATCCTTTCTTTGAATACTTTGCAGGCGGGATGCTCGACATGACAGATTGTCTTTACGAACAATATGATGAAAAGACTTGCCGCATCACAGGATTTAAATATGTGCCGATCGAAGGCGACATCAAAGTAAAGCTCGAAGGTGCCGGTAAATTGGGAGAGAAGTTCATCGGAATCGCCGGTGTTCGCGATCCTTACACGATAAAACATATTGATGAAGTATTGCGGCTTGCGAAAGAACAGGTTGCCGAAGAATTTGCAGGTGAAGAATACCATCTTAATTTTAGAACGTTCGGTAAAGATGGGGTAATGGGAGCACTTGAACCCGTGAAAGAGATCAAATCACATGAACTCGGGATTGTGGTAGAAGGAATTGCTCAATCTAAAGAAACAGCAGAAGCTCTAACGTTATTTGCGACAAGGCAGATATTCTATGCGAGACTTCCAGAAGTGAAAGGAACAGCAGGAACAGCGGCATTTTTAATTGATGACGTGATCTACGCTAGACCATCCTACAGCTGGACGATGAATCATGTTATTCCTGTAAAAGATCCACTCGAACTTTTTGATGTGCATGTTGAAGAAGTCGGAACACTTTTGGAAGTTTAATAGAAGGGGAGAGATATCATGGGAACAAAACTTTTACACGAATTAGCGAAAACCATTCGCTCGAAAAATGCCGGAACAGACAAAATTACGTTTGACATCATTTTTAAAGAAAAGGAAAAGTATGAACTCGTTCGTCAAAGCGGTGTGATTACAAAAGAATCCATCTCGGCACTCTACAAGGTACCTGAAGAAAAAATTACTGACTTTGTTCATTATGATCCTGCAAACGCTATCAAGTTTACGATTTTACGTGATCGTTCGAGCGGGGATCCAGGAGACGGAGATATTTTCGGCTCTCAGCAATATCCGCCGCTATTAACCATCGAAGTTCCGACTCTTTAACTAAAGAAAAAGCACCCTGGAGGGGGTATCCGCCATGTATGATTTTATTATTGTAGGGGGAGGCATTGTCGGTCTGTCGGTTGGCATGGCCCTTTATGAACGCTTTGAGGATGCAAAGGTTCTTTTAATCGAAAAAGAACCTCAATTAGCCCTTCATCAGACTGGACATAATAGCGGGGTCATCCACTCTGGTATCTATTACAAACCAGGCAGTTACAAAGCGCGATTCGCAAGGGAAGGCAGCCAATCGATGACCGCTTTCTGCAAAAAGCACAACATTGAGCACGACATTTGCGGGAAAGTGATCGTCGCTACAAAAAAGGAAGAACTCGAACAATTAAATCATCTTTATAAACGAAGTATAGATAATCAACTAATAACCCGCCTTATCGATCAAGAAGAACTAAAAGAAATTGAACCTCATGTAAAGGGCCTAGCGGCGATTCAAGTTCCTGCTGCTGGAATCGTCAACTACAGACAAGTAAGTGAAAAGTTTGCTGAGATCATTCAAATTCATGGTGGGGAAATCAAGCTTGGTACGAAAGTTGAGCGAGTAACTGAATCAAACGATGAAGTCGTCGTTGAAACCGATCAAGGCACGTTTAAGACGAGGCTTATGATAAACTGTGCCGGACTTCATAGTGACCGGGTAGCGAGAGCCTCTGGTTACCAAACAGACATGAAGATTGTGCCGTTTCGCGGTGAGTATTACAAGTTAAAGCCCGAAAAAAGGCATCTTGTTAAGAACTTGATCTATCCTGTACCGAATCCTAACTTTCCGTTCCTAGGCGTTCATTTTACAAGAATGATAGGTGGAGAAGTGGACGCCGGACCGAACGCTGTCCTCAGCTTCAAGCGGGAAGGATATAGAAAGACGGATTTCTCGCTCAAAGACTTTGCAGAAGTGATGGGCTACAGCGGATTTTGGAAGTTGGCGAGTCAATATATGAAAGAAGGAATAGACGAGATGGCTCGTTCAATCAGCAAAGCGAGATTTGTAGCCAGTCTTCAAGAACTTATTCCTGAAATCCAGGAAAGCGACCTCGTTCCGGCTCCAGCAGGGGTTCGTGCCCAAGCGTTAAAAGCGGATGGGAAGCTTGTTGACGATTTCCATATCATTATGGGGAAACAAACGATACACGTTTGTAACGCACCTTCTCCGGCAGCTACAGCTTCGATCGAAATTGGGAAGGAAGTAGTGAGCAGAATCCCGGAACAATCGTATTTATCAAAGGCTATCATTTAATCTCTTTGTTGACCATTTCTTAATAAAGGAGACTTGTAAAATGTATAATCCACATATCATTTTTATTGCAGGGCATGCCCGTTTACCTCAAGGAATGGCAGCGAAGAGTGTCTTTGATACTTTAACGATCACAGCTGAAGTTGAAAGAAAGTATGGCGTTATTCTTGAAGCTTCTTGTACATTGGCTACAGAACACGGAAGAGAATTCATCGGACAGCTGCTCAAGGGAACGAGCCTTGCGGACGGGGTTGATGAGGCGATTAAGATTTTACAAAGTCAATACCACGGCAAAGCGATCCATGCCCTTACTGCCGCATTAAAAGACCTTCATACACAATACCTGAATGTAAGAGAAGAGCACCCTCAGTATCAAAATTAAATAACTGAATTTTTAGTTAATTTTATTGACTTTGTGTATTCAGTAATATATGATGGAGATAGGAATAAGCAAGATATTCACCTTATGAAAATAACCTTTTCAAAATCGTGAGTACTACTTATTCATTCGATAGAAAAACAAAAGCGAATAGATGTTAACTGCAAATTTACCATGACTCTATTTCCGTAGAGCATGACGGTGAATAATAGCCAGTTGTATTGTGAGGTGCGTACCCATAATATAGCTGGCTATTTTTGTTTTTTGGTTCAAATCAAAATATGAGGAGGAAGATGATGATGAGTACCGTAAAAACAAGAGAACTTTCTACATTTGTGGGTAAGAAAGAAACATATGAGGTAAGCGTTCATCCACAAAGTGACCGCATGTTTCATATTGAATTCGCTCCAGAGGTAATCAAGCAATTCTTAGTGTTAACAAATGAAATCTCCGTACAACAGCTAGAATATATTCCTTACATGCGTCATATCGTAGCTGATCATTTGAACAAACTAACGAATGAAAGCCTGGAAGAGGTATTAAACGGTATTCTCCACGATCGTGAAACAGGCGGCTTTACGATTGGTTTGCAAAACCAAACCGAGAACCTTGAGGAATACGTAAAATTTTCAACAGCTATCACACATCTCATAGGGATTCCTAACTTCGACTCCATGTCTGGAAAGTATTATGCGCGTTTTACAGTGAAGGATATAGATAATAGTGATTCTTACCTGCGTCAGCCTTATCGACTCTTTACGTTGCATACAGATGGAACGTTCGTTGATGAAGCCACAGATTGGCTTTTAATGATGAAGATGAAGGAAGAAAATGCGGTTGGCGGCGAATCGCGTTTGCTCCACTTGGATGATTGGGAAGAGTTAGATAAATTTTCTAACCATCCACTGGCGTCACACAAGTTTACCTATAAAGCCCCAGCGAGTAAAAATGTCAGCCAAGAGGTTCAGAGAAGGACATTCTTTAAAGTGAACAACAAGCCATGTATCTGCTTCATCGATCAATTTGCTTATCCTGAAAAGATTGAAGAGGCGACTTACTTGAAAGAACTCTCAGAATCCATGGAGAACGATTCAAGCCTGATCGAGCTAAAATTGCCAGTTGGGGATTTAGTCGTTCTGAACAACCTGTTCTGGCTGCACGGTCGTGCCGCCTTTGAAAAGAACCCGAACTTAAACCGCGAGTTATTGCGCCAGCGTGGAAGGTTTTCGGAATAAGTAAATATAAAGAAGAGGCAGCGTTTGTAGGCTGCCTCTTTTATTTATTATGATTCTTTCGGAGGTACGTTTCTTTTTAGCATTTCGGGATGATCTTCAAAACGGAGTATTAATTGATAGCCTTCAAAATCCTTTTTTTCTAATAAAGAACCATCGTAAATAGATAGCAATTGTTGAGAGTCTTCTAAATAATAGAAGCTAAACCCGTTACTATTCTCATAATAAGGTTCCCCAAACCTAGCAGTTAACTCTTTTAATTCATTTTCATTTAAATAAGCTAACAACATTCTAGCCGTATAATTATTACTAGGATCATCCTCATAATGTACATAAAGATTATCGTTAGTTTTAACCTTCCATCTTGCCAGGTTATGACCTTCATAATCATCATGTGAAATAGAATGTTCATCGTAAGGACCTAAAATATGGTTAATCTCTTCTGACTTCATTCCAACAGTAATTCCATTAAAGTATAATGTTCCATTTTCCACGGTAATAGTTAGTTTTTCAAAAGGTGTTTTCTTTTTGCCGTATTTTTCCTCTAAGTCAGCAAGAGAAGTTTCTCCAAGTTTTTCTTCCTGATTCGGTGTGATTTCTTCTTTTGCAGGTGGTTCAGGATCTTGTTGAACAGGTGGTTCTTCAGTTTCTGCAGGCTCTTTTACAGACTCTTTAACAGGAACTTCTTCGTAAGTGATTTGATCCAAGACAAATGACGTTAATGTTTTGGTTTTACTATATATCTCTACTTCTAGGGCATCTTTAAATGTATTCTCATCGACGACACCCAGATTCAAAGGAATCACTTTTTCGAAAGAGTAGGACTCATTTGGTTTTAAGATTTTATTTAAAGGTACATTGAGGTCTAGGCTCTGTGTACCTAAAGAAGTAGCCAATTCATCACTTAAAATATTAACTTTTGCTTGAAAAGGTTCACTATCATAATCTGTAGTGTTTTTAACCATACCTTTCACAGTAAGCTCCTGTGTACTTACGTCGTAAGTTAGTTGGTTGGAAGTTTGCGTAAATTCCTGAGCATACCGAACTTCAGGCTTTTTATCTTTTTTATTCTCCATGGTGGTTTTAGGCGTTAAATAGTTATCAACCATTGTATAAGAAGTAAAGATTACTCCAGCAAAAAGTGCAGCCGTTAAAAGTCTAGGGATGATGGTTCTTGGTTTTTTGTTGATTTGGGAAGGTGAGGTTTTTGTATTATTAATCGCTGATAAAATGTTTCTCTCATCTTTTTCAGTGAAAACCGGTGTTTTCGATATTTCCTTGTCTACGATTCTATTTAAATCTTTGAGGCGATTTTCCATTACCTTTCACCTCCAAGTTGCTCATATTGCTCCTGAAGCAGCTTTCTAGCTCGACTTAAGCGGGTTTTGACAGTCGATTCGTTCATAGAAAGAAGCTCGCATATTTCCCGAATAGAAAAATCTTTATAGTAATGTAATAAAATGATTTCACGATATTTAATAGAAAGTGAGAGTACAGCTTGATAGAGAACCTGATCTTCACTTTCTGAAATGACGCCGTCTTCTGCAGATGCGATACTGTCTTTTTGGTCGTTTGAAAACTTATCGGTGGTTTTAAGTTTTCGGTAACTCCAGCTCTTTAAAAAGTCCTTAGAGCGGTATAGCGATCGAGTAAATCCAGCTTCTTATCGCTGAATCTCCCCGGAACGTATCTAGCTTTGTATATAGTGTTACAAAAACGTCCTGTGTAATATCTTCAGCCGATTGCCAGTTCTTCACGAACGTATAAACAAGACGTTTGATTTCTTCTCCGTAAGTTTTCATAAGGAAAACGATCGCTTCATCGTTGCTCATACTTGAGATGCCGACGTCTTCCTTTAATCCCTGATTTCCCACTTAACAACCCCCTTGCAATGCTTTACAGAAAGTAAGACGACGCAAACATACCACAGGTTTCATTATTATAGAATATAAGTATAAATTTGGCAGTAAATTGTCGGGGGTCAGTCCCCAAACAAATACAAATAACACGTTTTTCCACCTCAGACGGACACGAAGGGATGACCACTCATTAATCCTTGGGCGTGCGGCCGAGTTTGTGCATAGAACATGGATTTCAGTGCATAGACTTTTATTTTTTATGCATAGAACGATTAATGGTGCATAGACATTTCACTTTGATGCATAAAGCTCTCTTTTTTGTGCATAGATTTCAAGTTATGAGGCATAGAAATCGAATTTTGATGCATAGACTGATAATTTCTCAAAACGGCCAACAAAAAAGCTGCCCCAAAAGGATTTTCCACCTTTTAAGACAGCACTCCAGCACTCCTACTCTATCCCCCAATCGTCTCCTCTGTCTTCTTTCACTTTGCCATTGGGAAGAACACGATAATTGTACATAAATCCATACTCTAGCAGGTTATAAAAACTAAAGCTGTTCACTTTTAAGTTTTCATCCCATTCCACAAACAGAATGGTATCCACTTTACCGTCTAGTAACCCTTTCTGATCCATAGCATCAGGGAGGTCATGATCTGCAGAAAACGTGTAACCCGGATCTGCGGCGCCAAAGGTTCTCATCATTCATTGCACCACGAACAGGTGTATAGTTTTCGCCAAACACTGCGATCACTTCTTCTTGTGTCATACCCCGTTTAAGGTTCCTTTTGATTTCTTCAATTTTCATGGTTTCTTCAACTGGCGTCTCGCTTTTTTCGATAACGGTTATCTCTTCAATCACATGTGTTTTAACTACTTGATCATTCACAATAAAAGAAAGATGCACCTTGTCTTTAAGGTCTTCATTTGCAACACCTTTTAAAAGCGGAACTTCTTGTTCGAATTCAAAAACTTCGTCGTTCTGAATCTGGGCATTTCTCGCATCATTAAAGTAAAAGGATAACTCTTTTAAAGCTCCCTCCAGCTCGGGGTTGAGTATATTCGCTTTAACGTCGAATGGTGGACTTTCTTTTCCAGCAAGGTTGATAAAACCACCCCAAATCTTCAAATTGCCTGTTTCTTTATTGATCTCGACCCTGCCATTTGAGTCAGTGAAATAGGCATCATAGGTAACTGGCTGTTCATCGAGGTCCTCATCCTCTTTCTTTTCCTCTACCACTACCTCATTCTTATCCGGAATTTTTTCGGTTTCTTTAACTTCTATATTTTTATCTTCAATTTTTGGCTTGTTTGGCTTTTGAATAGCTTGTTGTTTTGGCTGAAAGTAATCATCTAGGTAGGTAACGGTGGCCAACAATAGTCCAGCAAACAATGCAATCGTCAACAGAGCAGGGACAAAAGGTCTCCTTCTCCTCGATACGGGGCGCATCTTACGTTCATGAATTTCCCGTAAGATGTTCCGTTCATCCATCTCACTAAAAACGGTTTCTCTCGACATCTGTTCATCCATGATTTTATTTAAGCGGTTCATGTGTCCTTCTATTTGTTTTGTTTCTCGTAACCTCTCTTTCAAATAATCAAGCCTCCTTTCGATGCGCATCCAATAGTAAGACGAAGCAACGTTAAAAGTAGTTTCAACTTAAAAAGAAGGAGAATTCCTAGGTCTTAGCGTAAACTACTATTAACGGAACATTTTCGGAATAATTCTTTTAATTAATCTAGTAAAGGAGGCGCAACGATTGAAGCAAAGTGTAATCAGTACGGAACAGTGGTTAGAAGAGCATCTTCTTCAACTGAATCTAGTCGAGGATATGAACCAGCCGAATGGATTTTCAAGACTTGGATACAGCCCGGAAGAGTGGGAAGCTCACGATATTTTTATCCAAATAGCTGAAAAGATGGGTTTAACGGTCAGACGAGATCAAGCGGGGAATGTTATCGCAAGATGGAATCCGGTAAACGCAGGAAACACTGCGTTACCTGCAGTCTCAATGGGTTCCCACCTCGATACCGTAAAAGGTGGAGGCGGTTATGACGGAGTGGCTGGAATCCTTTGTGCATTAGGTGCGATAAAAGTGTTAAAAGAGGAAGGGTTCGAGCCAACTCACCCCTTAGAAGTGATTTGTTTTGCATCTGAAGAGTCTTCGAGATTCCCTATCTCAACCATTGGCAGTAAGGCGATGTCTGGCATCATTAACCCGAAAGAACTTCAAGACCTGCAAGACGCATTTGGCACAACCGTTAAACAAGCGTTTGAAAGCAGAGGGTTACATTGGGGCTCCATTCAATATGCCGAACGTGAACAAAATGAGATCAAATCATTTGTCGAGCTCCATATCGAACAAGGGATGAGAATCGAACATGCAGGTGCTGAATTTGGCGTAGCAACTGCCGTAGCGTGTCCGATTCGTCTCAGCATTCAGATCGAAGGCAAGATGGGACATACCGGAACGACACCGATGGGGATGAGGCAGGATGCTTTAGTTGCCGCTGCACCGTTGATCACGTTTATTTCGGAAAAAGCTGAAGAATTATCGAAAGAAAGTGAGTACCCAATTGTTGCGACAGCTAGCACGCTTACCGTTCAGCCGAATGCAATGAACGTCATCCCCGGCACCGTTATGCTTGGGGTCGATATCCGGAGTGTGGACGATTCACTTAAAGAGCGTTTTAAAATTATGATAAAAGAAAAGTGCCAGACCATCGAAAAGGAAAAAGATGTTACAATAAAGGTAGAAACAATCGTTCACAATGCGTCGATCCACCTAAATCGAGAACTATCCGAAAAACTAAAAAAGATCGGTGAGTCGCTTGGATACAGCCCTCTCGTCATGGAAAGCGGGGCAGGGCATGACGTGATGAACATGAGTAAAAAATGGCCATCGAGTTTAATTTTTATTAAGTGCCGTGATGGTTTGAGCCATCATCCAAAAGAACATGCAACACTTGAAGATTTACGTATAGGAGTTGAGATCCTTGTCGGATACTTACAACAAGAAGCGGGGAATGATCGATGAAAATCCGGTTGGGGGTCGTTGGACCACAAGATTCAATCCATCTCGTGAAAGATGCTGCAAAAGAGTTTCATAAGATCGAGATCGTTCCATTTGCTTATCAAACGATAGAAGAAACAAAAGAAATGATTGTAGAGAATAAAGCTTATGTTGACCAATGGTTCTTTTCCGGACAAGCCCCGTATTATTTTGCGTTGAACAACGGTTTGATACGAGAAGAGGAAGGGAGTTATGTTCCGCTTAACGGAAATAGTTTATACAAGACGCTTCTAGAGGCGCAGGTCAATGAGCAGAAGCTGTTAAAAAAGATCAGTCTTGATACGATTCAAGATCAGGAGTTGGAAGCCATCCAACAATCGATACCTGCCTTACAGATATCCACTTTTCCTTACACCGGATACATGCCTGCAGAGGATATTGTCCGTTTTCATAGAGATCTGTACAACAGAGGAGAAATCGATGTTGCCATAACATGCATTCAAGCGGTTTATACCAAACTAAAAGAGTTCAATATTCCTTGTTACCGGGTCACGCCAGATGTTCCTTCGATTCAGCTGATTCTTCAATTTCTAAAAGAGCGGGGCGAATCCGCGTGGTATAAGAAGGCACAGACAGCGATCCTTGGAATCGAAGTGTTTCACCCGTCAGACATGGGATCTGACCAGTTTTATTCGTATAAAATGAAACATCAGGAGTTGGAATTGCAACGACTTTTGCTGAATTACGCAGAGACCATTAGAGGTTCGTTCGTACAGATCGGGGACGGACACTTCTATATCTATGCCACAAGGGGTGAGGTCGAACTTCATCTTCATGATAATTCCTTGTTGAAACTGGTGGAAGAAGCTAAGCTGCACAGCAAACTGGACGTAAGGATTGGGCTCGGGTATGGCTTTACCGCAGTTGAAGCTGAGCAAAATGTTCGTTTAGCGTTTCAATATGCCCGGAAACAGGAATTACCGGTGATTATCCTAGTCGATGAATATAAACAGGTGGTTGAAAAGTCCGGTGTTCAGGAAAACATTTCGTACAGCAGCAGGATTTGTGGAGATGAATGGGAAACAAGGCTGAAGGATGCCTCGATTTCTCCAGCAATCGTAAGCAAAATCCAGTCACTTTCCCACTATTATAAAAAAACACAAATTACGTCACAAGAACTCGCAGTCTGGTTAAAAGGAACCGAACGAAACGCCCGACGCATCTTAAGTGAAATGGAACGGCTTGAACTTGTAAAAGTGTCAGGGGAAGAACAGTCAGGCAATAGAGGACGACCGAAAAAAATATATGAGTTTAGATGTAATCTAAAAGCAGGAAGCGGCCAGTGAGTTCGCTTCTTTTTTATGTCCAGAATTTCATAAAAATTTTTCCACAAAAATTTTTTATAAAAAAAGAAGGGAAGTTGTCAGATTATACAGAATCCTTAATATAGGAATATTAACGGAAAAAGTCCGTAATTATGATAAGGGGGGAACTCAATGCCGCAATTGGCTTCTGAAACTCAAACTTCTAATGAAAAAGGATTTACTCGTTTTCTAAACGTGATTGAACGGGTAGGGAACAAATTGCCTCATCCGTTCATGCTCTTTGTTTATCTGGCTCTTTTCATGATCGTCATCTCGTTTGTCGTAAGTCTTTTTAACGTATCCGTCAAACACCCTGGATCTGGCGAAGTTCTTCAGGTGAAAAATCTACTGTCTGGAGAAGGGCTTACGTTCATGTTAACGTCCATGCTTGAGAACTTTACCGGCTTTAAACCACTTGGACTCGTTCTGACGATGATGCTTGGGATTGGGATGTGTCAACGTGTCGGGTTATTCGAAAGCGCTATCAAGAAAACGATTATTAAAGCGCACAGATCAATCATCACGTATACCGTATTTTTTATCGGTATCATGGGGAACATTGCGTCAGATGCTGCGTTTGTTATCATTCCGCCACTGGCCGCGGTAGTCTTTTACTCGATTGGGAGGCATCCATTAGCAGGTCTTGCGGCAGGTTTTGCCTCTTCCGGTATCGGATTCACGGCGAACATTTTGATCGCCGGAACGGATGCCCTCTTATCAGGAATCTCGACTGAAATCTCTACAACCATCAACCCGGATGTAGTTGTAACACCAGTCGATAACTGGTACTTCATGAGTATTTCGACCATCGTACTAACGATCGCGGGTGGATTGCTCACGGAAAAATTTGTAGAACCCCGTCTTGGCAAGTATGAAGGGAACGCGGATAAGAAAGAGCTCGACTTTAAAGGGGATGCGGTAGAGTCGAAAGCACTCCGAAATACGCTGATTGCGGCACTTCTTTATATTGGTGTTGTTGCAATCATTCTCTTTGTTCCGAATTCACCGCTTCGAAATGAAGAAGGTGGTATCATTCCATCACCTTTCTTGGATGGGATCATTCCGATCATCTTCCTTTTCTTTGTTACAGTCGGTGTTACGTTTGGTGTGACTATGAAGAAGATCAATAAAGTGAGCGATGTGCCGGAAGTGATGACTGATTCGATTAGAGATATGGCAGGATACATCGTCCTCGTTTTTGCGATCGCGCAGTTCATCGCCTACTTTAACTGGAGCAACCTGTCCACATTGATCGCCGTGAACTCTGCGGATCTACTCGCTCATATGGACTTAACGGGGTTGCCGGTCATTATCGGCTTCGTCTTATTAACGGCCATCCTAAGTTTGTTCATCATCAGTGGCTCCGCGCTTTGGGCCCTGGAGGCACCGGTATTCATCCCGATGCTGATGCTATTAAACTATCACCCTGCTTTTATCCAGGTGGCGTACCGAATCGGTGAATCTTCGACGAACATGGTGACACCGCTCAATCCGTACTTTGCCATATTGCTAGCATTTATGAATGAATATGATAAAAAAGCAGGAATCGGGACGCTCATGGCGTTGATGATTCCGTATACGATCGTATTCTTGACGATCTGGATCATCATGCTGGTCGCGTTTGGTCTACTCGGTATTCCGATCGGACCAGGGATCAGCATGTATATAAAGTAGTTAGAGAGAAAAGGGGGGGTGAATCTTCTCCTTTTTCCATGCGAGTTTTCTAGATAGAAAGGAAGAATAACATGGGAATAATTGAAACCGATCTAGTAAAAGAGATCTACCCAAAAATGGTAGAGTGGCGAAGAGATTTTCACAAATACGCTGAATCCGGGTGGGTGGAGTTCCGTACGGCTTCACTAGTCGCAGCTCGTTTAGAAGAGTGGGGCTATGAGATTCTGGCTGGAAAAGAAGTTGTGGATGCAAAGGCAAGAATGGGATTGCCGCCCACGAGCTTTTTAAACGAACAGGAAAAGAGGGCGTTGGAGCAAGGCGCTGATCCGAAATGGCTGCCTGTTTTCTCCGGCGGTTTTACCGGTGTTGTCGCTACTTTAAAAACCAACAAGCCTGGACCTGTGATCGGACTGCGTTTTGATATGGATGCACTTGACATTCAGGAAGCGAAAAGTGAAGATCACCTTCCTCATAAGGAGGGATATGATTCGATCAACCAAGGAATGATGCATGCTTGCGGACATGATGCCCATACTTCCATAGGCCTCGGGTTGGCAAAACTTTTGTCTCAACTAAAAGATGAACTTTCCGGTACGATTAAACTCATCTTTCAACCGGCTGAAGAAGGGGTCCGCGGTGCGAAGTCGATGGTGGAAGCAGGTGCGTTGGATGATGTTGAGGTATTTATCGCTTCTCATATCGGTACCGGCATTCCGGCGGGGCAAGTCGTAAGCGGGGCAAATGGCTTTCTTTCTACGACAAAAATCGATGTCACGTACAAAGGGAAAGCAGCGCATGCCGGCGGCAATCCTGAAGAAGGAAAGAACGCTCTCTTAGCGGCTGCTTCTGCTGTATTGAATCTTCACAGTATTCCTAGACATAGCAACGGCCAGTCGCGCGTAAATGTTGGCGTTCTTCAAGCAGGCAGCGGCCGAAACATCATCCCGTCAACAGCCGAGCTAAAAATTGAAACACGCGGCGAGACATCAGAAATAAACGAGTATATCTTACAGAACGCCCTAAATATCATAAAAGGTTCAGCTGTCATGCATGATGTGGAGGTTACGTATGAGATTGTGGGTGAAGCGAAAACGAGTGATTCGAGTGAACCATTAAAAGCTTTTATTGAAGAGATCGCGTCAGACGTGGATAAAGTTGACTCTGTTTTAAGTGAATCACCGAACGCCGCAGGATCTGAGGACGCCACATACATGATGGACCGTGTAAAAAAGAACGGCGGGCTTGCTTCCTACGTCATTTTCGGCACAACTCTTGCCGCAGGGCATCACAACGAAAAATTTGATATTCAAGAAGACTCTATGATTATGGCAGTTAACTATTTATCCAAGTTCATTTTAAATATAGATCGATTAAAAAAGGATGAGGTGATTGGATGAAGACTGAAACAAAGGATTATGTCTCTGAGATTCATGCGTTCATCGAACAAAACCGGGAAAAATTCATCGGGATTAGCGATAAAATCTGGGACTATGCAGAAACAAGGTTTGAAGAATACAACTCGGCTGACCTGTTAGCCCAAGTGCTCGAAAAGGAAGGGTTCAACGTTGAAAGAGGAGTAGGCGGAATCAAAACAGCGTTCATCGCAACGTACGGAAGTGGAAAGCCGGTCATTTCTCTATTAGGTGAATTTGATGCACTCTCAGGATTAAGCCAAAAGGCAGGTGTATCCACTTATGATCCAGTTGTTGAAAACGGAAACGGTCATGGCTGCGGACATAACCTACTCGGGACAGCCCCATTAGCTGCAGCAGTAGCCGTTAAAAACTATATGGAGAAGCATAATGTAAAAGGAACAATTAAGTACTACGGCTGCCCAGGTGAGGAAGGCGGATCGGGCAAGACGTACATGGTGCGGGAAGGTTTGTTTGATGACGTAGATTGTGCGCTCACTTGGCATCCTGGTTCGTTTTCGGGAATCTTTTCGCTCTCAACACTCGCAAACTATCAAGTGTATTTCAAGTTTAAAGGGAAAGCCTCTCATGCCGCGAATTCCCCCCATCTTGGAAGAAGTGCGTTAGATGCGGTTGAGCTGATGAACGTTGGTGTGAATTACTTGCGGGAACACATCATTCCAGAAGCGAGAGTGCACTATTCGATCGTGAACACTGGCGGTTTCTCACCAAATGTCGTACAGGCAGAAGCGGAAGTCCTCTACCTGATTCGTGCACCTAAAATGACTGATCTGAAGAATATATATGAACGAGTCGTCAATATTGCAAAAGGGGCAGCACTCATGACCGAAACTGAGATGGAGATCAAGTTCGATAAAGCGTGTTCGAACTACATCCCGAACCACGAACTCGGGAAGGTACTGCATGAAAATCTGGAGAGGTTTGGCCTGCCTAATTATGAAGAAAGTGAGATGAAGTTCGCAGAGGATATTCATCAAAAGATCACCCGTGACGACATCGAGAATACGAAGAATGAGATCGCTAAAACATCGGGCGAAGAATTCACGACAGAACTTCAGTCACCTTTTTATCCAGAAATCGTTCCTTATCAGAAAACAAATGATGTCATGTTCGGATCTTCTGATGTAGGGGATGTCAGCTGGGTCGTTCCTACCGCGCAATTCTGGGGTTCAAGTTTTGTATTTGGAACACCCTTGCATTCATGGCAGCTCGTCGCACAAGGTTCAACACCAATCGGTCAAAAGGGAATGCTTCAAGCTGGAAAAGCGCTGGCCGGTTCGGCGATCGAACTTTTACAGAATAAAGAGCTTTTGGAACGTGCAAAGCAAGAATTCCAAGAAAAAAGAAAAGGTACTCCTTATGAATGCCCGATTCCCCCCGGGGTACACCCTTCTCCTTTAAAAAGTTAATCAAAAAGAGCCAACTCAAACGGTTGGCTCTTCCTCTTATTTGAGAATCGGTCATAAGATCTTTGTAAGAAAGTATTGAACTTTATGTTCATGATAATCTATTTTCTTAAACAGATTTTCTTGTAGTTCTTTGTCTCTACAGCTCTTATAAAGAATGAAAAGATATTTAAGCATCATTCTGTGATATCGCATCTTTAAACTTGCCACAAAGCACCCCGAAAAATAGACATGTTTACTGGTTATATCGGCTCTTTTTACATTTGAATTATACCCTTTAATATCTATTTTCTCAAATATGCCATATGGGTCAATTTACCTACCACTAAATATGTAGGAGGAACAGAATGACCGAATTTAAATGCTATAAATGTCATAAGAGATTTAATGTGACCGAATGGATGTGGAAATGTGACTGTGGAGGAATGCTGGACCTAGTAAAGGAAAAAGTGACGTTCACTCCAAAGAGTATTCAAACTAACCTTCCAACCATGTGGAGGTATTACGATGTGCTTCCGTTTACGAGTGTTGCGACAACTTGGAAGTCCATCACCATGGGAGAAGGGTTTACACCGTTGGTTCAATTAGATGATGATGAACCCAACACTTTTGTAAAAGTCGACTATATGATGCCGACCTTATCTTTTAAAGACCGCGGTGCTGCTGTGTTAATAGCAAAGGCGAAAGAATTAGGTATAACAAAAGTAATAGCAGACAGCAGCGGGAACGCTGGAACCTCTATTGCCGCTTATGCGAGGCGCGCTGGAATTTCATGCACGATCTTTTTAAGCGATTCAACCTCTCCCAAAAAGATAGCCCAGATTAAGGCTCACGGTGCAACGATCAGGTCGATCAAAGGAAACCGGGAAGATGTAGCTGCCGCTGCACAACAAGCACTAAAAGAAGAAAAGATATTTTATGCAAGCCACATATACAACCCTTATTTTTATGAGGGAACGAAAACATACGCTTATGAGATCTGGGAACAGATGCAAACGATGCCAGATACGCTCATCATCCCAGTCGGAAATGGCACCTTGTTGTTAGGCGCTTTTTACGGATGTAAAGAGTTGATGGAAAACGGAGTAATAGAAAGGATACCGAAGATCGTCGCAGTTCAAGCAGAAAACTGTGCGCCGCTAGCCAAAGCTTTTTTTAAAAATGAAAAAACAGCTAAACCTGTAGAGAACGCCGGAACACTAGCAGAAGGGATTGCGATTGCAAAGCCTGCACGGTCTGCTCAAATTCTAGAAGCAGTGAGGGCAACCGGCGGTGAGTTTATCACCACTTTTGAAGAAGAGATCACTTCAGCACGAGTTGCGCTTGCAGACAAAGGTTTCTATGTAGAACCAACCACAGCAGCCAACTATGCGGGATACCTAAAGTACAAGAGAATGTCTGACGAAGTGATTGTGATTCCCTTATGTGGTGCGGGAATTAAGACTTCCTAATCCGTTAATAAAAAATTTATATTCAATGGTCAAAAGGAGAGCCCCTTTGTGTAGGTGGCTCTCCTTTTATGTTTCACTCATTAAAATGTTCTTTAAAAAGAACATAAAAAGATAATAATCAATGTAATTTAAAGAAAATGGAAGATAATTAGTAAAAAAGTACTCTTAAAAGAACAAATATCATCGAAAATGAGACTTTTTTAACTGGGAATTATGTTCTATAATAGCGACATAAACGTTCTTTAAAAAGAACATAGATTATTTCTTAAAGAACTGAAAACGGAAGGTGAAAAAATGTATCCGAAGCGAGCTGATAGATTGAAGAAGAAAAGAAATCAAGCTTTTAAAAAGGTAGCCATAACATGCAGTCTTTTTGCGTTTAGCATATATGGGATTTCGAACATAGCTTCAGATACATATGCTTTTTTTTCAGATAAAGAAGAAGTAACGGCGAGCTTTTCGGCAGCTAGAATTTTTCCGGACTATGCAAAAGAATTAACAGATAACGTAAAAGATTATTCAAATGAATCCTCTAGAATGCTCATTCAGATCAACCAGTTACTTATTAAAAATAAAAATGCAGAGCAGCTGGAGAATGCTATAGGTAAAGCTCAAAGCATTCGGAATCAAATGACAGATGCGGTTGAAAACGCGAATGCTTCCATTAAAATTCTTGAAGACCATCTTCAATTGGAAGAGAAAGACGTTCGAAACGGAATTGAAGGGTCAACAGAAGTCAGGAATTACATAAAAACTGCTCTTGATATTGCAAAGCGAGAATTGGCAACCATCAATAACGACATATTGTCTGCAGATTCGGCTCTTAAGGGTGCTGAGAAAAAATTAATACAGTTAAAAGCAGATGAAGAAAAAGCTAGAAAAGAAGCGGAAGAGAAAGGCAGAAAAGAAGCGGAAGAAAAGGCTAAGAAAGATACAGAGGAAAAAGCAAAGAGAGATGCTGAAGAAAAGGCTAAGAAAGATACAGAGGAAAAAGCAAAGAGAGATGCTGAAGAAAAGGCTAAGAATGATGCAAAGGAAAAAACGGATGAAGGTGAAGCTGGAACTCCACCCACAACTGATGACTTAACAGCAGATGAGCCAGTGAAGGAGGAAGAAAAATAGTGAAAGCATTAAAGTGGTTCAACCATTTAATTACGATAGTACTTTCGATTCTATTAGTGGCTATGGCATTAAGCGTGATTATTTCAAGAGCTTCAGGTGGCGAACCTCAAGTGATGGGTTATCAACTGAAAACCGTTCTATCTGGTTCCATGGAGCCAGGCATAGAAACAGGTTCCATTATTGCCATCAAACCCGGTGGAGACATGACCCGTTTTAAAAAAGGGGATGTTATCACATTCAAAGCATCTGAAGAAAAGTTGATTACGCACCGTGTTCAGGAAGTGAAAGGCACGGGAGAAAACACTCAGTACATCACTAAAGGTGATAACAATGATGCAGCCGATCTAGATCCAGTGTTAGCAGCAAATGTAGTCGGTGAGTATAAAGGATTCACGATTCCTTACGTTGGCTATCTCTTAAGTGGCGCACAATCCAAACTAGGAGCTTTATTATTGTTAGTTTTACCAGGTTTACTATTACTTCTGTATTCTGGTTTTACGATTTGGAGTGCGATTAAAGAAGTAGATGTAAGTAAAAAAGTGGAGGCGACTAAAGAAACACCTACAACCAATTAATTAATGAGGTTGAAATTCCGTATCGATAACCGTCTTTACGGGTTCAATATAAAAAATTGTACATACCCGAAAAAAGGGTGAAAGGGAGGAAATAGGAATGAGTTTGAAAAAGAAATTAGGTCTTGGGGTAGCATCAGCAGCACTTGGTTTATCTTTAATCGGTGGGGGGACGTATGCTTACTTTAGTGATACTGCAGTAACGAATAATACTTTTGCAGCTGGTAAACTTGATCTTGCAGCAAATCCAACTAGAATTTTTGATGTAGATAATTTAAAACCAGGAGATACAATGTTCCGCGTGTTTGAACTTCAAAATAAAGGTACGTTGAACATTAAAAATGTCATTTTAGATACAACCTATGAAGTTAAAGATGCAAAGGGCGATAATGCTGATGCAGATTTTGGAAAGCATATTCGAGTTAACTTTATGGTTAACGCAGATAAAGCACCATTACTAAACCCAGCTGCTGGAGTAGTAGTATGGGAAACAACTCTTGCTGAATTACAAGATATGTCTCCAGAAGTAGTTAAAGATAAAATGGAACGTATCTTTGGAGACAGATGGGGAACTAAAGGGTTAGTTACTGGTTCTAGTGACTGGCTAGGAGTTGAGATGGAGTTTGTTGACAATGAAGATAATCAAAACGTATTCCAAGGAGACTCATTAAAACTTAAGTGGGAATTCACTGGGAACCAAACAAATGGTGAAGAAAGATAATTTCAGTAATATTCAAAGAGGTGGGAAAGCAATACTCCCACCTTTTTGTGATAAGGTACCTCTATGACGCAGATTGAGAGGTGAATCTATGAAACTTAATTCAATCAAATTTAAACTTATTTTGATTTATAGCTGCCTAATTCTTATTGTAGCAGTCTTCATCCCTATCGGAAACACAGGTGCCGACTCCAGCACGCCAGAAATCAAAATTGATACTTTTCCAGACAGTGTCTTATTTGATATCAAGGATTTCAAACCTGGAGACTGGGCGCCACGTGAGCTAACCATACAGAATAACGGCAATAAGGATTTTTCTTATAACATTCAATCACGTATGAAGACAGGATCCGAGAAACTCTTTAATCAATTTCAACTTAAAATTGAAGATGCATCTGGTAGGGTGTATCAAGGTTCGTTAAAAGACTTCAAAGGAATAAATCCACGTCCTTTAGCATCTTTTTCAGAAGAAAAATTAATTGTAACCGTTGAATTTCCGTACATATCTGGAAACGAGTTTCAAGGTTTAGAGACGAAAGTTGAATTCGTTGTCTATGCGGAAGGCAAGGATGAACCACCAACGACAGGTATAGATAACCCTGATGAACGTGAAGTGACCTCTCCACCTAGCAATGACAATGAAAACCTGCCATCTAAAGAAACAGGTTCACTTCCGCAAACAGGGGAAGACAATCCGATTTATGTGATTCTATCAGGACTATTTATCACATTAGCGGGCCTTGCATTATTGCTTATGAAAAAATCAATTCTGCCAAATCCTTTTAAGAGAGTTTAGGATGAAACAAACGATTACTAGATTTACTAATAAGAGCTAGCTGTTGGACGGGTACACTGCGTTAATCATGCAGCATCTCCAAACAGCTAGTTTATTTTTGTGCCTTCAATTGAATCTTCACGGTACGTGTTCTTTTATTTTGTTACACGTTCGCGCAAGATGACCCTCGTTTCGCTCAAAATCCGCGAGTTACGCTCAGAATCGCCGAGTTACGCTCAAAATTCCATATCTTCGCTCAGAATAGGTCTCTTTTCGCTCAAACTTGCTATATCAGGTCCTACAATGAACTAAAAACAGCCCTTTGGCAGTCATTTTTGTTTAGACACTTACAAAGTCGTGCGTTTTGATTCATCAAAACGTCCTTTTTTCTCTTATTTAATATAAAAAAAGAGGCTCGAACTCAAAAGCTATTACACTTTTGAGCCAGCCCCTCTTTCTCATTCCACTTACTTACTAATTTTGATCAATCCTGCAGAGTTATCTGAAGCTTCTCCGATGATCGTGAACTTCAAGCCGTACTTCGGAAGTTTCTTACCAGCATCATCAATGACACCATCTGGTAGACTGCCGTTGTAATCTTTGTTATCTATATACGTTACAGAGTCGTTAAATACAGGTACACCATTTTGTGATTTGTAATCAAAGATTCCGCGGCTTGGTGAATTGACATACCAGCTCGGTGTTTTATCAAATGAGAATGCTGCATCCGCAATTTGATAACGAGTAGAATTCTCTACCGTTGGCAGGCCATCCTTCGTTCCTACGATAGCTTTAGGGTGAGAGTCAACTACTCCGATAAAGCCTTCACCCGGATGGATACCCGTCCAGTTGTCTGTGAAGCTGTCATCGCCATACCATACAACCATTCCTGTGTTGTATTTAACGCCACGGCTTGATTGAAGGGCTTTGTCAGAGCCTGCTGTATTTCTCCACTCGATGTAATAATAGTGGTCAGCAAATGATATACCGTTGGAAACGATGAAATGATTTAATTTGAATTTCGGTGATCCTTCTGCATCATCAGAGAACACAACTACTCCATCCGCTGTAAGTTGAGCATTATCAAGAGCAAATCCTTCTGGCGCAAGTCCACCATCTGTTTGATAATCAAAAACCAATTTCACTTTCTTACCTTTAAATTCACTTAAATCATACGATTTATCAACCCAATTGCCCTCGGTTGTGTACTGTATTTTTTTTGTTGCCGTCCATCCAAGTCTTTCAATTTCTTTAAGGATATTTCCACTTTGATCTTGTACATAGACGGATAACTTATCGTATTCTCCGCCATTTTCGATTTCATAGTTAGCTTTGTACGTGAACGTTGCCGAAGTTTTGTTGGTAAGATCAAATAAAGGAGATTCCATACTTGTATGAAGGTTATCGCCCTTCGTACTGTAATAGTATTTCTCGCCAAACGCCGGTTGAATCTTGCTTTCTACTTCTTTTTGTGGAAGATTTACCTTAACTAATCCTGGGTTTTTCGATTTTGTTACAGATTGGTCCACTTTCACTAATGTGCCGGATGCTGTTATGTCTTTTAAGTCGATTTCAGTCATGTTTGCCCAGTTTCCACCCATTACTTTTTGGAAGTATTCTTTATTCTGAGGGGAGAAACTCGTTGGCTCCGTTCCTGCTATCCTACCGTTCCAGCTTCCACCACTCATGATCGACCAAGATTCAACAGGTTCGCCGTCACCTGAGTATTGTGTGTCATACTCGTCTGGAAGCCCTAGATCATGTCCGTATTCATGTGCAAAGACACCGACTGCTCCATCTTCTGGCTCAATGGTATAATCATATGCACCCATTTTCCCGCCCCAGTAAGGTACATCTGTTTGTGTACCTGGGACTGGGAATACACCGTCTAATACCCAACGGTGAGACCAAATCGCATCAGCACCTAACGCTCCACCGCCGGCTTCTTGCCCAACACCTGCATGGATGACCATCAAGTGGTCGACTAAGCCGTCAGGTTCGTTCAAATTTCCGTCGCCATCCAAATCATAAATATCCAGTTGGTCAAACTCCGCTAAGTTTACACCATCTGCCACAGCAGCCTTAAGGGCATCTTTTACAAAATCACGCGGTCCTAATGGATTTCGATTATCATGCCCTGATGCTGCATCATCACCATAATCTTTAGCTTTTCCCGGAACAGTAACCCAGTTCGTTACATGGCCATCAACCGTATAACTGCCTCCGGATTGTTCTTCGTAATATTGCTTAAATGTTTTTACCTTTGTTCCATCGAACAATTCAAAATCTTCATCGCCAAACAACATCTTTTCATAGTGTTCTCGGCTGAAGTCATCCGAGTACATGTAGCCTTCTTCTTGTTCGATGTTGTTGTGGCTGAAGTCTGAGAACTCAGCTAAAAGCACGAGTACCTTATCTGTACGTACGTCGCCTTTATACTTTACGGGCTTTGCAGGATCTACGTTCATAAATCCGCTGCCTGTTGTTAAGGTTTGCGTGTTGTTTAGTTTTTTAGATAGCTTTTCTTTTTGTTTTTTCAAGAATGCTCTCGATTGTTTTGAAATTTCCTTTGCCTGCTGATCTTTCGTTTCTGCTGTTCCCGCTGGTTTTTGATTTTTGAGTTCAATGTACTTTTTAACCGCTTTTTCGGTTTCTGTACTTGAAGCATTTTTTGCAATGATCCCCTGCTCCTTAAGTGCTTTTGCCAAACGATCTTGATCTACTAAGTGCATGTCAATCGGTGCGGATTCTAAGATGGCGGATGTTTTTGAGTAGGAGTTCTCTAACGGCATCGCTTTATTCGTAGAAAAAGCGGACGGTGCCAGAAGACTCATAGAAATCCCTGTCAGCATTAAGGAAGTGCCGAGCTTTTTACTCCATTTTCCCATTTCTTCTCCTCCTGTTTTCCCTTGTAATAGGTTCCCTGCACGACAAAAAGTAGCTCTTCATCATCTCCTTATGTAAGTTCATTATATAGAACAATAAGTTCTATAATTAGAATAATACGAAAATAGCAAACTTTTGTAAAGAAGAAATTACCATTTTAGAGAAAAGATGTATCGTACTTTATAAAGAACAACAAAGTTTCTTACATATCGAATAAGAAAATCGATTAGTATCATTTTTTAGCAGGAATTTGGTAGCGAAATCCGTTTTTACTAGATTTTGTTGAGAATTGTCGACAAAATAAACAACAAAATGTTCGTTATATAGGTTGACATGTTTTGTGTCGTCGTGTAAATTGATAACCATAAAGTGCTTTATAACGAACAAAGGATGTGTTAGAATGCACAAACGTATTTTCAAAATCTTAACTAGCATCATGATGTTCGTCATGGTAGTTAGTATTGGCTTTCTTTTATATACCAGTTACCAAGCTAGTAAAAATCCTGATCAGATCCCTTCTATTTTTGGGTACAAACCGTTAACCGTCCTTTCAAACAGTATGCAGCCGGCTTTTACTGCAGGAGATTTGGTTCTTGTAAAAGAGAAGCCAGCCTCTGAAATTGCAGTAAATGATGTGATTACTTTTAAAAAAAGCGATAGAAAATTGATTACTCATAGAGTGATAGGAAAAATGAAAAATGGTTTCGTCACAAAAGGAGATAGCAACAATGTAAAAGATTCAGAGATTGTTGCAGCCGAGAATGTAATAGGAACCCATGTTTTCACCATTCCAAAGGCTGGATATGTATCTAAGTTTGTCAGCAGTCCTTGGGGAATCACGCTATTAATCTTAATTCCGCTTCTAAGTTATTTGCTCCTAGAAATCTATGATCTTCTTTCAAGGGTTCTATCTAGAAAAGAAAAAGCTGTTTAACATTCTGATCCATTTTAGGAGGTGGGGCTATTCAGTTAGTTGATAGGGACTGTTACATAGTTATCGTTAAAAAAATAAAAAATACTGGAGGCTATTAAAATGAAAGTAGCAAAAAAAGCGTTATTAGGAACGGCACTAGCTGGAGCTTTGGTTGTATCTGCAGGTTTTGGAACTTATTCATGGTTTACGGATGTAAAGTCCGCGAATGCAACAATTGATGGCGGTACATTGTCACTAGGAATGGATACGAAGCTGTTTACTCATGAAAACTTTGCTCCATCTCAAATGTTAGTAAGTGAGTTCAAAAAAATTGACAATACGGGTAGCTTGAATCAAATCTTAAGGGCCACCTACACACATTCAGTAGATAAGGCTCCAGTTAATAAATATAAAGTAGGATACATGGCGATCAAATATGCAGAAAGACCAAATGAAACCATCTTAAAAGATATGGTAATGGATTATCAAAACAACTTTGATAAAGGTGTAACAAATCCCGTAGTTCCAAAAGCAGCAAAATCAGCTACAAGCTTTGAAGTAGAAGGCGGAATGCTATCAGATGAGCAAACAAGTGCATTGAAAGCTCAGGCGTCTAACAATGAGAAGACCATTAATTTTGGTGAAGGGAAGTTCTGGAAACTTAGAAATAACCAAAACATTGAAATTATGTTCTTTGTAAAACTTCTTGACAGTGCGGGTAACGAGTATCAAGGTGCACACTATGATGCCCAATTCAAAGTGGAAGCGAAGCAAACAGATGATGGAGCGAAGTTCGGTCCAGAAGCTGGTACAAATTAATCTGAATAATAGAAGAGACGGGCAGTCGATTTGGTCGGCTGTCTTTTCTTTCAAGTAGTCGTATAGGAAAAGCAGGAGGTGGGTTGGTTGAAACACATATGGGAACGAAGAAAAACAAGGCATGTGATTTTTCCTATGATCATGATGATCTATTGCTTACTCTTTATGAGTTCGAGGTATGATACGTTCGCTTGGTTTACAGCAGAAGCAAATGCAGAGGGAAGAATCACGAACGCCACGACTGCGGATCTAGTGAATATTCGTCTGGGTGAGGTTATGTATTTGGACAACTGTCAGGTAGAAAGCAGTGTGAAAATCACAAATATATCGAACATCAAGATCCCCATTCAATTAGTTCTATTAAATGATCGTACATATACGAAATCAAACGTTCTAAAACCTGGTCAATCTCTAATAAGCGAGACAATAGAAAGTAATTTTACGTCCACATGCGAATCAACAGAGATTAAATATCAACTCGTTGGTTTTCAAGGTTATATCGACGAAGAGATTGTCATCCCATTAGATCCTTCAAAAATGATTAAACCCGCCGAAGTGCCTGAGGAAGAAGTGGATGAAGATAACCAGACTAGGGAACCAAAAGAAGAGCAGGAGTTAGATGTAACGGAGGAAGTGCCAGCACAACCTACACAGCCAGGAACACCCGAACAAACGCAACCTGAAGTGAGTACTCCAGAAGCTCTAGCTGTTCCTGCACCAACTACACCCATTGAAGAGCCGGCACCTGACCAACAAACGAACACAGAAGCACCTTGAAAAGAGGATCGGTAATGAAGTGGCTGGCTTACGTGTTGATCGCAGCAGGGATTACGACCATGTTGTATCCGAAAGCCAAAAGTATGTACTACACGTATCAAGAGGCAAAGTTGCTGGAGAACTGGGATTCTGCTTCAGCAAATTCTCTCATTCAAGAAAGTTCTCAACAGCTGGATGATGTTTTTTCTGAAAAACACAGACCTCGTAAAGTAGATGATTCCAAAATAGAAAAAAGCTCAATTATCGGTAAACTCTCCATTACTAAAATTGATTTAACCATTCCGATCATGGAAGGTGCGTCACAGGCGAATTTAAAAGTAGCCGCAGGGCACCTGAAAGGAACATCACCATTAGGCGGGACGGGTAACGCCGCTATTGCGGCCCATCGAAGCTACACGTACGGAAAACAATTCAATCGGCTTCCGGAAGTGGAGACGGGTGATCTCATTCAGGTCGAAACGACTAAAAAAATCCTTACTTACAAAGTTACAGAAAAGCTACTCGTATTACCTACTGATCTATCTGTTCTTCAAAACACAGATAAGGAAAGTATCATTACGCTAATCACTTGCCATCCGATGAAGAATCCAACGCACCGTTATATTGTTAGAGCTGTTCTGTCTAAAGAGGAGGTTTTTTGAGCAAAGGAAGTTGTTATGATGCACAAGAAAATAGGAATGCAAATCAAAAAATACAGACTTCAAAATCATAATAGTTTATCAAAGCTCGCTGCCGTAGCTGGTATATCAAAAAGTTACTTGAGCAGTATTGAAAATCATGAAACCAACCCATCTGCGCAAATGATTCAAAAAATAGCCAAGGCTTTGGATGTTCCTGTGGAAAATTTATTAAACACAAAAGAGGAATCACTAGATCCTGAATGGATAGAACTAGTCTCGCAAGCGAAAGAGATGGGCATCGATCAAGAAAACATTCGAGACTTTTTAGCCTATGAAGCATGGAAACGTTCCGAAAAGGAAGGAGTTTAGATGTGATCCGGTTAGGCAACGGTGTGTACATCTGCCATTTGAACGGCAATATGCTGAAGGTCGTATATCTATGTAACAACGAATGTAATATTTATCTGGGAGACGAATACTAAGGTCGATCCGCTTTTGAATACGTAAAAAAGAAACTGAACCAAATGGAAAAAAGGTGGGACACGTCAAAACTGATACACGATAAATATCGGGAGTTTCAGCGGGAAACAGATGACTCCATCTAATAAAGAAGCTAATCGATCGCTTGATTAGCTTCTTTATTTTCCTTTTAAAGAGACAAAATGTAACAATTTTTGAGTTTTTAAAATAAACAGGTTGTAAAATTCAGATAATTTCGTATAATAAAGGTAATCGAATATGAACGGGAAGAGACATTGAGAAGAAACCCAATTTGTAAGACCCTTATTTTGTAAGGGCTTACATTGGCGTGTCTTCTCTTTTTCTTTTTTCGCATCGAATCGATTCTATTATATGAAATAGGGGGTTGGAACGATGAAAAGACATTTTTCAATTTTTACTTCTTTAATTTTACTGATGAGTATCCTCTTGCTTACAGCTTGTGCAGGAGATCAAGGTTCTGGGGACGGGGATAAGTCCGGTCAAATCACGTTTTACTCACCAGAAACGCCTGACATGACGAAGGAACTCGGACAAAAGTTTGAAGAACTGCATGGCGGATCCGTTAATGTTCAGTATGCAGGTACGAACGTTCTTGTAAACCGTATGATGGCTGAAAAAGATAACCCGCAAGGTGATGTTTGGTACGGTGGCGGCGGAATCCTTCCATTTGAAGCTGCTGCAGACAAAGGAATTATCGGTGCTTATGTACCAGACTTTGCAAAGGATTGGGACACCGTTGAAAACGGGATTAAAGTAAAACACCAAGATGGTAAATATGTAGGTGTTGAAATTTTCGTACTTGGATTTGCCTACAATACTGACCTTGTGAAAGCAGAAGAAGCACCAAAGACGTGGGATGACCTTCTAGATCCGAAGTGGAAAGGAAAGATTCAGTTCTCAAACCCGGCAGCATCTGGTACCTCAACACTTATGGTGTTAAATCAGATGATGCAGCGTGGCGAGGCGGAAGGATGGGAGTACTTTAAGAAACTTGTAGATCAAGCGAACTCCATGCCGGATTCAGGTTCTGCTCCGACAAAAGCCGTTTCAATGGGTGAAGCGCACATCGGTGTTGGTTTTGACTTCATGGCTTATGAGCAAAAAGCAAAGGGCGAGAGTGTAGACTTCGTGGTTCCGGATAAGACACCGATCCTAGTAAACCCGGCATCTCTCGTTGAAAACGGTCCGAACCCTAAAGGCGGTAAGAAGTTGATCGATTTCTTACTCTCAAAAGAAGGACAGCAGATTTTAGCAAACTGGTACCATATCCCGATCAACCCTGATGTAGAATCGAAGACTCCTCTTACACTTGAAAAGGTAAAACCCCTTGCCGTTGATCTTGATATCGACTGGGTGAATGAGAACTACGACCGTGTAAGAAACGAGTGGAAAGAGAAATTTCAGTAAAATACATTAGGGGTGGTTGAGTATGGGTTCAGTTAAGATTTCACAACTTACTAAAGAGTTTTCTGGTGTTCAGGCCCTGAATAACGTAAACCTTGATATCCAAGAGGGCGAGTTCTTCGCTCTACTTGGACCATCAGGGTGTGGGAAGACAACAACGATGCGTTGTATTGCAGGATTCGAACAGCCGACATCAGGAACGATTCACATCGGAGAGACAAAAGTAAACCATATTCCTCCGAATAGAAGAAACTGCGGAATGGTATTTCAGAGCTATGCCCTTTTTCCGCACATGAACGTATTTGAAAATGTAGCTTACAGTTTAAACATTAAACAATTAAATGCAGGCAATCTTGCAACAAAACTGCCCATCTACTTAAGACTGCTCAACCGAAAACTAGGAAAATATCCAAAAGCGATCGAGCAGAAGGTGATGGAAATCCTAGAGTACGTTGAGTTAGATAAGCATGCAACGCGACTGACGAGCGAATTATCAGGTGGACAGCAGCAGCGTGTTGCTCTGGCACGAGCACTTGTCATGGAACCTGCCGTCCTGCTCATGGATGAACCGTTATCGAACCTAGACCAAAAACTTCGTCACTCGATGCGCAATACGATCCGACGCATCCAGCAGGATCTTGGCATTACCACCATCTTCGTCACACATGATCAGGAAGAAGCGATGAGCATGGCGGATCGGGTCGCGGTTATGGATCAGGGAGAAGTAAAACAGATCGGGACACCGATTGAGCTTTATAGCAGGCCTTCTACACCGTTTATCGCGAATTTTGTTGGTACATCGAACGTGTTAAAAGGAGAAGTGGTGGGGCAGGAAAACGGACATTCCATCGTGAAAGGGCATGGCTTTTTACTTAAATCTATGAACCATGTTGAGAAAAACGATGTAAACGTCATCATCCGTCCTGAAAACATTAAAGCGTTTAAACCTGGAACGATAAGTGAAGATCAGCTGACCAACATCATCGAGGGGAAAGTTCTTGTTTCAACATACCTCGGTTCCATCGTACGTTATGACATTCAAGTAGAGGAATACCAGCTTGTTGTTGATACGACATTTGTACCGGGTGAAGCCATTCTGACAGAAGGAGAGAAGGTTCAGTTAACGATCGATCCTGAAAGGGTGTTGTTAATATGAAGAACCGGCTGCGTTCCTTTAATGGATTAACCGTCGTTAAGATTCTGATCTATGCTTTCTTCGGGATTTTCCTGCTGCTGCCTTTAGTTTCCGTATTTCTAGTAAGTTTTACAAGTCAGCCCATTAATCTACTAGGGTCGATCACAGATCCAGGAATCTTAAGTTCAACGATTGAAAAGTTCAAGGCTATATCCTTAGCTAACTACGAAAAGATTTTTACGAATAAAACGTACTTTTCAGCGGTAACGAACAGTTTACAGTTGGCTGTTCTCGTCGCGCTGATCGTCATCGTCATGTGTATTCCAATCGCATATGGAATTGCCCGTACTACCATGCCGTTTAAGAAAACAATTGCAGCATTATGTACGATCCCACTGATCGTTCCGACTTTCATTTCAGCCTATGCGATCATCATCATGTTCGGCCGTTCAGGATGGGTGACGTACATTTACAATGCATTGGGCGGGGAAGGGATGCTACTTGATCCGTACTCGATGGCTGGAATCATTCTTGTCCAGGTGTTCTTCTTTTTCCCATATGCCCTATGGCCGATGGTAGCGGCTTTCAAAGTGAGTGACATCTCTCTTGAAGAAGCTTCACTGAACCTCGGTGCGAGAAACTGGTTCACGTTCATCTTTGTCACGTTTCCGCTCGCCATTCCAGGTGTGATCTCAAGTGCTCTCTTAATTTTTACCGTTTCGTTCTCAGACTTTGGTACACCGATCATATTGGCACCAAAAGATCTGAACTTGCTCGTTGTTGAAGCATACCGCGAAATTGCAGGGTTCTTTAACTGGGGCGGAGCAGCGATCTTAACGGTCATCATGGTACTCGTAGCGGCGTTCTTCTTCTGGCTGCAGCACCTTTTTACAAAAGGGAAGAACTATGGCTCTGTTTCAGGAAAACCGAAGCAGCAGAAACTCAATGATGCGAAAGGATTAACACGAACGCTTTCTGTGTACTCCCTTGTTATCGTGATCGTTCCATTACTCGCGATGTTATCGATCTTACTGCAATCGTTAGCGACGACATGGGGCAAGAATCCGCTTCCGAACGGTTATACGATGAAACACTATCAAACGATCTTTACCAGTTCGATCGGAAACATACAGAATAGTATCGTGCTTGCGCTTGGAGCACTCATCCTTAGCGTAATCATCGCGACCTTTGTTTCTTATTTTGTAGTTAGACAGAACTCATCAAAGTTGGATTTCATGACTTCGGTTCCGCTCGTTGTACCGGGTATTGCGTTTGGTATCGCACTGATTCAGACGTTTAACACGGCACCGCTTCACCTGACGGGAACAGCTCTGCTCTTAATCCTTGCTTATACGATCCGACGCCTTCCATACATGGTTCGGTCAACGATGGGTACGATGCGCTCCATCAAACAAGATATTGAAGAAGCAGCGGTTAACTTAGGAGCAACACCATTAACAGCGGCAATTACGATTATCGGACCTTTGATGCTGCCGGGTATTGCAGCGGGATCCATCCTTGTATTTATCACTGTTATTAAAGAAACGAGTATATCTATATTGCTAGCCCCTGCAGAATGGGCACCGATGAGTTTGGCGATCTTCCAGAACATCTTACGTGGCGAGTATTATACAGCTGCTGCGATGTCTGTTGTTCTTGTCGTGATCGTGCTCATTTTACAAGCGATCGCAAACCGTATTTCAAAAAATCAACTATAAGATGGATGGTGGAGAAGAGCATTGACTAGAGGGTTTATTTTTGATTTAGATGGAACGGTTTATTTGGATGAAATGTTAATTGAGGGTGCGGCAGAAGCGATTGCCGCCCTCAAACAGCGGGGAGATAAGGTCGTTTTCTTAACGAATAAATCGATCTCGACCCGAATGGACTACGTGAAAAAGCTTCGTAAACTCGGTATCGATGTAAAGCTGGATGAAGTGATCAACTCGAACTTCATCACTGCGAAGTTTTTAAAGGATGCTCTCGAAACAGGTGAAGCCGCTCTCGTGATCGGTGAACAGCCACTCATACAAGAGTTAGCCGATGAAGGGATTCCGATGACATATGATGCTAAACAAGCAAAGTTCGTTGTACTCGGATGGGATCGCCAGTTCAGCTATGAAAAAATCAATCTAGCTTTTCAAGCATGGTTAAATAAAGCCACGATCATTGCGACCAATCCTGACCGGACTTGTCCTGTATTGGGCGGTGAGATTCCGGATTGCGGCGCCATGATCGGTGCGTTGGAGGGTGTTACGGGTCAAAGGATTGAGTCTATTACAGGTAAACCTTCAAAATGGATGGCTGAGTATGTAGTGTCTCAAGTACTTCAATTGGACCCTTCTCAATGCTACATGGTTGGGGACCGGCTCGAAACGGATATCCGTATGGGAATTGAGAACGGTCTGCAATCTGTACTCGTGATGACAGGTGTAACGAATCAAGACATGTTAAAGAAGTCTTTCTTTCAGCCTTCTTATGTCATTGACAGTATCAAAGAAGTCGTCAATCTATAGATCAAAGTCCCACATTGCGGGGTCTCCAGAAGAAACAGCTAATGCTCCAGCTTCAAGCGCTAACAAGATATCCTCTTTTTCTTGGATCAATCCTCCAACAATAAGAGGAAGCTTGAGCTGGTGTGAGAGCTTGTCGACCACTTTTGGCATCAACCCAGGCAATACTTCAACCGCATCGGGCTTACACGATTTGACCATTTCTATCCCTTTGTCAACAGCAGCACGATCGATTAAGAAGATGCGCTGAATCGTGATGAGCCCTTCTTCTTTTGCATACCGGATCATGTTGATTTTTGTTGAGATAATACCAGTCGGTTTCCACACATCAGCTATATATTTAATGGCACTTTTCGTATTGGACAAGCCCTCAATAAAATCGAGATGAAGGAAAATAAACATACCCGCTTCACGGAGTTGTTTAATATAGTCTTCAGCAGTCGAGATATCCCCCGTTAATAGAAAGGCAATATTTGCTGAACTTTTGATCGCCTTATCAAGATCTTTCTGGTTTTTAATAGAAGCAATAAGCTGAGATTCTACCATATTTACTAGTTCCATTCCTATGCCCACCTCGTATGTATTTCTAACATTCTTACAATTTCTTTATGAAGAGTTTATCACATGACGTCTAAAATGCACGCGACGTATGACTTATTTAAAGTCTTTAAAGGAGGTGAACTAGGTCTTTATGCTCAATGATTCACAAACATTTAATCATGGAGGTTGTTTTATAACGTGAACATTCATTCTATTTGTAAGCTTATCGTCATGTCTGCCTTAGCTATAAGTCTTGCTGTTCCACAAGTATCAAGCCCGGTAAAAGCGAATGACACGGTCATCCTAAACGAATCTTTTGATAATGTTGATAACGGAGCATTGCCACAAGGGTGGAAAGTGGTTGAAGGACAAGGAAATGTACAAGACGGAAAGCTGGTTCTAACTTCACCTGCAACGAATCAGCCTGCTAAAGTCGTTGTCCCTTTAGCGAATGATAATCAAGGAAACTATGTATTTGAAGCCGATATGACCTTTGTTTCGGCGGTCGAGGATACACGCTGGGCATCGATCATGTACCGGGTTCAAAATGAAGATTATCCGTTTTATCAATTCGCCATCAGAAGGGGAACTTCTGCCCTGAATGGAATCGAGTTTGCGGAACGTACAGAAAAAAATGCATGGAACGTAACCGAAACGAACTTTTATAAAGAGAACTTCGAATTTAACAAAAGCTATCATTTAAAAGTAATCGCAAAAAAAAATCGCGTTCAGCAATATGTGGATGGGGAGCTTGTAGTGGACACCGCAGGCGCATCGAAATGGCTAGGCGGTGATATCGGTTTTCAAGCGGCTGGATCCACGGTTCAATACGATAACGTAAAACTGTCTTCGTATAATGCTGATCTGCCTCCTGTTCCAAGTTCGGGTGCGTTACTACCAGATGAAGCACCTACCAATATCATCAATGCACCTACTTTAATAGAGGGAGCGGAAGTTCAAAATTACGATGATCAAACGGGATCCGCACTCTTAAAAGTAGAAAACAGAGAAGGAACACTTTATGCGAACGGAAAACCGCTAAAAGACCAGTTAAGCGCGCTTAAGACAAAGAAAATTCCAGTACTACATATTGAGCAAGCTGGGATAGAAGAAGCGGTTGTTGCTGTTTTAAATGAAACATCCATAACAGATGTTCATGTGGTTTCAAGTAACACGGGAATTATTGAGTCGATCAAAGCGCTGAATCCTAAAATTCGCAGTGGTCTTGTTTATGAAAAAAACTCTCTGAATAAGCATGATCTTCAGCAAATCGTTGAAGATGTTCACGCTAGTGAGAGTAAAATGGTCATGATTCCTTTTAAACTTCTAACACCAGATAAAATCTACTACTTGCATAATAGAATGGTTGCCGTTTGGGGAGTTGGCGGGGATACGATGGCCGATACCCATGCTCTTCTTCATTTAGGGGTAGATGGTATCGTGACCAATCAGCCAGCTCTTGCCGTTACAGCGTTCAGTCAGTATCCGGAAAGAACGATCATCCAGCGACCGATCGTGGCTGCCCACCGAGGTGTTCCTTCGCAAGCACCAGAGAACACAATGGTCGGCTATCGAATGGCGTATGATTTAGGTGCTGATCAGATTGAGACAGATGTTCAACGCACAAAAGACGGACATCTTGTCATTATGCACGATGATACGGTAGACCGGACAACGAACGGAACAGGTGCTGTACATGAACTGACTTTAGAAGAAATTCGCGCATTGGATGCAGGAATGAAATATGATGAGAAATTTGCAGGAGAAAAAGTACCAACCTTTAAAGAATTCTTGCAAGCATTTAAAGGAAAAGACATCGTTCTGCTTGTTGAAATAAAAGACCACGATATCGAGCAGCAGGTGATCGATGAGGTGAAAAGTGAAGGCATGATGGATCAGGTTTCGATGCAAAGCTTTTATTTGGATAGCATGCAGGTGATGAACGACATCGCACCAGAACTGCCGATCGGTTATCTCTTTTCAGCAGCAGAACCAACCACCTATGATGAGAAGCTAAAGAACGCAAAGAAAATGGTCGATTATGGAACGATGAATGACGTTACCTTAAATGCGAGCTACAATACGGTTTATAGCGAGTTCATCACGTACATGCGTCAGCGCGGAATGCTGAGCATGCACTGGACATTCCGAGAAGAACCGCCATTTGTGGACAAACTAAAACAAGGCTTGATCGGACCGATCACCGATTACACACAATGGCTGACACATTCGCCAATCCAGCTGGAAACACCGATTAAAAAAGTGAATGTAAATGTGGGCAAATCACATACCATAAACGCAAAGGCGAAAGTCAGCTATCGCGTAGACAAGCGGGAAAACATTGAGACAGAGCTGTATGTTGCAGACCATAATGGTGTCGTGACCGTGAACGGAAACACGATTGAAGCAGTAGCTCCAGGAAAAGCCCAAGTCTTTGTTAAACATACGTTTAACATGTTAGGGGAAGAGTGGAACCTTGTGGCAGAACCGATTGAAGTAACGGTTAAATAGTATAATGAAGTTTTTTTTAAAACGGAGGGCTGACCAATGTCAGCCTTCTTTTTTGAATGATGCGGTCTGAATGAGGTTTTCACGGTACGCGTTTTTTTATTCTGTTACACGTTCGCGCAAGATGACCCTCTCTTCGCTCAAAATCTTCGAGTACCGCTCAGAATCGCCGAGCTACGCTCAAAATTCCGGATCTTCGCTCAGAATGGGTGGTTTTCGCTCAAACTTGCTAAATCAAGTCTTTTTTAGTGCTAAAACAACTCGATTGGCAGCCTTCTTGCTTTGAATTCATACGGTATTAGTAACGAATCTGGTTTTGATTCATCAAAACATCCTTTTTCTCTTGTTTTACATAAAAAAAGGGCTGAACTCAGAAGTTTTTACACTTTTGAGTCGCCCCTTTTTAGCGGATCACATTCATTTGTATAAGTTGAATCTTCCGTTCGTGATAATCTATTTTCTCTAAAAATTGTTCTCGTAACTTCCTGTCTTTACAGCTGTGATAAAGGCTTAAAAAATACCTGAGCATCACACGGTGGTACTTTTGCTTAACCATAGACACAGTCCCCCCTAAAGAAAATAGATAATGGACTATACATTTCGTATAGAAGAGACCATATAGGTATAGGGAGTTTGTACGAAATCGGAACAGTGCTTATGAGCTACAAAACCCAACCGGCAGTTACCAGTTGGGTACATTGTAGGTCAGGCTTTAAAGGCTTAAGCAAAAACAGAGCCCTATTTAAAGCAAGTAGGATTCTTCAAGAAATCTCTTATCTCATCGCAGCTAAACCCTTGGCTCCTTGCTTCTAACATTAACTCGATCCACTCTTGATCCAAACATAAGGTATTCTCCACTAGAAAAATCCCCCCATACGTTTTTATTTCTAACTTGTCCATGTTCGAAATGAGTGAAAACATCCAAACATATGTAACTTATTTTCTTGATTATAAAGAGGTTCTTATGAAAAATTTGTCAAAAATTACCCTTGTAATACAATTGTAATATTTTTCTAATTATTATCCTGAAAATAGTTCTTTGTTCTTAAAAATGAATAAAATGTTCTCTAAACTCTTGAATTTCTATTTATTACTTACTATAATCATAAAAACGTTCTTATTAAAGAACACTATTGTGTAATAAAAAAACGTGGTAGGTGATATCATGAAGGTTTTATTTGCTTCACCTCGATTGCCCTATCCTCCAATTAAGGGTGATCAATTAAGAGCGTATAACCAATTAAAAGGGTTAAAGTCTTTGGGACATGAAGTTCATCTGATTTCCTTTGGAACCGAAAACTCTATCCCTTATGAACTCCAGCAACTTTGTAAAGAGGTTACAGTCGTACCTTTTAAAAAAACAGAAGCAGTGAAAAATATGTTTACGGGTTTATTTAAAGGTTGGCCGTTGCAAATGTCACTCTACCATTCCCATGAAATGCATCAAGCGTTAACAAAAGCGGCATCACAATACGAATTTGATATCGTCCACCATCAACTTGTTCGCTTATTTCCTTATCATTCTTCAATTCGTCATCTACCGAACGTAATAGATTTTGTCGATTCCATTTCCTTAAACCTTAATCGAACGATACACATGAAAAAATCATTAGCCAACCCAATCCTCCGTTGGGAAGCAAGAAACGTACATAAAATGGAACAACTAGCGAGCTACCACTATGATGCTGGAGTTTTTATTTCAGACGTAGATAAGAATAACGTTTCATTGAATCGCAACACCTTAACAAGCATTGCAAATGGCGTAGATCTTGATTATTTTTCTTATCAAAAACAACTCACTAATCATAACAACTTAATTTTTGTCGGGAACATGAGCTATGCCCCTAATCGGGAGGGCGTTAAATATTTTATACATAACATCTACCCGCTTATAAAAGAGAGAAGGAAAGACTTTACGTTCTATATAGTCGGTCGCAACCCAACAAAAGATCTTCTGCGTCTTTGTGAAAAGTATGAAAATATTGTTGTCACCGGTGAGGTGGAGGATGTAAGGGAATATCTTTGGAAATCAAAGCTTTTTGTTTGTCCCCTTAAGATGGGTGCCGGGCTGCAGAACAAAGTATTAGAAGCGATGTCTTGCGGAACACCTGTCATCACGACGTCCATCGTCAACGATCCAATAGGGGGCAAACACGGAAAAAACATAGTGGTCTGTGATCAAGATAAAGAATTTGCCGATGCCGTTGTCAGGCTTCTTGCCGATATGCCTCAATTAGAAGGGATGCGAAAAGAAGCGAGAAGTTTTGTGGAGAACAACTTTCAATGGAAGCATCTCAATGAGCAGTTAGTTGAGCTATATAGGAGAACGATTAACAATAAGAGGGAAAGCCAACATCTATCCAATACGAAAAAGAGGCTGGTGTGAAGAATGAAGCTGGTACTTTTGTCAGGTGGATCGGGTAAACGCTTATGGCCATTATCAAACGATGCACGCTCTAAACAGTTTTTAAAAGTGCTTAAGGATAAGAATGGTGAAAGCCAATCGATGATTCAGCGGGTTTGGAGTCAATTAAAAGAAGCAGGTCTCGAACATTCAACACTCATCTCAACAAGCAGTACACAAGTAGATATGATCATGAATCAATTGGACCCTGTACGTGATCTGATCGTTGAGCCCGAACGAAGAGACACCTTTCCAGCTGTTTGTTTAGCGGCATCCTATCTCTACTCTTATAAAAAGGTTGATCCGAATGAAGTAATCGTTGTCCTGCCTGTTGATCCTTATGTAGAACAGCAATTTTTCAATAAAGTGAAGGAAATGGAAAAGGTTCTTAAAGAATCGAATGCGAACATCGCATTAATGGGTGTGCAGCCAACTTTTCCATCTGAAAAATATGGCTACATTATTCCAAAACACGAGGATCGCGCACCTTGGAACGAAGTGAAGTATTTTAAAGAGAAACCATCAACAGCACTCGCGAAGGAATTTATAGAGCTTGGTGGGTTATGGAACTGTGGCGTATTTGCTTTCAAGTTGAACTACATGATTACGAGATTACAAAACATGGGTCGGCCGACGACTTTTGAAAAATTACTTAAAGAGTATGACAGTCTTCCAAAAGACAGTATGGACTATGCTGTAATCGAAAAGGAAAAGAATGTTGTTGTGCTCAAGTACGAAGGCTATTGGAAGGATATCGGTACGTGGAACACATTAACGGATGAGATGAGTGTGCAACAGGTAGGGGAAGGCATCATCAGTCAAGATTCAGTAAACACCCATCTAATTAACGAACTTCATATTCCTGTCACCATCATTGGTGGCTCAAATCTTGTCGTGGCTGCTAGTCCTGATGGCATATTGGTTTCGGATAAAGAAAAAAGTCCGATGATTAAACAATTGTTAAAAGGCGATCAACCACAACCCATGTATGAAGAAAAAAGGTGGGGCTGGTATAAGACGTTAGAACATAACAAGATAGATGCCGAGAAAGAAGTCCTTACCAAAAGACTCGTCATCCATAAAGGGAAAAACTTGAGTTACCATATGCATATCAATCGTCAGGAAGTATGGATGATTGTAAAGGGCGAGGGGGAGTTTGTCTTAGATGGAAGCATAAAAAGAGTAAGAGAAGGAGAGATACTTGAGATTCCTGCAAGGGCGAAACACAGTATTAGAGCGCTAGAAGACCTCGAAATCATTGAGGTTCAAACAGGTTCTCTATTAACCATTGAAGATGAATTAAGTGTCTCAACGAACTGGGAAGAATGTATTCCTGAAATGAATAAATCTAGTATTGTCATTTAATCTAAATCTAGTTGCCGATTACCATGGAATTTCATATCTTATAGTATCTATTAGCTTGTCTCTTCAGGAGATGGCTTTAATAGAGTAACAAGTACAAAACTTGTTAAGAAAGGTATGGGATCTTCATGACAATTGTAGTGGATAACTTTAATGGGGCGAATGATTCAGCCGCTGTTCAGGCAGCTATCGACTATGCCCACACTTATAATGGGAACAAGACCGTTCTTCTTGCAGACCGTGACTATTATATAACCAGTAAAATTGTGGTCAAAGAAGGCGTACGATTATTGTTTGGTCATGCGTCACGCTTTGTGATCAGTGGCAACTTCCGAGTTTTAGAGATTCAAAGAAATGCATCATTAGTTGGGGCATACATTGCGATTGATGATGCTAATTTTAACTCACAAGTGATATATCTGGATGGAAAATATAGATACTACAACACGTGGAACAGAACAATTATACAAGATATCAATATCGTGAACTGGAGCGGAAGCTATAAAGGTACAGGGCTGCATCTTTATTCGAACGGTACCAATCACGAAATCTCATTTGTTAATTTTCGAAACATCAATATCGCAGGATTAAATACAGCCATTCGTTTACAGAGTGTTCAGCCGGCTACAGGGTATAGCTGGATCAATGCGAATCGTTTTGAAAGTGTATCGATCGATGACTGTGTTCAAGGGATCACGTTTATCTCAAGCGAAAGCATCCCGAATGAATGCAGCGGGAATCTTTTTACGAATTTGCAGATTCAGCCTTCAGGCCAAACCGTTAAACTGATGACCATTTCCAGCCAGTACAATGAATTTCATGGAATGGCATGGGATTTAACGCAAGTGAAAAATAATACGCTCGTGGAATTCACGGCACAAAGTTCATACAACAAACTAGATATTAGAAGCATACCTGCTTCAAGAATTGTAGATAAAGGTCAGTTCAATATGAAGTGAATAGTTAAAACTCCAAGTTTTGGAGTTTTTTCGTTGGAGGTTCGACATCGGGAAAAATTCAAGGAATCCTCTTTTTTTACCGTTAGAGTTCATTATTTCGAACAAATGCAAGGGGGGCTAATGATGGAACAACGAATAGACTTAATGAGGTTTCTTCAGATCTTAAAAAATAGAGCCATTACAATTTTTTTAACGACCCTGTTTGTTTCGTTACTCGCTGTAATCGTCTCGATCTATTTTGTAAAACCAAGCTATGAAGCAACAGAGTACATCATTGTTGGGAAAGAACAGAATGAAAACAGCTTTACAGAAAACCAGGAGCTGATCCGTATCCTAGCTTCAGCTGTCGATCTCATTAAGAGTCCTATCGTTTTGAACGCTGTAAATAATGAGTTAGGTAATGAGGACAGTTTAAAAGAACTGGAAGAGAAGATATCGGTTCAAAACAATAAGGACTCCCAGATTATCCACATCGTCATTAAAGAATCAGATCCTGAAAAATCAAAACAAATCGCCTATACCGTCGGGAACGTGTCGGTAAAAAAATTAAATGATCTTTTAAACGTAAAAAACTTAAAAATCGTGAGTAAATCGGAATTCGATATCTCAGTGAAACAAGTGGGCAATCCATTCATTAATATCGCGATCGGGTTATTTGTTGGGTTATTCCTTGGAATTGGCCTAGGTATGCTGAAAGAATATCTGGATAACTCGATCCAAGACCCATCACAGGTAGAGCGGTTGCTCGGTCTCCCTGTTTTAGGCCAACTCAAGGTTAGAAAAAAAGAAAAGACGATGTTTTCCTTTCATTCAAGAATCATGAAAAGAGGGGATGTAAGTGCTAGGGCTTAAGAGAAGGCAATCCAAAATCAACAAAAGTACAGAGCAGGTGAGAATTTTAAGAAGTAACCTGGAAAAACAATTAGAAGACAATACATCGCATCGTTTGATGATTACATCACCAAAAGGACGATCTCCACATGTTTATGTCTCTTCTCATTTAGCTGTTTCCTTTGCAGAACAAGGGAAGAATGTGTTGTTAGTAGACGCGGATATAAGAAACCCAAGTTTGCATAAATATTTCAGCATTCCGAATACAAAAGGATTTATCGATGTTGTTCTAAACGGAGATAACCTCTTTCAAGTTCGGAATCATTACATGAAACGCTTATCTATTCTCACTGCTGGTAATCTATCCAATCCAGTTGAAGAGCTATGGATCAGAAAAAAAGTCCAAGATGCTGTAGAAGCGTGGAAAGATCAGTTTGATCTCGTATTGTTTCATGCGCCAAGCTATTTAGAATTTTCCGATGCACAAGTTTTGGTCGATCAATGTGATGGCGTACTACTTGTCGTTCAGTCAGGTAAAACCAAATTGAAAGATACTGAAGCAACTAAAAAACAGATCGATCGTTCAAAAAAACCGATACTTGGTGTGATCTATCAGAAGGATTAGAAGGGTGCTTAACCATGAAAGAATGGAGACCGAATTCTATTTCAAAAAATATCTTTCACCTTTTTTATAGTACAGCAGCAGCAAGTTTCATAAATGCGCTTGTTCTTATCTATTTAGCTTCTTATCTAGAAGCCTATCATTACGGCATGTTTAGTGTGGCGTTAGCATCCGCGATGATCATGGGATACTTTACAGATGCAGGACTAACGGAAATTGCGATACGAGAAGGGTCTAAAAAGGATGCAGATGTAACAGCAGTCTTATCCTCTTACATAAAGGTGAGGGCACTTCTCCTTCTCATCACATTGATTGGCGGCTCTTGCTTTATATCTTTTTTTTACTCCAATAACCAGGAGCTAATCAACGTTGCTTATTTTTTATCGATTCCGATGGTAGTAGGATTAGCGCTCCAAGGTGTCGGCACGATGTTCTTTCAATTGGTGAGAAAGATGCAGTATATCGGGATCATCAAGATGTTTTCCGCTGTTATGCTCATTTGCACGCTCTTGTTAAGCATCCTGTTCTCGCTTTCACCGATTATCGTGTGTCTCATGTATGGGATTTCCTATTGTATAGCGGGTGTCTTTGCCATCATTCTTGTGGTGAGTCAGATTCCAATTCGCTTAAATGTACCTTTTTTGCCTGGCTTTTTAAAGCATTTCACATCGTTCATGTTCAGCGGGCTGTTGTTTATCATAACCCCTCAACTGGGCCCCATCGTTTTAGAGAAAACATTAACGCTGAAAGAGGTTGGTTTGTTCGCGGTGGCTTACCGCATACCCCAGGCGTTGCAACAACTCCCCTTAATGATTGCGGGAGCATATCGGCCCGTGATGTTTAGCCGGTATCATAACGACCAAATGGCAGACTATTCATCCTTACATGTCATGCTGATTAAAAGCATGGCGCTCTTTGGAATGGTGATCGCTGTACCGATCTTTTATCTTTCTGATGAGTTCATCCTTCTGTTATTCGGAGAGAGCTGGCTGCCGGCTTCACAAGCGTTAAGCTTATTGGCTCTATTCGTGGTATTCCAAGCGATCGGTATCGGTCTAGCTGATGGCTTAACGACAAGAGGGATGCAGCGTTACAGAACGGGGGTGCAGTTATTTGCAGTGGTAGCGGGTGTTCTGCTCTATGTGTTAGGAAGCTGGAAGTATGGCGTAATAGGTGGCGCTTATGCGGGTCTAGCGGTTGAGATCATTGCACTTTTCGGCTTTTGGTTTTTCCTTCCGAACAGAAAACAACTAGCGCAAAAAACACTCTTACCGTATCTGCTTTATTTTGGATTGTTCTTGTCTATAGGTACCACAGCATTTTCAGGCTATCCATTTATAGGGGCGATCGTTCACCTCGTGGGTATGTTGCTGCTGGTTTACTTAGATAAAGAGATGAGAGAGAAGGTAGCTGGCCTTCTTCATGGGGTGAACGCTAGATTAAAGGTAAAGGAGAGAGTAGGAAATGCAATCCATAAATAGAAAAGAAAGCTTTCCCATTGCTTTGTTTTTGCTGATCCTGCTCGTTCCTTTAGGAAAATATAGTATCGACTTCGGTTTTGCCTTAAAGCCATACATGCTCTTTTTAGTCATTTTTTTTATCATCCATCTGTCGAGCATGCAGTTTCAAAGGCTTCAACTGTTTGAATGTGGATTGCTTTTATTCTATATCGCCTATTGCTTATCTGGCGTGTTTGCGCTGTATGGTTCGGCTAGTCTTAGGATTATTTGCGGGATTGCCTTATATCTAGTTTGCTATTTTTTGATGAAACGTTTGTTGGGAAGCGCTAAAGAATCATTGATTGAAAACGCGATCTCTTATGCAGGGATTCTCTTTAATATTGGAAATCTAGTGTTCTACTTTTTAGGATTGAAGAAGTTGAACTTCATTATGCAGGGGGATGGGATCTACTCAGTCGGTGTATTTATGGACCGTGAGTATCCGAGGTTGATCGGCTTGACAGCTGATCCGAACTACCTTGTTTTCTATAACACCATCTTTTTCACTTATTTTCTATGTAATCTTAACGTGAAACGAAATCGAATCGGATTAATTCTATGCATCCTGGCCAGTCTGCTTACCTTTTCTAGGGGAGGGTTGGCGGCATACATCCTGATTTTCCTCCTTTATATCGCGATTCTGAACAATCCTATCAAACAAGTAAAACTTTTGATCGGTGCCTTTTTATCAGTGACGATCACCCTTTACATAGCAGTTACATTTTTTCGATTGGATATTTATAGTGTCATAGAATCTCGCATGCAAGATTTTTCGAGTGATGGAGGGAGCGGAAGGTTTGAGTTATGGAGTCGAGCATGGGGATATTTTATGGAAAGTCCATGGATCGGAGTAGGAGCATCAAACTTCCTTCCTTATAACCAATACCAGTTTGGTGATTCGCTGCAAGTGCATAATACATTTTTAGAAATATTATCAGAGTCAGGTGCCCTAGGGTTATTTTGCTTCTCTCTCTTCCTGTTATTTGTAGTGGTACAGCTGTTTCAACATCGTGTTCATCGAACAAAGCCGTATTTATTTCTAGCTTTCTTCGGTTTCATCATGCAGATGGTTTCTCTATCTGTGATCATCAATGATTTGTTCTTTATGTATCTCGCTTTACTTGCCGTTCATTTTCATGAAGCAGAGAAGGCGTTTACGTATGAACCACCAAAAAATCTATTGCGAGAGGGTGTGAGGCCATGAATGTTCTTTTGTTGACTGACAAACTTACAACAGGCGGAGCAGAAATGTATTTTTGTAAACTGGAAAACAATCTTCCGGATGGTGAGGTAAACGTTTATGCGGCTGCAGCACCTGGAGAGCTGTATACGCATATTAAACATAAAGACCGTTTCACAGCGCTAAAGAGGTCCAATCCTTTCTATAATTTTTGGCAAATACGTCAGCTGATTCTTAAAGAGAGAATAGACATCATCCATGCAAACAGCTTACGAGCAGTTTTGATGCTGTTCTTGATTCGACTAACCATGATCCATTCGTTTCTTTGCATCTACACGAAGCACAATGTCACGATTTTAGAAAAGAAAGCTCCTTTCCTTATGGCCTTTTTGTTGAATCATTTTGTTAACAAAGTGATAACGGTCAGTCACTTTGAAAGTGAGAATCTCCTGCGAATAGGCGTGTATGTTGATAAGCTCATCACGATCTACAATGGAGTCGATCTCGAACAATTTAAGTACCAAGATAAAAAGAAGTCGAAAATGTTTAAGGTTGGAATCTTAGCACGAGTTTCAGAAGAAAAGAACCATGCTTTATTTGTCGAGATCGCTAACACGTTACGAGATGATTCCGATATTGAATTTTACGTGGCGGGGGATGGGCCAGAGCTCCCTGTCATTAGGGAACGAATAAAAGATTTGCAATTAGAGGACAAAGTGAAGGTAATCGGAAACGTTAAGCATCCAGAATCCTTTATTTCTGAAATGGATGTACTGCTCTTAACGTCGAAGAGAGAGGTCTTTCCGATGGTTGTTTTAGAAGCGATGGCTGTCGGCACACCCATGATTTCAATCGATCGAGGTGGCATTAAGGAAGCCATTATAGACAGTGAGACAGGAATTCTCATCGCAGACCATTCCATTGAAGCATTTTGCAGCAAAATAAAAGAATTAAAAGAGAACAAGTTGCTGCGATTGAGGGTGATTGAAAGAGCCAGAGATAAGGTGAAAAAAGAATTCTCATTAAATCAAATGGTCGAGCTTACGTATCAAGAGTATCAGAAGCAAAGGAAATTTTTTTTATAGGTATGTTCTTTATTAAGAACTTTTTAAGTTGTGAAATGAACAACGCGGGAGTGGAAGGGAGTTTTTAAAAATGTTAGAAGACTTTAAAGTTCGCTTTTACCAGATTTTAATGGCATCCGTTGATTTCTTTCTCGTTTTTTTAAGCTTTCAGGTGTCGGTTTATGTATATCGTTTAATAGATAGCACCACCCTTACAACTTCAGATTTTGTAGCTGTGTCTGTGTCGTGTGTTTCTCTGATCCTCTTATTCTTTTTTGATTGTTATTCGTTAGTAAAAAGAAAGAGTTTAAAGTTCATCTTTGGTAATTCTTTTCTAGCATTATTACTTTCCAATCTACCTTTTCTTTTCATTGCAAATCCACAAGTCGTGTTCTTTTCTTTTATCATACAAATACTTTTGATCGGCTTTATTCGGTATGGCTGGTGGTCCGTATCTAAAATACAATCCGGTCAAAAGAAGGTTTGGATTATATCGAACGATGCTGATGAAAGAAATAGAAACGTAAATAAGCTGCTGAACCACGCATCAGGCTGGTTTGAATTATCAGGAACGATCTCAGCTAAGGAATATCAAACAATCAATCAATATGATAGTGATTTGGATGCGATCCTTTTGTGTCCTTCGGTTAAAGGCGAGCAAAAAGATGAGGTCATTCAGTATTTTTCACACGCGAAGATCGAGATTCTACTCATCCCTGATTTTACTGATCTGCTTGTAGCTACAAGCCATCCTCAACAGCTGGATGATAGGATGATCTATTCCATTCAGCCACCTTATATAACAAAAAGTAACGAGATAAGTAAGAGGGTGTTCGATCTTGTCATTTCAACGATCCTACTCGTCATTAGCAGTCCGATCATGCTTTTCTTATACATCTTGATTCCATTAACTTCAAAAGGTTCGGCGTTATATCTTCAAGAAAGGATCGGATTAAACGGAAAACCGTATTCTATTTATAAATTTAGAAGCATGGAGAATAATGCTGAAAAGATGACAGGCCCTACTTTAGCCGCAAGTAATGATCCACGGGTCACATCCGTTGGAAAGTGGATCAGAGCAACGCGTTTGGATGAACTGCCTCAGCTTTTTAACGTGTTACGAGGAGATATGAGTATCGTTGGTCCGAGGCCAGAACGGGATTATTTTGTAAAACAATTTAAGGATGAGATTCCTGAATATGAAGATCGATTAACGGTAAAACCCGGGATTACAGGGCTCGCTCAGGTACTGGCTAACTACACGACTACGGTTGAAGACAAGCTGCATTATGATTTATTGTACATTCGACACTACACTCTTGTGTTAGATATCAAGATTTTATTGCAAACACTAAGGGTGATCGTACAAAGAGATCAAGCTCAAGGAGTTTCGATCCAATCTCTCGTGTCACCTAAGGATTTTGCGCTTTCTCCGTTAAAGATAAACAAGCAGCACAAAGCTTAATAGATGGACTGATCAAAAATGGCCGGGAAAGTGAATGCAAACCGTGCAACAAATAGGGTCACTGTACAAAAAAGAAGCGCGACCGTACAATTTTTCCCTTCCACCGTACTAACGTACAAAACGTATATATGCCGTCTACCTTTATAAAAAGAGGGTGATATTTTTTGATAAGTATTGGAGAGCGTATCAAAGACCTTCGAATAAACAAAAAAGTAAGTATCTCCACTCTAGCATCCTTATCAGGGATTTCTAAAGGGCACTTAAGCAATATTGAAAACAATAGTTCAAATCCATCGGTTTTAATTCTACAAAAACTAGCCCAAGCCTTAGAGGTAAAGGAAGAATATTTATTAACCAATCCTTCTGAAAAACTTGATCCCGAATGGGTCGAGTTAATTCTTCAAGCAAAAAAGGCGGGTTTAAGTATAGAAGAAGTCCGAAACTTTTTAGCATTTGAATCGTGGAAGTGCATTCTAAAGATGCCTTCGAATGAAACATAAAAAAGAGCAACCGTTAAAGGAAGCTCTTTTTTACTTTGCTATTTTTATCCGTTCACAACTTTACCGCCGTTAATATGAATCATCTGTCCTGAAACGTAAGAAGAATCCTCACTAGCTAGATACACATATGCAGGAGCTAGTTCTTCCGGCTGTCCCGGACGGCCCATCGGCGTATCTTTACCGAACTGCTCAACTTTATCTGCAGAGAACGTTGAAGGAATAAGCGGTGTCCAGATCGGACCTGGTGCGATTCCGTTAACGCGGATACCCTTTTTCACAAGGTTATTGGACAATGAGCGCGTAAACGATACGATAGCACCCTTCGTTGAAGCATAATCGATAAGCTCCGGATGACCTTGATACGCTGTGATCGATGCTGTATTAATGATGCTGCTTCCTTGTTTCAGATGAGGAAGAGCCGCTTTTGTTAAATGGAACATCGAGAATATGTTGGTGCGGAACGTTTTCTCAAGTTGTTCAGCAGTAATATCTTCAAAGTTCTGTTGTGGATGCTGTTCTGCTGCATTGTTCACAAGAACGTCGAGTCCACCAAATGAACCAACGACATCGCGAACGGCTTGCTCACAGAATGATTCATCTCCCACATCACCGCGAATCAACAGACATTGAGCGCCTTCTTCTTCAATTTGCTTTTTCGTTTCTTCTGCATCACCGGTTTCTTCTAAGTAAACGATCGCTACATTCGCGCCTTCTTTTGCAAAAGCGATAGCAGCTGCTTTACCGATTCCGCTATCTCCGCCAGTGATCAGCGTCGACTTGCCTTTCAATTTACCGCTGCCTTGATATCTTGGGCTTTCTGATTGAGGTTTTGGTGTCATTTCCGATTCTACACCAGGCTGTTGATTTTGATGCTGTGCAGGTTGTCCTGTTGGATGACTTTGGTTAGACATTATTTAATCACTCCTTTTTAATCTCTCATAACTCCTTTCTTCCCATCTCACAACTGAATAAACATGATTGCCTAGTTTTTTTCACTAGGGAGTCTCGTGTGATTCCCTCGTTCCTTCGTTTAAGATGTATATTTCTGGGCTAAACATAGTGTAGTAGAAGCAATGTATAATGTTTGAAATAAAAGTATGAAGTACTATAAAGTAGAGACATTACTATTCCGGAGGTGTGCGCGTTGAAAAATGTGATTGTCGTATGTGAAGCGGGTATTTCAACAAGTCTATTAGTGAAAAAACTAAACGAATTAGCACAAGAGAACGAAGAAACGTTCAATATCCATTCAAAGAGCACCGAAGAAGGGTTGGATTATGTGAAAAAAGAGCCGGTGGATGCGGTTCTTCTTGTCCCACAGATCCATCATAAAGAGAAGGAATACAAGGAAGTTACCAACGGCAAAGTGCTTAAGGTTTCCGTAAATGACTATAACAATATGAATGCTTACAGTATCTTTGAGCAATTGAACGAGGCGATATGAAAACGGACGTCGATATCACTTCATTTATGCCTCTAATCACGGAATCGGCTCAAGCGAAAAAGCATGCCTTTGAAGCTTTGAACTGTGCGAAAGAGGGAGATCAAGAAGGGTACAACGAAAAAATAGCCCTCTCCAAGGAGTTTCTGCTCGCAGCTCATAAAGAACAGACGAATGTTTTAAGTTTGAACGCGAGGGAAGAAGAGGTTCCAGTCACCGTCTATTTAATCCATGCGATGGATCATGTTTCAAATGCTCAAATGGTTCATGATCTGGTTAAGGAATTAGCAGAGCTCCATCTAAACAAATGTTTAACGTAAACAAAAGGACTGTCCGGAATTCATCCGGACAGTCCTTTTTAAGATTAAGATAGATCTCCAGTCAAGAATTGAGCCTTCCCTCCACCGAAGCTCCAGTCATTATCACCGTTAGACGAGATGGATATCATTAAATCAGATGGTTTGATATTACACTTTTCATCCAGATTCTTCGCCAGGTTTTCATAGAATTTCGTAATCTGTTCTTTCGTTCTTTCTCTAGAAATCATATGAATCAAGAGAAAGTCGTCTGTTCGTTCAAACCCGAGACCTGTGTCCTCCATAATCATCTGATATTTTTTATGTTCATGGACGAGTTGATAACGATCACTTGCAGGGACTTCAAAGGCATCGACCATGACCTCATGGGTCACATCGAGGATCTGCTTGATCTCTTTTTCGTCTTTGCCTTCATATAGATGAAATTTTAATAGTGGCATCTTTTTTTCTCCTCTCTATAATAGAACGATATTTGTACCAGATTCTTTAATGGCACTTACGTATGTCTCGTCAAGCGCAGCATTTGTCACGATGGTATGGAGATTCTCCAAATCACAATAGGTGTACAAGGAAGTCTTACCGAATTTCGTATAGTCGATCAATAGATAGACGTTCTGGGCTCGTTTACATACGAGTTTTTTAATCCTATTCTCGAACAAGTCTGAATTCGTCGCTCCATTATCAAGGGAAAATGCGGTTGCGGCCATGAATGCTTTATTGATATTAAACTTGCTTATGGTCAGGTCATCGGAGATACCGATAAAGGATTTCGTTGATCTTTTATAGGTTTCCCCGATGGTGATCAAGTTAACATGAGGAAATTTAACTGCCTTATTAATGACTTCTAAACTATTCGTGATTAATGTGAATTCGATCTCCTCATCCAATTGATCAAGAACAAAGTGTGTCGTCGTACCAGAGTCCAAATAAACGATGTCATGCTCTTGGATATATTGACCACAATGCTGACCGATCTCCTTTTTCTCGTTTAATAGGCTAATGTTCCGGTCTTCATAGTCTCTTGTAGCATGGTTGTTTTTATTATAAACAACCCCTCCATATACCTTCTTAATCGTTGAAGATTTAGCTAATTCATTGATATCTCGTCTAATGGTGTTTAATGAGACATTAAAATGTTCTTTCAACTCTTCTAACGATGCCTCATGCTTGTCTTTTAAGTATTCTTCTATTCTAGTAATTCGTTTAACCTTCATGAAGCACACCCCCTTATTCCTTCTGCATTTTCACTGGACTTTTTGTCTATAGTGAAATATTCGCGATATGTATGTAGTCACATTGTAGCACAATTTTTGGTTAATAACACCAAAATAGAATAAAAAATAATCAAAAGTTACTCAAAAGATATTTAACACTTGACTAACATGTGAATGATTGATAACCTTTGGGACATAACTTAAATCAATATTCTGAATTCTGAAAACGGTTACCTAAGGGAGGATGTAAAATATGTCAAACGTACAAACATTAAAAGAAGTCAAAGTCTTAAAAAACTATATCAACGGTCAATGGGTAGAAAGTAAAAGCAATGAAACCATTGATGTATATAACCCGGCTACAAAAGAAGTTATGGCCAAGGTGCCGCTATCAACGAGAGAGGAACTCGATCAAGCTGCTCAGGTTGCTGCAGACACGTTCCATGAGTGGAAAAATGTCGCTGTACCAAAAAGAGCTCGTATTCTATTCAAGTTTCAACAATTGCTGTTAGACAACAAAGAGGAACTAGCTGAGATCATTACAAAAGAAAACGGAAAGAGCCTAAAAGAATCACTTGGTGAAGTTCAACGCGGAATTGAAAATGTTGAATTTGCGGCAGGCGCACCAAGTCTGATGATGGGTGATTCCTTACCATCTATCGCAACAGATATCGAAGGAACCAACTACCGTTATCCTGTCGGTGTTGTCGGTGGGATTACACCGTTCAACTTTCCGATGATGGTACCTTGCTGGATGTTCCCGATGGCGATCGCAACAGGTAACACATTCGTCTTGAAGCCATCTGAAAAAACGCCATTGCTTATCGAGAAAATCGTAGAACTATTAGAAGCTTCCGGATTGCCAGCTGGCGTATTCAACGTAGTGAACGGCGCCCACGATGTAGTAAACGGCATTCTTGAAAATGAACACATTAAAGCGATCTCCTTTGTCGGTTCAAAACCAGTCGGAGAGTATGTGTATAAAAAAGGTACAGACAACCTTAAGCGTGTACAAGCCCTTACGGGAGCGAAAAACCATACGATCGTGCTTAACGATGCGAACGTGGATCAAGCTGTGAAAGAAGTGATCGGTGCAGCATTCGGTTCAGCGGGCGAGCGTTGTATGGCGGCTGCTGTCATCACGGTAGAAGAAGGAATCTATGAGGAGTTTACGCAGAAACTCAAAACAGAAGCTGAAAACATCCGAATGGGTAACGGTCTTGATGATGGTGTATTCTTAGGACCTGTTATTCGAGAAGAGAACAAGGAGCGTACGATCCAATACATAGAAGAAGGGGAAAAAGAAGGTGCTAAACTTCTTCTGGATGGACGTGAAAGAAGCTCAGATGATGGTTACTTTGTAGGACCGACGATCTTTGAAGATGTAAAAACAGATATGAAGATTTGGAAAGACGAAATCTTTGCTCCTGTGTTGTCAGTCGTGAAGGTGAAAAACCTAAAAGAGGGGATTAAAGTCGCGAATCAGTCAGAATTTGCGAATGGTGCATGCCTATTCACGGATAGTGCTTCAAGCGTTCGTTACTTCCGTGAAAACATCGATGCAGGTATGTTAGGAATCAACCTTGGAGTTCCTGCTCCGATGGCGATCTTCCCGTTCTCCGGATGGAAGTCTTCGTTCTTTGGCTCCCTTCATGCAAACGGAAAAGATGGTGTGGAGTTCTACACGAGAAAGAAAGTAGTTACAGCACGTCATCAGGAACCAGAATTTTCTGAGGAGGGGTAAATCGTGGCTGATCTCTTATATAAGAAAAAAGAATTAAAGTTATCCGAAGGGGTAACTTTAATTCAGGATTTAAACAAAGCGAATACAGATCTTGAATACGTACAATTCAAGGTCATCCAAATGAAAGAGGGTGCCCAGTATGAAGAGCACCTGAAAGATACTGAATTATGTGCGGTAGTCCTGACAGGAAACCTGGATGTTGAGGTCGATGGAGAAACTTACTCAGACCTCGGCACGCGAGAATCCGTGTTTGATAAGAAACCGACGGATAGCATCTATGTTCCTTCTACCAAAACTATTAAAGTGAAATCGAATAAACAAGCAAAACTAGCTCTATGTTACTCAAACTCTACGAAAGTGTTGGACACGAAGGTGATCCGTGCGGAAGACAATGATATTGAAGAACGAGGGAAGTACGCCAATCAAAGGCTCGTACACAATATCCTGCCAGACGATGTGGACATTCCCGAAAACCTTTTGGTCGTAGAGGTGTATACAGACAGCGGGAACTTCTCTAGTTATCCTCCGCATAAGCATGACCAGGATAACCTCCCTGAAGAATCATTTCTGGAAGAAACCTACTATCATGAAGTGAATCCGGAACAAGGTTTTGTCTTCCAGAGGGTGTATACCGATGATCGTGAATTAGATGAAACGATGTCAGTCGAACACCAGGATTGTGTATCCGTTCCAAAAGGCTATCATCCGGTAGGCGTCCCCGATGGGTATGACCTTTATTATCTGAACGTTATGGCTGGACCAAAGAGAAAATGGAAGTTTCATAATGATAAAGATCATGAATGGATCTTGGAGAGGGATTAATGATGGAAAAACTAGATTTGATTACATTTGGCAGAGCTGCTGTTGATCTGAATGCGACAGAATATAATCGCCCGATGGAAGAAACGATGACGTTTACAAAATACGTGGGAGGCTCTCCTGCAAATATAGCGATCGGGACTTCTAAATTAGGATTGAACGTCGGAATGATCGCAAAAGTTTCCGATGACCAGCATGGTAACTTTGTGATCGATTACATGAAAAAATCAGGAGTGGATACAAGCTACATCAAAAAAGATACAGAAGGCAGAAAGATCGGTCTGACGTTCACAGAGATCAAAAGTCCGGAAGAGTGCAGTATCTTAATGTATCGCGACAATGCTGCGGACCTATATCTAAGCGTTTCTGATTTTGATGATGAGTATATCAAGCGTGCCGACACCATCCTGATTTCAGGTACATCATTAAGCCAGTCACCATCAAGAGAAGCGGCACTGCATGCGGTGGATGTGGCAAAAAGAAACGGTGTTGAAGTGATCTTTGAGCTTGATTACCGTCCGTATACGTGGAAGAGCGAACAGGAGAGCGCAGTCTATATGACCACGGTAGCAAGAATGGCAGACATCGTCATCGGAACTAGAGATGAGTTCGATGTGATGGAAAACGGAGAAGGCAACAGTGATGAGGAAACGGTAAAAGAGCTTTTTGAGCATTCTCCACAATTAATCGTCATCAAGCATGGAGTGAAAGGCTCAAGAGCTTTCACAAAGGATGGAGAAGTCATCGAAGGTACCATCTACGAAACCAAAGTGTTGAAGACGTTCGGTGCTGGTGACTCTTTTGCCTCAGGTTTCATCTATGCATTGAAAAACGATAAGAGCATTAAAGAAGCTTTACAATACGGCAGTGCGGCTGCTTCGATCGTCGTATCCAAACATAGCTCATCAGATGCGATGCCGACAGTCGCAGACATTGAAAATTTAATGAATAGTCACGTGGGGTGATTTTTAATGGCCAATACGATTAAATGTACAACTGCTCAAGCACTTATTAAATTTTTGAACAACCAATATATTCATTTTGACGGCGAAGAACATAAGTTTGTCGAAGGTGTTTTTAATATCTTCGGGCATGGGAACGTGCTTGGACTGGGTCAGGCTCTCCAGGAAGAGGCCGAAGATCTGAAAGTGATCCAAGGAAAAAATGAACAAGGGATGGCCCACGCGGCTGTTGCTTTTGCAAAAGAAAACTTCAGAAGAAAAATCTTTGCAGTAACGACTTCGATCGGACCTGGTTCTGCAAACCTCGTAACCGCCAGTGCAATGGCATTAGCGAATAACCTGCCTGTTTTATTTCTGCCAGGTGACACGTTTGCGTCTCGCCAGCCTGATCCGGTCTTGCAGCAGGTAGAACACCTTCATAGCCAAAAAATCACGACCAATGATGCATTGCAGCCGGTCTCCCGTTACTGGGATCGAATCGAAAGACCGGAACAGCTCATGTCAGCACTTCTTCGTGCATTCGAAGTATTAACGAATCCGGAAACAGCAGGTCCGGTCACACTGTCGATCGCTCAGGATGTGCAAGGCGAAGCGTTTGAATATGATGAGTCCTTCTTTAAGAAACGAGTTCATTATGTAGATCGCGCTGTCCCGTCAGAAGCGTCTCTCGAACGAGCGAAGGAAGCGATTCTTGCTTCGAAGAAACCGTTGATCGTCGTAGGAGGGGGAGCGAAGTATTCCCTTGCAGGTCAAGCAATCGCTGAATTTTCAACGAAATACAAAGTGGCACTAGCGGAAACACAAGCAGGGAAATCCACTGTTTCATCTGATCACCCTTATAACATGGGAGGAATCGGAGTCACAGGAACGTTAGCTGCCAACAAGGCTGCAAAAGAAGCGGACTTAATCATAGGGATCGGGACACGCTATACCGATTTCACCTCCGCTTCCAAAACGGCGTTCAATTTTAATGAGTCTACATTTATCAATATCAATGTCAGCAGAATGCAGGCGTATAAGATGGATGCTATCCAACTTGTAGGTGATGCGAAAGAGACCGTTGAACGTCTCCATTCATTGTTGGACGGTTATGAAAGCGAATTTGGCGAAAAGCTGGAAAGCTATAAGAATGAATGGCTGGATGAACGAAAAAGACTGGCTGAAATTGCAGTCGACTTTGATAATGATGCGTATCAGCCGGAAATCAGTGATGCTTTTGGCCGTGAAAAACTGAAGGAATACGCAGAAACATTAGAAACGACTTACCCTCAAACGAATGCATTGATCAAAGTTAATGATCTGATCGATCCTTCGAGTTATGTGATTACTTCTGCAGGTTCACTGCCTGGGGACATGCACCGGTTATGGAATCCGACTGTGGAGAACACCTATCATGTCGAATATGGTTATTCCACAATGGGATATGAAGTCGCGGGTGCGTTAGGCGTAAAAATCGCTCATCCTAATAAAGAAGTCTATAGCATCGTTGGGGACGGGAGCTTCTTAATGCTTCATACCGAAATGGTGACCGCTCTTCAATATGGCTACAAGATAAACATCGTACTCTTTGATAACTCTGGCTTTGGCTGTATCAACAACCTTCAGATGGGTCATGGTGGCGACAGCTACTGCACAGAGTTCACGAAAGCGGATGGGAGTATCTTGAACGTAGATTATGCGAAAGTAGCTGAAGGATATGGCTTTGATACGTTCAAAGTGAAAAATGATCAGGAATTAGAAGAAGCGATCCAACAAGCCAAACAAAGTGAAAATTCCACATTGATTGAGATAAAAGTACTGCCTAAGACGATGACAGATGGCTATGAGAGTTTCTGGAATGTAGGGATCTCCGAACATTCCGCAAAAGAAACGGTTTTGAGTAAAGCCAAAGAAGTCGTCGACATGAGAAGTAAAGCCAAACAATACTAAGAGAAAAAGAATGAGAATAAAAGGAGAGCTATGAAAACAATTAAAATCGGTGTCGCTGGATTAGGCCGTCTTGGCCTGATCCATGCGGATAATATCTATAACATGAAGCATGTTGAGCTGACCGCGATTTCTAATTTAGATGAAGACGTAAACCGAGAAGTGCAGCATACATATAACGTTCCTTATGCTTACACGCAGTATGAAGAAATGGTTAAGAATGAAGAACTGGACGCTGTATGTATTGTGACACCTTCTGGTTTTCATACCGAACATATTCGATTAGCTCTTGAACATAATCTCCATGTATTCTGCGAAAAGCCGATCGGACTAGACGTAGAAGACATCAAGCGGACATGTACCGCGATCGAAGAGAGTGATAGGGTATTCCACTTAGGGTTTATGCGTAGGTATGATGCGGATTATGTGTATACGAAAGAAATGATCGATCGTGGAGAGATTGGTGACATATCCATCATCCGTTCTTATGGCATCGATCCGATTTCTGGACTCGACAGCTTTGTGAAATTCGCGAGAAAGAGCCCAAGCGGCGGAATTTTCTTAGATATGAGTGTTCATGACATCGATGTCGTTCGCTGGTTTACGAACTCAGAGATTCAAAAAGTGTGGGCGACTGGTAACAATAAAGCGGCTCCTGAACTGGATGAATTGAATGAAGTGGAAATCGGCACTGTGACGATGCACCTTGAGAATAATGTAACCGCTTTTTTAGTAGCGGGACGCACGGCTAGCCACGGATACCATGTGGAGACAGAGGTGATCGGGACGAAAGGGATGGTCCGGATTGCTGCAACTCCTGATAAAAACAAAGTGACCGTTTTTAATGAAAATGGAGTAGTCAGACCGACGTCTCAAAGCTTTCCTGAACGTTTCAGAGAGGCATATGTAGAAGAAATCAAAGACTTCGTCAGATGCATCCGCGAACAGACGCAGCCAGAGGTCTCTGCTGTCGATGGATTAAGAAGCACAGAAGTCGCACTTGCATGCCAAAAGTCCTTCCAAGAGGACAACCTGGTAGAACTTAAATACGAGGTGATGGTCTAATGAAACAAATCAAATTAGGATGCGCCCCGATTGCCTGGACAAATGATGATATGCCGGAATTAGGGTCAGAGAATTCATTTGAACAGTGTATCAGTGAGATGGCGCTTGCAGGATATAAAGGGACGGAGATCGGTAACAAATATCCGAAAGACCCAGAGATTTTAAAGAGATATTTGGACCTTAGAGGACTTGAGGTGGCCAGTGCATGGTTCAGTGCCTACCTGACAACGAAAGATTTTGAAGAAGTAAAAGAAGCTTTCATCAAACATAGAGATTTTCTGCATGCGGTCGGAGCGAAAGTCATCGTTGTATCTGAACAAGGTAACAGTATTCAAGGTCAGATGAACACCCCGCTGTTTGAACAGAAACCAACTTTTTCTGAAGAAGAATGGAAGCGTTTTACTACAGGATTGGAAAAACTCGGTGAACTGGCGAATGAGAAGGGGATGACGGTCGTCTATCACCACCATATGGGCACAGGCGTCCAAACAGCCAAGGAAATCGATCGACTGATGGCAGAAACAGACCCGGAGAAAGTCAGTTTGCTGTATGACACCGGCCATCTCGTTTTCTCTGGCGAAGACCCTTTTTATGTATTAAAAAAACATTTTGATCGAATCAAGCATGTACATTTTAAAGACGTTAGAACAGAGATTGCCGCTGAAGTGGCTGAGAAGAAAGACAGTTTTCTTACTGGCGTAAAGAAAGGTGCTTTTACTGTACCGGGTGATGGGTCGATTGATTTTAAGCCGATCTTGGACTATTTAGTAGCTAATGATTATAAGGGCTGGATTGTTGTAGAAGCTGAACAGGATCCTGGTATCTGTAATGCGTTCGAGTATGCGTTAAAAGCAAAACAGTATATCGACGTCTTAGTTTAATACAAAGGAGAATCCATATGAACTGGTTTGCTATCGTAAGTTTCGCAGTTATCATACTGGCTATCTATATGTACGCGTATTACCGGAGTAGAAGCGTAGACACACAAGAGTCTGAGGGGTATTTCTTAGGTGGCCGTTCCCTTGTAGGAACGACGATCGGTATGACGATCCTCATGACCAATCTTTCGACGGAACACCTTGTCGGACAAAATGGACAAAGTTATGTAGCGGGTGTTGAAGTAATGGCATGGGAAGTGACAGCAGCAGTCGCGATTGTCATGTGTGCATGGGTGTTCCTGCCCAGGTATTTCAAATATGGTGTAAACACGATCTCTGACTTTATTGAAGTCCGTTATGACACGATGACAAAAAGAATCGTGTCTATCCTATTCATGTTTACATACATCGTCAGCTTTATGCCGGTAGTGCTTTATTCCGGTGCCTTAATCTTTAATGATCTATTTAATATTGAAGAGCATCTGGGAGTAAGTGCAGTAACAGCTGTTGTCATCATTGCCGCGTTTATCGGGCTGGTTGGTATATTGTATCTATTTGTAGGCGGGCTTTCCTTAGCGGCTCATAGTGATTCTATCTATGGAGTCGGTTTAATCGTAGGTGGCTTAACGGTTACCGTCCTCGGTTTCATAGCGTTAGGAAATGATAGTTTCCTAGCCGGCGTAGACCATTTGGTGACTGAATCTTCAGATAAGTTGAATGCGTGGGGCCCTATTGATTCCTCGATCGTACCTTGGCCAACGCTCTTCTTCGGAATGTTTTTTAACAACCTATACTTCTGGTGTACCAATCAGATGATTGTCCAAAAAGCATTAGCTGCAAAGAACTTGAAAGAAGCTCAAAAAGGTACGATGATGGTTGGTTTCTTTAAAATCTTTGGTCTCTTTTTCTTGGTTATCCCTGGAATCATCGCTTACAACATGTTTGGCGGCGACATGAAAATGGACTTAGCGTATCCAACCTTAGTAAATACCATCTTGCCTGACTGGTCTTATGGAATTTTCGGTGCTGTTGTTTTTGGGGCGATCATGAGTTCATTTGTTGGGGCACTCAATGCGACAGTCACGTTATTCAGCCTTGATTTTTATAAACCGGTGATCAATAAGCAGGCGACCAATCGTCAAATCGCCAAGATGGGGAGAATCCTTACCGTTGTTGTCGGACTTATTGTCGTTATCATCGCGCCATTAATCTCATTGTTCCCTCAAGGGCTGTTTGCGGTCATCCAGGAGTTCAATGGTCTGTATAACATGCCATTACTGGCGATTATTTTAGTCGGATTCTTCTCGAAGAAGACGTCAGCGCTGGGTGCGAAATGGACATTTATCTTTCATGTCGTTACCTACAGCCTGTCAAAGTTTCTGCTTGCCGATATTCACTATCTGTATGTATGGAGCGTATTATTCCTGCTTGATCTAGCGATTCTGTATGGATTCAGCTCGTTGAAGCCGGATAAAGAAGACTTCGAATTTGAGAAGTATAAGAACAAAGTGGATCTAAAACCATGGAAACACTCTAAATTAGTGGGAACGATTATTCTATCAATCGTAGTAGCCATGTACATCATATTCTCCCCATTGGTATTAGCTAGTTAAAGAAAGGAAGATATCCTCATGAAAAAAGTCGTAGCAGGCGTCATTGGCGCTGGACGAATTGGTAAGTTACACATCCATAATTTAAAAGCGAACCCGAATGTCCGTCTCAAAATGGTATCTGACCTGTTTGCTGACCAACTACAAGATTGGTTTAAAGACAGTGGGGTTGAAGAGATCACTAAGGACTATAATGATATTTTTGAAGATCAAGAGATTAATACTGTGTTCATCTGTTCCCCGACGAGCACACACGCTGATCTGATTAAAATGGCAGCAAAGTCTAACAAACATGTATTCTGTGAAAAGCCGATCAGTTTTGATGACGCGGAGACGATTGCAGCTTTTCAAGACGTGCAAGATGCAGGTGTGAAATTCCAAGTCGGATTCAACAGACGTTTTGACAGGAACTTTAACGAAATGCAAAACCGAGTAAGAAGCGGCAAGGTGGGGGACGTTCATATCCTAAAGATTACTTCCAGAGACCCTAACCCACCACACCTCGATTATATTGAAACGTCCGGTGGGATGTTCATGGATATGAGTATTCATGACTTTGATATGGCGAGGTATCTAGTAGGTTCTGAAGTCGTTGAAGTATTCGCGAAGGGAACGAGCCTCGTTAACCCCGCGATCGCTGAAAAGAATGACATTGATACAGCGATTATTACGTTAACCTTTGAAAACGGAGCACTTGGTGTGATCGATAACAGCAGGGAAGCGGTATACGGATACGATCAGCGGATCGAAGTGTTCGGCAACAAAGGTGCCCTTATGGCGGATAACGAAACAGCAACAAACCTGAAGTATTTTCATGCCGAAACCGTAGAAATGGATCAACCGCTGCACTTTTTCCTAGAAAGATATAATGACTCGTTTATCCGAGAAACCGAGGACTTTGTAAATAGCATTTTAAACGACACAGAAACTCCCGTTGTATTTAAAGACGGCATTATGGCCCAGCGAATTGCGCAGGCTGCCAGAGAATCATACGAAAGTGGAAAACCAGTAAAAGTTAACCATGGAGTAGGGTGAGGATATGTATAATATTTTAGATGATGCGTTCGAAAAGAGATATGCGGTTCCGCAATTCAATATGAACGGATTGATTTGGCTGGAATCGATTTTGAAAACCGCTGAGAAGTGCAAAGCCCCGGTTATTGTAGGCACAACCGATAAAATCGTCGACAAGTTAGGTGGTTTTGAGCTCTTAGTAAGTGTCTTTAAGATTATGAAAAAGGATCTCGGGATTACAGTCCCAGCTGTCCTGCATTTGGATCATGGACAAACGGTGGAACGTTGTAAAGAAGCGATCGACGCCGGTTATGATTCCGTCATGTACGATGGCTCCAAACTTCCGATCGAGGAAAATGTGAAGAATACAAGGGAAGTTGTAGAATACGCTCATCATCATGGCGTAACGGTGGAAGCGGAAGTAGGAAGTGTTGGAGGAACGGAAGACGGGATCTACAGCGATCTGGCCTATGCGGATCAAAATGAATGCATTCAGCTCGTTAAAGAAACGGGAGTGGATAGCTTAGCACCCGCTTTAGGATCTGTTCACGGTAAGTATAAAGGCGAGCCGAATCTAGGTTTTGATGAGATGGCGAGTCTGCGTGAAGCTACGGATGTTCCTTTTGTCCTGCATGGCGCTTCTGGAATCTCGGATGCTGACTTACAAAAAGCCATTTCCTATGGCCATGCCAAGATCAATTACAATACAGAGTTGAATATCGCCTGGTCAGATGCAGTGAGAAAAGTGCTCACAGAAAACCAAGAACTATACGCACCTATGGAGATCTTTGAGCCAAGTAAAAAAGCCTTAGATGAAGTCATCGAAACGGTGATCAAACGTACGAATGCTTATCAGAAAAGCGCTGAGCAAGTAACTTCAAAATGAAAATAAGAAAAGCACCTCTAACTTTTAAACACTTGTTTAAAAGTTAGAGGTGCTATTTTCATTTAGCGGTAGAGTAATATGGGAATAAATAGTTGATTTGTTCTTTATAAAGAACTATACTGGTGATAAACAATTAAGGATCTCGTTCAAAATATTATTGTCCTGGATTCCAAAATTTTTTTGCTCTTATTGTTCATTATAAAGAACTTAACATCTATAGCTTATCTCAGTACATAGGTTTAACGGTATGGATTAAAAGGAGTAAAGGAGGATTTTCGATGGCCGTATTGATTACAGGTGGAGCGGGTTACATTGGAAGTCATACATGTGTAGAGATGTTAAACGCAGGTTATGAATTGATCGTAATCGATAATTTTTCAAACAGCAAACCTGATGTGATCGAACGCATCCAAAAGATTACAGGAAAAACGCTTACCTTTTATGAAGCAACTCTCCTCGATAAAGAAATGATAGATACGATCTTCTCCAACCATGAAATCAATGCCGTAATCCACTTTGCTGCTTATAAAGCGGTTGGTGAGTCAGTGGAAAAACCTCTTATGTATTATCAGAACAACTTAATCAGTACACTCAACCTATGCGAGATCATGGATAAGTATGGAGTGTATAACTTGGTTTTCAGTTCTTCGGCAACCGTTTATGGGAATCCGGATAGGGTGCCGATTACTGAAGAGTCCCCATTACGTGCAACGAATCCTTATGGACATACGAAACAGATGACAGAGCAAATCCTTCAAGACCTATTTATTTCAAATCCTATGTGGAGTATCGCTTCGCTAAGATATTTTAACCCGATTGGAGCCCATGAGAGTGGTCTTATTGGAGAAGATCCTACTGGGATTCCAAATAACTTACTGCCTTATATCTCACAGGTTGCGAGTGGCAAGCTTCCTCACCTGAATATTTTCGGAGATGATTACGAGACCAATGATGGCACGGGCATAAGGGATTACATTCATATCATGGATCTCGCGAGTGGCCATGTGAAGGCACTGGAGCATGTCCTTGTAACAACAGGAGTAGAGGCGTTCAACTTAGGAACAGGAAAAGGACATAGTGTGTTTGAGATGATCGATGTTTTTGAACAAGTATCAAAAAAACAGATCAAGTATAGCATTCAAGAAAGAAGACCAGGTGATATAGCCGTTTGTTTTGCAGACCCCTCTAAGGCTAATCATGTTCTGCAATGGTCGGCTAAAAGGGGCATTTATGAGATGTGCAAAGACACGTGGAAATGGCAAACTCAATCTGGGAAGCAACTGATACGGTAACACGCTATAAAAATAAGTAATGAAACAAACCTATTTTTTTACCTGAAATGTTCTTTATTAAGAATTAAAATACTTATATATCGTATGCTGAAAAAGGTGAGAGAGGCGTGCTAATATGATTCGGCTAATTGATGGTGGATATATGTGTTATCTGAATGGGCACCGGATAAAGATCGTCTATAAAGGAAATAACCTGTGTGAACTATACTTAGAAGATGAACTGCAAGGAACGGCACCTTTTGATTATGTGAAGAAGAAGTTAAATCAATTTGAAAAGACTTGGAATACATCTAAAGTGAAGAACTATGAATTAAAAGAATTTATATCTAAATTTGATCAGACCATTTAAATGAGAGTGGCTCTTATTGCAGAGTCACTTTTTTATTTTGCACATGGCTCCTTTTTTCTTCTTTCAAAACACTTATAGATGAGTCAATTAAAGGGAGGAAGAAATTAATGAGAGCAGGGAACATCTATCAGTACAAACATATGAGTAAATTCCAAAGTGTAGGGGAGTTCAATCACCATAAGGATATTTTTCTGCAGCATCACCCCGACTTATTCACCCGATCAGAATACATTGCATTTGAAGTACTCACTCAATACAGTGTTGTCGTTCCAGGTGTAGCCAACGCCAAGATTGCAACACTCGTCTCCGCTTGCACGACAAGGCAAGGTGGAATCTCGAGAGCAACCTTCGTTAGGATGCTCCGAAAAGCTAAATCAGCGGGATTTCTAAAAGTGCATAAAACCTATCGATCGAATGGGGGATTCGCTCATAATGTCTTCGTTTTTCAACCAATTGACATACCGGATGAAACACAAATGACACACCGAGAATATAACGAGATCCCTTCAGAGAGTAGAGTGGAACCAACAATTTCATCGGCAGAATCTATAAATCTCTTCTCAAATCTAGAAAAGAAAGATCTAAACATACGTCAGGAAGAGAACGTCAAACTTACCACACAGCCTTCTTGGATCTCTCCACATCTTCAAGACTTGGACTATACCTTCGTTCCAGATAACGTACCCAGAGAATTTATCCAAACCGTAAGACCTTTCTTCGACAGAGCCACCGAGATCTATACCTTCTGGCACAAAGCCCTCACGGCTTATAAAAAGTTCAACTTCCAAACTCCCATTGAACAATTAACCTATATAGTGATTGAAGCTTTCAAAACAACGGTATTCCTTTACAAGCAGCGAAAGATTAAAACGAGCTTCACACAATACTTCTATGGAACGCTAAGCGGAATGTTCAGTACGGAAAAGCGAAGAGAGCATGCAGCATTTAGATTGAGACCAGATTACAATTGGCTGGAGAAGTAGGGACAACGGAGAAAGTATTTCATAAGAATCTTTTAATGACTTGGATTATGTCTTTATTTTCCCTCATTGAAAAGTGAATTGGAGAGGAAGGGCGAGACTCCTGCAGGATGAGTGGGACAGGAGAGGCCATTCAATGTCACGAAGTGACAAATGGGCTCACCGCACACCCTGCGGAAAGCGAGCCCTGCAGCGAAAATTCACCTCTTTCAGAGACAACGGAGCTTTCCAAAAGTGATAAAACAAAAAGACCAGCACCTTCACTGGTCTCACCTTACTTCCACTTCTTCATTTTCCCTTTCAAATAATCACGTACTTCTTCAGCTTCCATTCGATCAATGCCTTCAAATTGGCCGTCATGTTTCACGATGAAAAAGCTATCTCGTGGTTTCTTCTTGCCGTATGTAAGTTCATATCCGTTCTCTACATTACAGACAATTTTGAATGGCGAACGGTAAAACGGCTGCATATCTAAAGGGCCATTAACGACTTCTTCAAATGTGCTTAAGTCATTATCGATCGAAACAATGGACGGGCGTTTAGACGGTTCAACCATCAATACAGAAATCGTAGACAAAGACGTTTCCCCCTCGGTTTATCCTACTATGCTCATGGTAGCATATTACTCATAAATTGGTAATAGGTGTAAATTATGTTTTTTTGTCGAAATTTATAAAAAGCCTATCATTCTTTTAAGAAAGTTTTTCGATTCAAAATATCGTAGAAACTATCTTTTTTTCAATAATTTTCTTCAAAATATGACAAAGTATTATTACATTACAAAAGTATAGAAAAACCAGACCTCACAGAAGTCTGGTTCAAATTACCTATTCGCTTAAATACTCATTTAATAATTGGTGAAGCCGTTCCTTCTCAGCATCATCTACGATTCCATAATACGTTCCGCCGATCATCGTTCCAGAACTCTTTACTTCCGTAGATTTTATATTTCTTCTAGCACTCTTATAGTTCTTCTGAATATATTTCATTTCATCGAACGTCATATTGGTCTTAACATTGTCACCTAGAATCTCTAGAATATTATCGATCTTAAGAATAGAAGAAACACGAGCGCCCTTATTAATAATAGAAGTAATGACTTGACGCTGACGGTTGTTACGTCCTCGGTCACCTTGAGGATCTTCATATCTCATTCTGGAATAAGCAAGTGCTTCATCGCCATTTAGTTCTTGTTTCCCTTTAGGGAATGAGTAATTTTCTGCCTTAAAAGCAAAGGGGTTATTCACTTCTACCCCGCCTACCGCATTAACGATTTGTTTAAAAGATTCCATGTTGACCTTTACATAATAATCAATAGGAGTATCTAAGAAGTTTTCCACCGTATCCATGGCCATCTGAGTCCCGCCGAAAGCGTACGCATGATTAATCTTATCGTCTTTTCCTTTGCCGATAATCTCTGTTCGGGTATCTCGAGGGATATTGAACATGAGCATTTTATCATCCTTCGGATCGACTGCGATAATCACGATCGTATCTGACCGGCCGCTATCACCTTCACGTTCATCTACACCAAGCAGCATGATTGAGATGGGCTTAAGGTCTTCTTCTTTACCCGTAATGATAGGCTTAGGTTTATCCACTTCAATTTTTTCGTGCATTTCATGTGCCGCATCTTTTGCTGAGTCATACAGGTAATAGAGATAACCGCCTACCCCGACTACAGCCAATCCTAGGACAATCGCTACAATCTTTAAGAACTTGGTCATAAAATACTCTCTCTTTCCTATTGAATTGGTGACTTTCTACTTAAGTATATCATGTCAACCATTTTATTGAATTATCTAAATAAACTATAAAATTTTAAGAGAGGGAGTTATTTATGTATAAAATAGCTGTAGCTGGAACAGGCTATGTCGGCCTAGTTGCCGGCGTTTGTTTTGCTGAGGTAGGCCATCAAGTAACCTGTGTAGATATTGATGAAAACAAAGTAAACTTAATGAAATCTGGAGTTTCACCAATCTATGAAACAGGTTTAGAAGAATTAATGCAAAAAAATTATGCTGCAGGAAGAATTGATTATACAACGGATTTCAAGTCAGCTTATAAAGATGCTGATGCAATCTTTATTGGTGTCGGTACACCTGAACAACAGGACGGTTCTGCAAATTTATCATACATTGCTACAGTTGCTAGACAAATTGCAGAATCGGTAGAAAAAGATTGTTTAGTCGTTGTTAAATCAACAGTGCCAATTGGTACAAACGATAAAGTTGACCAGTTTATTCAGGACTTTTTAGTTAATGACGTAAAGATAGAAGTAGCTTCTAACCCAGAATTCTTAGCACAAGGCTCAGCAGTCCACGATACACTCTATGCTGAAAGAATCATCATAGGAACAGAAAGTAAATGGGCAGAAGAGCTACTAATGAATATCTATGAGCCTTTTAATCTACCAATTGTGTCTGTTAATAGAAGATCTGCTGAGATGATTAAGTATGCTTCTAATGATTTTCTTGCACTTAAAATATCATATATGAATGACATTGCCAACCTTTGTGAACTTGTAGATGCAGATATTCAAGACGTTGCAAAAGGAATGAGCTATAATCAACGTATTGGAAGTAAGTTTTTAAATGCAGGTATTGGATACGGTGGATCTTGTTTCCCTAAAGATACTAAAGCGTTAGAGTATCTAGCAAAACAAAATGGTTATGAATTGAAAACCATTAAAGCTGCTATAGATGTAAATGAAAATCAAAAGACAATGCTTTATAAAAAAGCGAGCAAAAGACTCATCACATTTAATGGTTTAAAAGTAGCCGTTTTAGGATTAACATTTAAACCTGGAACAGATGATTTAAGAGAAGCAGCTTCGTTAGTAAATGTACCAATGTTATTAGAACAAGGCGCGGATATCTATGCTTTTGATCCAGTTGGTTCTGATAACTTTGCTAAAGTATATCCTGAAGGTAAACATGGCAATGGAAATATCAGATATGTAGATACTGTAGAAAAAGCATTAGATGGTGCGAATGTTTGCTTTATCTTTACAGAATGGGGAGAAGTAAAAGCTGTAACCCCTGAAAAGTATAAAGAACTAATGTGGACTCCTTTAGTATATGATGGAAGAAATATTTATGGTGTAGATGAGATGTTACAAGCAGGGGTAGAGTATCATTCCATTGGACGAGCATCTGCTTATCGAGTAGGTAAAGAGGAGTCGAGTAACATTGAATTACAATCCATTAAATCCTAATAAAGTTTATTTAATTACAGGAGCTGCCGGTTTTGTAGGATCTTTCTTATCTAAGAAACTACTAGAACAGAATTGTACCGTAATCGGCATTGATAATATTAATGATTATTACGATGTGAATCTAAAGCATGCTCGCTTGGAACAACTGAAACCATTTGAAAAATTTACTTTTATTAAAAATGATATTTCGGATAAAGATGAGCTCTTCAAAATTTTTGAAGAGTACAAGCCTCATATCGTTGTGAATTTGGCTGCTCAAGCGGGTGTAAGATATTCCATAGAGAATCCGGATGTATATATTCAAAGTAACATTGTAGGTTTCTTTAACATATTAGAAGCATGCAGAAATTACCCCGTAGATCACCTAGTTTATGCATCCTCTAGTTCAGTTTATGGAACAAATAAAAAAGTTCCGTTTGAAGAAACAGATTTTGTAGATCATCCAGTATCTTTATACGCATCTACAAAAAAATCCAATGAATTGATGGCTCATACGTATAGTCATCTATATAAGATCCCTTCTACAGGCCTTCGGTTCTTTACCGTTTATGGTCCTATGGGCAGACCAGATATGGCTTACTTTGGCTTTGCCGATAAGTATTTTGCGGGTGAACCTATTAAGATTTTTAACAATGGGGACTTTGAAAACGATCTTTACCGTGACTTTACCTATATCGATGACATTGTAGCGGGTATTGAACGTTTATTGAGCAATCCACCTAAAGAATCAGTACCTAATAAAGTCTATAACATCGGAAATAACAATCCAGAGAAGTTGATGACTTTTATTACGACACTGGAGAAAGCATTAAGTAATGCTCTAGGTAAGGAAGTAGTGTTTGAAAAAGTGTTTGAACCAATTAAGCCAGGTGACGTACCAGCAACTTATGCCTCAACGGATCGATTGCAGCAAGCAGTAGGATTTAAACCGGAGACTTCAATAGAAGAAGGCTTGCAGAGGTTTGCTGATTGGTATGTGAAGTATTACGAAGTTAAATAATAGATATAGATTCAAGAGCTCTCCAAATTTAGTTGGGGAGTTTTTCTTTTGTTCCAACCATAAATTTATAAAATATTAGGAAATTTATAAATAAATCATTTACAATATAGTTCACTTCATTTACCATACTTAATAAAGACAGTGGAAAAACTAACTGACCAAAAAAGGTTATTTCCCTCGCTAAAAGTAGAAAAGAAAAAAAACCTCTTGTAATAAGCAAGAAATTCATCCAAACTTTATAAATTCACTGTTAGAAAGTTGGTATTTTAACTAGATGAGGTGTTTATTTATATGCTAAGAACAGGCGATTTAAAATTAATGCAGGAACTCAATCGGTCTATCATTTTGAATACCATTCGAAAAAAGGGGCCTATATCTAGGAGTGATATCGCAAAGCTTATAAATATAAGTCCTACCACCGTTACCTCCGCCGTGAATGAACTGATCAACCAGAGGGTTGTCTATGAAGATGGTGTCGGCTCTTCGAGTGGGGGACGGAAACCCGTTCTACTCCGATTTGATCCGAATTCCAGGTACATCATAGGCGTTTCCATTTCAAATTCATTTATTAAGATTTCTGAAATGAATTTGGAAGGAGCTATTATCAAAAGAGAAGTTCATTCTACTCATCAGTATCAAGGCAATGAGATTATTAATCTCATTTTAACTATTATTGAGCAATTTATAACTTCTAAAGACAACATCGATCTTTGCGAGGGAATCTCCATCATCACCCCTGGCATTGTAGACTCTTCAAAAGGTATCCTCTCTTATAATTCCAAACTAAAACTTTACAATATTGCTTTAAAACAGATCGTCGAAGAAAAATTTAATATCCAAACTCACATTGATAATGACACCAATGCTTTCGTTCAAGCTGAAAACTATTTTGGTTCTTTTAGCCAGTATAAAGATTTGCTGTACATAACCATTGGTGATGGTGTCGGCTCCGGTGTCATGATTAATGGAAAAACACTTCGTGGTTATAAAGGCTCTGCAGGTGAATTAGGTCATACAACGATTGTGAGGGGTGGTTTAAAGTGCGAATGCGGAAATGAAGGCTGCCTGGAGAACTATGTGAATTGGCCGGCCATTTATTCTAAAATCGTTTCTTCTCTATTAACAAGGGGCAAGGGAACGTTTATTCACGATCAGGTAAAAGGTGATCTCAGTAAAATCACACCAGCTCTATTTGTACAAGCTCTGAAGGAAGGAGATGTATTATGTCTTCGCATTATGGATGAAGTGGTGTCCCATCTATCGACGAGCATCATCAATACGATCCACCTACTCAATCCAGAAGTTATCATCCTTAGTGGTGAGATCATTCAGGATAACGAGCTTTTCTTAGGTGCTATTCGATCTAAGGTAGCTCAAGGTGTCATTCCAATTTTGAAAGAAGAGGTGAATATCCAGCCTACATCACTTGGAGCAGATTTTGAAATGTTAGGTGCTGCCGCTGTCATCCTGCAAGAAAAATTCCAATTTGTTTTTCAATAAAGTTAAAGGAGGTTCAGAACAACGGCTGAAAGGTTTACTGCATGTATATGTGCTTATTAACGTAGTGCTCTTTTTAATCCTGTTTTAAAACTATTAAACTCGAGGGGGAGAAAAATGAAAAAAGTGAAGTTTTTCGTTAGTCTACTGTTAATCATCATGGTTGTTGCCTTTTCTGCTTGTAGCTCAGGTGGCGGGTCCAGCAAGAATACGATAGAAGTTGCCTTATGGGATAAGAACGCAAAAGAATCTGTAGATAAATCGATCGAGATCTTTAACAAGAAGCACCCAGACATCAAAGTGAACGTTACATACACACCTTGGGAAGATTATTGGACGAAGTTGAAAACGAGCCTTGGGGGAGGAAGCGGCCCGGACGTGTTCTGGATGAACGGACCTAATTTCCATCAGTATGCTTCTTCAAAACTCATTAGAGATCTAGAACCTTACATCGAAAAAGATAGTGATTATAAAAAGGATTCTTTTTATCCGACAGTTGTTGATCTCTATAGTTACGAAGGAAAACTTCATGCCGCTCCTTATTTTATCGATGCAGTAGGACTTTATTATAATAAGAAGTTCTTTGATGATGCCGGAATCCCATATCCGGATGAAACCTGGACGTGGGAAGACATCGAGAAGGTCGGGCAAAAGCTGACGGACAAGGAAAAAGGGGTTTACGGCTATACGATGGATATTAAGAGAAGTCAGTCCGTTTATTACAATCTCATTCCTCAAGCCGGTGGTTACATCATTAGTGATGATAAGACCAAGTCAGGGTTCAATGCTCCTGAATCAAAAGAAGCCTTTCATTTCCTCGATAACTTAATGAAAAAAGGAATCTCGCCATCTGCTAAAACGGTTATGGAAACGGAAGGTAAACAATTATTCATGTCCGAGAAATCAGCCATGATTCCGGCTATCTCTGTTAGTGCGGGTGAATTTGAAAGCGTTCTCGGGGATAAGTTAGGCGTTGCCCCACTTCCAAAAGGCAAAGAAAGAGCATCGATCGTCCACGGAATTGGATGGGCGATGAATGGAAAGACGAAAAATGATGAAGTCGCTTGGGATCTCATTAAAGCCCTAACAGGAAAAGAAGGAAGCAAAGTCATCGCGGAATCTGGATTCTCTATCCCAGCTGACAAAGAAATGAGTGAACTTTGGCTAAACTCCACTCCTTCACTCGATCTTCAAGTATTCTTAGACGCTCAAGAGTACGGGGTTCCTTATCCAGTATCTAAATACACCTCCCAGTGGCAGGATATTGAGAATAAGGAAATTCAAAGCGCCTTTTTAGGACAAAAACCGATTGATGAAGCTTTAGACATCATCACCGAGAAGATGAATGAGGTCCTAGAAAAAGAAGCGAAGTAGAAGTTACTAGGTTAATAGAGTCAGATGGTTCCTTGCCTGAATCCATCTGACTTATGAAAGGAGAGGAAGAAGAACGTGAATAACTACCCTGTAGCCCTCCAATCAAAGGAAAAGAAGGTTGTCCAGGTAGCCAAAAAGCGAAAGAAGTTTAATAGAGAAGCTTGGATCGCCTTATTATTCGTCGCTCCTACATTTCTAGGACTCTTTGTTTTCTATATGATGCCTGCTGTTGCGTCCTTCGGTTTAGCTTTTACGAGTTGGGATGGTCTTACAGCTCCGATCTTTGTTGGTTTCGAAAATATAACCAATTTGATACAAGATCAATCGTTTCACCGTTCCATCATCAATACGGTTGTCTTTACGCTTGTCTCGGTACCACTATCAGTCTGTATTGCCACCTTAATATCTGTACTATTGAACCAAAAAATTAAAGGGATGACGTTCTATCGTACGCTTTATTTTCTTCCAGTCGTTACGATGCCCGTGGCGGTAGGGATGGTGTGGAAGTGGTTGTACAATACCGAGTACGGCTTGATCAACTATATTCTAGGTATCTTTCATCTTCCATAGCCTTCATGGCTATTCAACCCAAACATCGCACTACTATCTGTTATCTTGGTCTATGTCTGGATGACGGTCGGAAACAATGTCATTCTGCTACTCGCTGGATTACAAGGTGTTTCGGAAACGTATTACGAAGCGGCACAAATCGATGGTGCTTCTAAAGTGAGACAATTTTTCAGCATAACACTGCCTCTTATTACTCCAACTCTATTTTTTGTGTTTATTACAGCGATGATCAGTTCTCTGCAAATGTTCGATCTGATTTTTATTATGATCGGTGATAGTAACGCTCTCTTAGAGCCTTTACGAACGATCGTGTATGGGGTCTACGAATCAGGATTTAAATACTCCAGCATGGGGATTGCTTCTGCTCAGGCATTCCTATTATTTATCGCGATCTTGGTCATTACGATTATCCAATTTGTGTTCCAGAAGAAGTGGGTTCATTATGACTCGTAACAATGGAGGTGTCATCTATGAAAAGCAATAAACTGATGATTCATATCCTTCTAAGTCTTGGAGCTTTGATTATGATCACGCCATTTTTATGGATGATCTCGACCTCATTAAAAACGTTTGGCGAATCGATGCAAGTGCCGCCAGTTCTCATTCCAACAGAATGGCGCTTTGATAATTTTGCGAAAGTCTTTGAGACCGTTGATTTTCTTAAGTATTACGTGAATACGATCATCGTTACGTTTGGCAGGACGATCGCCCAGTTATTCCTCTGTTCATTAGCAGCCTTCGCTTTTGCGCGAATGAATTTTCCGTTTAAAAACACCATCTTTATCATCATTCTGTCTGTTCTTATGGTTCCACCGCAAGTTATCCTGATCCCGAACTATGCCATCATGAGTCAGTTAGGATGGATCGATACTTTTTATGCACTTATCGTCCCTGGGATTTTTAGTGCGTTTGGCGTGTTCTTGCTGCGGCAGTTTTTTATGGGAATCCCCAAAGAACTGGATGAAGCCGCTACCATTGACGGCTGTTCGTGGTGGGGGATCTATTGGCGAATCATTCTTCCCATTTCAACGCCAGCCCTCATTGCTTTAGGGATCTTTACAGCTCTTGCTTCATGGAACGATTTTCTCTGGCCGTTGGTAATGACGAACTCTGAAAATATGAGAGTCCTATCGATCGGCATCGCTTCCTTCCAAGGTGAGTACTCCACGAACTATCCGTTGCTCATGGCAGGTGCTTTGCTATCAACGATCCCAATGGTTATTATCTTTATCTTTCTACAAAAACATCTCATTGCCGGTATTACGCTTGGCGGAGTAAGGAAATAGATCATGTAAAGGAGAGATGAACGTGTTGAATGTACTAGTAATCGGTGCAGGAACCATGGGAAGCACGCATGGAGATGCACTCTCGAAAATGGAAAATGTCTCACTGGTTGGAATCGTAGATAAGAATCTAGAAAAAGCGAAAGAATTAGGTCGAAAGCTAGGTGCAGAAGCGTTTGGGACGTATGAAGAAGCGATTGAATCAAAACCGATCGATGTGGTCTCGATCTGTCTGCCGACTCCTATTCATAAGCCGTATGTAGAAAAAGTAGCCGATCAGGGATTCCACATCATCTGCGAAAAACCACTGGCAAGGAACCTAAAAGATGCTCGTGAGATGATCGATTATTGTAAAGCAAAGAAGGTGAAACTATTTGTTGGTCATGTTGTACGGTTCTTTCCTGAGTATGTACAGGCGAAAGAGGTCATTGAGCAAGGTTCGATCGGAAACGTAGCGGTCGCTCGTACATACAGAGGAGGGGCTTTCCCGTACGGATCTAACGATTGGTATGCCGATTATGAGAGCAGTGGCGGCTTGGTTCTAGATATGATCATCCATGATTTTGACTTTTTACGATGGTGTTTTGGAGAAGTTGAGAGAGTGTATGCGAAGAGCGTGGAGAAGGGAAATGAGCGCAGAATCGATTATTCACTCGTTACCCTCCGCTTTAAAAGTGGTGTCATCGCGCATGTGGAAGGAAGCTGGGCGCACCAGACCTTTACAACGAATTTTGAGTTCGCAGGAGAAACCGGAATCGTTGAGCATGATAGTTCAAAATCCGTTCCTGTTAGGTTTGCCGGACGAAATCAAAGTCAATCAGGTGGCGGGGTCGCTGTACCGGAAAGTCCGTTAAAGAAGAATCCGTACTACTTAGAATTAGAGCACTTTTTATCGTGTGTGGAGTCGGATAGGGAGCCCATTGTAACAGCGGAAGATGCCTACAAAGCGATGGAGATTGCCTTGGCTGCTCTCCAATCGATTGAGACGAAAAAAGAAGTGGAACTGGATGCTTTTGCACGAATTGGAGGTGTGAAGTAAATGAAAGTTGGAATCATAAGTTTCGCTCATTCCCATGCCTATGGATATGCAGACGCCGTAAAACGGATCCCAGGTGCTGAGTTGGTCGGTATTGCAGACGATAATTTTGAAAGAGGGAAAGAAGCCGCTTCTCGATTTGATACTAAGCACTATGGAAGTTATGAAGAATTGCTGAGTCAAGATATCGAAGCGGTGATTGTAACATCAGAAAATAGCATGCATCATGAACATGTGGTAGCTGCGGCCAAAGCCAAAGTGCATGTTTTGTGTGAAAAACCCTTAGCGACTAAAGCTGAAGATGCTGAAGAAATGATCAAAGTGTGCAAGGAAAACGGAGTCATCTTACAGACAGCCTTTCCGGTCCGCTTCAACTCGTCCATCATTCGAGCGAAACATATCGTGGACCAAGGCGATCTCGGAGAAATTCTTGCGATCAAAGGAACGAACCGAGGCACGAATCCAGGCGGCTGGTTTGTGGACCCTGAAAAATCAGGCGGAGGAGCGGTCATTGATCACACGGTCCACGTTGTGGATGTGATGAGATGGTTCATGGGTGCTGAAGTTAAAGAAGTCTATGCAGAGATCGGTAACCTGATCAGTGAGCATGAGATCGATGACTGCGGGATCTTAACGATCGAGTTTGATAATAACGTATTCACGACCTTGGACTGTAGCTGGTCGAGAAACGAGACGTATCCCACTTGGGGTGATGTCACATTAGAGATCGTTGGAACGCAAGGAACACTTTCGGTAGATGCATTTGCTCAAAAATTAGATGTATACGATAAAGAAGGCGTGAAGTGGAACTACTGGGGAGATGACATGGATTTCGGGTTGGTGAACGATTTCTTAACCAGTGTTTCTGAAGGAAAGGAACCTTCTATCACAGGTACGGATGGGCTGAAAGCATTAGAAGTAGCACTTGCAGCTTATGAATCTTCGAAAAAGAAACAGCCTGTACTCGTGTAGTTAAATCTTTTAATAAGGAGAATAAAAGATGCTAAAAGGGATCAATCAATGGTGTTATCCGGCAGAAACCTCCTTAGTAGATGTTTTTTCATATAGCAAAGAAGCGGGTTTTGATGCGGTAGAGTTAAATCTTTACGATAAAGATGGCATAGGTTTGACGATGGAGACGAGTAGTAGGGAAGCGGAACGTGTGTTGAGTTTGGCTGAGCGTCACGCGTTAAAACTCCGCAGTCTATCAACCGCCCTATTATGGGAAGCGCCACTTTCTTCAAATGATGAAAGTGTAAGAGAGCGTGGAAGAGACATCGTCAAAAATCAGATTGATTTGGCTAATCTCATGGGGATGGATACCGTTTTGGTCGTCCCTGGATTGGTGGATGAAAAAGTCTCGTATGAAGACTGTTACCGAAACAGTCAGGAAGAAGTGAAACGGCTAGCGGAATATGCAGAAACTAAAGGTGTTCATATCGGAATCGAAAACGTGTGGAACAAATTTTTATTGTCCCCGCTTGAAATGAAGAAGTATGTTGAAGAAGTAGAATCTGATTTTGTCGGTGTCTATTTCGATGTCGGGAATGTCCTGCAATTTGGCTATCCCGAACAGTGGATACGGATATTAGGTACGTTAATTCGTAAGGTCCATGTAAAAGATTTTAATACGAAGATTGGGAACATGACAGGTTTTGTCCCACTGTTAACAGGTGATGTGAACTGGCAAGCCGTCATGGAAGCCCTTCATGAAACAGGGTATGATGATGTGATCACGGCAGAACTTACGCCTTATGATGTTTCTGTGAATCAGTTAGCAGTGGATACGGCAGGGCATATGGATGTTTTGTTCGGTTTGAGTAGCAAAGCGCAGAATGTATGAGTAGAAAAGAGGGGGAGGTATCCCCCTCTTTTACTATTTAGTTATTAAGCTTTTCCATGATGAAAACCTCTTTTTTGAATTATGATGAGGATGTTGGAGGTCATTGCGACCGATCATAGTAAATAGTTATAAAAATGAATCCTATGGGTAGTTATAGAAGTTCTATGCACCAATCTTCTGTTTCTATGAGTCAAAACGAACTTTCTATGCACAGTTTTTAGAGTTCTATGCATCTTTCACTTTTCTATGCGTTGTTATCAAGGTTCTATGCACAAAACTAGCTACTCTATGCATAAATTGATAAACAAAGAAAGCCCCCTAATTCGGCGAACCGAATAGGGGGCTTTTTTTACCGTTGCTTTTCTCTGAAAAATGTAATGGTAAAGGATGTGCCTTGGCCAGCCTGGCTTTCTGCCTGGATATCGCCGTTATGCAGCTCGATGATCTGTTTTACGATCGAAAGCCCGAGGCCTGTACCATCTTTCTTTCTTGCCGAGTCCACTCTGTAAAAGCGGTCGAAAATCTGGTCGATCGTATGTGCAGATATTCCGATTCCTGTGTCTTTCACTACAACTTTAATTTCGGATGGAGTCTGAGACAGGCTGATCAGAATGCTGCCGCCATGCGAGTTATATTTGATGGCATTTGTCAGCAGGTTGTCCCAAATGTTCACCAAAAGCTCAGGGTCTCCTTTAAAAGTGACGGGTGCGAGCTTGTAGGAAACCTCAATTTCTTTTTCCTCCAGCCGCCATTGGTGCCTGCGGATGGTTTCCTTGATCTGCTCATCCAATCTTACTTCTGAAAGCTGCATTGGATAGGATCCTTGATCTAGGGAAGTGAGTAGCAGAAGCTGTTTCGTCAAATTAGATAGCCGCTTCGATTCCTGATCGATAATTTGCACATATTCGAAATGTTCTTCATCCGACAGTTGTTGTGTCTGCAGAAGCTCCGCATACCCTTGAATATTCATAAGAGGGGACTGGAAATCATGGGACACATTGTTAATGAATGACTTGCGGGCCTCATCATTGTGCTGCAGCTGTTTCTGCATGCGGCTGAAGCTTTCCGCGAGCTGTCCGATTTCATCCTTTCTCTCAATATTTAAGGGAAAGTTAAAATTCTCACGCGTTATTTCCTTGGTTGCTTCCGTCAGCTTGGATATCGGTTTGATGAGATGCTTGGCGAACACGATCACACCGATAATGCTGACAACCGCAATGGCGACAAAGAACCAAGCGAATATCATGTGGATATCTGAGAAAATTAGATTATTATTCGGACGAAGGAATAGCCCGTAATTTTGATTCTCCATGGTAAAAGGAACGCCAACTGTGTTTTTAAGGTCATTTGAAAAATGACCCATCATCAGAAATTTTCCGGCAAAGCTCTCCATCCCGTGATAAACCTTTTGATCGGTCAGCACTTTCTCAGCTTCCTCAGGCAGTTCGGTCCTTTTGAACGGCTGGCCGAAAAACTCTCCATCGCCCGTTTCATTTACGATATAAAGCTGATAGCCGAGCTTACTCATAGAGTTTAAGTAGGTTTTATAAGTAGAAGCAGAGGAATGCATATGTTCCAGTCCATTTGCGATTTCCTCTGCAATCATCACATTCTGACTGTCGATCTTCCCTTTTGTTGAAGTCACATAGACCCAGTTTGTTAAAAGGAAGGACAGCAGGATGCTGATCCCTAAAATCATAAGTGTGGCTATAATGAATTTTCGGTAGAGCGTCTTCATTTTGTTTCCTCAAGCTTATAGCCGATGCCGCGGATCGTCTGAATCTCAACGTTTGCTCCGTATTTTTTCAGCCGGTCGCGTATGCGGTTAATGTGGGTGTTTAATGTCTGTTCGCTACCTTCATAATCCGCCCCCCATGCCTGTTCGATTAAAGCAGCGCGTTGTGTGATCTTGTTTTTTCGGGCAGCCAGCAAACTCAAGAGCTCAAACTCCTTCAGTGGAAAAAGGATGGTCTCCTGATTGATCTCCACTTCAAAGCTTTTTCTGTCTATGGACAGATTACCGGCTTTTACAACAGTCTCCATAGCCCGCCCGGCACGCCGCAGAACGACGGCTATGCGGAAAAGGAGCTCCTTCACTTCAAACGGTTTGACAATATAGTCTTCAGATCCAGACAGGAAACCCTCTTCTTTATCACTGAGCTGTCCTTTTGCTGTTAATAGAATAACAGGGATGCCGAAGTCGTCTGTCAGAAGCCTGGTGAGTTCAAAACCGTTCATACCAGGCATCATCACATCGACGACGGCTAAATCTGCCGTTTGTTCTTCTAATAGCATTAAAGCGTCTTGCGCATTGTCTGCACGCAGCACTTGATAGCCTTCACGATTTAGATGGATCGTGACAAGTTTTTGAATATGCACATCATCATCAACGACAAGTATTTTCATGTAAGGTCCTCCTCTTGGGGGAATAGGGAGGAACCCTCTCTATTCCTAAATGTTTTGCTGGGAAGTTTCCTTATCTTTTTCGAAAAATAAGATCAATGCCGGAAGCAGCATGCCTCTTACAAGGAAGGTATCAATCAAAATTCCCATAGCAACGATGAAGCCAAAGACGAACAAGTCTGCAATTGGCATGGTCATCAAGGCGGCAAATGTAGCAGCTAGTATAAGACCTGCTGAAGAAATAACGCCGCCGGTATTGCGGATGGAGATTTCAAGAGCTTCCTTCACACGGTGTTTCTTTCTTTCCTCCATAAAGCGTGAAACCAAGATGATATTGTAATCGATCCCCAAGGCTACAAGGAAAATAAACGAATAGACAGGAACACGAGAACTGATGGCGTCAAAGCCGAATAATACATCAACCAAGAAAATTCCAAGTCCTAAAGCCGAGACAAATGAGAGCAAGATCGTTGCCATCATGTAGATCGGCATCCGGATGGATTTAGTAAGCGCAAATAACAGCGCAAGGATCAGGATCGTTTCAAGTAAGACAATCTTTTTGATATCACCGCTGTTGATATCTTGTTCATCCACGATTTTCGGTGTTACCCCACTATAGTAGGATTTTGCATCCACACCGATTTCTTTTAAAAGCTCAGGTGTATCATCACGTAAATTTCTCATAAAGTCTATGGCCTTATTAGAATACGGGTTGATAGATAGGGCCACATCCATTTTTGCAGCCTTCCCGTCTTCGGTCAGGGCAGACAGGCGGACAGAAGCAACTTCATCAAATTCCTGAAGCTTTTTACTGATTGCATCTGCATCCTTTTCATCTAACTTGTCATCACTGACAACGAGAAGTGTCGAAGGAGCCAGCTCTCCTTTATCATATCGAGCTTCCACGATTTCATACCCGACTCGAGATGGCAGATCCTCTGGGAATTTCTTGACCGTGTCAAATTCATAATCAAGATTGAACACATTAAACGCTGTGATCAGCATGAAAATACCAACAATTCCTCCAGAGAGGCCTGGTTTGTTCACAACGAATCGGGCAATAGGTTCCCAAACACTATGTTTCACTTCTGTTTCTGCACCGTACTTAGGAACCTTAGGCCAAAACGCCTTACGTCCGAATAGGGTAAATAAAGCCGGAACCAGTGTAATGGAAGCCAGCATGATAAAAAACATAGCTGTTCCAAAAATCGGAGCAAAGTTCTGATAATCTCTGAAATCCGCGAAAAACAGAATGAGCATGGCAGCCAGCACGGTTCCACCGGCAAAGAAAACAGGTTCGCCTGTTGCACGCATGGCATGCTTCATAGCCTCATATTTGTTTTCGAAATGATTCAGTTCCTCACGGTAACGGGAGAAAACAAACAACGAGTAATCAATAACGGCAGCAAACAAGAGAATGCTCATGATTGAGGTCGTTTGGTTATTGATCTCGAGACCACCGGCCCCCATTAGAGCAACACTCTGATTCACGACCTGGTAGACGATCACCGTGGCTAGAAGTGGAATGATAGCAAGCAATGGTGAACGGTATATCGCGATTAATAGTACAAGAATGATAAGGACTGTTGCGATCAGAAGTACAAAGTCAGCCTGTTCAAACAGCTTGACTGTGTCTCCGGCAATACCGGCAGGACCGGTAATATAGAATGCGGTGTTTTCAAGATTCTTAGCAATCTTATTTCCGACCTCAGAAGCATGATCATTAATTTCCGCATATTGATCATTGCCGAGTCCTTGTTCAAGCTCCATTGGCACAATCAAAGTGGACTTGTCCTCAGAAATGAAAGAGTTAACAGCTTGCGGCGGAAGCTTGGTGATATCGACAATGGTCTTGACCCCTTCGATATCCTCTTTCTTGATTCCTTCTAATATCTGCTGAGCTTCATCGATCTGAACCTCGCCATTTTCATTATGGAAAACTAGGATGCCCGGCGTTCCTTGTTTGTTAGGAAAATATTCCTCTGTTTTATTCTGGGCGATGATGGATTTCGCTTCATCGGGAAGCGACTGGAAATTATTTATCTTATAATCCCCAAGCATAGGGCCAGCACTTAGGCCAACCATCAGCACAAGCCAGCTGATAATCGTAATCCACATTCCCCTCTTGGTAGAAACCCAATCTGTTATTGTATGCAGCAGTTTTTTCACATAAATGCCTCCTAAATCTAATTTCACTAGCTATTCTATAAAATGAAAATAAACTGAACCTCAACTTCTGTTTACAATTAGCGCCTGTGAAATGAAGATATATAGAAAGTATAAACATAAAAACAGGGGGAGAGACAATTTTTGCAGTTAATGGATTGATTTTCCCTGCTTAAACCGTTGTTTAACATGGTCTGATTCATTTGTTTAAATGGAAAATGGGGGAGAAAGAAATCCTATGAGTCGTTGAGTGATGTCTATGGGCCAAAAAGCTAGTTCTATGAGTCAAAAAAGCTATTCTATGGGTCGTTATGGAGGGCATATGAGTCTTTAGCTGTTCTATGAGTCGTTATGGTGATTCTATGAGCCAAAGTAGCTGTTCTATGGGTCTTCGTTAACAATGGTGCTCTTCTTCTGATAAGAGGACTTTTTATTAGAAAATTCAGATGAAACGCTTCCCACAACAAAATATAATGCTATACTATCCTTATTTCTTTATAAAATAGATCAATGGTGAGGTGGAAGTATTGAAGTTTATGACCTTTAACATAAGAGTAGATGTACCTGTTCCGGAGAATTCATGGTCAGATCGGAAGGACAAAGTAGCCGAAGTCATACATCAAGAAGCCCCTATAATAGTCGGTTTACAGGAAGCAACCCCAAGGATGTTATCTCAGTTGATGGATGAGCTACCTAGCTACAGTTGGATTGGCAAGCCGCGAAGGAAAGAGGATGAATGTTCACCGATTCTCTATCAAAAAGATAAGGTTGAACTTCACGATTCAACTACGTTTTGGTTGTCTGAAACGCCAGAAGTGGAAGGGAGTATGAGTTGGGATACGAGTTTCCCTCGAATATGTACGTGGGGTGAGTTTTCACTGAAAGCTGAGCCCTCCACTAGATTCCGGATCTTCAATACGCATTTAGATCATATCAGTGAGGAAGCCCGAATTCAGGGGATACGCTTAATCAAAGACACCATCCATTCCATAAATGAAAAACAACCACTTCCAACCATCTTAATGGGAGATTTTAATGATACTCCAAATAGTGAAGCTCTTGCTATTTGTGAAAAAGAAATGAGATATACAAATGCCTTTACCTACATAAATGAAGATGAAAAGAAGAGAAAAACCTTCCACGACTTTAATGGTGGCATTGAAGGTGAGCCGATTGACTATATCTTTGCGTCTTCCGATATCATGTTATCTCAATCAAAAATCATCAGAACTAAGATACAAAACCGGTACCCTTCCGATCATTATCCTGTAACTATGATGGCAACGTTTCCTAGTTAACATGATTTTTTAAAATTTTATGTAAAAGAAGGTGAAGAAGATAGTTCATTAGCTATAAAATATTCTAAAAACTCTAAATATTTAAAAAATATATTGTGACTTTATTAAAGTTATGGTAGTTTTAAAATTAATAAAAACGTTTTTATGCTGTGGTGCATTTTTCATTACTATTTAATAACGAATGTGGGGTGATTAGGAATACATCTTTGAAGGTAATATGAAATCAAGAACTCGATAGCATGGGTGGGAACAACAAACTTAAATTTTTTTCGAAAGAAAAGAAAACGCTTACATAAATAACGATTACAACTTTAACAACAAGGAATAGATAAAGATATGTCAAAAAATAAAAACGTTTTAAAAAGGAAGAATCCAATGGGAAAAGTAACGATAAAGGACGTAGCGAGAGAAGCGGGTGTATCCATCTCGACCGTTTCTAACGCATTGAACAACGTGGATGTACTCGTTCCTGCTACAAAAGCTCATATATTAGCGGTTGCAGAAAGGTTGAACTATATCCCGAATCTGAATGGAAAACTATTAAAAGCTAGCGAAAGCAAGATGTTGGGGTTCTTTACGACAAGTGTAAGCGGGCCATACTTTTATGTGCTAGTTGAAGCAATGGCTCGTCATTGTGAGAAGTTAGGATATGGTTTAAACATCGTAGTCGCAAAAGATAAACGTGCGATCTTAAACAACATCTTAGGGCAACGACTTGATGGAGTCCTTATTTTTGAAGAGCTATTAATCGATGAAAAAGATGTTGCGATGATGGAGAAAGCACAAGTCAAAGCCGTTTTTCTCGATCGGGTCTTGGAGAATGAGACGATGGGGAGCGTCATCTTTGATTCCTATGCGGCAGGCTATGACGCGACCAAATATTTAATCAGCTTAGGGCATAAAAAAATCGCGTACATCTCAGGTGTTGATACGATGTACGACAGTGTCCAGCGGAAAGAGGGATATCTTGCTGCATTAAGAGAACATCAAATACCTTTTGATGAGAGCTATATCCTGCAAGGTTTCTTTGAAGAAGAAGGGACGTACAACGCGGTAAAATCATTCGTTCATTCTCATCCAGAGACACTGCCTCATGCCTTTTTAGCTGGAAATGATGTGAGTGCTATCGGGTGTATTAAAGCATTAAAATCGCAAGGATATCAAGTGCCGGAAGATGTTAGTGTCATGGGATTTGATGATATCAATCTTGCGGAGTATTTTTCACCGCCACTTACAACCGTGAAGAACCAGATCGCAAGACAAGGCATACTTGCTGTGGATCACCTAGTGAAATTGATTAAAAACGAAGAAAAAGGCAGAATACAAAAGCTTCAAGGCGAGATCATTGTCCGCCGTTCTAGTGCTTTGAAAGTAGACCAGACGATAGGAAGATAATTTTTTACTCTTCAATAAAAACGTTTTTTTTACAACAAAAATGAGCAAAGGAGGGAGATAAATGTGAAGGTATCGGTTATGGGGAAAAGGGACGTTGAAACAACGAAAAAAAAGCCTACAGAACCGAGGATTAAACGGTTTTTCAAAGATTTTAAAAACCAATGGGAACTGCAGTCCATGATTATACCTGGTCTCGTTTTTATGATTATCTTCAGCTACATACCGATGTATGGTCTGTTGATCGCTTTTAAGCAATATACGGCGCTCGACACTTTTTCTAGCGCTCCATGGGTAGGGTTAGAGAACTTTCGGATCATCCTGACAGACAAGTTTTTCTGGGAAGCCATGATTAATACCGTAGCGATCAGTTTGATGAAGCTCGCGATCGGGTTCGTCGCTCCTATCATTCTAGCAATCATGATCTATGAGCTGCACGATGGTCCGGTCAAGCGTTTCATGCAGACCATCTCGTATTTGCCTCACTTTTTATCTTGGATCGTATTGGGCGGTATGTTGATCACGTGGTTCTCGACGACGGGATTATTAAATCAAACCTTAATAGCCGCAGGTATTCTAGATAAACCGCAAAATTACTTGCTTGATGCGGGGAAGTATTGGTGGATCGCGACACTTTCTGATATCTGGAAAGAAGTCGGTTGGGGGACGATTCTTTATCTCGCCGTCATGTCCAAAATCGATCCGACTTATTATGAAGCTGCAAAGATCGATGGGGCGAACCGGTTGAAACAGATCTGGCATATTACGATTCCTTCTATGAAATATATCATCAATCTCAATCTAATCCTCGCCATAAGTGGGATCTTCGGGTCGAACTTTGATCAGACTTTAGTGCTCATGAATACGCAGAACCAAGAGAAAGCAGAAGTTCTTAGTACATATGTCTATCGAATCGGGATGACACAAGGGGATTTCTCATATGCGACAGCAGTAGGTCTTGGGATGTCTGTTGTCTCGCTCATTCTTCTACTCGGTGCACATAAGGTCACGAAACGATTAAATGAAGGACAATCTGTTCTTTAGGAAGGGGGGAGTTTATGCAAAGAAAAGTAGTTAAGGGAGATATGGATAGCCGAATTTTTAACTTTATTAATATGTCTCTTTTGATTATCTTCACGTTTATTATTATCATTCCGATTTGGAATGTGCTCGTTTCGTCTTTTAGTTCTGGAAGATCGCTTGCGGAGGGCGGTTTTGTATTTTGGCCAAAAGAATTCTCCCTCGAGAACTATCAAGCTGTGTTCAGAGATGAGACGATCTGGCAAGCGTTCTTCATATCTGTAGCAAAGACGGTAATCGGAGCGAGTACACATGTCTTGTTCTGTGCGATGGTCGCTTATGCCTACAGCAAACAGCATTTAAGAGGCCGTAAATTATATTCCATGCTCGGTATTATCACGTTGTTCTTTAGTGGTGGTATGATCCCGACGTATTTACTTATCAAATCGTTAGGACTATTAAACAGTTTTTGGGTTTATATCATCCCAGCCCTATTCAGCTTTTTTGACGTCATTATCTTAATGAACTTTTTCAGAAATGTTCCTAAGTCTTTAGAGGACTCTGCCAAGATTGACGGTGCAGGGGATTGGAAAATCTTTTGGAAGATCTATCTTCCGCTATCTAAACCTGCGCTGGCAACGATTGCTTTATTTAACGGAGTCGGTCAGTGGAATGATTTTTTTACGACAAAATTGTACGTAACGGACCAAGCATTGTATCCGTTACAGATGAAAATCTATGAGATCATCGTTCAATCTCAAACCCACTCGATGCAAAATATAGGGGGCTCGGTTGTTATTGAAACGACAGCAAGAGGCGTTCAGCTTGCGACCATTGTTATTACGACCTTGCCGATTATCTTAATCTATCCACTCCTGCAAAGACATTTCATTTCTGGGATGATGCTCGGGGCAGTGAAAGAATAAGGGACCTATTTTTTATGAACTCTTGAAAGCGTTAACAGGTTTTATATAAAAAGGAGGAGTACAAATGAGGAGTATTCTAAGATCAGCGGTTGGGAAGAGTTTGGTGTTGCTGTTAGCTGTTTTTATGGTGTTAACGGGTTGCTCAAGTGATTCTAAAAATGAGAGCACAGGTAGTCTAAAAGACGCGGGATACAAGCTAGATAAGGAGACACCTGCTTGGAAGCTTGATAAACGAAAAGAGACCACTACGCTGACGTGGTACGTAAACGCAGATTGGTGGAATGCCGATTTTGGGAATGACTTCGTAACGAAGCAGATTAAAAAGGACTTAAACATTGATGTTAAATTCATCACGGGTGATGACACGAAACTGAACGCACTCTTCTCAGGCGGAGATATTCCAGACATCATCTCTATTTTCGATGCAAACTCCTCGATCGCGAAAAAAGCGAACACATGGGCACTCCCATTGGAAGAGCTAGCGGACAAGTATGATCCCTATTTTCATAAAGTTGCGGTAAAAGATACGTTGAAATGGCACGAGCTCAAGGACGGAAAAACATACGGTTATGCCAACTTCTCCAATACGCAAGAAGATTATGATAAAGGTGTGATCCCAGCAACGACGGCATTTGTTATTCGTAAGGATGTCTATGAAACGATCGGAAAACCGGAGATGAAAACACCAGAGCAGTTCCAAAGTGCGATGACAAAGATTAAAGAACAATTCCCAAAATTGATTCCTTTTGGACCTAGTGAAGCGTTTGGAGACGTGCTGCAAGATTATATTGGCGTTCCGCTTGAAACGAAGGATGGAAAGTTCTATAACCGTAATCTTGATGAAGATTACTTAACGTGGCTAAAAACGTTTAACGGTGTTTATCAAAAGGGCGGCATCAGTGACGATAGTTTTGCAGATGACAGCACAGCGATGGAAGAGAAGATCAAAGCTGGTAAATATGCATCCATGCTAATCAGCGGCATTCCTCAAAAAGGTGGGGCCCTGCAAAGCTTCAAGAGCAACAATCCTGGAAGTGAATACATCGCGGTGGACGGGCCACAAAGTACAGTTGGTAATGCACCTACATTGAATCAATCAGGGATTACAGGCTGGATGATGAACTATGTAACGAAAAAGAGTAAAGATCCAGCAAAAGCGATCCAATTGTTCACGTACCTATTGAGCGAAAAGGGCCAAACACTCGTAACGTATGGAATCGAAGGCGAGACGTACACGGTAAATGCAGATGGAAAATATGAATTCAAACCAGAGATCAAAGAAATGCGTACGAAGAATCCGGATCAATACAAAAAAGAGTATCGCTTTGGAGAATTCTTCTTCTTCGGGCATGATAAATACAATTTGCTGAGTGACGATACAACGATCGAAGCAACGAAACAGATGACCGAATGGGGCAAAGATAAACTCGTGCCACACTTCGTACTAGAAGGCACGAATCCAGATCAAGGAACACCAGAAGCTCGTTCATTCAGTGCCATCGATAACGAATGGCAAAAAACGGTGGTAAGTATGGTCCGAGCTAAGAATGAGAAGCAGTTTGATAAACAGCTTGAAAGTTATAAAAAATTCCTGGATGAAAACAACTGGGATAAGATCACGAAGGTCAAAAGTGAAAAAATGGAGCAGAATCGCGAGAAGCTTGGGATGAAGTAAAAAAGCAAAACTTAGCTAAAAACCGGGGGACTCAAACATGGAGAAAATCTTTAGCATCGAAGGAAAAATATTCACGACATTAGCTAGAATCTTTGATCTGTTGACGTTAAATGTACTGTTCATCATGAGCTGTTTGCCGATCATCACGATAGGCGCAGCATTAACTGCCATGTATACGACGACCTTTAAAATGGCACGAAACGAAGAAACGAGCATCGCCCTTGATTATTGGAACGGTTTTAAACATAACTTCAAGCAAAGTACAAAGATCTGGTTGACGATCGTAATGGCAGCGGTCACTTTTTTATTCGCAGCGCAATTCTTTATGGGAAAAGGATCAGCGTTTCTTTTCCCTATGTTGTTTGTTGTTACCGTATCATTGCTTGCCTTTCTCTATGTATTCCCCCTGCTTGCTAAGTTTGAAAATAGTAGTTTTCAAACGATAAAGAATGCTATTTTTATAAGCTTTCACTCCATGGCTTATTCGATTTTATTATTTGCTATTACGCTTTTCTTTGTTGGGATCATCCCGATCTTCCTTCCGAAATTACTGATTATTTGGTTGTTCTTAGGATGTTCTCTATCGGCTTATGTAAAATCATTTCTTTTTGAAAGATTATTTAACAACTATGTCGCCTATAAGGATGAAAAGGAGATTACATGAAAAACCTGACGATCTATCAATCAAACGGCGAACACGAGCTGTTCGTCCAAAAAGACCTTCAACAAATAGAATCTAATCTATCAGCTTCTGAATCTACCGTTATAACGATTAATGAAGACCAAACCTATCAAGAGATCGACGGATTTGGTGCATCTTTCACCGATTCCGCAGCCTTTTTGATCCATAGTGTGCTGGACGAGAAACAGCAAACGGAACTAATGGAAAAGCTGTTCCACCCTGAAAAGGGAATCGGTCTATCGGTGTTGCGTAATCCGATGGGTGCTTCCGATTACGCCCGTGAGATGTATAGCTATAACGATCTTCCAGAAGGGGAGACGGATTTTTCTCTTGAGCATTTTACCATTGCCCATGATCTTGAAGATATTGTTCCTTTAGTAAAGGAAGCTTTGCGTCTGAATCCTGATATAAAGTTGATGGCTTCCCCGTGGAGTGCTCCAGCTTGGATGAAAACAAGCAGCTCTATGATTGGCGGTGAGCTGAAGGAAGATTGTTACCGTGTTTATGCCGATTACTTTGTGAAATATATTCAGAGTTATGGAGAACACGGGCTTCCAATCTATGGGGTCACTCCGCAAAACGAACCTTTGTATGTTCCCGGACACTATCCTGGCATGCTGATGGAAGCAGAACGACAGGCTGATTTTATTAAAAATTATCTGAAGCCCCGTTTCATGGAAAACGGAATCGATACAAAGATTTTGTGCTATGACCATAACTGGGATCGGCCGGATTATCCGTTGTTTGTCATTGATGATGTAGGGGATGCGGTGGATGGCGTAGCGTGGCATTGGTATGGCGGTAAGCCCGTTGCTCAGCATCAAGTCCATCGCGCCTATCCAGAGAAAGAAGTTCATTTTACGGAAGGTTCAGGTGGAGAGTGGATCCCAGCCTTTGAACCGGCTTTTTCCAATGTGATGCGCACAGGGATTGAGATTATGCGTAATGATTCGAAGTCCTTTGTCCTTTGGAACATGGCATTAGATGAAGAGAACGGACCCACTGTTCCAGGCTTTGGCCGCAGTACATGTCGTGGTGTTGTAACCGTCGAACAGAAAACGAAAAAACTAACGTATACGCTGGATTATTACGCGTTAGCACACTTTAGTAAGTTTGTTGGACCAAAAGCAGTGCGAATCGAATCTACGAGTACGGACGTGATTCGTACAGTCGCGTTTAAAAATACCGATGAATCCACCGTGACCGTTTTATTTAACGATAGTGAAGAAACACAATCGGTCCAACTCAAGCAGAAAGATGATGAGCTTTTACATGTTCAAATGGATCCAAAAAGTGCGATGACTTTAGTGAAAATATGAGTAGTAAGCACCCTACTGATAGCGGTAGGATGCTTTTTTCTGTATGTAAAAAGATCGCTCGGGTCACACTGGCTAATATTAAATGCATATTAGTCAGGAGAATCAGTTATGGAAGAGGAATTGAATTTATTTAAGGGGTTGTTTTGGGGAACTTTGTTTAGCATCCCGCTTTGGATAGCGTTTTTTGGCTGGGCTGACCTTTTTAAACGGTTGTTTAAATGGATGTGATCCTTTTAAGTTAGGGAAAAGATGATAGAAAAGGGAAGCTAAGGGTCGTTGTAGAGGTTCTATGAGCTTATCTTCGTGTTCTATGAATCAAAACTAACATTCTATGGGTCTTCGTGTAGTGGCTATGAGCCTTCCACATTTCTATGAGCCGTAATAGTCACTCTATGGATTTAAAATTGGATGGGGTCTGACCCTATTATCTAGTTAGAAGAAGTAATTTAGCATCTTACTCCCTTTTATGTTAGGGGAATGTGAAGGGAAAAGGAATTCTATGCATCGTTATGGAAAATCTATGCACAAAAGTTCGTATGCTATGCATCAAACTTTGTATGCTATGACTTAAAAATGAGATTCTATGCATCTTTCACTTTTCTATGCATCGTTATGGAAGTTCTATGCACAAAAACAGTAATTCTACGCACTTATTGGAGGAGACCGCAAATACTACTCGTTCCAGGAGTAGCCAACCTAACCTCACTTATAACAAATTCTTCATTAATTTCATAAATTTTGAAACCTGTTCATTTGTAGCTTCGTCATACTTTTTGAAATGAAGTTATTAAACTATTAGAGAAAAATGAAAAGGGGTTAGAGAAATGAAGTATTTTGTTAAGGTTTTGGCATTATTCTCCGTTTTATCAGCAGTATTTTTCAATTTCAATGCATCAACAGCCAGCGCTCATAATGGGGCACTCGATGAATTAGGTGGGCACTTTAGAACAGCAGATTGTGTATACTTGCTTCACAAACCGACTTCATTGGCTAAAACGGCTAAAAACATGGATGAACTAAAGGCGTTAATTACGCAGTACAACAGCAACGCTACTTGTGTTAAACAATTAAATGGTGGTACAAATTTTAAAGTGGATCTAGAAGGATTCGAGTTTCCCTTTGGACTCCCTTTCAATGACATCAAAGGGCATTGGGCTCAAAATGATATCCTTTTACTGCACGAACTGGGATTAGTAAGTGGCTTCCCAGATGGTTCTTATGGCATCAACAAAATGATCAGCCGTGCTGAAGCAGCTGCGATTATGGCGCGTAACTTTGATTTACCGAATGTGACACCAACATTTAAAGATGTATCAAAAGGTTACTGGGCAGCTAATCAGATTGGTGCGGTTGCAGAAGCAAATATCATGAATGGATACGGCGACAACACCTTTAAGCCAGCTAAAATCTTAACAAGAGCAGAAATTGCCTCTCTTTTAGTAAGAGCATATGATCTAGAAGGAACGTCATCGGAAAACTTTAAAGATGTACCTAAAAAGCATTGGGCGTATCAACCGATCAGTACTCTTGTTGAGTATGGTCTAGTTAGTGGGTTTAACGACAATACGTTTCGACCTGAAAATCAATTAACCCGCGCGGAATTTGCAGCGTTTCTAGCTAGAGTGATAAGGTATGAGGCTGAACCAGAATTGAGTACGATTCAAGGAGTGGTCACTGACCAAGATGGAAGACCTCTTGAAGGTGTTAACGTAGTTCTTGCAACACCAGAAATCTTTACTAATGATGTAACAAGTGCAGACGGAACATTCATTTTTCATGCAGCAGCAGACAGATACACGCTTACAGCTTATAAAGAAGGTTATGAAACATACGCAGATAACGAACTTATTTTAGAAGAAGGATCTGACGTAGAAAGGGAGATTCAATTAGCTCCATCTGACGGTGTAGGATACGACTTTCTAGAGGAAAATACGCCTTACGTTTCTTCAGATAATGGATTGACTGTACAAGTGACAGAGCTATCTAAAGTGACTAAAACGAACTTCGTGGAATATCACTTAAGCTATACGGAAACAAACAACACAACGGAAGCGGTTGACCAAGGGGCATTCAAAACTTTTTATAATGATGGTACATCAGAAGCGCAGTACGGCAACTTCAAAAAGCTTGTTCCAGGCGAAACAAAGACTGTCGACTTTGTCTTCCAAGCACCATTGAGTAAATCAACGATAGCATTAGAATACGGGGCAGATCTGTTATATAACGGAAAGCCATCCGATGGTACATTGAAATGGAATTTTGAGTAAAAGCAGATTTTAAGGTCTGAGGAGAAATCTTCAGGCTTTTTTATTTTGGGGAGGGAAGTCTGTTGGGTACTAGGATTTGCTAAAGATCCTGTAAAGTAGCTTCCTATGCACTATTTTTAAGATTCTATGCACAAAACTTCGAGTTCTATGAATCTAAAACTAGAGTCTATGCACAAAAGTAAAGATTCTATGCATCTTTCACTTTTCTATGCACAAAAGTGAAGGTTCTATGCACTGAAAAACCTCCTCTATGCATCGTTCACTAATACCACAAAAAAGGAGCTGACCCCATCCGGCCAGCTCCCTAAATCACTACTTCACTTATTTACTTCGAAACATCCACAATACGTCCTTCAATCTCCGGATTAACCGTACCTAACTCCGCCACATAATCTCGCAGGTTCTCCCAGTCGGAAGCACCTAAGTCTGTAACGCGGCCTTGTTCATAAGCCGTTTTAAATACAGTGAATCCGTCGCCGCCTTTAGCTGTAAACGCGTTAGTTGCGATTACATATTCTTGTGCAGGATCAATTGCTGTGAATGTGCCATCAGCATTTTTTACTTCCATTGAAACCACACGGCTGCCAGCAGGTTGAGTGCTGTCATAGGTGAACTTCATACCAGAAACGTGAAGGAATCCGCCATGTTCTTTAGGTGACTGACTTACACTGTGCTCAAGAGCATTTTTGATTTCAGCTCCAGTTAGTTTCATCGTTGCTAAAGTATTGCCGAAAGGAAGGGTAGTTAACACATCACCATAAGTGATCTCCCCTTGATCGATAGGTGCACGAATACCACCGCCATTTTGGAAAGCCATCACCACATTTGGATTATAATCTTTCGCTTTATCCAGCATGCCATCTGTGATTAGGTTTCCTAATTCAGTTTCGTTGCTGCGTACACTTGGTCCATCTTCGCTAGAACGCGGATTCGTGAGTTCTTTTTCAGCCACACCGCCAGTTGGAGTGTTCTTTACTTTTTCAATTTGATCAGCGTACTTTTTCAAAAGTTTAGCTGCTTTTGGGTCAGCTTCTTTTGTGCTTACATCGATTAAAGATCCAGCTTGTCCAACAACTTTTCCTTTTTTATCGAACTGGACATCAAGGGTACCTAGGAAATCGCTATATTGATAAGCTTGAACGATAACTGTCGCATCTTTTGCTTTACCATGTTCGTCTTTTGTATTCACAATAGGTTCCTCAAGTTTTGTATGACTGTGTCCGCCAACGATAACATCGATCCCATCAACATATTTGGCGAGTTCAAGGTCGTTGTCATACTCAGCGTTATCGTCATATCCCAAGTGTGTGATCGCAACGATTTTATTAACACCGCGGCGCTCAAGGTCTTTTACCGCCTTTTTAGCTGATGAAATATAGTTTTTGAATTCAATGCTTTCAGGGCTGGAGATGTCGACTGTTTCTTCTGTCGTAAGTCCGATGAATCCAACACGTTGTTTGTCCACCCATTTCACAACAGATGGATAAATCGTGCTGTCTTTTGGAGAGTGTTTCACTTGGTTCTTGAATAATGATTTCATGTTCTTATCTTTTGAAAAATTAATATTCGAACTAACGAACGGGAAGTCAGCACCTTTAACAAAATCAACAAGTGCTTTGTGTCCTTCTTCACTGGAACCGAGGTCAAACTCGTGGTTACCGAAAGTCATAAGGTCATAACCTGCTAGGTTCATGAACTCTAGATCAGCTTGTCCTTTGAATTCGTTGAAATAGAGTGTTCCAGAAAAAACATCACCTGCATCTAGTAAAAGAGCGCTCGGCTTTTCTGCGCGGACTTCTTTGATCGCGGTAATGCGCTGTGCCACGTTATCTAGGTGAGCATGCGTGTCGTTTGTATGCATAAGCGATAAATTAAATGTAGGATTCTTTGGCTTTTTTCCATGATCATTCTTTTCGGCAAAAGCCGGCATTGCCACCGAGGAGGAAATCAATCCAACGGCAAGTGTGGAAGCTAGTAAACTTTTAAACTTTTTAGTCAAAACCATCCCATCACATTCCCTTCAAATTTGTCATACGTTATTAATTTAGCATGTAATAATCTAAAGCAAAGTCGAATAATGTCGAAATTAACAAAAAATTTAAATCTTATACATTATTTACACTATTTACTATCTCAGCACAAATACCTGATGCCTAAGTAAAACACCTGTAAAAATTACAAAAATTCCTAAATTAGGAATAAAGCCATTGACTAATAGATACCTTTATACAAATATTGAAATTTATCGAAACCCCTGTCTTTTGAGGGGTTTTTACTTTAGAAAAGTTGTAGGCATTTCCTTCCATGGTTTAATAGAAGAAAGGAGTAAGTACCTATATTTTCAAATTATTCAAAACTTTACAAAAGCCTCATTAGAAATGAATAGATATTTGTTTTAATAGAAGTAATAAATCTATCTTTCTAGGAGGAGTATTTGTGAATAAGTTACGGTGTTTCCTCGTTGTCTCTCTCTCGGTTTTTGTGGCAGCCGGCATGATGCAGTCTGTTTATGCAGTACCGCCATCTGATGCAGACCATGTTCGCATTTTAGACGAGCGGCCAGCGCAATCATCCAAACATGATGAGCCGCATACGGTTATTGAAAGTGAAAATGGGATCACGCTTGTCACCAACCATCATACGGAAACGATTGGGGATGGTGTCCAATTAACGACCTTCGAACGTTTCGATGCCCGTGGGTGGCTGAACGGTGAAATGATGAAAGTAGATTTGGCGGATGGCTCCGTTTTTGCTGATATTCTGCACCCTGGCATTGTGTCTAAAGCTGAGCTTCTATCAGAAACAGCGAATCGCGAAGGCGCAATAGCAGGTGTGAACGGCGACTTTTTTGATATCAATGGAACAAAAGCACCGGTCGGCGCAGAGGTTCAGGATGGGAATCTACTAAAAGGGGCAGCGACTGGCAGAGAGAAATCGGCCGGAGTGGATGCAAACGGAATCGGGCAGATTGCAGATGTCCTCCTGGAAGGAACGATCACGTTTAATGAAACCTCCTATACACTGACTTCCTTTAACCAGTACGCTATACCGGCGAATGGAATCGGCTTGTATTCTTCCATTTGGGGAAGTGCTTCGAGAAGTGGAGTCGCTGGCAGCAGTAACTCCGTACATGAAGTAAGAGTTCAAAATGGAAGAGTCATAGAAAGCCATCCGGGTATTTCTGATGAACCTATTCCTGAAGACACACTTGTCTTGATCGGACGTGAAGCGGGGGATGCAATCTTGCAGCAGCTAACCGCAGGGCAGGAGATCGCGGTTCAATACGCACCGAAAGTCTCTAATGGCAACCCATTCAATTTCGCCATTGGAGGGGACCCTGTTCTTGTCAAAGATGGTGAGGTGCAAGAGGTGGACGATTCTGTTGTTGCCCCACGAACGGCAGTCGGCTATTCGGCTGACGGGAAACAGATGTACCTTGTGACAGTCGATGGCAGGCAGACAAGCAGTCGTGGGCTGACTCTCTATGAATTAGGAGAGCTGATGAAAGAGTTTGGAGCTTATCAGGCACTTAATCTGGATGGCGGCGGTTCGACAACAATGGTCGCCCGAACTCCTGGTGAGAAACAAGTGGACATCGTCAACAGTCCGTCTGACGGAATCGAACGAGCCGTCCCGAACGGAATTGGCCTTTTTACCGAAAAGGGGACGGGTAAACTTTTCGGAATGAACGTGTCGACTGAGTCAGAGATTGAAAATTCGGACCGGGTCTTTCCGGGGCTAACCAGAAAGTTTTCATCGAAAGGTTTTGACAATGTATATGATCCGATACAAACGGGAGAAGTAAAATGGCGAGCCATTCCCGGATCGGTCGGGAAGCTGGATGATGATGGTTTATTTCATGCCGCTCGATCAGGAAAAGGAAATATTGAAGCCCAACACAAACACATTAAAGGAACTAATCCGGTTACGGTTTTGGAGAAGTTAGAAAGAATAGAAGCAGATGTTCCGAGACTTGGTCTTGCTGAGGGAGCCACCGGGGAGTTCTATATAAAAGGATATGACAAGAACGGATATTCCGCACCCATCGAACCTCAAGATGTGAATGTAGATTTTGACGAGTCTGTTATTGATGTAAAGCCGAATTCAGACGGTTCCTTCTCTGTTCAAACAAAAACCGACGAAGGTTCTACCTTAGTGAAAGCCACGGTAAAAGGGAAAGAAGCCTTTCTTCCGGTTACAGTAGGATTAAAGACAGAACATGTTTCAACGATGGAAACACTGGCTGAGTGGAGATTCTCTTCGGCTCGCGGTTCTGGTGTGATACAGACCGGGGAAGGTAAAAGTGGAAACGGGATCAAAGTCAGCTTCGACTTTACGCAATCAACGGGAACGCGTACGGCAAACGTTCATCCGGTCAATCCTCTCTTCCTGCCAGGAGAACCCCGATCGATCGGTCTTTGGGTAAAAGGGAACGGCAAAGGAGAATGGATGTCATTTACAACAAAAGGGTCTGACGGAAGCAATCATTACCTTTACGGACCATATGTCACGTGGACAGGCTGGAAAAAAATTGAGATACCTGTCCCTTCTGGTGTGAAATATCCGCTCGAGCTAAAGACAATAGGAGCGATTGAAACCAATCAGGCGAATCAATACACGGATGAACTCGTATACGATGATCTAACAGTAAAAGTAAGCCCGACTGTGGAAGTACCGGTAGTACTGAAAAAGGAAGACTCGATCATCTTGCAAAACGCAGAAATTGGAGAAGACCGCTGGAAGTTCGCTGTCATGGCGGATAGCCAGTTTATCGCCGCCAATCCAAACAGCCAGCAAGTACGTATGGCAAGAGAAAGCTTGCGACAGATTGTGAAGGAAAAACCGGACTTCTTAATCATCGGCGGGGATTTTGTGGATACAGCTTATACCCAAGATTTTGATCTGGCCAAGCAGATCCTGGAAGAAGAAATAGGAGATCAGATTCCGGTCTATTATATTCCAGGTAATCACGAAATCATGGGTACCGGGAACCTGGACAACTTCTTGCACGCATTTAAAGAAAACAATTTCTTCTTCACCCATAAAGGCACACAGTTTGCGCTTATGGATTCATCAACCGGCAGTTTACGCACATCAGATTTCGAACAGTTGGTTGTCTTTAAAAACATGCTCGAAAAAGCAGCGAAAGATCCGGCCATCAAAAATCTAGTTGTTCTGGAGCATCATCCGACAAGGGATCCGCTTTCTACACAAAACAGCCAACTGACAGACCGGAAAGAAGCTGAACTGTTGGAGAAGTGGCTGACGGAATTTAGAGAAGAATCCAAAGGAAAAGGCGTTCTTCATGTTTCCGGTCACGCACATACGGTAAATGTTGAACGAGTAGACGGCGTACCGTATATGGTTGTCGGTCCTACAGGAAAAGCCCCATATGGTCCTCCTGATGCTGGCGGTTTCCATGAGTGGACCATGTTCGGAATCGATCCTACGCCAATTCCGTCACAAGCGAACGGACCAGAGAGATCAAGTGAACAGAGTCCGATTCGTGATACAGAATGGGTACGGGCAGAGGTCAATCCGCTTCTTGAAGAGGTAACGATGGATGCACCAGAAACAATGTTAGCAGGTGAGACAGTAAAAGTGGACGCGACTGGACATCAGGCAGGAAACGTTAACTTCCCATTGCGATACCCAGCAAGCGTCAACTGGAGTGGAAGTGACAATCTCTTTATTGGAACTGGTGAAGCTCTAGATCAGGCAAAAAAATCAAACCCATACATTGCTGTCTTTGACACCGCCACACAAGAACTGACTGGCCTCCATCAAGGAGAGATTCTCCTAAGGGTAGAATCAAACGGCACGTTAGCTGAAAAAAGAATAACCATTCACTAGTGTTCTATGAAAAGTAACTTCCTCCTAAACGAGGATAGTTACTTTTTTGTTTTGTATAGGACAGTGAGTTACTAAAGTAACAGATAAAGTTTTAGTTAAATTTTTAGTAAAAACAATTGACTGATAATTCGTAGTAGTTTACTATTTTACTGAAGGCGCTTTCATCGGGTGTCAAATTAGAGGGGAAATGAAAGGGGAAACCATTTATGAGATTAACGAAGTTTTTAGCAATAAGTCTTTCAGTTGTTTTGTTGCTGGCAGGTTGTTCAAGCTCTTCGTCTGATTCTGAAAAGACTGCAGATGGTAAGATTAAAATTTCCTTTATTAACGGATTTACAGGTGGAGACGGCGCCTATATGAAAAAAATCACAGATGCCTTCAATGAGTCTCAAGATAAATATGTCGTTACAGAGCTACAGGAAAAAGACCACTATACGAAGTTTAAATCAGGTAATTATGACCTTGTTGTCGTCCACGGAAACAACCTTGAAACCTATAACCAGGATGGTCTGATCCAAGATATTAGTCCTGTTATTAAAAAGGCAGGGATTAAGGAATCTGACTTTCATCAGGCTGGTTTAGATATTGCTAAACTGGATGGCGATATGTTTGCAGTTCCACTGGATATTCACCCGTTAACCATGTTTTACAATAAAGATCTGACGGCGGAAGCCCCGAAAACATATGAAGATTTAAAAGCGCTAAATACAAAGCTTCAGTCTCAAAGTAAAGATACGTATACTCTCGGTGTTCCTTCCAGCGGTTTGGTAGAGTTCTACATGCTGATGATTGCGGCTCAAAATGGCATCGAATTGAAAGATGGCAAACAATTAAACTTTGCTCAAGAGAAATATGCTGATGCCCTGATGCAGTTCCACGATATGGTTTGGAAAGACAAGGTATCACCTCCTAAATTAGGTCTGGATGGTGAGTTCCAAACATTCATGAAAGAAGCAAAAGAAGGGAAGGCGTATAAAACTGCAGTGGCTATTACTGGACCCTGGTTTTATGGAGCAGCGAAAGAAAAGTATGGGGATAAGCTTGGCGTAGCACCAATTCCGCAGATCGGTTCAGAACTAGCTGCTTACGGAAACGCTCATACGATCGCTCTTTCTTCTAAAGTTGAGGATGAAAAGGTAAAAGAGGGGATTGCTGAATACTTGAAATTCATGTTTACGCCAGAAAACCTGCTCAACTGGGCGGATGGCGGACAAGCTCCGGTACACCTTGCTACACTTGAAAAAGTTGAAGCAGAACAAGAAAAGTATCAGATTGCTTTCCAAAACGCTAAGCAGTTCGAAAACTATGTAAGTCCACCACAGGTTTATCAATTTGGGGAACAGATGCGTTACATGAACGAATCGGTATTTAGTAAACTCGTAACGACAGAGAATTTTACTAAAAAAGAGTTGATGAAAGAACTCAAGAAAGCAACAAAGCTTGCAGAACAGGTAGCAGCTACTGCACCCCAAAATGAATAGGTTAAGAAAATCAAAAAGAGTGGATTTGCCCAACCTAGGGCAGCCACTCTTCATTTATAAAAAGAATGATTCAGAAACATAGAGGGGACGAACTGTTCTTTCGGATGGAGGTCAACATGTATAAAGGAGCTTCCCATAAAATCTGGTCTGTACTCATGGTATCGCCATTTGTTATTCTCTTTCTCTTGTTTTGGGCGCTTCCGCTTGCATTAGGTGTTTGGGTGAGTCTTCATAACTGGAATATTTCTTCTGGGAATCTGGGATTTGTCAGCCTGGACAACTATAAATCGATACTTACTCCTGGTACGCTGTACTATGACCTTTTTATGAAAGGCTTAAAAAACACCTTATATTTCGTGGTAATCAGTGTACCGCCGCTCGTGTTAATCAGTCTTGGTCTGGCATTGATCATTGATAACCTTCCAAGAAAGCTTAAACCCATTTACCGTACGATTTTCTTTATCTCTTATTCTATTTCCGTAACGGCTGTATCTGCTATTTTTCTATGGCTGTTCAACGGAAATGGTGGTTATTTTAATAATGTCTTGGAGTCCATAGGAGTCATAAGGGAGCCGATCAACTGGCTTGGTGAACAGCCGTATGCTTGGTTAACCATCCTGATTACGACCATATGGTGGACCATCGGCTTTAACATGATGCTGTTTATCAATGCGTTAGATGAAGTAGATGCTGCTCTTTATGAGGCAGCGGATTTAGACGGTGCGGGAGCTTTCTCCAAGTTCATCTCGGTAACTTGGCCGCAGATTAGGAATGTTGCCTTTTTTATCATTATTATGACGGTGATTGCTTCCTTTAACCTTTATGGACAAACGAAACTCATTACGGGTGGCGGACCGGAACAATCAACGAATTCGCTTATCATGAATATCCAGACTTCTGTATTCGGCATGAACCAGCTTGGGATTGGTTCTGCGATGGCCATAATCATGGGACTGATCATGATGGTCATTATCGTTCTCCAATACTGGCTTTCATACCGGAATAAAGAGTAAAGGAAGTGGAAAAAGATGAAAAGATCAACGAGAAAGAGCCTTCCGATCATCATAGTGGCAACAATCATTGCTATTTTGTTCTTGCTGCCTTTGGTCTGGATGGTGTTTACATCTTTTAAGACGCTAAGCGAATCGATGGCAAGCTCAAACATTCTGCCTTCAGCATGGACGATGGAGAATTACGTAAGTGTTTTCTCATCCGTGAGTGAAGCACCTATTTTCAGGTGGCTGTTCAATACCGCTCTCATTACAGCTGTAGGGACGTTTTTAGTTGTTATGATCGATGTTTTGGCTGCCTATTCATTAGCTAGATTGAATGTGCCAGGGAAGAAAGTAATATTGGGGATGGTTTTTGCGGCGCTTGCGATCCCAGGAATCGTTACGCTTTTTCCTGCTTTCTATATGTTCAAAGAGGCCGGCCTTCTTGATACGTATGTCCCGTTGATCCTTCCTTATACAGCGAGTACAATGGGTGTGTTTTTAATGTACAACTTCCTCATATCGTTTCCAAAAGATCTAGAAGAAGCAGCGTATATAGACGGAGCCTCACAGTGGCAGATCTTGTACCATGTTATTTTTCCGACAATAAAACCGGTAGCCATGACGCTTGGTGTAATTACCTTCCTTGGCATCTATAATGACTTTCTATGGCCCTCACTCGTCACGAACTCGAATGACATGAAAACCATTACACTCGGGATTGCTACCTTAATTCAGGGCGCTAACTTCGTCAATCCGGCGAAAATGATGGCATCCACCGTTATTGCGACGATCCCGGGAATCGTTGTTTTCTTGATCGCCAACAAATATATCGTAAAAAGCGTGACAAACACAGGAATTAAGTAATTTGTACAGTTGATTTATTAATGAAGTAAAAACGAATATAATGAACAGGAGAGTATGATGAAATCAGGATTCCGTACGATAAAAAGTGCTAAAACTGACGAGGTTCATATGAGAGATCCTTTTGTCTTTACAAGTACAAAAGAGAATAAGTACTATTTGTTTGGAACCACTTTTGCTGATGGTTGCGGTGATCAGGATCCGATCTTTGAAGTGTACTGGAGTAATAACCTCACTGATTGGGAAGGGCCTTATGTTGCTTTTCAGCCTCCAAAAGGATTCTGGGGAGTAAGGCATTATTGGGCTCCTGAAGTATTTGAAGTGAATGGCAAATACTATATGTTTGCTTCTTTTAAAGGCGGAATTGGTGAACATCGTGGTACTGGTATATTAGTTGCTGATCACCCTGCAGGACCCTATGTTCCGCACAGCGAAGGGTCTGTGACACCACATGGTTCAGAATGCCTGGACGGGACGTATTTCGAAGATAGCAAGGGGCAAAGGTGGATCATCTATTGCCATGAATGGACAGAACTTTACGAGGGCAGGATCAAAGCTCTTCGTCTTAGTGACGATCTGAAAACGTCCTATGGTGAACCAATTGAGATATTAAATGCCTCTAAGATGCCATGGATTAGACATTTTGGTGACCCTCGGATTGAAAAAACAGGTTATCTAACAGATGCTCCATTTATGTATCAAGCTCAAAACGGCGAGCTCATCATGCTTTGGTCGAGCTATTCTGTTCCAAACTATGGCGACGCTGGACTTGGAGGATATACCGTTGCAGTAGCCCGGTCAAAAGATGGGATGATTGATGGAGAATGGACGCACGATAAGGAACTGCTGCTTGATCGAAACGCCGGACATTCGAGTTTATTCCGTGATCTAGAGGGACAACTTTATATCTGTACCCATTATCCGGATACTCCACACGGAAGGGAACGGCCGCTATTTATAAAAGTGGATGAAATTGAAAATGGAATTTCTATTGAAAACAATGAGTATAAGCAAAATGAGATGAGGGAAAACGATGGCGACGATTAAAGATATCGCTGAACGCGTCGGGGTTTCTATTGCCACTGTATCGAGAGTGTTGAACTACGATTCTAAGCTTTCAGTAGGTGATGAAACGAAGAAAAAGATTTTCGAAGTTGCTGAAGAGCTATCTTATCGAAAAAAAAAGGTAAAACGCACGGCTGCCTATAAACTGGCGATCGTTCACTGGTATACGGAAAAAGAAGAGTTGGATGATCTTTATTATATGTCTATTCGCCTGGGTATCGAGAATCGATGCGAAGCACTAGGCATCCAGGTTGTAAAAATGTATAAGGATACCACGGATAAAAATGAAGAAATTCACGGGATTATTGCCATTGGAAAATATAATAAAAGGCAGGCCGAAGAGCTTCGAAAGCAGACTGAGAATATTGTTTTCGTGGACAGCTCACCTGACGATGATCAATATGATTCTGTTCTGAGTGATTTTTACAAAGCGACTGAAAATGTCCTTCAGCGTTTTCTGGACAATGGCCATACGAACATTGGCTATATTGGCGGCCGAGAAAGCTATGACGATCAAACAGAGGTAATCGAAGATCCTCGCAGAGTTTGCTTTGAGAATTATCTTTCGCAAAGAGGCATATATGATGAAACAAAAGTATACATGGGTAAGTTTTCTGTTGAAGATGGCTATTTGCTGATGAAAAAGGCAGTCGCAGAGCATGGTGATAAGCTGCCAACCGCTTTTTTTGCAGCAAATGATTCCATCGCGATCGGTGCTTTACGAGCACTTCATGAAGAAGGCATCTCCGTGCCAAATCAGGTGAATCTTATAGGAGTTAATGATATTAGTGTTTCAAAATACATTTATCCTCCTTTAAGTACCGTTAAAATATACACGGAGCTGATGGGCGAAACAGCAGTTGATCTGCTTGTGGAAAGACTGACTGACAGGCAGGTTGCCAAAAAAGTAGTCCTTGCGACAAAGCTTGTAATACGGGGAAGCAGTACATAAAAAGGGTTGAACTCAAAAGCTTCGTAACTTTTGAGTTCAAGCCCTTTTTTTATATCAAGCAAAGCCAGTTTGAGCGAAAACCCACCCATTTTGAGCGAAGATAAGCAATTTTGAGCGTAGGTCGGTGATTCTGAGCGTAACGCGAGGATTTTGAGCGAAAAGTGAGCCATCTTGAGCGAACGTGTAACAGAATTAAAGAACACGTACCGTGAAAATATATTGCGCTCTTTAAAAGAGTTTGAAGTTGATCAGCCTCTTTTCATCCCGAGCATGACTTATTTTTTATTTAGGAAAGGCGGAGACTGCTCTTCTTCACCAGGAACTCCGTTTTTTACACGAGGCCATCCATCCTTCCAAACAATAGGGTCAATAAAAAGAGGACGGCGAGTCGCACCGTTATCCAGCTTAGGCTGCTTTTTATCGATGGCGTGGTAAATGATCCAATCTTTCTTCTTATCGTCTGTAACGATTGCATTGTGACCAGGACCTATATAGGTTTCTCCGCCAGTTATTACAGGAGTACCTTCAGAAACAAGAATATCCACGCCTTTTTTATCTACATAGGGTCCTTTTATAGATTTTGATCGAGCAGCGGCAACCCGATAAGTACTATTTCTTCCTTCACAGCATGATCCTAGAGAACCGAAGAAATAATAATAGCCATCGCGTTTAATCATATATGGCGCTTCGTATGCATTTCCTGCTATCTGAAAGATTTCTCCTTCTGTTTTTGTTCCGTCCTCTGACAGTTCAACTCCGTATATGCCATGGAAGCTTCCCCAGAATAGATAAGGAATTCCGTTATCCTCGATAAAGAAAGGATCAATGGAGTTTTCTACACCAATTTCACTGCTTCTTAATACTTGTCCTTGATCCTGAAAGGGGCCGCCTGGTGAATCACTCGTTGCTACCCCGATGCCAGGATCATAGTCTCCCCAAGTGGAGAGAGAGTAGTAGAGATAATACTTTCCGTTATAACGCTGAATATCAGGAGCCCATAAACCACCCTGCTTCCACGTTGGCCGACCTTTTTCCGTAAAGGCATCTCCGACGAATTTCCAGTCTGTTAGATTCGAAGATTTAATAATGGGTATATATTTTGCGCCCTTGCCATCGCCCCAATCATCTTCTGTGCCATAAGCATAATAGTTTCCATCTTTCCCCTTGATCATAGAAGGATCAGCCAGGACTGGTTCAAACACGGGGTTTTGGAACTGTGAATGATCCCTGCTCGTTTCTTCTTTTGAACAGCCACTTATGAAAATAAGGCTGACTGCCAAGATGGACAACAATGAGTTTGCTATTTTCAATAAATATACCATCCTTTCATGAATTTTCAGAAAACGACTACACTTCTCATCATAAAGAAGTAAAAGAAGCACTTCAAACTTTTGAGTTAAAAATTTAGTAAAAATTTAAGTAAAATCATTGACGCTGTTTTACCCATCTACTAGAATGAATATAAAGCGCTTTCAATAATGGGCTGAAATAGGTTTGAAAAGGAGAGATAGAGATGGTTTATCGTCAAGAATATCCACGTCCGCAATGGGTACGTAAAGAATGGCAAAATTTGAACGGAGAATGGGATTTTGCCTTTGATGACGGAAATGAAGGAACGAAACAAAAATGGTTCCTTACTGACAGTACGGCGTTTGATAAAAAAATCAATGTTCCTTTTGCCTATCAGACACAACAAAGCGGAATTTCAGATCCAACGTTTCATGACCTTGTTTGGTACAAGCGGGAATTTACAGTACCGGAAAATTGGAGTGATAAGCGAATCATTCTTCACTTCGGCGCAGTAGATTATCGTGCGTGGGTTTATATAAATGAAGAGTTTGTAGGTTTTCATGAAGGCGGGAATACGAACTTTTCCTTTGATATTACTGAACAAATGACAAATGGAACACAGACCCTAGTCGTAAAAGTAGAAGATCCATCGACAGATGAAACGATTCCAAGAGGAAAGCAATATTGGATCGAAGAGTCGGATGCCATTTGGTACACACGGACAACAGGAATATGGCAGACCGTCTGGCTTGAAGCCATCGATCCTCATCATATAGCCAAACTTCGATTTACTCCAGATGTAGACCGTGGTGAAGTTAGCGTGGAATTTGAAGTGAATGGAGATCTTTCAGAGGTTGACGTTCAATTCGTTATATCGTTTAAAGGTGAAAGAGTGGTAAAAGACACGATAGCCGTTCAAGAACCATATAACAGAAGGACTTTCAATCTTTACAACCATAAAATTTTCCGTACGGGCTTTCACCATGATGGGTGGAACTGGACGCCAGAAAACCCTAACCTTTTTGATGTAACGATCAAGGTTTTGGAAAAAGAAAAGGTAAAGGATGAGATCGAGTCGTACTTTGGGATGAGAAAGATCCACGCTGAAAATGGAATGATCTATCTGAACAACCGTCCCTACTATCAAAAACTTGTGCTGGACCAAGGTTATTGGCCGGAGGGACTTCTCACAGCCCCTTCTGATGAGGATTTAAAGAAAGACATTATTCTCTCAAAGCAATTAGGATTTAACGGTTGCCGGAAACATCAGAAGGTGGAGGATCCGCGCTTTCTTTACTGGGCTGACCAGCTTGGTTATCTTGTCTGGGGTGAGTGTGCGGCATCACCCTCTTTCAGTGAAGATGCTGCAGCCCGCCTGACAAAGGAATGGATTGAAATCATAGAGCGTGATTACAACCATCCATCTGTAGTTGCCTGGGTTCCGCTTAATGAAAGCTGGGGAATTCCGAATGTCCGTGATAACCGCCAGCAGCAGCACCACTCGCTTGCGATGTATCATCTTATCCATTCCCTAGATCCGACAAGGCTCGTAGTTTCGAATGATGGATGGGAGCTAACAAAAACAGATATTTGTGCGGTTCATAACTATAATCATGGAAATAAGAATGAAACGATAAAGTATGAAAAATACAAAGAAGATCTTGAGTCGGTTGAAGGAATACTTACTTCACAACCAGCAAGACGTTCCATCTACGCAAACGGCTTTACATATGAGGGAGAGCCTATCCTGCTGACAGAGTTCGGTGGAATCGGATTTAAAACAGGAGAAGATGCCGGATGGGGATACACATCCGTAAACAATGCCGAGGATTTTGTTGAAGATTACAAACGGATTATGAAAGCTGTATACAGTTCTAAAGCATTGTTTGGGTTTTGCTATACACAGCTAACAGATGTGGAACAAGAGATCAATGGTCTGCTGACATATGACCGCAAACCGAAGTGTGAAGTTGAAAAGATTAAAGAGATCAATGATATGTGGCACCCGGGTGTCATTTAAATAGAAAAATAGATTTGGACTCATCACTCTGAAAAGAATGAGAGGAACTTAACGATGGATACACAACTACTAATCAAAAAATTTCATGAGATCTTTCCAGTAGAAGGCCAAGAGGAAGTCAGAATCTTTTTTTCACCAGGCAGGATTAATTTAATTGGAGAGCATACGGATTATAACGGAGGACATGTGTTTCCTGGGGCGATTACCTATGGCACATATGGGGCTGTGAAGAAGCGGGATGACCAGGTCATCAAGCTCTATTCGATAAATTTTCCGGATCAAGGCAGTATTGAATGTTCGTTAAATGAGATGGATTACCGGAAAGAGCATGGCTGGGCGAACTATCCAAAAGGCGTGATCCGTTACATTCAGGATAAATATGGATTATTGAAAAGCGGGTTAGATATCCTCATACAAGGTAACATTCCGAACGGTGCAGGATTATCGTCTTCGGCTTCGCTCGAAATGCTGATGGGGATCATGATCAATGAAATGTTCGATCTAAATATGGACCGCATCGAACTGGTGAAACTCGGTAAAAAGGTCGAAAACGAGTTTATTGGAGTGAACAGCGGCATCATGGATCAGTTTGCGGTTGGAATGGGGAAAGCGGATTGCGGCATTCTGTTGGATTGCAACACTTTAAAGTTCGAATACGCACCTCTTGATTTAGATGGTTATGACATTGTCATCATGAACACGAACAAGCGCAGAGAGCTTGCCGACTCGAAATACAATGAAAGACGAAGAGAGTGTGAAAAAGCGTTAAGCCGCTTGCAAACCGCTCTCGATATTCATGAACTAGGTGACCTTTCAGAAAAAGAATTTGAAGCCAGTAAACATCTGATCGCAGATGAAACATTAATGAAGAGAGCTCGTCATGCCGTCTATGAAAATCAGCGCACGTTGAAGGCACTTCATGCATTGAGAAGAGGCGAAATGAAGACATTCGGAAAGTTGATGAACGACTCTCATCATAGTTTAAGAGATGATTATGAAGTCACTGGGAAGGAACTCGATACGCTGGTTGAAGCAGCCTGGAAACACGAGGGTGTTCTCGGTGCCCGGATGACAGGTGCAGGCTTTGGAGGGTGTGCGATTGCTATCGTCGCATCTGATAGAGTAGAAGATTTTATTCAAAGGGTCGGAAAAGAATATCTGGAGAAGATCGGATATAAAGCGGACTTTTACGTTGCCAAAATCGGTGATGGCGCAAAAGAGATTACCAAGGAGGTCGTGTGATGAGCATTCTTGTTTTAGGTGGGGCCGGCTATATTGGTTCTCATGCGGTATACCAATTAATCGAGCAAACCTACAAGGTAGTGGTTGTAGATCATCTTCAGACGGGTCACAAAGAGGCGCTTCATCCTGATGCTGTTTTTTATGAAGGGGATATTCGTGACAAAGCGTTTCTACAGCGTGTTTTTACCAAGGAAGAGATCACCGGGGTCATGCATTTCGCAGCCAATTCTCTAGTAGGAGAATCGATGGAACAGCCGCTTAAGTACTTTGATAACAATGTATCCGGAACACAGGTCTTACTGGATGTCATGATAGAGTTTGGCGTTAAGCATATTGTTTTCTCTTCAACTGCTGCAACATATGGCGATCAGGAAGTCATGCCGATTACAGAGGAAATGCCGACAAACCCGACAAATGCCTATGGGGAAACAAAACGGGTTGTAGAAAAAATAATGAAATGGTGTGACACTGCATATGGCCTGAAATATATATCCCTCCGTTATTTTAATGTTGCAGGTGCTCGTTCAGCTGGAACGATCGGAGAGGATCATAACCCAGAAACCCACCTTATTCCTCTAGTTCTACAAGTGGCTCTTGGTCAACGAGAGTTCATCTCTATATTCGGCGATGATTACGAGACGGAAGACGGTACGTGTGTACGTGATTATATCCATGTTGAAGATTTGATCGATGCTCATATTCTCGCACTTCAGCATCTTCAAAACGGGGGAGATAGCAATATTATTAATCTCGGTAGCAACAAGGGGTATTCTGTGAGGCAAATTATCGAAACAGCAAGGAAAGTAACTGGTCATTCGATTCCAGCAAAAATTGCACCGAAAAGGCAAGGTGATCCAAAAGCTCTTGTAGCTTCATCAGCTAAAGCAAAAGAACTTCTGGGCTGGCAACCAAAACGCACTCAAATCGAAACAATCATTGAAGATGCATGGAACTGGCATCAAACGTATCCTAATGGTTATAACCGATAGGAGGGGAGACGATGGAAATCTATTCGGTTATTCAAAAGTTGATTGACAAGGCGGTTTCTTTAGAGATGATACAGAAGCAAGATGAAATCTATGCCCGAAACCAGGTTATTGCGCTCCTTGGATTGAAAAGTTTTGTAGAAGAAGTCGAACCCTCTAATACGGGTAATATCCCAGATTTTTTGGAGCAGTTAGTGGAATATGCTGTGGAAAAAGACTTAATTAATAACTTACTAGATGAAAAAGAAATTCTATCAAGTAAGATTATGAATAGTTTTATGCCTCGCCCCTCCGAATTAAATAAAAGTTTCTATGAAAAATATAAAGATAATCCTGAGGAAGCAACCTCTTTCTTTTATGAATTAAGTCAAAACAGCAATTATATTCAGACAAAAAGAATCGCCAAGAACATCAGCTACAAAGCGGACACTCCTTATGGCGAACTTGATATTACGATCAATCTATCAAAGCCTGAGAAAGATCCTAAAGAAATTGAACTCGAGAAGAAAATGAAAGTTTCTTCGTCAAACGATTATCCGAATTGTCTGCTATGTATAGAGAACGAAGGTTATGAAGGAAGAATTGGACATCCCGCTCGTTCCAACCATAGATTGATTCATCTGAATCTTAAAGATGAAGAGTGGTATCTGCAATATTCTCCTTACGTTTATTATAACGAGCATTGTATCTTACTCTCGGGTGAACACCGAGATATGAAGATCAATCAAGATACATTTGAAAGACTTCTTTCTTTTGTTGAACAATTTCCGCATTATTTTGCGGGATCTAATGCAGATCTGCCGATTGTCGGTGGTTCGATCTTAAGTCATGATCATTACCAAGGCGGTCGTTATGACTTTGCTATGGCAAAAGCAAAAGATGAATTCACCTTTGAATTGAACTCATTTCCGTCTGTTAGAGGAGCTACCCTTGAATGGCCGATGTCTGTTATACGTTTAAGAGGCCGTGATGTAGCGGGACTTAGTGAAGCGGCGACGTTCATTTTGAACAAATGGATTTCCTATAGTGATTCAAGTGTAGACATTGAGGCTTATTCAGGGGATACAAGACATAACACCATTACTCCCATTGCCCGTTATCGGAACGGGGAATTTGAAATGGATCTTGTCTTAAGGAACAATCGGATAAGCGACCTTTACCCGCTTGGGATTTTTCACCCTCATCAAGATGTACATCACATCAAGAAGGAAAATATCGGTTTGATTGAAGTGATGGGTCTCGCCGTCTTGCCTTCAAGGTTAAAAAATGAATTAGAAGAAATAAAAAGTTACTTGCTGGCAGAGACCGATGAGCTCATAGGATACCATTTGCCATGGGCCAATGACATGAAAGAACGTTATGGAAAAGACATTACGCCTGATTCCGTTGAAGGGATTTTAAAGAGAGAGTTAGGGATTAAATTTCTTCGTGTACTCATGGACGCTGGTGTTTTTAAACGGAATAAAAAAGGGCAGGATGCATTTAAAAGGTTTATTTTTACGCTGCAGGATTAATTTAAGGAATAAGAAGGCATTCGTTCATGTTCTGACGGATGCCCATTTTTCTTATAGGAGAGTGGAGAACGTGGAGATTCTGCAAGAGAACTTTGGTGAGATCAACGGACACCCCGTAACATCTACAACTCTAGTAAACGATCAAGGCATGGAAGTTGTTAGCATAGATTATGGCTGTATCATATCAAAAATCATCGTGCCAGATAAAACAGGAAAAAGAGAAAATGTCGTGCTGGGCTTTGATACGATCGAAGAGTACATCAACGATTCTCCTTATTTTGGAGCCGTAGTCGGGCGGTTTGCCGGTAGAATAAAAGAGGGAACCTTTGAATTGGACAGCCAGACGTATCAGCTAGAAAAAAACAATAACGGGCATCATCTTCATGGGGGATTAAAAGGGTTCGATAAAGTGATTTGGAACTCTCAAGTGCTTAAAGGAGAAAGTGAAGTAAGCATCGTGTATAACTATCTCAGTCCAGATGGAGAAGAAGGATATCCTGGCAACCTAGATATGAAAGTAAAATATACCTTGACCAATGCGAATGAATTCCTGATTTCCTATGAAGCCATTTCAGACAAAAAAACACTGATTAATGTAACCAACCACTCTTATTTCAACTTATCCGGAAATTTAAAGCGGGATATTCTAGAGCATGACCTGACATTAAAGAGCGATTCGTTTCTGGAACTCGATAACGAGTTGATTCCTACAGGTGAAATTCTCTCTGTAGAGGGTACACCTTTTGATTTTAGAGAGGGCCGCTACATAAAGGACGGAGTAGAGTCGGAGCACCCGCAAAATGTCTTAGCGGGCAATGGATACGATCATCCATTTCTGCTTGCTGAAAAGGAGAATAAGGAAATGGTATTGAAAGACGAAGAAAGTGGCCGGCAATTGACGGTTGAAACAGATCAGCCAAGTGTAGTTTTATATACGGGCACGCAGCTAGAGTCTAACTTTACCATTCGAGGAGTAAAAGCAAGAAAATATCTCGGTCTTTGCTTAGAAACGCAAGGTCTTCCTGACAGTATTCATCATTCTCATTTCCCGTCTAACATATTGGATAAAGATGAGGTGTTCCGTTCAACTACGAAGTATGTGTTTGATGTGATTGATTAAAGAATAAACCCTAAAATGAGGATATGGCTTACATTGATCAGTCACCATGTTTTTTCAAAAATAGAACAAAAAATTAAAAGAGGATATACACTCAAATCGACATATCCGATACATACGCAAATTAAAAAGACCGACACCACAGTCGGTCTTTTCTATAATTTCACCTTATTAGAGTGAATTTGGCTCTGTGATCCGTAGATTAAAACGATTGTCATCATTTACAAACACCGCATACTTTTAATAGCTCTACTTTAGTTGTTGTATATTGGAATTCATCTTCTTGTTTACATAAGAGGTTATAAAACGATACCAAACAAAAACAAATGAATATAAACAAAAATAGAAGTTGGAAAACGATAAAAATAGTATTAAAATAAAAATAATTAGTTAAATATTTATGATGAATTACTTTTTATAAAGAAAATAGGTTAGAAGATTAGGAGACTTAGAATTATATTTTCCACTACTGAATGATTAAAAATAAAAACGTAAAGGATGGGAATGAATTATGGGTTTTCATGGATACGATAAGAACTTCAATATTACAGATAAAGTAGCTATTGTCACAGGTGGAGCGAGTGGAATTGGAAAGGCCGTATCGGAATTATACATAGAAAAAGGTGCAAAAGTTGCTATCTTTGACCTAAAAGATAATGTAGAAGATCTAGCTAAGAAGCTGAATTTAGAAAATGCCATTGGTGTACAATGTGACGTTACTAATAATCAGAGTATGGACATTGCAATTCAGAAGGTAAGAGAATACTTCGGTAAGGTTGATATTTTAGTAAACTGTGCTGGAATTGCATTACTTGATGATGCTGAAAAAATTTCTGATGATTATTGGCAAAAAACGATTGATCTTAACTTAACTGGATCATTTAAAATGAGCCAAAAAGTTGGAAGTTTAATGATTGAGCAAGGAAATGGTGGAAATATTATCAATTTAGCTTCTCAAGCAGCAGTTATTGCATTAGATAATCATGTCGCTTATGCTGCAAGTAAAGCTGGGATTCATGGAATGACTAAAGTACTTGCTTATGAATGGGCTCAATTCGACATTAAAGTAAATGCTATTTCACCGACTGTTATTTTAACTGAATTAGGTAAAAAGGTTTGGGCAGGAGAAAAGGGTGAAAAAGCGAAAAAAGAAATTCCACTTGGACGGTTTGGATATCCCGAAGAAGTTGCTGCTATTGCCTTATTTTTAGCGTGCGATGCAACCAACTTAATGACAGGAGAAAATATTGTGGTTGATGGTGGAAATACAATTAAATAGAGGAGAACTATTTAAATATTTAAGAGGTATAGCAATTATTGCTGTACCTCTTTTTCACAGGTGATTTCTGTCTTAAGAAGGATTATGACCATTTTCATCAGTTGATACTACCAGAACGTCAATATTTTGTTCTTCAAGTTTTTTAGCATAATCATCCGTTATTTTGAAATCAGTTATTATAGTATCTATTTGATCTATTGAAGCAAATGATGCAATGGAATTTTTATTAATTTTAGTATGGTCAAGCAAAGCTATAACCTTGTGTGAAGCATTAACCATAGCTTTTTTTAATTCTACCTCATAGACACTGAAGTCAGTTAAACCTGATTCCAATGAAAATCCATTAGCTGAAGTAAACATTAGATCGATATTAATTTGTTTCAAAATATTTATACCTAAACTACCTTCTAGAGAGTAGGAACCTCGTTTTACAATCCCGCCTAATAAGATAACCGTGATATCAGGATGTTCATTTAACTCAAGCGCTGTATTTATTCCACTTGTTACAACAGTTAATCGAATTGGCATATCTTTCAAAGTACGGGCCAATTCAAGAGCTGTTGAACTGGCGTCTAACATAATACATTGACCATTGGAAACTAATTCTACTGCTTTTTTGGCAATAGCACATTTTTCATCTTTATTTCTTTTTTCCCTACTTGAAAAGTTGGTTTCACTATCTATAATGTCTATTAAAATAGCCCCACCATGAGTTCTTTTGAGGAGTCCATCTTCTTCCATTTTAGTAAGGTCTGTTCTTAAGGTAGCTTCAGAAACTTTAATCTCTTCTGAAAGTTCCTTTACAGTTACTCTTTGGTTCTGATATAACTTGTCCATTATTAGTTTTCTTCTTTCAGGAGCAAATACTTTTGCCATTTGATCACCCACATTTGTTTTATTTTTACCGTTAAATTTTTTCATTCTTTATAACAATTCAAAAGAATTCAATAATATATAAAAACGAAAGCATTTTTTTTCGTTTTTTATAATAATATTACATCATTTATTTATGATAATGTAAATTACTTCTTTATAAAAAGATAAACGATAATAAAATAACAACAAACAAAAATATATAATTGACTTATGAATAAAAATAATAATATAATGAAAAAAATCAATCGTTTATAAAAGTAAACGATAAAAAAGGTTAAAATTAATTGTTTGAATTTAATTAGTATATCTTTAAGTAAAGGACTGATGAGCTTTCAAATATTTCTTATTAAAAATGTAAGCGCTATCCTTCTGAGTCTATTTTTAATTAAGTTGTTTTAAAAGTAAGAAATACTGGAAAGGGAGAGATGTTCTATGTGTAATACTACTATGACAATTCAAGACCCCAATAAGATAAACATTCCAAAAACAATGAAAGCTGTAGTGGCGTATAAACCAGGTGATTATCGTTTTGAAGAAGTAGCTGTTCCTGAGATTGGTGAAGGTGAGATTCTTGTAAAGGTTGAAGCCTGTGGAATTTGTGCAGGAGATTTGAAAGCGTTTGAAGGAGCTCCAAGTTTTTGGGGAGACGAGAATCAGCCAGCTTATATTAAAGCTCCTATGATTCCGGGTCATGAATTTATCGGCCATGTTGTGGCACTAGGAAAAGGTGTAGAAGATTTTGAAGTAGGGGACAGAGTAATCTCAGAACAAATCGTTCCATGCTGGAGATGTCGTTTTTGTAACCGTGGTCAATATTGGATGTGTGAAAAGCATGATTTATATGGATTTCAAAATAATGTAAACGGTGCAATGGCTGAATACATGAAATTTACAAAGGAAGCAATCAATTATAAAGTCCCGGAGGATCTTCCAATTGAAAAGGCTATTTTAATCGAACCATACGCTTGTTCGTTCCACGCTGTTCAGCGTGCACAGATTCAATTAGGTGATGTAGTAGTACTTGCCGGGGCAGGGACTTTGGGCCTCGGAATGATTGGGGCAATTAAAAAATCAGGACCAGGGAAGTTAATTGTGTTGGATCTATTCGATGATCGACTAGAACTGGCTAAGAACTTTGGTGCTGATATGGTCATCAACCCAGCAAAAGAAGATGCAATAGCTATTGTAAAGGAATTAACAGATGGTTATGGTTGTGACATTTATATTGAAGCAACTGGTGCTCAAAAATCGGTTGAGCAAGGTTTAACTATGATTCGCAAGCTTGGTAGATTCGTAGAATTTAGCGTATTTAAGGATCCGGTAACAGTGGACTGGAGTATTATAAGTGACCGTAAAGAACTTGATGTATTAGGGTCTCACTTAGGTCCATATTGCTATGAACATGTTATTAAAGGAATTGCCAACGGTGACCTTCCAACAGATGGAGTTGTTACACATGAATTACCTTTGGAAGAGTTTGAAAAAGGCTTTCAGCTCGTGAAAAACGGGGCGAAATCCTTAAAAGTTGTTCTTAACCCAAATCTATAAGAAAAAAACAGAAGAGATAGGTTCCCATATAATAGGGAACCTATCTCTTGAATAGAAAGAATATTCAGGCGAATGGAGGAGTGAGTATGCAAGGATTATTGAATAGACTGGGCATGGATTCCAAAATGGCTTTAGGGTACCTAGGAGTTATGCTTTTTATGATGGGGGATGGTCTCGAACAAGGTTGGCTTTCCTCGTATTTAATGGATAATGGTTTAACCGTGCAGCAGTCGGCGTTATTGTTTTCTATTTACGGTTTCGCAGTTGCGGTTGCTGCTTGGCTTTCAGGGGTATTAGCTGAAGTATTAGGACCTCGTAATGCTATGATCATAGGATTAAGCTTGTTTATATTAGGGACACTAGTATTCTTAACAGTCGGATTACCGACCATGAACCTTGGGGTTATCATTCCAACTTACTCTCTCAGAGGATTAGGTTATCCGTTATTTGCTTACTCCTTCTTAGTCTGGGTAACATACTATGCTCCGAGTGACAAGCTTGGAACAGCTGTAGGGTGGTTCTGGTTTGCATTTACAGGAGGATTAAACGTTTTAGGTGCATATTATTCTAGTTTTGCATTACCTGTTTTAGGTGAAATGAATACCCTTTGGAGTGCATTGATCTTTGTTGCTTTAGGTGCTACAGTAGCAATTTTCCTAAATAAAGAAGATTCTAACCGCGAGAAAAAGTTTCAAACGAAACAAGAAGCTTTAAAATATTTAACAAAAGGTATTACGATTGCATTTGAAAGACCTAAGATTGGATTAGGTGGTATTGTAAGAACCATCAATACAGCGGGTGCATATGGCTTTGTGGTGTTTATGCCGGCTTATATGATGGATGTTGGATTCACAAGAACAGAGTGGTTGCAAATTTATGGTTCCCTTTGGACGAGTAATATTGTTTTTAACCTGATTTTTGGAATTGTGGGAGATAAGTTAGGGTGGCGTAATACCGTTATGTGGTTTGGAGGAGTAGGATGTGCAGTCTTTACTGTGGCTTTTTACTATGTTCCAGCCTTCATGGGACCAAATTATATAGCGGCAACGGTTGTAGCGGCGTGTTTCGGAGCTTGTTTAGCCGGATATGTTCCTTTATCTGCTTTAATTCCTTCATTAGCTCCGGAAAATAGAGGAGCGGCAATGTCTATATTAAACCTTGGCGCTGGATTAAGCACATTTGTTGGTCCTGCAATTGTTGGCGCTTTTATAGGTGGAGTTGGAGCAGTAGGTGTTATTTGGATATATACAGGACTATATTTGGTTAGTGCATTTCTAATGAAATTTGTTACTCTTCCTAAAAGTGAAGGGATCCACTCTACTGAACTTAAGGCAGCACAGTAAGTTCTCATAGGATTTAGTAATTGATTAATAATAACAAACAATAATAAGGACGTCTTTTAATGGGCGTTCTTAATTTTACGTTATAAACAAACAATTATTGTTGAAGTTTAATCATAAAAATCTAAAACAACAAAAAACGATAATAAAACAAAAAAATGTTGACGTTAACAGTAATAAATGAAAAAATAAATAGTATAAATTGAAAATATATAAAATAAAAACAAAAAATACTGAAAGGACGATGTGATGTATAATGAAAATTGGAATAGGTTCTGATCACAATGCATTTCATATGAAAGAAAGTTTAAAAGAATTTATAAAAGAGTTAGGGCATGAGATTTATGATTATGGATGCACTGATTCCTGCAGTGAAGTAGATTACCCTGAGATAGCATTTCAAGTCGCGGGTGATATAAATGAAAAGAAATTAGATAGAGGTATTTTAATTTGTGGTACGGGTATCGGTGTTGCCATTGCTGCCGGAAAAGTACCAGGTATTCGAGCAGCATTGTGTCATGATACATACTCAGCGGAGCGAGCTCAAAAAAGTAATAACGCACAAATCTTAACAATGGGAGCAAAGGTTATTGGTATTGAACCTGCAAAACAAATTGTAAAGGTTTACTTAGAGTCGGAATTCCCAGGAGGGAACTCGGCGCGAAAAGTACAACAAATTACTGATAAAGAAAAAGAATTCTTGAAAGGAGCAAGTAGCCTAACATGAAAAAATTAATCAATAATCCAGATAACGTTGTAGATGAAATGATAGAGGGATATGTTAAAGCGTATCCACAATATGTGAAGCGATTATCTGATAATAAACGGTCCCTAGTTACGGCAAAGGAAACACGCGAAGGAAAAGTTGGTGTATTAATTGGCGGCGGTTCCGGACATGAGCCAGCTTTTATGGGGTATGTGGGAGACGGTATGGCAGACGGTGTTGCTGTTGGAAATATTTTTGCCTCTCCTCCTCCGGATCCAATCTTAGAAGTGACTAGAGCTATTGATAAAGGAGCAGGTGTGGTTTACGTTTATGGGAACTACGCTGGAGATGTGATGAACTTTGGTATGGCGGCAGAGTTAGCGGACTTAGAGTATGGAACAAAAGTAGGAATGGTGTTAGTAACAGATGATATAGCGTCTGCCCCGAAAAAAGAAAGTGAAAAGCGCAGAGGGATTGCAGGGGAGTTTTTTGTAACCAAAGCTGCAGGTGCAGCGGCTGAGAAGGGATATTCTTTAGAGGATGTAGTAAGAGTAGCGAAAAAAGCAAACCATCTAACACGAACTATGGGTGTCGGTCTAACTCCTTGCTCATTACCCCAGACTGGAAAACCAAGCTTTGAACTTGAAGATAATGAGATGGAAATCGGCCTTGGTCATCATGGTGAACCGGGAATGGAGAAAGGTGAACTTCAACCAGCTGACCAGGTTGCAGAGCGTTTAGTGAATGAAATACTAGCTGATATGCCTGTGGAAAACGGAGAAAAGGTGGCTGTTCTTGTAAATGGTTTAGGCTCTACTACGCGGATGGAACTATACATCATGTTCAGAAGAGTGGAGCAAATCCTTAGTGAAAAAGGTATCGAAATTCACCGTTCTTATGTTGGCGACTATAGTACATCATTAGAAATGGGTGGTTGTTCCGTTACACTTATCAAATTGGATAATGAATTAATAGAGCTGGTTAATCATCCGGCTGATTGCCCAATGTATGTTCAAAAATAAGGAGGCTGCTGAAGATGAAATTTACTGCAGAAGATTTGAAAACCTTTTTAAAGAACGTAGTCGATGTAATGGAGGAAAATAAAGATTATTTGTCAGAACTTGATCGAAAAATAGGCGATGGTGATCATGGTGTGACGATGTCTATTGGCTGGCAAGCAATCAATGAGAAGTTAAAAGAGGAATTAAAAACTGAAAAAGATTGTGGGAAAATTTGTATAATAGCAGGCCGTACATTCTTAAGTGCAGTAGGTTCCTCCGTTGGACCACTTTATGCCACGGGATTTTTAAGAGGAGCAAAGGTGTTCCATGGTAAATCAGATTTAACGGATGAAGAATTAGTAGATTTTTGGGTTGCTTTCATCGAGGGAGTAAAAGATCGAGGGAAAGCTGAATTAGGCGATAAGACGATGGTTGATACGCTTCAACCTGCGTTAGAAAGCTTGAAGAGTCAATTTAATCAAACACGCGATTTTGTCGCAGCATTTTCAAAAGCGGTTTCTGCTGGAGAAAAAGGCATGATGTCTACGAAAGATTTACTTTCTAAAAGGGGAAGATCCAGTCGTTTAGGAGAACGTTCATTAGGTAATCAAGATCCAGGAGCAACATCTGCTTTCTTAATTCTTTCTGCTTTTTTTACTACAGTTAATTCAGTCCATACAGTCTAAGTTATATAGATTAATAGCTAAATAATCTTCAAAAAAAGTTATCAATTGTAAAAAAAACAAGAGAATTCACTCATTCATACGCTGACTTTTGGTGGATAGTGGATTCTCATAATCCTTCGATTTTTTGATAATAGAAAAAAGAATAAACTCTGAATATAGATTTTTTAGTGGGTTATCAATGGCTATTATGAATATTTATTCTTATGAGTGCATAATGACCTTGGGTTATTTAAGTGAAACCAAACTAGGAGGAAGAGGATGAAGACGAAAACGTATAGTGAGAGTCAAGAATGTATTCAGCCTTTATCTATGGACTTTTTAACCGTAGCCCAACAAGCGGCTATTGCTTCTTATCCATGGGTCGGAAAAGGAAAAAAAAATGAAGCCGATGGTGCAGGAACAGAAGCGATGCGTAATCAAATGAACCTCATTAATATGCAAGGACTTATTGTAATTGGTGAGGGAGAAATGGATGAGGCTCCAATGCTTTACATTGGTGAAGAACTCGGAACGGGAAAAGGGCCACAAGTAGATATTGCAGTTGATCCGGTTGAAGGAACTAATTTAATGTCCAAAGGACAGGATAATTCACTAACAGTTATTGCTGTGTCGCCAAGAGGAAGTTTACTACACGCTCCTGATATGTATATGCATAAGATAGCTGTGGGCCCAAGGGCGAAGGGATGCATTGATATAGAAGCAACGTTAACTGAAAATATGAAATCAGTAGCGAAAGCTATAGGAAAAAATATAACAGAATTGAAAGTTATGATACAGGACCGACCGCGCCATGATGATTTAATTAAACAAGTATTTGATGCGGGAGCAATAGTCAAGTTATTTTCTGATGGTGATGTTACGGGAGCGATCGCTACAGCAATCGATGAAATGGATGTTGATATATTAGTAGGAACCGGCGGTGCTCCGGAAGGTGTTATTGCAGCAACAGCTTTAAAGTGTTTGGGGGGAGATTTTCAGGCTAAGCTTGCTCCTCGAAATCAAGAAGAGTTTAATCGCTGTATACAAATGGGATTGGCCGATCCTGATAAAGTGTTAACGATCGATGAGATTGTAAAATCAGATGATTGCTTTTTTGTCGCAACAGGAATTACCGATGGAATATTACTGAAGGGTGTTCGAAAGAAAGATGGTACTATCATAACAAACTCTCTTATTGCCGGCGGAGGAAGTATTCAAAACTTCCAGTTCATTGAGGCACGACATTTGTAATGGAAATTAAGAGAAAATAAGTGTTTGCGAAATGGGAGCATCTTAAGGTTGAAGTAAATATGTCGGAGAAAATGGTTACTATTGATCAGTTTGGAGTTTCAGTACCTGGAGATAAACTAATTAAGGAATTTGGCTTTACCCTTGTTAAAAAGGTTCTTCAAAATTCGTTTCCTGTTTAACTTAATAGAGACTTAATAAACACTCAATCATTAAAGGTATATAAAAATCTTATTCTATTAATATAACGAAAGAAGGTAATCTAGTTTAAGAAAATACATCTAGGCAGAGTTCACCAAATTTTGAGAACCTGCCTTTTTAAGCATATAAATTACTTTCACACACTGTTAACTTTAGAAACAAAGGATAAAGTGACACAAAATGAGGTGGTATAATGACACGAAAAATAATCTTCTTTGATTTAGATGGAACACTTCATAACCATGATAAACAATTGCCTTTTTCTACAAAGCATGCGATTCGAGAGTTGAAAGAAAAAGGATATAAAGTAGCTATTGCATCAGGGCGTGCCCTTTAATGTTTGCAAACTTACGCGAAGAGTTGAATATTCAAACTTTTGTCAGTGATAATGGTCAATATGTTGTTTTAGAAGGTGAAGTGATATATACCAATCCACTGAGTAAAGAAGTTTTATAAGCTTTAGCGAAAGCTGCAGTTAAATAATCATCCGATCGTTTATTGGATCAGGAGGATATGAAAGCGAACATCCCTCACCATGATTATATAGTTGAAAGTATTAACTCATAAAAAATTGAAATATTTCCTACATACGATCCTCACTATTTTATAGAAAGAGAAATCTACCATTCTTTATTATTCTGACAAGAAAAAGAAGAAGTGATTTATGAAAAAGGGTTTAAACTATTTGATTTTGTTCGATGGCATCTAGTTTCTGTTGATGTGCTTCCATCAAGAGATTCCATGGCAAAAGGAATTAAGAAAATACATGAATTGACTAAAAAAGCTGCTAAGTACATAACTAAATCTGTTGATGAGGACGGCATTTTCCATGGGCTCAGAATGGTTGGTCTATTAGAATATAGGGGATTTTCTTTTATTCTTACAATTTTTATACATAGAAAGGGATGAAATCATTTGAAACAAAGATATGCCATAGGGGTAGATTATGGGACAGAAACTGGAAGAGTATTACTGGTTGATGTAGCAACAGGTGAAGAAGTAGCGACTCATGTTACTCCTTATAAACATGGCGTGCTGACTGAAGCATTGCCTAATGGCAAACGTCTTGAAACGGACTGGGCTATACAGCATCCAAAGGACTATTTAGAAGTACTTTACCAATCCGTTCCTGCCGTCATCCGAATGGCAGAGATAGACCCAAAAGATGTTATCGGAATTGGAATTGATTTCACTTCTTCTACCATTTTGCCTTTAGATAAAACCGGAAACCCGTTATGCTTTCATCCAAACTGGCGAGATCATCCTCATAGCTGGGTGAAATTGTGGAAGCATCATGCAGCCCAAGGGGAAGCAGATGATATTACACGCCTTGCAGAAGAAAGAAAAGAACTGTTCTTAACCCGTTACGGTGGAAAAATTTCGTCTGAATGGATGTTTTCAAAGATTTTACAAATCGCGAGAGAAGCACCTGACGTTTTTGAGGCAACTGACATTTTTATAGAAGCTTGTGATTGGATTACTTATCGATTAACAAATAATCTGATTCGCAGCAGCAACACATGCGGCTACAAAGCACTATGGAATAAAAGGGAAGGATATCCAGATAGCTCATTTTTTAAAGCATTGGATGAACGCTTTGAAAATATTTTAGAAACAAAAATGCGCGGGCCAGTTTTGTCGATTGGGGGAAAAGCAGGAGAATTAACAGAAGAAATGGCACACCGTTTAAAACTAGTGCCAGGGACTGCGGTAGCTGTTGGAATGATTGATGCCCATGCCGGGGTTCCGGCTTGTGGTGCCGTTCATTCAGGGCAATTTGTCATGACAATGGGAACATCTACTTGTCATATGCTGATTTCCGATAAAGAAAAAGCCATTGAAGGTATATGTGGAATAGTGGAGGACGGTATTATTCCGGGCAATTTCAGTTATGAGACAGGTCAAGTGGCAGTTGGAGATTCCTTTGCATGGTATGTAAACCAGGCAGTACCAAGCTATGTGAAACAACAGGCGGATGAGGCAGGTATGAGTATACACCAATTTTTAGAAGAAAAGGCATCTGTTTATAAGCCAGGACAATCAGGACTAGTTGCACTTGACTGGTGGAATGGAAATCGTTCTGTACTGGTCGATGCCAATTTGTCAGGTATAGTCGCTGGACTTACATTGACGACGAAACCTGAAGAGATCTATCGAGCTTTACTAGAGTCTACTGCCTTTGGAACAAGAAAAATTATCGAAAATTTTACCGAAGCAGGAGTAGAAGTCAATGAAATTTTTGCCTGTGGTGGTCTGCCTCAGAAAAATAAGCTGTTGATGCAAATTTATGCGGATGTGACAAACCGGGAAATTAAAATTCCAGATTCTGACCAGACAGTCGCATTAGGTGCAGCTATATATGCTGCCACTGCTGCGGGTGCAAAGAACGGGGGTTACGATACAATAGTGGAAGCAGCGGAGAATATGGCAAAAGTAAAAGAAGAAACCTTCGTTCCCATCCCACAAAATGTGCAAATATACGATGAGCTTTATAAGTTTTACTTAGAACTTCATGATTATTTTGGCCGCGTTACTAGTATCATGTATAGATTAAAAAAGTTAAGAAGTTTAAGTATGGAGTTTGAATCGAAAAATTGAGGTATTAGTTTACAAGGCGTGTCAATTGTGACATCTAAATATGTTTTAATATGGTATAATCTAAAATTAAAAATATGTACATAGGAAAAGACCGACAACACAGTCGGTCTTTTCCTATATCTTATCGTAGCGAGTTGTGCTCTGTAATTAGGTTTCGTTGAAGCTTAAATCGCTTGCCTCCCTCTACAAACACCGCATACTCATTAACCGGCTGAACCACAACATTATCTAAAGTGAGTGTTTCGTTGTATGGGGGCTTAGCCGTTAAGGTAATCGTATGCTTCCCGGCAGTTAGGTAGTTTAACTTGTTCAAGTTTACTAGAGTAAGATATTTGTTCGCAGCGGAAACGTCGGTTGAACTTACTTTACGTCCATCGATCTTTACTTCTAGTTTTAGCTCGCCACCTAATGCAGGTGTTTTTTCCATTGCACCGTAAATGAGGTACAAGCCCTTCTTATCAATGTTTACTTCCTTTTGGATCATATCACCGTTGTTTAATTTTACGATTTTGTTGCTGAACAGAGCATCCCCTGTCCATGCATCTTCTGGTGTCTCGATGACCGGGCTGCCATTCTTCACGGTAAATGCTTCCGCTTCATGGATGGTTGATGTGTGACGTTCTTTTGTTTTTACGTAAAATGTGTTCATGGCTTCAGGCAGTTGTTGAATGGCCATCAATGCTTCAATAGTAGACTCTGCGCCTGAGTTCAAATTCACTTTACCTGTTACACCGTTTAATCCATCATAGCCTCGGCCCGTTTCTGGATCATACATCTGAAAGTTCGCGTCGTTGTTGCCTGTGTACCATGAAGCCGCGATTCCCGCATATCGTGCGTACTTTTTCTCTTTTGTCGCATGATAAATTTCTGTGAATGCTTGCGTCAGCATGTTGACGCCATATGCGATCTGTTCGTCTTTTGATGGTGTTGGTGCCATCTCTTTGATCATGCCTGTCGCGAGAATATGGGTGAAAAATTGATCGGCCTCTTGCTTGGCTGACTCAATCCACTCTTTTTTATTTAATAGATTACCAGCTTTTGCGAGTGCCATGGATTGTCCGCTGCCCCAAGCGTGCCATAGGGTAGGGGAGCCGTCCCAGCCAAGGTGAGCACCGAACGGATACTTCGTGTAAGACCCGAATTGGTACTCTGATAAGCCTTTACCGAGCTTCAACATGGAATCTTTGACTAATGGGTCCTTTTGTACCTCATAATATTCGGAGAGGCCGAGTAAAGCATTGGACATCGCGTCAAAACCGCCGATCCAAGCGGGAACTTTATAGCCGTTCACGATGTTATATTCTCCGTACTTTTCGTTCACTTTCTTTTGTAAGGCATCGTTCGCCAGTAAGAAGCTTTCTTTTAGTTCTTTTGCATAAGCAGGGTCGGTTTTAGAAAATATTTTATAGCCATGGCCGATCGACCACATTGCTCTTGCTGCCCACCAGTCAAAAGATTTCTTACTCGTCGGACCGTCTGTGTTAATGGAATAATCATCAAAGATAAAGTTGTAAAATTCTCCGTCGTCTGCTTGCATGTACATGACAAAGTTAAGAGCTTTCTTCGCTTTTTCAAGGGATGTCTTGTCCTTCGTCTGTTCGTAATGGTTCAAATATACGACAGCTGCCCGTGCTACATCATCCACACAAGCAATGCCCTCATCCGCATCGTCCACCCATTCGTAATCGGGATACTCGGAATAGATGTGTATAATCAACATCTCTTTACCATCTAACGTGATCTCTTCATTTAAAAAGTCCAGGTGTTCGAGGTTGACCAGAGAGTTTTGCTTTTCTGCTGCCTCTAATTGAGTGGGAGCCGCAACAGAAAACAAAAGTAGTATAACGATAAAAACTTGAAAAACTTTCTGCATGTAATTCTCCTTCCATGTAAACGCTTTAATTACATTATTGCATTACAATTTATTTTATCAAGTTACAATATAATTTTGTCATGAAGATAGTTGGATGTACCTAACAATACTTTTAATTTCATAGTAAAGAGGGCATGTTACTCAAACTAAAGTATGGATTGCTTCGGGTCTGGTGAAATGACGGTAATTGTTTTAAGATTACATTAGGATGTTGCCGAAATAAAAAGTCGGGAATAATAAGGCTGTTGGCTAGGTCGTGAATGATATAGACGTTATTTTCTTAGGAGGAACCATGCTACAAAAATTCGGTTTTTCACAATATGAGAGTCAGGTGTTCGAAGTTCTAGCTTCCAGCGAAGAACCGATGGACGCGACGAACATCGTTAAATATTCGGGTGTCCCGAAATCAAAGATCTATGAAGTGCTCACGCGTATGATCGAAAAAGGAATGGTCTTGGATTCGGTTTCGGAAAAGAAGAAGCTGTATACAGCATTACCGCTGTCGACCGTGATCGAAAAACTGACGACAGAATTCCAGGAGAATGTGGAGCAGCTAAAAACGAGCACATCGAAAAGAAAGTTTTACGATGAACACGTTTGGAGTCTGAAAGTTGATTCGTCCATTCGTGCACAGACAAAAGAAATCCTTCAAACGGCTGAGAAATCCATTAAGGTTTCTGCTTGGGAGGATGATGTACAAGATTACTTACCGATCCTTGAGGAAAAAGAAAAGCAGGGAATCGATGTGGAAGTATTAGTAGTTGGAGAGCTGGAGTCTTCGTTAAAAAACATACATACACTTATTCCAGCACAGGAGCACCACTCGTTGGAACGCTTCCGACTTGTTGTTGTAGATGAGGAAGAAGTGATTTTTGCAGGGGTGGAAGGTGAGAGCTGGCAAGCGATGAAGACAAAATCACGTCCGTTTATTAAAGTGTTTATCGAGTTCTTTTATCACGATGTGGCTTTGGCGAAGATCAATGAGAAGCACTCGGATCTATTGATGAATGATGAAGAGATCAGAAGTGTACTGATGAAATTGAGGTATTAATTAAAGAGGGAATGAACGAAAAGTGACTTTAGTTCATTCTTTTTTTTATTGAATTGATAATCTATGAATCAAAATAGGATCTCTATGCATCGAAAAAGTGTCTCTATGAATCAAAATTATGTTTCTATGCATCGAAATGAAACTTCTATGCACAAATCATAATTCTATGCATCGGAATAAAGGTTCTATGCATCAAACTGAGAATCCTATGCATCACATCAAACTTCACAAAATAAAAAAGGCATAACTGATAATCAGTCATGCCCTTTACATTATTATTGTTCTGAACTCACAACTTCCAACGCCATCTCGATCATGTCATTGAACGTTGTTTGGCGTTCTTCTGCAGATGTTTCTTCACCTGTGAAGATGTGGTCGCTAACTGTTAGGATAGACAACGCGTTCACACCATATTTAGCTGCGATGGAGTACAGTGCTGTTGTTTCCATCTCTACCGCTAGTACACCGTTTTCAGCTAATTTTTTCACGATATCCATGCTGTCACGGTAGAACAGATCAGCTGTTAATACGTTACCAGCTTTGATCTTCAAGCCTTTTTCTGTTCCAGCTTCATACGCTTTTTTCAAGAGGTCGAAGTTTGCGCATGGTGCGAAGTCGATGCCAGGGAACGCTAGGTGGTTCATACGAGAATCTGTAGATGCTGTCATTGCTAGAATGACGTCACGTACTTTAACGTCTTGTTGGATCGCGCCGCAAGTTCCTACACGGATCAAGTTTTTCACGCCATACTCACGAATCAGTTCGTTCGTGTAGATTCCGATTGATGGAATCCCCATGCCTGTTCCCTGAACAGATACGCGCTTTCCTTTGTATGTTCCTGTGAAGCCAAGCATGCCGCGAACTTCGTTGTAGCATGTTGGATTTTCTAAAAAGTTTTCAGCGATATATTTTGCACGAAGGGGATCTCCCGGTAACAGAATGCTTTCTGCGATTTCACCTTGTTTTGCACCGATATGAATACTCATTTGTCCACCGTTACAACTTATTTGAGGCTGTAACGGCTTCACCTCCTCTGAATGTTTTGTCTCTCATTATCATGCCATAGTTTTACAAGACTAGCTAATGCTATGAGCCGTTTTCTCAGCATGCTCTTTTTTTGTCATGGAAAGAACGGCTGCACCTAATGCCAGTATGACCAAAAATCCGCCAACTGTTGCATTCATCTCTACAGACGCCTGTTCGATCACGATTCCGCCGACCATCGATCCGAACGCAATGCCGAAGTGAAGCGCAGAGTTGTTAAGGCTTTGCTGAATATCGGATGTTTCAGGGGATGATTCAATCAGGTAGCTCTGCATCGCCGGTGTAATCGCCCAGCTGAGCATGCTCCAAATAATCATGACCACTAAAAATAACGGAAACAGAAACGTTGTATATGGAATCATAAAGATTGAGATGCCAAAGATTATTGTAACGCCTAAGATCGTAGGTTTTGTACCGAACCGGTCAGCGAGCGTACCGCCAAGACCGCCGCCAAATACTGCAGCTACACCGAATATCAAATAAACAATACTTACCCATGTTCCGTTTAGTCCGAGTGCTGTTTTTAAAAATGGCGTCAGATACCCGTATAACGTTAGATGGCCAGCTAGGAACAGGAATGATGTTAGTTGAGCAAACAGTACGGTTCTGTTTTTAAGCGTACTGAGTTGTTGCCTTATTGGAATCGCCGGTTTCGGTTTGAGGCGTCCCATAAAGAAATGCACGCCAAGCATGGATAACACGGTTAGTGCCGTGATCAAGATAAAGGGTGCACGCCAGCCGAATGCATTTCCGAGCAATAAGCCGATCGGAATCCCGAGTACGAGTGATGCGCTGATCCCCATGAAGACCACACCGATTGCACGCGCACGGTATTTTTCTTCAACAATATTGGATGCCATCGTGACACATAAAACGACGAGTAATGAACCGCTGGCTGCTGATAAAATCCGAGCGATGAGTAAGACCGAATAAGTGGGACTCAAGATCGCTAGGATGTTTCCTGCTAAAAATACCACTAAAGAGATGAGGGTTAACCGTTTTCTCTCCATTTTAGCGGTCATCGTTAATAAAATGGGTGCGGCGATTGCGAACACGAGCGAGAAAATCGTGATCAGGAATCCAGCTTGTCCTAGACTCACTCCAAGATCCTCTGCGACTAAGTCCAGAATACCGCCTATAATCAATTCGACCATTCCGACAACAAACGAAACGATCGTTAATAAGTAAACACGTTTATTCATGTTATCTACCTTCTTTCGAAAAGTAACCACTGTAATGGTAACTTATTTCGGAAGAGGTATCAATATTTAATAAACTTAGAGGTTTTAAAAAAGATAATTTTATAGGTATTAGTCGAGGGATAACAATTAAATAAAAATACAATCAAAATAAAAAACTCATCAAATCTGATGAGTTAAAATTCTAAAATATTAAGTATGTTGAAGGACACGTTCCTGTTTCTTGTTTTTTTGTTCTTTTTTAAAATTCGTAATCGCTATTTCTAATAGTTTGTCCAAAATAGATTCGTAATATTGTAGTTGTTCTTTAGTTTTTGCAGTTTCGATATCTGCTCTAACTTTCTTCAGTTTCATGAGCTGTTCACTATTTAAATACTTTGCAGGAGTGAATTTTCTATTCATTTTAGATCCTCTCCTTTTATATTAATATACTCTTTATTTACTTCTTTTTCAAACGAGGACTCATTTATGTTATTCGGCTCTGTTGTTGTTAATCCTGCTCGATTTTTCACATCATAAACAATAGATTTAATATCTTCGTCGCCCTCTGACAGAGGTATTTCTATTTCTTCCTCAAACAAATCTGTATATTTCTTTACCCCTTCTGAATATGCTTAAACGCTTCGTCTTCTTCACTTCCATCCGAAATTGCTTGTCCCTTCAAGAAGCTCAAAGGGGATATACCTGCTAAAATTGCTAGTGGTGCCTTCACTGAAAATCACCTTCCGGATTTAGTAGGTTTACTGCTACAAAACCAGATATTGCTCCTATCCAGGCATATTTAAACTTTACTGAAGATGGTAATGTCTCTTTTGTCTTAATTTCTGTCCAAAACACAGTAATAGTACTTCCAATCGCTCCGCCAAGAACAGGGAGTCCAATATCTAGCCAAAAGTCCATAAAAACCTCCATTTTATAACTATTATAACAAATAATGAAAGTTTTTAAGAACTCATATTAATTTTTTTATACCTTTTAATGGCTCTAGCTAATAGAACATCCAACTTATTTTCTATAAGTTTTAAATCCCTTTTGTTCTGACAAAATTTAAGATCACTTTTAATAGTCTGATAGATGAATTTCTCCTCATTTGTTAAATAATCAACAGGCTTCATTAATAACACCCCATTTTGAATCGTAGTTATATCTTGTCCAGAAATTCTTAGAATATAAGTTTAGGTTTATGGTTTTTTTTATTTATAAAAAAGTATTTTGATATCTGTACTAATATGTTCATTTTGTACACTATAAATTTTTTCAGCATGTATCGGATAAGCCTTCCATATAGTAGTAATAATCATCATAATAGCGGCTTGTAGAAAAAGATGGGCCAGTGATTAGAGGAGGGATCGAATGCTTCATATTGTGGCTTGCATTAAGCAGGTTCCGGATACGAAGATCATCAAGATGAACCCGAAGACGAATACGATGGACCGGGCAAGTGCGCCTGCCATCTTGAATCCTTATGATGCGCATGCGGTTGAAGAGGCGGTGCGTTTGAAAAAGAGATACGGCGGCACAGTATCCGTGTTAACGATGGGACCGCCGCCAGCGGTAAAGGCAATCAAAAAGTGCATCGAGATCGGTGCGGATGAGGGGTACATGATTTCAGACCGTGCGTTTGCCGGTGCGGACACGTTAGCAACGAGCTATGCGCTCACGAAAGCAATCGAAAAGATTTCAAAGATCAAATCCGTGGACCTCATCATATGCGGGAAGATGACGATCGACGGTGATACCGGACAAGTTGGACCAGGAATTGCACGCCGTTTAGATATGCCTCCTCTGACTTCGGTCAATAAAGTAAAAGAGATCAATGTGGAAGAAGGCTATGCTGTCGTTCATCGGAAGCTTGAGGACGGATATGAAGTGATCCAGTCGACGATGCCTTGTTTGATGTCAGTGGAAAAAGAGATCAACGAAGTTCCGTATTCCTCAATGACGAACATGCTGAAGGCAGTGAGGTACCAGCCGATCATCTGGGCGGTTGCGGACCTTGAAGATGTGGAGAGAACACAGCTCGGGCTGAAGGGCTCGCCGACGATCGTCTCCAAAGTTTGGGCACCAGCGAAACCGAGTGGCGGTGAGATGCTCGAAGGCGATGTGTCTCAACAGACTGAACAGCTTCTTAATATTTTGTTAGAGAAAAAAGAACTCTTTGCGGTGAAGGGAGGGGATGGAAGTTGAGTTTTGAAGACTATCATGGCATTTGGGTTTTTATTGAGGTAAAAGACGGGGAAGTCGTACCGGTTTCGCTCGAGCTTTTAGGTGCAGGGAGGGAGCTTGCTGATAAACGGAAAACGGAGCTCGCTGGTGTTTTGATCGGAGAAAACGTGACACATCTAGCAGACTCGCTTTTTGAATTTGGAGCAGACACCGTCTACGTATATGACGATGCGATTTTCAGAGATTATCGGACAGAGTCGTACATGAAAGCGTTGCTGGAGTGCTGCCAAAAATACAAGCCGGAAGTGATTTTATATGGGGCGACGTCGACGGGTAAGGACTTGGCGAGCGCGGTCGCGACAGATCTTCCGACGGGGCTCACGGCCGACTCTACCATTTTGGACATTGAGGAAGATACAGGCTTATTGCTTGCGAGCCGTCCGGCGTTTGGCGGGAATATCATGGCTACGATCCTTTGTAAAAAGTACCGGCCGCAGATGGCGACGGTCCGGCCGAAAGTGATGAAAGCTCTTACACCCGAACCTGGCCGTAAAGGGAAGTTGATCGAAGAGAAAACGTCTCTTAAGGAAGAAGATATCCGTACGAAAGTGCTTGAGATCGTCCGGCAAACGACAAAAAAAGTGAAAATTGATGAAGCAGACATTATTGTTGCTGGCGGAAAAGGGTTAGGCAGTCCGAATGGGTTCAAGCTTATTCATGAGTTGGCGGAGACGCTTGGAGGCGCGGTTGGTGCGAGCCGTGATGTAGTTGAAGCGGGATGGATCGAGCATCATCATCAAGTAGGACAGACAGGTGTAACCGTTACGCCGAAGATCTATTTTGCGATCGGGATTTCTGGCGCGATTCAGCATATTGTCGGGATGCAGAATTCGGGCCTCATCATCGCGATCAACAACGACCCGGAAGCTCCAATTTTCCAATCAAGTCACTACGGAATCGTAGGCGATGCCTTTGAAGTTGTGCCACTTTTAATCGAACAATTTAAACAAGTGTTTAACAGAGAGGCGGTCGACCATGTCTGAAAAATTTGATTGTATCGTCGTCGGAGCAGGTCCTGCCGGCATTTCTTGTGCGTATGAACTGGCGAAAGCGGGAGTGAACGTTTTACTGATTGAACGCGGTGAATATCCAGGATCAAAGAATGTAATGGGCGGCGTTCTCTACCGCAAAATGATGGAGGATGTCATTCCGGAGTTCTGGAAGGAAGCGCCGCTCGAACGGCCGATCGTGGAACAGCGGTTCATGATGATGGATAAAGAATCGGCGATTACCGTTGGCTACAAAGGAATGGAATGGGGACAGGAGCCGTATAACAACTTTACGGTGCTGCGCGCAAAGTTTGATCAGTGGTTTGCGAGTAAGGCCGTTGAACAGGGAGCTTTGCTCGTAAATGAAACCGTCGTGTTGGAATGTATCGTGGAAGATGGAAAAGTAGTCGGAGTGCGGACGGACCGGCCAGATGGCGACCTCTATGCAGACGTTGTTGTTTTGGCGGATGGGGTAAACTCTCTTTTAGCAAAATCACTCGGTTTTCATAAGGAGTTCCGACCGGATGAAGTCGCACTGGCCACGATGGAAATCATTAAGCTGGATAAAAAGACGATTGAGGATCGCTTTAATCTAGAGCCGAACCAGGGAACGACGATCGAGCTGTTTGGCGATGCAACAAAGGGAATTCTCGGCACCGGATTCCTTTATACGAACAAAGACACGCTGAGCCTCGGGGTGGGAACACTTCTATCTGGGCTCATTAAGCATAAGATAAAACCGTATGAACTTTTAGAGTATGTGAAGAATCATCCGATGATCCGTCCTTACATCACCGGCGGGGAGCCCGTTGAGTATTTGGCACACATGATTCCAGAAGGCGGATATAAGTCGATGCCGAAAGTGGCGGGGGACGGGGTGCTCGTTGTTGGAGATGCAGCTCAGCTCGTGAACGCGATCCACCGGGAGGGTTCAAATCTTGCGATGAAGTCGGGGCAGTTTGCGGCAGAAGCAGTGTTGCTCGCTAAAGAACGCGGGGATTATTCGGAAGCCGCGCTGAATCATTACAAAACAAAACTGATGAGCAGTTTCGTCGGTCAGGACATGAAGAAGTACAAGGATTCTACCCACCATTTTGATAAGTTCCCGCAGTATTTTGACAAGTACATCCCGATGGCGAACAAGGCGATGAGCCAGATGTTCACGGTTGATGGGACGTCAAAATGGGATAAACAGAAGAAGATTTGGCGTGATGTAGGTACGGCCCGAGAGAAAATGAAACTAGCTCGCGATGCATACCGGGCGTGGAAGGTGATGAAGTAGATGAGCGAAAAGAAGTGTCAGACTATCGAAGAAAAGCAGTATCTCGTTCGTTTTAACGCAGACACGAAATCACATCTCACCGTTATGGATGCCGATATTTGTTTGAACCACTGTCCAGATAAAATCTGCACGATCTTTTGTCCGGCAGAGGTGTATAAGTGGGAAGAAATTCGCATGCATGTGGGGTATGAAGGCTGCCACGAATGCGGAAGCTGCCGAATCGGGTGCCCGCACCAGAACATTAAGTGGGAATACCCTAAAGGCGGGCATGGAATTGTGTTCCGATTGGGGTAAAATAAGGACATAAAGAAACGGAATCGTTCCACGCGTAGTTCGATAGAAATTTTTATAGAAAGCTGACACAAAAGGTACACTTGTATCTGATATGCTCCCCTTTAGGTAGACAGATTAAATAAAAAATCTGTTTTACCTTAAGGGGAGTTTTTTATGGGGCATTCTAAAGAGTTTAAATACAAAGTCTTGTCCACTTATGAAAATGGCAATATTACTGTAAAAGAGCTTTGTGAAAAGTTTGGAATTTCAAAGAACTCATTCAAGAAATGGGTTAAACAATTTCAGAAATATGGCACGGAAGGTTTGAGATCCTCAAGTCCTTGGAAGTCTTATACTAAAGAGCTAAAGGTCACAGCTGTTAGAGAATATTTGTCCGGTCAATACTCTCAAACTGAACTTATAAGTATGTATGATATCTCAAGTACCTCCGTCCTCAAAAGGTGGATTAAAACGTATAATAGTCATAAAGAACTTAAAGATACGTCTATGGGGAGGACGAGTTCTATGGCTAAAGGAAGAAAAACGACACAGGATGAACGGATACGAATTGTACTTGATTGTTTGGAGAACGGGAAGGATTACCGGAAGATAGCTGAAACATACGAGGTCTCCTACCAACAGGTGTATCAATGGGTTAAGAAGTTTGAAGGTGGAGATGAAACGCTTAATGATAAGCGTGGAAGAAGGAAGACAGAAGACGAGTTAACTCCTGAAGAGAAATTTAAGCTTCAGATGAAAAAATTAGAAAGAGAAAATGAACGGTTACGTGCAGAAAATGCATTTTTAAAAAA
>NZ_JAMBOR010000060.1 GCF_023715845.1 Fictibacillus phosphorivorans
GCCGCGTGGAATGCGGCGCGCGGTGCGCAGCCGCTGTGGGATGCCGCGCGGGCGATCGAATAGCGCGGCAGCGGCGAGCGCGCTGCGTCGAAGGGTGCGCCGTTACGCCGACGTCACCGGATCGCCGCGTCGGCCGGTCAGCGCGTCCCGCCCCGCGTCGAGAATCTCGTCGGCCAGCGCGGGATCGCTGCCGGCGATCGCGCGGGACAGCACGAGCGCACCTACCATCTGGCTGAAGACCGCCAGCGCGTCGCGACGCGTGTGCTCCGACGTGGCGCCGTCGGTCGCCACCATCCGTTCCAGTCGATCGAGATACGCGGCGAGCCCGTGCGCGTAGCAGGCGCGCGCCGTCTCGGTCAGCCGCGGCGCATCGCCCGCGAAGCCGGACAGCGGGCAGCCGGCCTCGAGGTTGTCGCGATGCGCGGGTGACAGATACGCGGCCACCTGCGCGTCGAGGCTGCCGG
>NZ_JAMBOR010000061.1 GCF_023715845.1 Fictibacillus phosphorivorans
TCTTTGAGGTACTGTTCCCGGCGTTCGTCATACCATGCAGAGAACTCAGGGGACCAGCCATCAGTCGTGCCGTCATAGTCAACCTTGGCGTTACGTTCAGCCATGCTCTCGACCATGCTGTAAGCGGTGGTAAGCGCAGCTTCGCGGATATACCCACGCAGATCGCGCTTACGCCAGTAGGGGTTAACTTTTGAATCACAAAAAGGTTTGAATTCCACTTCCCAGCGACGTACGCATCGTGCATTCAGTGATTTGCTCATATCGTTACCGGGAGGGCGAACCCTCCCGCCTCCCTTAGCCCACGTATTCCGGTTTCATGTCGTCCAGGGTGATGCGGAACTGGTCATACAGTTCATCACCGAGGTGGCGGCGCGATGAGGTCAGGGTGCTTTCTGCCTTCGCGAATAACGCTTCGGCTTCCGGATCCCCCGGGTTAGGAAGTGAATTTATGGCGGCCTCAACTT
>NZ_JAMBOR010000062.1 GCF_023715845.1 Fictibacillus phosphorivorans
TCTCCTGGCTGGTCACCCTGACCAAACCGCTGATTGTTTTTCACGACTTCAGCTTTAGCGCTCGCGATTTGATTATGCTGTTTGGCGGCCTGTTTCTGCTGTTTAAAGCGACCGTCGAGCTTAATGAGCGGCTGGAGGGGAAAGACAGCGATAACCCCACCCAGCGCAAAGGGGCGAAATTCTGGGCCGTCGTGGCGCAGATCGTGGTGCTCGACGCCATCTTCTCACTCGACTCGGTGATCACCGCCGTCGGCATGGTTGATCACTGGCGGTGATGATGGCCGCCGTGGTTATCGCCATCAGCCTGATGCTGATGGCCAGCAAGGCGCTGACGCGCTTCGTTAACAGCCACCCGACCATCGTGATCCTCTGTCTGAGCTTCCTGCTGATGATCGGCTTCAGTCTGATTGCTGAAGGCTTCAGCTTTATTATTCCGAAAGGCTATCTATATGCGGCCATTGGC
>NZ_JAMBOR010000063.1 GCF_023715845.1 Fictibacillus phosphorivorans
GCCCGGAGACGTGCTGATCGAAGCGACCAGCGGCAACACCGGTATTGCGCTGGCGATGATCGCCGCGCTGAAAGGCTACCGGATGAAGCTGCTGATGCCCGACAACATGAGCCAGGAGCGTCGGGCCGCGATGCGCGCTTACGGCGCCGAGCTTATCCTGGTCAGCAAAGAGCAGGGGATGGAGGGGGCCCGCGACCTGGCTCTGGAAATGGCCCAGCGCGGAGAAGGCAAACTGCTCGATCAGTTTAACAACCCGGATAACCCCTACGCCCACTACACCACCACCGGCCCGGAAATCTGGCAGCAGACCGCGGGGCGTATCACCCACTTTGTCTCCAGTATGGGGACCACCGGCACCATTACCGGCGTGTCACGTTTTCTGCGTGAACAGAGTAAACCGGTGACCATTGTTGGCCTGCAGCCGGAGGAGGGGAGCAGTATTCCCGG
>NZ_JAMBOR010000064.1 GCF_023715845.1 Fictibacillus phosphorivorans
GTCATTTTCTGCACCGTCACGCTTATCTGCCGACCGATCCTTCACCGGAGTTGTTATGACCGCTCGCCGACACCCGTTTTTCACCAGCGCCCGTGGCCGCCTGCTCTCCTTTAATCTGCTGATGGGCGTGGTCACCCTGTTGGTCAGCGGCGTGGCGGTGTTCGGCTTTCACCACGCCAGCCAGCTGCAGGAGCAGGTGCAGCGCCAGACTCTCAACGACATGCGCGGCAGTATGGATCTGGCGCGGGACACGGCGAATGTCGCCACGGCGGCGGTGCGCCTGTCGCAGGTGGTGGGGGCGCTGGAGTACAAAAGCGAAGCGGAACGGCTGCTGGCGACGCAGCAGGCGCTGAAGCACTCGCTGGCCCAGCTGGCGGCGGCCCCGCTGGCGCAGCAGGAGCAGGCGCGGGTGGCCAATATTATTCGCCGCAGCAACGCGCTGCAGC
>NZ_JAMBOR010000065.1 GCF_023715845.1 Fictibacillus phosphorivorans
GCGCCGGTCGCGGCGATCTGCTCGATCACGGTGTCCAGCCGGGAGGCGATGTCGTCCGGGTCCGCGCCGGGGCGGAGCATGTCGTTGCCGCCGGCGCTGATGGTCACGAGATCCGGTGTCAGCTCGAGCGCCGGCTCCAGCTGCTCGTCCACGATGGGCTGGAAGAGGCGCCCGCGGATGGCCAGGTTGGCGTAGGCGAAGTCGTCGGTGGTGCGGGCGAGCTCCTCGGCCATGCGGTCCGCCCAGCCCCGGAACCCGCCGGGGACGGTGTCGTCGGGATCGCCCACGCCCTCGGTGAACGAGTCGCCCATGGACACCATCCGGTGCCACGGGTGCAGGGCTCGGCGGGGGACTCGGCGGTGGGATCGGGAGACGTGGTCCGGGGCGCGGTGCTCTCATCCATAGGAAATTACTAACACGTATTCCTGGGCGGCGCCGTCATGGT
>NZ_JAMBOR010000066.1 GCF_023715845.1 Fictibacillus phosphorivorans
TTATGATGCCGATTAAAATGATACTGGTGTTTTCATCGTTTTTTTCTCTTATCGTTGAATTGTTTAATACCGGTATTGAAGCGTCAATTGACCATACATCGACAGAACATCACCCGTTGGCAAAGATTGGTAAAGATGTAGGTTCTGCCGCGCAGCTATTAGCCTTGACGATGCTGTTTTTGTTATGGATGATGGCGCTATATACGACTTTTATTAATTTCTATTAATCAATGATGGGCTAATTTTGCAATTGAGTAGACCAATTTTCTATGAGCATCTATATCGGAACCGGTGGATACAGTGATACGGATTTTTTGGGAATTCTCTATCCTGCTGACACCAAAAAAACCGAATTTTTAACCGAGTATAGTCGTCATTATGCCACTGTTGAAATCAATAGTAGCTTCTATGCGCCTTTAGGTCGAAAAGCGTATGAAGGTA
>NZ_JAMBOR010000067.1 GCF_023715845.1 Fictibacillus phosphorivorans
TCCTGATCCTGCAGGCCGTGGAATTTATCCGGCAGCGGGCGCAGGGCTTTGGTCAGCAGGCGCAGCTCGGTGCAGTGGATCGAGAGTTCGCCGGTTTGCGTTTTGAACAGCTTGCCGCGGGCGGCGATGATATCGCCGAGGTCCCATTTCTTAAACTGTTCGTTGTAGACGCCTTCCGGCAGGTCATCGCGCGCCACGTACAGCTGAATGCGGCCGCCGACGTCCTGGAGGGTGACGAAGGAGGCTTTGCCCATCACGCGACGGGTCATCATCCGACCAGCCACCGCAACTTCAACGTTCAGGGAAGCGAGTTCATCGTTGTCCTTCGCATCGAATTCAGCATGCAATTGGTCAGAGGTATGATCGCGACGGAAATCGTTGGGGAAAGCTACGCCCTGCTCACGCAGCGCAGCCAGTTTTTCGCGACGAGCTTTCAGTTC
>NZ_JAMBOR010000068.1 GCF_023715845.1 Fictibacillus phosphorivorans
GCTCGGCAGGCCCGGTTCACCGACCCCGCCGAGCGGCGTCGCGAAGTCGTCGGGCGCCACCAGATGCACGCGGATTTCACGCGGCGCCTCGTTCATTCTCAACACCTGGAAGCCGTTGAAGTTGCTCTGCTCCGGGTGGCCGTCCTTGAACGTGATCTCGCCGTGCAGCGCAATGCCGAGCCCCATCACCACCGCGCCCTCGAGCTGCGAGCGCACCCGTTCCGGATTGACCTGCGGCCCGCAGTCGATCGCGATGTCGACGCGCGGCACCGAGATCTTGCCGTCCGCGTCGACCTGCACCTCGCACACCGCGGCCGTGTACGACACGAAGCTGCGATGCGCGGCGATCCCGAGCCCATGCCCGTTCGGCAGCGTGCGGCCCCAGCCGGCGTCGCGCGCGACCGTCTCGACCACGCGTCGCAGCCGCCCCGTAT
>NZ_JAMBOR010000006.1 GCF_023715845.1 Fictibacillus phosphorivorans
CTGGCAAACTGGACATGGCGAGGGCCATGTCCAGTTTAATCCAGGTGTGTTTATTCAAAAATAATACTTAAAAACAACACAAACCCCATTTTCAACAAAGTTGAAATGGGGTTTGTCTACGTTCTGAGCCAGCTCACTGATTTAGTGAGCTGGCTCTTGATCAATCGTTTGGTTCTTCTTGATCTTTATCTATCTTTTTCGTCCCTTTACTTACATACGGTTTCGGACCTTTTTTCTTACTGCTCGATTTCCAGCGGTTCCAGCCTTTCTTGCCCGTTCCTTGACCTACACCGCTCTTTTTCTTATTCGCTTTCGCTTTACCCATCCTAATCACTCCAAGCACATTCTATTACACAGTATAGAGCAGAATGCGAGATTTTACTACAAGTGCAGTGAATTAGGTTTGCTTGAGGAGCAAAATTGGGTGGTTAAAGCTGCGTAACAATCCTTAGAGTACTTTTACAGATTTGCCTAAGGACAAGGTGATGTTTATCTTCAATATTCGAATCCTGCATATGGGTTATTACTTTCAAATAGATACTCTTTTATTCACGAAGAAGTTTCTGCTATTGTTAGAAATCAAAAACTATACAGGGCATATATATTTTGACGATAAATTTGGTCAACTTGTTAGAAAACTTAATGATAAACTTGATTATTTTGAAGATCCTTTGGAACAAGTAAGGCAGAAGTATCACCTCTTACAAATCCTCAAAAAGAAGAAATTTCCTGACATTCCTATTGAACATCTAATTGTATTCAGTAACAAAAACTCTTTTGTGGATTGTTCTCCTACCTAATTAAAGGTGTTTTATGTCCCATTTGTAATAATAACAGTGTCATGTATCATCATAATGCGAATTGGAAATGTGCAAAATGCGGTCTTACATCAAAGGATACACACGTTGAAGCTCTTAGAGATTATGCATTATTAATTTCACCAATTATTACAACTAAACAATGTAAAGAATTTCTTCAATTATCTAATCGGCGCAAATCCTAATATTTATTGCAGATGCTAACTTTACCTTCCAGTGGTTCGAATCGATCATTTAGATATCACCTTGAACTTCCTTAAATATTAATCAGCTGGATTAATAATCGCCATCTGCTGGTGGTCTTCCCATTTGCCGTTGATCTTCACATTTTTACGGGCTAGTCCTTCTTTTTCGAAGCCCGCTTTTTCTAACACACGAATTGATCCGATGTTATGTGGCATAACTCCTGCTTCGACTCTATGCAATTTCAATTCTTCGAAAGCATACTTTACGATTAGCTTCACGGCTTCAGTCGTATAGCCTCTTCCATTGTGTTTCTGATCTAAAAAATAACCGACAAATGCACTTTGAATCGAACCGCGCATAACGGCGAACAGATTAATTGTACCAATCAACTGATCTTCATTTGTGAAAATACCAAATAAATAATCGAGATCTTGTTTAGCATTTTCAGCCATCATCTGCAGCCGCTTTCGTGTACTTTCAAGCGTATAAAATTCTGGTGATCGCTGCATTGAATACTTCTCAAAAAAATCTTTGTTCTCCACCTGCAATTGAAGTGAGTCTTCTGCATCATCCACATTAAGTAGACGTATGTAAATATTTTGGCCAGATAACTTTTGTTCCAAATTAATACTTTGGTTCATGTTCATTCCCCTTTTCCATCCATTTTCTTAGAGATATCCTTCTCATTGCCTCTTTTAAAGTTCCCTGTCACTTTTGCGAGAATCAACTGCACTTCGTGATCGGTAGAGGCTTGTTCAATCCTTTTTATGATTTTATCTGCTTCTTTCCCCTTTAAAGTGGTTACGGTTTTGCCATGATCATCCATAAAGATCATATTATTTTTCGTGATTCAATAAGTAAAAACCCCTTCTTCTATACGTTTTCGTTTATCGATATTCCCAATTCACCCATCACCTCATAAAAAATCTTCGTTTAAATAATCGCCCCTACTATATATTTCTGTAATTATGAGGTACTTCCTCTTTTCTTTTTGAAAGGCATTTACTAAGCACTCTTGATCAGGCTTACTCAGCGGCTTTTTCATTATGGTTAAAAGTATGTTATAATAGTTTGATACAACTTAGGGCTTTCGACTTTTCTTAGTCACCCTCCGTTACGGAAGGGAGTGCAAGAAATGGAGAAAATCAGTGTATTTATGGATGATTATCGAAGTCCGCCAGAAGGGTATGTGTTTGTCGAGACCATCGATGAATGTATAGAACTTTTGCGAAACTTCGACATTGAACATCTCTCATTAGACCACGACTTGATCAGTAAAACGAGAAACGGAACAATGCTCGTTCAAATGATGGTTAATGAAAATTTATACGCAAATCGGATTACGATACATTCCGCCAATTCAGTTGCCGGAAAACATATGTACAACCATTTAAAACAGGCACAAAAAGATCTTATAATGCCGCCGTCGATCATCGTATCACGACGACCTTTACCTCTCAAATACATCCCGCCATTTATGCTGCAGCATTATATAGACGTCATGTAACTCACTAAACCCACTACTTTTATAAGCTTGAACATAACTGAGGAAACAGCCACAGTTTACCAACATCATAAATCACTTGGCATCGTAGCTGTTTCCTCGACTTTTACATACCAAGAGATAATCGTTATTCTTTTGATTTCCTGCCCAGCACAATTCAACCATGAGGCCATCCCTCCACCTATCCCAAAACCTTTTGATACTTACTATGCTTATCCGTTTCACCTACATACTCAAATCCGTTATCCCTATAAAACTGATTCAACTTAGCATTTCCGGCTACACAATCCAGCTTCACAACTTTTTTATGAGAGTTATGATTTTCATGTATCCAGTTCAACAGGCTTTTTCCGATTCCTTGATTCATGTAGGATGGCTTAACTGCTAGTCGATGTAGGTAGAGCGAATCGTATGTCTCGTCATCTCCAAAGATATGTCGGTCCCAATCGCTTTGCTCTGGTGACAACGTAAACGTCGCGATCATCTGGTTGCCTGCTGAAACAATATAAGTATGTTGATCCACGATCGCTTGATGAATCTCTTCATCATCCCCACCTTCCAATAGGTAGCCCCATTGCTGAATTCCTTTGTCCTTCATCCATTGTCCGATATCTTTAAGCAGCTTGATCACTTTATCACTTTCCATAACGGTTGCTTTTTTTATCTCAAGATCTGTCACAACTCGCATACTGCATCCTCCTTTTATCCTTCAATGTCCACACTATCCTTTCTCCTGTTCCTCCTAAATACCCTTTAAAAAGTTCTGACCGTACGCAGATTACCTGCATACATTATTGGAGTACATTTTTGCAAAATATATTGTGTTTGGAGTGGAACGCATGGGATTTAACAACACACAGTTGACCGGAAGGGTTATCTATCAGGGGGACCCCGGCTATGATGAAGCCGTTCTGAATTGGAACCCGTATGTGAATACCTTACCTCTTGTTTTTGTTTTTGCACAAAATGCCTGTGATGTCAGCAATGCAATCAAATGGGCTCGTGAGAACGATGTGCCGCTAAGGATTAGAAGCGGACGCCATGCTTTAGACAAGGACCTTTCCGTTGTCAAAGGCGGAATCGTCATTGATACGGGTGATATGAATCAGTTTCATTTGGATAAAAGAAAACACATTGCTACGGTTCAACCTGGTATTCGCGTTGGCCCACTTGTTAAAGCATTGGCTCGAGAAGGATTTATGGCAGTATTCGGAGATAGTCCGAGCGTGGGTATTGGAGGAATCACGACAGGTGGTGGTTTCGGAGTGCTTTCACGTTCCATTGGGCTAATCTCTGACAACTTGCTTGCTCTTGAAACGGTGGATGCACAAGGAAACATTCTGAAGGCGAATCCCGCATGCAATAAGGACTTATTTTGGGCATCCAGAGGCGGTGGTGGGGGTACTTTTGGTTATAATACCGAATACACCTTCAAGGTTCACCGTGCCCCTGAAACGGCAACGGTTTTTGATATCGTTTGGCCATGGGAACAGTTAGAAACAGCCTTTAGAGCTTGGCAAAACTTGATGCCATTTGTAGACGAACGATTAGGGTCCTACATGGAGATCTTGAGCAAGGTGAATGGGCTCTGTCACGTCTCCGGGCTTTTCTTAGGATCCAGACCGGAACTAACACAGATTTTACAGCCATTACTTAACGCAGGGACACCAACGAATGTAGTGATCGAGACCCTTTTCTATCCAGATTGTATCGATTTCCTCGATCCACCAGATCCTATTGCCGATCAAAATTTCAAATTCTCTTCTGCATGGTCAAAAAACCTTTGGCAGGATGAACCCATTTCGATCATGAAGCAATTTTTAGAAGAAGCACCAGGGACTGAATCTAACTTTTACTTTACTAACTGGGGCGGTGCCATCAGCAGAGTGCCAAAAGATAAAACAGCCTTTTATTGGCGATCACCGTTGTTCTACACAGAATGGAATGCGACCTGGATCGATCCGTCAGAGGAAGCGAGCAGTCTGGCATCTGTCGAAAGTGTGCGTCAGCAATTAAAACCTTATGTAGTCGGTTCTTATGTAAACGTGCCAGACGAAAATATCGAAAATTTCGGATCAGCCTATTGGGGAACCAACTTTGCAAGACTGCAGCGAGTAAAAGCAAAATACGACCCTGAAAATATCTTTAATCACCCGCAAAGCGTACCGCCATCTTGTTGAAAATTTCAGTAAAAGCCCCCCCGAGCTCCCGTTAGCGCAGGAGGGCTTTTTTCATTAATACAGCTTATTCTTGTATCCGTCTAACAGTGCTTCTGCCACCACTTCTTCTGTCATTCCTGGAAGGTTCACATGATCCGCAATAATCTTTGCCGCGTTCGGCTGTTCCTCTTTAGCCAACCACTTCTTTTGCTCCCAAAGTCCAGAGCGTTTAAAAGCCTTCCCACAATGCATGAAACACTGCTCTACTTTTACAACGATTCCAAGCTGGGGTGGTTTCCCGTTAACCGCCATTTTTTCTAAAATATCTTCATCGCGAATGATGGTCGCTTCCCCATTGATTCGGAGTGTTTCCCCCATGCCAGGTATCATAAAAAGCAATCCCACTCTAGGATTTTCAAGGAGATTGAACATAGAATCGGCACGTTTGTTCCCTGGGCGTTCTGGAATGATAAGATGCTGATCATCTACAACATATACAAACCCAGGCGCATCACCTCGAGGGGAACTGTCACAGTTTCCTGCAGCATCCGATGTCGCAAGTACGACGAATGGAGATTTTCTTATGAACTCTCTGCAATGCTCATCGATCGCAGAAATCACTTTGTTTTGCCCTCGAATACTCGGACTTCCTAACATCGTTCTTAATTCTTCCGGGTTTGCCATGTATTTTTTAAATAGAATGGTCATATGTTTCTCCTCATTTTGATTTTAAGTGGCTCTAGAAAGTAAAAAAGATCTTTTTAATGCTTTTCAACTTTCATTCATAGCATGATGAGCAAGGTGGAGATTTTCTTTTCTTACATAAATATCATACTGAGTGTTTTCGTTATAATACCTGACACCAAAGTTCTGTATGGGAGTCCTTACTTTAAACGTAACGTCTCCCTTGTTTAATTTGGAAATAATCTTGAAGTAACTCTCGTGTCCAAAAGCTGTATAGAACAGACTTCATTTTCGATATCGATAGCGATGGATAAAAGTCCCCAAGATATCCCCACTAATATAACCCCTAAACAAAACCAGCCATAACTGTTCATCAGATACCAGCAAAGTGATATCTTTATCCAAAAAGTATGTCTAGGATTGAACTCAATTGACCTTTCTTCCCTTCCAAAACATCTGGATTATACACCTCGACGTAACCGCAATTCATACACGAAACAAAGAGAAAGTGGTTATGTTGAATATCTAATAATTTACTTAATCCAGACCCTGTCATGGCAACCTCTTTTGTCCTGCACGTTCGATGACTGCACTTAGAACACTTAAAATTCGTTTGGATAGCATTTTCCACTCTGCTCAATCAAATCATCTCCTCTTCCTATGGTTAAAGGCCACTTTTCTCCTCATAAATCGTGGAAGATCCGCGCTCGACTTTATAGGAGATCGACCATGGACCGCCCGCTTCCTCATCCTTCCACGTCTCCGTAAACGTCACGATATACACTTCATCGTCGATCTCTTCAACACTTGTTTCTCGAATTGCGTTCCCAACCGTTATTACGCCTTCTTTTTTCGGAAACTTATCAATGATCGTGCCTTCTCCAGATGTTACAAACGCAACGGCATCCTCTGCTGTAAACGGTGGCTGTTCTGGAGTAATGAAACTTAGAATCGACCAAGTCACCATGGTAACGGACAACGGACTAAGCAGAAACATCAAGGTTGGCTTATCTCTTTTTTTCCGATGAAGAATCCACCTGTCGGTACAGGCATAAAAAAGTGCTGCTCCTACACCGAACAATGCTAGAATTGGATTTACGAGAAGCATGATCAATCCAAAAACACCGTGAAGTAATACATAGAAGGGAATGTTGATTCTGAACCATCTGTTCATGATAACCTCGATTAAAGCTGATACCAGTGATCCATAAATGAGTATGATGATGCCTCCAAATATGCCATAAAATATTACTGCAATTAAAAATTCTGCTCCATAATCAAACGTTGCGCGAGTGTCATGATAGATATAAACACTTGCTAGAATCATCGCCAACGTGATTGTAGTTACGAACGATGCCATTATTTTTCGTCGGAAGAAGTTATCCTGCAACAGTTAAACCCCTTTCTATCGATCTCTCCATTTCCACTTCAGCATCTTATCCTTTGCACCGGTTTCCTCAAATCCTAGTTTTTCTAAGACGTGTATCGAAGCGATATTATCCTCTAAGCATTCAGCGATAACACGACTTACGAGTTTCGTTGATAAAGACCACTCTATGAGTTTATGAGCCGCTTCTGTTGCATAGCCTTGTCCTTGAGCCGAAGGAATGATGCCATATCCGATTTCAACGGTGTGGTCTACCGGTTTTCCTTTAAAACCAAGATCTCCAACGATACGCCCACTCTCTTTTTCAATCACAAACCAAACGCCCCAGCCTAAAAGACTTTCATCTTCCTGTAACTTATCTAAATAACTTTTGATAAAGCCATGAATCTCGTAATATTCTGGTGAGAGCCTCTCCACTAACTGATGGTCTACAGGAACGATTGTGAGTCTTTCTGTTTCGAGTCTCATCATCAAAATAGTCCTCTCTACGTATACTTATTTCCATCATAGGGTTATGGAAAATTTTAGTCAATGCATGAAAATACCCCCATAAAAGAGCTTTTCATTATAAATAGTGTATTAAGTACATAAAAAGTTAGACGTATGAATGAACCGCTTTAAGGAGGCAAAAGATGGAGCCGTATGTAAAAGATGCTCTGCTTGAATGGAAAGAAGAGATTGAACAACAGAAGAAAGAAATCGATGAAGAATACGAGAAGGTGAAGACTGAGCTTCAGCTTTATTCTTATAAATATGGAATCACGAAACAAGTCATTCAATCTACCATCAACGAGGAAATGATCAAAAACATTAAGAAGACCTATCAACAGCCCTTTGAAGAAAAATATAAAGAGCTGAAAGAACAGATGAAAAAACTCGAACAAAAACGCAGCGTGTTCAACATGTTTGTTGAAAAGATCGAAATTGCTAGTGTAAAAGATGCGAATGAACAGAGATAGCCAGGGATAACTCCTGAGCTATCTTTTTTTGTGCCTTTGCCAAACCTTTTTAGTTAAAAATCGGAACTTCCTTCTATTCATCACGTAAGGATTCTCAAAAGAATAAAAAGGAGCTTCTATGGCAACTGAAAAATTTCCATATCACTTTGGTTGAGTCGCACTTCTGTCATGGACCATTCACTTTTCACTTTCATTTGGTGAATACACTTCATCAATAATAAACTGCCGCCGTTTTTCTTTTAATCGCTTTGACGATTTATTATTTATTTGTTTACGTTTACTTTCATTTTAGATTCGGTGAATTCATCGTAAGTGCCGGACTAATCGTTATCGTCTTCATCCTTTTATTCGTTTTGCTCTCACTGTCAAATTCTAAGTTCATTAAAAGGAGTTATATGTTGTAAACATATAGAAAGGGGGTTCGTGGGAATGAAGAAAATCATAGTAGCACTCTTTATCCTTTTATTAACTGCATGCACCCTAGAAGAGTGGAAAGAAAGCTCCTTGTTTAAATCGGGTGGTTACACAATGATCGGAGAAAAAGATAAAATTGGTTTTATTTACGATAACACAGAAGTCGTAAAGTTTTATCCAAGCAAAGTACAGAAGTATATGTGGCATTTGTGGGGCTCTAAAGACTTGGAAGGGAAGCCATTTAAAGTCGTTGCGACATCACAGGAAACAGGTGGGTGAAGGATTATCTTTGGAAGAAGCCATTGTAGGTGGAGCAAACAATGGGGCTGACGCCCATGTCCCTTACATGATGTTCCTGCCTGAGCCTGGAATGTGGAAGCTAGATGCATATGTAGATGAAAAATTGTTCGGTACAGTCTTTGTAAAAGTGCATAAAAAGTAACGAAAGGATAAAAGGTAGCGATCTCCGTTTGCCGCGGTGGAGTTTATCCTCACCTATATCCAAACAATTTGAATTGCATGCATAAGAAAATCGGCTCACTCTTACCATAAGAGTGGCCGATTTTAGTTTATAATTTCGTTGTATTGTAACTTCCTAAAATTTTCACATCATGTCCATATGCTTCTAAGATTGCAATGGCTTTTGTCATCTTTTCTTCATGCAAACCCATTTGTGTTTCTATAAAAAAGTGATAAGTCCCTAACTGCTTTTTCGTAGGACGAGACTCAATCCAGGATAGATTGATCGAAAGTGCTGTAAATACATTTAGAATAGATGAGAGTACTCCCGAATAGTCTTCCGTTGGCGCGATCAACATCATTGTCTTCGTTCGATCTTCCCTCGGTTTTACAGAATCCTTCGTGATTACGACGAACCGCGTGTGGTTGTTGCTGCAGTCCTGTATCCCGCTTTTCGCAATCTGCAAATCAAACACTTCAGCTGCATATTGGGATGCAATAGCACCAACATCTTTTCTTTCTTGATTCTTTACCGCTTGAGCGGCTGCAGACGTACTGTTGAACTGCTTGCTCTTCACTTTCGTTTCTCTGATAAAATCACGACATTGGGCAAGCGCTGGAACGATGGACCAGACTTCACGCACCTCTTCAAACGATGCTCCCTTTATGGTAAGAAGATGAAGGGAAACCGGGAAAATCAATTCCGCTTCAACAAACAAGTCATACGTTAAAAGACCATCAGCTGTTATGTTGATCGTTCCTTCTATCGAATTTTCAATTGGGACAATCCCTTTATCTGCCTTACCTTCCCCAACCGCTTCTAATACATCAACGATGGAATCACTTTTACACCAATCAACATCATCATTTTTAAAATAACGAAAGGCAGCTTCTTCCGAGAAACTTCCTTGAGGACCTAAATATGCTACTTTCATGTTAGAACACGCCTGCCTTTTTTCTTTTCGTTTCAGTATACATCTATTGATTAAATAGACCAAATGAAATTATGAAAAATCAGTGAATTTATTTAAAATTTCCTAAAATTAAAAAGCCGCATGATCGTGTGATCTGCGACTTTTAACTAATTATGACCTAATCATCCTGTATTACTTCGTTCAATGGCATCGTCCCAACTCGGAAAATAATGAAGTGCATTTCTCATGAGCTGAGGATTGGTTTTCTTCACTTGTTTTTTGTTCAAATTCGAACCTTTTGCCATTAAACCTTGAATTTCTGATAAGACTTCTTCTGGGCTCATATTTATTTCCATAGATACGCCTCCTTTAGTTGTCTTATCTACATTCATTCACAACTTGCGTGGATCATATACCTTATTTATTTGATTTTGTTACTGATTTTTCACTTTTAGTGCGACCCAAACCTCGGCTACAGATTAGGCCATATTACTTGAGAGCTTGACTGCTTATGCTTCTAAACCAAGGGGCATTGGTGCTTTTCATATGATTAACCTCCAAAAAAATCACAGAAATCGTGTCTGCGAATCAATAAAAGCTTAGTCGTTTCACGGTACGTGTTTTTTTATTTATTACACGTTCGCTCAAAAACCCTCGAGTTTCGCTCAAGATTACTTATCTACGCTCAAAATTAGCCACGAACGCTCTAAACTGTCGGGTACCGCTCAAAATGCCCTCCGTTTCGCTCAAAATGAGCTATTCTAATAAATTCAAGCCCCTTCAGGGACCTAAAATTAACACTAAATCACCTCTAAACCACTTTGCCTACACAATTCCTGAAAAATTTCGATGGTACCAAAGAATTTTTCATTAAAATTCCCGTCTTCAACCGTCCAGCATGTGGATAACACCGCATGTGAGAATCCTCTTAGCAAGACTCTCTCTTTAACCAAATCCAGTTCTTCCACAAAAATATGGATACGTTTCTCAATGATTTCTTTTTGATTCGTCTCAGGCAAATTGTTCAACAGATACTGAATCACATCGTACTCACGGTCCCCGATCAACCCCTTCGGATCAATAGCCATCCATGAATGACCGTTTTTCAATATATTATAATGATGCAGATCTCCGTGCAGAAGATAAGGCTCTTGAATTTCACGGTTAAGCTGTTTAAAAACTTTTAGCGCAGTACAAATCAATTCACTCGAGATCGGACCGAATCCATGTGTATGCTGTCGCGCGATCCTCTTCAAACTGTTTTCCCTATCCATTACGGTTTCTATGTCCGAATGGTGAGATGCTGTTACCCACAGTGACTTCATGATGTGAGAGGCGATACGTGCAGCTTCTTCCTCATCCTCTACTTCCGCGAGTGTATAGCCTGGTCTTAACCGTTCAAGAAGCATAACTCCCTGATCTTGGTCATATTCCAATAACTTGACCATGCCACTCCCTTTCATTCTTTTAAGAACCTCTAATTCTCTACGAAACTCTTTATCAGATAGAACAGCTTTCACGACAACTTCTTCCCTGTTTTTTCGAGTTGCTGGAGCGACAAAATTAAACGACAAATCAAACGGTTCATGAATAGAAAGCCCCCACTTCTGTTCGAAAAGAGCCATTTGGTTACCAAAATTACAGAGCCACTCTTCTGCTCTTTCTTTATGAATATGTTTTAAGGTTTGTATAAATCGGTCTGGTAGTCTCATTGTTCGCTCCATAATAAAAGAATCTAATCATCCCACGTCTCATCCAAATGTTGAGCATAAAAGGTAATTCCTTTTTTAAAATATTGAAGCTTTTCATCATTCGTAGTCTCCATCAGGTTCATTAACGCGATCTCCATGGCTTCTTTGTATCTTCCTTTATTATAGAGAGCTATGGAATAAAAAATTTGCAGACCCCGGTGATCAGGGAAATGCGTTACACCCTTATGAAGAGTCTCAACTGCCTTATCATATTGACCTAATAGACGGTATGAACTGCCAAGTCCAAGTAAGCATCGCTCTAAATCCGAGCCTGAAAGCCCTTGATCGATCGCTTTTACATAGTAAGTGATAGCTTCCTTCGTAAATCCAGAATTATCATGTGCTATCCCGATCTGATAGTTGATTTCGGCGTTTTGGGGATCTTCCTCTGACATTTTAATCAATTGGGTGCGCGCCTCATTCAAGATCACCATATCCTGCTTTGCACGTCCCTCTTCACGTAACGCGATGGTTTCATCCAATCTTTCACGTAAGCTTTGATTCATTTTGAATCCTCTCCTCTTCATTTCAATAACCCATTAAAGATTAAAATGCTCTTTTATTTGTAAAGCTACTTCTTCCGGACTCAAATCGTTGTTATTGATACGCAAGTAATTCTCTTTATTAATTTCGCCTTCCAATGAGTTCATCCTGTATCTATCCATTGAAGTTTTCAAATCATTTTCCGACCATTCAATATTTCGTTTCGATGGTTTGTGTTCCAATCGATGAGGGGTCTTGTTTCGTTTCAGCCTCTCATCCAAGTCCGACTCCAGTTCAACAAAAAAGATGTCTGCTCCTTTCTCTTCAAAAATCTCGCAAACATCCTCAACAAACTTCCCATCAGACTCAAAATTGAATGCCCATACAAATGTGAAGATCATTCCATATTGATCACTTTGGGCAAATTGTTTAAATATCTCTTTACGAAACAGTTGGACGAGACGTTTTCCCTCTTTTGATCCATAATCAAAAAACTTAGTCACAAGATCGATCGTCATATGGTTATGAAAGAGTTTCAGTTCCGTAACCTTCTCTAACTCATGCCCCACCGTCATCTTTCCAACCGCCTGAGGACCGAATAATAGAACAAGCTTCAAGATGCATCCCCCTTTTTTTAAAAAAACTGCTCTCCATCAATTAATCTTTTATAGGTTTTTTTTACGTTTTTTTCATTATATCAGCCCTAATTGTTCTTGCTGCACAAAGATCTACTAATACATTTACTCGTGACAAAATCATCCCTCAATTAAACAATCCCTGTTACTCAAATCTCTTATTTTCACTCAAAAATGGAGAAAACGTTATCAAAATAGCAGGATCACACATCTCTCACACAACCCTCACAAAACGTTCACAAAACTCTTTTGTAATGTGCTCATTGATGTTCTATCATTTGTACTGTATTTAGATTTAGTGCTTTAATAGAGATGTATTTAAGGTTACAATAAATTGGTTAACCTATAGAGATAATAGATGAAGATGGTGTCTTATATAATGGAAAGAACTTTGGAAAAACAAAAAATGTCAGCCGTCCTTGGCCAAACGATCAAAACAGGGATTATTAAATCTAATCTTGTGCCGATGTTTGCTGGATTGACGCTGGCTATATATACGTATGATATCGACCCTAGTGAAAAGGTGTTAGATACGCTGTTTGCTCTAATCGGTTCCTTTCTCGTGATTGGGGCTGCCGGAACTTTTAACAACATCTATGACCGGGATATCGATGCGATTATGGAACGAACCAAGGGAAGACCTACTGTTACCGGCGAAATCAACATTCAGTCGGCATTATGGCTCGGCATCCTAATGGCGGTTCTAGGCATCGTCGCCCTTGCGTTTACAACCCCGCTTGCTGCAGTGTTAGGATTTCTAGGTCTCTTCTTTTACGTTGTACCGTATACGATGTTAACGAAAAGAAGAACGATTTATAACACGGAAGTTGGCTCTATATCGGGCGCTATGCCACCGCTAATTGGTTGGGCAGCCATGACCGGAACCCTTGAACATCCTGCTATCGCTGCATTATTCATCATTCAAGTGATCTGGCAGATGCCTCACTTTTATGCGATCGCGATACGCCGGCATGACGAATACAAAGCCGCTCGAATTCCAATGCTTCCTGTTGTAAAAGGGGTTAGAAGAACGTATATCCAGACCAACGTTTACTTAGTGCTTTTGAGCTTAACAAGTTTTCTTTTCTTGCCGCTAAGCTTAGGTCTAACACTAGTTGCTCTTTTAATGAATGTTGGCTGGCTCGTACTAAGTATCTACGGCTATAAGAAAAATAAGGATTCAGAGAAATGGGCGAAACTTCTTTTCATCTACTCCCTGATCCATATGACCATTCTGTTTTCGACGGTCATCGTATACTCTCTCGTTGGGATTTTCATTCTTAAATAAAATAAAAGAACATAAATTAGCAATCGAAAAAGACTGCAATTGAACTGCACCCCAATTGTTAGACACAACTAACAATTGGAGGTGCAGTTCAATTTTTCACAGTGCTTTTTTCCTTTCTAGAAAACAACTAGTATCAACAATCTAACTAGTTCAATTGTTTTTTATCGGTATAAAGATGACCAGTTATCCCCTCATTACTTCCCTTCACCCGCTTTAATGTAGCAACGATCAGAAAACTGACGATCACTAACAAAAGCCAAGAACTCACTTTTCCGAGAGGAACGAGACTCCAAGTTTCCGTTTGGTTCGGGTATTTCCAAGCGCCAAAGAATGTCGCAATATTTTCAGCGATCCATATAAAAAAACCGATCAGTACAAAAGAAAGTGCGAGCGGCATGCGGTACCGGGTTCCATTCACCTTGTATGTCACCCATGATTGCCAAAAGACGATAATGACGAGCGCAGATAACCACCAGCGTATGTCCATCCAAAAATGGTGAATGAAAAAGTTTAAATAAATCGCAGAAGCAAGCGGCACAACCATCCAAAACGGCGGCCACTTTACCAGTTCAACATCCAACCTTCTCCACGCCTGACATAGATAACTCGCAACACTGGCATACATGAATCCGCTGTACAAGGGCACCCCAGCTATTTTGGAATACCCTTCCTCTGGGTAAGACCATGAACCCATGTGCACTTTAAAAAGTTCAAGAGCCAGACCGATTAAGTGGAACAATGTGATCACCTTCAATTCATCCCTTGTTTCGAGACCTGAACGCACCATCACCCATTGCATCAAAAGACAGATGATGAGCAACCAGTCATACCGTGGCAAAATTGGCAGCTTTACGATCTGTGTCACTGCGAGTGAAGTGAAGATTACGACAGGAAACAAACAGGAGAGTGCCTGCTCCCAACCAAAATAAACGAGCTGCTGCTTCAAAGCTCTCATAGTTCATGCCTCCGCACTATTTTTAGGACAAACCTACTGGCTGTCTTCGTCACTTTTGTATTCTAAAAGATCACCTGGCTGACAATCTAACGCTTTACAGATCGCATCCAACGTAGATATACGGATCGCTTTTGCTTTTCCGTTTTTTAAGATTGAAAGATTAGCCATTGTAATGCCAACCTTATCCGAAAGTTCGGTTACACTCATTTTTCGTTTCGCCAGCATCACATCGATATTGATTATAATCGCCATGTTTTCACCTCAGACCGTTAAATCATTTTCCGATTTGATATCGATCGCATTTTTTAATAGCTTTTGAAGGACAGCCGCAAAGACTGCGATCACCGTGCTGCCAAAAATGATGACCATCCCGATCACGATAATTCCAGGCGCATCATCAGCCTCTCCTATCAGATAGATGAGAGGCAAACATAAAACGAACAGCCCGCTGATCCAGATCGCACAGTATTTGATATTCTGTATTGATTTCACAGATAACTCCGAGAAAGCTTCGTTCTTATCGATATACGTTAAAAGCTTATACGTCTGATAAAGAGCTGCAAAATATGCGATAGCTGATGCATACAACCCGACCATAAAAGGATATTGCCAAAAGTCTAGCGTTGGGTTTAATTCCGCAAAGAACGCTGCGATCTCAGGCACAATAAAGATACATAATGCAAGAACAGGAAGTCCCATAAGAAAAAGAGTGAATTTCAAAAAGAATGTTTCTCGTTTCATCACCAAGCACCTCACCTATTTAATACTCACATTCTAATATAAAATTTATCGTTTTACAATAAATGATTATTGTTTTTTATTATATTATTATCGAATATAAGATATGTAATGATTTTATAAAAAAAGACTGCTCAGCGGCAGTCTTTCTTTCGATAGATCCCAATTCAATTTCACGGTACGTGTTTTTTTATTCTGTTACACGTTCGCTCAATATGACCCAATTTTCGCTCAAAAACTTCGAGTATCGCTCAGAATCGCCGAGCTACGCTCAACATTCCATAGCTTCGCTCAGAAAGGATAGACTTTCGCGCAAAAGTACTTTATTCAGTCTAACTTAGCACTAAAAACAGCTTGATAGGCAGCCGTTTTGCTTGGAATCTTACAAAGTGCGTAGTCCATCTGGTTTTGATCCATCAAAACGGCCTTTATTCTCTTGTTTTACATAAAAAAGGGGCTGTAACTCAAAAAACTTTTGAGTCAGCCCCTAAAATCACTTTTTATTTACTTTTTTTCTTTGCGATATACTCTTTGACTACTTCGTACACATAATCTTGATTCGCTGCTGCTGTCGTTGGATCGTATGCTCCGCCGTTCGTTTTGTTGTTTGATAGCACGCGGATTCCTAGGAATGGTACATCATACGATTTAGAGATCTGTGCCGCAGATGCCCCTTCCATCTCTTCAACAGAAGTTCCGAAGTTCTCATGGAACCACTTGATACGGTCCACTTCATTATTCCATACGTCTGCAGAACCGATCGTTCCTTCTATTACTTTACCTTTTGTGTACTTGTCTTTCACCGCATTTGCTGCTGCAAGCAATTCTTTGTCACCTTCAAAATAACGAGCTTTCTCAGCATCCGGATCTTCCCCAGCGCTTCCTTCTGAAGCCATCAAGTCCATCGGAATCCAAGAAGTAGGTTTGATACCCTCATTCTCTTCAAGATGAGGCGTTTTTAATGAACCTAGATTTACAGTTTGCTTTCCAAGTACAACATCAAAAACATTTAAGCTTGGATCATGTCCACCAGATGTTCCTTGGTTGATGATTGCTGCTGGTTTATATTTTTCAATCGCAATAGCAGTAGCTGCTGCTGTGTTCTCCATGCCTTTTCCAGTCTTCGCTACGATTACAGGATAGTTGTCTAGTTTCCCTTTATAGAATACAAAGCTACCAGATTTCTCAACTTTCACATGATCGAGACGCTTTGCAAAGTTCTCAGCTTCAATCGGCATTGGCCCTTGGATAATAATAGGCTTTCTCGGCTTTTCTTTCCCTAAAGCGTGATCTGATAAGTTAATACCCGCAATTGCAGATACAAATAATACAGCGATAATTGCAAGTACTGTGTATTTTTTCCCCATTCGTTTCATCATCGTTGCTTCTCCTCCGTTGTCATGAACTACTCATATTCTGCTCAAACAAAAAGTCTAGAGTAAGTGAATCCACCTCTAGACTACGGGAGTTAAAGTAAAGAAATAGGGTTTGCCATACCAAAATAAAGCAGTTTCCCCGCACTTCAACTCGTAGTCCAGTTCTTTCATTGGGAACCGGGTAGAAACACTCAGACCATATTACCGAGCATATACGAGAATTCGTTTTTCAAGTTTAATACTTTGCAAATATAGCAAACATTTTTTCTGATTTCAACCTAAAACTGAATATTAATTTTAAAAAAATGATAATCGTTCGTGTTTTTATGTTTTCCTGTCAAAATCTCCTTTAAAATGGAATAAAAAATCATTAAAAAAAGACCAAATCACAAAAGTGACTTGGTCTTTAAATGGTATTGTCACAGAAAAAAGCTAAACCTTTTTCTTCGTTAGACTACGCATTCAATTTTATTTTTCTTTTTACCGATGTTTTTTCTGCCTTCCACTTAAAGATCCCGTTCAAGAACGAATAGATTCGTTTCGATTCTTTCGTGAGTAAGGGACCTAGGATAGCAAGGATCAATACATAGAGCGCAGAAAAAGGTTTTAATACCGTTGCTAATCCCCCGGCCATGCCGATATTAGCAACAATAATGGAGAACTCACCTCTTGAAACAATCGTCAATCCGATGTTAGAAGACGCTTTATGAGATAGCCCAGCTTTCCTTCCCGCAATCATACCGGCCACAAAGTTTCCGAGAATCGTAATCATTACGGCTCCTAGAGCAAGCCAGACCGCGCCACCCAGTGTGAACGGGTCTATACTCAAACCAAAACTGAAGAAAAAGATCGCCCCGAAAAAGTCTCTAAAAGGAATGATCATATGCTCGATCCGTTCACTGTGCTCTGTCTCAGAAAATACTAATCCTAAAAGCAGGGCACCGATCGCTTCTGCAACATGAATCGTCTCTGAAAATCCAGCGACAAAGAATAAGGTCGCAAGGATCACAATGATAAAAATCTCATTGGACGTGATTGAAAGCAGCTTGTTCAGATGCTTCGTACACGTTCGTGCGATAACAAAGAACATGATCATGTAGCTAAACGCGACCAAAATAGACTTCACTACACCCAACACAGAAGTCGCATCTCCTAATACCAAACCGGAGACGATCGATAGATACACGGCCAAGAAAATATCCTCGAACATGATGATTCCAAGAACCAGTTCCGTTTCGGGATTAGCGGTTCGTTTTAGATCAACGATGACTTTTGCGACGATCGCACTCGATGAAATGGTTATAATTCCAGCTATAATGAGCACTTCTAATAAGGCAAAGCCCATAACGAAAGCATAGAGCAACCCTAACGTAAAGTTAATCAGAATATAGATACTGCCTCCGACGGCAATATTTTTACCCGACCGCACTAACTTTCCTACCGAGAACTCTAAACCAAGATAAAACAACAGAAACAATACACCAACCCTGCCAAAAAAGGTGATGATCTCATTACTGTTTATAAACGTAAAATCCAACACACCAACGACCGGTGCATGGGGACCAACCAACATTCCAAATATAATCAAGAATGGAATGATGGAAAATTTCAATTTGTTTGCGAGTAAAGCTGCGATAGCGATAATAATAAGAGCTGTTCCAACTTCAAGTACGAGGTGATTCGTCATTCACCGGCCACCTCAGTAGAGAACATTTCTTTAATGATTTTCTTCACACCAGCTCTTTCCCCTGAGAGGACAATCATATCCCCTTCATGGATCATCGTTTCAGGTCCAGGGTTCAGCACCTTTTCATTCCCTTTTACAATGGCAATTACAGAAATCTCATATTGTTGGCGGATGTCCAATTCACCAATGGTTTTATTAACCGCATAAGCGCCTCGTTCAATTTTATACCATTCGATCATCAGTTCATCAAACGCCATCTCAATGCTTTCGATAGCTTTTGGACGATAGATCATACCGCCGATGATGGCTGCGAACTGTCTGGCTTCCGTATCACTTAACGTTACGGATGACAAACTTTCTTCATAATCTTCTTTATCAAAATGGTAGATCTCCCGACGTCCATCGTCATGAATAATAACTACCACTTTGTCTCCATTTGCGATTTCTACTTCAAATTTTCTGCCGATTCCGGGTAATTCGATTTCTTTTACGATCATAACAATCTCCTTTTATTCTTTTTAGGTTTAACAAAGGAATAATTGATGAGTTTAACTTTTTAAACTAAGAATTAACCCCTTGTTGTATAAGGGTTCTTAAGAATAAAAAGGATATTGTATGATCGTCAGAGGTAATTCGATTCGAATTGATAAGGAGTAAGAAATATGGCGTCCTTGTGAGTACGTTCACTATAAGGTTGAAAATGCGCGACGGGCAGTTTCGTTTCCATCTGTTTGTTGTTTAACTGGATCGCCATTTGACTCTTTTTTAATTTCTTACTTTTTGTTGGATATTCGCCAATAATGTTTGAGGAATCGAAGGATTCAACCGAGGAAAAATCAAATTCATCATTCGAGGATGAAAGGTTTTTCATGTTATAGTTTGGGACAAGTGATGTTCCGGCAAACACAAACAGCAAAGCCCACAACAAAATCTTCCGCAATTCTTACTCCCCCCTTTCTAAGATTAATTTTAACATATGCATTTACTTAATTGAAGTAAAGCACAAAAGCATCTATAGGCGCATTCCTCATGCTTTTTTTTTGCCCAAAAACCGTTGTTTTCCTATAAAAATCGTTTCATTTGCCAATATTTAAGTTTGACAATCATTTAATTTTCTGACTAAAATATTCTTCATGCAGACAACTCGAACATTACAACAAGAAGAAGGTGATCCAAATTGAAGAAAATAAGAATTAGTTTAGCTTGGCAAATTTTGATCGGACTAGCATTCGGTATCTTGATCGGTGCATTGTTCTACGGAAATGAAACCGTACAGGGCTACTTACAGCCAATTGGAGATATTTTTATCCGTTTGATTAAAATGATCGTCATCCCGATCGTCATTTCGAGTTTGATCGTGGGTGTAGCAAGTGTTGGGGACATTAAACAATTAGGGCGTCTAGGTGGAAAAACCATTCTGTATTTTGAAATCATTACCACGATAGCAATTGTGGTCGGTCTATTCGTCGCTAACATCTTCCAGCCTGGAGCAGGCGTGGATATGAAAACGTTGTCAAAAGGGGATATTTCCAGTTACGTTAAAACAACGGAATCTGTGGAAAGTCACGGTATAGCGGACACATTTATTAACATCGTTCCAACGAACCTTTTTGAATCATTGGCTCAAGGAGATATGCTTGCGATCATCTTCTTTTCCGTGTTATTCGGACTCGGGATTGCAGCGATCGGTGAACGAGGTAAACCGGTATTAGCGTTCTTCCAAGGAACAGCCGATGCCATGTTCTATATCACAAACCAAATCATGAAACTGGCTCCATTCGGTGTATTTGCACTGATCGGTGTGACTGTATCTAAGTTCGGTGTAGAATCCTTAATCCCATTAAGCAAGCTTGTCCTAGTCGTATACGGTGCGATGTTCTTCTTCGTCATCGTCGTATTAGGGGCGGTAGCTGCGATGGTGAAAGTAAACATTATTACACTGATCAAAATTTTAAAAGATGAACTAATCTTAGCGTATTCTACAGCTAGCTCAGAAGCGGTATTACCAAAACTGATGGAGAAAATGGAGAAGTTCGGATGTCCAAAAGCCATCACTTCTTTCGTAATTCCGACAGGTTATTCGTTCAACCTGGACGGATCTACTCTCTATCAAGCAATTGCGGCATTATTCATTGCCCAAATGTATGGCATCGAAATTTCGATTGCTGAACAGATTTCCCTTTTACTTGTGTTGATGGTAACGTCTAAGGGAATCGCAGGTGTTCCTGGCGTATCGTTCGTTGTTCTATTAGCAACGCTTGGTACTGTTGGAATTCCGCTTGAAGGATTAGCATTCATCGCTGGTATTGATAGAATCCTAGATATGGCACGTACGGCAGTTAACGTTGTGGGTAACTCCCTTGCAGCTGTTGTTATGTCTAAATGGGAAGGTCAATACAATCCGATAAAAGCTGAAGAGTACCGCAGACAAGTAAGCTAATTAAATGAGAAGAACCGTGTCGGCAATCATGCTGACACGGTTCTTTTATTTTTTATTCTTCCTTTTCATCCAGAGTTACTTGATTATTTTATAAAATATAAGCATGATGAGTTTGTATTCCCAGACGTTTTATAGGAGGTTGTTGCGTTGTCATCAAATCACATTCTACATATTCTAAACGGCCAAGTAATGGACAAGCATTTCTCAGAAACAAACTACCTTGAAGATGAAAGGAACATTCCTTTTAACGAAGCGATGTGTGTTGGAAAAACCCTGTCAGACATCTTTTCCAAAAAATTTTCAGAGATTCGTTCAATGGTCCACCACGTGACAGTTGATGAATATACGAAAATCACGTTACAGCCCCTTCAGCCATTGTTAAATCACGAGTTTGAAAGAGTTGAACTCTGGTTTGATGCTGATATGTTTTGCCAGATCAATTATCTGACCATTCTCGCCTGGCTCGATCAAGCCAATCATCAAAGCACGATTACACTCCATATCGTTGATGATCACTTTCAACCAATCGAACACTATACCATACGAGCTCAAGGATATTATGAGCTTTACAAACTCGTTTTGATGGAGAAAACGATGCCAGATTCTATCAATCTCGCGCCTTTAAAAAAGGGAGTCGAACTTTATTTAGATTATTTAAAAGAAGACAATGAGATCATGAGGTTCATCCAGGAAAACTTACATCTCTCAGATGATGAACTGACAACTAAACTTTTCAAGAACTATAAGGAGTATGGTCTAGGGGATCTTCAATATCTGGATATGATTAAAAAAAGCCGATTAACTCAACAAAAGTGAGATAATCGGCTTTCTTTTTATTGTTGCGTTTCTGGCTCGGCTTTCATAGCTGGAGCTTGCGGAACCGCTCGTTTAATAAAGAAGGAAACGATCCAGGCAATCACAACTAATCCGAAAGCAAGCAGGAATGCGCTCTTCATTCCGGCAATCATAGCGAGAATCTGCATCGTAACGCCGTCTTCCTTCATTCCCTCATTCTCTAAGAATTGAGCAGACCGATTTGTCATGACCGAAACGAGCAATGCTGTTCCAACAGCACCCGCTACTTGTTGGAGCGTACTGATAATCGCCGTTCCATGCGGATATAACGGAGGCGGCAGTTCATTCAGTGCATTCGTCATGATCGGCATCATAACCATCGAAATACCTAACATCAACAAGGTATTGAAGATCATGATCGTCAAGTAAGCTGTGGTTAAATCGATAAATGCAAATTGTAAAAGCGTGATAGCAACGAGTCCTAACCCGATCAATGCAAGCCACTTTGCACCGAATTTATCAAACAAACGACCTGTGATCGGAGACATAATCCCCATCACAATACCACCTGGGAGCATGATCAGTCCTGCTTTTAAAGGACTGTATCCTAGGGCATTTTGAAGATAAATCGGCAGCAGCAACATGGCCGAAAACATCGCCATCATGATAATCATCATGATCATGGTCGACATTCTAAATATGCTGTACTTAAACGTACGTAGATCTAAGAGTGGCTCTGAGATAGTCAATTGTCTCCATGTAAACAGAACTAAAGCGATGACCCCGACGATGATCGGAATCAACACCTCATGGCTCGACCATCCTCCGCTACCTTCCCCCGAGCTGCTGAAGCCATAAACAATTCCCCCGAACCCTACTGTAGAGAGCAGGAGCGAGATGAGATCGACTTTTGGATTCCTTGTCTCGGTCACGTTCTTAAGCTTCGCCAAAGCAAATCCAATTACGAGGAGTGCAATCGGCAGCACACCGTAAAAAAGCACTCGCCAGCTAAAATGCTCAACTACAATTCCTGAGAGTGTCGGTCCGATCGCTGGAGCAAAGGTAATGACAATACCGATCGTCCCCATCGCCGATCCCCTTTTTTCAAAAGGAACGACAGCAAACACGACATTTGTCAGTAGAGGAAACAGCACTCCAGTACCTGATGCTTGAAGCAGCCTTCCGAGTATAAGGAATTCGATCCCAGGTGAAATGGCGGCGATAAAAGTTCCTAAAGTAAACAATGACATTGCCCCGAGGAACAACGTTCTTGTCGTAAACCGCTGAATAAGATAAGCAGTAACCGGGATGAGGACCCCAATGACCAAGAGGTATCCTGTCGATAGCCATTGCGCGGTACTCGGTTCGATGCCAAAGTCATCCATGATTTTGGTCAGTGCAACATTTAGAAGCGTTTCGTTTAAGATGGCCACGAACACACCTAGAATCATGATGATCACTAACAATAAGTCAGCTTTGCTTCCGAACGTTCCCCTAGTTTCTGATGTATGATCTTGATTATTCACTTTTTCTCCTTTCATTCAAATGGTGTACACAGACTTGCATAACCCTTGAAACGACTTATTGACTGTTGTTCTTCTTGTTAATTTATCTGTATTAGGTTTAACACATTTTCATTAGAACAAACATTCGCGCACTACATAATACCACGATTATGAAGAAACTGACAATCATGCTGTTTCTGGTATTTTTAGGATTTCAAATTAGATGGAAATAGAATACGTAGGCTCACCGAATGTGAGAATATGCTCTTCTTTAAATCCAAGTTTCAGATAAAATTTCTTTCCCGCCTCATTTTCAGGATGGACCGTTAAACGTAGGCACTGACAGGAAGGATGGTTCTGTTTAAGGTGCTGGATTAACGCATTGATCGTTTCAGACCCATAACCCCTTCTTTGAAATTTTTCCCCTATAAAAAAGTGGAATAGCCAATAATCCTCCTTACTGCCTAATGTATAGTGCAGATTGAAAAAGTCGATCATTTCGCCTGAATGATAGACACAATAGGGTTCGATGTTTTTTCCGTCAGGTCTGATATAAGCTTTCGCAAGGGCGATTGCAACAGGCGGAGTAATAGATGCGACGAACTTTTCCTGTTCAGGGCTTACTGATAGTTCCATCGCTGCTCGCCAGCTCTCTGAATCAATCTTCTTAAATTTGATCAAATTCATTCCACTCCCCTCTCAAAAAGAATAATCCCTCTCTACCTTGCTGATTCTGACGGAATAGTTTTTGTACCACTCCGCTTTTCCTTTTTCTTGAGCGATCTTATGTACGGCATGTTCTTTCCACTTTTGAATCGCTTCTAATGAATCCCAATACGAAACAGTAATCCCAAAATCAGCTTCACGTGCACTCTCTATACCCAGGTATCCTTTTTCTTTTGATGCGAACTCAACCATTCTCTCAGCCATGGTCCCGTACCCTTTATCCACTTCGGTTCGTTTAGATGTAAAAATCACCGCATAATAAGGCGGTTCCGGTGTTTTAGCAAAGTTACTCATATCACATTCCCCCGTACCTTTGAATACACCCCTTTATTCATGGCAAGACTATATTTTATAAAGGAGCGATGAAAAATATGAACACAAAAGACTTTAAAGCTGCAAATCTTGCTGAGAACCTGGTCGACGAGATTCAGTCTCTGGAAGATAAGCTCAGCCAGCAAGCGAACAAAAAAGTAGTAGTGATCGCTTATGAACAAGAAGATAACCTGTAAGAGAAATAGACACCTATTTCTCTTTTTTTACTTTCCAGCGAAAAACGCATCCCCGCTGAATTCCCACGCAAATCCCTGAGTTCTTAATCCAAACGTTTTTTAATTCGTTACTAGTTTTGAATCTCCTCTTTTACCCATCGACCTTGGAGAATTATGTTAAATTGATAGTGGAGGTGTTTGGATGGACATCAAGACGGTAATCCACGAATTAAATAATAATGGAATGATAGAGCCGATCGTAGAAACAAAGCAATTAAGCGGCGGGACAACGAGCAAGCTATACCTGCTTCACGACAACAAAACGAATCAATACGTTGTAAAGTTTAATGAGCCTCATGTGTTAGAAGCTGAATCTCACTTTCTAGCTTTTTATAAGGATATTGATTTTTTGCCTGACCTCTTATATACAGACCCGTCTCATCGGTACATCGTTTATACTTTTGTTTCCGGTGCAGTGAATTATCCTCGTAAACATAAAAAGGAGATGCTGCAGACACTGGCAGACCATCTGATCAATCACTATAGACCTGTTGAAAAAGCTGACGGCTGGGGGTGGACAGATGAACCCGCCGATTCGTGGTCAAACTACTTATTTAAAAGAGCAAACGATTCAAGAACCATGTTGGATCCTTATCTCAAAAAAGAAGATCATGACTTTGTTCTGAATCTCGTAAATAGCACCGACAGGAATAATGACACTACGAAACGATACTTGTTGCATGGTGATTGCGGTGTCCATAATTTTATTTTTAATGAAGGAAAGTTGACTAGTGTAATCGATCCGACTCCTGTCCACGGTGATCCACTGTATGATTTAATCTACGCTTTTTGTTCTTCACCCGATGACTTAACGAAAGAAACAATAAAATCATGTGCGAACCGATTACAAACGGCAAAAAACAAGAATGATAGATTGTTGTACGAGGAAGTGTTAATCGGTCTTTACTTCAGAATGGCAACATGCACCCTTCATCATCCTGAAGACCTTCAGGAATACCTTCAGTCCTGGGCTTACTGGAAAGATATCGTAAGGTCGGCGGCTATCAAATAGTAACGTGGAGAAAATTATGGCATACAGCGATAAAGAAGTAATGATCAGACCCATAACGGATGAAGATCTACCAACAAAAACGCCTGATCACTTCACATCAGGCGTTCTTTCGTTCATGTTCTATGTAAGAACCAGGTCACGATTTCTTACTTGTTCTCGTCTTCTTTCTCTTTCATTGGTTCGATTGATCAGAACACTTCTGTATTGAGCGGCTCGATGGAGTTTTCCTAATAAGGAAGCGCGGGTGTTAGCGATGGACAGATCCATGCCGTTGAAAAAAATAACACTGGAACGTTTATGACCAGTTCTATCAATTCTTCGGATGTGAGGTTGTGCTAGCCAGATGCAGGTATCGTTTCGTGGTGATTGGATCGGGAAAAAATAGAGGTCAAGTTTTGAATCGATCATGATCGGAGCGAAGCACATCTTTCCCATATTGATGCGTGCTGCTTCCTTTTTTCCATCGTAAGAGCCCCCATAGTACAGGCAGTTATCTTTGATGAGACGTAAAGGTTTCTTTTCAACCAGGATGACCGCTTCACGTTCATATACTTCAGAACATACAGCTCCTCTCTCATTGATGAATGGAACGATAGCCATCGTATCTTCATTAATCTCGTAATCCTTTACTTTTTGATGCGTTAATGTGAAGTTCATTCATTTCCTCCTAAATTTCAGTTTTATTCAATCAACTTAACTAATAACTACCCCATTATTCCTCCTGTTTAGATTTTATAGTACAAATTACCCCTGTAGGATGTACTATTTAGTAAGATATTACCATTCAACTTTTCACAAGTCTACACTTTTCGTCAAAATTTTTAAAATATTTAGAAATTTGTTAACCGACAGGGAAAATAAGATTACCTAATAGGCCATTTATGAGGTCCTTTGTGTTCTCTTACGACGATGAGTTTAAAAAAAGGATCTTTTATGAAATGATGGCTGACCAGAGTCAGCCTTCTTTAATCAATAGTCTTAATGAAGTTTACGGTACGTGTTTTTTTATTTTGTTACACGTTCGCGCAAGATGACCCACTTTTCGCTCAAAATCCTCGAGTTACGCGCAGAATCGTCGAGCTACGCTCAAAATTCCTTATCTTCGCTCAGAATGAGTGCTTTTTCGCTCAAACTGGATGAGCCGAGTCTTACTTAGCACTAACAACTGCTTGATAGGAGGTCATTTTAGTTTGAATTCTTGCAATGTTTAAGATCTTAGCTAGTTTTGATTCATCAAAACGTCCCCTTTTTTCTCGTATTTCATATAAAAAAGGGCTTGAACTCAAAAGTTAGTACACTTTTGAGCCAGCCCCTCCATTCATACTTTCCTTTTCTTTTTCTTCCCCTTTACCTCTTCTCTAAACGACTTAAGTAAAGATGCCGTCATGAGCAGAAGGACAAAGGATAATGGGAACGCGCTGACGATAATGGCTGTCTGCATCGCGTTCAATCCTCCTGAGAGCATTAAGACGATCGCTGAAGCAGAAAGGATAAGTCCCCAGATGATTTTTACAACGTTAGGCGGGTTCAAGCTCCCGTTTGTCGTCTGCATACCCAAGACGAACGTTGCCGAGTCTGCCGATGTAATAAAGAACGTCGAAATCAGGAACAATGTCAAAACGATCAATACCATCGCGAACGGCAGCTGCTGATACACAAAGAAAAGCGCCGTTTCTAGCGATTGTTCAGATACCTTTAATTTCTCGAATATCTCTAAATAGATTCCTGTTCCACCGAACACGGCAAACCAGATCACACATACGAGTGTAGGAATAACCAACACCGCAATGACGAACTCCCTTACTGTCCTACCTTTAGAAACACGTGCGATGAACGTTCCGACAAACGGCGCCCATGCGATCCACCAAGCCCAATAGAAAATCGTCCAGTCCTGCACCCATGTTGCATTTTCTTTATTAAACGGTGCGAGACGAAGTCCTAAGCTCGGTAAATACTGAATATAGCCACCAAACGTCGTCACCATCAAATCAAGTAAAAAAACGGTCGGACCAAGGAACAGAAACAAAAAGAATATGACTACTGCCAATATCAGATTTGCATTACTCAAATACTTGATCCCTTTTTTGACACCTGTTGCTGCAGAAACAAGATAGAGCAAGGTCACGATACCTATAATCAGTAGCTGGACCGTAAAGTTATTCGGAATGCCAAATACATAGTTCATTCCTACATTAATCTGTGCGGCACCAAGGCCCAATGAGGCAGCCACTCCAAAGATCGTTGCAAACACTGCAACAATATCAATGACAGTACCAATTGGTCCCTTCACTTTTTCACCAATTAGCGGATAGAGCGTAACACTCATCAATCCAGGAAGACCTTTCCGAAACTTATAATACGCCAAGACCAAAGCGATCGTCGCGTATATCGCCCAGGCATGGAACCCCCAGTGTAGATAGGTATAGCGAAGCGCTATATTCGCAGCCTGCGTGGTCCCTCCTTCTCCAACTGGCGGTGTAGAGAAATGGGAGATCGGCTCTGATACACCGAAGAACAGGAGACCGATCCCCATCCCAGCACTGAATAGCATGGCAAACCACGTCGGCCGGCTGAACTCCGGCTTGTCCTCGTCCTTACCTAACTTAATTTTCCCGTATTTACTAAACACTAAGAACAGTGCGAATATAAGGAAGAACGTTGCAATCAACTGATAATACCAGCCAAAATTATTTAAGAAAAACCCTTTCCAGACCGTCATCACACTCTCTAAATATTTCGGTGAGATCACACCCCACGCTACAAAGATGATGGAGATGACGAGTGAAAACCAAAACACTTTCGTAACCTGATTCACATTCAACCACACTTTCCTTCTAGAATTTACCTCTTATTCATTATGTACAAAAACAAAGGTATTCATAAAAAAGCAGTTTATCATACTTTCTGCGGTTTATAGAAATGATTACACAATAAAAAAGCTGCTCCAATCTAATCTGACACTGCTTACTTCTTTCCATTACTCTTTCTTCTATAAAAGGAAATTGATTCCTTTATATTGACACATAACCAAAAGGTGTTATATTCTAAACACGAAACCAAATGGTTATATTTTAAGAGGAGTTGAACATATGTCATCATTACCAGATATTAAACAAACCGCTCTATTTAACGCACCGATTCAAAAGGTATGGAGTTCTGTTTCTACTGCAGAAGGCATATCATCTTGGTTCATGCCGAACGATTTTAAAGCAGAAGAAGGACATGAATTTCATATCCAGTCCCCTTTTGGCCCATCACCATGCAAAGTATTGGTGATCGACGAACCTCACAAGATTTCCTTTAGCTGGGATACAGATGGCTGGGTGGTTACCTTCTTATTAAAAGAGCAAGGGGATAAGACAGAGTTCACACTTATTCATAGCGGATGGAAAGAGGAAGATGAGATCGTTGGCAAAGCAGGAGAAAAAAGCTCTGTTATCCGTGACCGCATGAACGGCGGCTGGGTAGGTATTGTTCAAGACCTGAAAAAGGTGGTTGAGGGTTAAGTGGCAGCACCAGCTGAAAAACATGATGTTTTTAAAGCAATCGCTGACCCGACAAGACGGGAAGTCCTCCGCCTGCTCTCAGAAAGTGAACGTCCAATCTCCGAGATCGCCGATCATTTTGACATGAGCCGGACGGCGGTAACCAAGCACCTGAACATCCTAAAAGAGGCTGAATTGATCTCGGGACGCAAAGAAGGCCGCGAAAAGATCTATCAACTGCATCCGGAACCATTAACCGAAGTGAAGCAGTGGCTCTCCTATTACGAAAGGTTCTGGGAGAACAAACTGTCTATGCTGAAGCATTTAGTTGAGGACGAAAAATAAAGTGAAAGAGACGAATGAGAATGCAGGTATTTGCGTTTTTAATTCAGTCTCTTTTTTAGTATAAAAGTAAATAATAGCCCCATACTAACTTTTGTTACGGTTTTCTATAAAAGGAGAAAGCATATGAATTTTAAACAAAACATAAGGAGTGTAGTTATGGGAATCTTAAGTGGCAATCCAAAAGATGAGCCAATGCATTACGGCGAAATATATGGAGCTTGGACTCACTTGTTAACCAATCAAGGAATGATCGCGGGCTACCAAGTGTTTGCGAACCATACAGGCGACAGCGATCTGAAAAAGCTGGTTGAAGAAGCGATTGAAGGGCTTAAAAATGAGAACAAGCAAATTGAAGAATTACTGAAGGCGAATGGCGTCGGATTACCACCTGCACCCCCAGAGCGACCGGTAGCAAAACTAGAAGATATTCCTCCAGGAGCAAGGTTCCTTGATCCTGAAATCAGTGCTTCTGTTTCAAAAGATGTGGCAGCAGGACTCGTGGCTTGCAGCACCATGATTGGTCAAAGCATTCGTGAAGATATTGGAGTTATGTACGGACAATTTCATATGGCAAAAGCACAATTTGGTGCAAAGATGCTGAAATTAAACAAAGAAAAAGGATGGTTAGTTCCTCCTCCTTTACAAGTTAAAGCAAGTGAATAGGTAAAAAAAGAGCAGAGATTTCTTTGCTCTTTTTTTATGCTTATAAATCACACTTCGTTTAAGGCATTGAACGGGTTATATAGTAGATCGCAGCAGTTAGTGCTACTATATTAGATATCTTTATTAACCTTTTAATAAAAAGTTTACTAATCTGATTATGAATAAGAACACCGAACAGGATTAGAAACAACCAAAAAGTTAGCCCGCCGAATGAAAACAGGTATTCGGAATTCGCAAGCCAAAGAACCACGATTATTACATAAACTAAAAGAAGTACTCTACCAATTATGCTCATCTTTGTTTCGCTCCTTTTCGATATTTACTATAACTGTAAATTTTCTATATTATATAGTAGGAACTGAATCAATAAGAAAATGATAGCCATCTAATTTCAAATTAGATGGCTGTCTCCATTTATCACTTTTACTTTTGCACTGCTTGAATTTCCGGTTCTATCAAATCCGTTTCTGGCGGGATATACCCGAGGATACGGCCGATCTTTACAATTTGTCCTTTGTGATGGAATTCGTGGGTTGTGGTATGTGTGTAAAGCCAGAGAGCTGTGAACTCTGCGCGATTGCCGCTTCTAAATGTGACAAGCGTGGACTCATTCCAGTCTCCTTTAAATCGATTCAGAAATTCATGGACCAACGCATCATTCTCCATAAAAATTTCGCGCATCTCTAAAACGGTTCGAACGGATTCAGGTTTGATCTCGGCAAGCGGTTTTCCAAACGCACGATTCCCGAGCCAAATGCGGTAGCAATTCACGACATGAACATGCAGGTTACGGATCGAATCCCCGGCAAAACTATCAATCTCTTTTACATAATCCTCAGGTGTCATCGATTCACAATACCGAAATAACGTTTCCCTTGTTCGCTGGATCCAATCATACTGACTCACGAATACATCCATCTTCCCACTCTCCTTAAAGGAATTTTCACACATGTATAATTTTAACATAAAAAAAGCTTAAAGAGTCGTTACCCTTTAAGCTCGCTTTATGATCTTAGTGGTGTTCTCTTTATTCTTCCCCATTTGACTGTGCACGAGAGGTGACAGGCTTCGCCTCAACCCCCTGAATGAATTCAGTTGGCGGACAGCCCATATATTTATTGAATACGGCATGATATTGTTTGTAATCACTGAAGCCTACTTTTTCGGCGATTTCATACATCATGTATTGTTTCGATAGCAATAAGGGGATGGAGGCTTGGATTCTTTGTTGATTTAGGAAATGGTTGAACGTGCGATTCGTATCCTTTTTAAACACTCGGCTTAAATAACTGGAACTCACACACAATTCCTGCGCCAAATCCTCAAGATTGATCTTTTCCGCATATCGGGACTGAATACTTTCAATCACTTTGCGTGTATACGTATTATAGGATCGCATCTCTTCTTTTTCCGGAAAAAGCAGCTTCATCGAAGACTTGTCCATTTTCTGCTGAAGGATTTCTTGCTTCTTTTTTTCTCTGATCTTTTGTACCAATTTATCCATCATTGTTTTTAAAATCTCTTCATCAATGGGTTTAAGCAAATAATCAAAGACCTGTAATTGGATGCATTTTTTCGTATACTCAAAATCACTGTAACTGGAAAGTACAACCGTTTCAAAATCATGAAAGCGGGAAGCCTCTTGGATCATGTCGGTACCATTTAAAATGGGCATCTTGATATCTGTAATCACAAGATCAGGCTTGAGCGCGATAATTTTCTCCAGTCCTTCTTGGCCATTGGCGGCTTCACCGATGATTTCCGTCTGCATGCCCTTCCAGTCGATCGTATACATCATCCCTTTGCGGATCATTTGTTCATCCTCCACTATCAATGCCGTTATCATCCGAACTTCCCTCCTTTATGATTGGCAATCGAACCACAACAAGCGTTCCTACACCCTTTTCACTAAAGATTCGTAAGCCGTACCGCTTACCGTATAACAATCGGATTCTGCGATTCACATTGTAAATCCCGATATGATTCGTATCATTTTCCTCAACGAGAAGCGAATCTTTCAATGCTTTTAATCGTTCCTTTTCGATCCCTTCCCCATGATCACGAATAATTAAGTACAACGCTTTTTTCGTGCTCCGTATCAGAATTTCAATCTTCAAGTTTGCTTTGGTTTGAAAACCGTATTTAATCGAATTCTCAACGAGTGGCTGAATAATCAGTTTAGGAAGAGGATACTCTTCGGTTCCGGGTTGAACATCAATCGTGTAATCTAATGCATCGCCGAAGCGGGTTTTCTGCAAAGTCAGGTAGTCTCGCAAGTAATTGATATCAGCTTCAATCCGATTGAACTGCATATTATTGCTAATGCTATATCGGAGTAATTTGGAGAGGATCACAATTAACCGCTCCGCTTTTGCAGGATTGATTTTCGTTATATATTTAATGTTCTCTAAGGTGTTAAATAAAAAATGCGGGTCAATTTGCATCTCTAACTGCTTCAGTTCGGCTTGAGAACTTCTTTTAACCGACTCGTTGTTCTCCTTTATTAAACAATCAATATCGTGAAGAAGCTGTTGGACATATACTCCGATGACCTGGAACTCATCTTCTTTATCAAATTTGACTTCCTGGTTAAAATGCCCCTGTTTGGCATTCGTGATCACTTCTAACAATTGGTCGATCGACCGCATTTTTTTCCTTGTCGATTGGTTGGCAAAAGCAATCGTTCCGATGGTAATGAGGAGAAAGACTCCAATCAGTGTAAACAACCCGATCTTATAAAGCTTCTTAAATAAACTAATATACAAAATCGAATGGACTTGAATCGTCTCGTCCATCATAGAGATCTTATTTAAAATATACCGGTTGCCATCTACGGCTCTCAATTTCCCGGCCTGTGTTAAGAGCATCTCATTCGAAGTTAAGATACTGTTCTCATACTGATCGGTGATCACGATATCGGTATAATGCACATTGTTCATCTGCTGCCGGAACTTGTTCTCCAACAGGTTAAAAATGATATAACCCGTGACCTGACCATGCTTATCATAAATCGGGTTAGCAATATTATAGAAGACTCTGTCGTTCTTTAACGTTTGCCGGTTCGGATACATCAAGCTTTTCGCTTCATCACCCTTTTTCAACCGTTTGTTTAAGTACCATACCGCGTTCTTATGGTTATCATCAGGTTCCTCGGTCCAGTTGGTGGCAAGCACATTTCCCTCTGAATCTATAACTAAAAACAAGCTGTTTAGTTTTTGTTCATTTACTGCATTATACAACTTCCCGTACATCTCTTGGCGATACGAACTATTAAATTCTAATCGATCCATATCCATCTCACTTGCTAGTTTTACGCTCTGGTTTGAGATTTGTGAGAATTTCAACTGCAGTTCATCGGCTACTTTTTTCCCTTCGTTATACGTGTTCTCTTCTAAAATTTGATAGCTGATCACGAAAAAGAGATTATAGAAGATGAACACGATGATGGCTACCGGAACGATTCCAAAGCCGATCAGTGACCGTTTTAACTCTTTACGATAGAGACTGGATACCTTCATCCTTTGTTCCATGTGCCTGCCCCTTTTACCAAGATGATAGATTCAATGTAGAAAAAGACAACTCATTTCTATAGAGTTGCCTTTTTCTATCTTATTATAAGCTAACTTCTTTTGAACCGGTCACCTTAAAGAAGATTAAGAGAGAAACTACTGTTGTAACCGTTAAGATCGTCGATAGTGCGGCAGCTGTACCATAACTCGCCCTGATGACTTCAGAATAGATGGCAACAGACATCGTTCTCGTATTCCCTGTAAATAGAATAATAGAGGAACTTAATTCATTGATGACCGTAATCCAACTTAATAGTGCCCCGGCTAAGACGCCCGGCATCATGAGGCGCGCTGTTACATTGATAAAGGTCCTCATGGGTGAATAGCCTAAACTGATCGAAGCTTCTTCCATACTCGGACTAAGCTGATAGATGATCGCCGCACTCGAACGCATGGTGTAAGGCAGACGCCGGATGATATACGATATGATCAAGATGCTTGCTGTCCCGCTGAGTAATAAAGGGGCTTTATTAAAGGCAAGCAATAGCGTAATCCCCAGCACCGAACCTGGCACGATATAAGGAAACATCGCAATCGTATCAATGAACGAGGTAAAAAAGTTCTTCCTTCTTACCGACGCGTAGGAGATGAGCATCCCGAGCACAATGATGATGATAAGTGCGATGATCCCATACACATAGGTGTTCAAGATGGAATCACCCATGCGGTCTAATACTTTTCGATAGCTATCAAACGTAAAGCCATCGATAAACATCGCTCCTCTTGTTTTTAAGAAGGAGGTATAGATCACCGTTACTTGCGGAATGATCGCTAATCCAACAATAACATATATGAACAAATGGGCTAATACGTTTTTTATCCCTTTTGTCTTTGCAGGTTGGATCGGTCTAAGGGAGCTCATCTCATAGGATTTCTTGTTGACTACATATTTTTGCGCGATAAAGATCACCGTTGTAATCAGTATCATAATCGTTGATAGAGCCGCAGCAAAATGGGCATCTCCGCCTACTTCACTAATAAATTCCGAGTAAATCAAAACAGGCATGGTCGAATATCCCTCGCCGATCAACATCGGAGTACCGAAATCAGCCAGCGAGTTCATAAACACAAGCATGGCACCTGCTAATACGGTTGGCAGCACAAGCGGTAAGATGAGGGTCGTCATTTTCTTGATCCCCGTCACGCCTAAGCTTTCCGCCGCCTCACTCAAAGACGAGTCCATCTTCTTTAAAGCACCCGAAACATATAAATAGATATAAGGGAATAATTTCAACGTAAACACTAATAGGATTCCGCTAAACCCATAAATACTTGGAACGGTTACACCAAAATGCTCCATGAAGAACTTTGAGACAACCCCGCTCCTGCCCAGCAACAGGATCCAGGAATACGCTCCGATAAATGGAGGCGAAAGAACGGAAATAATGATAAGAATCTCAATAATTCCTTTACCGCGGATTTGTAAGGTCGCCATCAGATAAGCAAGCGGAACACCGATCGCGATCGACAGAACGGTTACCGAAATCGTAACTGCAAAGCTATGCAACAGTGATTGATAGTAATATTTCTTTTCAAAAAAGGTCTGGAAATGTTCCAGTGTAAAGGACCCATCACTCCCTTGAAAACTGCCGAGCAACAACGAGCCTAACGGATAGATCAAGAATACCGCAAAAAAGAGAAACATGATCAGTGTCATGATATTCCAAAAGTCTAGCTTCTGATTCAGTTCACTCCACATATCGGGTCACTCCCGCTATGAGACTTGTCTCACCATCTGCGGTAAATACATTGATCTTTTCTGGGATGGCTTCCAAATGAACCACTTCCCCCACTTCAATGAAACGATTTTTCAAGTTCGTATCTTGTGTGAATTCAATGCTCCTTCCATCATCAAGGACAAGTTCATAATTGATGTATTTTCCAAGGAAGTTGCGGTGTTTAACCGTAGCACGGATGCCTGTATGATCCTCAGAAAGAGTAAACTCTTCCGGACGAACCGCGATCATCACCGAAGCCTCAGCTTGCGCTTCTTCAGTTAACGTATCGATCGCGACGCGGTAATCCTTAGTCAAATGAACGTACGTCGTGCCATTCTCTTTTTCCACGGTACCTGTAAAGAGGTTGGAATGCCCGATAAAAGTAGCGACAAACGCGTTAAAAGGTCTTAAATAGATCGTATCCGGATAGCCCACCTGCTGAATGAATCCATCCTTCATAACCGCGATCCGGTCTGAGATGGCTAGTGCTTCCTCCTGGTCATGCGTCACATAAACCGTCGTGATACCGATTGATCGTTGGATCTCACTGATCGCCCGGCGCATATCGATTCTGAGCTTGGCATCGAGATTCGATAACGGCTCATCCATTAAGAGCACTTTCGGGTGGATGACGATCGCTCTCGCTAAAGCAACACGCTGCTGCTGTCCCCCTGACAGACGATTTGGAAGACGATCTTTGTATGCCGTGATTTGTACCGTCTCAATGATCTCATCGAGACGCTTGATCATTTCTTGTTTGCTGATCTTCCGGTTCTTCAGCCCATATTTCACATTGTTGTAAACAGTCATATGCGGAAAGATCGCATAGTTTTGAAAGACCATCCCAATGTTTCGCTTATGAGCAGGAATGTCATTGATCGACTGGTCATCAAAGGAAATCGTTCCACCATCGATGCTGTGAAATCCAGCAATCATTCGAAGCAACGTCGTTTTCCCGCACCCCGACGGACCTAACAGGGTAAACAATTCCCCTGGCTTGATCATTACATTTAAATTTGAGATCACTGTATTTTTATCATAGTCTTTCCGTACTTGTTCAAACTTGATGGATGTACTCAACGTCTGTCTCCTCCTTATGCCTCTCTCTATCTAGCAACCCCGATTATTTTAAAAGAGTATGAGTCACGAACAACTCATACTCTCAACATGCCGTTTAATTACTTGTAAAAATATCTTTAAATTTATCAAGGATAATCTCTTTGTTCTTATTGGACCATTCTTGATCATCTTCAATTAAGTGGATATCCTTCAATGGCTTCATGCCGATATCTTCTTTAATTTGTACAGTAGATAAAATCGGACGACGGTTTAATTCGTTCGCCACCAAAGTCTGGGATTCTTCATTCGTAATAAAATCAACGAACTTCTTAGCGTTCTCTAGATTGTTCGCACCTTTGATAATGACAACTCCATCCGGCTTTACAATTGTTCCTTCTTTTGGATACACAATGTCTACAGGTGCTCCATCGTTCATGTAGTTGACGACAGGTTCTTCAAACGTAAGCCCGACCGAATATTCACCATCAGCCACACCTTTATACACAGCAGAAGAGCCACTCAATAATTTATGATCCAGGTTTCCGATCAGTTTGCCGACATAGTCCCAGCCTTTTTCGGGATCACCATTACCCATGGCATACAATTGGTTGATCACCTGTTCAAAAGAAGAAGAGGATTTCGAAGGATCAGCGAATGCGATCTTTCCTTTTAATTTTTTGTTTAATAGATCTTCATAGCCCTCAATTTTCATATCACCCGCAAGGTTCTTGTTCACCATGATGACACTTGGAACTAAAGAAAACCGTGTAATATAACCGTCTTCGTTTTTATATTCATCGATGACCTTATCTTCATTCTTGGATTGATATTTCTCAAAATGATCCGTAAATGGTTCAAGTGAAGAAAGTGAGCCGCCCCACATCACGTCACCTAATGGATTTTCCCCTTCAGACTCGATTCTTTTTAAAAGTTCTCCTGCTCCTGCCGAGATGACTTCTACTTTAATGCCCGTCTCATCCTCGAACTCCTTCACCAATGGTTCGTTGAATTCAATCGGATTCGGTGAATAGACCACAAGCTCATTGCTTGCACCCTTGCCACCCGTTTTTTCTGAATCACCTTCTGATGAACAGCCTGTTAAGATTCCTGATATCCCTAAAGCGGCTACTAATGCTGCTGACAAAAACTTGCTCTTTTTCATCAATCGATCTCCCCCATCCCTTTTTTAAGCGTTTTCATTGTTGTTACATCAAATATTAAGCGCTTTCATAATGTTCAACAATCCAAAAAAATGACGTAAATATCGGAAAAAATGAACAAAAAATTAGCCCCCTTATATGTAGGAGGCAAATAGAGTTTAGAACTTACCGTTATTTTTCTTTTAATTTCTTCATTTCCAGTTTAAAAACTTCTATACTTTTTCTCATGTAATCATTGATTATGTTAAATTCCTCTGGACTATAATCGGAAGTGATTTTCCCCATTTCCTTCCCGAAGGATTGAAAGTAAGGACCGATTTCAGAAGCAATCTTTTCAAAGTTTGCTTTGACATTCACTTTTCTCCTGTCACTTCCATCTCTCTCCCTGTACACAAAGTCCTTTTTTTCTAACCGGTCGAGAACCGTGGTCACCATACCTGTAGATAACCCCGTAATCGAAGCGATCTGTCCAGCCGTCAACCCTTCGGATGGAATGATTCCTAATACTTTATAATCGGTCAGATTTAAACCTACTTTTTCTGCCATCGTTTGATGGAACATGATTAGATTCAAACTGAATTCTTGTCCCAAGTTTTTGGACTCATTTTCATTCGTATGATTTTTTGTTGACAATTTTATCACACCACTCTACTATAAAATTAACTCTAAAATAGAGATACTTAATTTTCGAGATACTTTATTTTTGAGTATAAATAAATTTTAAACGAACCATGAGGAGATAACAACAATGCTGGACGAGTTTATAAATACCTTTTTCTATAGCTTTCTGCTGCCGATTAAAGAAGGATTTCAGATTTTTGTTTGGTCGAATGCATTTTATTTTTCGATACCGATCCTGTTTCTTCTTTCTATTCCTCATGCAATTATGCGATTTTTCCAAGTTGCAAAGAAAATAAGGACAAATTATTATGGCGTTCTCGAACTATTCGTATGGTTATCTCGGCTCCTGCAATATTCATTAATCGTGTTTATTGGAAATGATAGACCTGTGGGACATCTATTTTTGAAACAAGAGTGGACGAACATCTTTCAGGGGTTTAATCTTATCGATTCTAATCAACTGATCTGGGGTCTTGTGGGGTACTGCATCATATTCGGCATATACAATATAATCTTGCATCTCGTCATAAGGAAAAATTGGACAATCCGTCTATACGAAAAGGTATTCCATTCTAATACCTCCAATAAGGAGGCTGTTCATTCAGCCACGATCTTGGTGTTTAAAAACTTGTTCCTTATCCCTGTTAGCATCATTTATCTGTTAAAACTATTTCAATTTATCTAGAGCGAGATGAAAGGACGTGAGATTATTAAATCTTCTGAGGTTTGGCATTATGGCAAAGTTGGATTAGACACTCTTACAACGTCTATTCGTTTTTTCTACAGCCATTTTACGTGGTTGCTGGTTTCCCTTATCCCCTCCATCATCCGTGCCTTTCAAATGTGGAGTTCTGAAACACCCTTTTGGTTAGAAGTGATCGTTGCGATTTCAAGAGTTTTTCTTTTTTTATTCATGATCAGCATAGGGGCAAAGGTCCCTATGAGTGAACTTAGGAATAAGCTATTTTGGGAAAAGCTTACTCATTCGTGGTCCATTCATTTTACTAAGAATTGGCCATATGGGGTTGTTGCCCAAATCATTGTTTTCATTGTGATTCTTTTTGGTCTCGGGAATGTAGTCATTATGTTAATCAGCCTACTCTTTCTATCTATCTTAGAATGGATGGGTATTCAGCCATCCGATCCCAGTGCTTTATATGATGCTTGTGTCTACTTTCTAAAAAATATGAGCGTTATTCCGTTGTCTCTCGTTTATATGCTCAACATATTTGGATTGAGACGATCTAATTGATAGCGGTTAAATTGTTTAACGTTAAAAAGGGGCGGACACCAACGTGTCCGCCCCTTTAAAATGCTTTTATCTTGGAAGTGAAAAGAACGCTCTGCTCTCACTATAGTTCCCTGCTAATCTTCCGAGTGGCTGCAGTTTCTCTAAGTCCACTTTATAATTCCCAAGGTAATAATCATCCTCGATATGATAGCGTACCATTCTCCCAATAACGAGATGATCACTGCCGAGTTGAATGATCTGTTCGAGCTGACATTCCATCTGAATCGGCGCTTCTTTCACACGTTTTGGTTTCACGATGGTGCTGTCGATCGTGGTGAGTCCCGCCGCTTTAAACTCATCCACTTCACTTGGAAGGTTCTCAGATGTTTTATGCATCGCGTTCCCTAATGACGACGGGACCACATTGATCACAAACTGTTTTTGATTTCGTATGTTGACGAGTGTATCTTTCTCCGTTCCTTCTCGTTCGCCAACTCCCGGTCCGATCGATATACAGAGCATAGGCGGGTTTCGGGAGGCGACGTTAAAGAAGCTGAACGGCGCTAAATTCACTACTCCTTCTGTCGAGATGGTTGATACCCAGGCGATCGGTCTTGGTACGACCGAGCCTACCAATAGTTTATAAACATCCTTTTCTGTCAGGTCTTTTGGATCAAATTGCACGTTCCTCCACCCTCTCTTTTTTCTTTTTATTCACGTTAAACAAGACGAGTAAAATCACAAAAACCACACATAACAGCCCGGTGATAAAAAACCAACCCGACGTGTAGCTGCCGTTCAAATCCACCATAAAACCGAAGACGGGCGGTGCCGCGATGACACCAAACGAACCGATCGTGATGCTCAACCCGCTCGATATGCCGGACTGTTCCGGCGGGACGAGTTCGCTCGCTAAGTTCATCCAGATGCCGTTGAACCCCGAAACCGCAAAGCCAAATATAGCGATGATCGGAACAAGGACACCAAACGGCGTATGAGCAGGTAACAACGCTAAGGTGCTGCTAGCCAATGCCGAGAGGATGACGATCATAATAATAATGATCAGCCGTTCTCCGTTAAAGACCTTGTCACTGATCACACCCCAAGCCACTCTCCCAAACGATCCGCAAGCTTCTGAAATGACGAGCAGGACTCCCGACAAAAACAAGGAGATTCCCATCTTTTCATACGCAAAGAGCACGAGATACGTGTTTAAGCACATCTGTGCGCCGTTCAGTCCGAGTGCACTTAGGCTGACGAGTAAGAGAGGCTTGTTCTGAAGCATTTTCCACATGGCTTTATAAAAAACAGAAAGCTTCTGATCACTGTTTCTTTGTGGCGCAGAATCTGAATCACGGTATTGAAAAAAAGACAGGACTCCAATCAGGATTAAGAGAGTAGCTGCACCGATTACGGCTGTCCGCCAGCCGTAAGAGGCGGCTATCGGCAATAAAATCACGGCCGATAATGCAGAGCCTAGCGTGACGCCCATCTGTTTGATGCCCATTGCCGTCCCGCGCTGTGTTTGAGTGAACCAGTAGATGATCCCTCTGTTTGATACCGGATGCATCGCTCCGTATCCGAGCCCGCCGATAACGACGAATAGGAGCATCGACCAAAAATGGGTAAAAAGAGTCGAGAACATAAACCCGACTCCTAAACACAATGACAATGCGAGCAAAAGCCTTCTGGATCCGAGCCGGTCCACTAAGAATCCGGCAGGGATCGAAGACATTGCCTGTCCTAAAAAGAGCCCCGCCGGGAACATGCCGATCTGTGCTTTCGTGAGCGAAAGATCAGCTCCGATTAAGACCCCAAGCGGGACAAGTCCACGTCCCACAAAGGCGACCAATATTTGCACAATCAAGAGCCAGATCAGCATCTGCCAATGCGGTTCTAAACGACTGTGTTTGATGCTCAAACTCAAATTTGCCATGTCTACTTCAACTCTTTTTTTAAATTTGTACAGTTGAGTCTGTTTTTGTACGGTTAACCGATTTTTTTTACAGTTACGCGACTTTTTTGTACGATTGCTCTGTTTTTTTGTACAGTCATAGCCTATTTCTGTACAGTGACACTCATATAACCATTTATGAGGATTTTTGTTCACAAAAATTAACCTTACCTGAGTACTTTGTTTAAGCTTCAAGCTCCAACACTGCCATTTCTTCTTTCTTCAAGGACTCGTCAGCAGAAACGGTAACGAGCATGGAACCGACCACACAAATGATAAAGTTTGCCGTTAGCCCGATCACACCGCCATGAATGCCAAACACCGTCTTATAGCCGGTTAATGTTAACAGCCCTGCAACAACAGCTCCGATAAGCATTCCCCAGAATACTGGTTTTGCGGCGAGACGTTTCCAGTAGAGACCGAGCACAAAGGCCGGGAAGACTTGCACTAACAGTTCAAACTTCAAGACAAAGATCTGATAGAGCGTACCAGGTGGATTCCAGGCGATCATCAACAGGAAGAAAATCGCGATGATGCCCCCGATTTTACCGACCATGACTTTTCGGTGTTCTGAAGCATTCGGATTAACGAACTTGCCATATACATCATTAGATAACATGGATGAAAAGCTCAAGAGTACAGAGTCAGCTGTCGAGATGATCGCCGCTACGATTCCACCGAAGAAAATGATCATCATCCAATAATAAAACCCATTGATCGCCGCAATCTTATTCGCCATCAGTCCAACGAGCTGTTCAGAACCTGCTGTATCTAGACCAGGGAAAAGCATGATCCCACAAATACCAACCACGAACACGAGACCTGTCGTGATCGGCGGCATCCACGCCATACGAGCGAAAGATTTCTTCAGCGTTCGTTCACTCTCAGCCGAATAGATACGCTGAACAGCATGCGGATAGATGGAAGCCCCTAAACCGACAAGGACGAGCATACTGAACCAGTTCACCGATACTTCCATCTTCGGAACCCCTAGTTTTGCCGGTTCGTTGTCGGCGATGTACCGGGTGACATCACTAAAGCTTCCTCCGACCAAATACAGAGCACCCGCTAAAAACACGAATACGCCAACCATAAGAACGAGTCCTTGCATCACATCGGTGAACGCTACTGCCTTCATGCCTCCCATCCACTCGTAAGTAAGCATGACGAGAACGAAAGCAACGACCGCGATCTCATAGGGAATCGTCCCACCTGTCATTCCGGCAACGGCTTGTCCGATCGCAACAAGCTGTTCCAACAGATAGTTTCCTAGCCCCCATAGCATCAAGAAGATACTGAGCAACGTAACCGCTTTCGATTTGAACCGGAACTCCAGCCAATCTGTAGGGGTTACGAACTTCCGGCGTTTCGACACCACGTACAATCTCGGCGCGAACAACAGATAGATCCCGATGATGATCGTCATGAACGAGATCGACTGCAGCCAGGAGAATCCTGTACGGTATCCGGTCGGGGCATAACCGACGATCGTATTCCCGCTATACTGTGTCGCGTAAAGGGTGAAGAACAACGCAATGAACCCGAGATTTCTTCCAGCCAGATAATAGCCTGATAGACTATGATGAAGGTTCGTTTGTCCTTTACCAGAGAAATACCCGATAACGAGCATGATAATCGCAAAGATGCTTAAGATGATGATTCCATCCATACCGGCGAAGACCAGCTTATCCATGGTTCACATCCCCCTTTCCCTTCGCGTTCTCCTCTTCATCCTCCACGATGTTCCATTGAGAGAGGCAGAGCCAGCTTAAATAGGCACCAAGAACAAGGGTGAAAAAGGTAGAAACAAACGCCCAGAGCGGAAATCCAAAGATGAACGGTTCAACTGCACTCTTCGGAAAATACCAGGGGACGATCAATAAGGTGTTGATGAACAACAGGACCCAGATCCACTTCTTCCGGATCGGTTCCTTCACTGACTTGGTTTTCATATCATATCCTCCTTAAAAGAATTAAGTTCTATGGAGCTGATAATCTATGATGCAGTACAGTCTTAGGTGGAAGCCTTTTCATTTTTTCACGTAATCGTAATTATCTTACAAACTCGTAAACTTGTATCTTACACACGTTAGCCTACGATTTAAATCACACTTGCTTCTTTTAACCTTTCAATTTCCACTTCACTGTAACCAAGCCAACCTCGGTAGACTTCATCGTTATGCTTACCCATTTCTTCAGGACCGACATGTTTCACCTTGCCTGGTGTACGGCTTAGTTTCGGCACAACTCCAGGCATCGGGAAATCACCGAGCTGCGGATGCTCTACGTTCACGATCATCTCGCGTTCTTGGTAATGCGGATCTTCTAAGATCTCTTTTGCCGTATAGATGAGTCCTGACGGTACCCCTTTTTCATCTAAAATCTTTAACGCGTCTTTCGCATCGAGCGATTTTGTCCAGTCCTCGATCAGCATATCGAGCACCTTCATGTTCTCGCCCCTTGCGTGGTGTGTAGAGAATCTCGGATCATCCGCCAGATCCGGCTGCCCCATCGCTTCACATAACCGACGGAACACGCCATCCGCGTTCGCCCCGATCACGATATACGTCTTGTCCTTCGTAAAGTAGATGTTCGATGGTGCGACCCCCGGCAGGATGTTCCCCATGCGTTCTCGGATATACCCCGCAAACATATAATCCGGAATGAGGCTTTCCATGACCGAGAAGACCGATTCATAAAGAGCCGTATCGACGACCTGTCCCACGCCAGATCGCTCCCTTTCATGCAGAGCGACTAAACAGCCGATCGTGGAAAAGAGTGCGGCGAGCGTATCACCGATCGAAACTCCGATTCGTGAAGGCGGACGATCTGGAAATCCTGTCACATTCCGAAGGCCTCCCATCGCCTCTCCTACACTTCCGAAACCAGCGCGATGTTTATAAGGTCCCGTCTGTCCGTATCCGGATGTTCGGACCATAATAAGCTTTGGGTTGATTTCCTTCAGCTCTTCATAAGAAAGGTTCCATTTCTCCATCGTTCCCGGACGGAAGTTCTCGACGATCACGTCCGCGTCTTTCACCATCTCTTTTAAAATCTTCTGCCCTTCTTCTACTCGTAAGTTCAGCGTGATGGACTTTTTGTTGCGCGATTGGATCGGCCACCATAGGCCCACCCCGTCTTTTGACTTTCCCCAGTTCCTCATCGGATCTGATTTTCCCGGCGGTTCCACTTTGATCACTTCTGCCCCAAAGTCCGCTAACAGCCTTCCGGAAAAAGGACCGGCTAAAAGGGTTCCCAGCTCAATGACACGAATATCACCTAAAGGAAGTTGATCGGACATATTATCCCTCCGTTAACTTGTTTTTAGAAGAATCATAATTTTCTTAATCTTTATACCAAATTAACGCTTTGTATACAAACAGTCAATGGGTATTTTTGAGTTCATTTAACAAAGATTGATTTATCAACTCTAAATCCATATATTTTCAGAAAATTATTGCAACTGAATTTCCGTTTGTATACAATACGGATAAGGAGTGGTTTTTATGGATGCCTATAACTATATAAAAGAAGCCATCATACACGGAAAATATGAGCCTGGGATGAGGCTCGGAGAGGAATTCCTAGCGAAGGAACTGAAGCTGAGCCGGACACCGATCCGTGAAGCGATCAAACAGCTCGAATCAGAAGGTCTCGTTACCCCTCTTAAACGCGGAGTGAGTGTAAGACACTTCACCCGGGAAGACATTCAGCAAATCTATGACCTTCGTACGCTATTAGAAGGTTACGCCGCGAGTCAGGCTGCCCTCCATCGTACAGAAGAAGATATCCAAAAGATAAAGAAAGCGAACGCCCGTTATGAAGAAGCGATCGAACGCTATCAAGAAAAAGACATGAATTCTATTAAAGAGATCGTGAACTTCAACCAGCAGTTTCATGAAGCAATCATCTCTGCTTGTAAGAATCCGCACATCTATTTTCATCTATCAAAAGTAGTCGTGGTCCCTCTCGTCTTCCGTTCGTTCTACTGGTACAACTCGTTCGAACTGAAGCGTTCACTTGAAGTGCATAAGACGATTCTACTCGCGATACAAAGTCAAGACTCCGAACGTGCACGCGTCGCAATGACCGAACATATCTATCAAGGCCGCGATCAAGTGCTGGCTCACCTAGACGAGATCAAGAAAATACATGTGTTGAAGGAGGACTCTCAATGATTGAGATCTGTGAAGTCGGACCACGCGACGGGCTCCAGAACGAACCAAAGCTCGTTTCTACAGAAACGAAAGTCGAACTCATCAACAAGCTCATCGACTCCGGTATACGAATCATCGAAGCTGTATCGTTCGTAAACAAAAAAGTCGTACCTCAGATGGCAGACGCTGAAGAAGTGATGCGCCTCGTACCAAAAAGAGATGATGTGCGTTATGCCGGTCTCGTCCTCAGCCGATCAGGACTTGAACGTGCCTTACATACAGACGTTGACTTCCTGCATGTCGTCACAACAACAAGTGACTCTTTTAATCAACGAAACGCAAAACGAACGGTAGATCAAGCAGTTAAAGAACTGACGAAAGTGATTGAGGAAGGTGCAGCATCCAAAGGAGTAGCCGGTGTGTTAGGAACAGCTTTCGGCTGCCCGTTCGAAGGGGAAGTTCCGCTCCATAAAGTGTTAAAGGTTGCGGAATCGTTTTTAAAAGCTGGATGTATGGAGATCACTCTTGCAGACACGACAGGAATGGCGAATCCTCTGCAGGTGCAGAATGTTGTAGCAGCTTTTCACCAAGAATTCGGAAAAGACCTGACACTCGGACTGCACTTCCATAACACACGTGGACTAGGACTAGCCAACATCCTTGCAGGCTATCAAGCAGGTGTCACTCGTTTTGATTCATCAATCGGTGGATTAGGGGGATGTCCTTTTGCCCCTAAAGCCGTTGGCAATGTTTGTACGGAGGATATGGTGAACATGTTTAGGGGGATGAACATCGATACTGGGACAGATCTTGAGTGTTTAGTTGAGACCGCTAGATGGTTGGAACGAAGTATGGAACAGACGTTGGATGGGATGGTAATGAAGGCTGGGATTGCTTAATTTTAATACACCCTCAAACTTTGACAAAAGTTTAGGGGTGTATTCATACTTATTACTATCCCACGTATGGACATGTGTGCGGAACATATCTCACCCTTTTTCTTTTCAAAATATGCTCAAAATGCTGTTAAATCAAACCTAGTACCTTTTTGGATTTCAAATTTATCTTATCTTTTAAATTATTTTGGTCCAATTAAAATAATTAAATACACAACAACCAACACCCGATTGTAGAAAATGCAACAAATACCTAATAGATACTTTTACTTTGGTTACAAAAGCTAATGTAGTTTGGTTTTAGGGGATTACCAACTTCATATTAATAAGCATTCCACTTATGATACGGTTCACCGTGGTTATTTAAGAGGCAAAAAAATAGGCGAGAATAGTGTCTCGTCTATTTTTTTGCCCAAAATTCTATTAAAGTACATTCAGATGAAAATACTCGTTGTTTTTTAACTCCAGCTTTTTTAATTTTATTTCTTGAGGATTTACTATGGAACTAATTTTATTTATATCCTTTTCACTACAATTTAATCCAAAATAAATAGCAGTAGGTTTTACTGGGCATTCAATTAATGAACCTTTGCCGGATGTTTCCTCAAAATCGAAGTCAATAATTCGCCATTCTTGTTCATATTTCCAACTGTTGTGTTTCATCATGACTAAAAAGAATAGTACATATGGATTGGATGTATACTCATCACTGATAACACTTTTTAAAATATTTGTTATATCATACCTTTTTTCGTCATAACCAACAGGATATAACATTTTGATAAAATTATTTTTGGCATCAAGTTGAGAAAAGTCATATTCAATACATATTCCTTTATGGTTATCAGCATAGTTACCCCATAAAGGCATATTGACGTTAGTCTCTGAAAAGCAAGAAACTTTCATATTATTTCTAAACATTTTTAAACTTTGATCAGTAGCTTCAATAAGGTAATCAACTGTTTTTCCTACCTTTTCATGAATACCTTCATTTAAAATAAATTGTCTAAGCTCTGTTTCATTATAAAATGTTGGTTGACAATCAAATGGATCATTAAGATAAGGTGCTTTAGTCATCCAAATTTTATTGTCCTTCAAAGCATTTAATCTATCTTCTCTATTAGAATCACTAATTGGTTGGTATTTATATAATTTTCTTGGAATATTTTGATGCTTTAATTGATAGCTTTCTTCTCGATTTTCAAAAAACAGCTTCATATATTCCTTAATCCATGAATGCATATTTAGCCTACTTTCTATAACAATAGCATTTCTTTGTTACTCTTGATAGTAAATGTATCTAAAAAGAAATACCTGTAATTATTGCCTTTCTACAATCAATCTAATTTCACCTTTTTAAGCTTTAGTGTTTTTTTTCTCAATGAGATGTCTGATTTGCAAACTCAGATAAATATCGGTCTGTGCAATTAGAGGTATTCTTTAATTTATCATCCATTTGATTAAGTAATTCTAATATATCTTGTTTTTTTTCATGTGTAGCATTATAAGCAAGTTCTAAAAATGCCTTGACCCATAATCCCTGCTTCTTTACTTTGTTCCAGTTGTTAAAGTTTATACTTTTTTCAAAAGGACGACGAATTTCTCGATTACATTTATTAATTAATTTCTGTACTTGCCTAACTTTTACTCCCCAAGCTTCCTCTGATAATTCAGGTGAAATACTAGCACATAAATCCGTTAATAAAATATCTGTAGGAGCATAGAAAGAAATATTGTTACCTTTCCCACCCTCTATTTTTTCTAACAACAAATTAAGCCAAAAGAGAATAGCCTCATCACTTGTAATTTTTTTGTCTTGGACTAAACATAGAAGTAATTCATGGTATATATCTTTTGACCATCCCCCGACAGAAGGTCCACTTAAACGTCGTAAAATAGCATCCTTATCAATTGGGTGGAAATTATCGGGCCACCATTTGTGAATTTTTATATATAACTTCTTTCTAATATCTTTTATCTCTTGTGACTCACTTCCCATCCTATTCGCTTTTACACGTAGGTGGTAAATCCACTCTGAAAATGCAAAGATCCGTTCAGTATTGTTTAGTTCAGGAAGATCAAGGTCACTAGGTTTTGAGAGATCCTCTATCTCACTTAAATGAAACCATCTTGCCTGAGATCCTAACCCTCTAAGAGATGAGATGTTAGATGCTAATAATGCGTTTATTAAATCAAAACTTGAATTAAACAACAAATGTATAAATAATTCGTCTAACAAATAAGCCCTTATAACAAATACACTTTGTTTATTAAATTTCTCCCTTTCATTTAATTTTTCCAATGTATTTACAATTAAAGAAGGTAGAATATATATCATTGCTTTTGTTGAATATTGAAGATGATAATGGCCATATAAACGATTATCATAGTATCCATCCAATGATAAATAGGCATCATATAAGCTTTCTTTAAAGTTATTGTTTAAGAAGTTATTTTTTTGATGAACTGTAATTTCTTGCGCTTCATTAAATCCTTCGATTAGTACATCGGAAGGATTTAATAGATATGACATGATTTTTTCTCCCAGCTTAATACCTTGATAATCGGATACCTTAAATAAATATTTTTCATAATCAACTATATTCGCTAACCAAAATGAAAAGCTCTCCCAAAGTAAGGAGAATTCTCCATCCCCTTTGCACACTAACTTTTCAGAAAAAGCACATAAGGTTTTAACTATGAACTCTTCCTTCACAACAACAAATTGAAAACTATTAGGGTCTAGAAGTTTATGCTCCAATAATTTCTGCTTAATAGATTCAAAATCTGCCGAGGCTATATCAGAATCTTGCAAAAGCTCCGCAAAAAACAAACTAGTTTTAGAGAGCCTCTTTATTAACTCATCATCTTTACTTTTTATTACGCTCTGTCCAGAATCTGCATTATTCACAACCTTCTTAGGGTATATCTGTACTGCTGATGCATGATTAATGATTGGTGGTTGAGCATTTCTTAAAACATTCACGTAAGAAGCTACCTCAATTAAAATATCTGTTGGAATTGGAGTTACCAATAACGGGTCAAACTTTGTGGCAGCCTGAAGGGAGTTTGATAAATGATATCCCTCAGAAACATTTCCACTAGAATCATAAATTAATAAATATCGATCATGAAAGTAAGAACTTTTTCCCCTTTGATTCCCTCGTATATCTAATACTTTTAGTTGTAAGCGGGATAGGAATAATCTTAGATTTTCACAGCCCTTTTTAATACGAGTAGCACGTTCAGGTTCGGAGTCGTTTGTTTGTGCATCTGTATTTATTGCCAAATTATCATCATGTGATTTAAGTTGAGTACATGTAATTACCTCAAATGAATTGTTTGTTGTAGGTGAATGTGCTATTAATTCTAAACCTACCGTGTCAAAGTAAGGATCAACGATTGTTACTTTGACACGGTCCGTATTATTGGTTATTGACTTAAACCATTCAGCAAAGCTAAGTACAGATGGACCATCATCACCCCATCCTTTTGGAAAAAATCTTCCTTTTGATTTAGTTGGAAATAACCGTTTTACATAATTGTTTATTTCTATTGAGGAAGGGGTCCAAGGATCGTGGACATAACCAGCAGTACTAGAGTGTTGATAATTGGTTTGCTTTATTTTTTCGTACTGGTGGACTCTATCCTTAATCTTTTTAGAATTTTTCCATTCCTGAATAGTACTAAGTCCTACGGTTCCTTGTAATCCAACCATTCCTATAGCCATGCTCATTTCTCTCATAATAGGGGTATCTTGTTCAAACCAAATATCCCATTCATCATCTTCTGAGTTGGCAATCCAAACTGTCAATTGAATTCGGCTCACTTCTTGGTCTGCACGAAACCGCAAACCTTGCTCAGCATCATTAGCATCAACCTGTTTTATTTGGTCTAGTATTATTTCATGATGATTCCTTAAACGACAGCGAATTAGAAGTTTGTTGCTAGGTAAGTTAAGTTCTGGTTGTAAATAGACCTCAACTTCTCTACAGCTAATTGTCTTTATATTAATACTACTATTAGCTATATTTTCTCTTACTGTGCTAAAATCAATGGGTAATGCTTCCGGGTCGAGCAAAGGAGTTGCAATCCATTCTATATTACCTAGTCTACTACTATCAGTGCTTTCAAAATTTAAGCCAGTTTCCTTTTTCAAAGCATTAATACAGAACTTCGCCAATTCATCGGCATAATCAATTGGTTTACTAGATATGTCATCCTCGCCCCAGATATTTAGTTTATGTAATTGAAATAATGAGGCCGATACACAAGACACATTGCGAGAAGGACTTTGAATTGGACGAATATATTCTTTATATAAACGGTTTGTTGATTCTGTTTCAAGAAAAACAGGGGGGCGTACAACATAAGTATTTTTTGATGGAGCTCCTATTCCAAACTTTGTTAATTCTTTGGGTGGCTGGGTAAGATTGAGATTTACACAAGCTTCCAAAAGTGAGCTACCTTTTAGTAAATCTAACATAAGTAATGCAATTGACTCACCATCGGAGAAAAATGTAATTTTTTTTATATTTACTTTATATGCACTTGAATCGGGTGACCACTTTGTTTCTACATCCGTTTTGTACCATTTGCCATCACAATAGTCACTAGGTATTATCCACGAGTATAACAACCGTTGGGAAATAGCTTTCTCTCCACAAATTTCAAGCACCCACATTTGAAGCTGACAATTCACTTCTTTTCTCATTACATTTTCAAGCTTCTTATCCAATCTTAGTTGATCGAAATTGCAGAATAACTGATTAATATCCGTCATTATAAACATCCTTTTTTCTTTACTTTAGTCATAACTATTGAGCATTTACTTTGCCTCTATATTTTGCTTCTATATCGTCTTCAATATCAGATTCTAGTGTCCAAGCATTTTTTAATAGGGTTCTTTTATATCCACATTTAGGACATTATATTTATATCTTCCTAGATAGGTTCTGGATACTTTCATTTTTCTATAATCATTTTTACAATAAGGTCCATCCACTCTACCTACATTAATATCTAGTATCTCATTCGTAAAAGGATCTTTGCGTTTAGCATCAGCATATATTCTCCATTTAAATCCATAACCTTCCCCCTCAAATTCTAAGTCATAATTATTTCCGATGCTCATAACCATTGGGTAAGGTGCTTGTAAATTATCAATTCTATTTCTAATAAACAAACGTAATAAAAGTAAAAGGATTAGCAGTAGTATCCAATATAAAAGAACTTTATAATTAATAACTATTTTAAGAAATTCTTTGAAATTAAAAGCTTCACCAAGATGTATAACATGAAAAGCATATGTAGTTATAAATGTAGCGAATAGAGAGGCAAGTACACCAATAGTAAAGTCTCTTAGATTACCAATCACGATTGACACCATTCCTTACTAACTTATAATTATGGTAATTACCTTTTATTATACAAAAAGCGCCATGAAAATGGTATTATAATCCAAATACACTTCTACTTTTAATGAGGTTACTTTGTTTCATATACTAATATTCCGAGATGCGCCTCTTTCCAATTCTTAAAGTATCCTCAGAATATACATCTACTTTTTTCCTCAAATTATACATAGAATTCAAAGTATTAATTACAAATTCGAACTAACGTTCTGACACTATATTAATAATGTAGAGTAAGCAACAAAAACCCCTTAATGTTGTTATTCCAACGTTTCAGGGGTTCTTTTATCAATTTGCAAAATATCGGGACTAATTTGTATCCAATATTTATGGCAGTGTGTTTTAACTAATCTGGTCATTTCTCGGTTGAATTTAATTTATCAATTGGAGTCACATAATAATTAGCGAAAAATTCTATCTCGGACTGAACTCCGTAAGCGTGTGATTGCATACCTTTCATTTGCATAATTTAAAAAATATGGTCTTCTTTTAATCCCTCTTTAACTTTTACAATATAAACTAATCGCTCAGGCTGTGCCTTTCTTACGTTTACTCCAAAAACTGCATAGTCAATTAACATTTGCTATAACTCCTGCTTTTTAAAGAACCTTTTCAATAAGCTTTGAATATATCTTAAAGCATTAAAAAATTCCTTATTACTAGAAATCAACTTTAAGATTGCCTGTACTTTTTAATAATCCTTTAGCCTTCAACCTTTCCTCTCTTTTCCTCGTTTTATTACTCACCCTAGGTTTAACGTCTTTGGGTTTTATCTTGCTAGATTCGACTTCTATTAGATTTTTCATAATACCTTTAGTGTAAGACTCTTTTTTATCCCTGTGCCCTTTCCTGTGTATGTCAAATGCAGACTCAACAATATCTACTCTATAGTTTTCTATTTCAGCTAGGAAGTTTACAACGGTTACTACACTTACTTTTTCAGAGTTTCTAGCTAGGCGAATACTTTCTAGGTAGTCCATGAAAATCTCTTGATTAATAGTTGTGAAAGGGAAGTCATTTGATACAACATTTTCAACAAACTGTGCCGTATCTTCATATGACTGTAAAAACAGTTCAGAATTTCTAAATACTTTTGATAAACAAGAGAACCCCTTGTTCTCTTTTATGTTAAATTCATTTTGTTTAAAAATTTTGTTAAAAGCTTTTGTTATAGTATCGCTGCTCTGTTTGAGCTTCTCATTGCTATTTTGATAGTTATTTGGTTTGCTAGTGATACTGCCTTTACCTTCTTCTTCTCTTGATATCTCTTGCTTCTTAGGAACAATCTGATTGCTAGACTCATGAGTATTAGGTTTGTTGTCTGCTTGAATTTCTTCATATCTTAATATTGATGTCATATTTTTATAGTTGGTTAAATCTTGAAACAAAGAATAATCAACAATCAATATCTTTGTTCCACTTTTCATTGGTAGAGTTTCAGTTTTAATAAGGCCCAAATCTTCCAACCTCTTAATAGAGCCTCTAATTTTCGAATATGACCACCCTGTCTCTTGTTCTAATTTTATTTTTGAAGTGATTAACTCACCTCTACTACATAGTTCGCTGTCAATAAAGTTGGCCTTCTCGCATAAAAAAAGGTATAACATCTTATCACGAGGCCTTTCAATTTTTATTCTTGGCACGATATAAAAGCCTTTTACATTTTGTACAGTAAACAAAGTTAATTCACCTCTTCAATTGATTTTAAATACTGTACATTATGTGTTTGAATATTTTAAGTCCTTATAATAAGTTTTTTTCCACTAATATTTTCTCTATTAGCTTTGATCTAAATACGTCAAGTGTAGATCACATCATTCTTTTATTTTTAATTAAACTTATAAAATAAATCCCGCTCATAAAAATGAACGGGATTTATACTTTATTCATTGTTGGTGGCATAACCAGTTTTGTTATTTTACTAGCTTCTTAACACCTTCAACTATATCATCCATAGTGTTAACAGCAGAGTTAAGGGCTAGTTTACCAGCTAAAGGATAGCTATATTTTTTTACTTGATCAGCTGTAACATTATGCCAAATTGGTAGTATCATTTGTTTACCTGTTGCACTCTCTTTAGAAAGGATTCCATCTAATTCATAGTTTGTCCAGTACTTCTCTATAAAACTCGGAGATACAACAACTATCCCATATTTTGAATATGCAAGGCCTTTATCAATTTCCCTTCTAATACTTTGTCCCCAACCTATACTATTGGTGTCATACCATATTGTTATACCAGCAGCCATTAAATGATCAGCTAATGTCGAAACATAACTGTCTTTATCATCTGCCGAATGTGAAATAAAGACATCATATTCTCTAGCTTCACCGACTTCTTTGTTGGATGCATTTAGATTCTCAAACTCTTGGTTTTGCTGAGAGTATAACGCGTTAATTTTTTCTTCTTGTTTTATATTGAGTTTGTTTATCGCTTCCTGTTCAGTTTTACTAAGATTCGTTAGTGCTTTATTTAGTTCAATATTCTTTTTGGCAATTTCAGTCATAACCTTAGCCTGATCTTCTTTTGCTTTTTGTACTTTTTTATTTTCTCGTTCTATTTCTTTTTGTTTGGTTGAAACTGTAGAAGTACTTTTAGTTCTTTTTATCGTTGCATTTGCGCTGTTTATCTTTTTAATTGCATTACTTTCATCTTTTACAGCATTTGCCCTTTTTCCCTCTAAACGGCTTATGTCGTTTCTAAGCCTTTTAATTTTTGACTCCAACAGCGTTATACTAGACACTTTTTTCAACTCCAATTCTAATATTTATTAAATCTAAGAAACTATGATTGATCTTATTCTAATTATACAACACGAGGGAGAACTAATGTTCTATAATTAATTTAAACTATATACGAAAGAGGTGAAGTGATGAATAAGTCTTTTGAAATCCTTTTAAAAGAAGTTTTTCATGAGGAATTCTCCCATTTCAATGATGATCTCGATAAAAAAGTAGACTCTTTGCCAAAGAAGTACCTGACTATTAAAGAAGTATCAAAAATGACTGGTATAGGAACTTATACTTTGCGACAGTTAACCTATGCAAGAGCTATGCCTCACAGGAAAATTAAAGCTCGGATTATTTTTGAAGAAAGAGAAATTAAAGAAACAATCTCAGATTACAATAAATTTGGTTGGACTGATCCAGATAAGAATTGGGATGTACAGTTAGTGCAGGATGAAATCATGCAATTTGAAAGAGAAAAGGGAGGCAATAAAATGATTGAAGACATTCTGAGAGAAATAATTAGAGAGGAGCTTAATAATTTCTCTAAGGATATTAAAAAGCATACTAACAAAGAAAAAACTAGCTATTATGGCAGAACCGTTTTAACAATAAAAGAAGCTGCTACTCATTTTAGAACAAGTCCTTCCACAATATATAGTCTAATTAAGGAAGATGGAATGCCCCACTTCAAAATTCAGAGCAGGTTTTATATTGTATTGGAAGAAGCTGAAGCATACTTATGGAGAGAAACTGCGAAATCATATGCAAACGAAGGAAATATTTATTGGCAACGAATTCTTCAAAGACTGGATTGGGAAGAAAAAGAGAGAGAATTAGCTTATGCGAAAGCTTTGAAAAGATTAGAAGAAAGCTACTAATATAAAACAGCAACGATAGGACCAGATTGCTTTATCGTTGCTGTATTGTAACCAAATCAATTGGCAACAAACAGTTCCGTAGTTAATATGTTTATATTCAGCTTTCTTTATTCACTACCTGCCAAACCACTTCTCCCACAATTCTTGAAATACATAATTACGTTTAATCATCACAGCATAACCAAATGCCAAGATAAACACAGAAAAAGGCTCAACTGGCAATCCTAAGACGATGTTTATTAATATGACATATGTTAATGCCAGTGGGAGACATATGCCCAAAATATTGACATATAACATTAATCTCTTAAAATCCACGAACCTTCCTCCTTCATATAGGATGATTATTTTACTGTTTTACTCACTTTCTGACTCCATATTGTCTATAATTTTGACTAAGAATTCTTCCCACTTGTCATCTTCAAGGAAGAAAAAATCTAAATAACTCGAATTAATCTCTCCATAATCTGTTTTTTGAATAGCTTTCCTTCTCCCGTATCCATTATTCTGCTGCGAATATAAATTCTGTAAGTTAGAAATCAATTGATTAAATCGCCAATCAGGTTGCTGCTGCCATATTGTATTAAGTAAGTTTAAGATTCTTTCAATACGTTCAGGTTCTCTCATTGTCTCACTCCTCTCTAAATAATCATTGCTCTTTAAACAGAATTGCTAGGTCCACATTAAATTCTGGTATCAGTTTAGACCCGACAACACCCTCATTTTTTGCAATGTCTGATTGCTTGTATCCCTGTTCATCCAGCGAAAATATAAGGACAGCTTTGAGTAAAGGATTTATAACCCAATATTCACTGACTTTAAAGCTCATATATAGATCTAATTTTAAAACTAAATCATGAGCTTGATTAGATGAACTAATTATCTCAAAGATGACATCTGGAACCTGTCTTCTCTCATTCAAAAATTTAAAAACTGCTAAGTCAGGTTTAATTATTGCGATATCATCCTGTTTAATTAATAATACATCGTTCGGATAACTACAAAATGAATAAATCATTCCACCCAATACTAGTAATTTCTTACTTAGTCTTTCAAGAATGAGTTGATGTTCCTTTTGAGACGGTGGTAGACTATATATTTCTTCATGTATGTATTCTAGAGGATTAGGCGAACTCTCGCTTTTTTGATAAAATTCTTCTAAAGAATATCGGCTCATAGCCCCCACCTTTCCTTCCTCAATAGTAATAAGGGGATCTTACTTTTATCATATACATCAACCTAAAAGTAGCTCTAATTCTAAGACAGTATAATAACCACTTCGAGAAGATTCAGAAATCAATTGTTCTCTAACTAAGTGATTTATTGAGTGTTTTAATTGGGTCTTTTTAATTCTCGTTCTTTTGGCTAATTCATTAATATCTAGTTTTACAGTGATTTCTTGATTATTAAATACAAGTAAACATAGGTAGACATAAACAACTAAATCTATTCCCCTTATTTCTTCCCCATACTCTGCAGCAATTGCATTAGAAGGAACAAAAAAACTCTTCTCACTGTTTGAATTTAGTTTCTCATCTGTACCACCCAAAAAAGTTTCAACTTGCTTATCAAATTGCCTATATATCTCCTCATACAATTCTACATCAGTAAGCGATTGATTAAATAAACTTGTTGGCAGAATAAACAGATCTAGCATATTATCTCCTAACTTTGTGTAGTACTTTAAAATTAATTCACGATAGAATGTTGCTACTCGATTCTAGTTCTAGTGACCTTTTTGTTGCTGTACGTTTCATTTCTAATCTTTTTCGCCTTCTCAACCTCAGATTGAATCACTTTAATTGTGCTATCCTTTGCATTTTCACACTCTTCAAGAGTTGCACCAATATCGTTAGCCCAAAAACCGTGAGAACCTAATAACAGTTGAATTTCATTAAATAATTCAGTCGTTAATTCTTTATGTGCTTCCTCCATCTCAAAGGCCTTTATATTTTCTTCAACAACAGTGGCTAAATTAATTACTATTTTTCCTGAATAGATTTTCATTGTGTTAGTAGTCCCCCTAAGTTATTTAAGAATTATTTCTTTATTGGGTGATCAATCATAAACGTCATTGAGTCAATAAATCCTTGTCGGTATGCTTGTTTTGTTTGAAAAAAGACCTGCTCGAATATATTTGATCTAATATCTTCAATTAGCGAGAATCTCTCCTCTTCATTAAGCACTTTTGTTGCTTCATATAATTTCTCTTCTGTATCTCTATAGATTAAATCAATTCGCAATTGGTTTTCTTCACTTACTAATAAAGCTTCTATTCTTTGTTCAATAAAATGTTCAGTTGCTCCTTTCAAACCATCAATCATAGTATCCCTCCTCAGCTTGATTTTTCCGTTTAAACCAAATTTCCGTTTAACGAAAATTATACGACATAATTATTTGATTGTAAAACTGAAAAAATGTACGATAGTTGAAAAGATATATTTATAAATATAAATATAAATAGGCATATAAGAGGGAATAAAATGGATAACATAGCTGCTGGGAAGTTAATTAAGGAGTTACGATTGAGTAAAAAAATAACCTTGAACAAATTTGCAAGTAAGGTGAAGATATCGACCTCGTCCTTGTCTCGTATTGAAAATGGCAACCAAGAAATGTCTTTTACTCAATTAATAATCATATGTGAGGAACTAGGAATTTCAGTGAGTGAGTTTATTAAAAAACTTGAAAAGACTAATCACTTATTTTATGACTTGCTATCAATGGATAATATATCTAACGAATCCGTTTTAGATATAGATAGTAGATTACAAAAAATGATTGATGAACTACAAGCTGAACAAAAAAAAGCGTTATTTCTCTTCTTACTTTCTATAAAGAAATAACGATTATTAAATAATATTCAGTTACAGATCTAACAAATATATTTTGATACTTAAAAATAAAAATGCTGTAAAAACAAAATTTACTATCTTGTTTTACAGCATTCCAATCATTTACTTTTTGTTAATTCTCTTCGCAATTCTTCCGGCAAACAATCGTTAAGAAAGTTAAATAATACTCTGCCATCCACTTTGTCAGCTAAATAGTTGAAATAAACCTTTTCTTCATTTTCAATTTCAATTCCTTCAAAGTGTTCTTTATACAAATCCCATAAGCACGGATGCTGCTCTTTTATATACTTAAAATTGAAACAAACCCCTGTTTTTAGATAATTCATCCAAACACAACCTTTCTCTGGATATTAAAAAAGAATAGCTTTCGATAAGAAGTAAATACAAAATAATGTAAGTGTTACCGTAATAAAAATCCCAAAAACTCTAGTCTTCTTTTTAAACTGCATTATAAAGCTAATTATCTAAATTGCAAATAGAGACATGAAGTACCACCTATTTGTTGCTGCATCCGTTTCAGCTATACCCGGACTCGCCATCCACAAAGAAACCAGTAATACAAAGAGGTATGAGAGCAAATTCCAACTATACCAAACTATTTTTCTTGGCATTTTCTTGGTCCCCCATTTCATTTAACTGAACATTCATCGTTTTCCATTTTACTGTAATTCAAAAGGTGTTATGTTGTTATTGGGAAATTCAATGTGGTCAATATTTATAAGGATACCACTTTACAAATATATGGTAAATATTGTGAAATTTATATTCGCAATAGGAATATAATAAATTCCTTATTTGATATTAATTTAGTTTTTACTATTGCAGTCAATTGTTAAAGATTATCTCCCTTATTATTTTTTAGATTAAAGCTCTTCAATCCTGTCTCTAGTAATACATGAATGAACCCATTAATTTTAAAGGAGTTTTTCTTACATATACTTTTTATTAACTCATAGTTTTCTTCCGTTAGAAATAGAGATTTCTTCTCTGTTAACTCTGAATGGTCAACATCCCGATAAGAAAGAAATAATTCATATTCTTTATCCTCTGTTTTTATTTCAGAATGAACCTCTGCAGATTGATTTTGGTTTATTTCTTTATCTACTTTCAGCACTTTTATTGTTTTAGTTATGTCCCGATTCAATGCTGTGTACTTGTCGTTGCTACTGCAGAGCCACTCGTTGGTTTCATTATCAAATTCTACACAAGAGTTTTTAAGCTTTTTCAACAATGATCCTACGGGTTTATTTAGTTTCTTCGCTAAATCGGATATAGAATTACCTTCATTTAAGAAATCTAATACCTCAGATATTAACAACCGTGTTGCCCTCCCTCCATTTATTTTTATTCATTGTATCTTCAATTTTTTATATTTTAATAACAATAAATAAAAAATTGATTCTGAATTTATTCAGAATCTGAAAATAGTTACATTTTTTTTTTCATATTTTCCTTGAATACTCAGACCTCATCACTAATCCAAATATTGTTTAACTCTTTGTTTGTTACTCTTAATAGAAACTATGAATGGTAACTACAAAAAGTATCGACGAAAAAAAGATAACACTAGACGCTAAAGCAACTAAAAAGTACAGCAACATATAGATTTTGAGATTATTAAACTTTACAATTGGGTAGGTCTTAATATGCCCCAATTGTATCTATGGGTAGACCCATATGTTTTAATAAGTAAAACCTATTGTCACCAACGGTTTATCGACCCTCAAAACCCCGTAAAAGACCGACTATTATATGTTTTCAGAGTAGTTTTAACACCATTAATTATGCGCAAGAATCATAGATAAACACATCAAACCCTTCCTACTAAACACTTTACCCAAAGTACCCTTATCTAGTAACTATTATCAGTTACCAACAACAACTTTTATAATTTTTTAACCCCATATTTTAAATAAAAAACCTTAATAGATACTATTAATAGTTACTATATATAGTACCCATTCGTCTAAAATAATCACCTAATCAATATGTTGTATTCGGCATTTAATTAATGCTATAGCATTATCGAGACCACTACCAATAAACACATTTGTTGTCCCCTTTATTCTCGCTAGATTTCATAGAAGGGGGTAAAAGACATTTATAAGAGTTTTCAGTTGTTGCTTTAAAGGCCTTATCAACTGCACCTTTATATGTTTTATCTACAAAAAGTTGTGGTGCGAGTTGAAGTAACGGTTCCACGTGCTTAACCTCGTCTATGGACATTTTTCTATATCCTTGATTTTCTAAATCTGCAGGCAATAACTCATTAACGCAAAACTCAATACCAAAGGCATCTTTCAATCGCTCTTGAGGCTCGCCATTATTTACATTCTGACTTTGCTCTGTATTTTTTCATTATCCGTTAAGATTCCTCCTGAAATTTTGTCAACAAAACAGCCCACCCTAATCTTTAGACATTACACAAGAGTTAATGATTATAAAAATTTAAATTAACTCTTTTCCTTTTCATCTCATTGGAACTACATCTAGCAGTAACCCCTTATGCTAATCTGAAACTGCTTCCTAAACTTCATCAGGTATAGGAAAGGACACCTCAGTTGAGATGCCCTCTTGAACCCTATCTATAAAGATTAATCATTATCAATTTCATTATTTGTTAAGTAGTAAACATCATTAACTAGCCTCTCACCTCGAACTTTTCGATTGAATGTTATTTTATCCTTCATCATAATAAAAATTACATCTTTTCTGAGAGAACTGTCATTAGATTCTTGTTCTTTTTCCCCTAAAGAAATAACTCCTTTAAAAACACTTCTTCCAGAAAAAAAGAGTAGAGGACAAACACTTATTGCATCTGTTTTCACATAGATTGCGATAACAAAGAATATTATTATTAATGATACGGCCAAGTTAATCACTGATGAGTGGTCAAGAGACACCAAGGGAATAAGTAACGTTAGCAAAAAGAAAGAATAATCATTTGCACTTAACCTCTCTGCCTTTCTTATATACATGTCCTGACCATCTTCCCCTGTCCTTATTCTCTCTTCAAACCCAGACATAAACCATTTAATGGTGTACTTATAACTAAAATAAGTATAAATTATTGTGGCAATAACAAAATAAACTTCTGCACTCAAATTACTCACAAAGATACTATCCTTATTTACCCAAGTTTGATTTACCAACCACTCGTCAAGCCCGAAATATTTATTACCTGCAATAAATCTAAAGACCATCACAATGACTAGTGGAGAATAAGTTATAATCCATAATATGGCTTGCTGAAATTTACTCCACATAGTCTAAATACCCCTTTTTTTAATAAATTTGAGATTTGAATTTTTTTGTAAGAAACGACTCTACGATCTTATCAGAGAAAAAATGAAGTAATGGTGTTACTTCATGATCTGGATTAAATCTTACCTTCTGATTTTCGACATCAATGTGTTCATAAAGTGGCCATAGTGAACTGTACCTCTCAAGATATTCTTCTCTATCTGGCTCATTTTCAGGTATATCACTTTTAATCATATTTAATTCTTCACACCTTTCTTCAAAACTTTCCTCTAAGGCGTCTAACGTTTCTTTTTTAATTGAAGCTAACCCTCTGGAGAGAATATACTGGCTAGAAGTTTCTTTAAACTTGGTTGTATTTGACTCTTCATCAAAAAAGCTCATATTAGTAATAGTTTCTAAGTTATTATCCCGCTGTCTTTTGATATGATCATCATAATTAAAAGTATATTCTAATGTTCTTGGATTCAGAATGTACATTATTTCTTCGTGAATAAAGAGTTCAATCTTACCTCCAAACTCGATGACATTTTTGTCTTGAATAACCAACTGCTCTCTGTCTCTTACGGTCGGGAGTTTACTGACATTTCTTCGTTCCATTGCAGAAATTTTCACACCTCTATAAAAAATAAAATAGGCGTGTTCGGTATCTTTTGAGATTTTCACCACTTGAAACTTTGCATCTTTATCTAAAAATGTGCTGTTATTATGATTTAAGGCTTGAAATAATTTTGCAAGTTTATCCTTTAAATCTTCATCATCCTCTATAACTAATTTAGCTATATAATCGGCCTTTGTTAATTCATGATTATATTCTGCGGTATAAAATTTTTTGCCTTCTGCGCTGTCAATCTTTATGTTATTCAATTCTTTCTTTATTCTCTTTTTTAACCATATTCTCAAGTCAGGATCTAATATCTCTTTTTTTGCAAAATATAGAGCATCACTTTGGTTTGCCTTAGAAACTAGATATACTTGCAAATCTAAAGTATCAAGCTCGTCATCTGTCATCATACTTATTCTATGAATAAAATTCCCGTTGCTATTCAAACCCAAAAAAACTCACTGCCCTTCAATAGTATATAAAAGACTCATTTCGACAAAAATATCCGATTTCCTTTTTTGGGCGTATATTTGTTCAATTGTTGCTAATTCGGTAATTAACATTTAAATAACTACAACTTCTTTTGCGATATGAACTATTTGCCGAGCTTATAAAACACTATTTCTTATTTCTTCCTAATTAGTGTGCTACTCAACGCAGCGGGAGACTTTCGAAGCGTTACCTACTCATTCAACTCTTTGATGTAACCCTTTTGAGGACTGAAACTCCCTTATTTTTACCGAAGTTGGGTAATCACAATTCACTTAAACCAAGAACATTACGCACCAGTATAAATGTATAGTTTCTTGAAAATTATTCATATAACACTGCTTTCTTCAGTACACATTCTTCCATATTAGAAGTTATTTATTGCGCCGTATCAGTCTACTCCGTAATAAAAGAACTCTCCCAATTCAAAAAGAGGGCTATATTTTTTATTTTGCACTCTACATTATTAATTCTATTGTTCCCATAATCTTTTAAACTCTACTAAGTTGAAATGATCATCTAGTGTTAATTTATATACATCTGGTTTTGTAGTATTGCTCCAAAAATGATAATCAAATTCCTTATCATAATAATTCAATGTACATGTCATGATACTCCCATGTATGCCTACTGCTACCCTTTTTCCACGATATTTAGAAACAATATGTTTCAAACCGCTTATTCCACGTTCTTGAACTTCTCGACTAGATTCACCACCCGGATACTTATAGATGGGGTTATCAAACACATATTTAATGGCTTCAAGTGGTTTATCAAAATGATAATCTCTTGATGCTAAGTCTCTCTCCTTGAAGCGGGAATCCAATTCAATTTCCTTATCTAAATACCTTGCTAGTCCTTCAACTGTTTGTATTGCTCTTACATATGGACTAGATATTATATGTTGAATATCCTCTTTTATCATTCTGTCGGTAATCTTTTGTGCGTCAGCCCAACCTTGTGCAGATAACTCTCTAGTTTCTTCGTTTTCTAAAGAAAAATCAGAATGAGCGTGTCTAATTAAATATATTTCTGTTTTCATTAACTCCCCATCCTTCACCTTTTACTACATAGCAATCAATCCATTTTACTCTATGACTTTATTGTGACGAATCTCTAACAACTAGTCTCCTAGTTCTTTCAATAAATCATCTGCTTCTTTTTCAATCTGTTTAATTTTATCTTCCCTTTTCTTCTTTCTTTCTTCTGTTAATTGAAGCATTGAGCGTTTTTGATTAATAGTCCTTGCCCATTTATTAATCTCCACAACTTTATTTTGTTTTTTCAATTTAATCACTATCCTTTGGTATAATTATATTTTCTTCAATTTCTATTTTTCTATTTATTTGCATACTTTCTGACTTTAGCGCCGTTGTCATTTATATAAACGATATAAGTGCCTTATACCTCTATGTGCCCTATCACTCATCAACTTAATGCTTTAATTGCCCTATCACGCTCTATCTTCGTACCTTTCGCTCCTTTCCTATTGTATCTAATATATAATCCCTAAACAGGCAAAACACAAAATTCTGCGTAGATTTTCACCTTCGTTGATTACTTTATAAATAAGGTTAAATTAACTCAAATCAATCCTCACATAGGGTCCCCTTTTTATTTGATACAAATTACTGTAAGATATAAACTATAAAATAAGAAGTACTCAATTATGTTTTTCATTCATAACCTTTGTTGGAAACGGTGGTATTAAGATGATTTGTACTTGTGGTGGTGTATTATCAGTTACCCATATAGAGGAACCTCCCAGTAACTTAAAAAAACATGAGAAACTCTTATATGATAGAGTTTGTGATGTTGAGTGCCTGAAATGTGGAAAAGTACTTTATTCACAACCATATGACTTTGGTAGAAAACTGAATACTGTAAAATCAACAAAGCCATAGAAATAGAATAGAGGTTATTTATGGAGTTAGAATTAAAGAAGAGCCTAGAGCAATTATATTTAGATTACTACGACGGATTATACACAGAACACCAATTAAAATTCATGTTATTAAAGGTATATAAACAATCTAATCTTTCTGATACGAGATGGTCTGAATTGATTCTTGATGCACAGTGGAAGCACGCGACTGAAGAGGATTATGAAAATAAACGGAGACAATTACGTGAAGAAAATAAAGAAGATGGCGAAAAACTATAGCCATCTTCTTTATTATTATTTTTTATTCTTAATGAATTGGGTTACCTTATAGATTTCGTTACTTGATATAAAAGGTACTTGTGCATAAATCAAATTAGGTTCTCCTGACAATCTAGCTGCTAAATGGCCTTTCCCTAATAAATTCTCAGCACCTTTTTCCCCTAATGCAATCTCAGATGTACCTGAACTTCCAACTTTCAATATAAGTCTATTACCTAAATTATCTCTTAGTTGCATTGGTAACGCATCTTTATCTGGTCTTTGTGCAGCGAATATTAGATGAATTCCTGCTGCCCTTGCTTTTACCCCTAACCTTTGAACTGTGGAAGATACAGTACTCTTATATTCATCTATTAACATCCAATCTGCAAACTCATCATGAATAAGAAAAATAAAAGGTAATTTTAATTCTTCAGGGACTTTTTCGTTGTATTCTTTCAGATTTGGTACTTTATATTCTCTAAACCTTAAATACCTATTTTCCATCTCATTTACAAGCTCTTCTAAAATCTCTGATGCTCGCTGTTGATCTATAACTATTCCTTCACTTAAATGAGGTAGTTCTTCAAGATTCTGATAATCAACTCCGTATTTCGGGTCAATCAAGTATATCTTAGCTGTTTCAACTGAGTTAGTGGCGCATATATCAAGTATCAACGTTTGGATTAATACGGATTTACCACTACCTGTTTCACCTGCAATTAGCGTGTGAGGGGCGTGTTGTTCGAGTCCACCAAAAGGTCCACCTAGATTTAAATAGAGCAACTCTCCATCAACTTCTTTTACACCCATAACAAAATTTAAATTGGTATCGTGTACGTCATTTTTCAAGCTTCTTTTATTCCAAACATTCGCTAATGATATAGTTTCTCTTTCTGGTCTCTCTACAAAAACAACTATTTCACCGGGCTGAGGTAGTACATTAATAATATTTAAAGCGTGTGTGGTTAAAAGTTGTGATTTCTTTTTTTCAATATCCTCTACTCTTAAACGATCAGAGCCTTTTAACTTAATTATAGCAGCATTTGGTGTTAATCTAGATTCTAAAACCTTCCCTTGAAGGTTATAGGTTGCCAATGCTGATTTTAAAGAATTAACTACGCTAGTTAACCATTCTTGATCCGATAAACTATGACTTTCTTCATTGATATTATTAATTATCCATCCCTGAAGGCTGTTGCTACTTTCTTCAGTAAGCTTAGTCTTTGTGACAATAGGTTGTTGTTCTTCTTCTGTGTTACTAGAATTACGTTCTTCTATATCTTCATTCGTATCATTATTCTTACTGCTGTTAATATGGTCTCTTACTTCTTGTGTTCCACTAAACTGACTTTGTTCAGAATTCTGATTGTCCGTAGGTAATGAAGGACTGAATTTCTTCCATGTTACTTCAGTTGAAAATTGAGATCTTACTGTAAATAACGGTTTCTTTTCTAGGAGCGATAAAATTAATCCCCTTACAGACTCCCTTGAGTATACTTCTTGGTAACAGTTTTCTATATCAGTTATTTTTACTTGCTCACTCTCTATAGTGTCTGTTCCATCACTTGTTGGCACAAAAACATGTGAATACCCTTTTATTTCTATTTCTACCTTACCTGTTCTAATTAATTCTCTCCATTTTTCAATTGAAATTGTAGAGTTTTGCATAAAAATTGTGCCTTCTACAAGTAAGTCACTAATTTTGGACAACCATAAGTCTCTATCAAGACGACTAGGTACACCGAATAATGCCTCATTTATTCTTAAAACAGTATCTATAAGTTGTTTTTTTGAGGTTTTTTTGGAATTCGAAAGATTTTTAATATCTACAAACTTAGCCTCCGTAACCAACAGTTTTAAGTAGTATTTTCCATCCTTCTCAAATGGACTAAGAGCAAGTATGTCTGCAATCTGCTCTTCTTTTTTGCCTAACCAGCTTGCATAGTCATCAAGGAAATACCAGCCGATGCTTCCCTCTTCTTCAACCTCTTCTTTGGTAATTAACTTACTAAGGACCACTCCCATTAACTCACTGGCATATCGTCCTATTTTTGCCGCTCTTAAAACAATATCTCCTGATAACTCATTAGCTTCATTTATAAAATAGTCTGTTAACCAATCGATATCTTCATCATTGATACCTAAGTTTAGTGCCTTAAATTTTCTTTTTAATATTATTTTTAAGAGTTTAAGAGATGTTGTTGTAGAAACAACTAGGTTTGGACCATTAGTTTTATTATGTTGGTATTTTATCACATTGACACCTTGGCTTTTTAAAAGTCTTCTATCTAGTAGCTCATCATAATTTGCTACCCACTCGCCAAGCTTATGAGACTCTTCAAACACATTTTTAGTTTCACTGTTTTGAAAGGTAATTTGCCTTGCTGGTAAAAAGTACCCCTCTGTTTCTTCATCCACACTTTCAGATATGCTTCTAATAAAGCTTAAATACTGCCATCCCTCGGCTAGCTGACTAGGGCATACTAGATAAGTAGTAGATTTTAATTCATCTTTTGCTGATGGACGACGTCGTGACCATCTAGCTGGAAATAACTCTAAATTACTCGGATTATAAGTTGTCTCTACTTTGGTCCACTCAAAATTAGATTGTCTGGATATTACATCCTGTAAAAACACTATATCGTAAGGTTTACCTTCCTCTTTTTCTGAAACAGAAGATTGATGTGCCATTACTCCTATACGAAGCTTTGCCATAAAGTCGTTTGTTACTTCACTTGCAACAAACATATCAGGATCAGAATCAGATCCTTCTACCATCTTTGAATATATCTGATTTAATTTATTTGTATCTCTATGTCTTAATACCACTTGACACCTTATATTGTCATTTTTACTATTTAATTTCGAGATAGAGTCCACAATTGACAGTGGTAATCTTGTAGAATCGGAATTGTATAATACGACGCCTAAGTTTGCACCTTCATGGGGTTGCAACTCAAGATATCGCTCTAATAATCCAGTTAACTTTTCACTTGCATCTCTTGGATCTTCATTTGTTTCTTGATCAGTTACCTTAACAATTGGCATTTCCATTAGACTGTAATCATAAAGAGAATCTGTAATTGATAATAATTCAGGGATGTCTTCCCCATTAAATCCTAAGCAAATCTCTGGATAATATGAATGCTCAATATCATTTATAAGTTCATTGAAGAATAGCTTTGAATCTCCAAAGTCTATTTCTTTTGATGATAATAAGTAAATTATTATATTATTAATTTGTTGCATTTTCGTCGCAAGAGCAGACATCCTGAAAGGGTTCCAAGGAGGTATAATTGCTAAAGGTTTTGTGTCTCTTACCTCTACCACTCCTAATTTAATAATTGGATACCAAAGATTAATCCGGTTAATGTCACCTTTTGCATATTTGGCAATTTTACTTAATAATTCTCCATATAGTATTGACTGTTGAGTGTGTGACTCATTTATTAAGCCTTCTTCTACCCAGTGATTGAGAGCATTAGTGTACTCTTTAGAAAACCTCTCCCAAGAGTTAAGTATTTCTTGATAACCCGCTTCATTAACTCTCCCCTCAACTCTAGAACTTTCTAATTCCTGAAGGAATTGCTTTGATATATCTTTATCTAACTCATATACTCCTACAAGAGAACCTCTATCTTGCCTATATACCGCCTGCAAGGTATAGATATCGTTTAGCGATATTCCTTGTAATTTTCCTTTTTTACTTATTGGGTTTTTCGCTACACTTGTGTGTTGAAAAGGATTTTCCTTTAATCTTCTCAAATCATTAAATAGCTCCATCCCAATTGCATTTGTTGCACCTTCCCAAACCAATTGAACTTTACAGTCTTGTTCTATGCCGTGTTCATCTTGATAGAATAGTTCAAAGTAAAATTTAATTTGTCTTGAACCTTTTGATATGGAGTTATTTGGCTTAAAAGGGTTTCCCTTCGCTTTTGCCCTTTTCTTTTCCTCTTCTATAAAGCTATCGTATTCGAAAAGATAACAAGTATCCCATTCTATTAAAGGTTTTGTTAATTTCTCTAACCCCTTATATCTAGTACAAAAATACAAGCCTAAATCGGTATTTAAATTTAGCCAAGCACTTCTTGAATCTCTCTTTTGAGTTTTAATTTTAATTACCTTTTTCCCACTTGAAGCTTCTGATTGTGCAAAAAGCCTTTCTATTGCTTGCATAAATCCAACTAAGAAGTCATTACACTCAATAGGCTTCCCATAAATAAACTTATCCCACTTGGCCTTTAATTTTTTATTGTTTTCAATTTGATATCTCTGCTTTTCATAGAATGCTATATCTTCCTCATTTGGTTCCCTTGCTTTTCTCTTATCCAATAGCTCTAGGTAGCTCTCATCTTCTTCCGTAATTAAATCTGAATACTCATCCTCTAGGAATTCCTTAGTTTCCTCAGCTAGTGTTGTTTTTTTGGAGATTTTTATACCTGAGAAAAAAGTACCAATATGGTCTTGTTCCCATTCATAGTTTGCTAACACCTCAGATTCTTCATTCCATCCGGGCTTAGATTCTATGAACTTTAATATAGCAGGATGTATATCTTCAGGAATGTATTCTTTAGCATCTTCAAACGAATTTTTAAGTTGATCATTTTCTATTACATCTCTAGAAGGGGTTAACTTATGAAGAAAATAACTTCTCTTTTCTTTTAATTCTTTAAATGCTGCTGCCCACTTATTTTTATAGGTTAACCGATTGTCAGGGATACTATAGAAACAACCAGAATCTCTAGGAATTTTTAGGGCGGGTAATGCCCAGCCTAACCCCTCGATAAGAGAAGTTCCATCTTCATCTATACTTTTTCTAGTACTTACAATAAACTTACTAAACATTTCTAAGCTACAATCGTTAATACTAAGTAATCCTGTTAAGGCTTTTCCCCATATATTTAGTAGTCTATCACTTCCATTTATAGAGGGTAAATCGTTCGATACCACTTTTATCCAAAGATTAGTATTTACTTTTAGATCATTAGCTCCTATAGTATAAATATTCCTTAACGATTGGCCTTGGTCGTCGTTATTATTTGCCAACAGTAGTACTGGTTTATCAGTATGGGTATGTCGTAACCTAGTCGTTCTTTCTCTAGTAATAATACTATCAGGTAAATCGTTACCAACAGCTAGTTCTAGCGGTATTTTTATATCAATTATGTCTTTAAGGTAATTATCATTTAAGATTTCTTTACATATCACGGATACCTGCGGACCGGACAATCTATCCAATAAAAATCTAGCAGTTCCATCCGAAGATTCATTCTCTATATTAGACTTTAAATATTCAACCGCTACTTTTCCAATTAACTCTAAATGATTCATCATACACCATCCTTTGCAAAAGGATTCTCTACATATGCACAAGCATCAGACAACCTTCTTAGTAATCCCATACTAGAAAGCCTTTGTTCTAGCCTTTGTGAATTATCCGAGAAAGCTTCTTGATCAGCTTGACCTGAATTAATAACCTCTGTTGCCTCTTTATCGCCAATGATAAAACCATACTTTTCAAAAAGCTTCTTCAGAAAGTCTTGGAACTCCATTCTTTCAGGTACATTTGCTAATACTAACGTCTTTAAGAGACTGTCTGTTGGTGCATATCTAATTCGTTGACTATTTCTACTTGAGGAGAATCCTATTTCTCTTCCCCATACCCTATGGAAGTTGTTAACGTGCTGTTTATGTCTTGCAATTGCTTTGTCCACTAACTCTTCTACCAATGAGTCAATATTTTCTGATAATAAATCATCGTTATTTGATGGCCATAAGAATTGTCTATTTAATAACTTTTGCGCTTCAAAAAATGGATCAGGAAAGCTTTGTAAGCTTTTCCACTCCTCTGTTTCTTTGATGCTTCTTATATAATGCTCTAAAGCTTGTCTAGAAAGGTTATTATTGTTAATATATGAATCTGATGCGAGATCCCTGATAATTGTTTTTTTAGGCGCCAATATTTCTAAAATAAACTGGGTTTTATTACTCTGTTTAAGAACATCTTTTGACCTATTAAGAAAATAGATAATCATGTGTAGGCCCGTAATATTTACTATATGTGGTATAGTATCGTATGCCGGTATCTTATTATTAAATATATTTATCCAATCTTCAGCCATATTAGTGTACTCTGGTAAATATTCATAAGGCAGGTAGGATCCTGTTGAATCTCTTGCCACTTCTGCCTTTCCATAATTCGGCTGCAATAATTGGGCTAATCTGTTATATATTGACTTTGAATTGATGATATTTGGTTCAAGAAAGCTCAAAAGCTCTTCCCCTTTTGTTGAACGGGAAAGCATTAAGTATAACAGCTCACCAGTTCTTCCAAAGAACCTTCTATCATTTTGAACTTTATTCCCATTCACCCTCAAATCTTCATATAAGCACTCTTTGCCATAGGGAAAGATAAATTGGGAACTCCATCTTTTATTATTTTCTCCTTCAATAGTATTACTTTGAAGAAATTTAACTGTTTCGTAGAACTTGTCGAAGGTGTCAAAGTTTTCCTTTAAATAGGACAGATTCGGGTAATCACTTCCTCCGAAATTCTGCTCAGCTAATTTTATCCAATCGCTCCAAGCTTTTTGTTCATCATTGGTTGCTTGATAGTCCCGATATACAATTTCCATAAAAGGATTATTAAAAAGTATATTCCTTAAATAAATTCTAGTATATGGACTATATGCCAACGTATTATACTCTTGTTCCATAAATGCTCTTGCTCTTTCGCACTCTGAGTTTAATACTCCCATGAATTCCATTAAACAAAGCCACGGTGTTTGTTCATCGTATAATCTATGACCCCAAATTGCCTCATCTACCCAAAAATCCGACTTTATATTGTTAGATGTTCGTGGAAGAGTATTTAGCATTAGAACACCTCCAAAGTCTTATGCTCGACTATTCCTTTATCATTTACTTTTAATAGTTTAAGGGAAATTTGCGCCTCTTCAAGTTCACCATCCGCTAGTCTTCTATCATCTAGTTTTTTTAACAATCTACTCTTAAATGCTAGAATATCCTCGTAGCATTCTCTTGAAAAACTACCGGGTAATGCACCTTCTGCCACTCTAGAAATAAACTCATACCTTACTAATTGTAAGTTAAGTCTCACTGGTTCTAGGTCACTTGCAAAACTCACAGTTAAATTTAATCTTTGCTTGTCTTCTCCCATATCAAACTTGATATATTCACCTCTTTTTGGAGAAACAGAAACCATTTCCTCCAAAACCCTACTAATTTTGGCTTGAGAGTAATTGCCGGAAGTAGATAAGATTAATTGATCATTATTTTGCACTAATAAACCAGTGGTAATTCTGTTTAAACCTCTTACTAATCGGGTAAGGTATTGAGGCTTCACCCTTTGATTTTCTTTTAAGACTCTATAAACTTGGTCTAGGAATTCTCCTGCATATTGAAATGTTGTTAAATTCCACAAGTTTAATCTATCTACTAGTTTCTCAGGAATTACAAAAAATAATCTTTGCCGTTGAGATTTTAACATTTCTAGAAAATTATCTTTGTCTTCAACATCGCCTTCTAAGTAGGCTTTTTTCTCAGAAATAAAGACCTTATCAGCTCCGTATTGTTGATCTAATAGAACAAGTTGTTCATAAAGTTCATAATACTCCTGATCATCTTCTCCAAATATCAGTATATTATCTACGAGCGTATTCGTTTCTGATCCTATACCGAATTTATTTAGTGTTACAAATATATCTGTCGAGTTTCTCTTTCTCTCAGACAGGTTTTCTCCGAATATATTACGGTAAATACTTGCTAAGTAAGTTGTATTGTTTTCATTTATTTTTGAGATATCGCTACACTTTAATAATTTATCCCTAACATCCGGATGACCTAGTAACATATTTGAAACTAAGAGTAGTAATTGCCTTAGTGGCATATGTATCTCATTTATTTCACATAAAGTTAATAAGTCTACTAACCTCTTCGTTATTAAGCTATTTTCTTCTTCTAATCTCTTCTTATTTTCAATTATTGGGCAAAGGGTTTCATTTGAATTATTAAGTGGACAATTGTTACACTCTTCCCAGCCGGGATTATTTAATACTTCTTTAATTATCTTTGGAAGAAGGTTTGCTGAATTAGTTTTACTTAGATTGTATAATTTTATTAAATAGCCTATTTGCTCCTTTTTCCCCTCTACTAAAAGGTCCTCAATACACTTTTTTGTATCTATAACATTATATGTTTGATTAACCATCTTCCACGTTTCAAGCAACTGTCCATCGTTAGCAGCTACTAAAAATACTGTTCTATTTTCCACACCCATAATCGAGTCAGCCATTGTAGAAAGGATTTCTCTTTCATCTTCCAATAACTCACTTAAATCTTTAATAAATATTACTTTGTAATCATTAACCACTAACTCTTCTATCTTATTATTTTCCGCCCACTTAACTTCAGATCCACCAAGTCTTTTCCAAATTTCACGACAGTAATAGGTTTTGCCATCTCCCGCTGTACCAGTCAATATCACTGAATAAGGATTTACACTTTTAAAGTTTTCAACTAGTTCATCAAGATATTCCATATCAATTCTGATTGGTGTAACTTTCTTTTTCCTCAAAATTGACTGTATAGTTTCATCATACATATTGTCATTTTGAGGAATAGGACCATATTGTCTTAAAAAGTTAACCCAACTCGACTTTATTGCGCTCATCTTTTTAATCCCCTCCTTTTTACGTTACAAATTTTCCCTAATTTAATTATACTTTAATAATTGGGTCTATTACACCATGAATTAAATACTAATAGCACAATTAAATATTTTTAAGGAGTAAATACTTTCAAATATTTTTTTAACTAAAATTAATTTATAAAAAAAGGTATGAGTTTCTAATTAAAAGAAAGAATTTAGAAGCTAATCATATAGTATTTATAGGAAGTACTTATAAAAAACGGCCAATTTTGAGGTTTTACAATCTTTACATACCGAATTATGATTGCCTTAACTTTAAAATAGAGGGTGATAATATGTTATATGAACCACTTTATCAAGAATGGGGTTTTAAGCTAATTCCATCAAGTTATGGTGAATTAAAAGGTCAAAAAAGATATTATCGTGTATTTTATTGTACTGTGCATTGGCACTCAGCTGATCCGGATAATATCCATAAAGCTAGTATTATTTTTGTTCAATATGGTACTAATCCTAGTTTTGATATTGCAAGAAAAAAAGGAGAAATCAGAGAAAATTATCCCTGCCACATCCTAGACGATGATTTACCTTCTGTATTTGAAGCAATTAAGGAACTTAAAGAGCAATTCAACTAATTTAAAAGCCAAATATAAGAGAGCTTGGAATTTTACATCCAAGCTCTCTAGATTAATGTTAGGCATAGTGACAAACGCAGGGTACATCATTTTCTTCAACTAACTTTTTTGCAATTTCAGAGTCTTTATCCAACTCTTTGCGATATTCCTCTAAGGTAAATGGCTTTCCATTTCTTTTAAGGATGGTAACATCGCCTAGTTGCTCTCTTAGTCTATTTTCCATTTCTTCTTGTTCAATATAAACACTTGGCCAAGTTTCATATAAATGCTTATAATGATTGAATCCACCTCTAACACATCTACCACCACAGTTAGCATGAGAAAATCCTAAATGATACATTTCCGGAAGTTGAATATCCCAGTCTTTTGTAATAATATTTTTTATTTCATCATCTGATATATTACTTTCATAAAGTGGAAATACCGTTTTTACTGGTTGCTCCTCTCCATTACGAGGAAGTAGGAAATGATTATATAATGCCTCAATCCCTTCACGTCTCCGTTTCTCATGTTTACCGATTCCAAAGTAAAGTATTGGTTCAAATCCATTATCTCGCAGTTCTTCAAGGTAGATCATTGTTTGGTGCACTTTTAAATCAGATGAGCATTTTGCAAGTCTTGAGTTTCCAAGAAAACGTGTTTCCTCAAATACCTCCTCTGGTGTTCTCCCATCTCTAACAGTCTTTATATCTATCCCAATTTTTTCTGCTACTTCCACCATGAAACGTTTATTATCTTTATGTTCCCATAGAGTATCAGTAAAAAATAACTGTGATTTTTCCTCACCGTGTTTTTGTACCATTAAATACGCAACATAAGCACTTGCAGCACCACCGCTAAACATGGCAATATATATCGGTTCTCTACCATACATCCTAATCATCCTTTTTATTTGTTTTCTTCATAGTAATCTACCAATAACTTATATAGCAGTGCAGTAATTTCTTCTTTTGGTAGTTTTCTTGCCATTAACTCAAGATCTGTTTTTACATTAGAATAAATAATATTCCCCTTTGGAGATAGTTCTCGTTTAGGAATTGCTAAAGTCTTTGAATCAACTTTTACTTCATGATATTCATCTTTAAGGCTTTCAATATTTATTTCTAAGAGTGATTTGACTGTTTTGAAGAATACTTCACTAGTTGCATCAGACCAGTCTTCTCTGCTTACACCTACTAATTCGCTTGACAATTCATTTATCCAATTATTTTTATCAGTTGATAAAATCAAGTTAAATAACTTATTATCAACTTTTAATATCTCATTTTGGTTTTGGATGTAATCAAATAATTCTTCAAAGGAATTGGTATTGGTTAATTCAAAAACAGTTTTTTCAATTTGTTTTTTATGCTTTTGCGAGTACTCTTCACACTCTTGCTTAATTTTATTTACCATTTCTACATCAAGTTTTAAATTTAATAGTTCCTTTAATGCAGTATCTGGTTCAAACTCGCCCTTTGTAATGAGCTTTTTAAAAATAATTGCATTTGTTGATACACTGTTTGTCTTTTGAGCTATCTTTGGGAGGCTATTTAGCCACCTTAATAGCATTCTGTTTAATCGTACACTAGGATGGTAAGAGGAATCTAACTCCGTTCTATATGACTCAAAACATTCATCTATTACATCTATTATATTTTTATACTTATTATCTAATTTTTGATGACTAAAAGTATAATTTTCTGGTTTATCTAACATTCTGTCATATAAAATGTCACCATTTACATCATTAATATATGAACCGTCTTTATGGTAAAACATTATATATTTCCATTCATTTTTTAAAATAGCTGTCAGTAATACAGGAATATTTGGTTCTCTAATACCAAAATCTTTGCCTTTAAAGATCTTTATTAAGGTTGAGAAATTCCCGCTTTCTGATTTTATCTCATTCATTATTTTTTGACGTAATAATGTTATTTCTTCACTTTCATTCTGACCATTAATATTATTATTTTTTACAACAGAGGCATATATTAACTTGGCAGGACCCTTAAATTTGTAATTACTCTCACCACTAATAATAGCGTCTATGACTTCTTTAGCGGCATTTAACTGTTGCTTTGAAATATTCCTTCTATTAAAGGACTCATTATTTATTATTGGAGTACTCCCATAATACTTAAATGCAATCTGTGATAACTGTTCACTTAGAGCTATTCTACTTCTGACGCTTATGTTGATTCCTTCGTGAATCCAGAAAGACCCTTTATAATGTGATATTGGCTCAAGAAGCTGCCTTAATCTATGAATTTTATTTTCTCTAATCTTTAGCAACTCTTCTTCAACAATTGGATCCTCATTCAATAAATATTTATCCTCTAATAGTTTCTCCACTGAAGATAATTCTAAAATTTCCTCATCAAAATTATTGAGAGGCTTCTTGGGTAAAGCAAATATTATCCGAGAATGTTCATTGCTTAATTTAACTATGAGACTTCTTATTTCTTCAATATCTGAATCCTTTTCAGGTATAACATACAAAATTTTAAGATCTGAATTAGAATCTTGATTGATAGATTGTAATTCTGTATCAGATAGTTCATTTGCATATATAGGCTTTATAGCTGCAAACCTAATCATATTTTTTTTATCATTATACCTTTTGGGATAAGCATATTTTGTATCTAAGACCTTACTAATAATGTTTATGCTATCAAGTTTATTTATACCTAAGAGTTTTTTTTCATTGATTTTCGCATTTAAATCAATAGAACTGCCTTCAAATACTTCCCAATTCTCATCAAATAGTCTGTACCTTAGAAGTTTTTTATTCTCAAGTATTTTAATTATTTTATTAACTTTATTTAACTCCCAATTAAGCGCAAACGATATAAAATCATTTGTTAATTTTCTTTTGCTACTTAGGTTTGCAATATCCCACAGTGTGAATAGCTTTAGTAGCTGTAACTCACTGTGTGCAGTAACTGTATTCTCTACTCTTTTTTTCACTCTCAAATATTTAAGGTATGCATTTCCGATTAAGGAATCACTCATAAATTCTTGAAATGCTGGTTCAAAGTAATCGAATAAACTACTAACAAGATACCATGCTTTTTCTGTGTGAAAGTAATTTGCTAGTCCACCTTTTTCGTTACTTTCTAAGAACGTAAATAATGTTCTCTCATTTTGAGCTACAGCATTTGCTAGACGCGGAAGGGTATAAAGTGTAACTGGATGTAAAGGAAAGGAATTCTCGACTACTATTGTCTTCTTTTCTCGTCCATTTAATTCTGGAAATAAATCATATTTTATTATTTCATTTTCAAAACTATATTCTTGATTCCAATTATTCCTATAACCCGACGTAACCTGACTAGCAAGTCTAATAAATGTTGCTGGATCACTATGAGTATGATAGATCTTAAAACGTCCCTGAATTCTTTTAAATTCATTTTGTAAATCTTCCCCATAACTAAGGAAATACTGATTTAAGTTTCTATGAGTTATTAACAGAATATTAAAGTTTGCACTTTGATGATGGTCAGCTACTTCGGCTATATCTTGAATGTCTTGCATGGCTTCAACTGTTTCATATTTATCTAAACTTTGAAGAAACCTTCCGAATTCATCATATACTAAATATATTCCTAAGTTCTCTTTATCAAGCTCATCTAAGATATTTGTTAAATGCTCAGTTAAGTCAAGATTATAAGAGAGGCTTAACTCGGCACCTGCTGTTAATATAGGATAAAGCTTTTTAAACCAATCCACTGTCTCAGGTTCATGTTCATTAATATCTCGAATAAAGCTTTCTATAGTCCAATTGTTTGTATTTAAATAATCCTTAAACTGAACATAAGTGTCGTGATAATGTTCTTCCCATAAGGAGATTTTATTTTTAATTTCATCAACATAAGAAGGTATAGAGAAATCAAATCCATATTTAATAATTGTCTTGTGTATTGATGAAATTATTGCTTCACGGAAGTTTCCTTGATTTCCATTTATCACTACAGGTATATATCTTTTTTCTAAATTCCTTACTTGATTAAGTAAATGGCCAACAGCTGCCTCTTTAGTAGTTACTTTATCAAATTTACTAACTAATTCATTAAAGGTATCCTGTTCAATATTTTTAGATACTACATTTGCTATTAAAGTTCCAACCATAGACTTTCCTGAACCATATGAACCTATTAATATATGAGACTTGTTTCCTTTATCTAAAAAGCCTTCTAGAACTCCGGAGAGACTCTCTGAATGAGTAGGAGTTGGAATATACCTTTCCGCTATCCATTCACTACCTAAATCGAGCTTTATATTAACACTTGATTTGAATTTACTCTGTGTAATTATCATCTTAATGCCCTTTCTTTCCTAACATACTCTTCTTTTAAAAATTCAATAGGATCAACTAGAGTAACTCTAACTAAATCCAATCTATTCGTCCTATCAAATACAAGTGGATACTTACTAGCATTTACAAGTTGTTCAATTGCCCTTACAATTTCACTTCTTTGTAAATTAAATACCTTCCCCCATAGATTTTTACTCGCTTCAATCTCATCTATCGATATTTCTGATTGACCATATTTCAACAACACGTACATTAATGCTGTTAAACCGATATCTTCAAATTTAGGATTTTTTTTGTAAATCCTACCGTCTACTTCTTCTATTAGATTTAATGCTGCAAGAGGACTTTGAATCACTTCCTCCGGATCATCGGATTTGTTTTTGGAATAATACTGTTTAATTAGACAATCAATATCACGTTCTAATGTATCCGTTGAATTCTTCGAATCGTAATTCTTATTTATCCATGTAATAAGATCCTTGATAGCCTCTTCCTTTACAAAAGAATTTTTTTCATATTCATTAAAGAACCAATACCAAGTAGTTGATGGCTCTTTACTGTCCACAATGTGATAGTGAATGATACTAATAGTATCATTCATCTCTATATAAGGATCATACTCATTAAAGATTTGCCCAAATGGTGAGATGGTGTGAATTACTTTATTATCACTATCCCTTTTATCAGTTTCACAAATATCAGTTGCCTCAATCCAATGTTTCAACGATTTAACCATATTTGTCCCTAACCCAATCAATTCTGATGCATCTTTCTCATAAAAAAATCTATTATTATCTAATTGCTGTATAGCTTTTCTTAACCAATATGTTCTGAGATAAAAGCTTTGATGTTGTCCAAAACCCAATTTAGTTCGCTCCTTTGTTTCTGGAGAATTGTCTCCAGAATAACTACTAATTCATTCTATCATACTTCTTCTTGCATTTCAGTTATGAAATTAGAAGAAATAACCATATACATTGTGTCAGGAAGTATAATCAGAATATTCTTGCTTTAATATTTATAAAAAAATTTTATTAAACTCTTAAAATATTAAGATTCTCAAAGTACTATGTCTTACAACCAAATGTAGCCGGCAACTTTTTGGATTAAGTACTTAGAGGATGATTAATATGAAAAAAGAAAAATTCACTGACTATAACACTCATTACGCTTCAATATTAGCTATCGAGAAAGATCACGGGAAGATTAATGCTTCTGACTTTTTAAGTTATATTTCCGAACTAATCGTCAAACATTCAGAAACCATTGAAATGAAAGTTATAAGTGGGAGAGTGATTATTAATGAGTAGAAATAAAAAAAAGAAGAGAAATAAGATTCGCAATAAAAGAAAAAGAGCTTATGGTTATGTAAGAAAAAGTCCTAACAAATACATTGATAACACATCAATTGAAAAACAAATTGAAGAAATAGAGAAATACTGTGAATTAAATGATATTGAGTTAGTTGAAATATATACTGATGACCTAAAATCAGCAAAATCATTTGAAGGTAGAGATGGATTTAAGGAAATGTATAATAATGTACTTAGATCAAAAGATGATGTAGACTACATTATTGTTTTTAAACAAGACAGAATTTCTCGTGATACCCTAGATACTTTGTATATAATGAAACGACTAAACTCATTGGACAAACACCTTATATCTATCGCTGACAATGTTAATACAGAAGACCCTTCTGCAAAAATTCTTGTACATGTGTTAGCTTTAGTCGCAGAACTCGAACGGGAATTTATCAATATGAGAACAGCTTCTGGTATGGAGAAAAAAGCAAATGAAGGTCACTTTTTAGGTGGAATAGTCTTTGGTTATAAGACACATAATAAAGAATTAATTATTGTTCCTGAAGAAGCCAAGGTCGTAAAATATATCTTTGAAAAGTATGCAGTTGAACAGTGGGGTTATAAAAAAATAGCTTCTAATCTAAATCTTCAAGGTGTTAGAACTAAAAATAATAAATATTGGTCAATTAATGCAGTTAAAACTGTCCTAGAAAACCAGTTATATATTGGGAATACAAAATGGAAAGGGAAATATCAGAAAGGTATTCATACACCGATTATTGACTTACCCCTTTGGGAAAAAGCCCAAGATGTAATGAAAACAAGGAGCTATATACAAGAAAAAATTCATCCGGGATCTTTCCCTTTATCTGGACTGTTGAAATGCCCAGAATGTGGCTCTTCAATGGTACAAGGCAATAGCAGTGTAAAGTATAAGTATTATCAATGTAGTAAAAATAAAAATAGTGGTAAAGTAGCCTGTTCATCCAATCTTGTAAAAAAAGAATATGCAGAAGAGTTCGTTTTAAATGAACTCATTAGCTTTTTACAAGGCTTCAACCTTTCGCCTTATATTGAATCTGCAACTAAATCATTATTATCTTTTGAACTTGAACCAGTTTATAATGAGATAGAAAGAATAGAAAATCAAATAAAACTTGTCAAAAAAAGGATGAATACAGTTATTGATTTAATGGATGATCCAACAGCCTGTTTAGACAAGGAATTATTAAAAAGTAAACTTTTGTCTCATCAAGAAGAATTAAATAAAAATAATATAGTCTTAGAAGAACTTACAAAACAGATAAATTTTAAAGAAAGTCATACATCCAAGGATGTTATTACTTTTTGTGTCAAAAGATTTAGTGATTTTTATGAAATACTTACTAACGAAGAGAGAAAATTACTGTTAAATTATATCATTAAGGAAGTTCATGTTCTTAAAGGTGATAGCACCAAGGATCGTAAAATAAAAGACATAATTTATAACTTCAACCAAAATGACTTATCATTAGATTAGGAGAAAGGCAAACTGTCCTTTCTCCTTTTTTATTTTCCATTGTATGATTAATTCAAAGGAGGTAATTAGATGGAGATAAAGAAAGTTGCTATTTATGCACGTGTAAGTACTGAAGAACAAGCATCAGAAGGTTACAGTATATCAGCTCAACTCCAAACCCTTCGTCAATACGCAAATCTTTATGGTTGGGAGATTTCAAATGAATATGTAGATGAGGGGATAAGTGGAAAATCTATTAAAGGTCGCCCTGCAATGCAAAGACTTGTAGCTGATATAGATAAGGGAAAATTCCAAGCAGTATTAGTTTGGAAGATATCACGCCTTTCCCGTAATATGTTAGACACCCTCGTTTTACTAGATCAATTTGAAGAAAACGACGTGAAGTTTATTTCTTACTCAGAGAACTTTGACACTGGTAGTCCTATAGGCCGTTTAGTCGTTCAACTTATGGCTTCTATCGCCGAAATGGAACGTAACACCCTATCAGAAAACGTAAAGCTTGGAATGACACAAAGAGCAAAAGAAGGTTCATGGAATGGAGGTCTTGTATTTGGCTATGATTCAGTAGAGAAAGAACTAATGATAAACCAGAAAGAAGCAGCAATTGTAACTTTAATCTTCGAAAAGTATTCAGAAGGTAAAGGCTTAAAGGCAATAGCTAATTTTCTTAACAAAGCCGGTTATAAGACAAAGCACGATAGACACTTTTCAATCAACGGTATAGCAACAATATTAGACAATCCAGTTTATATAGGTAAGATAAGATGGTTACAAGTAGAAAATTGGGATAAACGACGTAGGAAAGGAAAAAATCCTAACCCAATAATTGTAGACGGAAAACACGATCCCATTATTACGACTGAGCTTTGGAGTATTGTCCAAGCACGTAGACAAAGTAAATCCTTTAAGCAACGTCAATCAAACGAACCTTTTCTATTAAGTAGTATTCTTCGATGTCCTGATTGTGGCCAAGGAATGGTACCTTCAATTACTACTTCTGTTCGCAAAAATGGGTCAAAACATAAACATCGTTACTATGTCTGTGGTAATTTTCACAATAAAGGCTCTTCTGCCTGTAAGGCTAATTCAATTAGAGCTTATGAAGCAGAAGAATCTGTAATTAACCGCTTAGAGAATTTCTTAGCCGATTCCAAACTCTATATCGATACAATAGAGTCTCTAAATAAACAAACAGTTCAATCGACTATACAAAACCAACACGAATTAGAAAAAATTGAAGAGCAGCTAAACAAAGTTAATACCATGCAAGAAAAGTACATGGAAGCATTTGAACAGAATCTATTCCCAATTGCAATTTTACAAGAACGCTTACAAAAGCTTACCATAGAAAAAAAAGGTTTAGAGCAAAAGAAAAATGAACTTAGCGTTCAACTAAGTTCATCAGACTCAAAGATAATTCCTCCAGATATTATTAGTCATCTATTAAAAAAGTACTTAGGAATTTTCAAACAGTCTTCGCGAGAAAAAAAGAAGCAACTCTATCAGCTCTTACTAAATAACATAACGATTAAGCATTCTAATGGTCGTTTTAGAACTGTGGATAAAATTGAACTAGATTTTGACTTTTCCGAGGTCAATCTGTCCAAGACCTTTACACTCATCCACATACTGTCTCTTGATTCAGAGAAAAATTCGACTTTAAATCCTGATCTTAACGACAAAATGCCACCTTATTTACAACTTTTTTTGCCTCTATTTATGGTACGGTTCACCGCACCTAATATTAAACTCTTTGCTTTTATTTATCTATATTGTCATAAAAAAATCGTTCGTAAAAGTTAAAATAATCAAAGAACATATAATATTAATTTTATAAACTTAACGAACGTTAATTACAAATGTCATTTTAAAAATATAGCACGTTCAAAAAAGTATACTATTGTGGAAAAATTTCAAAACACACTAATTAATTAGCGTGCTTAAAAAATGCATTTATTTTTTTGAGGAAAAAATTATTACCTTTTCTAAAGTTGAACTAGTTTGTTCCTCATTTGTTTCAAAACTTGCTCTTCAGCAAGTAAACAATTATCACAAATCGGTAACATTGCCATTTCTTTTAAAATAATCCAATCTGTATAATGGATTTGGACACCACATTTTAAACATTTTTTGTTTTTGATAAAATCACCTACTTATTATTTGTTTCCTTTCAAAATGTACATGTAACCTATAGTCAATAATTTCAGCTGTCCATTTAAATATATGTTCATTAACATTGCTAGCAAAAACTTTATGAATTAGAAATGAATTATTTTCAAAAGTCACCATAGCATTGGAACTTCCACCCCATTTAGTCATAGGCATCTTCGCAATTAATCTGGCAACCTTCTTTTCATCATACTCCCACATTTGTTTAGCTGCTTTATCTGAAAAATCTATCCGTCTTCTATACTCTTTTTCAGTTAAATATTTGTGGAAGAACGGAGCTACTTCTTCCCGCGTCACTGGATCTAACCAGTCATCTACACCTCTTGAGAGCATGTATTTTAGAACCACCATTTTATAACTTTTAGCCATTCCTGTTTTCTCTACTTCTATGAGCCAGTCTTCCGCTTCTTTAAAAGCTTCTTTTTCAGGATCAGAGAGTTCATCTGCCCAATAAAGAAAACCTACAAGGGACTTAAACTCCTGTCTATATTCCTGACTTGGAGCATTTCCTTTTAAATGTAATTCTAAGTAGGTCGGTCTTCTCCCCAGTTCTTTCTTTAGTTCAAGGTAAGCATTTAATAACTTTTCTTTACGTGGCTGTTTCTTGGTTTGCAGTTCTTTTAATAAGTCTATTACTTGTATATCTAAGTCTATTGCACATCCAGTCGGGACAGATGGAACCACATCCGTTCTGCTTTTTTCTTTTGTTGATTCTGTATTAAACAACTGCATTTTGACATCTGCATTTCTATAGTTACCAATCAAATCAATAATAACACAATGTGATTTTCCATTATGAAGACGCAACCCACGTCCAACTTGCTGAGTGAATACAGTTAATGATTCAGTAGGTCTTACAAATAAAAGAGTATCAACAGAAGGAATATCTACTCCTTCGTTAAACAGATCTACGGTGAAGATAATATCTAATTGACCATCATTTACCTGCTGTATGGCATCTTCTCTAGAAATATCAATTGTTTTAGAATTAAGACTAACCGCTCTTACACCTTTTGTTATAAAATATTTAGCTAATGTGTTAGCTTGCCTTATTGATGAACAAAATGAAATTGTTCTCGTTTGTTTATGCTCGATCCATGCTGCGTACACTTTCTCCAGCATTTCTTCTGTTAATTGAACAGCTAACAATTCTTCTTCATCATATTTGGTACCAAGCCAAGTTATCTGCCGGTAATCAGTATCATCATATACACCATAATAATGGAAAGGAGCTAACCACTGCTTCTGTATAGCTTCAATAAAATGAATCTGATAAGCTACGTTTCCATCACATATCGCATAAACATCTTTTCCGTCCATTCGGTCTGGAGTTGCAGTAATTCCCAGTAAACACTTTGGTTTAAAGTAATCTATAACACGTTGATATGACTGTGCTGCAGCATGATGAAATTCATCCACTACAATCAGATCAAAGTCATCGGGAGAAAAGACCTCTAAATGTCTATTCATTCCGAGTGTATATATAGAAGCAAATATCACATCCGCTTCTGGTTGCTTTTTTGGTCCATAGTAAAGGCCATAAGTTTTATTAGGCGTGATATGCCGGAATGATTGCATAGCCTGTTTTAATATTTCTTCCCTATGAGCAATAAATAAGATTCTACTAAAATTTTGTGCAAAAAATCCAGTTAAATAGGTTTTACCAAGTCCCGTAGCCATAACAACCATTGCTTTGTCATAGCCTTCTTCAAAGGTATTTTGAAGCATCTCTAAAGCTTCTTGTTGTGAAGGTCTTGGAGTTATTATGTATGGTGCTGTAGGATCAACTAACATCTCGGGTTCTTGAACAGGTTCAACTGTTAGCAATGTCATTTCTTGCTCTTCTATTTCTGTCCAAGTTCTAACTAAGTCAGGATGTTTTTGGTGGTATCTTTTATATTGCAATTGATATTCTTCCAATGTTTCTTTATTAACGGGTATTGTTTGGTCATGAAGGAATGTTTTTTGAAATTGATCTAATGCATCTAAATATGTTTCTGGACTAACACTTTCAGCTAAAGAAAGATTCCATTCTGTTCCCATTTTAAGTGCGGATCTAGATAAATTTGATGAGCCTACTATGAAATATCCATTTTCATCTGGAATATCAAAAAGATACGCTTTCGGATGAAACGACTTCCCATTACTCTTGAACAGTCGGACAGAAATATTAGGATGGATTGCAATTAGCCTTTCAAGTGCTTCTGGTTGTGTGACAAATAGATAATCACCAGTGCAGACTTGTATTTCAGCACCCCGTTCTACAGCTCCTTTTAGATGTGGTGCAAGAACATCAACACCTGACTTCATTATGAAGGATGTCAGTATGTGAATGGATCTTGCATTCTGTAATCCTTTAAGAAGTTCTTCATAGAGGTTGTTTGTTACGAGTTTAATAGACTTCATTCTGTATCAATCAAGAAGATACGTTCCTGAAATCCTCCGCGCTTTTCTGCTTTTTTCCTGCCTTACTTTTTCAATTTCATAGAATCTACTCCATGAACCTTCGCAAGTGCATTACATTAATTCTAGCAAATCAGCCAGTTCTTCAACAGCATCCCTGTCATTTTTTGCTGCTACATATTCATGTTCTTCATAACATTTCTTTTTAACTCTTTTATATAGTCGGTTTCAGATAGAATAGTAGTGTTAAAGGAAGCTCCAGTTCGTTCAATAATTTCTGGAATACGGTCACGAACAAGTTTATTGTATGTAGGCATGGTTATTACCCCTTTATATTTTTGTGTATGATAATAGTACCAATAATCCAATACCAGAAAAAGGATTTAAATGATTTATTAAGTTGACTAAAAAATTAAAATAAAAGCCCGAGTTATCTAACCTCGGACTCTAATCTTCATAATTATAAATTATTGCTCTTCCTTCTATTACAATATCTATGTGTTAGTTGCGCGTTATTTAATTCCGTTCTACCACCTTCAGAATAAGCAATAACATGATCAACTTCCGCATCGTCAATAGCTAAAATTTGTTGGTGACAAATCTGACATGTTGGATTAATTTGAAAGAGTTGCTTTTTGATCGAATAATCAAAAATCCTTGCATTTACTACAGTTTCTCCGACAATCTCATCTAAAACATCCAGCCAAATTCTAAATCTTTTTGTAAGAACATTTTTGTCACTTGTCTTAATTTCAATAGAATTTATAAATTCTTCGTTTTGACTCATTAACTTAATTAGTCTTTCTCTTATTTGATCAGCTTTAGAAATAATTTGGTGCTTATCATAATTAACAAAACCACACATTTGAATATCAAATAATGCCATATTAATTTTACTTGTTGACCATTTTCCATTAACATTTTCTGAATCACCTGGTATAAATCTTCTAAAGGCTTTATCTCCAAATACTAATTTTACCAAATCATTTACCTTAAAGAATCTCTTTTTATATTCTTCATACTTTTCTTTACTCATATATCTGTTATCCCGAAGTTCTTTATTACTAAATTGTTTCATACTAGGTTTATAATTTAAGTAAGTCTTTTCTGATAGTGCGAAAAACCTTAATATCATTCCCCTATAGATCATTCTATTTTTAAAATTATCCTTTCTTACAAGCATGTGGAATGTTTCATTACTTTCTAATTCTGATAATAATTTTATGTAAGGTCCCCGATAAATAGTGTTTCTAATCTCATCTTCATTTAATTTAATAGAACCTGTATTTAGCCTCTCAAAAATTTCAAATTTAATATTTTCGTGAGATTCATTTTTAATAATAATAGTGTGTATAGTAGTTTTTTTAATTTTCATTTGCATTTCTTTAGGCAGGTCAATATATTGTTTTCTATTATATTCTTTTAAAACTTTTAACCCAGTTAAATTAAAATCCTTGCCATCAGGTAATTTACCTTCTAAAAATGAGATAAAAGTAGTAAGTCTCTGTTGACCATCAATTACACTATACACACTATCGTTTTCCTCGGCTAAATAAATAACTGGAATTGGTACATCTAATAATACTGATTCAATTAATTTACTAGCACGGGCAGAGTCCATTACAAAATTTCTTTGGTACTCTGGCTGTAATTCAAGTTCACCATCTTGTTTCATTGCCTGAAATTCTCTAATACTAAAATCCTTGGCTTGCCAAATTAATTTTCTTTCATCAGAATTATTGGAGCTATTTGCCTCTGTTTCATTGCCTTCTTCATTTTCATAGAATTCTTCAACTGATTGATTTTCTTCTTCAACTATAGTTTCTGTTGACATTTTTATACACCTCTGTAATTAAGAATAAATTTTCTTATATATTTTACTTTTTTTCCTGTTCTTCCCCTTCTAAAACTTTTAGGAATTTCAATAGAATTAAATATTCCTAAATCTAAAACCCTGTATTTATTTATCATCAAATCTATTTACATTTACCCCATCAAGCCACTCATTTATATGAACTTTTAATAGATTCCTCTGCTCAATATGCAAATTATGCCCAGCAGCATCCAACACAGAAAAAGTAGCTCTCGGATATTTATCAAGTATGTCAAACGTGTCCTTAAAACCTGTAATGTGGTCTTGTCTTCCTGTCAGAAACAAACAGGGCTTCGGAAACTCTTCTTGGTCAATCTTAAACGTGAAACCATAAGATCCTGAGATTTTTTCTAAGAACACTGGATCTGCTATCTGCATTCCTGCTACGACTTCTTCGTTATACCTCTTCCACGTGTATTCATCTAACTTCACATGAATCCCTTTGAAGTCTTCTCTTTCTTCTTCTGTTAACGTAGCGAGGAAATCGTGATCAACCTGTAAGTTAGCATGCTCCGGTAGTGTTCTTGCATTCCTATCCGGAATGATCATCGGACAGATAAACGCCGCACCCATTACTCGCTCAGGCATTTTCGCGATGATTCCTCTTATAATGTAACCTCCATAGGATTGCCCAGCGAGCAAGAATGACTCATTTGGCAACTTTGTTTCGATGAACTGAATAACCGCCTCCAGCATCTCTTCAGAGTTCTGAATAGATTCATAGTCTTTCGTCTGTCCCATTCCAGGCAGGTCGATATAGATGCGTCTGTATCCATTCCTCTCTTGAAAGACCGGTTCCATGCAGCCTTTCATCAAACGATGATCTGGTCCGAATCCGTGAATCATGAGTATCGGTGTTCCAGAACCGATTTCTTCATAATAGATCGTTGCTTTCTCTACTTCCCAATATGACATGTCTACCACTCCTTTTTCTCAGCTACTCTTTCTGTAAAACAAATGTCGAATCCTGCTCTTTTGTGAATTATGGTACGATAAAACAAATAGAGTTATAAGGAGCGTTAACAGTGAAAGACTATTTTATCCGACTCACATTCAGCATGATGACGATGATCATCATTTACGGGATTTTCTACATGCTTGGTTTGCACGCCAAATCATGGGCACCTTTTATTATCCTGCCATTAGGTCTCGCCGGAGGTTATGGTTCTCTTTATTTTTATAAAATCATTCTGGAACAAAGAAAACAATACATTAAATAACACTTAGCATAATTAAGGAGTAGATTCCTTTGAAGACTTATTTAATCCGATTATTCTTTGGCATGATGACGTAGTTTATTGGTTATGGAGTACTCTATCTCCTAAGATTGCACAAACATCCTAATGCGTTTTTATGTCTTTTCCCTATAGTCGTTGCTGGAGGATGGAGTGGATGGTATCTATACAAGAAAACTGTGGAAACAAGGTACAAACAAAAAGCTTCTTAGTACCACGAAAGACCTCTCCTATTTTCAAGAGAGGTCTTTTTTGTTATGATCATTCGATCTCTTTCTAAGAAGTAGATAAAATTGATAGACTCCAAATAAAAGAGATAAACCAATTAAGGGATATAACATGTATTCATGTTGAACTGTAAAATACATAACTATAAGAGCTATTAGAAAAACTAGGTATCAATATAAAATTGTTTTTTAGTCATTTTAGTGACCTCCCCTTTATAAACGAGTGTACAACTTAAAAGAATTAAGATCTTTTTAAAGTTTGTAATACTACATTACGCTGCCATATAGGAGAGGATCTTTTCTCTCATACCACCAATGCTTGTGAAAAGAATATAAGTCCTTTTCTTGCTTTTGATAACGACTCGATCGGTATGTCCATACGGTGAACCAATTCGAAAAGCAGCCTTTTCTTCTCCGCCATATGTATCATCATCTAAAACATCCGTAATATCTGATAATGGGATTTCAATAGCAGAAAGTTGGTATTTGATAAGAAGGTTGTCACCCTTTTTTGATACTTTTACCTCGAAAATTGCCATTTCATTCTCCACTCCACTCTTTATAAAATTATTCGTTTCTCGCCAATTCCCATGGCGAGCAATAAGAAGAATGCAAAGGTTAAAACAAGTCCATTTAGGAGTACACCTAATATCCCTGACAGCCATTTCTTCGAAAGTAATGCGGGCACATACCAATTAATGAAAATGAGCCTAAAACAATAATTATTGTCTTTAAATTGGCATCAGGTCCTCTTCATAAGAAAAGCGCCATAAAGCTAGCGACCACCATGAGGAATGAAAAGATACCGAATTTATTCACTTTAGCTCCCCTTTCACCTGAAGCTTTTTTATGTATTACCATTTAACCATATCCCTAATTACCATAACATAACAATTCATGTAATAGTAACCATACATATTTACTCATACAGGAGTGTGGAAAATTTTTCTATAATAAGAAAAGAGCCAGATCAAATTGATCTAGGCTCTTCTTTGTATGACTTCTATTTCGGATTCAATGATGTTAGTTCGAATTCTGGCTTTTGCTTTTCTTGCTCGGATATTGGCTTTTCGCTGAGTACGTATCTTGGGACTGGCAAATCTAAAGGCTTGGTAGTTAGCTGTTCATGGTTAGTGATTGTAAGCATAACTCATCCCTCCTTACCAGGTTTTATTCCTATTTTACCCTAAATTATTATATTATGAAACTTTTTCTGACAAAAACAGTCAATTCGACCCAATGGTTTGTACATAACGTGACGAAAGGAGTAGAATACATTATATGTTGAAGGCAAAACTTTTGCCCACCTATTTTTGAAAGGAATGAATGTCTTTGAAATTTGGTGTAATCGGAACAAACTGGATTACGGAACGATTTATACAGGCAGCGCGTGAAGCTGAAGGGTTTACGTTATCCGCAGTCTACTCCCGCACAGAAGAAAAAGCGAAAGAGTTTGCCGAGAAAAATGGTGCTGCATACACATTTACTGATCTTGAGGAAATGGCTCAAAGTGATGTGATTGACGCCGTCTATATCGCGAGCCCAAATTCGTTGCATGCTGAATATGCTATTACATTGATGAATCACGGAAAGCATGTGATCTGTGAGAAGCCGATTGCTTCCAACGTGAAGGAACTCGAAAGTATGATTGCTGCTGCAAAAGAGAATAACGTGCTATTAATGGAAGCGATGCGTTCGACTGTGATGCCGAACTTTAAGAGCATCCAGGAACACATACATAAGATCGGCCCTGTCCGCCGTTATTTTGCGAGCTCGTGTCAGTACTCTTCCCGCTATGATAAGTACAAAGAAGGAACGGTGCTGAACGCGTTCAACCCTAAGTTCTCAAACGGATCGTTGATGGACATCGGCATCTACTGCTTGTACCCGATGGTTGTTCTTTTCGGAAAGCCGGATTCGGTAAAAGCGAACGGACTTCTCTTGGAGTCCGGTGTAGACGGTGAAGGCAGCATCCTCTTGAACTATGAAGATAAAGACGCGGTTGTGATGTACTCGAAGATCTCGAACTCCTACGTTCCCTCTGAGATCCAAGGGGAGAACGGAAGTATCCTGATCGACCACATCCAGGACATGAGTAAGATCGAGATCCGCTATAAAGACGGTTCCACTGAGGATATCACGGTAGAGCAAGACAAGCCGAAGATGTACTATGAAGCGAAAGAGTTTATGGATCTTGTGAAGAATGGTGAATTAGAGTCGAAAGTGAACTCACATGCGAACTCACTTGCGGTGATGGAGATCATGGATGAAGCTCGTAAGCAGATTGGACTCGTGTTTCCAGCTGATGAAAAGTAAAACTTAAGACGAGATATTAAACACTCTTTAAACAAATTAGCAACGACCCCGATTTTTTGTGGTCGTTGCTTTTTACTATTATTAATTAACTTCAACTAGTTGCTACCCATTCATACAGAATATCCGGAAGATTCTCCTCATTCTCGTGTCCTCTGCCTATAATCTTAAAGCCATTTTTCTCATAAAAACGTTGAGCTTTTTTGTTTCTCTCGAATGTATATAGGGTTAATCGTCCTGATGATTGATCTTTCGCTTTTTGAAGTAAGCTTTTCCCGATCCCCTTACCTTGATGATCGTTATGAATATAGAGCTGGTTGATTTCTGATTCGTTATAGGCGATGATCCCGACTACTTCTTCACCCCAAAGGGCTAGTTCGACTTGATAGTCTTTAGGTAAGATATGATTTAAAAAGTAGACATGGCTTTCAAAACTGTGAATTTCTTCTTGCCTAATCGCCTGGTACTTACTATCTCTCCACATCTTCACAGCTTGATCGGCATACTTTTCTTCATAGGGAATAATTATTAACTCATGTTCCAACTGGTTACATCCTTTCGTCAGGCTGCATTACAGAGTGTTTATTTTTTGTGTACAAGCGTTTTCTTATCAACTAAACGGCAAGTCTGAATATCGAGTGACCATAACCCGGCGTTCAAAATGACTTCCGATTGTTTAATCTCTAATTTCTTTTGGAATAGTGGACCGTCTAACACAAAGGTATGATATTCTCCGAGTTCTCCCATCGCACAGCATTCCGTCTTAAGGATGTCTTCATAAAAACGTTCATCCAACATTCGTCCGGCCCATGTTTGGTCGAAGTGTTCGGAAGAGGCTCGGCAAACAACTGCCTCATATCCGGATGAAATGAACTCATGTAATAACTCTGAAGCTTGATCCTGCTTAATCCATACTGGAAACAATGGTTCCAACCCTGCCTGCACGGCCACTTGCTCATTCCATTCGCGGTCCGATTCCATATATAAACTGCCAAAACCGATGGCTTCCACTCCATAATTTTCTTTCAACTCAACGAGTGACTTTTTTAATGATGTTTCATAGTCTCCTGCAGAATTTACTAAAACCAATGGCAAGCCTAATGCTTCAGCTTGTAATCTTAAAATCTCTAATTGAATGCCATGCGCATGATTGCGGGCATGTTCCTTGGATACCATCGATAACAAACAGACCATTTCATGCTTTTCTTTTAGTAACTGATCAAGAGCTAGGCAGCAATCTTTTCCGCCACTCCAGCAAACCGCTGTTTTTTTCATCTCATTCTCCTAAACTTGTTATTTAAGACTATTATACAGTCCAGCTTCCTACTTCCATAAAAAAGCGCACTTCTCAAAAGAGAAATGCACTTAAGGATGAACTCTATTTATTTGCCAATCGCTTCATTAGCCTCTTTATATTTCTGGTTCGCTAGTTTATTCATCTCAGAAATATAGTCTTCGATCTTGATTTCCCCTTTTACAGAGGCTTCGAGTAATTGATGCATGTTTGCATTTGGATGGTCTTTGATCTTCACGCCTGTTGGCGCTTCCCATCTGGATTGGACATACCCGGGAACGGGTTTTACAGGTTCAATGATCGCATTATCTAAATTCTCATAGGCCTTTCTGATCCCTGGAAGATCTTGAATCTCAAAATAGGCATCTAGGACTTCTTTATCGGTCGTAAGCGGTACACCGTTTAAGGCTTTGCCTTCCTTTGCAACAAGGTCAATCTGCTTTAAATATCCTTCTTTGCCGAAGGTCATCCATTTCGTAAATAGAAACGCTTCTTTTGCATGCTTGGTCGTTTTGGAGATTCCGATATAGTCATTTGCCACGACTGTTCTCCCGCCAGGAATCCCGATGAAATCATAATCAAAATCGAGATTTTCAGCGTACGCAGGAATTGCCCATGTGCCATCCCATACTAATCCCAAGCCCCCTGAAGCCCAAACTTCACCAGGATGACTTCCGTTAAAGTTGCCTTTTTGTTCATCGGTTAACGATTCATACGCATGGTTATTCGTCGTGATGCTTTTTGCTAGATTCAGGCCACTGATGAACTCTTTGCTATCTAAGTGATAGCCTTCCTCTGTATAGGTATACCAGCCGAGAGAATCACTCACTGCAGCCGGATACCAGTCAAGAATCGCTAACGGATTATTGGTTCCGATCTGTCCCTTACTAATGTTCGTCATGTTTTTAACCGAATCCACAAACTGATTGATACTTACACCATGTTCAGGTGCGTCTAAGTTCGCTTCGTTGAATAGATCTTTGTTTACAAAATACCCCAAGAACTGCTGTCCTGCTGGTAAGGCATAGATCGCGTCTCCATAGGCGGCCGCGTCTCGGACCACTTCAGGTACTTTCGCATAATCTTCATCATCCTTCGCAAGATCGGCCACATCTAACACCCAATCGTTTGCTACAGCAGTCGGAATATCTGAAAGGTTAAATACATCAGGCATCGCTTTGGCACTTGCCGCAGCAGCTAGCCCGTCGTTCCATTTATCATTTGGGATCGACTCTACGATTTTCACTTTAATGTTAGGGTACTTTTTTTCGAATTCTTTAATCATTTTCCTCTGAATGTTTTGCTCTTTTTCCGTACCTACACCCCAGCTCGCATATGAAATGGTCACTTTATTGGCATTATCTTCATTTGCTTTTCCACCTTCTTTGGATGCGTTGCACCCTAGAAGCATCACGATTGTTAACAGTGATGCCAAAAACTTTAACCGTTTCATGATCTGCCCCTCTTTTCGAAATCGACTTTTATTAGTTAGCCAAACCTTCACGTTCTACGTTGTAATCGTTTACAATTTCTTTTTCAGTAGATTTACTCTTAGGGAGGACAACCTGAGATTTGGAATGCTCAATGACTTCTTCAGCTGTCACTTCTCTTTCTAAGCGGTCTGATAAGTAGATCCCTTCACTGATCAGCATCGTTTGAAGCGCGATTTCAGCAGTCGGCAACAAAGGTACCCTGCCCTGAAGTGCTGCGACCCAATGACTTTGGGAAGAATCGTAAGCACCTGTATTCTCTCGGAGCTGGTGCCATCTGTAGTCCGCTCCTCCGAGGTCAAAGGTTGCGTCCATATCCATATCACCGACGATCGTATGGTAGCTTAACGGCGCGTTCGCCCCATTCACCTTTCCGTTAAAAGTGATTCCCCCTTTGTTTCCAACGATACTGCTTCCTCCCAAGCCGTTCTGATGGATCGCCCATGATTCGATGATATCGAGTGTGAGACCACCTTCAAACCTTACAAAACCAAGACCAAGCTCTTCCACGTTAAAGCCACTGATCTCTCTTCGTTTTTCATCCATCTCCATCTCTTGATACGTTTTACCCGTGATGGTCTTCACTTTTGGCAGGTTCATGAGATACAGAAGCTGAGAGATTCGATAGACACCCATGTCAAAGAGAGCTCCACCTGCAGCGATCTCCTTCTGGTTGAATTCCTTCGTTCCATATCCGTCCACGTACGGTCTTCCGCGCCGTCTGAACCCCGTAGAACGAGCATGATACAACTTCCCGAGCTTCCCTTCATCGATCAAGACTTTTGCCGCTTTCGTCTCCAAACCGTAAAGGAAGCTCAATTGAACATGCAGCATCTTCCCGTATTCTTTTGCCGCATCGATCATCCGTTTTCCGTCCACATAAGATCCCGCGATCGGTTTTTCACAGTATACGTGTTTACCTGCTTTTAAAGCGGCGATTGTGACCGGTGCATGGAGGTTATTGTGCAGACATACATCGACCGCATCAATATCGTCACGCTTCAGCATTTCCCGGAAATCTGTGTACGTATCAGGAATCTTGTAGTTCTCTGCGACCGTCTTCAGTTCTGTTTCATTAAGATCGCATGCCGCTACTACTTCTGCCCCGTCTAATTTTGCATACTCATCCAGATGGTTTTTCCCTATGATTCCAACACCAATGATTCCGATCCGAACTTTTTTCATAGGATTAAACCCCCACTTCTTTCTTCTTGTTCGCCTGCATGTTCAACCACGTGTTACGAGCTGTCGCCAGTTGCCACGCTACCTGGCTGTATTCATTTACACTGGAGTGATGTTCAATTCCGAGGTACCCGTCATACCCGACGTCCTCTAAAATCTGCAGTTTCTCCTCGCAATTCGGAATCACCCATGCTGCGAGATGCGTATGGAACGCATATTTCGCACAAAGGCGGTCCCCGTTTTCTTTGTCAACGTCCCAGTTATCAAAATGCAGGAGGATTCCGAATGATGGATGGTCGACAGCTTCGAACACTTTTCGGATGTTCTCAGGGTCTCTTGAAGCTCCCCAATGGTTTTCAGGACCTACTTTAAATCCGCAATCATGCGCGATCTTCGCATACTCTTGGTAACGTTTCACCGTATATTCAAACTGCTCTTCCGTCATGGTAAGGTCTCTTCCGCCCATATCGATCCTAACGGTACGCGCTCCCAAGATCTCAGCGGCACGTAAATTCTTTAAGGCATTTTGATACCATTTCTCCTTGGCTTCCGGGTTTGGATCCCATACTTCCGCGCAATCCACGCACAGGTTAGCGAGTTCCATCTCCTTCTCGTCCATCGCTTCTCTTACTTTTTTCAAATAATCCTCATCATAGCTCTGCAACATCATGTTCCAAATATCTGCTGTGTTCAGATGATACCGGTATTTTGCGCTTTCAAGATAGCCGAAAACATCCATTTTCCCTTGGTTCATCAATCCGTGAAATGAATACGAAGCAACTGTGTATTTCATCTAACCCCTCCAAATTTTTTGATGGTTATCGCATACATGGTTTGGATAATTCTTTACTTCCTTCGACATATTTCGAGATGAACAATTCAAAGCTATTCGATTAATTTTGGAGAATTCACTACTAAACTCCTAAATCATTTCGCCTCTTTTCTCTAAAATAGTATCTTTCTGATAATTTTGATAATATCAAGAGAAAGGAAATCATGGAATAAACAAAACTGTGTAGATTTGTATAATTTACCACTAAAATTTTAATGGGGATGAATTGGATGAATATTGAAGGCGTTTATCATGATGTCAATCCGAAGTGGCATATAAAAAAAGACCGGGGGTGTGCAACACTCGTTTATGTTACCCAGGGGAAAGTCGTGTACTGGATTCAGGGAAATTACGTGGAATTGGAAAAAGGAGAAATCCTCTATATCCCTCCTAACATCGACCGGGCATGGGAAAATCATGCGGATGAATCGCACCAAAAATATACTGTTGTTTTCACATGGGAGGAACATGTACTAAAGAACACGCTGCATTTTACAAAACAAAACGGTGTCTATCGATATAAGACCTCCAATACGCCCTACTATGAACAACGTTTTTCAACACTCTATACACAAACATTATGGAAGAAACCTTATTTCGAACTGATGTCCGAGTACGTCTTATCTGAACTGTTCACCCAAATCGCGCAAGAATCCTCTGAACAAAGAGCGACTCCTGCCAAAGAACGGATCGCCCGCGAGATCGAGGACTATCTGTTGCGTCATTTCCGAAGAAACGTCACGATCGAAGAACTAGCTGACTTAGCAGGGGTAACACCAAACTACGTATCCGTCTTATTTAAAGAGGTCATGGGCAACACCCCCATCCAGCATCTGCATCAGATCCGGATCAACACGGCACTCAATCTACTAAAGAACACACAGATGACGATCAACGAGATCGCCGAATACCTCGGTTACTGTGACCAATCGTATTTTAATAGAATGTTTAAGAAGTGGATGGGAGTCGCACCGAGTCATATTGTTTAATTGGTATTGTTTACTGGTGAATGGATAGAGCAAATAAATATTGCGCAAGAAAATAGGTGGACATGACAAAATAGTGCCGATATCGTAAGGGTTGGATAAACCGATCCCAAGCGAGCGTTGCATCTGAAAAATAAAAGAGGAGAGCGGCTGTGATGAGAAGCGGATTTCCGGTTAAAAGGGACACCCAAACCATACCGGTAATCAGCATGATGTACAGGAATACCGCTGCACTCAGTGAACCCCTGCCTTTAAACCTTTTTCTTTTTAGAATTAGAATGAAAAATAGAAGTGCAATTACTTGTAAACCAACTGTAAAAAACGAACTGACTGTTTGCTGAAGGTTTATTTGAAGGAAAGCAATGATGTAGCAGACATGTGCGATAAGGAATGAAAACAGACCATATAGAAAGCGATCTTTAGGCAACATCAAGAAGATGTCACCCATTAACGAAAATACCAACCCAACAATCACCCACCAGGCATAAGGAGAAGACGTACCGGTTAAGGCAAAAAGGATGATCAGCAACATGGTTCCTGGTTTTAATAGATAAATAAGCGATTGATTTTTGTGCTTGATTGCCCAAAGGTATGTTAGAGAGGAAAGCAGAATGATTGCGGTAAAGAGGCTAAAGATCATCGTTATACTAACTCCTTCACTACCTATAATCTAGTACTATATTGTTCCTATTTTAAGAGAAATGATTACTTATTTTACCATTAAACGGAATTTCTGTCTTATTCACTTATAAGGTATTTCATGAAATAATCATAAAAATAGGTGCACTTCTTCTTAAAAGAAATGCACCATTTTCATCTCATCCATATAATTTTACAAGATCACTGAAAGTATCAATCGATTCATCGTATTCCTTTACCTGTCCAAATCCATATTTGGCATAAACAAATGGAATTCCTGCGTATCTTGCTGCTTTTAAATCTCCCTCTGTATCGCCTACATAGATGGGATCCGTTAAGTTATTCCTTTCGATTATCAGTTTGATGTTCTCTCCTTTTGAAAGTCCGGTCCTACCTGGATTCTCAAAATCTACGAAATACCTTTCGAGCTTATGAAATTCGTAAAAGGATTCGATGTATCCATCCTGACAGTTGCTCACGATAAAAAGCTTGTATTTTTCTGAAAGCTTCTTCAGTACTTCCTCTACCTGCGGATACAGTTGACCACCTTGCCTCTTAATATATTCCTCTTCGGCATCACAGCACTCTCGACTGACTTGATCCCGAGTCTCCTCATTTACATTAGGGAATAACTTTGCACTGATCTCAGGCATTTGCAATCCCATCACACTTTCAAAGTCAGCACGTGTAAGTTCCCGGTTAATTTGTCCGTGTTTCTTGATACGGTTATTCCACGCCTCTATAACGGTATCGATCGGATCCCAAATGGTCCCATCCAGATCGAAGATGATACTATCCATTGATTCCTTCACCTCTTTGTTTTTTACAGCTTAAGGTCCTGTACCCGATGAAACAACCTCGTAACCTTTATCCTTTTTCTTTTAAACCGTTCTTTCCAGTTTTAACTTAAACTCCGGCTTTGTCACATAATCCTTGTAGTGAACGCTTTCATTTTTTTTTAAGAAATCTTGACACCGAGCTCGGATTGCTTCGTTTTTCACAAAATCTAATACGTGTTCGATCGGCACCCAGCGGCTATCCGTTGTTTCCCCTTCTTGTATGGCCAGTTCTCCACCGACTGGCTTACAGACGAAATCAAACATCACTTTTGTCGGGATATGTGTTACCCCATCATTCCCTATGTACTCACATGTGTTGGAATAAACGCCTGAGAGGTGTGAGACCTCGACCTCGATCCCGCTTTCTTCCTTCGTTTCTCTTACCACCGCATCCATCAGGCTTTCCCCGTTTTCCACCTGCCCGCCTGGAAACTCCCAACTTCCACGTTGTGTTTTTACCAATAGAATATTCCCTTGATCATCTTCTACCCATGCACCTACAGCTACGATATGTGTCGGCATCGCCATGCTTGTTCCCTCCTATCAATCTTGCTTTCTCTTACTAGCATAGTATCAATTTCAATATTTTTACATAACGGGGAGATGACAAATGCATGATAAAAGATAGATGACGACTCACTGATGAAGCATCTTCTTTAATAGATTCGTGATTTCATCTAGAGCTTGTTTAGCCCCCTCTGTTGTTCCGATCATGTTGATGAAGCTATGGACGAGGTCGTTATAGTGCATATGCTCGACTAAAACATTTTCATTTCTTAAACGGTCGCCGTAAGTGAAAGCTTCGTCTCGTAACGGATCAAACTCAGCTGTAACGATCAGCGTTTTTGGTAGACCTTTTACTTGATCTGCTTTTAATGGTGAAGCAAAAATCTCTTCACCTTCTGATGGTTCGTTTAAATAGTGGCCCCAAAACCATTTCATTTTTTCCGTTGTAAGGTTGAACTTGTAATTGGCTTTATAGGACATCGTGTTGAAATTATAGTCCAGTACAGGCGTGATCAAGAACTGATGAGACAGTTTGAACTCACGATGATCTTTTAGATATAGTGCAGCGGCAGCAGCCAAATTTCCGCCTGAGCTCTCCCCGCCAACCGCGATCCGGCTGAGGTCTCCATTTAAATCGTCCACATGGCGAAATGCCCATTTAACAGATTCAACAGCGTCTAAAAACGCTGCCGGATATTTATGTTCAGGAGCGAGGCGATAACCGACAGACACGATTACAGTCTCTGCATGTTTAGCGAAATAACGGCATACGTTATCACAGCTGTCGAGGTCACCAAAGACCCAGCCCCCGCCATGAAAATAGACGAGAACAGGGAACGGTCCCTCTCCACTCGGTGTATAGATGCGAACAGGGAGATCATGTCCGAATGAAGTCGGTATATTTGTATTGGTTACTCGCACCCCATCCACATGAACAGGTGCAAAATATTCTCTCGCGATTTTGTAAAACACTCGTGACTGCTCTGGCGTCAGGATATCAAGAGGCGGGTGTTTGAGTTCGCTCATTTTTTTGTTGATGGTGTTGAGAAGGATCGTGATTTGCAGGTTAACCGCTGATTTTACCGCCATCCGATCAGATCCCTTCTCTTTTCGACCGTTGTGATGGATCGGATCATCTCGACTTCTACATTTCTTTCTTTTAATCGGTTCATAATGGCATCGCGCTCACCTATGATTAATGATGCTTTTTTATGCGGAAGGTCAAATTGGCCGAGTACTTCACCGCCGAGTTCTTTTAGGATCGGAATGATGATCCTGTTCCGAACATCTGGCTCCCCGATGATTCGTTTTGCTCCAAAATATTGGTAGAGAAAGATGATCATTGCTTGGATGATGGAAAGTCCGTCTTCTTTATTGAGAAAAGGACGTGGACCGATCAATAAGTGCATGCCAAGATCGCCTTCTTTATATTCGTAGTGGTTCTGGATTGGATCTGCTTTTATGTCATAGGCGATGAGGTAACACGCTGGGATACCATTAAACGTTCCTAGAAATACTTCTTTATGGTCAGCTTCGATCGAGTTACGCAGCCATTGTTTGAATTCCGGCATCGGAAGGTTCAGTTTCCAAAACGGTGCGATATGGCTCTTATGCATCCATTCATAAAGCGTTTTCAAATCTCGGTCAAAGTCAACAGGTCGAAAATTGAAACGATTAACTTGATCTCCTTGTTTCACTTTAAATTCAGTTTCATTCTGTGTTTTTAGCATAGCTTTTGGCCCCTATCTATAAGTGATAATGATTCTCAATATCATCTATAATGATTATAAGAATAGAGGACAATTACTGTCAACCAACCTTTTGACCTATGTATCTATAAAATTAACTCTCCTAGATTTTATTGGTGATAAAAGTAAAGAAGAAATACCATCATTAGTATCTCCTCTCATTATTTGAATTGAATTTTTTCAATTGCTTTGAATTCCTCAATGTGGATCAGTGGTGGTTCTTCATCGTTCTTTTTTAATTTCCAATTCATGTAACCTATAAGCATTGAAAATATAATAGCACCTTGCCACTCTATCTTCATATTCACCATCAAGGTATCTAATAAAATAATGATGGCTAACGTCAATCCTGCATCCAATAAAAATGAAAACAATCCTTTACTGGATGGAATAATATCAACAGATTTTAATGCTTTTGGTATCGCATTTGCTAGTAACGAGAGTGGTATTTCAAGTAACAAATATAAAACAAAAAAAGACACTAAAGATCCAATCGAATCAAAGTGTAATCCAAGTAATCTCAAAACGATAAACTCAAAAAAGATGATACCTAGTAAAATCATTAATACATAAACGAACAGATAACTATTGTTTTTACTCTGTTTATATGAGGCACTCCCTTTGTTTTAAATTGTGGACTACTATATTTGATGTTAGTACGATTATTGATCTAACGTCCATTCTATAATTAGTTGTTATTAAGTTTTTGATATATTGTAAGGGCCTCGGTTAAAAATTTCTTGTTATAGTTTGATTTTTCATGAATAACTTCGACCCAGTGTTTTATAGAATCTGTCCGATCTCCTTTGCATAAACCTTCATTCGTACTGAGAAAGCTCTCCCAGTTATAAAACTCCCAATGTGCCACTTCCGATTGATAAGCGATTCTGCATTCAAATAGTGGATAAGGATATATGTAGTTCTGTGAAAACTCCGCTGCCTGCATGAAGTCCTTCATCTCGATAGGTTCCAGATTGAACGTTTGTGCAGATTTTTTTCCGTTCGGTCGGTGGTAAAAAATTTCAACATTGACGTTGTTCTTGGGTTGGACTTGGATCTTTGCTCCTGGAAAAAAGCCATTCAGTTTCTCATTGGTGTAATTTGCAGCATCTGTATCCACTAAAATTGGGGTCAACCATTGGTCCCCAAGGTCACACAAGTACCGAGATCCGTTTTCGTCCAGTGCAAGAACGGCCGCATGAGCTTCTTCGGTATGAAATTTCGAACCGATCGGATAAGCTTCAATGCCATCCTTTTTATATTCATCCAGCAGCCAAAGTGCCAAATCAAAACAGTTCCCCGTCATTCCATACTGTTCCCGATGTTCTTTCATCAAGGATACATCCCTTTGTTTCTTCTTAGTCCCTTGATCTAAATGCCAAGCTTTCGTCAGAGTTTCCATCGGAAAACGGTCGAACTTCTTCCACGTATCTAAGAGGCTTTTTGCAGGTTTCACTTAGACACCTCCATCAGCACTAATTAAGCGATATTGTCCGCCTGATGCGGACAATATCGCCTAAAATGTATTTGTCTGGGGTCTGTCCCCCCTAGCGTTCACACGCATAGTTATCTTTATCACGGTCGTGCTTCGGAGCGTACGCTGGATGAGTGGACGGTACTCCGTTCGGGTACACCTTTCGAAGCTCTGTACAGTTTTGAAAGAATTCTGCTTTTGGTGCTGGTGTTGCTGAAGCCGCTGGTTTTGGCGCTGGCTTCGTTGCTGGTTTAACACTTGAAGTAGATGAACTCGGTTTTGAAGGTGTGGTTGAAGCAGTCGTCGTACTCTTCTTTGGATCGAGATCACCTTTCGTCGTGCCGTTGCTACCGTATGCCCATAATCCTGTCTTTTTTGCTCTTGCTTCACGAGCAAACTTCACAAAATAATCGCTATACTTCACATCTGGTGAATACGTTGATGGTTCTGCGTAGCCATTTAACACTAACTTCGCGTTAAACATCTTTTCTCTTATCTCTTTTTCACTCATCACATCGGTTGGAAGACTGAGCCAGATCAGTCTTAGATAACGATTGTAACGATCAGTATCAGATACATCTTTTTGCATCCAAACTTTCTTTCCTGTCAACTGAGCAGATGTATAATTGCTGGCTTCTTTCCCGTATTGTTCGTGTCTTGTTGTTGTCTCTGGTGTATTGACACCTACAAGACGTATTCTTCTGCCGTCTGATAATTCTAATGTGTCTCCATCTACGGCACGGTAAACCGTAACCGCTTCTAGATTGAACTTGTTCGCGATTTCTTTTTGTTGTTTTTCTTTTGCTTCGGCCTTGGCTTTCGCTTCCGCTGCTTCTTTCACTTTCGCCTCTTCTTCAACCTTCGCTTTGGCTGCTGCTTCTTCTTTAGCTTTCGCTTCAGCCGCTTTCTTTTCTTCTGCTTCTTTTTTCACTGCGGCTGCCTTTTTTTCTTCCGCTTCTTCCTGCGCTTTTTCTTTTTCTTCGTTCTTCTCTTCCTTACTTGCTAACTGTGTCTTTGTTGCAGTTTCTTTAGCCGTCTCTTCAACTGGTTCTGCAAAGATTACGGTTAGAATAACAGCTACTATCAATCCGGATGCTGTAATCCACCCTGGTTTTGAAAAGGTCACGTAACCCTTTTGTTTTTGATCACTCAAATAGATTCCCAATCCTGCGATTAACGTTCCGATCAATGCCCATGGCGTCAGAATAGCAAAAAATAATGTAAACAGGATCGCGATAGTAGCGATTATTAATCTTACAATTTTCATTTATCTACCTCTTTTAGTTTATTAGTTTTTTCTTTTCTGTTTGAAACTCTTCTTCTGTTAAAATGCCTTTTTCTTTTAAAGAAGCAATCTGATCAAGTAATTTGTATTTGGAGTTACTTTTAGATTTCTTCCGGAACTCTACGATCTTTTCCTTTACTGCTTTATAAAACTCTCTAAACGGTTCATCATCGATAATGTCATCAAACTTTCTTCTACTGCGTCCGTAGTCTATATATAGTTTCTTAGATTTAAATCCGTCTTTTGCTAATGATATGCCCTTCATTTTGGCATAATCATATTCCTCAATGTACGTATGATTACCTTTGACGACAGCAAAGATCAACTTTTCTTCAGAAGCGATCAATACCCCCTTAATTTCGCGCTTCTGTGTCCTTTTATATTCAGCCTGGATGACGCCTAGTACTCTTTCTTCCTGCTTTAAGAGATGTGCATTCACATACTCGAAGGTGTCACTATACGATGAGTAGGTTAATATTTTTGCCATACTTGGATCTGGTCCAAAAAAACGCTCTATCTTCTGAAGTTTATTAACTTTTTTTCTTTCCTTCTCCAAACGCTTCTCTTCTCGTTTCTTTTCTTTCTCTTCTCTCCAACGTTTTGCTTCTTCCACACGTCTCTTTGCTTTTTCCTGTTGCATTCTTTCTCTTTCCGCTTTTTCTTCAGGTGGTAGTTCTAATAGACCGAGGATTTTTTTCAAAAAGCTCATCATAACCCCTCCTTGTCATATATATGAAAAACTTCTGTAATATTAAAGTAATAAAACAAGAAAATAATAACATAAATCCTCTACCATGAACATAGTTATATTGATATAATTTTAAAATTCTTTTATATAAGACACCAAAATAAAAGCTCGGGCCTTGTGAGCCCGAGCTTACCGTTGACTTGCATTTAAATTGGATTCGTATAAATCGATAATTTCTAAGAAACGTTCTGCTTCTCTGAAGGTATGATCGGCTAACAGAGGATGGATATTACTTTTAATTTTGCACGCTTCTATAAGCTCTGTTGCTGTTTTCTTAAAATCTCTCAATGACGTAACAGATACTTTATTCTGGTCTAAGAATTGGCTCAGAATTGGTTTTGTTTCCGATTGTGGGCGCATCGAATCTAAATCGATCGCTTGAAAGAGCAGTTGGTCAAAATCATGACTAAACTCTCTCGCTAGATCGACTAGCTTTCTCTCAGACGGATCTAAGAGATGTCCGATAAACTTCGCATGATCTGCCATGATTCTTAAAAAGAATACATTCTCTTGAATCACTTCATTGGCTTTAGGAACCAACACGCCTTGATTTAGTTCTTTTAACCGGTTGGCAAAATAAGCCGCTTCCCTGCTAATATGGTCAACCAGTAATGGAAAGTTGTTTGTGCGTATTACACAGCGCAAGGTTAGATCTAATATCTTCCGTTTATAGCTCCAGATCTGAACCGCAGCTTGATAGACCTCTGTGTTAAAAGCTTTAACCTGATTCAGATCGGAGTTTTGATTAAACCTGGCTAACTTCTCTTCAATTCTTTCGAACACCGTGATAAACTGTTTGGCCTCGTTGATCAATTGCTGCTGTTCATAGGTAAATCCTAAGCTTAGAAATAAGGCATGTTCTTTCATAATCCTGGACCAGAATCGAATTTCGTCTAACGATCTAACCACAATCGGATCCGCCATTTTATCCCCTCACTCTTCTCATATCCCTATCCATGTATATTATTCTTTTGGATAACTATTCCCAAAAAGTAAAAAAGCCCGTTCTCTGGCTATAGAGAACAAGCTTTTTTAGGATTAGGTTCCGCAATACGTTCTATATGGTTCTCCTGTTTTAGGAGGTAGTTGGCAATATTCCTTTTGTTCCGGTGAATACGCAAAAGGATTTGATAGTACTTTTACTAGATCCTCCATCACACTGAAATCTCCATCTTCCACCGCTGCTTCTATTGCTTCTTCGACCCGATGGTTTCGTGGAATAATAGCCGGATTGCTTTTTCGCATTAACTCTTCGGAAGACTCTTTGGATTCTTCCTGTCGTTCCAGTCGTTCTTGCCACTTTTTATACCACTTTTCAAATTCAGGGGCAGAAAAAAGTGCTGTGTTTTCCTTTTTCCCTATCGTTAGAAGACGGAAAGTGTTCGTGTAGTCCGCAGAATGTTCATGCATGAGGTTAAGAAGTTCTTTTATTAAGGTTTCATCTTCTTTTTCTTCATTAAATAGACCCAGCTTTGCTCTCATTCCCGCCATCCAGTTGCTGTTGAATTGTTCGCCATAACCGGATAATGCCTCCTGAGCCATTGCCACCGCTTTATCCTTATCTTTATCATAGAACAGTTGGATGAGGGTCTCTGCAAAACGTGCAAGGTTCCATGCTCCGATACCCGGCTGGTTTCCGTAAGCATACCGGCCCTGGACATCGATCGAACTGAACACAGTTTCTGGATCATACGTATCCATGAACGCACATGGGCCATAATCGATGGTTTCCCCGCTGATCGTCATGTTGTCCGTGTTCATTACCCCATGAATGAACCCGTTGAGCTGCCATTTCGCGATCAAGGAGGCCTGACGTTTTATTACTTCTTTATAAAAAGTAAGGTATTTAAATTCATCGTCTTTGATTTTTGGATAATGTCGCTCAATGGCATAGTCAGCAAGAGCTTGAAGTTCTTCAATACTTCCCCATTGACTTGCGAACTCAAATGTACCTACACGCAGGTGACTGGAAGCGACGCGTGTCATAATCGCACCAGGCAGATCTTCTTCACGGATGACGGGTTCACCTGTTGTAACGACAGCAAGGCTGCGTGTAGTCGGTATACCAAGTCCATGCATAGCTTCACTGATGATGTATTCGCGCAGCATCGGTCCAAGAGCAGCACGACCGTCTCCGCCACGGGAGTAAGGCGTCCGTCCGGATCCTTTTAGCTGGATGTCAAATCGCTCTCCCCCCGGTGTGATCTGCTCACCAACCAAGAGTGCACGTCCGTCTCCTAGCATCGTAAAGTTGCCGAACTGATGTCCCGCGTAGGCTTGGGCAAGTGAAGCTCCGCCTTCCGGAACTTTATTGCCCGCGAACACGTTAACCGCTTCTTTTTCTTTAAGAAGATCGGGGTTTAATCCAAGCTCTTTTGCCAGAGATTCATTCAACACCACTAGTTTTGGTGCTTCAACAGGGTTTGGATTGATGATCGAATAAAATTTATCAGGCAGACTTTCATAACTGTTATTAAAATTCCATCCTATTCTCTGTGTCATGATGTCTCCTTTCTTCTACCTATATTTTTAAAACCTATTAAATGTGGATTCGATTTCTATTTTCACAATAACACAACAGGGTTTGAATTGAAGCGCATTCTGCCTCACCATTATTCCCTTATCCTCAAAAAAAATAAACGCCTCAATGAGATGAGGGCGTTTTGATTGATGCTTAAAGATGGGATGTTTTTTTCCCTTTAAACATTCTTTTGGTTTTAGGTAATGACACTTTTTTAAATGAATATACATAAGATTGGAGCTTATTGTTTATATAGAGGGGAGGGCTAAAGATGGCGAATAAACCACGGCAGCTGCAAGAAGGGGACACGATTGGGATTGTTACGTTAGGAAGTCCGCTGGATGCCCAAACGATTAATCAGGGAATCAATATGCTAAAAGATATGGGCTTTCAAGTAATCGTTGGTGATCACGCCTATTCCGTTAGTGGTTTTCTCGCGGGAACCCCCGAACAGCAGTCCGCGGACCTGATGGCCATGTTTCGAAATCCCCAAGTTAAAATGATCCTGCCAACAAGGGGCGGTGTGGGAGTGGCCAGCATCCTTCCTTATCTCGACTATCCCCTGATCAGCAAAAACCCTAAACTCATCTCGGGTTACAGCGACATCACGATCCTGTTGAATGTTCTTTATCAATATGCGAATCTCGTTACCTTCCATAGTTTGATGCTTCTCGATTTTAAACCAGGTACCCCTCCCTATAACTATAACCAGTTCTTTAACGCCATTACTCGACTGACTGCACCTTGGCCGATTACCAACCCTCCCGAAATGCAGCTTGTGAGTAAAGTGCCTGGAAATGTAACGGGACCGATCGTTGGCGGTAACCTCACATCGTTTGTAGGCACGTTAGGAACTCCTTATGAGATTGACACGAAGGGTAAAATTTTATTCCTTGAAGATACACATGAACCGGCCAACACGATATTCCGATACATCAACCACCTGAAGCTAGCGGGTAAATTTGATGATTGCATCGGAATCCTCATCGGGCAATGTTCGAACTGCGAGCCTGCGTACGGGAAAACGTTCGAAGATGTAATCGATGAATTTATCGTTCCGTTGGGCAAACCATTAATGACGAATATCGCGAGCGGACACGGATTATATAAAGCAGCGATTCCTTTCGGAGTAAACGTGAACATGAATGCGACCAATCGTACCCTTACAGTGATGGAACCTACTGTGATTGCTTAGTTTTTTGATGAGGACTAAAAAATGCACTTCTCCTTTTAAAAGGGAAAAGTGCATTTGTTATTAAACGGCTATTTTTGAGGGATATCACAGCCATCGTCATCACAGCTTGCTCCGTCTTGATCGTTGAGTGAAGTAACTTCATCCTCCGCGATAATTTTTTTCAGCGCGTTCACAAACACATCCGTCGGTTGCGCACCAGTAAGGGCGTATTTTTTATTGATCAAAAAGAAAGGGACGCCTGTGATGCCATACTGTTGTCCGGTTTTCTGGTCAGCACGAACCTCGTCAGTCAACTCATCACTTGCTAGCATTCTCTCGACTTCTTCCCGGTCCAATCCCACTTCAGCTGCAAGCTCCACTAAGGTTTCATGATCTCCAATATGTTTGGACTCGGTAAAGTATGCACGCAGGATGCGATCTGTCATCTCATGCATCATGCCGTGTTTCTTGGCAAGCATCGTCACACGGTGGGCATCAAACGTGTTGGTTAAGACCAAGGTATCAAAGTTAAATTCTACCCCTGCTTCTTTTCCCATCTGTACCATGTTCGCTGTGTTCGCTTTGGCTGTTTCAATACTCATGCCGTATTTTTTAGCGAGTTTTTCGTACATGTTGTCTTTGACATCGCGTGCCATCGTTGGATCCAATTCAAAGCATCGATACGTCACTTCGATCGGATGGTCAATCTGCTTAATAGCGTCCTCCAGACGCTTTTTGCCAATATAGCAGAATGGTCAAGCGAAGTCTGTCCACATTTCAATATACATAAACGATTCCTCCAATCGCTGTTCTCATCTTCAACCTTTAGTATAAGAGGAATTGAAGGATATTACACGTGATGTGATTTTTGTATGTTCCCCTAGCTTCTTTTCGAATCAGTAACTAAGGACAGGAAGACTCCATATTTTAATATGAGGAAATCAGGTAAAGATTTTCACGTCATTTTGCAATCGATCTTAACTCTTAATAAAAAAATAGAAACAGTCGAGGAGGTGTTCTCTTTGGATAATAATAAAAATAATAAGCAACCATTGAATCTGGACGGCTTAAGTACGGATGATTTTCATGTCAGTGGCGGAACTCCGCATCATCCGCAAGGTTCGCGTGAACAAGATCCCCGTCTCATCATCGGAACTTGTGTAGGCGTTTGTGTCATCGGGATCTGTTTTAACTTCTGCGGAGGTTGTGGCGGATGTTTCGGTTGCGGCGGATGTGCTCGTTGCGGTGGCTGTGCCCGTTGTGGCGGATGTGGCGGCCGCTGTGGTGGATGCGGCGGACGTTGTGGAGGACACTAAGCCGATCGCGAGACAAAAGATAGCTATTTTCATTAAAAAGGATAGAAGCTGGCTCAAAAAGGTTCCTAAAGTGGCCTTTTGTGACAGCTTTTTTTATTTGTGAGAGGATTTTTGAAGGGTAACCTTGCATTCTAGGGTCCGAATGTAGCAAGTTGAGCGAAAAACGGCATTTTTGAGCGAAACGGGCACTAGTTTGAGCGTAGCAAGGGCATTTTGAGCGCAGCTGGACATGTTTGAGCGAAACGCCAATGATTCTGCGCGAACGTGTAATAAATAAAAGAACACGTACCGTAAAACCACTCCCTCAAGTCTTATCCCAACAGCCATCACTACTCCCCCCAACAAAAAATACATAATGGACAACAGCTCCCCCATATGAATAGATGATGAGCTTTTTTTTGGAGGAGTGGTTCTATGGATAACGTAAATCCTTCTATGTGTTTAAAGGTAAAAAAAGATCTTTTCATTTATCCAGAAAAAAATAGGGGAGTGTACCTCAGAAACAATGTCACCTCTGTTCGCATGGAAGGAAGCACGATCGAAAAGTGGCTGGAACGGTTAATTCCTATGCTCGATGGCAGTCTGACACTTGCCGAAATCACGAATGGTTTGCCGGAGCCCTACCAAGAGCAGGTGTATAAGATTACGGATGTTTTATTCAAAAATGGATTTGTGCGGGATGTCAGTCAGGACCTTCCCCACGAACTTCCCGATCTCATTCTAAAAAAATACGCTTCGCAGATCGAATACATCAATCATGTAAAAGACTCTGGTGCGCATCGATTTCAAGCCTATCGGAAGACAAAAGCAGCGGTTATCGGTTCTGGTCCCCTACTTTACTCATTTGTTCGTGCGTTGATCGATTCCGGCCTTCCTGCGTTCCATATCTTTCCCACTCAAAAAACCGATGAAAAACGGCTGAAAAAACTGATCGAAGAAGCGAAATCCACTGATCCCGCTACTAACATTTCTATTACACCATTAAAAAATGAGGAAAACATGCAGCCGTTTGAATGTATCATCTATGGATCAAATGGTGATGATTTAGATCAGCTTCGCGCGACACACGATTTCTGCAAGAAGCAAGGCAAGCTCTTTTTACCCGTTACGATTGATAAAAGGGCTGCTTTTGCGGGACCGATGGTTTCAATAGAATCCAAAGCATGTTGGGAATCCGCTTATCGCCGGCTGCAACATAAGGAAAATCACTCCCCTTCGTCTACCGCAATTTCCATGCTCGCGAATGTTGCGGTTTTTGAACTTTTTAAGACGATTACCGGTGTGCAAGACAAGAATGAAGACAGCTTGATCTACAGATTGAACGTAGACACACTCGAGGGCAGCTGGCATCCTGTTCTTCCACATCCTCATGTGGCTAAAACGATCCATGCAGCGCCTCTACCGGATCCGCTTCTGCACATGATGGACACTACTAAACCACAAAAGGATTTCCAGTCGCTGTTTTATCAGATCACGTCAAGAGAGACCGGTATTTTTCATACGTGGGAAGAAGAAGATTTGCGGCAGCTTCCGTTGTCCCAATGCAAAGTGACGGTCGCCGATCCGCACATAGAGATCGTCTGTTCAGGTATTACGCATGATGAAGCGAGAACAGAAGCCGGTCTTTCAGGGCTCGAAACCTATGTAAAAGGATTATACCGGGAGATCATGCCTTCCTTGGGCGTTGGTGCTGGTCAAACGGCTGTTGAAGGGATGTGTAGAGCTCTTCAGAACCATCTTCACGAGACATTTGTAAAGATAAAGAAATATGCTGCTCTATCTAAGTTGGATGTAAATGCTGTACAAGATGAGAGATGTCACTTCTTACTCCAATCGTTGTCTGCCTGTTGTCCAGGAACCAAACTTTATCGTGGTGCTGATGAGCTCGGCTTTCCTGTAATCTGGGTGCAGACCGATCATTACTGGTATGGAAGCGTGGGTCTGAATACGAAAACTGCTGTAGAGCGCGCACTAAAAACCGCTTTAATCGATATACAAAATATAGATAACCCATTTAACCCTTATGGCATCAAAGTACATTCCGTTCCCATACAGGCGAAAACTGATAATCTAACATTCACTGATCAGTCCCCACAAAAAACCTTCACTTTAGCTCTTGAAACCCTAAAAAAGAATAATGTTCGGGCAGAATTTTTCCTGCTGCAAGCTGAAACGATCCTCGCTGAACATACTGCCGGGATTTTCGGTGTCACACTATGCGAGGAGGGACAGACATGAAGCACTCCATCGCGATCATTGGAGACGGGAAGTTGGCTGACTATGTATCTATGAATTTAGGTGGAACCTATTCGATTACGCGTTGTCCATCTGTGAAGGAAGCTCATCCGAATCACGAAAGTCTAGCATTGTTTCTTCACGATTCTTGGGATCCTATCGAACATGTAAAAGCGGAAGAAATGTTGCGATCGAGCGACATCCCCTGGCTCCGGGCATTCTTTTCGTTTGGTGAAGCGATCATCGGTCCCCTTGTCCTGCCTGATGAACCCGGCTGTTCCCAATGTGCGGATTCTCGGCTTTTTATGACCGCCACAGACCGAAGAGAACTTTTTCAGATAAAAGAACACACGATGAATGAAACTAACCCTTCTCCAGATCCTTGGGGAACAAATTTTGCAATCTCTCAAACTTCCTTACTCATTGAGGATGAGGTCCATCGCTTTTTTAATGAAGAAAAACCGCAGACTGCTAGGCACATCCAGCTCATGCACTTACAATCCTTCAGGCTGTCTCGTCATTTCTTTTTGCCTGACCCGTATTGTTCAGTTTGCTCTGAACTTCCAGAGGATACTGCGGATTCTGCAAAAATTACGTTAAAATCAAGCCCGAAAACTTCTCCGGAAAGTTACCGGTGCCGTTCGATCGACGAACTTCAGAAGGTGCTAAGCAAAGACTATCTGGACGGCCGGACAGGTATATTGAATTTCAAGCGCTACGACTACTTGTCCCCTTTTGCTGATACGGTCGTCAACCTTCCGTTGCTCTCAGGCAATGAGTTGAACGCGGGACGAACACAATCTTATGCACATAGTGAAATCTCAGGTATTTTGGAGGGACTTGAGAGGTATTGCGGCTATGCGCCGAGAGGTAAACAGACCACTGTGTATGAACCGTATTCAAAGGTTGAAAAGTATGCGCTGAACCCTGAGTCGATCGGTCTTCACACGAAGGAACAGTACGAGCGGCCGCATTTTCCATTTAAACCGTTAGACCCTGACCGTCCTGTTCATTGGGTTTGGGGGTATTCGTTAACAGAAGAGCGGCCGATTCTCGTACCTGAAACGTTCGCGTATTACAGCTTAGGTGGCGGAGAAGGATTTGTATACGAAACTTCTAACGGGTGTGCGGTCGGCGGCAGTTTGGAGGAAGCAATCCTGTACGGAATCTTCGAGGTCGTTGAGCGAGACGCATTCCTTATGGCGTGGTACGGACAGCTCCCTATTCCTCGTCTCGACGCGAAGACGATTGATGATGCAGAGCTTCAGCTCATGCTTTACCGCCTTCAACATACAACAGGCTATATAATCGAGCTTTTTAACGCAACGACGGAAAACGGCATCCCAAGCATTTGGGCATTGGCCAAGAACACGAAAGATGACGGATTGAATCTGCTGTGTGCAGCAGGCGCCCACCTCGATCCGAGCCGAGCGATCAAAGGAGCGGTTCAAGAACTCTCCGGCATGCTCTTGAACATGGATGATGTGTTCAAAAAAGAGCAAAAAAAATTCGAAGAGATGCTTCATGACTCGTACCGTGTCCGCCATATGGAGGATCATTCGATGCTGTACGGTTTGAAAGAAGCGGAAAAACGAATGTTCTTCCTGCTCGATAAACGGATGAAAAGAAGTTTTACAGATGAATTCCAACCCGTCCGGCAAACGGTTGATCTGATGGACGATTTACAAGAAGTGCTGGATAGGTTTAAGAGTCTAAACATGGATGTCATTGTGGTGGATCAGACTGGACCCGAACTAAAACGAAACGGACTTCATTGTGTAAAAGTGGTGATTCCCGGCATGCTACCGATGACATTCGGTCACCACCTAACTCGGCTAAAAGGACTGGATCGCGTTCTGACTGTTCCGGCCAAACTGGGGTATGTGAAACAGCCTCTCACATTTGATGAGCTTAATCCGTATCCTCATCCTTTTCCATAAGCCGTTGAAAACCAGCAGACACAAAGGGGGAATGTTATGAATCTCGATGAATTTTTGTATAAGCTTCATTATGAGACAGATCAGATAACACCCCCTGATTGGGAGGTAAACTGGGAGGACGCGCCTCTTCCCTACAAATTGTACCAGGGACTTCCTTTTATTGAACTAGATTCAGAGATTTCCCCTGAACTTGGTCGAACAGAAAAACCAACGTTAAAAAGTTTGAGTGATTTTCTTTCGTATAGTTTTGGTCTTACCCAAGTGAGCGAATCGTTCCCTTTTCCAGGGGATACAGGTCCGTGGCTGACTTACCGTCGTTTTATTCCATCAGGCGGAGGTCTGTATCCGAATGAACTTTATCTTTATTTAAAAATGGATGGTGTGGCTGACGGCATCTATCATTATGACGCAGCCCACCACCGATTAGTTTGTTTGCGGGAAGGAAACTTTGATCATTATTTAGATCAGGCACTCGGAAGCCGCTGTGACCTTTCATCTGTCATTGGCGCCATTTTTATCTCGACTTTCTTTTGGAAGAACTTTTTCAAATATCATAATTTCTCTTACCGCCTCCAAGGTCTGGATGCTGGATTCGTGATCGGTCAGCTGCTTGAAGTTGGAAAGCGTCTTGGTTTTGAAACAGGCGTTTATTATCAGTTTTTGGATCGTGCCCTTCATCATTTGATCGGAATCAACGAGAAAGAAGAAAGTGTCTATGCGGTGATTCCTCTTTCGATGGATAAAAAAATGACCTGGTTTGATGATAGAGAGCACAAACGAATATCGGCAGAAAAATTATGTAAGGAGCTCCCCCCTCTCCATCCTCAGCATTACGTCCGATCGAAGGAAATCATCGATTACCCGATGCTGCTTAAAATGAACGAAGCATGCATGATGGACACTTTTTCAGCGGATCCAAACAAAAATTCGTTTAAAAAAGAAGAATGGAGTAAATCATCTATTTCACTAAGTAAGGCTAAGCGGTTGTCTCCTGACTTTTATTCAGCTTGCCGTAAACGTTATTCACCCGGTTTGGATTTTGTGTTAAAGCCTATAAATGAGAATACCTTATCCTCGCTTTTGAACGAAACGAGCGCTGTGCGTTCTTATCGAAATGACGTAGATAAAGAAAGCAAACAGCTTCCTAGCAGGTTATCCATCTACGTAACTACTTATCAAATAGAGGGATTGCCACATGGGGTGTATGTTTATGATGATGGGAAGCACAGCCTCGTCCCTTTAGCTGAAGGTGATTATCGAACTGCCTTGCAGGATGGACTTCTGTCCGCTTTTGTGAATACCACCCAGATTCCTCTCTCTTTTACAATCGCTGGCGATACCGGTCACCTAAAGGATAGATTCGGTTATAGGGGCCATCGGATTCAACACATGGAAGCTGGAATTCTATCTCATTCACTGAATTTAGCCGCCTCTGCCTTAAATCTAGGCGCACATCCGATCCTTGGGTTTCATGTCCCTTGGTACGATGAGCTCTTTCAATTAAAGAAAGTCGGAAGAACAAGTCTCCTTCACCTTTCAGTGGGGTATTATCGTTCGAATGGGAGGCTGCAAGGAAGTTTGCGTTTTTAAATGTTCCTATGCGTTAACAATAAAATAAAAGCCTGAGAGTAAATCATCTCTCAGGCTACCTTTATTTCCTATTTTTTTATGCTATATCTATTATCGATGCTGATCTACTAAAATAGGATTTCCATCCGGATCTTCTATCATGAAACTACCAGGTCCTTCGCCGTTTTCATCGGCTTCTGTTAGGAACTTTATGCCTTTTGCTTTAAGCTCTTTTTGAAGTTCCCGAACGTCTGTAAACGAATCAAGATTTTCAGCATTTTGATTCCACCCTGGATTAAAGGTGAGGATGTTCTTTTCAAACATGCCTTGGAAAAGACCGATTACACAGCTTTCGTTCTTCATAATCAGCCAATTTTGCGTTATGTCGCCACCTAAGGTTGTGAACCCTAACTTTTCGTAAAATTCCTTAGAAGCATGAATGTCCTTTACCGTTAAACTTGCAGAAAATGCACCTAGTTTCATAGTTCCTCCTCTTAAAACTTGTTAATTTCTTACATCAAGTATAAATGAGGTTGCTGCTCTTTTCCTAAGAATATTTAACTGTTTTTTTGACGTTTCCTTATATATAACCCTATGAATACGATGAATAATACGATCAGCACCACATAGATCACTTTGGAATAAACATCCATGTAATGAGCGATCATGTCCCAAGATTCTCCGAAATAAGCTCCAAGGTTTACGAGTACCACGTTCCATATTAGTGTCCCTATCGTTGTGAGCAGAAGGAATACACCCATGTTCATGTTAGACATGCCAGCAGGGATCGATATCAAACTGCGGACGAGTGGTACAAATCGGCAGAAGAATACCGTCCATGGTCCATATTTATCAAACCAAGCATCAGCTTTATGGATATCCTTTTTAGATAGACGCAGAATATGCCCCCACCGATCTATAATTTTCTCCATCCTCTCAACATCCAGTTGAAGGCCGATCCAGTACAACACTAAAGCACCAAGGACAGAACCCGCTGTGGCTGAAAGGACAACACCCCATATACTCAAGTCAGCCGTTTGTGTCAAAAACCCGCCAAACGTTAAGATGATCTCCGACGGGATAGGCGGAAATATATTCTCAAGGGCAATCAGCAAAAAGATGCCCACATAGCCGAATTCGTTCATGATGTTCGTTAACCAATTTTCCATCATTTGCTCCTTTATGCAAACTAAAATATCCTTTATGAATAGACTCTGTACAAGTACGTCTGTTTTCTAAAAAAGTTTCTATTAATATAAAGTTCCTTTAAAAAGCTTGGACGAAAAATGGAGACCTTAACCAATATCTATACCTTCAAAATAGAGTTGCGTTATAAAAAACCTTTGGCATATTCCTACACCAAGGGTTTTCGTTTTATCTGATCGAACCTTTAATTAGGCGAGAAACTCCAGAACTCGCTTGATTACAAGCCTCGTCGCGTCAGCATCGTAAGACGGTATACTGCTGTCGGTAAATAGATGTTCCTTGCCTTCGTACAGAAAAAGTTCAGCTCGATCGGCTGAAGCAACAAGTTCACGGGCAGCATCGATATCTCCGTCTTCAACGAAAAAAGGATCTTCACTCATGGCGTGAATTTGCACAGGCAAGTCGGCCGGCCACGGAGATTCAAACGCAGAGGTTGGGAGGCAAGCATGAAAAAACAATGCACCTTTGGCACCATCACGAGTTTGAGCAAGCTGCTGTGCTGCCGGGACACCAAGTGAAAAACCAGCATAGACAACATCGCGTGAAAGCTCGCTCGCTACCCGAACGCCACGCGCCGTCACTTCATTAAATCCAATTTCCTTAACAAATGCCAGGCCTTCCTCCAGCGTGGAAAAAATTCGACCGTCGAATAAATCTGGTACGTGCACTGTATGTCCCGCACCTCTCAGTTGTTCGGAGATTTCTTCAATCCCCTTCGTTTTGCCTAAAACATGGTGAAACAACAAAACTTCTGCCATCGTGTCTTCCTCCAATTTATAAATTTTATACCTGAATAACTAACAAGATTCTTGCACTACTTATTCAGTAATCCTGCTATGTTTGTTGATTACGTTTCATTCTTTATTACCTGTTCATAATGATCATTAAGGATGGCAAGCATTTGATGATCTTCCCACTTCCCGTTGATCATGACATTTTTCTTTGCGATTCCTTCTTTGTGGAATCCATTTTTCTCTAATATTCTAACGGACCCGATATTACGAGGCATGACTTGAGCTTCGATTCGATGAAGCTTTATTTGATTGAACGCAAAGCGAACAATTAATTTTAACGCTTCTGTCATATAGCCCTTTCCGTTATGCTCTTTATCGAGGGAGTACCCTACCATCGCCTTCTGACCAGGCCCACGCTCCAGCTTAAACAGACCAATCTGACCAATCAAGATATCAGAATCATTAAGGTAGATACCAAAGGAGTATCCGAGATCGTTCTCTCTGTTCTCCTCCATCCTTTCCAGTCTTTTTGCTTGTCCTTCCAAAGTACAAAAATCATCATCACGCGTAGGAGCGAATTGATTAAAGAAATCCTTGTTCCTTGTTTCAAGTTCAAGTAAAGGTTCTATTTCATTTCGATCCACCGGTTTTAAGTACACATGCTTCCCTTTTAACATCAACTAGCCCTCCGTAAAGATTTAACTTCACTATTATTTGGCTTCTATCATTTCTACTTTCCAGCTGTTTTGCAGCTTCCGAATAAAAATGATCTGCCCGATATGGTAAGCGTTATGCGTTGTAACGTTTCCCATGACTTCCCACCATTTCGCAGGCAGAGGAAACCCTGTAACTTCCCTTTCAAGCTTTTCTTCGGTTAATAACTCCTGCCATTTGAGTAAGATCTCTAGAAGTCGTTCTTTAAGTTGATTAAAAGTTGCATCTTCTGGAATGACAAAGCTTTTGTCATTGTCACCAATAGCGGCCACGGCATCAACATGAGATTTTATGTATCTGGTTTGCCACGTTTCATTCCAATAAAGCAAGTGCTGCGTAATTTCAGCGATACTATGGCAGTTTTCGCTAGGCTTCCAAAAAGCTTGTTTCTCTGATAAACCTTTAACCGAGTCGGAAAATGGAAGATACCAGCTCGGATCATTTGCGTTTGCTAATAATTGATCAGACAAAACGCCTTTTGCATGAACCACTTGATTCAACTCCTTATAACGAGATCTCATTAAATCAAATAGATATTCTATTTTCGAAAGGTATTTTCCTTTTAAACCTCCGTTTAAAAACCGTCAAATCCCCTCGAGCAGCCATTCAAAAGATTTATTTATAAAAAACACATTCCCTTGTTTATTATTCTAGAATAACGGATACATTTCCTATACAGCTGACAACAAGGAACATTGTCGGCTGATATCATTTAAAGGAGGAATTTTCGATGGCTAAACAAAATCGAGGTAAAATGAGCAGAGAAGAAGCAGGTCGCAAAGGTGGAGAAGCGACTTCAAGAAACCATGACAAAGAATTTTATCAAGATATTGGTGAAAAAGGCGGAGAAGCTACCTCCAGAAATCATGATAAGGACTTTTACCAAGATATTGGTGAAAAAGGTGGAGAGTCTACCTCCAGAAACCATAATAAAGACTTTTACCGGGAGATCGGTGAAAAAGGCGGAAAAGCTAGAAAACAATAATAACAACGGATAAAAACCATAAAAAACTCGGTTCCTTTCGATGAAGGACCGAGTTTTATTTTAATCTTAAGCTGCAAATCCCTTGCCATAATAAGGTTCTAGAGAGTGGTGCATCAAGAGTTCGAACAACTCCCTGTTCTCCATCACCTTCAGTCTGTCACCTAGTAGTATCCTAGCGATTTCCCATGCGTTTGTCTCTGCACGTATTTCTATTCTTCGTTTAATATGACCTGCTTTGATGGTATCAAGTTGTTCACAGATATCTAAGAGCGTATCATCTAAGGCGTGACCCAATTCATGTGCAAATACAATGGCAGCATGAATCTCAAATGGCTTCAATGATTTGTACAGCGTGAGGCATTGATTTTCTAAACCTTTTATATAAAGTGTGATCTTATTGTTTGTTGGACGATACACTCCTCCCGCCAATGGCCGGGTTTCGGAGATCGTCTTGAATTCAACGTCTACAGGAAAAGAGTATTCTTTCATCATATCTTCTACTATTTTTATAGAGAACACCTGCCTGATAAAATTTCTAACCTTATATTAGTATAACAATAGTTCCGGTCATTTAGCATATAATTTGTATACGTTTTTTATACTTTTTATAATAGATAAAGAATGGAGGTTGATGGAAATGGCAAATCAGTTTGCCGTAATCAGAAGCTGCTCATGCAAAGCCTTGTTGTTAGGGCGATACTTTGTATGGGCGGATCGTAATTAGTTAGAATTGTCGCCCGAGAGCAGTTATCGTTTCTAATAATGGGCTTTGCAGCTTGTTTTTTTATAAATAAAACGAAGGAGCTGTAAAAGCAAATGCAAACACCATTTATTAGAAACCATCAATATAACCTCATTAAAAAACTGGTCGGAAAGCTGCAGCACGCCTGCAATAACGGTGCTGACCCTAAAGTCATCGAAGCAGTAGAGTTCAGTGCTCTCACTGCGATTCTTGATTCGTTTCCCGAATTAACACATTCACAAAAAGAAATGGTAGAAAAATTCGTCGGGATGCGTAAATCTGAAGAATTTCAACAATACTTCCTTTCGTTAGAGTCTTATTTAGAAGCCTTTTCGGAAGTAACGGGAAAACAGTTGATGAAGCTGTTTCCAAAGATCAAGAAGTTAAAGACACCAAACCTCAGCGCGGTTGATCTTCACAAGATCAGTTATTTGGGCTGGGTGGACATCGCTACTCAAAAACTGTTCATCGTCTATCATCTGAACGGTAAGACAGTGGGGATTCAAGGGCGTTACACACCGGCAAGTAAAGGCGTATGCTTTTTATGTAATGGGATTGGAGACGTAGCGCTGTTTTCAGCGGTCACCAAATCTAAACCCGCGAACGCATCCTCAGATTATTATAAAGCGATCGGCAACTATATGTGTGTAGACAGTCATACGTGCAACAAGAAGATTACAGACGTTACAGTGTTAGAGAAATTTCTGCATGATGTTCTTCATTAAAAATAAATACAAACAAAAAAGCCATCTAATTCACTCATGAATTAGGTGGTTTTACTTTTCCTACCCCGATTTCCCTGATCAACAGGATCATTTTAATAATAATGACTACCTATTAGGTTCTCGTCCATACTTCTAATTAATAAGAACATATACATATACGGAAGAAAATTTATTAAAAGGATGTTTTTTTTGTTTAAAGGTAAAAGAGCGTATTTAGTACCAGGCAGTGTTATCGAACAATTTATTGGTCAATATATCACGACTTCTATTACAGGGTTCGGGCAGGTGGTGGCCCAAGTCGTTAAATACGATAAAGCAACCAAAATGGCAACCCTTAATGTATTCACACCGAGTGGAGTTAGAGCGATGCAAGTCCATGAAACCGATATGGTTGGTATTGCTCCTTATCAAGGACCGATTCCTCCTGTTTTCGGATCTGGCATGGGACAGATGGGCGGCCAGATGGGACAGCAAGGACAAATGGGTCAGATGGGCCAGATGGGCCAGATGGGCCAGATGGGCCAGATGGGGGGCCAAATGGGACAGCAAGGACAAATGGGCCAATGGGGTCAACAGTATATCCCATGGTGGGTTATACAACAATATCTTTATGGCGGCGGACGGTCTAGTAAATAATTGCGCGCCTCTAATTCGTAGTCTGAACGGAAAAAATCGTGAGAACCACTCCTCACGATTTTTTATTTTGCTTCGATTTACTTCCCTTTTTTGAACGATACTCGTTTCCTTTGTTATTGTTGCCGCTGATTAGCTCACTTGCAAATTCTTGATCGTGCTGCGCTTTTGGTGAACCTTGATTTTTGCTTCCTTCACTTCCGTTGCGGTTCGTCATTTTATTTCCTCCTTTTACATCTAGCTTCCTTTTTAGTATTGCTTTTCTGCTCCCGATTACTCATTTTTCAACCATATAAAAAAGCTGATACAAATGGGTATCCTTCCCTTTTGTATCAGCTTCCTTTTTTATTCGGTTACTGGTTTTGCTGGTTTTGCTGGTTTTGCTAGTGTTTTGCTTTGATTTTCGATTTTATTAACAGCCTCTGCACTTGTATCTACTCGTTTCACGAACAGTGCTAATAAGAGAGCAACAAGATTCATTCCTAATGCTACATAGAACGAATACTGAATTCCTGCTAATAAAGCTTGCTGAGTGATCTCAGCGGTTGACGCTTGTGTGATCGTCGCAGGATCCACTCCGCTCATTAAGCTTTCTGCTTCTGTTTTCGTTACAGAGTTCATGAGCGTAACAAGGATAGCTGTTCCAATCGAACCAGACACTTGCTGTGCTGTGTTGTTCACTGCCGTACCATGCGGATTGAGCTTTGTTGGCAGCTGGTTTAAACCGTTCGTCATGATCGGCATCATGACCATGGAAAGTCCGAACATGCGCATTGAGTAAACAAAAATGATAAAAGAATACGCTGATTTTGCATCTAAGTTCGCCAGCATATAAGTGGAAACGGCTGTGATCGACAACCCGATAACTGCTAAAGCGCGCGGTCCGAATTTATCGAACAGTTTCCCTGTGATCGGTGACATGATCGCCATCACGATCGCACCCGGCAGCATCATGAGACCAGAGTCTAACGGTGAAATACCGCGAACACTCTGTACATAAGCCGGTGTTAAAATCATCCCCGAGAACATCGCTACTGCGTTTACAATCGCGATGACTGAAGCTAATGCAAACATCGGATATTTATAAACACGTATATTTAATAGCGGTTCATCAAGTTTGAGCTGACGCCACAAGAACAGAATTAATGCGATACTACCTGTGATGAGTGTGCTAAGAACGATGGTATCCGTCCATCCATCTGAACTTGCGGTACTGCATCCGTATAGAATGCCTCCGAAACCGAGACTTGATAAGACTAGAGATGTGTAATCAAGAGTCGCCTTCTTGTTTTGAGTCATCACGTTTTCAAGTTTCCAGACGGCAAACAGTAAGCTGATGATCGCAAGCGGCAGAATCATCTCAAACAGTAAACGCCAGTCATAGTACTCTACGATATACCCGGATAAAGTAGGTCCAATTGCAGGAGCCGTAATCATTACAAGACCAAAGATCCCCATTGCCATCCCACGCTTCTCGCGTGGAAAGCTTACGAGCATGATATTCATTAACAATGGTCCCATCACAGCGGAACCAACGGCCTGGATCATGCGGCCAGTCAGTAAAAGACCAAAGTTAGGTGCAAAGGCTGAAATCGCTGTACCTAATGTAAAGATCGCCATTGAACTGATAAACAACGATCTATTTGAAAAGCGTGTGATCAGAAAGGCTGATGCAGGAATCAAAACCCCGCTGACAAGCATGTATCCTGTTACAAGCCATTGAACAGTCGAATAATCTTTTATTTCTAAATCCACCATAATCGTCGGAAGAGCTACGTTCAGCAATGAGTTGTTCAGAAATGAAACGAATGCCCCAACGAAGAGAATGGCAAGCATTAAATATGGAGGCTTTTGTGTTTCTAAAGCTGTATCCTTATTTTTCATGTATATTCCCCTCTTATTTTTAAAATGAACTACTTAACTTTATTAAGTTTATACTCGTAGTATAAAAAAGGCAATACTTTTGTACCGTCAGTTTAAAAAATATTTGTTTTTCCAGTAGAAGAAATTTATACTACTAGTAGGAGAAAACAAAAGGATGGCTTGAATACATGAATAATAAGAAAAGAAAAGTTGCAGATATCGCATTAACACTGTTTATCGAAAAAGGTATTCAGCAAACTTCGATTCAGGAGATCATCGAAAAAGCGAATATTTCAAAAGGCACATTTTACAATTATTTTTCCTCAAAGAGTGATTGCATAGCAGATATCTTAGAGTTCCTGCGCTATGATGCGAGCCAGCAGCGTATCGCCCTTCAGATCGGCAAGGATCCAAGTGACCGACAAGTTTTTATCGAACAGATTACTACGATCATGCGTCTAAATCATGAACGTAACGTAACACCTTTGTTTGAGGCGATTCTATCATCTAATGAGGCGGACCTGAAAAAATTGGTGATGCAGCATCGTGTTTATGAGATGGAATGGCTATCTAATCGGTTTATTGACATCATGGGAGAAGATATCCGCGAGCACGCTTTTGAAGCGACCGTCCTTTTTTTTGGAATGGTGCAACACATGTTGTTTACACTACGTGTCACGAACAGTACGTTTTCATTAGATGAAGTGGTGGGCACCCTTCTGTCATATATTGAACTGATCGCCCCAAAAATGATCATGAACGAAAAAGTAATGCTGAACCATTCTGCTATTGATCTGTTGCGATCTAATATGAGTAAAAATGTCGTGACCAAAGAAGATGTTATAAAGCTTGCGGAGGTCCTGCAGGATCATCACACCTTTACGGAAGAGCAACAGGATTTATTCGAAGTTATCATGAGCGAATTAGAGCGTGAACGAATGCGTAAAGTCGTTCTTCAGCCTTTGTTAAACCCGTTTCAAAAGCTGTTTGATGATACCCCTGTGCAATCACACGTTCAAAAATTCACAAATATGCTTTGGTATTTGTTAAAGACCGAGCTTAAAAGATAATGAGGCAGACCGGATTTATTTCCGGGTGCCTCTTTTTTATTGAAGGCATTTTTTACGGTGCGTGTTCTTTTAATTATTACACGTTCGCGGAGAATTCTCTCTTTTCGCGTAAACACATGGAGTTTCACGCAAGATCTTCATTCTTCACGCAAACCCGCAGCTCATCCTTTAAAAAGAGCTGAAATTCTTATGAATGGGATAAAAGAAATGACAATACAAATACTAAATTCGTCAAATTTATATTGCAGGAGGTTACATTATGCGAAATGAAACGGGTTTTGCAGCATTAATATTCTTTAGTATTCTGGGGCTAGTTACTTCATTTGTTTTTGGGATAATCCTAAATTCAAAGATCAACAAAATAACTGATTCTGTAGAAAAAGCTGAAAGCAAAGAATAACCTTTCACGTTACGGATAAAACGCTTAATTTTCCATTGTAAAAAAGTGAGATTCATTATATATTTAAATGAGAATGATAATCACTATTGTTGCTTCCTGAGGAGGAACGCATATGGAAAACAGAGATATTTTTGATGTAACCATTATAGGCGGAGGGCCAGCAGGTCTTTATTCAGCGTTTTATAGCGGATTAAGAGAAATGAAGACAAAGATTATAGAGTTTCAGCCCCATTTGGGTGGAAAGATTCACGTATATCCTGAGAAAATGATCTGGGATGTCGGCGGGCATCCCCCACTCCCTGGAGCACAGCTTATCGAAAAGCTCGTTGAACAGGGACTAACATTCAATCCCGAAGTGGTTCTTAACGAGAAAGTGGAATCCATGACGAAGGATGAAGACGGCATTTTCATCTTAAAAGGATCAAGCGGTGAACTTCACTTTTCAAAAACAGTGATCGTTGCCGTTGGCAGCGGTATCTTGAATCCTCAACGATTGGATATTGAAGGTGCAGAAAGATTCGAAGTGTCTAACCTGAACTACACCGTAAAATCTCTTCAGCAATTTAAGGATAAAGTCGTTGTAATTTCAGGCGGTGGTAATTCTGCTATCGATTGGGCAAACGAACTGGTGCCGATCGCCAAAAAAGTCTACCTTACATATCGAAAAGGTACGTTAGCTGGACACGAGGCTCAGGTTACCCAGCTGATGAACAGTTGCGCGGATTGTATTTTTAACACATCGATCTCGAAATTGTTTGCTTGTCCGAATCATGAGGTGATCGAGCAGATCGAGCTGACGAACCATGTGACTGGTGAAGTTTCTTACCTGCCGATCGATGAAGTCATCATCAATCATGGATATGAGCAGGATACATCTTTGCTTGGAAATAGCGACCTGAATATCGAACTCGCTGATAACTTTTATATTGCAGGGAACGCAAACAGTGAGACATCCGTCCCTGGACTTTATGCGGCAGGGGACATCCTGAAGCATGAAGGTAAACTGAATTTGATCGCAGGAACGTTCCAGGACGCAGCGAATGCTGTTAACAAAGCGAAGCAGTTCATTCAGCCAGACGCTCAAAACGTAGCGATGGTTTCCTCTCATAACGAAGTGTTTAAAGAGCGCAACCGTGAACTGGTGAAACAGTTGATACAATCTTAATAGAAAATAGAACAAACCGACCAGACAATGTTATCTGGTCGGTTTGTCAGTTAATTGGACTCATTAGAGCGGCTTCTGTTGCCTCCTTGTAAGGCTAGGTATTACCATAATTAAATATTGTCCATAGTTACATATTAATATACGGCCGTTAATTTAGGTGCCAGACATTTTGTTTATCCGAATGGTTTACTCGTGATGTAGATTAGGGCTGCCATTACTGTAACCTGGAATGCTGCCATGTATGCCTTACGTAAAGGACTTTTCCCTTTATAACCTTTTCTCCAATCGAAAAAGATTAGAAGAAATATAAATAATGCTGCTGCTCCAAAACTACTCAGAATAGACATAATTTCACCACTTTATATTTTAATTAACCCACCATTTCTTAATGGTAACCTTTTTGCTTTTATCAATTGTAAAGCTAACTCTTCTATGCCAAGTATAGTCATTACCAGTCTTACTTAGGTAGACGATAACTTGCTTTGTTCCACTTGAGGGTATTGGGGCGCTCACAATTCTTCCCCAAATAGGTAGCTTTTTCTCCAGTTGCCATGCGGAGGCTGCCCTTGCATAGTCTCCATAATTATGTGGTGCAGGTTGATTTAAATGATTAAAAAGTTTGGCCATATAAGGTACTTTATTTATTCCCTTAAACAACAGGTAGCTGGAGTACCTTTTGAAATGGTAGAAGTGATTTGAGCTGTAACCTCATTAAAGTAAGTAGTAGAACCGATAATCCCTACTCTTTTCATCCCAATCCCTTCTCCCTGTTTTATTTTTCTTTCATAATATAATGGTACATCATCTACATAGTCGTAATACAGGTCGTATGTTACACCTGGCAGCGAATGATTAACCACAATATAGACCTCTCCATCTTTCTCGTAAAGCGCGTATTTAGACCAATCATTATTCTTTGTGTTGTAACGTAGATCAAATACAGAAACCTTTTCTAAGAACTGACTGGATGCGTAGCAATGAGTACTTACAGAGATAGGGTCAAATCCCAAATCCAATGTACAAGGGCTGTTAATGCTCTGTACATAAACCAAAACAGTTAGGTCGTTCCACCCTTGTTTGAATTTGTAGTTCACATTAGTTTGAGAAGAAGGTATTCCTTCGTAGAGCTTTTCTCCATTAAGGAAAATTGCAATAGGCTCTGTAGATGAAGGGATCGTAGAAAGAACCTGTTCTGGTCCTTCATAGAAGTCACATAAAAAAAGCTGCCCAGCTATGGACAGCTTAGAGTACGTTTCATGTTTATTTTTTTGCTAAGAGATACATAAAATACGGTGCTCCGATAATCGTTACAATGATTCCTGCTGGAATACCGCTCGGATCGAGGACGACTCTTCCTATCGTGTCCGCTGTTAGGAGCAAGATTCCTCCTATCAATGCAGCGACAGGCAAGAATGCTTGATGTCGCGGACCTACGAGTGACCTTGCGATGTGAGGCGCCATCAGTCCCACAAAACCGATACCTCCACTCACCGCAACAGATGCAGATGCTAGGGCAACCGCGATCATGATCAGAACGATTCGCTCCCGCCCAACATTCACTCCAACACCAATTGAAACATTCTCATGCAGATTCAACGTATTGAGCGCATTGGATTTAAAAATGGTGATCGGGATCAAAATTAAGATCCATGGCAGCAATGAAAGAACGAACGTCCAATCATCGCCCCATATTCTTCCCGCTATCCAGTTTGCCATAAAGGCGTAATCTTCCATATCTAATCGTGTTGATAAGGTTAATGTTGCTCCGTATAATGCGGCGGCCAGCCCGACCCCGACGAGTACAAGCCTCGTTGGTTCGACTCCTTCGCCTTTTATGTAAGACATGATGTAGATAACAGCCGCTGTTGCCATACCGCCTGCAAGTGCAAAAAGCGGCAGCACATATAAGAAGCTAGATGACTCAACTGTGAAGAACATGATATAAACCACGACCATCAAACCAGCACCGGCATTGATTCCTAGAATACCAGGGTCAGAAAGCGGGTTTTTCGTCAAACTTTGCAGGATGGCACCAGACACAGCGAGTCCCATCCCAGCTAAGATGGCTACAAATATTCTCGGAAGTCGAAACTCAAACAAAATCAAGTTTTCTCGAGGTGTCCCCTGCCCGATTACCGTTCGAAATAGTTCAGCAGGCGAAAGTGAGGCAAAACCCGTTGCGACACTTATTACAAAAACGACTAAAAGCAATAGGATCGATATGAGCGTTGTCAGTCTAATTCTCTTTATTTGAGCAGGGTTCATCATGACAGTTTTCTTCCTCCTTTTCTAGCAAGGTAAAGGAAGAAAGGAACACCGACCATAGCTACTACAGCACCAACTGGCGTCTCATAAGGGGCGTTAACCGTACGAGCGAACGTATCAGCGAGTACCATCAGGACACTTCCAAACATAGCTGAACAAGGGATGATCCAACGATAATCGGTACCTACCAAGAATCGGACAATATGCGGAACCATCAATCCGACAAAGGCGATGGCGCCGACAAGTGATACAGCAGCGCCAGCTAAGATCAGAACAATCGTCATGAGGACGACTTTTGTGAGCAATGTGCGCTGTCCAAGTCCTCTTGCGACCTCTTCACCAAAACTTAAGATGGTGAGCTGTCTGGAAAACATCACGGCTATCAAGATTCCCGCGATGACGACCGGCACGATCAGCTTCAGCTGTGTCCAGTTTGTTCCCGAAACACCGCCCGCTGTCCAGAATGCCAAGTCTTGTGAGAGTTTAAAATAAAGCGCGATTCCCTCTCCTAATGAAGAAAGGAGTGCAGAAACAGCTGCACCGGCTAAAGTGATACGGATGGGAGTAAGTCCTCCTCTACTCATCGAGCCTAATCCGAACACCATGCCTGCACCGATCCCTGCACCAATAAAGGAAATGAGCATCACGGTAAAATAGTTTGCATCCGTATTAAAAGCAAACACACAGGCAAGAGCTAAACTCGCACCTGCGTTCAGACCAAGTAACCCAGGGTCTGCAAGCGGATTTCGCGTCATTCCCTGCATAATCGCACCACTTACCGCAAACGCCGCACCGACGACCGCAGCCCCAAGTTCCCTCGGTAATCGGAGGCTCATGATGATACGATCAGCTTCCCTGCTAGGGTCATAGTTTAAGACCGCGTTCCAGACTGACGGAAAATTGATCTTGGCAGCTCCTACTGAAATCGCCAAACCCATACTCCCCAACAAGAGAATGAATCCAAAGAGCAGGATCACTAAACCAACGGCAGGCCTTGAATATACTTTATTATCTTTTATAAGCTTCGTCTTCTTTTTGAACATGGCCTATTTTCCTTTTTCAGGCTTTTGTAATTTCTTTACGAGGATGATTGATTTCCGTTCCAGATACTCGTTTTCCGCGGGGCGTGCGGTGAGCCTCCTGCCGCTTTGCGCCATTAGGAGTCTCACCTGTCCCACTCGTCCCGCTGGAGTCTCGCATCTTCCACTCCAATCAGTATTCAAGAAGATAAAAGTAAAATCAACCCATTATTTCTTTTTTGTAAGTTCTTTTACGATGAAATCTAGTTCTTTTTCTAATGAGATCGGGTCATTGAAATAGAAGGACTCTGAATCGAACTTAACAACGTTTCCGTTCTTAACAGCCGGAAGCTCTTTCCAAACATCTGATTCCATGAATGAGTTATCTGGATTACCTGTACCTGTTCCAACAAAAATGTAGTCTCCTGCATAAGTCGGAATCGTTTCAGTTGAGATCGCTTTCCATCCTGGTCCGAATACATCTTCTTCTAGTTTCTTAGGTGCTTTTAGTCCAAGAGCTTGATAGATGACTTCTGTTCCACGGCCCCAGTTCTTCCCGTAAACATACATGTCTTTTCCGAATGCTTCTAATACCATGAACGTTTTATCTTCACCGATCGCGCCTTTTACTTTTTTGCTAGCTTCTGCTGCTTTCTTTTCCCACTCTTCGACCCATGCTTTTGCTTCTTTTTCTTTACCAACGATCTTACCGATCTCAACATGCTGTTCCATATAGTTGTACTTGTCATATGTCAGTGTAGCAGTTGGAGCGATTTCTTCATACTTCTTAATGTTTTTGTCGTCAGAATACGTAATGATTAGATCTGGGTTAAGCTCTAGAAGTTTTTCATATGAATCTGCTGTAACCACTTCTGCTTTGTCCAGTTTGTTTCCATAAAACTTGTTTTGTTTCGGATATTCGTTTACTGCAATTGGTGTGATTCCTAAGTCTAGCAAGTTACCAGCGTAAGTTGCTGCAAGCACAGCTACACGTTTTGGTTCAGCTGGCACTTTTACATCGCCTTTTTCACCTTTATAGATTCTTGTTTCTTTCTTAGCATCTTTCTCGCCTGAGCTTGCGCCTTCTTCTGATTTATTTCCACATGCAGCTAGTGCGAATACAAGCAGCATGGTCATAACGATTACGAATAATTGTTTTGTATGTTTCTTCATTTTGTTATCCCCCATATATACGATAATAAAAATCATTCTCAATTAACTGTAAAAAAGAAAGGCGATCGATTACGCCAAGTTCTCAACTAGCTTAACATTCTTGATAAGATCATACGTCAGACAAACAGGTTTTCTCGTTCTTGGATCGATCCCGATCTCTGCATCGATATTGAAAACATTTCGAAGCACTGAACGCGTCATCACTTCTTCAGCTGTTCCCTCTTTTAAAATAGAACCGTCTTTCATCGCAACCATGTGGTGAGCAAACCTTGCCGCATGGTTCAAATCATGAATCACCATGACGATCGTACGTTTCTCACTGAGGTTCAATTGATGCAACAGCTCTAGCACTTCTAATTGATGAGACAGATCCAAGTATGTGGTCGGCTCATCGAGTAAAATAATATCTGTTTCTTGTGCTAATGCCATCGCGATCCAGACACGCTGGCGCTGACCACCTGATAATGCATCAACCGGTCGGTCCTTAAACTCGGAAACACCGGTCACGTGAAGAGCCCAGTCGATCACTTCAAAATCTTTCTTCGATAGTTTTCCGAATCCTTTTTGGTAAGGAAATCTTCCGTAAGAAACAAGTTCTCCTACTGTAAGTCCTTCTGGTGAATCTGGCGATTGTGGAAGGATTGCCATCTTTTGTGCGATTTTCTTTGTTGACTCCTTGCTCACAGCTTTACCATCTAAATATACGGCGCCTGCCTTCGGAGTCAAAATGCGCGACAACGTTTTCAAAACTGTTGATTTTCCGCAGCCGTTCGGTCCAATGATCGTCGTGATCTTTCCATCCGGAATGGAAATGTTGAGATCTTTTACAATGTCCCTTTCACCATAGGCAATATGTAAGTGTTCCGCATTCAGTCTGGACATGTTGACGCCCTCCTTTTGTGCTGGTTGTTGATCTATATCAATCAATTGAAAATGATTATCAATCTCGTAGTTATTTTATTGGAATGCAGGAAGTGTGTCAATAAGAATTCTGAAGTTTTCACAAAGTTGTTTAAATTTTTCGTTTATACGGTACGTGTTTTTTTATTTATTACACGTTCGCTCAAGAATCCCGATCTTCGCTCAGAATTTCTCTTGTACGCTCAAAACAGGTCTCGTTTCGCTCAAAATCTTGTCGCTACGCTCAAAGTGCCCCTCTTTTCGCTCAAACATCTCTCTTCCACCTGAAAAAACTCTTTTAAACAGCAAAAAATCCTTCAAACAACAAAAAAAATTGACACCAAAAGCGCATGGTTTCGCTTCTGGGTCAATTTTTCACAGGAATCGGATAAAATTCAATGAATTTTTTCTATTTCTGTCTTTCTGCAGCCATCGCTTCTGCTTTTGTTCGGTGAACGGTTCCAAACGGGTGCTCAGGCGGAGCATAGATCGAGTACAGTTTGAGTGGCTTGTTACCTGTATTGATGACATTGTGCCACTTACCGGCCGGAACCATGATAGCAAAGTCGTCATACGCTTGAACGACAAAGTTCAATTGATCTTGGGAATCACCCATCTGCACCAACCCTTCACCTTCCTCGATCCTTAAAAACTGATCTGTGGTCGGATGCCGTTCTAATCCGATGTCTTCTCCCACACCGATGCTCATTAAGGTTACTTGAAGATGTTTCCCCGTCCATAAAGCCGTTCGGAATGTATTGTTTATTTTTGTTGCTTCTTCAATATTAATGACCAACGGCTTTTTACCATAATCTCGAATTTCACTAGGGGTGTCTCGGTATAACGATTCCATGCGAACGGCACTTTCATTTTTCTCAGCAGCAGCTTGCATAAAAAGCTGCTGTATAAATGGATTCTCATCGCGCTGACAATAGTTCTGATAAGTATGGGACCCTTCGAGTTCCAACTCATAAGCCCTTTTCAATCCATCTTTGTAATTGTAAAAGGCGACAGGATCTACATGAAATTCTGGTTGTAGTCCCGTAAGTGAGGTATACATTTGTTGAAAGTACTGCAAATGATTTTGCTTCGCTTCAAGTACGTTCAGAATATGCTGCCTATGCTCCTCATTAGGCGCCGTTTGTACTAGCCTCTGGTATAAATCAACCGCTGTAGCTTCTTTTTGAATACCTGCTAATAAAGAATCTGCCTGTGACTGGTCAATTCGGTTGTAAGAGTGATACACGTTGCTCATTCCCTTCAAAGACTTATCAGATTATCATATGCCTATGTCTAAAGAAGGTGCCCACTTCTCATTCAGTTTAAAACGTGATATACTTGTCGAGCGATGAGCTAATTGCATAAGACGAGATTGACGCGCCTTTATGGCAATGCACAAATGTGGAGTGCTGTCTCTCGCCGCAATACGCATAAAAGACGTCCTGTTGGACGTCTCAGCTTGTAGACAAAGTCATGTCTACAAGCTTTTTTTATTGTACAATTAAAGTAGATAATGTTTGAGGGGAGAAATATACATGTTATCTAAGCATTCTACTGAAGGACGTCATCAAGTTACTCTAGCAGCTCTCGACGAGCTTGTTCCACAGGATCATTTAGTACGAAAAATCGATCAAGTCATGGATTTTGACTTTATTTATGATGCGGTAAAACATACATATTCTTTGGATAATGGCAGACCAAGCGTGGATCCTGTTGTTCTCATAAAGCTGGTTCTGATTCAATACTTATTCGGGATTCGATCCATGCGTCAAACCATTAAAGAGATTGAAACGAACATCGCTTATCGTTGGTTTTTAGGCTATGACTTGAATGAAAAGATTCCACACTTCTCCACCTTCGGGAAGAACTACGCACGCCGTTTTCATGATAGTGATCTTTTTGAACAAATCTTTTACCGTATTCTTCGAGAAGCTACAAACCATGGTCTCGTTGATCCTTCTGTTGCGTTCATCGATTCTACACATGTGAAAGCCAACGCGAATAAGAAGAAATTTAACAAGAAGATCGTACGCGTCGAGACTCGTAGCTATCAAAATCAACTAGAAGAAGAAATCAATATCGACCGTGAGGTACACGGAAAAAAGCACTGACCCCTCAAACAAAAACGGAAACGAAAGAAATAAAAATCAGTACGACTGATCCTGAAAGTGGTTACTATGTAAAGGATGAACGAGAGAAATTGTTTGCCTACTCGTTTCATACTGCCAGTGATTCAAGAGGTTTCATTCTTGGTAGTCTCGTTACTGGAGCCAATGTACATGACAGTAGAATGCTTGAGCCATTAGTGAATCAGTTGGTTGAAAACATCGGAAAACCGAACGCCTTAGCCGTTGATGCAGGATATAAAACACCACCGATCGCCAAGTTTTTAATGGAAAATGAAATCCGTACAGTCATGCCTTACACCCGACCGAAAACCAAAGATGGATACATGAAAAAGTATGAGTATGTTTACGATGAATATTACGATCAGTACATATGCCCACAAGGTGAAACGTTATCATATAGAACGACGACCCGCGAGGGTTATCGGCAATACGCTTCTAATCCTTTAAAGTGTAAACAGTGTCCGTTGCTCTCTAAGTGTACACAGAATAAACAGCACATTAAAATGATTCACCGGCACATCTGGCAGGATTATATAGAGGAAGCCGATCACCTTCGGCATACGGAAAAAAATAAAAAAATATATGCACAGCGAAAAGAAACCATTGAACGGGTTTTCGCTGATGCAAAAGAAAAGCATGGTATGCGATGGACGAGGCTCAGAGGGCTTAAAAAAGTTTCCGCGCACGCGATGCTTACTTTCGCTGCCATGAATCTTAAAAAACTGGCAAACTGGACATGGCGAGGGCCATGTCTAGTGTAATAAAAGTCTAAAAAACCTTGAAAAACAAAAAAATAAAGACAAACCCCATCTCAAAAAAATGTGAGGTGGGGTTTGTCTACGGTCTGAGACGTCCTGTTGGACGTCTTTTTTCATTTATTTCAGTATCGTTGATTCTCCTTAATTTCCTCTAATCATTTTGTAATTCTTTCATTTTATTTATTACTTTTCCTAAGCTGCCCTTCGAATCCTATAAGTGTAATTAAAATAAATAGTGATGCGGAAAAAATAATAATGACCACTGGAGTCCTCCTATATGTATATCTTTTAGTCATAAAACCCTCTCCACTCTATATTCCACTGTTGAAAATATATTCCTTGTAAGTGTGGGAAAGTCCAGCGCACATGCATGTTTGTAGGTGTAAAAGGCAATAACTTGGGATAATAAATAAGCGTGTGATAGGATGATACTTATTCATAATCAGGAGAAACGGGGTGAAAATTAATGAAAGGCATTCATCGAAAACAGGACTGGCTTGGCAGGCTGCTGGCTTCTGATCCTGGACAGATCCGCTTTTATAAAGCAAGCCGCGCGACCATCAGTTTGATCACCTCTGTTTTCACAACGTTATTGATTCTGCGTGCAGCTGGTAACTCCGTGATCACCCCTGCCATTGTTGCCGGTATGGCCGGAATGCTCGGAATCATGGCAGTCATGGATGACACGAAGGAAAAGATGAAGGTCACGACGCTATTGATGGCCCCTTCTGCAATGCTTGGGATCACGATCGGCTCTTTATCAGGTAATGCGGTTTACATCGATGTGATGATGATCATCATCATCTTCTGCAGTTTTTATCTCACTCGATTTGGTGTGCGCTTTTTCTCTTTATCGATGATCATGTTTATGACCGTTTATATATCGTCTGTTTTGAAACTGCACAGCAACCAGCTTCCATGGTTTTTTGGCGGTATTACGATTGGTATCCTCTCTGCTTTTTTGGTGAACTTTTTTCTTTTTCAAAGCACAGCAAAAAGTTTAAGAAACAGTCTTGAGTCGTTTCATTTTCAGAGCAACCTGACCTTTAATCTTTTGCTGGATGCTATGAAGGACCCGGAAGTAAGCCTCAAACGAAAAAAAGAGATCCAGAAGAACGTACATAAACTAAAAGAGTACGCCGTGATCGTGTCGGGATACATAAAAGTAGAAGATGTTCAGGAGATGTGGCCTGGCCTTACCACTTCACAGCTGAGGTTATATGTCTTTGACACGGGAATGCTCGCTGAGACGTTATCTGATTCCATCCAGAGTTTAAAAAATACAGATGCTCAAGAACTAAAAGAAATCAGACCTCTTCTTATCGAGGTTACGCAAACGTTGCGGGCTTCGAAGGTGCTGGCGCCGAATGTCGAAGAACAGCAGTTAGAAGATGCTGAACGAGCGGTGCAAAAGCTTCGTCTGATGATCCTCGACCTTTTGAATCGTGACCATGATCCAAAAGGATGGGTCTTTTTAATAAGACGTATTGAATCGATCGCGAACCATGTGATCGAAGGCGCGACAACGATTCAGCAGTCACTGCAAGGAAAAAAAGCTGACACCTTGGGACTAGAAGAAACGGAAGAAGTCTTAGAAAAAGAAACGTCAAAAGAAGAAACAGGTTTAAAGCCATCTACACGTAAAGCATTCCAAGCGCTAGTCGCTGGTGTTTTATCCATCCTAGTTGGAGGGATCTTCTCTCCCACCCAGCCTTATTGGGTGCTGCTCACAGCGTTCATCGTCCTGCTCGGAACAGAATCGATCGGCCGTATCTACACAAAAGGTTATCAGCGTTCCCTTGGGACGATTATCGGAGCTGTAATCGGTTTTTTGATGGCCAAACTTTTGTCTGGCCATCCTGTTATTGAAGTCATTCTGCTCTTTGCTGTTATCTTTTTGGCTTTTTATCTTCTCACCGTATCTTATATGATGATGAGTTTATTCATCACGATGTTGATCGCGTTTATGTACGATATCTTGCTAGGCGGAATTACGTTTGAGCTCATCGGCTCCCGTGTTCTTGATACTATCGCAGGGGCTTCCATCGCACTCGTTGTGTCCACCGTTGTTTTTCCGAAGAAAACGAAACAAAAAGTGGCCGAAACGATTCAGGACTTTTTTGAAGAGCTTAAACCTTATGTTACGGAATATGTGAAAAGTTTTCGGGAGGATGTTAACGTTAAAGAACTTTCTGAAAAAGGGTTCCTACTGGATCAAAAACTCCAGGCCATAAGAGATGAGGCTCACACATTATTGCAACGGCCTGGCTCTCCTGCACATACGGAAATGAGCCGGTGGTTCACCATACTGTCCGCCATTAACTATTACGCGAAACACCTCGTTGCTTCTTCCTATCGAAAAGGATTCGATTATCCAGAGGAACTGATCGACGTATTTAAAAATACCGAAGAAAAGCTTGGACAGAATCTTGACGCTTTGAAGGAGCTGCTTAAGCGTGGTACGGATAAGGAAAAAATCCTGATGTACAGTCTTGAGATAGAACGTGAACAGATCGAACGCCTCGCACCGAGTAGAAAACAAACGCAGCGTGACTTAATCCATCACCTTTTTTACGTATGGCGGATCAATCGTTCGTTGATCGAACTAGGAAAAGAGTTAGGTGCGGTTGAAAAATAATGGTCTCATAAAAAGGAGCTCAACTCCACAATCTAATAGGGTATTAAATTTTTTGAGGAGTTGACATTTAATGAGACACCAACGTCATAAAGGAAACAAGGATAAGAACCTTACTTCAATGCCTCAAGTACCGAAGAATCAGATCGCAGATTCAAACAGTGAGGAATATGAATTTGCAAAAGAATTAAACGCTGAGTACGAATTCGAACAGAAGCCTGGGTTTGATACAACAGGGGTAAGACGTAAAGACGAAGACGAAGAATAAGTGATAGAAAGAAACAGCCTTGACCATCTGGTTATTGGCTGTTTTGTTTTTAAGCATACAAAAAAGGCACTATAGAAAGTGCCTTTCGCGTTAGAACATGATGGATTTAACTTGATTTACTTTTACAGCCACTTGAACTTGATTGTTTATTACTTCTAAGTCTTCTTTTGGTTCTTCGTTTAAGTTCGTCACTGAAGCTTTTCCTGTTTCATGCGGAAGATCATAACAGGCCTGTATTTCTTCTTGTGTTGGATTATAGAAACGCAGCACCAGCTTATCCTCTTTTTCAGCCTTTTTCAACGTGCTCAATACGACGTTCGGGCTGACCTCTTTCAATAAACTATAAGATAGAGGTGTCTGTATTCCAGATGCGTTAAGTTTCATGGCGTCATGTGGAATTTTGTTATACGTTTGAATCGGTGTTAAATACTCTTTAGCTAATCGCACTGCGTTTTCTTCCTGACCATGTGTTGCGATCGCAAAATCTATGGTTAGATTTCCGATCATTTGTGAATCAGGAGTCGGCAGTTTGATCCCGGAAGGTCTTCCTGGTCTACGAAGCATCTCTTCCTTTCCAAGATATCCAACACTTCTGAACAAGGTAATGGCGATCGTATCGAAGTTTTCCCCGATGATCTCATATTCTCTCGTGCTGTTGGTAAGAACACTCACACCATAATCCTCGTTTGAAAGACCAACATAACTTAACATCGGATAAATCGGATCTGGACGCTCGTCCCAATCCTCCTTCTCCCATACTTCAATCGCAGAATCGATAACAGGACGCTTGATCAAGCCGAACTGATTATCGGAAAGCGAGAAGGAGGACGCGATGTTTGTCGGGATCAATGCTCGTAGTCGGTGATCCTTAGCCTGATTGTTGATCTCCATTTTACAATGGATAACAGGTTTGTGATTTGGCACTGAAAGCGTCATATGAACCTCAACGAATTGATCGATCTCCTTCAATTTTCTTTTCTCTAGATTAGAAGGGACCTCCAATTTATAATCGATTTCAATGGTCGCTTCATATTTGTTTTGGTTCATTTTAACCGAAGCATTTACGTTGTCACTATAGATCACATCTTTATCTGGCAGTGGAGAGAAATCATATTCATCCCCGTCATCTCCTTCATTTTCAAGAAGAAGAACATTCTCAAACGCCTGCTTTTGTTTTTTATCATAGATGTTTAACGTTCCGTTTGGATTAACCGTGATTTTGTAAAAGTCTGTATCTACTTTATCCACTTCTGATCCTGTAGATGGAGCGTTCTCTTCGCTTTCAGAAACGAAATACGTTTTATAACCCATCGCCGGAACGGTGTCTTTCAATTGAATCTTATAGTTATAAAACGGATCATAGTTTCCGTAATGAACGATCTGTCTATCAATAAGGCCCGGATCCATGATTTCACGATCAAGGATCTCGAAATCTAATTCATTGTTATCCTTATCGACGAGTTTAAACGATTCTAACTTCGTGATCACATTCGTGGTCGTTACTTCGTTTCGTTCATAAGGCAATAGATTGAAAACCGTTAAGCGATCTTCTTGTTTTTGCGTCTCTAAGCTATCCACGATCTTACGCTTATAAAAGTTAATCAATTGATCGACTTTCTCTTCAGCAAGGAAGAAACGGTTGCAGATCTCTCTGTGGACCTTATCCGAACAGCAGCAACCGATACTGTCATGGGCATGGTTCTTCATGATCTCTTTCCAGATCAGTTCGATAAGACCGTGATGATATTCAAATCCTAAGCTGTGTGCGAGTGAAGCTAATGGTTCTAAGATATTCGTGATCTTGTTTTCGATTCTCGTGTTCGCCGCTTTAATATCCATGCGAGTTGAGTAGATACTGCGGTGTACACGCATGTACTTCCCATCGAGGAACTCACCTTTTAAGGTTGGAAGGTCCTCCTGCTTCTCGATCTCCGCGAACACATCTTCATATTTACTTAAGAAAAATTCCCGGTCTGGATAAAGTTTCTTCAGCTTCTCCATGACTTCAAAGATATTCTTTTGAATAGGCATCTGATCATGACCATTCGGTAAGATGATGTTCTCTGTTGTTGCCCCGCGGTCTAAAACCGTAAAGTACTTCTCCATGCGTTTTTGAAGAGCTTCTTCGTCCTCTGGCAGATACTTGCCGATCGCATAACCTAGCGGGAACAGTTGAACAAGTACCTTCGAACCATCTTCTGTCTGCCAGTAGAATTCCGTCTTGTCTGTACCATGGCGTTCTGACGTACCGCGCCAGAAGATGGAATAGCTGATATCAAATCCGTTATAGATCATCGGCATCTGTGCGGATTGTCCGAATGAATCTGGGAGATAGCCGATTCGCATAAAGTCCCCATATTCTTCGCTGTCTTTTATTCCATATAAAAGGTTTCGAACGATCGATTCCGCTCCAACAACCATCTCGTCCGTCTGTGTATACCATGGGCCGATAATTAACCGACCCTCTTGTACAAGCTTCTTAACGCGTTCTTTATTTTCTGGTTTGACCGCAAAGTAGTCTTCTAAGATAGAAGTTTGTCCATCCAAGACATAGTACGGATAATCTGGATTGTTCTCTAGCATCTCCATGATTTCTTCCATGTTGTTAACTAATAAAATTCTTGATTCTTCTGTTGAGAAATACCATTCTCTGTCCCAATGCATATGTGGAACGATGTGAACTTTTTTCATCCTATTCTCCTCCATCTATGCTGCTTTTTTTTCTGTGATATCGTTCTTTTTATATTTACGAGTAAGGATTAAGAGTACCATTGAGATGAATGCGCCGATTAGTGCTGCCCCAAGCCAAACGGAAGCTGCTAATAAGAGTGAGTTCCCTTGTAACAAGGCAAGTGAGAAAATACCTGCACCCGGTACGTTAAGACCGATGTCAAAATAAGCAACGATCGCACCGGCAACGGCTGATCCGGCAATCAATGACGGGATCACTCGTAGCGGATCATTGATCATGAACGGGATGGCACCTTCTGTTATTCCCGCTAAACCTAACAGCCAGGTTTGCTTCCCGACTTCTTGTTCTTGTTTTGTAAAGTATTTTTTTCCGATAATCGTTGCGCCGGTAACGGAGAAGGCTGAAACCATCTTAACGGATGCAAATACCGCGTAAGGCACGATATTTCCGCTCGCCATCGCACCGATACAGAACGTGTATGCTGCTTTGTTTACAGGACCTCCAAGATCGAATGAAACCATTGCTCCGATAACCGCTCCTAAAATGATGGCATTAGCACCACTCATACCTTGTAGCCATTCAATCAATCCTTCATTCACGAATGCCAATGGTTTTCCGACTACAAACAACATGATCGAACCAACGACAAGTGTTCCAATGACCGGATAGAACCAGAAGCTGACAAAGCCTGCAAATGTTCCTTTTGGTTTTACTGTCTGTTTCAAATATTTTAAGAAGTAACCGGCTAATAGACCGCCAAGCATTCCACCTAAGAATCCGCTTCCGATTAAGTTTGCCGCTACCCCTGCTGCAAAACCTGGTCCTAGAGCTGGTTTATCCGCAATGGAATACGCCATGTAAGCAGCTAGGATCGGTATCATCAGCTGACCTAAAAGTGTGCCGCCAAGCTGTCTCAATAGCCATAACCACGAACCTTCTGTATCATAAATTTCTTGAAGTCCGAACGCTTGAGAGATGAAGACAGCTGCCGCTAGGGTCATTCCACCTGCAACAATGATCGGAATGATATAAGAGATACCGGTTAATAGTGAATCCTTGATCTCTGTCTTAACGGATTTTTGTTCTTCGTGATCGTCATCCTCAACAGTTTGAGTAGCAGGTGCATGCTTTGGTTGATTTTCAGCTTTTATTAAAGCTTTTTGGAGAATGCTTTTCGCATTCCGAAGCGGGTCTGCAACTGACGTTTTGACCTTCGGAAGATGTTTAAAACGCTCTTCGTCCTTAACCGCAACATCTACCGCAAAGACCACGGCATCTGCTTCTTGCAGTTGGCCCTTTGTAAAGCGGTCCTCTATTCCGTTTGCGCCTTGTTTTTCTACTAAAACGCGAATGCCCAGTTCTTTACCTGCTTTAACGAGTGACTCTGCCGCCATATACGTATGGGCAATACCTGCTGGACAAGCTGTGATTGCGAGTACTGTTTTATTCGGTTGCTGGACAGGCTCGGCAGGTTGTGTTTCTTCGGCTTCATTCGTTTGATCGAGTCGATCATAGAGCTCTTGGTTGGTTTGTGCATGCAGCAAATTCTTTTTATACTCTTCATTTGATAATCGTGTCACGAGTTCTGATAAAAGAGAAAGATGTGTGGATCCTTCCTCCTCTTTTGGAATCGCTAACAAAATAACCAATTCTACTTGGTTGTTAGGATCGATACTCTCCCAATCACCAATCGGTTTTTCTAATGTAGCTACAGCGAATACGGCTTCTTTTACCGCTGACGATTTTCCATGAGGAATCGCTAAACCGCCTTCAAACCCAGTCGGTGAAAGTGACTCTCTATCCATAACTGCTTGGTAAAACTCTTCTTCTGAATGCAGCTTACCTTCTGCCATCAATTGCTTAATGAGATATGTGATAACTTCGTCTTTGGAACGAAACGATTTTTTCGTATTAAGCAAGGATACTGATGTTAAGTTTTTTAACAACATTTCTGTAACCCCTTTCAATTTTCCGTGTTCCGCTTGTGGTTACATACTAGCAAAAAAAAAATAAGAAGTTGGATTCTTCTTATTTGTACACACATAATTTAGTTTCTGCTTTCTTTTTGTGTATTTATACACATCAATTACTTTGCGGCATTCCAATAGTATTCAGAAAGTGCCCGAACCATTAACATGACCGGTGTTTTGTCTGTTATGTTGTAGTCTTTATAACTTTGTGCTGGAGAAAAGCAGAATAGGTTAATATCTGCTAAAGATTGAAGCGTATTCTTATTAAAGTGTGTAAGCGAAATGATACGGCTTCCCTTTTTCTTAGCGATCTTTGCGACATCTAATACCTGCTTGGTCTCTCCTGACAATGAAATAAGAAACAATACATCGGATGTTTCCAACTGATTTACTTCATGGAGCATATCGTGTCGATGGCTGTGGTATTCCCCATGCTTTCCTATCACTTTCAGGTTCTTTACCATCATTTCGCAAAATGGTGCTGTGTCCCCAACCGCAAAGAAAAGAACCCGTCGAGCCTCTTGGATAGCCTTTGTGGCGGACGCAAATTTGTTTTTATCGATCAAGTCGATCGTCTTGTACATATTGATGAGAAGCTGGTCTTTTGTTTCTGCAGCCTTCGAGGTTTTAATCTCTTCCTTCAGGCTGATCTTCATCTCGGAAAATCCTTCATAGCCTAACTTTTTCGTTAATCGCGTAATCGTGTTCGGCACTGTGTAGAGTTTAGACGCTAAGTTCTGAATGGACAGAGTGGTTGCTTCTTCTTTGTTATTGAGTATGTATTCGATGATTTGATCTTCCGTATCATTAAGCTTGTATTCATACTGATGGACGCGCTCTTCAAATAACATGATTAATTGGTACACCTTCTAACCTGATTAATAAGTAAGGTTATTATATCCGAAACACGGGTTTTTTTCGAAATGATATATTCTTTTTAAAAGAAAAGGTGAAAGGGGCAAAATGAAATATATAGGCTACCCATGGTCGTTGGGGGATCGACTTCCTCATGGAGTTGTGGAATATGGGAAGATGCAGAATGTAAATTACGTAACCTACTCATAAAATTAATTCACGATAAACAACAGGTGATCATTGATTTCAGTTTTTGGGATCGTGCCCTTAAGTTACGTAATAAACGTTTTGATGCAAATTTCTTCCCAATTTCAGAAGAACTTTAACTTCTTACCTTAAGGGTTTCGAAATTCCAGAATTGTAATTAACATTAGTTCACTTTTATAACAACAAAAAAGCAAAAAAATGCAAGATAAAAGTTATCCTGCATGTAAAATAAGATTAATTTTTGCTTTTTACGGCTTCCTTTTTAGTACAAATAATTTTCTATTTATTTTTAACTTTGAGGACCTTCAATGCTTCTTTTGTTGCTTCAGCAATAAGCTTGTCGTTATAATCAGCATCTTTTTGATCACGACTTGAAAGTACAGCAAGAACAATTGGATCACCTTTTGGTGGAAAAATAATCGCAATGTCATTTCGTGTACCATATGATCCTGCTCCACTCTTATCAGCTACTTCCCACCCATTCGGCACTCCAGCACGAATTAAGGAATCTCCAGTAGTATTTCTCTTCATCCAATCAATTAAAAGTTCACGTTTTTTAGTTGGTAGTTTATCTTCCAGAGTAAAAACCCGAAGACTAGTAGCTAGTGCTCTTGGTGTACTGGTATCATGAGTTTCACCTGGATTAACATCATTTAAATATGGCTCAAATCGTTCTGGGCTGGTAACATTATCACCAATTCCCTCCAGTGCTTTTTTAAATCCAGTCGGTCCCCCAAGTTGTTGGAGAATAAGGTTTCCAGCAGTATTGTCACTGTATCGAAGAGAAGCATCCGAAAGCTCCTTAAGAGTCATCCCCGTATCAACATGCTTTTCTGTAATCGGACTATAAGTGACAAGATCCTCACGTGAATAGGTAATTGTTTTATTTAAGTCTTCCATTGATCTCTGTTGTAAAAGTGTTCCTACAGCTAGAGCCTTATGAGTGGATGTAAAAGCAAAACGCTCATCTGGATGATAGTTTACCGTTTGGTTTGTACCAGTATCTAACGCAAAGACTCCGAGTTTAGCATCAAATTTTTCTTCAAGCTTGGCAAAAGCATGATTATGATTTGCAGTTTCTTGTATTAGGGGTTTCGTTAATTTAGCATCAACGTTATTGTTTAATAAACATATAAACGTTACACATGAAAGAAATAATATAGGCACAATTTTTCGAAAAATATATGAACTAAAAATGTTGCTCAATGTTTTCATTAAAACTCAACCTCTTTCTATTAAAATTTTAACGCTATCTTATCAAATATACATATCTATGGGTATGAAATGTTAATCATACTTTTATAATAAAAAACTAAATATTTTGAATGTTCGGCTTTTTTAGTAAGTGTTTTTACTTATTACACGTTCGCTCAAGATTCCCTGTTTTCGCTCAAAATCAATGAATTACGCTCAGAATTGACTCCGTACGCGCAAATGGCTCATCTACGCTCAGAAAGACCTTCCTTTCGCTCAAACTCGGCTTTTCCTTCATTATTAAACGACGTTTTCCCTTCAAATTTGCCTCTTCCCTCACATACTGCACTTCAAAGTTTTACTTAATAGCTTAAAACAGCTAAGAGTGGTAATATATTTCTTTGTTAATGATGAAAAAATTGGACTTCTGTCAATAAAGTGGAGATAAATTTTGTGAGAAATATTCAATTGAGTCCCATTCTTAAGGGATTTTCATATGAACATCAATGAGCCTCTTCACAGAGGCTTTTTATTATGGGCGCTTTATGAGATTTTTGACATGCTTAATAAACGATGCGCCCGTTCCACTTTATTCGGCGTTGAATAGCCAAGCGTAGAGTGTTTTCGTCT
>NZ_JAMBOR010000069.1 GCF_023715845.1 Fictibacillus phosphorivorans
GGGCAGAAAGGGAGGGCGCGCATGAACACAGTCATGATGATGCCGCCAGTGGCGCCACGTTTTTAGGGCAACGGCATAATGTCTGCCGGCTGCACAACGTAGCTTCATGCCCTGAAGTGATTTCAGCACCGGCAGCAAGGGTACAAACAAAAAGCAGGGCATATCCTCGGGTGCCCACGTTGCAGAACCTGACTGATATTATCGGGCGGTCCGCTCCGGCAGCGTCAGAACGAACGCCCCAGGCGCTGATGTTCATGGCTGAGGCGCAGGAAAAGCTCATCTGTGAGGCCGAAACTGCGCTGGCCAGCCAGTCTGTTCGCACATACCGGCGATGGTACTCGCACTGGCGGCGCCGGGGCGTACAGGTGAACGACCTGCTGGATATGACGTGGGTATGGCGCCAGCGTGCCCGGACTGAATGACGAG
>NZ_JAMBOR010000070.1 GCF_023715845.1 Fictibacillus phosphorivorans
TGTCGTACCTCGATACGGCACTGATGCAGCTGCACGAACAGATCGCAGTCATTTCGAAGACGCTCGGCGTGCCTCATACAGCCCGTGTGCAGCAGTCTCAGCCACCACTGACGCATGCCGCCTCAACATCCACGGAGGCCCAGGACGACCGTGACGGCCAGGCGCGCGCTTTGCAGGCCACAGCGCCGCTACCGTGGAGTGAGTCGGCTCAAGATGACCGCACGTTGGCGCCCGTACTAGAGGCTATCGGCGCATTGCTCCGACAACGAGGCATGGAGCGAGCACCGAATGAGGCACAGCAGCGCTTCCATCCCGTCACGCTGAATGATCCATGCAGTACTCTGTTGCCCTTGGCACTGCGCCTTTACGGCATCCATGAAGACTGGCATAATGTTGTGTTGTTTGCAACG
>NZ_JAMBOR010000071.1 GCF_023715845.1 Fictibacillus phosphorivorans
CTCTATCGCCCAGTGCTGGCTGGTGCCGGCGCTGGGGGATTTCAGTCGCCGCTACCCGGCCATCTCGCTGACCGTGCTGACCGGCAACGATAACGTCAACCTGCAGCGGGCGGGTATCGATCTGGCAATCTATTTTGATGACGCGCCGTCGTCGCAGCTAAGCCACCATTTTCTGATGGATGAGGCGATCGTGCCGGTATGTACACCGTATTACGCCCGCCAGCTGCAGTTAACGTCAAATCCTGCCAGTCTGCGCCACTGTACGCTGCTTCACGATCGCCAGGCATGGAGCAATGATTCCGGCACCGATGAATGGTTCAGTTGGGCACAGCAATTTGGGATTGAACTGCCGCAATCGTCGGGCATTGGCTTCGATCGTTCTGATTTAGCGGTGATTGCGGCGATGAAT
>NZ_JAMBOR010000072.1 GCF_023715845.1 Fictibacillus phosphorivorans
TCCCCAGCGCCACCGCGCTCGGCAGCGCCAGCAGAAAACAGAGACGCAGTCCCCAGTCCATCAGCCGGCAATACTCGTCATGGTTACCGCTGGCGAAGCTTTTTGACAGCGATGGCAGCAGGATAGTGCCAAGCGCCACGCCCAGCACGCCGGAGGGAAACTCCATCAGGCGGTCGGCATAATACATCCACGACACCGAGCCCGACACGAGGAATGAGGCGAAAATGGTATTGATGATAAGGGAGATCTGGCTTACCGACACGCCAAGGATCGCCGGCCCCATCTGCTTCACCACCCGCATCGCGCCGGCATCTTTCAGATTAATTCGCGGCAGGACCAGCATGCCAATCTTCTTCAGATGCGGCAGCTGGTAAGCCAGCTGCAGCACGCCGCCGACCGTCACCGCC
>NZ_JAMBOR010000073.1 GCF_023715845.1 Fictibacillus phosphorivorans
GGATTGAAGAAAGCATCAAACAATTTGTGCAGAACGCCGCCCCCAAGGATGCAGCAGGGCAAGTTTCACGAGTCACAAGGCGCTTTGCATTGGTGGCGTCTGCCGGAGAACTGGCAAGCCACTTTGGCTTAACTGGCTGGCAACAAGGCGAGGCCACAAACGCCGCGTCGAAATGTTTCATGGCCTGGCTAGATACCTTCGGTGGCACCGGCAACAGGGAGGAACGCGCGATGCTGGACCAAGTGCGGGCATTCTTCGAGGCGCACGGGGCAAGCCGATTTGCTACCCTGGATACCCAATTTCCGAACGTCGACCAACGCACGATCAACAGGGCAGGATTTGTCCGCACGACTGCAGACGGGGTGAGGGAATTTATGGTGCTGCCGGAAGCTTTCAAGCGTGAGG
>NZ_JAMBOR010000074.1 GCF_023715845.1 Fictibacillus phosphorivorans
TGCTAAATCCGTCCTCACGTCAAACACCTGAAACGTGTTTAGCATGAAAAACCTGCTTAACGTACTGCCAGAATCCGTGGCGTAATAAAGACAACCAGTTCGCGACGTTCATTATCTTTCCCGTCACGACGAAACAGACGTCCCAGTACCGGGATATCGCCAAGCAGCGGGACGCTGTCGCGGGCGGTTTTGTTTTCTGCGAAAAGATGCCGCCCAACGCTAAAGTCTCGCCGCTGCGAACTTCCACTAGGGTCTCTATCTCCTGCTTATCGATGGCCAGCGCTTCGCCGTTTTCCTGCTTCAGCACCTGGCCTGGCGTATTCTCGCTTATTCGCAGCTTAAGCCGCACTCTTCCCTGCTGCAGCACCGTCGGCGTGACCTCCATGCCCAGCACCGCCT
>NZ_JAMBOR010000075.1 GCF_023715845.1 Fictibacillus phosphorivorans
TATTCATTTTTATAATTATGAAAGATATCAAAAACGACTAAACGGCCTCAGCCCTATAGAATATAGAGTTGAAGCCGCTTAGAGTGTTTTATTATTTCAGCTGTCTACTTGACGGGGTTCAGTTCACATTGTTCCGGGGTCATCTTTTTTAATCCCCATTGATAGCGTGCAGAGTTGTAATACTCCATATAATCTTCAATCTTTCCTCTTAACTCAGCCACCTTTTTGCATGTTGTGGCGTCTACTTCATCTTTGAAATGGTCGAAAAAGGATTCTATTGGTGCATTGTCTAAACAATTTCCTTTACGCGACATGGATTGAGTGAACCCCAGTTCTTTCACTCTTTTGCGATATTCAGGATGAGTATAGTGAACTCCTTGATCGGAATG
>NZ_JAMBOR010000076.1 GCF_023715845.1 Fictibacillus phosphorivorans
GACGTGCAGGAGCGGCTGTCGCTGTACAAGCGGCTCGCGAACTGCGAGCACGGCGACGCGATCGACGGCATCCAGGAAGAGCTGATCGACCGCTTCGGCAAGCTGCCGCCGCAGGCGCACGCGCTCGTCGAGACGCACCGGCTGCGGATCGCCGCGAAGCCGCTCGGCATCGTGAAGATCGATGCGAGCGAGGTCGCGATCGGGCTGCAGTTCGAGCCGAATCCGCCGATCGATCCGATGCGGATCATCGAGATGGTGCAGAAGCATCGCCACATCAAGCTCGCGGGCCAGGACAAGCTGCGCATCGAGACGCGCTCGCCCGATCTCGCGATCCGCGTGTCGACGATCAAGGAAACGCTGCGCGCGCTCGGCCCGAAACAGGGGG
>NZ_JAMBOR010000077.1 GCF_023715845.1 Fictibacillus phosphorivorans
GTTGTAGCGCATGGCGCTGGCGCCGTGGCAGTTCAGGCAGTAGTTGACGAACAGCTTGGCGCCGCGCTGCAGCGCAGACGCATCGCTGGACTGGTTGGGCGCCGTATCGAGCGGCACGCCGCCCTCATTGGCCATCACGGGCGCGGCAAACACGAGACCGGCCAAGGCGAAAATCGCAAGCAGCTTTTTCATTCTTGTGTCCTTCATGGGTCCTTGTGCGCGGGCTCGAATCAGTGCGGCGTGAACGTGACGCGCTCAGGCACTGGCTTGAACGTCCCGATCCGGCTCCAGATCGGCATCGCGAGGAAGAACGCGAAGTACACGATGGTGCCGATCTGCGAGACGATCGAACCGATCGGGCTCGGCGGCTGGATACCCAGG
>NZ_JAMBOR010000078.1 GCF_023715845.1 Fictibacillus phosphorivorans
CTGTTGGCGGTGCGCGCCAGCGCGGTCAGCTCGTGCGGGTCCTGAATGTTGAGCATCTTGCCCAGCCAGGCCGGCCGGAGCCGGTGTGGGTAATATTGCCCTCGAAGGCGAAGCGCAGCGCGCCGTCGTGCCAGGCGACGGTAGTGCTCAGGCCGTTATCGGTCAGCAGCGGCGTCGCCATCGACATCATCAGCGAAGAGCCGGTGCCGTAGGTCGCCTTCACCACCTCTTCGTCGCCGCGCCGCTGCGCCTGCAGCGCCGCATGGGAATCGCCGATGCGCGCCAGAATCGGCGTGCCCGGCGCCAGGCCCGGAATATCGCTAATCGCCACCGCGCCCTGCGCGCTGGCCGACGGCACGATAGTCGGCAGCGCGCAGGG
>NZ_JAMBOR010000007.1 GCF_023715845.1 Fictibacillus phosphorivorans
TTGGTCTGCCATTATCCAAAGAATATGTATGTTTTACCGCATCATAAATAAAGTCAAAATCCATGACTTGATCGATTTTTCGCACTAGATGGTCTTCTGGTACAAGCTCGTCAAGAGCTGCTAGAGTAACTTGGTGACGCCCTTCAGTAGAATGCTTAGATAACATGTATATTTCTCCCCTCAAACATTATCTAAGTTAATTGTACAATAAAAAAAGCTTGTAGACATGATACTTTGTCTACAAGCTGATAGAACTTCCGAGGAAGTTCTATTTTTTTATAACTTTCTTATTTTGCTTACGTACCTATTCCTCAAGGAGATAATTTTCTATACAACTTCTACAACAATATCTTCATAAAGTTTCTCGTCAATGTATATGAGGACTTTCCATACCCCTGCTGATGGAAATCTTAAATGTGAGGGCATATTTACGCTATCAGGGCTTACCTCAGCACTCTCATAAAAGGTGCTTGGTCCTGAAAGTATATCAACAAGTTCCTTTGTACCTTTTTTAATGGCTTTTACTTTTACTGGCTTATCATAGACGTTTTCCTTTCCGAAATAAAACCAAAAATATTTCTGTGAATCTTTTTCTTTAATCGGAAATGGTCCAGTAAAGCCAACTGTGTCTTTATTTCCAACAATCTCGTAAGAACCTTTTTCACCACTTTCATATACAACTGAATGGTCAAATGTTAATGACAAATCCCAGTTCCCTTCAGACGTTATCTCTTTAATCTCATTTGTACTTTCTTGAGCCTCATTTTTTTCCTTTGGTTTTTCTAAGTCTTTTGCAGTTTTACTACTAGGAGTACAAGCAGCCATTATACCTATCGTTAGAAACAGAGATAAAGCTAGAAGCTTTTTTTTCACATAGAACACTCCTCCACGATTCATCTAACTTCTATTAAATCGTAAATCTAGATAACCTAAGCGTATCATATGTTTCGACACTTGGAATTAAATTCCCTTTTATCATCATATCATTCATCGTGACTTCATTTCGCTGATGATGAATGCCCTCTAACACTTGAAACCAAGCGAGGTAATTGTTTAAATACTTGGTCGCCACACCGTTAAATCGCTGTATCCATCCTTTGAGTCTTCGATGGTAGTTATTGACGTTCTGGATGTGATAGAGACCCTTTGTACGAACTTTCCCATCAGACTTGAATTGATAAATAGGCATACCTTTTTCACTAGCATAGGTTTTAAATGCACGCCAAGCATCGGTACATAACACATTTTCATTTGAGAGTTTATTCCCGATAGCTCTGTCTAATTGTTCCTTTGTCAATCTACCCATTCCTAACGTCTGCGAGAAAGTCACTTTGTCTCGGTCTCTTGCGACCAAAACACATACCTGTTCATTACTTATTCCGCGTTTCTTAGCGGAACCTCCTCGTTTACGAGGCTTTCTGTCTTTAATCTTTCTTTGTCCTTTTTCAGAGTACAGGAAATAGGTCTCGTCCATTTCAACGATACCTTCGAAATTTGATATTTCAATTTGTTTTAACGAACATAAAAGCTTGTGCCTCCCGTAGAACAAGGTGACGTGAGAAACATTACCAATCAACTCTGCTGATTTGCGAAGAGAATAACCTTCAATCATACATTCAATGAATTTAAGCCAACGATTGAGGTGACGAGTTCGGTATAATGCCGTATTGGTGAGGTCTGTAAACGTCATACTACAAGCTTTACAGCGATAACGCTGTTTTTTCACCTCTTCACCATCCACGATAGTAGAATATTTTCCAAATCGTACAATATGCTCTGACTCACAATTAGGACAGCGATAGCCTTCCTTATTCTTACGTTCAGAGATTTCTTGCAGTACCGTTCCTGTTGAGGATGATGCAGTAAGAGCACCAATTAAATACTCCCGTAATCGGTGTTTTTCCGCTGGATTAAGTTTTTAAATAGCTTTAAGGATATCGGTTGCTCTCAAAGTCATCACCATCTTATGTTTGATGACTACATTATAGAACATTTGTTCGAATTATGCAAATATCAACAATGACCTTTAACATAGCCTATCAAAAAAGAAAAAAGGACGTTTTGATGAATCAACACCACCATCTTGAGCCGTTTTACGTTTCTTAGGAGGACCTAAATCTCCAAGTTTGCGCGAAAATGAGGTAGTCCTGCGCGAACGTGTAACAGAATAATAAAATACGAATCGAGAAAATTCTCTACGGATCTTTGATGCCTACATGGCTTAGTTTTATATTTTTACCGTTAAATAGGCTATAAGAAGCGTGCAGAGTCGTAAATTAGGGTACCTATCCTTTATAAAGTGATTAAAAGGATAGGAGAGTGTTAAATTGATAAAAGCTGTATTGTTTGATTTGGATGGCACCTTGTTGGACCGTGAGACATCGGTGAAAAAGTTTATAGAGGATCAGCATACCCGATTGTCATCGGTGCTTTCCCATATTCCGAAAAAAGTATTTGCAGATAAATTTATCGAGCTGGAACAGAACGGACATGTGTATAAGGATAAAGTGTATCTGAAGCTAGCCGAAGAACTGGCTGTAAGGAGAATGCCGCCGGGCGAAATGCTTGATGACTACATGACACAGTTCAAACATCATTGTACTCCTTTTCCAAACCTTGTTAGCACGCTTGAAGAATTAAAGAAAAAAGGCTTGAAAGTTGGATTGGTCACGAACGGATACGGTGTGTTTCAAAATGACACCATTAAAGCATTAGGAATAAAGGAATACTTTGATGATATCTTGATCTCGGAGATGGAAGGTGTGAGGAAGCCCGATCCTATCGTGTTCGAGAGAGCTGCAGAGCGATTGAACGTTAAAACGACAGAGTGCATGTTCGTAGGTGATCACCCCAAAAATGATGTAGAAGCTGCGAGAGATACTGGAATGGTAGCCGTATGGAAAACAAGCCCTCACTGGGATAAAGCTGAAGCAGCTGAATACTCCATAGATGACCTGTCCGAGTTGAAGCTGATCATCGAAACTATGGAAAAGGCTGTACAACGTTCTATATAAGTCATTATAAGTCCAACATGAAAAAGGAGTATTTCTCTATGAAGGAGAAGTACTCCTTTTTAATGAATGTAATGGAACGCAATAAGGATTAATTAATATGAGGAGGGATGATCCTCATTGAATAAATCATTAGCCATTATCTTCTTTTTATTAGCGGCCTTATTTATAGGTAGTTATTTTATATGTAGATATTATTATTTACCAAACTTAATGGGATGACAGGTTATTTAAGATTGAAGTTATAAACTGTTTCTTGAGGCCATGGGTATCATTTGTTAACCTTATATAAAGTCTGAAATATTCGACAGTAAGATATAACAACAAATCCAAGATTGGTAAGTATAAATTGTCCCAACAAATTGTTTGCGTGACACCAATAGAAAGGAACGGTCTATGTCTTCTTTTATAGATAGCCCTAACGGAATTTTTCCTTCTGTATGCTCACTAGATTGTCCGGATCAATGCGGGCTGCTTCTTCATAAAAAGGATGGAAGGATCACGAAGGTTGAGGGGGACCCCGATCATCCTGTAACAAAGGGGTTTATTTGCAACAAAGTTCGAAATATGACAGAGCGGATCTATGATGAAAAGCGGCTGAAATATCCGATGAAGCGAATTGGTTCAAAAGGAGAAGGAAAGTTTGTCCGAATCAGCTGGGAAGAAGCGATAGATACGATTACGACCCACTGGAAGGAGCTGCTGAAAAGCGACGGTCCGGAAAGTATTCTTCCATACAGCTTCTACGGAAATATGGGAAAGCTTGTTGCTGAAAGTATGGACCGCCGTTTTTTTCATCGACTGGGAGCTTCTCAACTTGACAGAAGTATCTGTAACTCTGCGGGTTCTGAAGGCTACAAGTATACGATGGGTGGCAGTTATGGAATAGATCCTGAAGAGACGATCCATACGAAGCTGTTTATTTTTTGGGGAGTAAATGCGGTTAGTACGAACATGCATCAAGCCACTCTTGCTCAACAAGCACGAAAACAGCATGACGCTAAAATTGTTGTGATCGATGTCCATAAAAACAAAACGGCTCGATTGGCTGATTGGTTCATTCCTATTCTACCTGGAACGGATACAGCTCTCGCGTTAGGTCTGATGCATGTTTTGTTTGCTGAAGGTATGGTGGATGCCTCATTTTTGGAGCAGTTCACCGTCGGACATGAAGAATTGCGTGAACATGTTTTGCAGTATGATCCTGTAACCGTATCGAACCTAACAGGCGTACCGGTGGAGGATATTATAAAGCTTGCACGAATGTACGGAAAAACTTCGCCTGCTTTTATCCGCATTGGAAATGGTCCGCAGCATCATGACAATGGCGGTATGTTTGTCAGAACGGTCGCCTGCCTGCCAGCTTTAACAGGGCAATGGCTCGTAAAAGGTGGAGGGGCGATCAAAGGGAATTCGGCTTACCTTTCCTACGATACAAATAAATTGCAACGGCCTGACTTGTTAAAAAATAAAAAAACACGTGTGGTTAATATGAATTTGCTGGGAGAGGCATTGGTTTCTTTAGATGATCCGCCCGTTAAATCCCTATATGTTTATGGGTCTAATCCTGCTGTCGTTGCGCCAGCTGCCAATAAAGTTCAGAGAGGATTAGAACGGGATGATTTGTTTACGGTCGTTCATGATCTCTTTTTAACAGAAACGGCAAAGTATGCAGATCTTGTATTGCCTGCAACTTCTTCTTTTGAAAACACAGATTTTTATACATCGTATTGGCATCACTATATTCATTTACAGCAACCTGTAATTGAACCATTTGAGGAATCGAAATCAAACATGGAAGTGTTCAGGCTCTTGGCGAAGGGAATGGGGTTTTCTGAGGAGGCTTTTGATGAGAGGGATGAAGAATTAATCGCTCAATCATTAGAAAAGCCGATGAATCCTTATATGAAGAAGATCAATTACGTGGCCTTAACGAAACATCAGTACCTTAAGGCAGACGTGAAATTTCCAGAAAGACTCCCTACACCGAGCGGAAAGATTGAACTGTATTCTGAAAAGATGAAACAAGACGGTTATCCTCCATTACCAACCTATGTGCCTTTAATAAAAGACTCCGATCATCCGTTTCAGTTTATTGCAGCGCCGAACCATAACTTTTTGAATTCCACATTTGCAAACCAGAAAAAACATGTGAAATTGGAAAAAGAGCCTGTCGTGGTGATGAATGGTAAAGATGCTGAGAAATTGAACGTAGTTGATGGAGAGCAGGTTCGAGTTTGGAATGAACAAGGAGAATGTGTTCTCAAGGCGAGTGTTGGAGACACTGTTTTACCAGGTGTAGCTGTTACGCAAGGTCTCTGGGGAGCAGAAGATGATACAAAACATCTTGTAAACAAACTCACACCTGATCGGATTTCCGATATGGGCGGTGGTGCTACCTTTTTCTCGGGGAGAGTATCGATCGAAAGGTTATAGGATTTCACTCATTAGCAGTCAGTGAATAAAAGCATGCATTTCTTCTAAAAGGAGAAATGCATTTTTTTTATTGAGAAAGATAGAGGAGGAGATTTCCTCATCCATATGGAATACAACATTCAACTAGATCCTTTGTCCGTTCTTACTAGAATTCTATTAGAATGTATCCTATTATGGAGAGGTGGGTATTCATATGGAAACAAGTAATAAAGTTACCATAACAGTTGAAACGACAGTCCAAAAGCCAGTTGCGAAAGTTTGGAAATATTGGACGGAACCCCAGCATACCACAAAGTGGAATTTTGCTTCTGATGATTGGCATGCGCCTAAAGCGGAGAACGATTTAAGGGTAGGCGGAAGGTTTCTAACAAGAATGGAAGCGAAAGATGGCAGCTTCGGATTTGATTTTAGCGGAGTTTATGACGAAGTGAAAATTCATGAATATATTTCTTACACGATTGATGATGGAAGAAAAGTTGAAATTACATTTATCAACAATGAAAACAACACGAAAGTAATCGAAAAGTTTGAGGCAGAAGGAAGCAATCCGACCGAAATGCAAGAAGCAGGTTGGCAGGCGATTCTGGACAATTTTAAAACGTATAGCGAAAACCTCTAATTCTATTAGATCGTGCATTTCTTCTTCAAGGAGAAGAAATGCATTTTTAATGAAAACTATTAAATGATTAAAAGGGAGTAGGGATACAAGATGAATGTACAAGAAGTGATGCAAGAGCTTGAAGCTCTCCGTAAAGAACGCACCAAGAAGATATACATATCAAACGGTGCACGCGAGCCGCTTTTTGGTGTAGCTACGGGACAAATGAAGCCGATCGCCAAAAAAATCAAAAAAGATCAAGCTTTGGCTGAAGAGCTATATGCTACAGGAAATTATGACGCGATGTACTTTGCAGGAATTATTGCGGATCCAAAAGCAATGACAGAGTCAGATTTTGATCGTTGGATGGATGACGCCTATTTTTATATGTTGTCTGATTATGTGGTTGCGGTAACTCTATCTGAATCAGACATCGCACAAGAAGTTGCTGATAAATGGATTGCAAGCGGCGAAGAGTTGCGCATGTCAGGGGGCTGGAGCTGCTACTGCTGGCTGTTGGGGAATCGTCCGGATACGGAATTTAATCCAGACAAGATTGCTAGTATGCTTGATCAAGTAAAAGAGAAAATCCACGATTCACCTGAACGCACAAAATCTGCAATGAATAATTTTATTTATACAGTAGGAGTTTCCTATATACCACTCCATGAAAAAGCTCTTGAGACCGCTGAAGCAGTAGGACCTGTAGAAGTTAAAAGGGAAAAGAAAAAGAGTAGTTTTCTAAATGCTTTCGAAAGTATTCAAAAAGATATTGATAAAGGGAGAATTGGTTTCAAACGTAAATATGTGAGATGTTAAACACCTCATCTTTTTTGGTTATTTAGTCGCTTATATACGTATTAAAAAACAGGTACGCTAGTGAGCATACCTGTTTTTTTTTAATTACTAGCCTTTAATTACTATTAAAAACTTAGACATAAATACCTAAAATTCACCTTTATATAAAAGGAATTTCCTACATTTTGTCGAAAAACAAAAGAACGTAAAACGAGGGAGTAGGGAACATTATGTGGGAGTCAATTCAAAGCATGTGTTTGCATGTGGTCTTCATTCTTTTTACCATCCTTATTTATCAGGTCTTCTTCAATGAAAGAGAAGAGAGGCGTAAGAAGATTAAATCTAAATTTTTTCTATTCATGCTGATTATACTCACTTTCACAATGAGCCAACCTGTTCATCATTTTGAAATTTATAAGTATGATTTTAAAGCAGTCGTTATCATCTTATCTTTCTTATACGGAGGTAAAAGAGCAGGTTTTGCTTCATTTTTAGCCCTCCTCATCACTGGTTATTTTACAGACCAGAAGATATTCGTTTTATTGGGCAATTATCTAATTTTTTGTTTATTGTTGCTCCCTGTTTCCAAATGGTTCCATAAATATCGGCTGAAAGGAAAAGTCATCGTGGTCAGTTTGTTTTATTTAACGATCCCGGTCACAAGAGCGGTTTTTCTTCAGCTGAGAGGAGATGACCGAGAAACTTTTTTTGAATTAAGCTCATCCCTTATTATTTTGGCTACTCTGATTGCGATCATCTATTTAATTGAAAACATGAATGAGCAAATAGAAATGAGACAAGAGTTGATTAAAGCTGAAAAATTGAATGTCGTCAGCCAGCTTGCGGCCTCTGTTGCACATGAAATTCGCAATCCGATGACTTCTGTAAGGGGCTTTATGCAATTGATGCAAAAAGAAAATCTAACGAAGGAACAGCAATTATACATTAGCATCTCCATTGAGGAACTAGACCGAGCTCAAGAAATCATTAATCAATATTTAGCTCTTGCAAAGCCTCAGACCGATCAATATGAAACGATAGATTTGACTTCTGTCATTAAGCAATCCATCGACGTCATGCATTCGTATGCCATTTTAAACAGTATACATATTTCACAGGACGTCGAACCCTCTCTCAAAATCGAGGGACTTAAATTAGAAATTCAGCAGGTGTTAATCAATATCATAAAAAATGCGATTGAAGCGATAAAAAGCGAAGGGGAGATCTGGATATCCGCCGCAAAAAATGCCAAAGGTTTCATATCCATTCAGATTAAAGATAACGGTGTGGGATTAACGCAAGACCAGATCAAAAAACTAGGAAGCCCCTATTACTCTACCAAAGAAAAAGGAACAGGATTGGGGTTAACCGTTTGCCACCAAATCATAAAGCAGATGGGTGGGCACATAACAATCAAAAGTGAATTACAAAAAGGAACGTGTTTTACTATCAATCTTCCTTCTAAATAAATCATATTTTTACAGAATCAGTTAGAAATACCCAATCCACTTTCTCTGAATGTCGAGTATTTCGTCTCATTGTCTATCTCGTATTTTGACTGTAATCTTATTCGTGAATAAGGTGATCTACGGAAAAAAATAGTGAGAGGAGAACACGACATGATTAGGATGATCGCTAAATGTATGCTGGTGGTTTTATTAATCTTTGGACTCTCTCCAAGCGGTCCAGCAGTAGGAGCAGAAGTGAAATTAATCTCCGACATTCCACTCAGTGACCGGCTTCACGAGCTTACCCTTGAAAGTCCGGCACTGGGAAAAGATACTTCACTTCAGATCTTGCTGCCATCGGGGTATGAAGAGTCCGATGAAACGTACCCGGTTCTTTATTTGCTGCACGGTTGTTGCGGGGATTATAAAGCATGGACAGCCCGTACGGATGTTGAACAGGTAACCGAAGACCTGCCGATGATTGTAGTGATGCCTGATGCGGGCAGAGGAGCAAGCTATTCGGATTGGTACAACCAGGGAGCTTATGGACCTCCAAAATGGGAGGAATATCATTTGAAAGAGTTAATTCCTTTCATTGAACACCATTATCGTGCGAAGGGTACGAGAGACGGTAGAGCAGTGGCTGGTTTATCCATGGGAGGCTTTGGAGCGATGTCTTATGCGGCCCGTCACCCTGATCTCTTTGCAGCAGCCGCTTCGTTCTCAGGAGTCCTTGATACGAATTTAGATCCGGATTTTTTAGAAAAGACGATTTTTCAAGATCAAGAAAAAGTTCCTCCAGGTACCGTTTGGGGTAATCGAGAAACACATGAGATTATCTGGAGAAGCCATAACCCGTGGGATCTCGCTGAGAATCTTGAAGATGTAGATCTTGCCATTCACACAGGAAATGGCGAAGCGGGAGGTCCTTTAGATGAAGGTTTGGAATCTCCGGTTGAAAGAACGTGTTTCGCGATGTCAACAAGCCTTCATGATCGATTAGATGAACTGAAGATTCCACACATTTGGGACAGTTATGGTCCTGGATCACATACGTGGGGGTATTGGCAGCGAGATCTGCATCAAACACTTCCTCGGTTAATGGACATCTTTAATAACCCGAAGCCAGCACCCATTCCTTTTTCTTATAAATCAGCCGAAGATTCATTTACCATCTATGAATGGCAAGTGGCGTTTCAAAGAGAAGAAATGGCATTTGCAAAGCTTTCCAATGTTTCACCAAAAGGATTTGAACTCATCGGATCTGGAAAAGCAAGTATCACAACAGCACCATGGTTTAAGCCGGGTGCCCGTCATAAAGTAAAGATCAGTGGGGCGAAGGGCAAGAAAGTGATTCAAGCGTTTGCTGATAAAAACGGAAGACTCCATCTTGAACTCAACTTCTCGTCGCGTAAAGCTGGAGATCAGTTATCTGTACGCATTGAACCGAAAAAATGAAGAACAGCTGCCGAAACAGGCAGCTGTTTTACTTTATATCGTTTTTTGTAAAAGTTTATGTTCTTCGAGCAGATCTATATTTCTTTTATTTATTATGTATTCTTTGATTTGTTTTCCTATTTTAGCGTAAAGTTCTACATTCTCTAATTCGGATATAGGTATCCATTTTACGCCAGTTTGATTAGGGTCAGGTTTGTCAGGGAGTCTGGGTATAGACCCTTTTTTCAAGGTACACTCAAACATCATAACTAAAGTGTGGGTCTTTCCATACTTTTCGTTGTTCAAATGCGGTGCGTACTCATATACAAATGCTAATGGACCAACTTCAATATCAATATTAGCTTCTTCTTTTGCTTCTCTTATTACGGCCTCAATAATTGATTCTTTTGGTTCAGTTCCACCAGCAGGCAAATCATAAAAAACTCCTCTATAGGGGTCATTGAATTCAGTTAATAAAATCTTATTATTTTTAATAATGATTGCACCAGCTCTTACTCGGATATGACCAGACATTTTTTTACCTTCTTCCAATCAAAATGTTTACTTTAGAATGATGATAGAATGATGTTCAACTATCTAGCTCGTTCTACTAAAAGTTACTGTAAATAGGATACCATAAAAAGTAAATCTAACCTTGGTTTATAATAAAGTAATACCTTTATAAAATGAGACTAATGTAAATATTCATTACTAAAAACCTAATGCTAGGTGCTGATAAACAGCACCTCTTTGTTTGGCTTTATACTGCAATAAAACCTTCAAAATGTGCCTAGGATATTTCAAAGAATAGTAGAGGCTATTATTGTGCAGGCGCATTGACAATAAAGGGTCTGTAAAAGGATATAAATCTCATAAAAAACTCGTTACAGTAATAACAAGGAGGATAATTGAATGCTGTTAGATGAACGCAGTGCCATTTTAATAAGATTATTACAACGATCAACCCACCTTAAAATGAACGAACTAATAGCACAGACTGGTCTGACGCGAAGACAGCTCCAATATGGAATTGGAAAAACAAACGATTGGCTTGAATCTCATGGATATCGTCCAATCGTCTATGATCAAAATGCAGGTTATTATTTGCAAGATCAAGTTGCAGTTGACTCCTTAGACATAAAGCTCACGAAACGGACTTATGTTTTTTCGGAAGAAGACAGGCAAACTGTTTTTTATCTTATCCTTCTACTTAGTCAGGAACTCTTGTCCGTTTATCACTTTCAATCTATTTCAGGTGTTTCTCGTAACACCGTCATAAAAGATCTGCAGCGTCTTAAGGAAGTTGCTCAAAAGAGTGGCTTGAAAATTAAATATTCTAAGCAAATTGGTTATGTAATTGAAGGGGACAGCAATCAAAAAAGGTATGTTGTTGAGCAGCTCATTCGTGATGTTTTGAATAGCGGAAATGTTTCTCTTATCACACAGTGTGTATGGAGAGAGCATGAGGAAAGAATGCACGATATTCAGAAACAGCTGATGATGTTTGAGCGTCAATCGGGAATAACATTTAGTGATGAACGCTTGCAGGAACTCGTTTATCTATTCTTATCCACTGACCACCTAATCGCTAGAGGAGAAACCATTCATTCAATAGATCATTGGGAACAGCTTACCTCTACGAAAGAGTACCGATTTGTCGAAGAAATGACTCAATCCAATACCTTTATAGCGGAATGGAGTCAAAGTGAGAAATTGTACGCTACTGTACACCTGATGAGTATGAATCGGACAAAAGATGCATCTCCTCTACAAGAAAGTAATGAAGACCTTCGAGATCTACTAAAGAAAGTAGTTCAAGAATTTGAGAGGTTAGCATTTGTGCACATGCATGATAAGGAACAATTTTACGATCAATTATTCGTACATTTTAAACCTGCTTACTATCGATTGAAGTACCGTGTAACCCTTATTAATAATATGACAAAGCGAATTCAAAGAGTGTATCCAGAACTCTATCATGTTACGAAAAAGTCGTTATCACCAATCGAAAATGTGATAGGATATCCGGTTTCTGATGATGAAATTGCCTATTTTACCATTCATTTCGGAGGATGGCTTCGCAAACAAGGAACAACTCTTGATGAAAGAAAGCGTGCGATTGTTGTATGTCCAAATGGGATCGGCATAAGTAATATTTTGGTATATACCTTGCGAGAATTGTTCCCCGATATATTGTTCTTAGATGTCTTGTCTGTCAGGGATGCAGCAGATTATCCATTGTCCTATGATCTCGTATTTTCGACGGTTCACCTCAGAACAGAAGCACTCCTCTTTGTTGTACCTCCGATTCTAGAGGTGCAGGACAAGCATAAACTGCGTCAACATGTAATGCAGAGGCTATATGGATATACCTTGCAGAACTTAGACGTGAATTCGTTGATCGAACTAATTGGACAATATACAACGATCCATAATCAAAGTGATCTAGAAAAAGCTATACAAACACATATGTATACATTCGCACAGAAAAATACGAAACTTCAGTTTGGGGAGGAAGAGAAGCCGGTGCTAGAGGAGTTACTAACAACACAAACGATCCAATTAGCAGCAAAAGTTACTGATTGGAAAGAAGGTATACGTACTGCTTCAAAACCACTATTAGAGCTAGGAACAATAGAAGAAAGTTATGTAGAGTCAATGATTGAATCGATTGAGGCAAACGGACCATATGTCGTCATAACACCAGGAGTCGCTATACCACATGCACGCCCTGAGGAAGGCGTTCGCTCCCTATCAATGAGTCTATTAAAACTGGATGAAGCGGTAGAATTTGCACCTGGCAAGCCTGTCCGCCTCATTATTGTTTTAGCGGCCGCTGATAGTGAATCACACCTGCGTGCACTTGTTCAGTTGACGACATTATTAGGGGATCCAGCGAACATTGAGGATATTTTACAAAGTAAAGATAAATCCGTTCTATTAAATTACATTCAAAAGTATTCAAAGGAGGAAACAAAATGAAGATCATGGTTGTATGCGGAAATGGATTAGGAAGCAGCTTTATCATGGAGCTAAATGTGAAGAAAGCCTTAACAGAAATGGGGAAAACAGCGGAGGTAGATCATACGGACTTGGCTTCAGCAAAAACGGTTCCAGCAGATATTTATATAGGAGCTGCTGACATTGTTGGACAGCTAGACGATGGAGATCGAACGATCGTTACATTAGAAAATATGATGAATATCTCAGAAATCAAAACAAAGTTAGAAAAACATATTTAAGGAATGTGATGAAGGGAGCGGGAAAAGATGCTAGATTTAATTATGAAAGATATTTTAGGTACACCTTCTATTCTAGTTGGGCTCTTTGCTCTCCTTGGCTTACTCCTGCAGCGTAAATCTGCTGCAGATGTAGTATCAGGTACATTGAAAACAGTGATGGGTTTCATCATCATAGGTGCAGGAGCTACAGTTTTAATCGGAGCGCTTGATGTATTTAGCCAAATGTTTGATCATGCCTTTCATGTACAAGGGGTTATCCCAAATAATGAGGCTATAGTAGCTGCAGCACAAAGTAAGTTTGGAACTTCAACGGCACTAATCATGGTTTTTGGTATGATCGTCAATATCATATTCGCTCGTTTTACTCCGCTAAAATATATCTTTTTAACAGGACATCATACCTTATTCATGGCATGTTTGATTGCAGTTTCTCTCTCTGTAGGAGGAATGAATGGTATTCCTCTCGTTATTACCGGCTCAATCATATTAGGAATTTGTATGGTTGGTTTTCCAGCTTTACTTCAGCCTTATGTTAGAAAAATAACAGGAGGCGATGATTTTGCAATTGGTCATTTTGGAACCATTGGCTATTATATCTCTGCAAAAGTTGGAGAATGGTTTGGGAATAAAGAGAAAACGACTGAAGAGATAAAAGTACCAAAATCCTTTGGATTCTTACGTGACACATCTGTAGCCGTTTCGCTTACCATGACCATATTTTTCGTTGTTGTAGCCTTATTTGCCGGACAGAGTTTTATTGAGACAAAACTATCAGATGGTTCTAATTTTATTGTATTTTCCTTCATGCAAGCCATTACTTTTGCGGCTGGAGTATACATTATATTAACGGGAGTACGTATGTTGATTGCTGAAATAGTCCCTGCCTTTAAGGGGATTGCTGACAAAGTCGCTCCTAATACAAAACCAGCCCTTGATTGTCCAACCGTATTTCCATTCGCACCAAACGCAGTTATTATTGGTTTCCTCTTTAGTTTTATCGCCGGTATGATCTCAATGTTTATTCTTCCACTTGTTGGTTTGAAAGTAATTGTCCCAGGGTTAGTTCCACATTTCTTTACTGGTGCTGCTGCTGGTGTTTTTGGAAATGCCACAGGTGGAAGAAGAGGTGCGATGTTCGGCTCATTTGCGAATGGCCTTATCATTAGTTTCTTGCCTGCGATTTTATTGGTGTTACTAGGGGATGTCGGTTTTGAAGGAACGACATTTGGAGATTCAGATTTCGGTATAATTGGAGTATTGATTTTAAGTATTATGAAACTATTCGGATTAGCCTAAAGCAATAGAATAATCATAAGTAGAGAAGTAAAAAAAAGCAGCCGTTTTAAATGAACGGATGCTTTTTTGATTTATGGATTTTGCTAAAAAATATATGGTATATCGTTAATCTTTATCTTGCTTATATTCTCGGTATTATGAACCTGAGCTCATTCTAATCGTTCTTTATTCGCGGTATGTTACGATAAAACAAGTAAATTGAAGAAGTGAAAAAGAAAGAAGGTTTATTCATGTTAGAACTGCTGAGTATCGTCTTGCCGGTTTTTGCAATCTTTTCTATTGGGTTTATTGGGCAAAAGGTAATCGGCTTTGATACACCATCGCTCTCCACTATGGCGCTCTATCTTATGTCTCCTTTCCTCGTATTCCGCACGTTTTACGAAACGACGTTAACGAGTACATATGGATATATGCTTATTTATACGCTTGTTCTTTGTTTCACACTTATTGCATTGGTTTATGTGGTATGCTTCCTCAAAAAATATAACACACGCGAGACATGCGGGATGATTCTCGCGTCTGCTTTCATGAACAACGGTAACTACGGCACGCCGGTAGCTCTTTTTGCTTTTGGTGCTGCAGGTCTTGATTATGCCGTTGTTCTCATGGTCATTCAACAGCTGGTAATGTGCACAGTAGGCATTTACTACGCCGCTAAGGGAAGTCCGGAAAATGATGGCATTTCGTCTGCACTAAGGGCCGTAGTCAGAATGCCGATCGTATATGGAGCGGTAGCTGGAGTTATTTTTCAACAGTTGGGTATTAAAATAGAAGGCTCTGTTGCAGAAGCTCTTGATCTCGTTGCTGACTCTGCAATTCCGACCATCATGATCATTTTAGGGATGCAGCTTGCGAAAATTTCATTGCGGCATGTTCAAGTGGAAAAGCTGACATACTCACTCTTGTTAAAGTTGTTCGTGTCACCATTGATTGCATTTGGTATCACTCTCTTTTTACCCATCGATCCGATGCTAAAAGCCATCATGATTTTAATGGCGGCCATGCCATCGGCGGCAAATACTACCATGTATGCACTTCAATTCGGGACAGAACCAGAATTCGTATCCAGTGCAACATTAGTGAGCACGTTACTTTCTCTAATAACGTTGCCTGTTCTACTCGCTATCCTCTTATAATGAACGTTTTAAAATACACAGGACCACAATATACATATAAAAGAGCTGACCCTCCGGTCAGCTCTTTTATAACATAAGTTAATTAATTTGCACTCTGTTTTTTGCTAGTCTTCTTGCTTTTCGATTGTTTTTTATTTGCAAAAAAACCTTCAAGTAGGCTGATTCGAATCAAAATAGACACCCCCCTATTTTGAAACTAGGAAGGAGAATATACCATACATCCTCCTTCTCTATATCTTATGCAGGCTTGTCTCAAGGGTTTGGACATTAATGGGTGAGGAAGCGGAAATTTAAGACAGAAAGGAGAACTCACTCAATAAACCGCTATATTTACATAGCTTCACAAATACTGAAAGACTATTAAAAAAGATTAAATTTACATAAATTGGGATGCGGTCTATTCTTGTACTATAAACAGAAAATGGAATAACTAAGTATGTTAGAAAGGGATTGCTTTTATGGACTATGAGATGCAATTACTTTTGCAAGAAATCAAAAGATGCCGTCAAAAGATGTATGAATTGAGACCAAGCACAAATGATTTTTCGAACCATGATTTTGTAAGACAAAGTCAGATGTTGGATAAGTTAATCTTGTATTATCAAAAGAGCACATTAAAGAAGAAAACGATGCCCCCTAGCTGTTTATGATTGATCAAGTAAATACCTCACGATTCTATCAAATTCTTTTGCTTCTGTTGTGAATCCTTTAGTAAGAGGATAGAGCGCCCAAAAATCTTGTAAGATCAAATCTGGATTCTTAAATGGGATAAGAGCTAGATTTCCATTAAGTACATCTGCGTTCTTTTTAAAGGTAAAATTCAATACGAAAGAAAACGCATGTCCGTCTAGAATAGCGGATCGCAATACTTCAACATTGTTTGATGAAAAGAGAATTTGATTATGATTGAAATACGTATCATTAAAAGTTGTTCCGCCTTTTGAATTGTAAATAACGATCTTTTGATCATCCAGTTCATCAGGTGATACATATTCCTTATAGTAAAGAGGAGATTTTTTTCCCACACAAACACAAACATAACCCGTGTAGAGAGGCTCCGAGCCAATTCCTTTCTTATGCTCCATAGAAGATAACTCATACTCTGTAAAAGAACTCAATCCAATATCGATCGTCCCGTTCTTTAATTCTTCTAAAATCTGTTCCTGATCGATTTCTTTGATCATCACATTAACCTCAGGAAACTGCTCATGAAATAGAATAAAAGCATCATACACAATATAGGTGAGTGCCGGTGCACAGCCTACTTTTAATGATAATCTATCCGCTTTTTGTTTCATTGAAAGCTCTTTTTGCAACTCATCCATCTTATGCAGAATCTCATACGCCTTAGATACGATAACCTTTCCTTCTGCGGTAGGGAGTGTGCCATGTCTGGAACGCGTAAAGATCGAGACACCAAACTCTTTTTCAAGTTGAGTGATTGATTGACTGATCGCAGAAGGAGACAGATGAAGCTTGTCAGCAGCTTTTGTGATTGAGCTTTCCTTTGCGACCTCTACAATGTATTTAATCTGTTCCAAATTCATATCATTTCTCCTTTAGTTAAGCAGACGTTAATGAAAAAGCTTCTATATTCATTCTAGCTTAAAAACTAGTTTTATAGGAAATGGGAAATGTGACCAAAATGATTTCAGATAGAAAATACTTTCTATCGAATCAGAACTTCATTATAATAACCTCTATATCTATCAATCTCTCGTAAGATACAGGTAAGTTGCAGCTAGGGGGTATGCTTCATGAAACGGTCTCGACAAATCGGCTTAATGATGATCATTAGTGGTGCCACGCTTTGGGGGATCTCTGGTCCTATGATTCAGTGGCTTTTTCAAAAAACGAGTCTAACATCTGCTGACTATCTCGTTATTCGGTTAATAGTAGCGGGAATCATTCTTTTAAGTTTTTTATTTTTATCAAAACACGATGTCTTTACGATTTGGAAACATCCAGGTCAAGCGTTCCAACTCATTATCTTTTCGGTCCTGGGTATGCTCGGGGCGCAATATGCGTTTATCGAGACAGTGTACATAAGTAATGCTGTAACCGCTACGTTGTTTCAGTTTCTTGGTCCTGTTCTTATCATGGTGTGGGTTGCAACACTTAACAGAAAATGGCCATCATCTATGCAGTTTATGGCTTTATTTGCAGCACTAGCGGGTGTTTATTATTTAATTACGGATGGATCTGTACAGGACATTGTCTTATCCAAGAAAGCCATCTTGTTTGGAGGATTAACGGCGCTCGGGTTTATGTTTTACACACTGCATCCAGCTTCACTCATTAAGAGATGGGGTACGTCGATTGTGGTAGGGTGGGGAATGCTGATTGGCGGGATTGTCCTCTATGTTGCAAATCCAGGATTTAATCTGTCAGAAATATCAGGTTCATTCACGCTCCAAATATCTTTCATGCTTTTGTTGATCATCCTAAGCGGCACAATCTCTTTTGTTCTTTATATTGGAAGCTTAAAATACTTGTCCGCTGTGGAAACTAGCCTGCTGTCAAGCATTGAACCGCTTGTAGCTGCGATTCTATCCATCACATGGTTGAATGAATCGTTTGGCATGTATCAGCTCTTAGGCGGAGCGTTTATTGTGATGGCTGTTATTTTCCTGGCGATTCCTGAAAAGGAAACATCAGCGATGAAAGAGAAGTTTTCTTGAAAATAAAATAAAACGCAAAAAGGTGATTTCGGTTTAGTGGAATCATCTTTTTTTATAAGATGGTTTCGTTTAACGATATATGAACATGGGCATATTTGTAAAAATGAGCGAGTAAGTTAGCAATTTTTTCTATCGCTCCAAAAAGTGTCGAAAGTTAACGAAAAATATTGTATGATTTGCGCGAATTTACAAACAAATCTAAAAACATTTTTATGGAGGTTTTTATGAAAAATGGTATTTTTCGTAAAAAGAGTATTTCTGATTTAGTAGTAGCCTCTAAAACAGGAACTACACTAAATAAAGAACTCGGAACTTGGGATTTAACCATGCTTGGTATTGGGGCAATCATTGGAACCGGGATCTTCGTCCTTACTGGTGCAGGGGCGTTAACAGCTGGACCTGCCCTAATTCTTTCGTTCATTATTGCCGCTTTGGCCTGTTTGTTTGCAGCATTGTCTTATGCTGAATTTGCCTCGACAGTGCCTGTTTCGGGATCCGTATATACGTATACGTATGCAACGATGGGAGAATTCTTGGCATGGATCATTGGATGGGACTTAATTCTTGAATATTTACTGGCCGTTAGTGCCGTTTCTGTTGGATGGTCAGGTTATTTCCAATCACTATTAAAAGGTTTTGGCATTCACATTCCGGATTCTCTCAGTGCAGCACCTGGTGCAGTTCCAGATCTAACATCCTATTTTAATCTTCCTGCATTTTTAATTGTTATGCTGATTACATTCTTACTTTCAATAGGTGTTAAGCAGTCAAAACGAGTAAACAACATCATGGTTGTAATCAAAGTTGCGGTTGTATTATTGTTTATTGCGGTAGCTGTTGTTTATGTGAAACCTGCGAACTGGACGCCATTTACGCCATTCGGTATGGAAGGAATCTTTGCTGCAGCAGCATTGGTATTCTTTGCATTCATTGGGTTTGATGCGATTGCATCAGCAGCTGAAGAAACGAAGAATCCAAATAAAGATCTTCCAAAAGGAATTATTTATTCGCTTCTTATTTGTACGTTCCTTTATGTTATTGTAACCGGTATCATGACGGGGGTTGTACCGTTCCCTGATTTTAAAGGAAACGAAGATCATCCGATTTCACTAGTTCTTCAGGTGGCAGGGCAAAATTGGGTAGCAGGTGTAGTAGATGTAGGTGCAATCTTGGGTATGACAACGGTTATGCTCGTTATGCTTTACGGCCAGACTCGTGTATCCTATGCGATGTCACGTGACGGACTATTGCCGAAATTTTTTAGAACCGTTCATAAAAAGTACCGTACACCATACGGTTCTACATGGTTCTTTGGAATCGTCGCTGCACTAATGGGTGCATTGATTCCGCTTGATGAACTAGCAAAACTCGTTAATATCGGTACGTTGTCTGCATTTATGCTGGTTTCTATGGCCGTACTTGTCCTTAGAAGAACTCAGCCTGATCTGCCTCGTGCGTTCAGATGTCCTGGTGTACCTTGGATTCCTTTACTTGCGATCTTGTTTTGCGGATTCTTAATGTTCCAGCTTGATGGAGCTACTTGGGTACGATTTCTTATCTGGTTATTGATCGGTTCTGTAGTTTATTTCATCTATTCAAAGAGACATTCCAAGCTTGAAAAAGATATTGATTAATAAGGTATTAAAAAAAAGACTTCTAGTAAGTCTCTTTTTTATATTTTATGAAATGGTTAAAAAGTTATGGTTTTAATATCTGGAAATCGGGTATCCAAAGAGTGTTGTCCATATCTTTCCAATCTATGAGAACAGTCTATGAGAGAACAGCATGTAATTCATAAAAGAAAGGGTAGATGTGTTATGCGCCTTTCAAAAGGTGAATTAAATGGACACACTTTTTTGGCAAAACTTATTACTCAATATGCCTTCATTCATAAAAAAACAATCGGCCCCGCTGCTGAAAAATATATCGAACAGCTAGGGCTACGAACTGGTGAATGGATCGAAAATTTTTATGAAGATCCTCTGCACTGGACGGTTGAGCACTATGTTCATGTTATTGTGGATTTGAAAAATTCAATCGGCGGGCATTTTGAAATTGTCAGTGTGAGTTCTGACCATGTAGTAGTTCGTGCAAAAGAGTGTCCTTTCGGGGAGTTAGTCATGGATGCTCCTCATCTATGCAAAATGACCTCAAGCGTATTTGGTGGCATTGCAGCACGAAATTTCGGTTATGGAAAAGTCTCGCTGCGTAAGAGAATTGCACTTGGAGAGCCGAACTGTGAAATAGCTATTTACTTTGAGCCAGATGAAAAAGAAGAAGGCGATATCTATCAAAATATCTCGATTACACCAGAACACGGTGATCCCTTTGCTTGGGAAGAAGAGACCATTACCATGCTTAATTATGAACTGAAAAAAAGTGATGAAATGGTTATGAGTCTTTTAGAGGAATTGGAAGAACTAAAGAGCAAACGATCATAAAAAATAAAAAGAACAGGCCTTGGCAGGAGTCTGTTCTTTTTATCTATCAATTTTGCCATATCCATAATCAGCTAATGCTTGAAGCAGATTACCTTTTATCGTGATCTCTTCAAAATCTAAATCTAAACTAATAGAAGTTTGAGCAATTTCAGGACTTAAACCGGTTAGTGTTGTTTTCACTCCTAGAAGTTTTAATGATGAAACAAGCTGAAAGATACGGTGAGCGACCATTGTATCAATATAGCTTACCCCTGATAAATCAATAACCAATGAAGTGATCTCGTTATCCACACATTGCTGCAAAGTGGTATCCAATAAAATCTTTGCGCGGTTTGTATCTACTTCACCTATAACCGGGAGTACAGCTACGCCAGGGAATAACGGAACGACGGGAACGGAAAGCTCCTGAAGGGTTAAGTGAAACTTTTCAGCGATCTCACGATAATTGTTTACATAGGACTTACTGAACGCTTGTACCGCAAAATCAATCATCGGATTCATCGTGGTGGAGATATGTAAAACCGTCTCTGCTGACATGGACTTAACAGAACCTTCTTCTTTTATAAAATCCCAAATGCATTGGCGATAATAAGAAGTATTCTCTAAGGATTGATTTAACGGCTGTCCTGAATGAACAGCAGCTTCCCCAACCTTTTCACCCCACTCAGCGATCGTCTTTTTCGGATCCATGATTTTTTCAGAAATTGCGTCTCCGATTAATTGGATAAAAGTAATGGATGCTTCTAGTTCATCCTGCTTTTGATCGATCTTATGAAGTGAAACATACATTTCATTATCTGTAATCATTTTGGTGATTTTCTTTGCAATATATTCGGCATTTTCCTTGATTTTATTACCGATTTCAATCTGATCTGCCTTTTGTTTCTTATGAAGATCCATTTGCTACTCCTAATGTTTTAAGACGTTAATTGTATTGTAGCAAAAACAATATAGGTATGTTTGAAAATACAGAAAAATATTTAAAATTATGAAATAATAAAGAGAAATATGAAATGATTTAAATAGATATGAAACACTGGAAAAGAATGTCGATATATAATTAGAGGCAAAAAAAACAGGACTCTACGAGAGAGTCCTGTTTATCTATTTAGGCTATTACGCCTTACGTACGTTAGTCGCTTGAGGTCCGCGTTGACCTTGTTCAACTTCGAAAGTCACGTCTTGACCTTCATCTAATGACTTGAATCCTTCTGATTGGATAGCTGAGAAATGTACGAATACGTCGTCTCCACCTTCGCGCTCGATGAATCCGAAACCTTTTTCTGCGTTAAACCATTTAACTTTACCTTGTTCCATGTTTGTTGCCTCCTGTCGTGCCGTTTCGCACAATAATACTATCCTTGCTCAAAAATATCAAGATAATCGTTTACCTGTTACCATCGAACAAAAATAATTCTTTCTCATCGTAACACTTTCATACTTAATGCACAAGAGCATGTAGCAAAATACACATACAGTATCGTCTAAAAAACCCGATATATCAAGGGATTGGAATAAATAATTTATAAAAATTTGGTAAAATCGATGCATATAAATGGTTTAATATTAGCCGATTAGTCATTAATGACTAGAATCATTTTCCTTCGACTAATTAATAATCCTGAAAATGCCTCCTGGTTTTAACTTCCTTATATTCATGGTACATTTAGACAAAGACTAAAAATAATGGCGTGATATTATGGATAAAAAGAAAGTAATCGACCAATGGCAGCGTCCTCTCCGTGATTTACGGATATCAGTTACTGATCAATGTAACTTTCGCTGTACGTATTGTATGCCTAAAGAAATTTTTGGACCTGATTACCCATTTCTAGAGAATGAAGAGTTATTATCCTTTGATGAGATCGTACGAATTGCCGCTCAATTCGCACGTTCTGGCGTTGAGAAAATTCGTATTACAGGAGGCGAACCTTTATTACGTAAAGGGTTGCCGGATCTTTTAAGAAGACTCCGTTCTATTGAAGGAATTAAAGATATAGCTTTAACAACAAATGGTGTGCTGCTGCCTAAACTTGCAGCTGAGATAAAAGAAGCAGGTATGGACCGAGTGACCGTGAGTCTGGATACACTAGATGATCATCTTTTTGGAAGGATCAACGGACGAGGAGTAGGCGTTCAGCCCATACTAAAAGGAATAGAAGCTGCCCATCAAGCCGGTCTTCACGTAAAAATTAACATGATGGTCAAAAAAGGAATCAATGACCAGGAGATTTTGCCGATGGCCCGTTATTTTAAGAACACACCTTATGTACTTCGTTTTATTGAATACATGGATGTGGGAACATCAAACGGATGGAATTGGGATGACGTTGTTTCAAAAGATCAAATTCTAAAGCTCATCGGGGATGAACTTCCTCTTGAACCATTTCCGGGCCATTATTATGGTGAGGTTGCCAAAAGGTATCGATACAAAGATGGAACTGGGGAGATTGGCATCATTTCTTCGATTAGTGATACCTTTTGTTCCACATGTACGAGAGCCCGTCTTTCTGCAGATGGTAAAGTATATACCTGTTTGTTTGCATCTGCCGGTACGGATTTTAAACACTTTACCCGTAATGGTGCTTCAGATCAACAGATCTATGAGCGCATTGTAAATACATGGAGCAATCGAAAAGATCGCTATTCAGATGAAAGAAGAGAAAAGAGTGCCGAAGAACGAAAAAAAATAGAAATGTCTTACATCGGGGGCTGATACAAATCAGCTCCTTTTTTATTGCGCTTGAAGTTTGTTAATAACTATTTTATAATAACTTACATAAAGTAATTAAAATATTCGAAAGAAGGCAACTTATATGAAACCTATTCATAAAGATACACATATCGGTAATGTCACCCTTAAGGTAAGGGATCTTGAGAAACTTATTCAGTTCTATACAGAGACGATCGGATTAAAACTACTGACTCGAACAAATTCAGCTGCACAGTTAACAGCGGATGGTAAAACGCCGCTGTTGACTTTAGAAGGTGATCCAACGCTTAAACAACGTCCGGTTCGTAGTGCTGGCTTATATCATTTAGCATTGCTGGTGCCTACAAGGAAAGACCTTGCAAATGTCCTTCAGTATTTTATTCAAGCAGGAACTCGTTTGGCGGGTGCATCCAACCATCAATTTAGTGAAGCTATTTATCTGCAAGATCCAGAAAACAACGGGATCGAAATTTATCGTGATGTGGATCGAAAAGATTGGGTTCGTGATGAAAAAGGAAAACTGCCTGCGATTAGCGAACCATTAGATTTACAAAGTCTATTACATGAATCGGACAACAAAAAGTGGAAGGGTCTCCCAGAAAGAACGGTAATGGGACATGTTCATTTAAATGTAACCAACATTCCTGAAGCAGAAGCGTTCTATATGAATGTGCTCGGATTTGAAGAGCAAACTAGAATGGCTCATCATGCTCTATTTATTTCAGCTGGAGGATACCATCATCATATCGCTTTGAATATTTGGAACGGTCCGGACGCGATTCCTACCCCAATGGATGCGACTGGTCTTTTGCATTACGAAATTGTAGTGCCGAGCGCTGAGGTGTTCGTGGACTTGAAACATTCATTCGAGGAACATGATATCCCTTATCGCGCTGAATCTAACCGTATTTTTGTGAAAGATCCTGCTGGAAATGGCATTGTAATTAAAAATAGTTAGAAAAGCTTGTTAGATAAAGTAAATAAAAGGGAATGGTTCATAAACGGGTCAATTTTAAATCTGTCATTAAAGAAGGGGTCTTTATGAAGAAAAAAACTTGGGTGAAGGTAACAGTCCTATTTGTTGCTGTTATTCTTTTACTCGCCCTCAATCACTTTGTTTTCAAACTTACCCCCTTGTCTTTACGTGATTGGGTGCTGTCATATGGAATGGTGGCACCTGTTATCTATGTCTTTATCAATGTGATCCGTCCTTTTACGCTTTTTCCGATAACTGTCCTTTCCGTTGCAGGAGGACTTGCTTTTGGAGTGTTTTGGGGAACGGTGTATACGGTTTTCAGTTCAACCCTTGGTGCTGTTATTTCATTTTATGTTGCTAAACATTTGGGTGCTCGCTGGCTGAAAAGAACAACAGATGCACCGTCAAAGATTGAAAAATGGCAGAGACAGCTGAAAGAAAAAGGATTCTTTTATATCTTTCTCCTCAGAATCATTCCGATTTTGAATTTTGATCTTGTAAGTTATGTAGCTGGCGTATCTCGTTTAAGGCTCCGGTCCTATATTTTTGCAACCATCCTCGGTGTACTGCCAGGCACACTGGCGTCTAACTTGCTGGGGGATAGTTTTATAAAAGGTAACGGAACCTTCATTGGAATTGCCGTTTGTCTCGTTATTTTAGCCGCTAGTATTCCCATTTTTATGAAGAATAAAAGTCTCGTGCCCGGGCAGATCCCGATTCGAAAAGAAGATAACGCTTAAATCACCTTGCTCAAATGGAGTAAGGTTTTTTTTGTGGTTTTCTAAGATTTGTCGACTCGTGGTTATATTGGCTAATTCGATTAAGCGAGGAATAAATGGAAGTAACGTGGCATTATCGAACAAAACACGTTGTCATTACGCTTAAGACTACAAGTATAAGCACAATACTTATTCCTTTTTAATAATTATTATAAATTAGTATTGACTTCAAACAAGCAATCAGTATAATTAAGATTGTGAGTAAACATGATAATGATATTCATTATCATTTAAAAATAAAAGGAGTGGAAGTAATCATGGCAGAAAGAATGGTAGGAAAACAAGCACCTCGCTTTGAGATGGAAGCGATTATGCCGAATAAAGAGACGAAAAAAATAAGTTTAGAAGAGAACATGAAAAACGGAAAATGGACGGTTCTTTTCTTTTATCCGATGGACTTTACCCATGTATGCCCAACAGAGATCACGGCATTGTCAGATCGATACGATGAGTTCCAAGACTTAGACGCAGAAGTGATCGGAGTGTCAACGGATACAGTCCACACGCATTTAGCCTGGATTAACACAAACCGTGAAGATAACGGGCTGGGAGACCTCAATTACCCGCTAGCTGCAGATACCAATCATAAAGTTTCCCGGGATTACGGCGTCTTGATCGAAGAAGAAGGTGTGGCATTACGCGGCCTATTCATCATTAATCCTGAAGGTGAAATGATGTACCAAGTTGTTTTCCATAACAATATCGGACGAGATTCTGACGAAACATTGCGTGTCTTACAAGCTCTTCAAACTGGCGGCCTTTGCCCGGCAAACTGGAAGCCAGGTCAGAAAACACTATAATCCTATCTTTACTGGATGTTTCCCAAATAAAAATCATACGAAAAAAGTCAAAAAACTATTTATACTCATGGAGGTTATAAGAGATGAAGTTACGAGAACAGATGCCTGAATTAGACGGTGCAACAGCTTGGTTGAACGATGAAGTTAGGAAAGAAGATCTTGTAGGTGAAAAACCAACATTGATCCATTTTTGGTCAGTTAGCTGCGGCCTTTGTAAGGAAGCGATGCCTGACGTAAATGAGCTTCGTGACGAGTATGAAGATGAACTAAACGTAGTAGCTGTTCATATGCCTCGATCTGAAAACGATCTGGATATGAGCGTGATTGAACAAATGGCTATGGGTCATGATATTTCACAGCCGATCTATGTAGATAGTGAACATAAGCTGACAGATGCTTTTGAAAACAAATATGTTCCCGCTTATTATGTGTTTGATAAAGAAGGCAAACTGCGTCATTTCCAAGCAGGCGGAAGCGGAATGGACATGCTTCGCAAACGATTGAATCGTGTTTTAAACGAAGAAACAAAATAGGAGGTTCTTTTATGAATTCTATTCAAGAAGTACTCAACAAACAGGTTGCGAACTGGAACGTACTTTTTGTAAAACTGCATAATTATCATTGGTATGTTAAAGGTCCTCACTTCTTCACACTTCATGAGAATTTTGAGGAACTATATAATGAAGCTGCAACGAACATAGATGAGCTTGCAGAACGCTTGCTTGTTCTAAAAGGTACACCGGTCGCAACGATGAAAGACTATTTAGAGATGGCAACTGTTGAAGAAGCAAAAGGCGGAGAAACAGCAGATGAGATGGTTCATAACGTCATCAATGATTTTGAGCAGTTGATCTCTGAGATTAAAGAAGGCATGGATGTAACCGAACGTGAAGGTGATGAAGTTACACATGATATGTTGCTTTCCATACGTGAGAGCCTGGCAAAACATAACTGGATGCTAAAAGCTTTTGTGAGTTAGTTACCAGCTCTATAAAGACGAACAAGCTCGAATGCTTCGGCATTTGGGCTTTTTTTCATGCCTGTGCGTTTAAATAATTCACTTAGAGTACAAGATTGTAAAGTTGAAGGTTGTGCATTTATGTTACAATCGTTGGGAATGTGTTTTTATAAAGGAGAGAACTAAATGATTACAGTTACTAACGTAGGTCTTCGCTATGGCGATCGCAAGCTGTTTGAAGACGTTAATATAAAGTTCACACCAGGAAATTGTTATGGTTTGATCGGTGCGAACGGTGCGGGAAAATCAACTTTCTTAAAAATCTTATCAGGAGAGATCGAAGCACAGACTGGTGACGTACACATGACACCAGGTGAGCGTCTAGCCGTTTTAAAGCAGAACCACTTCGAATATGAAGATCAAGAAGTCATGCAGACCGTTATCATGGGACATGCACGTCTATATGAAGTGATGCAGGAGAAAGATGCGATCTACATGAAAGCTGATTTTTCTGACGCAGATGGTATGCGTGCTGCTGAACTTGAAGGTGAGTTCGCTGAGCTTAACGGTTGGGAAGCAGAATCTGAAGCGGCGATCCTCTTAAAAGGCCTCGGTATTAAAGAGGAGCTTCACACGAAGAAGCTAGCTGAACTGACGGGTTCCGATAAAGTAAAAGTATTATTGGCACAAGCTCTTTTTGGAAAGCCAGATGTCCTGTTACTGGATGAGCCTACAAACAACTTGGATCTTCAAGCGATTCAATGGTTGGAAGAGTTCTTGATCAACTTTGAGAACACCGTTATCGTTGTGTCCCATGACCGTCACTTCTTAAACAAAGTTTGTACACACATGGCTGACCTTGATTTCGGTAAAATTACGATCTATGTCGGAAACTATGATTTCTGGTATGAGTCTTCTCAATTGGCTCTTAGAATGGCACAAGACCAAAACAAGAAAAAAGAAGAGAAGATTAAAGAACTTCAAGCGTTTGTTGCCCGTTTTAGTGCCAATGCTTCTAAATCAAAGCAGGCGACTTCCCGTAAGAAGCTTCTTGAAAAGATCTCTCTTGATGATATCAAGCCTTCTTCACGTAAGTATCCTTACGTACAATTTGGCATCAACCGTGAGATCGGAAACGACCTTCTTCGAGTCGAAGGGTTAACCAAAACGATCGACGGCGTTAAAGTTCTTGATAACGTTAGCTTTGTTATGAATAAAGACGACAAGATTGCTTTTGTCGGTAAAGAAGAAATCGCGATCACCACATTGTTTAAGATTCTAATGGGTGAGATGGAAGCGGATAGCGGCACATACAAGTGGGGTGTAACCACATCACAGGCATACTTCCCACGCGATAACTCTAAGTATTTCGAAGGCAACGAACCAACACTTGTTGAGTGGCTGCGTCAATATTCTCCAGAAGACCAAACGGAAAGCTTCCTTCGTGGATTCCTTGGCCGTATGCTCTTCTCTGGCGAAGAAGTAATGAAGAAGCCATCCGTACTTTCCGGTGGAGAGAAAGTACGTTGTATGCTTTCTAAGATGATGTTAAGCGGATCGAACGTATTGATCCTAGATGACCCTACGAACCACTTGGATCTTGAATCAATCACAGCGTTAAACAACGGTCTGATTAACTACAAAGGTTCATTGATGTTCACCTCTCATGACCATCAGTTCGTTCAAACGATCGCAAATCGTATCATTGAAATCACACCAAAAGGAATCATCGATAAGGAAATGCCTTATGATGAATATCTGGCAAATGAAGAACTAAAGAAACAGCGTCAATTGATGTATCAATAATTTTCATGTAAAAGGAGTGTTAAGTCCGTAAAAAGATTTAGCACTTCTTTTTTGTTTAGGGAGAAAAACGTGTGGAACGTTTTACTGAAACGGTGATTCAGATCATTAAACGTATACCAGCAGGAAAAGTCATGTCATATGGCCAAATCGCCAAAGCGGCAGGAAGTCCGAGAGGTGCAAGACAGGTCGTTCGGATCTTACATGCGATGAGCAGAAAACATAGCTTGCCTTGGCATAGGGTAATCAATTCAAAAGGTGAAATCGGTATTCAGGATGAAGAATTATTTTTTACACAAAAAACACTGCTTGAAGGGGAAGGCGTGAAAATTAAAGGGAGAAACAGAATCGATCTTGAAAAATACAGATACCAGTCGATTGAAGATGAATAGATAAACTAGAAGAAAAAGTGTCATTTAAGAAAATGACTCTGTCAGGATAGGGGTGGTCCTTTGCGGAGGACCCCCTTTTTATGTTGAGTTAAAGGAGTAGAAGTTTTACTTTCTGTTAATAGGGCACAATATGGTAGGAGTTAATGTCATTATTATTTATGGCTCATTCTAAAAAGATGCTTGTTATAAGAGAGCTACTCTTCGATTGGAGCGGAGAAATAGCAGGCAATCAAGGGAGGACGAAAGATGTTTAGAATGAATATACTCGATAAGTATTTAAAAAAATACACAAAAATGTCTGAGAGGGAATTATCACATTCGGTCCAGTCTAACCTATGGTTTACTCCCGTACTCTATGTAATTTTTTCTTCTTTATTAGTAACTGCGACCCTAACGACAGATCTCAAGTATGATTTAGGAAACCAGATGCGTCCTTTTTTTGCGGTAGATTATGATCTCACACGAAATCTGGTGGGGACACTTACCGCTGCGATCTTAACGCTGACAACCTTTACGTTTAACTTGATCTTAGTTGTTTTTACCACGTTTTCTGGACAGTTTTCACCTCGGATGCTTAAAAACTTTATAGCTAGTAAATCAACACAGCGCGTACTCGGTATCTTCACATCGAGTTTTATCTATATGCTTTTAAGCTTTCTTCTCTTGAATAAAAGGTTGGCGGAATACTACTTTGCTGTTCCTTTGTTCGCGGCAATCATTGCAGCATTCTCAATGGGAACGTTTATCTTTTTTATCAATCATGCCGTCGCCTGGTTACAAGTCAACCAGATGACCTATGATATGAAAAAAGAAGCGTTATCTATTGTGAAAAATACGTTAGAGAATGAAGTGGATCCATATAAGGTAGATGATCTAAGTGAAGTCAATAATGATATTTGCGAAAACGCAGGAACCATGATCATGGCAAGGAAATCAGGTTTCATTCAATTGGTAGACTTTAATTCCATTATGCAAGAGGCCAAAAAGGATGATATCGTGATCCAATTGGAATATTCGATCGGAAGCTATGTGTATGCTTCAACACCATATATCACTTATTGGACGAAAGAGGATAAAGAGATAAATGAAGAAAAATATTTGTCTCTTGTGAGTATCGGAAGAAGACAGACGGAAGTTCAGGATATCGAATTCAGTATCAATAAACTGGTGGAGGTGGCCATTCGATCTCTAGGGAATTACGATCCAAAAACGACAATCAATGCGATCTACCAGCTTGGAGAAGTACTAGCTTCCATTTCGCGGAATTCCCTCTTCTCAAAGTATTTAGTGGATAAAGAGAATAATCTGCGTGTAGTTTTACAAGAAAGAGACTTTAGCCATTATCTTTATAATGCTTTCGGTTATATCAGGCACTATGCGAAAGATAATATCATCATCTGCACGGAGATCCTCAAAGTGCTGGATCTGATGGCAAAATCGGTTAATGAGCGTGATTATGAGGCTGTATGGAAATTTGGAGTATTCACGGCAAGCGGTTTTGAAGATCTTTTTCTATTCACTTTAGATTATCAGCAATTTCACCGAGCGATGCACAACTTAGCGGTTACGACAAAACATGAAAAAGAATATGAAGAGTTCTTGGAAAAAGAGAAACAAAATCAATTTCAGTCCAATAAAAAAGGCTCGGAAAAATAAGATCCGAGCTTTTGTCTTTTTTATAGTTGGATTAAGGGATGCGTTGGGAAAAGGGGTCTGACCCCAAACAATTTATTTCCCTTAACAATTTCCTTGTTTTTGTATAGGAGGTTTGGTTAAATTTAGAGAGGTATAGATGGACGTTTACGAAAGTTGGGTTTTTGAGCGTCCAGATGAGAGGGGTCAGTTGTTTCATGTTGGAGTATGTTTTTGCGGCTTTGTTTCCAATATTCTTGCTGCTGTTATTTAACAGAGTGTTATTTTCAAAGTTTCTGCCGTTAGGAATCACCCTATTAATTTTATTCTTCGGATTGGATGGTCTGCATCAGCCGCTGCCGCTCCAAATCATAGCTGGGATTTCTACAATCATAGGCTTCTTCCTAGGATTGAAAATTTACGAAAAGCAAAAGAGAAAAGTGAAATAGAAAAAGACGTCACCTTTAAGAGGTAGACGTCTTTCTTTTTGTATGTGAGATCGTTTCTTTCATAAAGAGAACGAGAAGGGTCAGCACATAAAGTACGATTACTCCCAGTCCTGCTTTATCAAAGTGTAAAAGCTTCAAAACAACGGAAGTTAGTATCGTGATGTATAAAGCACCTAAATATTTTTGAATCTGTTCGTTTGAATAGATTGTAGTTAGTTTAGCTCCTAACTGTGTGCCCACTAATGCTCCTAAGATCAGGAGAATGCCCAGTTTATAATCAAGCTGAATGGTGGTTGCGTACGTAATAAACCCAGCGGTTACGATCAAGAAAACACTGACTAAGCTTGTACCTACTGCTTTTCTGGAAGGAAAGTTCATCATCGAGATCAACAAAGGCACCATCACGAAACCTCCGCCAACACCAAGGGTCGTAGAGATAAAACCCCCGGCAAATCCGATCATACCTGCTCTCACATAAGAAAAAGTAATTGGGCTTGCATCAGATTCATTACTTTTGTTGTGTTTTGATTGTTTATAAAGCAGGGAAAGTGCAAAGTATGCAAGAAGCAAGATATAGAAAACAGGAATGATGGTATCGTCATATCCCATTTTTTCGAGCCAAACAACAAGCGGATGTGCTACCTGAGTTGCCAGAACACCAACAAACCCAATAACAGCAGCGGTTTTCCAAATGATATTTTTAAATCGCAGGTGAGCCGCAACTCCTGATACACTCGTTCCGATCGAATACATCAAACTTGTCCCGATCGCAGATAGGGGAGGAATTCCAAATAAAATAAGAACAGGTGTCAGGATAAAGCCTCCGCCAATACCGAAGAAACCCGAAAAAATCCCAATGCATAAGCCAAGTAGTATGTAGAAAAATTCCAAATGAACAGCATCTCCTTCTGGGGACACACCTGCTACAATTTCCCCTAAACCGTTGATATAGTTGATGGGAAATGGGGTCAGACCCCAAACAATTTATTTCCCAATTAACACTGAGCTTTTAGTATACCACTTTAAATTCCTTCCAGAAACTTCTGCGAATATTTGTTCGTAATTATTAGGTTTTTGGATCGGTGTTGTGCTATAATTTGGGTAACCAGAAATTAGGAACGGAGGTTCGGTTTTGTGAGTCAAAGTCAAACGTTTGAAATCAGATCTGATTATCAGCCACAAGGGGATCAGCCCGCAGCGATCAAACATCTTGTGGAGAATATTAAAGCAGGAAAAAAGAAGATGACATTGCTTGGTGCGACCGGAACAGGAAAGACGTTCACCGTATCGAATGTCATTCAGGAAGTGAACAAACCGACCCTTGTCATCGCTCACAACAAAACGCTCGCCGGCCAGCTATATAGTGAGTTGAAGGAATTTTTTCCGAACAATGCAGTCGAATATTTTGTATCCTACTACGATTATTATCAGCCGGAAGCTTACATCGCACATTCAGACACGTACATTGAAAAAGATGCAAGCATCAATGATGAGATCGATAAGCTCCGTCACTCCGCAACCTCTGCTCTTTTTGAACGAAAAGACGTTATTATTGTTGCCAGTGTCTCATGTATTTATGGTCTAGGTTCTCCAGATGAATACCGTGACATGGTTATTTCGCTCAGAGAAGGAATGGAAAAAGACCGTGACCAGCTTTTACGAGATCTTGTAGATATTCAGTACAACCGAAACGATATCAATTTCACGCGCGGGACGTTCCGTGTTCGTGGTGATGTAGTGGAAATCTTCCCAGCTTCACGTGACGAGCATTGTTTACGAGTGGAGTTTTTTGGTGATGAGATCGACCGGATTACGGAGGTCGATTCACTAACCGGCGAAATTTTAGGCGAACGTAAACACGTCGCTATCTTTCCGGCGTCCCACTTCGTAACTCGTGAAGAAAAGATGAAGCTTGCGATCAAAAGGATCGAAGCTGAGCTTGAGGACCGGCTGAAAGAACTGAATGAAGCAGGCAAACTGCTCGAAGCACAAAGGCTCGAACAGCGTACGCGCTACGATCTTGAGATGATGGCGGAAATGGGATTCTGTTCTGGAATCGAGAACTATTCTGTACACCTTACACTTCGTCCTTTAGGATCGACTCCTTACACGTTGCTTGATTACTTCCCAGATGATTCTTTAATCGTTATCGACGAGTCTCATGTTACACTCCCGCAGATTCGTGGAATGTTTAATGGTGACCAGGCGAGAAAAAGTGTCCTAGTTGACCACGGTTTCCGTCTGCCTTCAGCAAAAGACAACCGTCCGTTAACCTTTGAGGAATTTGAGAAGTATACGAAGTTTCAGCACATCTATGTTTCAGCAACACCAGGACCTTATGAGCTCGAACATACACCAGAACCTGTTGAGCAGATTATTCGTCCTACCGGATTGCTTGATCCTACATTAGAAGTACGCCCGATTAAAGGACAGATTGATGATTTACTCGGTGAAATAAATGAAAGAATCGCTAATAATGAAAGAGTACTTGTCACTACATTAACGAAAAAGATGTCAGAGGACTTAACCGATTATTTTGTAGAACTCGGCATAAAGGTCCGTTATCTGCACTCAGAAATCAAAACACTTGAACGGATTCAGATCATCCGGGACCTGCGGCTTGGCGTGTTCGACGTTCTAGTCGGAATCAACCTTTTAAGGGAAGGTCTTGATATTCCTGAAGTCTCACTTGTTGCCATCTTAGATGCGGATAAGGAAGGCTTCCTGCGTTCAGAACGGTCACTCATTCAGACGATCGGACGTGCAGCCCGTAACTCAAACGGGCACGTTATCATGTATGGAGATAAGATAACAAAATCCATGCAGATCGCGATCGATGAGACGCAGCGCCGTCGACAAAAACAGATGGAATACAATGAAAAACACGGCATCACACCGACTACAATTAAAAAAGAAGTTCGGGATGTGATCCGGGCAACACAAGCTGCTGAAGAAACAGAAACCTATACAGGTGCACAAGCTCCTAAGCAAAAGATGAGCAAGAAAGAGCGCGAAGCTTTTATCGAGCGTATGGAAAAAGAGATGAAGGATGCGGCCAAGAATCTTCAGTTCGAACGTGCTGCAGAGCTTCGTGACCTCATTCTTGAGTTAAAAGCGGAAGGATGATTGCAGTTGGCAACCAATCAAAACATAATTGTTAAGGGTGCAAGAGCCCATAATTTAAAGAATATAGATATTACGATCCCACGTGATAAGCTGGTTGTTCTAACCGGCTTATCTGGTTCGGGAAAATCTTCATTGGCCTTTGATACGATCTATGCAGAAGGTCAGCGTCGCTATGTGGAATCTTTGTCTGCGTATGCACGACAATTCCTCGGACAGATGGATAAGCCAGATGTAGATTCTATAGAAGGTCTTTCACCAGCGATCTCGATCGACCAAAAAACAACGAGCCGAAATCCGCGTTCAACGGTGGGAACCGTTACTGAAATCTACGATTATCTGCGTCTCCTATTCGCACGAATCGGACGTCCGGTTTGTCCTGTTCATAATGTAGAGATCACTTCTCAAACTATCGAACAAATGGTAGACCGTATACTAGAATATCCGGAACGAACGAAGCTGCAGATTCTATCTCCAGTCGTTTCCGGACGTAAAGGTGAACACGTAAAAGCCCTGGAAGATATTAAAAAGCAAGGCTATGTTCGTGTCCGTGTTGATGGAGAAATGCGGGAAATCTCTGAAGAAATTAAACTTGAAAAAAATAAAAAACATACGATTGAAATCGTCATCGACCGAATTGTAGTTAAAGAGGGGATCGCGACTCGTTTAGCCGACTCTTTAGAAGCTGCCTTGAATTTAGGAGGAGGAAGTGTAGTTGTTGATGTGATAGGAGAAGAAGAACTTCTATTCTCTCAAAATCATGCCTGTCCGCATTGCGGCTTTTCGATCGGTGAACTTGAACCACGCCTGTTCTCCTTTAACAGTCCGTTCGGCGCTTGTTCCTCATGTGACGGGTTAGGCGTTAAGCTTGAAGTGGATCCTGAGCTTGTTATCCCAGATTGGAGTCGTACATTGCGTGAAAATGCGATTGCACCATGGGAACCGATCAGCTCGCAATATTATCCTCAGCTTTTAGAAAGCATCTGTAACCATTTCGGTATTGATATGGATGTGCCGGTAGAAAACCTGCCAAAAGATCAGATAGATAAGATATTAAAAGGAAGCAAGGAATATCTTACTTTCCGTTATAAAAACGATTTTGGGCAAGTCCGTAAGAATGAGATTCAATTTGAAGGTGTTTTAGGTAATATTGAGCGCCGTTATAGAGAAACGAGCTCTGATTACATTCGTGAACAGATGGAAGGCTACATGGCACAAAAGCCGTGTCCGACTTGTAAAGGACACCGTCTGAAGAAAGAAGCCTTAGCAGTCAAGATCAACGGAAGACACATCGGAGAAACGACTTCTCTTTCGATCACAGAAGCTAAACAATTTTTCGATAACCTCGAACTTACAGAAAAGGAACAAGCTATCGCAAAACTAATTTTGCGAGAAATCGTGGACCGTTCAGGTTTCCTGATCAATGTTGGACTTGATTATCTGACACTCAGCCGATCAGCGGGAACCCTATCTGGTGGAGAAGCACAGCGTATTCGTCTTGCTACACAGGTGGGCTCACGTCTCATGGGCGTTCTTTATATTCTTGATGAGCCTTCTATTGGGCTTCATCAACGTGACAACGACAGGCTGATCCGAACATTAGAAGAAATGCGGTCACTTGGAAACACGCTTATCGTCGTTGAGCATGATGAGGATACGATGTTAGCAGGGGATTACATCATTGATATCGGCCCAGGTGCAGGTGCTCATGGTGGTGTGATCACGGCTCAAGGAACTCCTCAGGAGATTATGGAAAACTCTGAATCACTAACTGGTCAATATCTGTCTGGCAAAAAGTTTATACCTCTTCCAAAGAAAAGAAGGAAACCAGATGGGCGTTACATCGAGGTGAAAGGTGCTACAGAAAACAACCTGAAGAACGTATCAGCTAAAATTCCTTTAGGCTTGTTCACTGGCGTTACTGGTGTTTCTGGCTCTGGGAAAAGTACACTCGTTAATGAGATCTTGCATAAAGCACTAGCTCAAAAACTTCATCGTGCAAAAGATAAACCAGGTGCACACAAAGAGATCAAAGGGCTGGAACATGTCGATAAAGTCATTGATATCGATCAGTCACCAATCGGACGTACACCTCGTTCAAATCCGGCAACCTACACAGGCGTTTTTGATGATATTCGTGATGTGTTTTCATCCACGAATGAAGCCAAAGTGCGCGGATATAAAAAAGGCCGGTTTTCTTTCAATGTAAAAGGCGGTCGTTGTGAAGCTTGCCGTGGGGACGGAATCATTAAAATCGAGATGCACTTTTTACCAGATGTGTATGTACCCTGTGAAGTGTGTCATGGTAAACGGTATAACCGTGAAACCCTGGAGGTAAAATATAAAGGGAAAAACATCGCCGACATTCTAGATATGACAGTTGAGGATGCTGTCGAGTTCTTTGCGAATATTCCTAAGATCAAACGAAAGCTGCAAACCATTCTTGATGTTGGACTCGGCTATATCAAACTTGGCCAGTCGGCAACCACATTATCCGGTGGGGAAGCACAGCGTGTGAAATTGGCTTCACAACTTCATAAACGGTCAACTGGAAAAACCATTTATATTCTCGATGAGGCTACTACAGGACTTCATGTAGATGATATTTCACGTTTGCTCGTTGTCCTGCAGCGTCTAGTTGATAACGGTGATTCCGTACTAGTCATTGAGCATAATCTCGATGTCATCAAACAGTGCGATCACCTAATCGACCTAGGACCAGAAGGCGGAGATAAAGGTGGTACTCTTGTTGGAGCAGGTACTCCAGAACAACTTGCTGAGATCGAAGATTCCCACACCGGAAGATATCTCGCACCTATCTTAAAACGAGATAAAAAACGCATGACCGGTAAAATCAAAGAAAAAGAAAAATTAGCTAAATAGAACGGAAGAGCAAACCTTAAAAGTGGTTTGCTCTCTTTTTTATATTGCACGCCTAGGGAGAACTAGCGGAAGAATTTTTCAAGCAAAAAACAGTGCCCCCAACTAGGGACACTGTTTTTGTATTACTTGTATTTCTTCTCACTCGAGGATGAATCCTTCGTCCCGGTTTTATCTTTTTCTTCTCGCTTCTCTTGTTTCAAATCCTCCAGCGGAATAGAATCCACATTTTGTTCACTCTCAAATTTATCGAGAAGGCTTTCCTTATCGGTCTTAAATTGTTCAGGATTGTCCATTTTTCCTTTTTGCTTTTTCTTTTCTTCAGACACTAGACATCACCCCTATAGTTGTTTATAGTTAACATTTCCTTTTTTACGGGGATTTCAAACAATTTCTCCTCAAATCAGCCATTTTCATATAAAATAGGAAGAGTGAATTATTGCCAAATCTTAGAAAGAAGCTTGTAGATTACATAATTAATGGCTAAAGCAATAATGGAGCCGATAGTACCGGCTAAGATTCGATCCCATACATCTAAATTCCCATCACTCTGCGTTATAACACCAATTAAGATGCTAGTGATCATAAGCATGGTTAATACTATAAATAGGACCTTTAAGGTTTTAATATTTTTCAATTGAAAGACGCTCCCTTGAGGATTTTTGTCATTATCATACGGAATTTTAGAAGTTATGTCGAATGGGTATAGGGAAAAAGGAAGTTTGTTTCATGAGGTCGAAGTAAAAAAAGGCGCATGCCTTTTGCTTGCATTCATGTTCGATTTTCGTTTTTTATATAGAGCAGGAGGTCATGTTATGAAGGAAAGCACGAAAAAAGCAGTTTCTGCTATTTGCTATTTCAGCTTATTTTTTGCCCCATTTCTCTTTCCGATTATTGTCTACTTAGTCGTGGATGATTCAGAAGTAGTGGGTCATGCCAAAAAGTCATTTTTGTCTCATTTACTGCCCATTATCGCAGTGCCACTTGGCATTATTATTATTTTCGAAACGCAATATCATTTAGCTGCAATCATTATCAGTGCTCTTATTTTTGGTACGTTGACATTAATTGTGATGGTTTGGAATATTGTTAAAGGGATAAAGGTAATTCTCTCATAAATCGTACAAGTAATACCGGATCAATTCAGACATCTTAGAATCAGCCGGCGCCGGTGACGGAATCCAAAAGGGAGGCGTCAATGCATGGAAGAACGGAAAATGATTTTAAATATGTTAAATGAAGGGAAAATTTCAGCGGAAGAGGCTGAAAAATTACTATATGCTTTAAATGATAAGAAAAAATTGCAGATCAGCTCTCTTAGTCCGATCAGCCTAAAAAAGAAAGCCGTGAACGGGGCTACTGCCGTTAAACTACCGTCATCCGGTTATAAAGTGGCGAAGTTCTTTGATCGTGTGGTGAAGCGGATTAAGACCGTCGATTTTGACTTAAACTTTGGACCGTCTGAACCCGTACACTATGTTTTTCAAGATAGTCATGTGATGTTTCAGGAGATGGATATCGAAGTCTATAATGGATCAGTTACGATTGTCCCGTGGGATCGAAAAGATGTTCAAGTGGAATGTGACGCGCATGTTTATAAGGTGCCTGAAGGATCTTCTGCAAAAACGAAGTTCAGGAATGAGACCTTCTATGATTGTGACGCTACAAAAATGCGCTTTTATTCCAGAAACAAACATCAAAAAGTAAATGCGGTGATCTCTGTTCCAAGAGATTCGTATGAATTAATCAAGGTTACAACGTTTAATGGTCCAGTTAAGATCAGTGATTGCCAGGCGAAAGCGTTAACTGTAAAAACAACCGTTGGGGCTATTGCAATCAATCATTGCTCGGGAGAAACAATCAAAGCAACAGCTGCTAATGGTTCTTTAACACTTAATGATTGTGCGTATACAGATGTTGAAGCAGACACGATGAACGGTCCTGTCAGGTTGACGGTCGACGCCTCACAGGTACGTTCTGAAACCATTAACGGATCGATCTACTGTCGTTTTGCTTCACCTGTTGAAGGGTATGCATCTTTTAAAACCGTGACGGGAAAAATAGAAACCGAATTCCCAGAAACCTTAGAACTTGATGCCGTGCTGAAAACGATTGTTGGTGGGTTTATTTGTGACTTAGAAAACGTAGAAGTCAGAGAAGAGAAGAAGGAAGTCACACGTAAGTTCCTCTCCTTTATCGCGAATCAAGGAACAACATGGCCGCAGTTCAAGCTTGAAGCTGAAGCCAAAACAGGTTCAGTTGCGGTGCTAAAAGCAAAATAGAGGTGATGTTAGTATATGAAAAAGTTGAAGCGGTCGAATGATTCGAAAATCGCTGGAGTATGCGGCGGGCTTGCTGAATATATGAATGTTGATCCGACTGTTGTCCGTCTTGGAGTCGTAGCTCTTGCTATTTTTACAGCGGTCATTCCTGTTGGAGTATCTTATTTAATTGCAATGGCAATCATGCCTGAAGAAAGTGACATATAACATGAAAAGTTGGATCGTCTCCTTACTGATCAATACGATCGCTTTAATGGTAGTAGCGGGATATTTCGAAGCCTTTCATGTCGAAAGTATCGGTGCTGCCCTATTAGCAAGCGTTTTATTGTCACTGTTTAACGTTTTTTTGAAACCGATCCTGGTGTTGTTAACGCTGCCGGTCACGATTTTTTCACTAGGTTTATTTCTAATCGTCATTAATGCTGCGCTCTTATCGCTCACAGCTGAATTGATGGGTGATTCGTTTAATATTGATGGATTTAGCATGGCACTACTGGCCGCAGTTATTATCTCCTTACTCAATATGTTCCTCACTAATTTCATTTTAGAACCTTTAAAAAAGAATAAAAAGAAAAGAAGATAGTTTTCGACACCTCTCTACAAAAGAGGTGTTTTTATTTTGGGGGAAAAGAACTGTTTTACGTTAAAACTAAGTATTTGGAACTATCAAAAAATAACAATTTTGTCTTTTCTTAGTTCCAAAGGCTAGTTTCAAAATTTAGGAGATATGATACATTTTAAAAGCAACAAAATTCTGAAGATTCTTTTAACGGGAGGGTACATCATGGGGATAGGTAAAAAGAAATGGGGTAAGACGCTGTTAGCTACCAGTTTATCGCTTGGACTAGCTTCGTCATCTTTATTTGCTGGGACTATGGATGCTAAAGCACAAACGGCTTTGGATGAGGTGGTAAAAGGGAAACAAACTCATTCGAATTCAAGTCTCGATCTAGGTATTGTAAATGAAGACAGATTACTAGAATCACTCATTAAGCAAGGGGTAGTTTCTAAGAATGCTTCAACCAAACAGAAACAGGCAGCACTCGGTCATTATTTAGAGATAAAAGGAAAGGAATCTAGTAATCAACTAGGAAAAGATCCGATTGCCGCTAAAGTGAAAGCAGCAGATGCTAAAAAACAGAAAAAATTTAAAGATCATAAAGGTAAGAAAAAAGATGGTCCTAAGATTAAGGATCCAAAACCAGTAAAAGAAAAGAAATACAAAGGTGACGTTCGAAAAGATAAAGTGCTTGTTTTAGCAGTAGAGTACTCAGATTTTGCACATAACAATATCAAACCATCTGAAACGGACAACTACTATTCAGATTATCCTCTATCACACTATGAAGATATGATTTTTGGTGATAAAGGTGTGAAAGGGCCGAATGGTGAAAAATTTGTTTCTATGAAACAGTTCTATGAGCAGCAATCGGGAGGTACATATTCCGTACAAGGAAAAGCTTATGGATGGTTAAAGGTACCTGGAACCGCTGCTTTTTATGGAGCAGATGCGACAACAGGACATGATAATGTAGCACCGGGAGGATCAAAACAGCTGGTTGTTGATACTTACAATGCTGCATTGGCTGCAGGTATCCCTCTTGAAGATTACGATTTAGAAGATCCACATGACCTAGATGGGGATGGCAATGTTCTTGAGCCAGATGGCTTGGTCGATCACTTAATGATCATTCATTCAGGTGTTGGACAAGAAGCAGGTGGGGGTTCTTTAGGAAATGATGCAATCTGGTCTCATCGCTCCGCAAAGTTTATTGATAATGATGGGCTTGGACAAGGAAAACCTGGGTTCTATGACTATACAATGATGCCAGAAGATGGCGCTACGGGTGTGTTTGCTCACGAATACGGTCATGACCTGGGATTCCGGATGAGTATGACACTATTTATTCTGGAACTGGTGAAGCTGTAGGCTACTGGTCGATCATGGCGAGCGGTTCATGGGCTGGTAAGATCGGAGGAACAGAACCAACTGGTTTCTCTCCGCTAGCAAAAACGTATTTCCAATCTACTATGGGTGGAAACTGGACAACACCGGCTGAGATCGATTTAAAGGATGTTAATTCAACAGGGAAGCATTTCTTACTTGATCAAGCCAATTCTCCAAACGGAGAAAACGAACAGGCTGTAAAAGTAAATCTTCCACAAAAGACAACACCTATTGTTGCTCCTAAGACAGGTTCATACCAATATTGGGGCGGACAACAAGATGAAATCGATAATAGCATGGTAACGAATGTTAACTTAACAGGAAAGTCATCTGCGACATTAACGTTTGATGCTTGGTATGATATTGAAGAGCAATGGGATTTCGCCTTTGTTCAAGTGTCAGAAGATAAAGGTGCTACTTGGAAGTCGCTTGAAAATGCAAATACTCGTTCTGATGTAACATCACAAGGTTATCCTACAATTATCGACTCAATGCCAGGGTTTACAGGAAATTCGAATGGCTGGCAAGAACAAACATTTGATCTTTCCCAATATGCAGGTAAGGAAATCCAGCTTCGTCTGCGTTATGCGACGGATTGGGGAACTAGCCACGTTGGATTCATGGCGGACAATCTTAAAGTTGTAGCAGATGGACAAACATTAATTGAAGATGGTGCTGAAGGAACTTCACCATTTACATTCAAGGGCTTTGAAAAGAATGACGGCAACAAATACAGCGATCACTACTATCTACTTGAGTGGAGAAATCATTCTGGCGTAGATATGGGTCTTAAAAATATTAGACGCGGTGCATCTCTTATGAGTTACGATGGAGGCTTAGTCGTTTGGTATGTAGATCCTTCCTACACGGATAACTGGACAGGCATTCATCCAGGAGATGGCTTTGTAGGAGTGGTTGATTCTCACGTAAATACAGACCTGCAATGGAACTTTGCTGATGGAACAAAAGCTCAGGCAAGCACACGTTACCATATTGCAGATGCTGCATTTGGTTTGAACAAAACATCTGGATTAAATCTCGACTATCCTGGTGTACAAACATTAAAACTTGCAAGCCAGAAGGCCGCTCCGTTATTTGATGACAGCCAGTCGTTTGCAAACCCTTATATGCCTGACGCTGGCCGCAACATTTCTAAATTCGGTTTGAAAGTGAAAGTGGTCGGACAAGCAAAAGACAAGTCTGTAGGATCTGTAGTTATCTACAAATAATTTTTGATACCTCTCGCAAAAAGCGGGGGGTATTTTTTATATCCATTTTAGTTAAATTGTGGTAAACTGCAAGTAATCTATTTGAAAGAAAGGAACTCAGTGACCTGTATGCCAACATTTAATCTGTAATGGAAAACAATCAGATCGCTTCTCAACTGTTAAAAAACACTGCGTTTTTGAACACGGGAGAAGTCTGTCTAAATCCCATTACAGAGGTAATACAACGAACTGCAGTCCGTTTCTTCTATTAACGATGCGTTCTTATTCCTCCTTGTTAAAGGGGGCTTTTTTTCGTTCTGCAAGATTTCAAATAGAAGTTGTATTCCCTCGCTATTAGACGAGGTGAAATGAATATGCAAACACAACAATACTCTTTAGTGCTTCATAAAAAAACAGTAGCCGATACGGTTAAAAAACAATGCAAAATGTGCAGGAAGGTCACTACTTTTACAGATACGACAATACGGAGACATAACGCGAATGGTAAAAACATTTATCAGTTTGCTATCTATAAATGTCCGAAGAATCATACCTGGAACAAAAAGCTTACGATTTATAAGTCATTTACCAATCATGTTGATCCGGAGACACTCGTACCTTCTGAGTTTAAGCCAGTAGAAAAAGGCGGAAAAATACCGCTACAAGCATCAAGCGGCGAATCGTTTGAAATTCACATTACTGGAGTTGAGGGCAGCTTCCGGTTAGACCGTACACTTGCGGATCATATTGAAGGATGGAGCCGAAGTGAAATTGTTCATAAGATCAAAAGCGGCAGTATCCTTTTAAATGATGGTGTAACGAAACCAAGTCAAAAGCTATCGGTTTATGATAAAATTTCAATATCTATAAAAAAATAAATAACAGATCGGACCGTTTGCATGCCAAACGGTCTTCGTTCTTGGAGGGGGCAAGCCAATTGAAAACAGAACGTCTTCAGTTCAGGTGCTATACGAATGATGATTTTCCGTTTTTCGCCTCATTATGGGGAGATCCTGAGGTTGTCCAATTCATTGGAAAAGGTGTAACAAGATCAACAGAGGAAGCTCAAAAAAGTTTTCAGGAATGGATTCTGCCAGGCTATCGGGAGGGAAGAGGGCTTTATCTTGTCCTACATAAAGAAACTGGGCAGCCGATCGGGCATGCTGGTGTTGTTCAGCAAGCTGTAGATGGCAAGAAGGAATTTGAGATTGGGTATTGGATCGCCAAAGAATATTGGGGAAACGGGTATGCAACAGAAGCGGCAGCTTTTTTAAAACAATACGCTTCTCAACAATTAGGATTAAAAAGACTCATTTGCCTGATTCAGCAGGCAAACAAAAGGTCGATTAATGTTGCTTTAAAGCTTGGGATGAAACATGAGAAAAACACGAGATTTAATACGATTCCTGTAAATGTGTATGCATGGTCGTCTGATCAATGAATTTCGAGACACTTGCCTTTGGTTAATACGTTTGTGAAGTGATACAATAGAATCATTGGAAAAATGTCAAGGAGGACCCTATGGCGAAGGTACATATTCATGAATTAATCAAAAAGTTTCAACTAGAGCTTGTCAGTGGTGAGGAAGGCATCCACCGCACGATTCGTACGAGCGATATTTCACGTCCTGGTCTTGAGATGGCTGGGTATTTTACTTATTATCCGGGAGAGCGCCTTCAGTTATTAGGAAAAACAGAGCTCTCGTTCATTGCTGAGTTGGACCCTGAAACACGTATGGATCGCTTAAGCCGGCTATGTACAGATGAAACACCTGGAATCATCGTTTCACGGGATATTGAGGTACCAAAAGAGTTATTAAAGGCTTCACACAAAACGGGTGTGCCGATCATGCGCTCACCTGTGACGACGACACGTCTTTCCAGCCGTATCACGAACTACCTAGAGAGCCGTCTCGCACCAACGACTGCTAAGCATGGTGTGCTTGTCGATATTTATGGGATTGGTGTCTTGATTACCGGTAACTCAGGAGTCGGGAAGAGTGAAACGGCGCTTGAACTTGTTAAGCGTGGTCACAGACTTGTTGCCGATGACTCCGTAGAGATCCGTCAGGAAGATGAAGATACGTTGATTGGAAGTGCGCCTGAACTGATTCAGCATCTTTTAGAAATCAGAGGTCTTGGAATCATCAATGTCATGACACTGTTCGGTGCTGGAGCGATCCGCAACTATAAAAAAATCTCCATCGTTATGAATTTAGAAGCGTGGGATCCTAAAAAAGTGTATGACCGACTAGGATTGGAAGAGGAAACAACCAAAATCATCGATACCGAGATACCAATCCTGACGATCCCTGTACGTCCTGGACGGAACTTAGCGGTAATCATTGAAGTTGCAGCTATGAACTTCCGACTGAAAAGAATGGGAATGAACGCTGCTCAGCAATTTTCTGAGAGACTGACAGATGTAATCGAAGCGGGAGACGATGACGATCTATAAGAACTAAAAGGAAGTGGAGACTTTGGAACAAACGATTCAGCCGTTGGACCGTGTAGCGCTGGAGTTAGGCCCTATTACGATCTATTGGTACGGACTAATCATTGGTTTAGGTGCGATGCTCGGACTATGGCTCGCTGTAAGAGAATCAGAGCGCCGGGGGCTGGCGAAAGACACGTTTGTAGATGTGGTCATGATTGCTGTTCCTGTGGCGATTCTATGTGCAAGACTCTATTATGTTGCGTTTGAATGGGATTTCTACAAAGATAACCCTGGAAAGATCCTGGCCGTGTGGGAAGGCGGAATCGCCATCCATGGTGCCTTGATCGGTTCCTTCTTAACTGCACTTATTTTTTCTAAAAAGAAAGGAATCTCGTTTTGGAAGCTTGTTGATATCGCGGCACCTAGTATCCTGCTCGGTCAGGCGATTGGCCGCTGGGGGAACTTCATGAACCAGGAAGCACACGGTGGACCGGTTACAAGAGATTTTCTTGAGTCATTGATGCTGCCTGATTTTATCATTAATCAAATGTACATTGATGGTACGTACTATCACCCTACTTTTTTATATGAATCTCTTTGGAGCTTTATCGGAGTGCTCCTACTTCTTTATTTACGCAGAGTGAATCTTCATAGAGGAGAACTGTTCTTAACCTATATCATCTGGTACTCAGTCGGCCGTTTCTTTGTGGAAGGATTGCGTACGGACAGTTTGATCGTCTGGGACACTTCTCTTCGAATCGCTCAAGTCATGAGTTTGACCTGGATTGTGGCTGCAGTCATCATCTGGATCTATAGAAGAAAAGCAGGTTTGGCTGAAAAAAGATATTTAGAGAGTTAAGGGAGGCGAATGAAAAGTGGAGACATTAAAAAAAGGCATACTTGCGGGCTTGAAAACCACTTGGACGCTAGGGAAAATCATTTTCCCTGTTACATTGATCATCACATTATTAAGCCATACACCTGTGCTGGATTGGCTCATTTCAGCCATCGCACCGGCGATGAAATGGATCGGGTTGCCGGGTGAAGCAGCGATTCCCCTCGTACTCGGGAATTTCCTCAATCTCTATGCAGGTATCGGGGGTATACTAACCCTTGATACGTTAACGGTTCAGGATGTGTTTATCTTGGCTGTTATGCTTTCATTCTCTCATAACCTTTTTATCGAATCAGGTGTTGCAGCGAGTGTTGGCATTAAATTGTGGGTCATCCTGCTTGTCCGTGTCGGATTGGCACTATTTTCGGCATTCATGATCAACCTTTTATGGGATGGCGGAACAGAAAAAGCACAGTATGGTTTTATCTCAAAACCAGAAGCAACACCAAACGGATGGGGAGAGATCATGCTTACTGCGCTTGAAAAAGCGTCACTTGGTATTCTTCAGTTAGCACTTATCGTGATTCCGCTTATGATCATCATGCAATATCTAAAAGACAAAGGTTGGCTGAACAAGTTCTCAAACTGGATGGCTCCTGCTATGAAACTTTTAGGGATGAAAGAAAACACATCCATGACGATGGCTGCAGGGCTTACAATCGGGCTGGCTTATGGAGCAGGCGTCATGATGCAAGCGGCAAAAGAAGATGGTGTTTCGAAAAAAGACCTCTATCTCGCCTTTATATTTCTAGTAAGCTGTCATGCTGTCGTTGAGGATACGTTGGTTTTCGTTCCGCTTGGTATCCCGGTGTTACCGCTACTGATTATCCGGGTTGTAACCGCTGTTGTCCTTACCATTTTAGTCGCTTTTGTTTGGAACAAACTAGAACGGAAAAATAGTTTAAGAAAAGAGGAACTACACCATGAAACGAGACACCATACTATTTGATCTGGATGGAACGCTGATCAACACAAATGAACTGATCATCGCTTCTTTTCTATATACGCTTGATAAATATTTTCCTGAACAATACAACCGAGAGCACATCCTGCCCTTGATGGGAACTCCGCTAGTTGAAACGATGGAACAATTTGATAAAGAACGTGTTCAAGATCTTGTTCAAACATACAGAGAGCATAACATCGCACATCATGATGAACTTGTCACTGAGTTTAAAGGAGTTTTTGAAACCGTAGAAGAATTGTATAAAAAGGGCTATAAATTGGGCATTGTAACAACTAAAATGAGAAACACCGTTGTGATGGGCTTAAAACTAACAGGACTCGATAAGTTTTTTCAAACGATCGTTACACTGGATGATGTTGAAAAAGCAAAACCAGATCCAGAACCAGTGCAAAAAGCGTTAGCCTTGCTTCAGTCCACTCCAGACCGTGCCATCATGGTAGGTGACAGCAAGTATGATATTCTAGCTGGCCAGAATGCTGGAACGCAGACTGCAGGAGTAACTTGGACGATTCGAGGCAAGGATTATTTGCAGCAGTTTAATCCGGATTATATGCTGAATGAAATGACGGATTTACTGGATGTTTTAGGGGAGAGATAAGTGCGTGATACAGAGCGTTATCCTGTAAAAGGAAAGAACTCGTTATATCAGGTATATGACACGGTTCCATTTTGGAAAGTTGTTAAAAATTTTATTGCGATTCAAGTTGCTAGATATACCCCATTCTTGCCGGTTAAAAATTGGCTGTACCGTACTTTTTTAAAAATGAAAGTCGGAGAGGGGACTGCTTTTGCCTTAATGGTGATGCCGGACATCATGTACCCTGAGCGGATCACGGTCGGGAAGAACTGTGTAATCGGCTATAATACTACGATTCTTGCTCATGAGTACTTAATTAAGGAGTATCGTCTTGGAGATGTGATCATCGGCGACGAAGTGATGATCGGTGCTAATTCAACGATCCTTCCAGGTATCACAATCGGGGATGGGGCTATTGTATCGGCCGGTACGCTCGTTCATAAAAGCGTACCTGAAGGTTCATTCGTCGGAGGCAATCCGATGCGAGTGATCTATACTAAAGACGAGCGATCCAAGAGGGAAGCGGAAAACATCTAAATTTGTCGGATGTTCCCCTCTTGGGTTTTCTAAAATTTCATCGTATACTTTAATTAGCAAAAAAGCGAAAGCTGGAGGCGCATACTATGAGAAGGAAATCATTCTCGATCGTTTATTTGAAGAATTCATTTAAGATTGGACACCTAGTAGAAGACAACTGCCAGTCTCAGCATGCACCGAAAGCAGCATATCCACAAAACAAGGCCGAACAATTAGCAGCCCGTGATACGTATCGTTTCCGCACGGCTGTTTCCAAAATGAAAGGCAGCGGCCTTCTTAAGCATTATGAACTTCAAAGCACACGTGCAAAGCTGGTTTTTTACGGCGATTATTCTACCTGCAAACGTTACGTACCCCATACATCGCTTACACGCGAACATTTTCAACACTACTTTGGCTCAGAAGACTTAATCTGTGAATTTCTCCTTGATACTTCTATTTATTTATTTAAAGAACTCCATTTTTTAAACGAGATCCAACTTGATGTACCAAGTCACGGCAAATTATATACCGTTGAGCTGACCCGACAGGAAATGGATCAATACATGAACTGCCAACTCACTGAAATGAAGGATGGCCATCATCATCGTTTCTTCTACATCTATCGTGATCAAGAGCTGGATCAGTTTACGAATCAATTTGTTAAAGTAAAACGCTTAAGACGTAAAAAGCTATAATACAAACCTTGAAGAAGACTGGTGCCCCAAAGCCTTATAGCGGGTGCCGTTTTTTTGTGTGTAAACAGATTGAGAATTTCGCAGTAAATCGATACTTCTTGAACCGATGGAAGCCTAATGTAATCCATTTCCATAAAAAATGTTATTCCTTTTGTCGAAAAATGTATTTATAATAAAAAGGTTCCAATTTTTAATTTTTCAAAAATTTAAAGCATTTTCACAACTAGGACGTACAGGAGGGAAAAAAAAATGGAGTATGGCGTTATTTTTTCAATTTGCGTGTACATGATAGGCATGCTGCTTATCGGATGGTATGCGTATAAAAGAACTTCAAACCTGACCGATTACATGCTTGGGGGCAGGGACCTTGGTCCAGCGGTTACGGCTCTGAGTGCAGGAGCTTCAGATATGAGCGGATGGCTCTTGATGGGATTACCTGGTGCTATGTATGTGTCTGGTTTAAGTGCAGGCTGGATTGTAGTAGGTTTATCTGCAGGTGCATACTTAAACTGGTTATATGTTGCACCACGATTAAGAACGTACACAGAAGTTTCGAACAATTCAATTACGATTCCTGATTATTTTGAAAATCGTTTCAAAGATACTTCTCGCATTTTAAGAATCACTTCAGCATTTGTAATCATTATCTTTTTTACTTTTTACACTTCATCAGGAATGGTTGCCGGCGGACAGCTTTTTGAAACCTCTTTTGAAACGGGCTACCTGTGGGGAATGATCATTACCGCTGGTGTCGTTATCCTTTATACGTTATTCGGCGGCTTTTTAGCAGTTAGTTACACAGATTTTGTACAAGGCGCGATCATGTTCCTTGCGCTCATTCTTGTTCCTATTGTTGCGATTTTAGAAGTAGGCGGCTGGAGTACGACATTTAACGAAATAGAAAGTGTTAGTCCTTCTTTACTGGATGCTTTTAAAGGGACAAGTTTGATCGGCATCATCTCCTTGCTTGCATGGGGGCTTGGATACTTTGGACAGCCTCATATCATCGTCCGTTTTATGGCGATCACTTCTGTTAAAGAAATGAAAAGTGCGAGGCGAATCGGTATGGGGTGGATGATCTTCTCGATCGTAGGTGCGATGTTTACCGGTCTGGTTGGAATCGCTTATTTCAATCAGACAAATGCACCACTCGATGAGTCTACAGCGGAAACAGTCTTTATTTTATTAGCGGATGTACTGTTCCATCCAATCATCACAGGGTTCTTATTAGCAGCAATCCTAGCGGCGGTTATGAGTACGATCTCTTCACAGTTACTCGTGACGTCGAGTGCGTTGACAGAAGACGTGTATAAAGCGTTCTTTAAACGTTCTGCATCTGATAAAGAGCTTGTTTTTATCGGACGTTTATGTGTATTAGTCATTGCCGTCATCGCTTTTGTATTGGCGATCAATCCGAGTGAAACAATCTTAAATCTAGTAGGTTATGCATGGGCAGGCTTTGGAGCCGCATTCGGACCGGTCGTATTATTGAGTCTATATTGGAAACGCATGACAAAATGGGCAGCATTTGCGGGTATTATCGTAGGTGCGGTTACCGTGATCGTGTGGGAACTGATCCCGGCATTTGCAGATGTGTATGAGATCATTCCAGGATTCATTGCATGTACGATCGCGATCGTGATTGTCAGTCTTATGACGAAAGAACCTAATACAGCGATTCAGCGCGAATTTGAAGAAGCGAAAAGACTAGTAAACCAATAAAAAATAGGAATCTCTCTTTTTATAAGGGAGGTTCTTTTTTGTTTGATTGCTAAGCTAACCCGAAAGTAACATTCAGAAACGCCCGCATATGATGAAATAAGCGGGGTGGATGACATGGGTATAAAAGAGAAAGTGAAGCAGTGGTTTTTGGGGCCGTCTTATACCGAGGAGTCATTGAGACCAATCGAAGACCGAGAACAGTTTATGCAGACTCTGAAGCTTGGCTGCCCAGTTGCATTTAGAATGAGAGACGGCTATGGACTGATATTGTTCGAGGAACAAGAGGAACTAGGCGTCGTTTACGTAAAAGATGCATTTGGAGTACATGAAGATTATCGCAGCTATTTCACACTCCCCGATCTCATCACGTTCTTCAACAATCATAGGAATAAAGGTATTTCTTTTTACGCGTTGAATAATTAAACGATAGGAATGTACAGCACCTCACGTTGTGGGGTGTTTGTTTTTGATCTTGCTAGAAACATAGCCGTACATACGGAAACTACTTCCCATACTAAGGAAAGAGCAGTAGGTGGAACGCGAAGCTTTATTTGTTTGAGAAGAGGTAGAAGGTAGGGATGAAGTTTTGTCGAGAAATGTCGACTCGTGATTATTTTGAAATGAGCGTGGGATTTTTACAATTAAGCAAGGAAAAAATGTTGCTAAGCGAGGGATTATTTCATTTAACGTGGGATTCACGAGTTGAAATTTCGTAAGTCCACAGTGAAACATTAAAAGGAAAAAAGCTAGTTCATTCACCTTACAGAGGCGATAGGGGACCAGCTTTCTTTATTAAAAAAATGTAACGTTTGTTCACAAACGCTCCTATTTAATCGCTTTTTTATTGCGCAGCTTTCACAAACTCTTCCATCATCTCGTAGCTCATCGGGCCGATGTGTTTTTCGCGGATAATTCCTTTTTTATCTACAATAAAGGTGGTCGGAATGGATACGGTTTTGTATAGATCTCCGACTTTGCCTTCCATATCCAGCAGGATAGGAAAGTTAATCTTATATTCATCAGCAAACTTTTTCACTTCTTTTTCCGAATCGCTACTAGTCAGGTTTACTGCGAGAATCTCGATTTTTTCAGAGGAGTGCTCATTATAGAAACGTACCATCTCCGGCATTTCTGCTCGGCATGGCGGACACCAGGTTGCCCAGAGGTTAATAAAGACGACATTTCCTTTTAAATCGGACAAACTTATCGATTCACCATCGCTCGTTTTAAGATCAAAGTCAGGTGCCTTGTTTCCTGGCTTAATACCCGTAGCTACAGTCTCAACTGCTGCAGCGTCTTCTTTTTTGCCGCCAAGCGGGGTATTGTTGATGACGGAAAAGAATAGGGCTGTCACAAGCATGGAAAGAACCGTTTTTTTGAGTTGAAAGGATCCATATGTGTATAGGTAAAAAGAGAGAATCGTAAAAAATAATGAGATGAGACCATCTGCTGATACTTTTTCAGATGCAAAATGGGCGCCATAATAGATGGCAAAGAATATCGAGAGACCTAAAATACCGCTATAAAAAATGCGGTTCCGTTCAAGCTCTCTTTTTCCTGCGGCTCTCAATAAATAAAGTACAGCTCCAATCACGCCAAGAACGATACCTGTTTCCCCGCCGTTAAAATACAAAAGATGAGAGGGATGTTTAAATGCGAGAACCGGGTGCAGGAGCAAGTAACTGACTTTCCATACCAACCAGCAGATGACGATGGCATTCGTTAAAACGTCGAGAATCTGCTTTTTATCAGGTTCTTTTCTTAATTTTAATGACAGCATCCCATACGCGATCAAAGCAGACCCTAGAATAGAAAGCCACACCATTTTTACAGGAAAAGACCCAATTGAAATGAAGTTCTCCATTATCACACCATCCCTCAACTTGTCCTTATTCTAAACTTTATCAAACTTGCCTTCTTTTTATTCCTAATTTTGCTCAAAAGAAAAACGGTGAAGATATAAAATCTTCACCGCCTCTTTTAATTTTTATAAGAGGTAAAATCCAACGCCCATAATGAGGTAGGCTGCTAATAATGTCAGTCCTTCAAACCAGTTCGTATCTCCATCGTTCGTTAAAGAGATGGTTAAGAATACGGCGAGAACCATCGCGACCAGTTCAGGTAGTGTAAACACGAGTGACATCGATTTCTCAAAGAAAAGAGAGATCAAAACGAGAACAGGAGCAACAAACATGGCGATCTGAAGCGTTGATCCGATCGCGATTTCGACAGCTACGCCCATCTTGTTTTTATAAGCCATGATGATTGCGGATGCGTGTTCTGCCGCATTCCCTACGATCGCAACGATGATGACCCCTATGAACACTTCACTCCAGCCGAGTGTTTCTCCAACCTCTTCGAACGTATGAACTAACTTTTCAGATACATAAGCTACAGCAACCGTAGATAGAGCTAGGATAATAAGGGCTTTCATCTTACTCCACTCAGCCGTTTCTTCTTCATGTCCCTCATCATGTTCTGACTGATAGACCCCTCTGTGCGTTACAAGTTTAAACAGAAGTGCGGCAATGTACAAAATGATCATGATGATTGAGACCCAAACGCTCAAGGTGAGTGATTCAGCATCGTTCAGTTTATAAGAGAACACCTCAGGGAAAACAAAAGCGACTACAACCCCGAATATAAGCAGTCCAGCATTATGACGGGCGTCATACACACTGAACTTTTGTTGTTTGTACTTTAAGCCTCCCACAAAAAAGGAAAGCCCTCCTACGAGTAAAAGGTTTCCTAGTACGGAACCAGTTAAAGATGCTAATACTACGCTTATGAGTCCAGCTTTTAATGCGAAAATAGAAATAATAAGTTCGACCGCATTTCCAAAAGTAGCGTTTAAGAGTCCGCCGATTCGAGGTCCTGCAACGATTGCTAAGCTTTCTGTCGCGCGTCCCATGTAACCCGCAAGTGCAACGATGGTAGCACAATAGATCACAAATAAGATAAGGTCGGGCCAATGCTGCATGCTGCCGAAAACAGACAGCGGCACACCTATAATGATGGCAAGAAAAAAGATGCGATTAAACAAGACGCATACCATCCTTTCTTCTGTATGTATTTTTTACATACTATTCCCTGAAATTTATTTTCTTAACTACCGATTTTTTTCGTATATGAGTTGACATGTTTCGAGGGGAAGTGTAGACTAACTACTAAATCTTTATCTTGGTAGTACATTAGCGAATTAAAGCATCATGTTGAAGGCGCAATGATCCTTCATTGGAGATTGCCGTTAGAATGAGTACAAGCGAAAAAACAACTTCACATATAAAAGGATGAAGAAAATGTCTAAACCGTTTGTTTTTGAAAAACCTGCAGGCATGAGAGATACACTTCCTGCTTTTTATCAAAAAAATGAAGATATTAAAAATACAATAAAAAAAGAGATGGAATCTTGGGGCTATCAGTTCATTCAGACACCGACATTGGAATATCACGAAACGGTTGGGGAAGCATCAGCCATTTTAGATCAGCAGCTGTTTAAACTTCTCGATATGGAAGGAAAAACACTCGTATTGAGACCAGATATGACAGCTCCAATCGCACGTGTCGTTTCTTCTAGTATGAAAAATGTCGCTTATCCGCTTCGTCTAGCCTATAGTTCACCTGTTTTCCGCGCTCAACAGCGTGAAGGAGGAAGACCGGCTGAATTTGAACAGGTAGGGATCGAACTGATCGGTGAAGGAACATCCAGTGCAGAGGCTGAAGCGCTAGCTTTAATGACCGAAGTCATCAAAAAGAGCGGGATTCAGTCGTATACAATAGCAGTCGGCCATATCGGTTTCGTTCAAGAACTTTTGGCAGATATCCTAGGAAACGACAACAGAGCAGCAGACCTCCTTCGCTACCTAAATGAAAAAAATTATGTTGGGTATACGTCTCACGTAAAAGAGCTTCCGTTATCTTCTATCGATACACAGCGCTTATTAAAACTTTTGGAATTAAGAGGCGGAATCGAAGTGCTGGATGAAGCAGCTGCATTATCTCCAAACAGGAAAGGGCAGCAAGTGTTAGAAGAACTCAACACGTTATACACATTGTTAGAGGACTATTGTGCGGCAGAAAATATCGTTTTTGATTTTACACTGTTCAGCCATATGAGCTATTACACGGGCATTGTTTTTGAAGGGTATGCTGCAGGAATAGGTGCTCCGATCGCAAGCGGCGGCAGATACGACGACCTGTTGAGCCGATTTGACCGCAAAGCGCCAGCAATCGGTTTTGCGATTCGAATGGACTATTTTATAGATGCATTCAATAGCAAAAATGATTCAACGAAAAAAGAATGTATCTTGTATACATCAGAGCGCAGAAAAGAAGCGCTAAAGTTAGCAAAGTCTAAAAGGGTAGAAGGCGGCATCATCGTGATGCAAGACTTGTCTGGGGTTAGAAATGTAGATGAATTCAGTAAACGTTTCGATGAAATTCATTATTTGATTGGAAGTCAGCAAGGAGAGGACTTGTAATGAACACAGTTTTAACGATGGCGATGCCAAAAGGAAGAATATTTGAAGAAGCAGTCGACCTGTTAAGACAAGCAGGCTATCCGCTGCCTCCTGAATTTGAAGAATCACGAAAACTGATCATCGATGCACCAGAAGCGGGACTTCGTTTCATTCTCGCAAAGCCGATGGATGTACCGACATATGTAGAACATGGCGTTGCAGATATCGGAATAGCAGGGAAGGATGTCATGCTCGAAGAAGAGCGGGATGTTTATGAGGTGCTGGATCTTAAAATTTCCGAGTGTTACTTAGCGGTAGCTGGTCTACCTGAGGGAAACTATCAAAAGGTCGCACCCAAAATTGCTTCAAAGTATCCGAACGTTGCTTCTCATTACTTTCGAGAACAAGGTCAGCAGGTAGAAGTGATCAAACTGAACGGATCTATTGAACTTGCGCCGTTAATCGGCCTAGCTGATCGCATTGTAGATATTGTTTCCACCGGACGGACGTTAAAAGAAAATGGCCTGGTCGAGCTTGAGAAAATAGCGGATATTACTTCAAGGCTTATCGTAAATCCAGCAAGCTACAGACTACACGCGTTGCGGATCAATGAACTGGTCGAACGTATGCGCAAACTGGTCGAAAACAAGGGGGATGTTCAGTGAAAATCCAGCCCGTATCTGAATTAAAGACGTTAGAGAGAAGTGTTGAACAAAATACAGAGAAACAGCGAAAAGCAGTATTAGAAATCTTAGAGAATGTAAAACTTGAAGGAGACAAAGCCCTTTTAAACTATACGGAAAAATTTGATGGTATTTCACTGCAGTCTCTTGAGGTATCCAAACAGGAAATGGATGAAGCTGTAGCCTCTTTAGACAAAGAGATGATCGCTATTATAACAGAAGCCGCTCAAAACATTCGTGAGTATCACGAAAAGCAGAAGCGCCAGTCTTGGTTCTTTACCAGAGAAGACGGGACGATGCTCGGACAAAAAGTTACCCCTTTAGACTCTGTCGGCGTATATGTGCCTGGTGGAACAGCAGCCTACCCTTCCTCTGTACTGATGGGTGTCATTCCTGCAGCTGTTGCTGGTGTTAAAGAAATCGTTCTTGTGACTCCGCCTGGAAAAGACGGTAAACTTCCTGCAGCCGTTTTAGTAGCCGCATCTCTCGCGGGTGTTAAGAGGATGTTTAAAATGGGCGGTGCTCAAGCGATCGGTGCGCTCGCATACGGAACGGAAAGCGTACCAAAAACCGATAAGATCGTAGGTCCAGGAAACATTTTTGTCGCACTCGCAAAACGTGAAGTGTTCGGCGTTTGTGATATCGATATGATCGCGGGACCAAGTGAGATCGCTGTACTTGCAGATGAAACAGGAAACGCTAAATACATTGCAGCAGACCTGCTTTCTCAAGCTGAACACGATCCTCGTTCTGCAGCATTTTTAGTTACAACTTCAAATGATCTAGCAGAAAAAGTGGCATCAGAAGTCAAAAGCCAGCTTGAGTCCCTTCCAAGAAAAGAAATCGCTGCTCAAGCCGTAAGAGATTACGGAGCTATTTATATTGTGGATTCACTTAATCAAGGTGCAGAAGTGATCAACCAGATCGCACCGGAACACTTAGAGATCATGACGAAGGATCCGATGAGCCTGCTCGGTAAAATCAAGCATGCTGGTGCGATCTTTCTTGGCGAATACAGTTCTGAACCAGTCGGAGACTATTTTGCCGGCAGCAATCATGTTCTTCCGACAAGCGGGACGGCACGTTTTTCAAGCCCGCTGAACGTAGATGATTTCACGAAAAAATCGAGCGTAATCCGCTATAGCGAACAAGCGATAAAAGAAAACGGCAGAAAAATATCAGCGTTTGCACGTTTAGAAGGATTAGAAGCACACGCGAGGGCAATCGATTATAGACTGGAGGACAAATAAATGGAAAAAAGACGTCAGCATACGATCGAACGAAACACAAAAGAAACACAAATCAGCTTATCACTCGATATCGATGGAGAAGGACAAGCTGACATCCAGACGCCTGTCCCCTTTTTAAACCATATGCTTGATGCGATTGCTCGCCATGGTCACTTTGATTTAACAGTGAACGCAGATGGAGATGTTGAGATCGATGATCATCATACGACAGAAGACGTTGGAATCTGTCTTGGACAAGCGATACAGGGCGCATTAGGCGACAAAAGAGGGATCAAGCGTTACGGAAATGCTTTTGTACCGATGGATGAAACATTGGCTCAAGTGATAATTGATCTATCAAACCGTCCGCATTTGGAATTTCGAGCAGAGTTTCCAAGTCAGAAGGTCGGTTCTTTCGATACAGAGCTCGTACATGAATTCTTCTGGAAATTGGCTTTAGAAGCAAGAATGAACCTGCATGTGATCGTTCATTATGGAACGAATACACATCATATGATCGAAGCAGTTTTCAAAGCTTTTACCAAAGCGCTGGACGAAGCCACACAGATCGATCCGCGTGTTAAAGGAGTGCCTTCCACGAAAGGAATGTTATAGATGATCGGAATTATTGATTATGGAATGGGCAACCTTCACTCTGTCTGTTCTGCCTTAAAACGAATTGACCAGCCGTACATTCTTTCCGGCAATCCAGAAGAACTTCATGAAACAGATGGACTGCTTCTTCCTGGAGTTGGATCGTTTAAGGACGCGATGAATGAACTTCAAGAAACAGGACTTATTGATTTTATAAAAAAAGAGACAGAGAACGGAAAAACACTTATGGGGATCTGTTTAGGCATGCAGCTTCTTTTTGAAGAAAGCACAGAGAACGGTTTAACGAAGGGACTCGGACTGTTACCCGGAAGAGTTGAGCGTTTTAATGGTGTAACGGCTGAAGGAAAAACGTATAAAGTGCCTCATATGGGCTGGAACAACCTACATTTTTTACAAAAGGAACAGCCTCTCTTAACAGGACTTGATGAAGGTTACGTCTATTTCGTTCATTCCTATGTCGTGCAAACGGAGGACAGAAGTGTGTTAGCAGCGGCCGCTCATTATGAAGACGTGGAAGTGCCGGCAGTAGTGGGGCGCGGACAAATTATGGGTACGCAGTTCCACCCTGAGAAAAGTTCAGAAACAGGCATGGGGATGCTGAAAAACTTTTGCCGTTTCGTTGAGGAGGGAAACCAGAAGTGAGTTCATTCATATTATATCCAGCAATCGATATGCGAGGCGGGAAATGTGTCAGGCTTTTGCAGGGAGACTACGACCAGGAAACGGTTTATGGTGATTCACCGTTTGATATGGCAAAACAGTTTGTGGGTCAAGGGGCCGAGTGGATTCATATGGTAGACCTTGATGGTGCAAAGGACGGAAAAAAAGTGAACCATGAACATGTAGTCCGTGTATCAAAAGAATTGTCTGCAAACGTACAGATCGGCGGCGGTATCCGATCTATGGATGACGTTTCTTTTTACTTAGATAACGGTGTTGACCGGGTTATTCTTGGCAGCGCAGCGGTTTCAAATCCTGATTTTGTGCGAGAAGCTTTAAGTCGTTATGGCGGGTCAAGAATAGCGATCGGATTAGATGCGAGAGATGGTTTTGTGGCAACGGAAGGCTGGCTTGAAACGTCTCATATCCTAGCAGTTGATCTTGCAAAAAGACTCGTAGCTGAAGGTGCTGAAACGTTTATTTTTACCGATATCTCAAAAGACGGCATGCTCCAGGGACCGAATGTAGAAGCGATAGGAGAACTGGCTCGCATTACGGGTAAGGAAGTAATCGCATCAGGTGGTGTCAGCTCGATTGATGACTTGGTCTCCTTAAAGAAAGATGAAAGAAACATCGCAGGTGCGATTATCGGAAAAGCCCTCTACACAGGGCGATTTACTCTTTCGGATGCGTTAGGAAGTGTGAAGTAATGCTAACAAAACGAATTATTCCTTGTTTAGATGTAAAAGAAGGTCGGGTTGTAAAAGGCATTCAGTTTTTAAACTTAGTAGATGCAGGAGACCCTGTTGAGCTTGCCAGGTTTTATGATAAAGCAGGTGCAGATGAACTGGTTTTTCTAGACATTTCAGCGAGCCACGAAGGGCGTGATACGATGATCGAAGTCGTAGAACGTGTTGCCGCTGAACTCGCCATCCCTTTTACGGTTGGAGGCGGAATCAACAAGTTAGAAGATATGAAAAGAGTCTTAAGAGCAGGTGCTGACAAAGTTTCTGTAAATACGGCGGCCCTTTTACGACCCGAACTTGTTACAGAAGGATCCGATTACTTTGGCGCTCAGTGCATGGTGGTTGCGATCGATGCTAAGTATGACGAAGAGCTTGCTTCATGGCGTGTATACACGCATGGGGGGCGCAAACCCACTCAGTGGGAAGTCACTGAATGGGCGCAGGAGGCAGTGAAGCGAGGTGCTGGAGAGATTCTTCTAACCAGCATGGACAAGGACGGAGAAAAATCTGGATTTAACCTAGCTCTTACAAAAGCAGTCGGTGAAGCCGTGACTGTTCCGGTAATCGCATCAGGCGGCGCAGGAAACGCTGAACATTTTTATGATGCGTTCACAGAAGGCAAAGCCGATGCTGGTCTTGCCGCTAGTATTTTTCATTATAAAGAAACATCGATCGGAGAGCTAAAGTCAGAATTGCAAAAGTTGGGGGTGTCTGTACGTTGAAATGGGAAAAGTTGAAATTTGATGAAAACGGGCTGATTCCAGCAGTAGTACAGGATTATCAGTCAAAAGAGGTTTTGACGGTCGCCTACATGAGTGAAGAGTCGCTCGAAAAAACAGTCGAAATGGGCGAAACTGTATTTTTTTCAAGATCTCGAAAAGAATTGTGGCATAAAGGAGAAACGTCCGGTAATACACAAAAAGTAAAGAGTATTCGTTACGATTGTGATCAGGACGCTTTAGTTGTTTTAGTAGAACCTCAAGGACCAGCCTGCCACACAGGAACGTACAGTTGTTTCTCAGAGACACTCTATAATGCTGATCATAAAAAGGATGGACCGAACCCAGATCGATACGCCATCTTAAGTGAGCTGCAAGAAATTATTGCGCAGCGGGAACATGAAATGCCTGAAGGAGCCTATACGACTTATCTTTTTGAACATGGTGTAGATAAGATTTTGAAAAAAGTTGGGGAAGAAGCGGGAGAAGTCATCATTGCCGCAAAAAACCGCGACCCTGAAGAGCTTAAGTGGGAAGTTTCGGACCTGTTTTATCATGTATTGGTTCTTTTACAGGAACAAAAGGTACCGTTGGACGATATTTTAGCAACATTAAAGGAAAGACATACAAAAAAGGACAACTGAGAAGTAAATTCTCGGTTGTTTTTTTGTTTTTAGTCTCACCCGAAACCTCATTAAATTAGTTTTTGTCGAAAGTTTCCTGCACATTATTTATATCCAAAGGGGTGTTAGTATTTTTAGCCTGTGTTATAATTTTTGGGTTGAAAACTTTGTGAACTGAACGATAAAGAGGTAAAGAGTTTACATAGTAGATGGGGGAACTAGTATATGTATAAAAGAAATAGGGCCACTGAAGCAGGCGGCACCGTTCTTCCCTTTATTCAGGATGGGGACTATTTTTTTGATAAAGGAATTAAAGCCTATAACAGGCGTGATTTATATACAGCAAAAAAAATGTTTGAGCGGGCCGTTACTTTCCAGCCGGAAGAGCCCTCTTTTTTATGTCAGTTGGCTTCAACGCTTGCTGAGATCGGTGAATATGAGGAATCAAACAAGTATCTATTGAACGTAATTGAGAGTGGATCTGACATGTCAGAGTGCCACTTTTTCCTTGCGAACAATTTTGCTCATTTAGGCATGTATTCGGATGCAGAAGAACATGCTTTGTTATACATGCAATACGATCCAAATGGTGAGTTTGTTGATGATACACAGGAACTGCTTGATCTGATCAGCCTTGAAACAGGCAAGTTTACGAACGGTCTTCCTCTTTCAACGGAAGAAGAGCTGATCAAACTTCATGATGAGGCAAGACAATCAATCGAGCGCGGAGACCTTACTCTTGCCCAAGAGCAGCTTCGTAATATCATAGAAGATCATCCGAAGTTTTGGGCGGCATACAACAACTTAGCTCTTACGCATTTCTATAAAAGTGAATATGATGAGGCGATGGATGTTCTTCAGGATATTTTGGATAAGAACCCTGGAAATCTGAACGCATTATGTAATTTAGCAATCTTCTTGTTCCATTTAGGTATGGATGAGACTGGAAACAAACTAGTGGAACGTCTTAAAACGGTACACCCGATGCACCCTGAGCACCGGTACAAGCTAGGAAACACGTTTGGACTTTTAGAAGAGCATGTTTATGCGAATAAGTGGCTCCAGACACTACGAAAATCGTCGTTCATCTATGATCCTGTTACGACACATATGCTTGCGGTTTCTTATTACGCACTCGGACATAGGGAGCTAGCTTTAAAAACGTGGAAAAAAGTACTTGAATTAGATCCCGAAGGCCATGTTGCACCATACTATATGGAGAAAGCTCAACAAGGGGAACTGACGGTGTCAGGCGGAGACTATCAGTACCGTATTCCAACAAATAATCAGAACAAGCCGAAGAAAGATCGCCACAGAAAAGCGATGGAACATATCCAGCAAGTACGTAAAGGGCTGGAAAAAACCAAAATTACGCATTTATTTTTATTGAGAGGGAATAAAAATGAAGAGGCCTATGAGACGCTTCGTGATTTTTGTCTGCGTAAAGAAGAATCTCTCTTTGTAAAAGAAATTGCGGCTAACATTATGCTTGAGCATCGTCCGGATCTTCCGGTCAAGCTCGCACATGAAGAAGCTCTCGTCGAAGTAGGAAGTCCATCGGTTCTATTAACTCAGGCACTTAATGTTCTTCAGATGATTAAAGAAAGCCGCTCTGCGATCGATGAGCAAGTTCTTTTTTATTGGTCAGAAGCGATAAAGTTGTCAGAAGTGAAAGGTGAAAAAATCTTTGATAACGAAAGAGCGATCGCAGCGACAATCGATCACTTAGCACGAAAGCAAAAGGTGAAATCGACTCAAAAAGCAGTCGCAGAATTGTATGATGTATCAGTTTCCGTGCTCTCCTTAAGGATTAAAAAGCTGATCAGCTGGGTAAATCGTAACGTATGAGCAGAATCTTGGACTTTGCTCCTATGAGCCGATAGGATAGACGTATAGTAAATAAGAATTTCCTTATATAAGGAGTGTACTTGAATGAGTGAAGAAAAAATTTATGATGTAGCAATATTAGGTGCAGGACCAGCTGGAATGACTGCAGCGGTCTATACATCACGTGCCAATTTGGACACGATTATGATCGAACGCGGAATTCCGGGTGGACAGATGGCTAACACAGAAGACGTTGAGAACTATCCTGGATTTGACCATATCTTAGGACCAGAACTATCCAACAAGATGTTTGAGCACGCCAAAAAATTCGGTGCTGAATATGCCTATGGTGATGTAAAAGAAATCATTGACGGTGAAGAATATAAAACCATCAACGCGGGAAGCAAAACGTACAAAGCCCGTTCGATTATTATTTCTACTGGTGCCGAATATAAAAAGCTAGGTGTACCGGGTGAAAAGGAATTTTCCGGCCGCGGTGTATCGTATTGTGCGGTATGTGACGGAGCTTTCTTTAAAGGCCGCGAGCTCGTGGTTGTCGGCGGCGGAGACTCTGCTGTTGAGGAAGGCGTGTACTTAACACGTTTTGCATCAAAAGTAACAATCGTTCACAGACGTGATAAGCTTCGTGCACAAAAAATCCTTCAACAGCGTGCATTCGACAATGAAAAGATCGAATTTATCTGGAATCACTCTGTTAAAGAAATTCACGCTGAAAACAACAAAGTGAGCAACGTTACACTTGTGAATACAGAAACCGGCGAAGAGTCTGATTTTAAAACAGATGGTGTATTCATTTATATCGGAATGCTTCCGCTGAATGCGGCTTTCAAAGACTTAGGAATTACGAACGAGAACGGATATGTTGAAACCAATGAGAACATGGAAACAAGAATCCCTGGTATCTTCGCTGCAGGTGATATCCGTGAAAAATCACTACGTCAAATCGTTACCGCAACAGGTGATGGAAGTATCGCTGCTCAGGCAGCACAGCACTATGTGGAAAATTTGGCTGAAAAGTTAAAAAACGTAACTTCTAATTAATCAAGTTGTAACAGTGGTGAAACAATTGTGGGGTAATATGATTATAAGAAATTGACCCCCTTTTTATAAAGGCAAGACTTTGACACGGAGCTAAGCTTCGTGTCCTTTTTTTATGTTTGTTTTAAGGAAATATTTCTTTCAAACTACTTTTGTAAGTTGATTGGAATGTAAGGTGCGAGACTCCTGAGGGCTCACCGCACGCCCCTCGGAAAGCAAGCAAACTGGAGAGGAAATCAACATCTTACTTAAGACTACAGCGTTAATTCCAAGTTTTTTTCACATAATAAGACAAAAACGATACGCTAAACGAAGAATACTAAATACGAGAAACCCTTGAGGCGTCAGTATTGTGAGGGGTTACATAATTTAGTATACTAAAGATATAACGAAGCCCTGAGGTGAAATAAGTGCAAAGAGTAACAAACTGCGTGTTAATCAAAGAGAATAAAGTGCTTTTGCTGCAAAAACCTAGACGGGGCTGGTGGGTAGCTCCCGGAGGTAAAATGGAGTCAGAAGAGTCCATTCGTGACTCTGTCATCCGGGAATACCGGGAAGAAACAGGAATTTATTTAAAGAACCCGCAATTAAAGGGTGTTTTTAATTTTATTATTAAACAAGGTGACAAAATCGTCTCAGAATGGATGATGTTTACCTTTTTAGCTACGGAATCAGAAGGTGAAGCGTTAGAGGAATGTGAGGAAGGGAAGCTAGCATGGAAGTCGGTTGATGAAATTCGGGAACTTCCGATGGCACCAGGAGATCATCACATTTTGGATTATATGACAAAAGGAAGTAATATGATTTTTGGTACATTCACCTACACACCTGATTTTGAACTGCTTTCTTATCGATTAGATCCGGCTTAAACATGTGCCAATAGCAATAGTTGGACAAAAGTAACAGGGGGGAAATGGCATGGAGAGACAAGACGTACAAATGGTGATTATTACAGGAATGTCAGGAGCCGGAAAAACGGTGGCCATGCAGAGCTTCGAGGATTTAGGCTTCTTCTGTGTAGATAATCTGCCGCCTGCATTACTCCCTAAATTTGTAGAATTAATGCAAGAATCTGCCGGTAATCTGAATAAAGTCGCACTCGTAATGGACCTTCGTGGCCGAGAGTTCTTTGATCAGCTGTTCTCTACACTAGATCAGCTAGCGGTCTCTTCAGATATTCAGCCGCAGATTTTATATTTAGATTGTAAGGACGCTACCCTTGTCCGCAGGTATAAAGAAACACGGCGTTCGCATCCGCTGGCGAAAAGCGGAAACCCTCTTCAAGGGATCACGCAGGAACGCGAAATGCTGGAAGAGTTAAAGGGAAGAGCGCAGCAAGTCATTGATACTTCAGACCTTAAACCATTGCAGTTGCGTGAGCGAATCATTCAGCGATACTCTGCGAACGCTGCACATCCGTTTACGGTTAATGTAATGTCGTTTGGTTTTAAATACGGCATGCCGATCGATGCTGACTTAGTGTTCGACGTTCGTTTCTTACCGAATCCTCATTATATTGAGCATATGAGACCGAGAACAGGGCTTGAGCCCGACATTTCTGAATACGTACTAAAGTGGCCGGAAACAAACAAATTTTTAGAGAAGCTGCTTGACCTTCTTCACTTTATGGTTCCGCAATACAAGCGTGAAGGGAAAAGCCAGCTTATAATCGGAATCGGCTGTACGGGCGGAAAACACCGTTCTGTAGCTCTTGCTGAATATATCGGAAACACGCTATCAAAAGAGTATGTTACGTTCAGCAGCCACAGAGATATGGGAAAGGATAAAGAATAGATGAAAAAGCAGCCGAAAGTGGTAGTGCTAGGCGGCGGTACGGGTCTTTCCGTTCTCCTTCGCGGTTTGAAGCACTATCCTGTAGAAATTACTGCTATCGTTACGGTTGCAGATGATGGCGGAAGCTCAGGAAGACTGAGGAGGGATTATGACATGCCTCCTCCTGGTGATGTCAGAAACGTAATCGCCGCACTTTCTGAAGTGGAGCCATTGGTAGAAAAAATGTTTCAGCACCGGTTCAAAGTGGGGGATGGAATTACTGGCCACTCGCTTGGAAACCTTCTTTTAGCTGCGATGCATGATATTACGGGAGACTTTTTAACCGGAATCCGGGAACTTTCCCGCGTTTTAAACGTAAGAGGTCAAGTACTGCCTGCAGCGAAGAACAGTATTATTTTAAGTGCTGAATTAGAAGATGGGACGATTGTACAGGGGGAATCTAAAATTCCACTGTCGAATAAAAAGATTAGAAGAGTTTTCTTAAATGATGAAAATATCGAACCGCTTCGTGAAAGTGTGAAAGCCATTCAAGATGCTGATCTTATTGTAATCGGGCCGGGAAGTCTTTATACGAGCATTCTGCCTAACCTTCTCGTCGGTGGTATTTCCAAGGCGATCCGCGAGGCAACGGCACCTAGAGTGTATGTGTGCAACGTTATGACTCAGCCAGGTGAAACTACGGATTACACAGCAGGAGATCATGTTCAGGCTTTGATCGATCATGTAGGGCATAATTTTATTGATGTTGTTATTGTGAATAATGAAACAATACCTCCTGAGTTTCTAGATCTTTATCTAGAAGAAGGGGCGTCACAAGTTTTATTTGATGAGGAGCGTCTTCGGTCGTTCGGAATCGGATTGGTTTGTGATAATATCATCCAGTACGGAACACTCGTCAGACATGATGCAAAGCGTGTATCTGACCTATTGTTAGGACTTATTGAAAAGTAAAAAGTGTTTATTGAACAAAAGAGAGGTGGTGAAGCAGATGTCATTCGCTGCAGATACAAAAAAAGAATTAACGCAGCTCGAACCGAAGGACTGCTGTAAAAAAGCAGAACTGGCTGCATTGATTCGAATGAATGGCTCCATCTCTTTCAGCAACAGAAAGCTGGTTTTAGATATTCCAACTGAGAACGCGGCAATCGCAAGAAGAATTTATACGTTGATCAAACGTGTGTATCCTTATCATGTTGAACTGTTGGTACGTAAAAAGATGCGCTTGAAAAAGAACAACGTGTATATCGTACGTGTTTCAGAAGAATCAAGAGCATTGTTGGAAGATTTAAAGATCATTGACGGTGCATTCACGTTTACTCGTAACATTGCAGAGGAATTTAAAAAGAAAAGCTGCTGCCGCCGTGCATATATGAGGGGGGCTTTTCTAGCAGGTGGTTCCGTAAACCACCCGGAGACGAGCTATCATCTTGAGATTTTTTCTATGTACGAAGAGCATACGGTTGCATTGGCTGAACTGATGAACAAGTATAAGCTGAAAGCCAAAGTGCTCGAGCGGAAAAAAGGGTACATCATTTACTTAAAAGACGGAGAGAAGATTTCAGAGTTTCTAACTTTGATCGGTGCTCACCATGCCGTTCTGTTCTTTGAAGATATTCGTATTTTAAAAGATATGAGAAACTCGGTTAACCGCCTCGTTAACTGTGAAACAGCGAACCTGAACAAAACCGTGGGAGCTGCGATGAGACAGGTTGAGAATATCAAATACATCGAAGAGCAAGTAGGACTTGAAGTGCTGCCAGACAAGCTGCGTGAAATCGCTCGGCTGCGTGTCACTCATCAGGAAATTACGCTGAAAGAATTGGGAGAGATGGTATCATCCGGTCCTGTCAGCAAATCAGGCGTTAATCATCGTCTGAGAAAAATCGATGAAATTGCAGAAAAAATTAGAACCGGTCAACCCATCAATTGATGTTTCGATATAAAGAGATAGAGGAGGTAGAGTAGAATGGTTGAGAAAAAGGTAACTGTCCAGTTGAAAACCGGACTTCAGGCGCGTCCGGCTGCACTTTTTGTTCAAGAAGCCAACCGTTTTTCTTCAAATGTGTTCGTTGAAAAAGATGGAAAGAAAGTTAACGCGAAAAGCATCATGGGGATCATGAGCTTAGCAGTAGGTTCGGGGGCTGAACTCGTGCTGGCAGTGGATGGCCCTGATGAAAACGAAGCAATCGAAGCCCTCACTGATTTTGTCTCAAAATCTGAGTAGGGGTCTGACCCCAAACAAATACAAAACGCCAATTTGTCCATATGAGAAGGACAAGTTGGCATTTTTTATTTTTCAGGGTTGGCCGCGCTCCTTTTCTTAATATAGTTATAAGGAGGAAAGGGAGGCGATTGCTTTGGAACATACGAGCATTATGTATGACTGGTCGTTTGCCGTGGGTTTAACGGTGATAAACATCCTCTTAACCCTTTATATCCTTAAACCAAAAAAGAGCACCCTGAGGAGGATCTATTGGGTGTTCATGCTGATTTTTATCATCATCTATCCTCTTGCATTGCTCGGCTATTCATTTGCAGATTCTTCGAGTCCAGGGCTGTTTTTAAGCTTGGCTTTTGGAATCACGACAACCTTTAGTATCCTCTTATTTTTTTGTGTGTGCTGGATCTGGGTCATTAGGCACTCCTTTTATCGCTGATTATCTCTTTTTTGTTCACGGCAAACAGTTGACAGGCAAAGGGCTAGCCTTTATATTATTCCTAATCAGGAATAGTAGTTAGTTGAGATGAGTGGAGAGAAGAGAGTATAGCTTTAGCTGAGTTGAGCGTATTAATCCTAGATGATACCTCTTTCTTAGTTTATTTATGCTGAATGATTAACTAGCCTCCGCTGTATCAAGCGCGAGGCTTTTATTATTTGAAAGAGGTGGTTGAACATGTTTACTCCATCGTTACGGGACGTGAAGTCTCTAACCAAAGAAAATTATAATGTGATTCCGGTCGGCTTTACATACCTTTCGGATCATGAAACGTGTATCTCGCAATTTGAGAAGGTCCGTCATGAAGATTATTCGTTTTTACTCGAAAGTGTAGAAGGCGGAGAACGTTGGGCTAGGTACTCTTATATTGGCAGGAAGCCTTTCCTTGTTATCTCTTCAAAAGGGTATGATGTGAATCTAACCTATTTGAACAGCAATGAAAATAAAAAGATTCAAGAGCACGGCTCTCCATTAGAGGTCGTAAAGCAGCATATCACACGCTATAAATCTCCAAAACTCTCTCAACTGCCACCATTCACGGGAGGTGCTGTTGGATTCTTCGGTTATGATCTGATTCATACTTTCGAAAATGTTCCTTCACCCCCAACTCCATCTAATCAGACGAATGAAATGGAGTTTTTATTTACAGATGAGATCATCGTGTTTGATCATCTTAAACAAAAAACAACGATCATCTGTAACATGCACATTGACCCTGAAGATCAAGAAGAAACTATTCAGAAGAAATATGAAAAAGTTTGTGAAAACATCCGTAAGGCTTACCGAGAATTGCAGGAAAGTCCAAAAAAGAATTCGATTAAAAGTGACTTTACGTTTGAAAGACGAAAGCAATCCGGAAAAGTTCGCTCTACCCATTCGAAAGAAGAGTTCTGCTCCATGGTCGAAAAAGCAAAAGAGTATATTAAAACAGGTGACATTTTTCAAGTCGTTCTGTCACAGCGATTTGAGCAGGAAACCGAAGCAGATCCCTTTGATGTGTATAGACTGCTTCGTTCCATGAATCCTTCACCGTACATGTACTTTTACAAGTCAAAGGGCACTTACATTGTTGGTGCATCACCGGAACTTCTAGTAAAAGTGGATGACGGCTGCGTGGAGAACCGGCCGATCGCCGGAACGCGGCCAAGAGGAAAAACACGAGAAGAAGACTTGGCGTTTGAAAAAGATCTTTTAGCCGATGAAAAAGAACGCGCGGAACATGTTATGCTCGTTGACCTTGGCCGAAATGATGTGGGCCGGGTTAGTGAATTCGGAACAGTGGAACTCGATTCTTATATGGAGATCGAACGATATTCACACGTGATGCATATCGTTTCTCACGTAAAAGGAAAAATGCGAAAAGATAAAGACTTCTTCGATGCGCTCCGGTCCTGTATGCCAGCTGGTACCGTATCCGGTGCTCCTAAGGTTAGAGCGATGCAGATTATCTCCGAGCTTGAAAAAGAAGCAAGAGGGGTATATGGGGGGGCAATCGGCTATCTAGGCTTTAATGGCCAAATGGACTCCTGTATTGCCATTCGTACGATCGTTTTCCAAGATGGAAAAGCCTATGTTCAAGCAGGCGCAGGCGTTGTAGCAGATTCGGTTCCAGAGCGTGAATACGAAGAAACCGTCAACAAAGCCAAAGCTATGCTCAAAGCAATCGAGGGGGGGACAGACCCCATACAAATACAAATCCCTAGTTTGTCCATTCGGTGAAGACACAGCAGCTTAATCATCTGAATAGCTGCAAACAAAAAAACAGGATCGCTAACCGCGATCCTGTTTTTTAAATGCCTTATTTTTTAATATCTGTGTTATCCACTGTAGTGATCAGCTTATCAACCAACCCGTATTTAACAGCTGCTTCTGCTGTTAAGAAGTTGTCACGATCTGTGTCGCGCTCGATTACTTCAAGTGGTTGGCCTGTTTTTTCTGCCAAGATTTTGTTTAGCTGCTCACGCATTTGAATGATACGGCGAGCGTGGATTTCGATGTCACTCGCTTGACCGCGTGTTCCGCCTAATGGTTGGTGAATCATGACCTCTGAGTTTGGAAGTACGTAACGTTTCCCTTTTTCACCTGCAGCAAGCAAGAATGCACCCATAGATGCAGCCATACCGATACAGATTGTAGATACATCTGGTTTGATAAAGTTCATCGTATCATAAATCGCCATACCAGCTGTGATGGATCCACCAGGACTGTTTATGTATAACGAAATGTCCTTATCTGGATCTTCAGCAGCTAAGAATAAAAGCTGTGCGACGATAGAGTTTGAAACGTTGTCATCGATCGCGCTACCAAGCATGATAATACGGTCTTTTAATAATCGGGAGTAGATATCATAAGCGCGCTCCCCACGGTTCGTTTGTTCAATTACTGTTGGAATTAAATTCATGGAAATCCTCCTTCTCCTTTTTCACTCATACTGTACTGTCATCATACAAAAAAGGTCAAACAAGGTCAAACGATATGCTGTGTAACTTTTGATTTCGCCAAAACTGCGAAATATCCTTCTTTACCTTATGTATGGGCTATCATCATAATGCCCGCGAGGAGTAGGATTTTAAACCTCTGGATGTAAAAACATTACCCTTTTTCTTATCAGGGTAAGCTTAATTTTGATTTTTTACTTCGTTGTACGCTTTTTCTAAGTTACGAATGCGGCGAACGATCTCACTGTTTTTATTTAAGTTATCATTGATCAACGTGCCAACAATGGAACGGTAATAAGCGTTCATGGCATGTGTTTTAGTAAAAACATCTTTATTTCTTTCGATGTATTGTTGAAAGTTTTCTTTAAAATAAGGGACTGAAAATGCTTCGCTCATAGTTGATCCTCCTAATTGAAAAAAATTTAAATTTCATGTATATAAAACCCTTATCTATCATAGCCTATTCTTGCGCCTGATTAAAATAAATAAAAAAAGTCATCCCTTGTTTTGACAATTAAATAGAGGCGTGGTATAGTTTATTTAACCATTTACGGTGTGAATATTTATGGATTTAAAGCGGTCGTACTTTTTGAATAAGAAGTGGAACACTTAAATCCACTTCTGAAATATTCAGATGAGTACGCATTTTTTTATGCCTTTTTATTTACATAGTAAAACGGTTAAAAGAGTTAAAACGCTTACATAGCGTTTGTAAGGAGGAAACACCCATGCAAAATGGTAAAGTAAAATGGTTTAACGCTGAGAAAGGTTTCGGCTTCATCGAAGTTGAAGGCGGAAACGACGTATTCGTTCACTTTTCTGCGATTCAATCAGAAGGCTTCAAGTCTCTTGAAGAAGGACAAGAAGTATCTTTCGAAATCGTTGATGGCGAGCGTGGACCACAAGCTGCTAACGTAACAAAACTTTAATAGTAAAGTTTAAAATGCCAGACTGCCTCAGGGCGGTGCTGGCATTTTTTTATGTCCTAAAAAGTATTATAAATTGTGTGAGAATTGTTTGGGGTCTGTCCCGGGACAGACCCCAAACAATTCTTACAATTCTCGCGTTAAGTTGTTTCTCCGCCAAATTTTGTAGGATGTATAGCGCTTTCATCTGTAGTATCATAAGTAAGGGGAGGGATTTAAAATGGAAATGGGTTTGTACCAGCAACAGAGCATGAACCTCGTCATGACAACTGAACTACGCCAGGCCATCGCCATTTTACAAGTTCCGAGTTATGAACTTACTTCCTATCTGCAAGAGCAGGCACTAGAAAATCCGTTAATCGAAGTTGCCGAGCCGCCCGGCATGTTTACGACGCTAAAAAAAAGCGGCGAGAAAAAAGGATTCGGTGCTCAATCAGAAGAAAAACAAAGTTTCGATCACCTGATCATCGAACAAGAAACACTGTATGACTATCTATATAAACAATCTATCCTGCTCCCGCTTCAAGAGCTCGACCGTAAAATCTTTAATTACCTTTTATTAAGCTTAAATGAAAGCGGTTATCTAACCGTCTCAGCAGAAGAGACTGCCACTCGATTCAACACAACTGTCGAAGAGTGTGAAAAACTAATCGCGATACTGCAGAAGTTAGAACCTGCTGGGATCGGAGCTCGTAATTTAAGGGAGTGCCTTTTGATCCAGCTCTCAGAATTAAACTTAGTACATTCGTTAAGCTACACGATCGCCGATCAACACTTAGAACTACTCGGAGAAAGAAAAATCCAAGCCTTATCGGAACTGCTGAATGTCACACCACATGAGATAGAAGAAGCGGCAGATTTTTTGCAGAAACTTGATCCAAGGCCAGGAGCTGCTTTTTCACCAGCCGATAAGCAATCTTTCTTATACCCTGATGTGTCTGTGACTATGGAAAACGGCAAGCTACATATTTCCATTAACGAACAATATTCACCAGTCATGAAACTGAATGATAGCTACGTACCTCTTTTAAATGACAAAAAGCAAGCGTCAAAATTTATAAATGAAGCGTATCAAAAGTTTAACTGGCTAAAAAAAGCGTTAGAACAGAGGAAAGAAACCTTGCTCAAAATTACTTCTGAGATCGTGAGAGCCCAAAAGAAATATTTTTACACGTTCGATAAAAGAGACCTCATTCCTTTAACGTTAAAAGAGGTAGCTGAACAGATCGGTGTTCATGAATCTACGGTAAGTCGTGCTGTGAAGAATAAGGTTTTGCAGACGTCCAAAGGAGCAGTTGAGTTAAAGTCTTTTTTCTCAGCAAAAATTTATACGCCTGATGGCGGGAGTGCGTCCGCAACATCTGCAAAAACAGAAATAAAAAAACTAGTAGACAGCGAGAATAAACGAAAACCTTTGTCTGATCAAGTACTTGCAGCTCTATTAGAACAAAATAGCGGATTAAGCATCTCACGTAGAACGGTTGCAAAATATAGAGAAGAATTAAACATCCCTTCTTCTTCTAAAAGAAAACGTTATACATCATAATGGTTATCTAAGCCCCCTTCCAGCCGGAAGGGGGCTTTCCCTTTACTTGGACGCAGCATTCCCACACCACTAAGAAATAGAACTTTACCTGCCGACCCCATACTTCATGATAAACTTACTTCATAATAAAGAATCATTTAAAAGGAGAACGAAAAATGGGCACAAAAAACTTAATCTTTTATACGAAGGAACATTGTCCACTTTGCGATAAAGCGCATAATCTATTAAAAGATCTGCAAAAAGAAATAACCTTCAACATTAAAACGGTAGACATTTATAAAGACGACACACTTCTTGAAAAATACGGATTAATGATTCCTGTCATTGAAGTAGATGGCACAGAAATCGATTATGGGATCATCTCCATCGATAAAGTAAAGAAAGCGCTTACTAATTTTTAATAAGTAAAAGTTGTTGAAATCTAGTGAAAGTATTTGATAATATTAACTTGCCAGAAAGAATTTTGACTTTTTTATGACAAAAAATTATTCTGGTACGTTTGAAACTCATGTGATCAGGGAAATATACAATTGGCAATAATATACTTGGGTAACACCAAGTTATTTTCTTACGCTAATGGGACAAAAAATGACTAACCGGGACGAAAGATGTCCAGGGAGGGAGTTTTTTTCTCAACACGATCAAAACGTACGGTAATCCCATTCAATCAGGAGAATGTGCAATGAAGAATTTAATAGATGTTCAAAAGAAATTGCTGCCAGACCTTCTGGATACGATGCGGAAACGCTATAACGTTTTAAATGTGGTAAGAATTCATGAGCCCATTGGAAGAAGAAGTTTAGCTTCCACCCTGAACATGACAGAACGAGTTTTGCGTTCTGAAGTTTCCTTTTTAAAAGATCAAGGACTTCTTACCATTCAGACTTCTGGCATGTCATTAACTTCTGAGGGGCATGATATTTTAGTAGAACTCTCTGAGATGATGAAAGAACTGTCAGGTTTGCATGTTTTAGAATCAGATCTTAAGGAAATGTTAAATCTGTCTGAAGTCATCGTGGTACCAGGTGACAGTGATCAAGATCTTTGGGTCAAGAACGAGATGGGGAAAGCGGCAGTTGACAGGCTCAAACGTCAGCTATCTGCCAAAAGCATCATAGCTGTAACAGGCGGCACAACACTTGCTGCAGTTGCAGAAATGATGACACCGATCCAAAAAGGGCAGCAGTTGCTATTTGTTCCTGCGCGCGGAGGACTTGGCGAGAAAGTTGAAAACCAAGCCAACACGATCTGTTCAACAATGGCACAAAAAGCGAAAGGTGAATACAGGCTGCTTCATTTGCCGGATCAGCTCAGCAAAGAAACCTATCTTTCTTTAATGGCCGAACCTGGTGTAAAAGAAGTGATGGAGCTCATACACTCCGCTGGTATAGTGCTGCATGGGATTGGTGATGCTAAAACAATGGCAGAACGCAGGAATTCCAACCCCTCCCTGCTCGAAAAATTGGATAAAGAAAAAGCCGTCGCTGAGGCGTTTGGCTACTACTTTAACCAGCAAGGGGAAGTCGTTCATCGCGTCCGAACGATCGGACTGCAGCTTGATGAGCTTCACAACAGTGATTTCATCATGGCAATTGCAGGCGGTTCGTCAAAAGCAGATGCGATTGCAGCTTTTATGAAACATGGTCCCAAAAAGGTACTTATTACAGACGAGGGAGCTGCCCGCAAACTATTGGGTCGCCCGTAAGTCTATTTTCATTTCGTTATTAAGGGGTTATCCCTTTATATAAAAAATAAATTCTCTCTTAAATCAAGGAGGTCATTTTACATGGCAACAAAGATTGGTATTAATGGTTTCGGTCGTATTGGCCGTAATGTATTCCGCGCAGCATTCAACAACCCTGAGGTAGAAGTTGTAGCTGTAAACGACTTAACAGATGCAGATACTCTTGCTTTCCTTTTGAAGCATGACACTGTTCATGGCAAGTTCACTGGTTCTGTAGAAGTTAAGGAAAATACATTAGTTGTAGATGGCAAAGAAATCAAAGTTTTAGCTGAACGTGATCCAGCACAACTTGGCTGGGGTGACCTAGGTGTAGAAGTTGTTGTTGAATCAACTGGACGTTTCACAAAGCGTGCTGACGCAGCGAAACACTTAGAAGCTGGTGCTAAAAAAGTTATCATTTCTGCTCCTGCTTCAGATGAGGATATCACTGTAGTTCTTGGTGTTAACGAAGAAAAGTACGATGCTGCTAGCCACGATGTTATCTCTAACGCATCTTGCACAACAAACTGTCTTGCACCATTCGCAAAAGTTCTTCACGAAAAATTCGGCGTGAAGCGCGGTATGATGACAACTGTTCACTCATACACAAACGATCAGCAAATTCTAGATCTTCCACATAAAGATCTTCGTCGTGCTCGTGCGGCTGCTGAAAACATCATTCCTACTTCAACTGGTGCTGCAAAAGCGGTATCTCTAGTACTTCCTGAACTAAAAGGAAAACTTAACGGTATGGCAATGCGTGTTCCAACTCCAAACGTATCTCTAGTTGACTTAGTGGTTGAACTAGACAAAGAAGTAACAGTTGACGAAGTAAATGCTGCACTTAAAGCAGAAGCTGAAGGCAACCTTAAAGGAATCCTTGGCTACTCTGAAGAGCCGCTTGTATCAACTGACTACAATGGCGACACTCATTCTTCTACAATCGATGCTCTTTCTACAATGGTTATGGAAGGCAACATGGTTAAAGTTGTATCTTGGTACGATAACGAGACTGGATACTCAAATCGTGTAGTAGATTTAATTGACTATATCGCTAAAAAAGGACTTTAATAGATAGAGAAGAACAATAAGGAGGGGGAGAAGTCATTTTTCAAGGCTTCTACTCCTCTTTCCCATGTATAATCTGGGGTTTGTCATTCTTTTAATCTTTTTGACTGTCAGGAGGTTACTTGTACTTATGAACAAAAAAAGTGTTCGCGACATCGATTTTAAAGGCAAAGTCGTTTTTTGCCGCGTTGATTTCAACGTACCGATGGAAGATGGAAAGATTACGGACGAAACGCGTATTAACGCTGCTCTTCCAACCATCAAATACTTAACAGAGCAAGGTGCAAAAGTTCTTTTAGCAAGCCACTTAGGTCGTCCAAAAGGACAAGTAGTGGAAGAACTTCGTTTAGATCCAGTTGCACAGCGTTTGAGCGATCTTCTTGGAAAAGAAGTTCTAAAAACAGATGAAGCATACGGTGAAGAAGTAGAAAAAGCATTAGCAGACCTTGAAGAAGGCGGCGTAATCCTATTGGAAAACGTTCGTTTCTACCCTGGTGAGGAAAAGAATGACCCTGAACTAGCAGAAAAATTTGCAGCTTTGGCTGATGTTTATGTGAACGATGCTTTCGGAGCAGCTCACCGTGCGCATGCTTCAACAGAAGGAATCGCGAAACATCTTCCTGCTGTATCAGGTTTGTTAATGGAAAAAGAACTTGAAGTGCTTGGAAAAGCTCTATCCAATCCTGACCGTCCGTTCACTGCTATTATTGGCGGTGCAAAAGTTAAGGACAAGATTGACGTTATTGACAATCTTTTAGACAAAGTAGATAACTTGATCATTGGCGGAGGCCTTGGCTACACATTCATTAAGGCTCTAGGTCATGACGTAGGAAAGTCTCTTTTAGAAGAAGACAAGATCGAAACAGCTAAAACATTCATGGAAAAAGCAAAGAAAAACGGTGTAAACCTCATGATTGCTGAAGATGTTTTAGTTGCTGACGATTTTTCAAACGATGCTAATACAAAAAATGTAGACATCGATTCTATTCCTTCTGATTGGGAAGGTCTTGATATCGGTGCGAAAACGATTGAAAAGTACGTAAAGGTTATTAAAGAATCGAAGCTTGTGATATGGAATGGACCGATGGGTGTATTTGAAATTGATGCATTCGCAAACGGTACGCGTTCTATTGCAAACGCGCTTGCAGAATCACCTGACACTTACAGCGTGATCGGCGGCGGAGATTCAGCTGCAGCTGTTGAGAAGTTCGGTCTTGCTGACAAGATGAGCCATATCTCAACAGGTGGCGGAGCTTCCCTTGAGTTCATGGAAGGTAAAGCACTTCCAGGCGTTGAAGCTCTTAACGATCGATAAGGAAAAAAATCAGTTTTACAAGAGTGACAGTTGATTGGAGCGGAAGGTGCGAGACTCCTACGGGACGAGGGTGACAGGTGAGACTCCTAACAGCGCAGAGCGCTAGGAGGCTCACCGCACGCCCCGTGGAAAGCGAGCACCTGGAGCGTAAATCGACCACTTACAAACTCTTTAAAGAGGTGAATTTGAATGCGTAAACCTATTATTGCAGGTAACTGGAAAATGAATAAGACGTTAACAGAAGCACGCAATTTCGTTGAAGAAGTGAAAGGTCTTGTGCCTTCAGCGGAAACGGTTGATTCTGTGATCTGTGCTCCTGCTCTTTTTCTTGACTGTTTAGCAGACGAAGCAGAGGGGACACCTCTTGCGATCGGTGCTCAGAACATGCACTTCGAAGAGAGCGGTGCATTCACAGGTGAAATCAGTCCTGTCATGCTAAAAGATCTAAACGTTCAGTATGTAATTCTTGGCCATTCTGAACGCCGTGAACTTTTTGGCGAAACAGACGAACTGGTTAATCAAAAGACACATGCTGCATTCAAACACGGATTAACTCCGATTGTTTGTGTGGGTGAAACGTTAGAACAGCGTGAGTCGGACAAAACGAAAGATATTGTAAAAGAACAAACGGAAAAAGGACTTCAAGGTCTTTCTGCTGACCAAGTGAAACAAACGGTTATCGCGTATGAGCCTGTTTGGGCGATCGGAACAGGAAAGACAGCATCTTCAGAAGATGCAAATGAAGTATGTGCTTACATCCGCAGTGTTGTGGCAGAGCAATACTCACAAGACGTAGCAGATGCTGTTCGTATTCAATACGGCGGCAGTGTTAAGCCGGATAACATTAAAGAACTAATGAGCATGTCTGATATCGATGGCGCTTTAGTTGGTGGTGCCAGCCTAGAACCGAAATCTTACCTTATGCTGTTGGAGGGCGTTAGCCGATGAGTAAAAAACCGGTAGCTTTAATCATCTTAGACGGCTTTGCTTGCCGTGAGGAAGACAAAGGAAATGCGGTGGCACAAGCGAAAAAGCCCAACTTTGACCGCTACTGGGAAACGTATCCACATGCACAGCTGACTGCTTCTGGAGAAGCGGTTGGACTTCCTGATGGCCAGATGGGAAATTCAGAAGTGGGTCATTTGAACATTGGTGCAGGTCGTATCGTGTATCAAAGTTTAACCCGCGTGAATCTATCGATCAAAGAGGGAGATTTTTACGAAAATCAAACCTTTATCGAAGCCATGGACCATGTAAAGAAGGAAGGGAAAGCTCTTCATATCTTTGGTTTACTTTCTGATGGCGGAATCCACAGCCATATTGATCACATTTTATCTTTGCTTGAACTTGCGAAAAAGCAGAATGTAGAAAAGGTTTATCTGCACGGATTCTTGGACGGGCGCGATGTACCACCTCAATCTGCTAAGGGCTATATTCAAACAACAGTTGATAAAATGAATGAACTCGGTATTGGAGAAATCGCTACATTATCAGGACGCTATTATTCGATGGACCGCGACAAGCGATGGGATCGTGTTGAAAAGTCGTACCGTGCGATGGTCTATGGTGAAGGACCAGATTACAAAGATCCGTTCGAAGTTGTAGAAGATTCTTATAGCAACGGCGTATATGATGAGTTCGTCTTACCATCTGTTCTGAAAAAAGAAAATGGTGAGCCTGTCGCAACTGTTCAAGACGGAGATGCAGTCATCTTCTGTAATTTCCGCCCTGACCGTGCGATCCAGATCTCTCAGGTATTCACGAATGAAGACTTCCGTGGTTTTAACCGCGGTGAAGCGTTCCCAAAAAATCTTCATTTTGTATGCTTAACGCATTTTAGTGAAACAGTAGATGGTGACGTGGCATTCAAGCCGACAAACTTGGATAATACGCTTGGAGAAGTTTTATCGCAACAAAACTATAAACAGCTCCGTATTGCTGAAACGGAAAAATATCCGCATGTTACGTTTTTCTTTAGCGGAGGTCGTGAAGCTGAGTTCCCTGGTGAAACTCGTATATTGATCGACTCACCAAAAGTCGCAACCTATGACTTACAGCCAGAAATGAGTGCTTATGAAGTGACGGATGCGCTTTTAGGAGAGATTGAAGCGGACAAGCATGATGCAATCATCTTAAACTTTGCTAACCCTGATATGGTAGGACACTCTGGAATGCTAGAACCTACGATTAAAGCGGTAGAAACCGTAGATGAGTGTTTAGGGAAAGTTGTAGATGCGATTATTGCAAAAGGTGGAGCAGCGATCATTACAGCTGACCATGGTAACGCCGACGAGGTTATTACGATGGATGGCAACCCGATGACCGCTCACACTACAAACCCTGTACCGGTCATTGTCACTCAAGAGGGAGTAGAGCTGCGCAAGGACGGGATCTTGGCCGATCTTGCACCAACAGTTTTAACGTTATTAGGTGGTAAACAGCCGAAAGAAATGACAGGTAAAACGTTAATTAAATAGTAGCTCTGAAAGCTATTGATTTCAGCTTCGGGTGATTGCTTTCCACGGGAGTGCGATGAGTTCTTACGCATTATGCTATTAGGAGTCACAGCTGTCCCGCTGATCCCGCAGGAGTCACCACCTTACGCTTTAATCAACAAGTTGACGAGGCTTACCTATTTTTAACGCAGCTATATGTTTGAAAACTTTTTATTAAAAGGAGAGAATTTTATGTCAACGATTATTGAAATTTATGCTCGCGAAGTTCTTGACTCTCGCGGTAATCCAACGGTTGAAGTTGAAGTTTACACGGAATCAGGTGCTTTTGGACGCGCAATCGTTCCATCTGGTGCTTCTACTGGTGAATACGAAGCAGTTGAGCTTCGTGATGGCGACAAAGAGCGCTACCTTGGAAAAGGCGTTATGAACGCTGTAAACAACGTAAACGAAAACATCGCTCCAGAACTAATCGGTTTCGATGTATTAGACCAAGTGGGTATCGACCAAACGCTGATCGAGCTTGATGGAACTGAGAACAAAGGCAAGTTAGGGGCTAATGCAATCCTTGGTGTTTCCATGGCTGTTGCACACGCTGCTGCTGACTTCCTAAACGTACCTCTTTACATGTACCTTGGTGGATTCAACTCTAAGACTCTTCCAGTACCAATGATGAACATCCTTAACGGAGGAGAGCACGCGGACAATAACGTTGATATTCAAGAATTCATGGTTATGCCTGTTGGTGCTGAAAACTTCCCTGAAGCACTTCGCATGGGTGCTGAAATCTTCCACAGCCTTAAAGCCGTTCTTAAAGAAAAAGGCCTTAACACAGCTGTAGGTGACGAAGGTGGATTCGCTCCTAACCTTGGTTCAAACGAAGAAGCTCTTCAAACGATCATGGAAGCGATTGAAAAAGCGGGTTACAAGCCTGGTGAAGAAGTTCGTCTTGCTATGGACGTTGCGGCTTCTGAACTATACAAGAAAGAAGACGGCAAATACCATCTTTCTGGTGAAGGTGTTGTTAAATCTTCTGAAGAGATGGTTGCATTCTACGAAGAGCTTGTTAACAAGTATCCAATCGTATCTATCGAAGACGGACTTGATGAAAACGACTGGGATGGCTTTAAGCTATTAACAGAGCGTATTGGTGACCGCGTTCAGCTAGTAGGTGACGACTTGTTCGTTACAAACACAACAAAGCTTTCTGAAGGTATCGAAAAAGGTATCGGTAACTCAATCCTTATCAAAGTGAACCAAATCGGTACATTAACTGAAACATTTGATGCGATCGAAATGGCGAAGCGCGCTGGCTACACAGCTGTAATCTCTCACCGTTCTGGTGAATCAGAAGACAGCACGATCGCTGACATCGCTGTTGCAACAAATGCTGGTCAGATCAAAACAGGTGCTCCTTCACGTACAGACCGTGTTGCTAAGTACAACCAGCTTCTTCGCATCGAAGACGAGCTAGGCAACCTTGCTGTATACCCAGGAATGAGCGCATTCTACAACCTTAAGAAGTAAGTAGTACAAAAGTAGGGGTCTGACCCCAAACAAAGACAAACCGCCATTTTGTCTTTCTGACAAAGACAGCCCCCGGATAGGCGCCTCAGAGCCGCATCCGGGGGCTGTCTTCTTTTAAAACTGATAACGGAGAATCTGACATTAAGAACCTGTCGAACCAACTAAAAACCCTGCTGCTTATCGAGAGCGGTCATTAGAATGAAGGATTGTAACAATGAGCATTGAGAAACTAATCATCAGTGACATCGTTTCAAAAACAGTCATTTTTGATCCCTCCAATCTTGTTACCCTTAAGATTTGTAAAAGCGGGGTTGTCCTATACGGTACAAATTAAAAATTTTGAAAATAGTAAGACGGATAAACGATTCTATCTTTCAACCAGACCCTATACTCATATTCCTTCTCTTTTGATCTGTTATCATATAAAATGCTAGTAACAAGTTATTGTTTTTGTACGGGGGAACTAGAATGAAACAAAGCTTATATATACGAATAGAAGCAGGGGATCCTTACGATACGGGGAGTTTGATTCCGCTTAAGCCTGAAGGTGAGTATCTAACCATTGGAAGGTCCGCGCATACCCATGAGACGGATATCTCACTGCTAAGTCCATATGTTTCACGCAATCATGCTGAAATCTTTATACAAGACGGCAAATCTTTTATTCGAGATTTGGATTCAAAACATGGGACTGAGCTGAATCAGGTTAAACTCGATCCGAATGTTCCAAAAGAGATACATTCAGGTGATGTGATCAGCCTGGCAAAAGGGGTAGTTCTGTTAACCTATTTGAATACCGAAACAGAAGAATCCGAATTGACGATGGAGTTTACCTCTCCCATTGAACCGCCTGAAAAGAAGATCACGAACGGGCTCCATATCATTCCAGAGCGACGTCAGATATCGATCGATGGTGAGCCTTTATTTCTATCAGGAAAACACACTGATCTCCTCGTGCTCCTCTATAGAAAAAAGAATCAGGCCGTTAGCAGTGATGAGATTAAGATCCAAATCTGGCCTGAAAGAATGGTAGCCGGATCGAATGCACTGCCTGATGTAGGGAAAGATGAGATCAATGCACTAGTCTATCGTTTGCGAAAAAAATTAGGCAGTTATGGTGACGCTATCGTTACCGTTCCGCGATACGGATATATGCTGCAAATTAAATAAGTAACGAGTTTGTAAAAGCCTGCATAAGTTAATCACTGATGCAGGCTTTTTTAAATCTTTTACTATCGATCATTACCGACGGGAAAAGAGGATAATTTTCAGAAAATTATCATGTTCGTATGATAGAAGAATCATGCAAAAGCCATTTTAGTGCTGACGTAAAGAGAGTAAATTAATTAAAAGGGAAAAACCCTTTAATGATTAATGTTTCTTCCAAATAGGTGTGGTGAACTAAAAATGAGGGTAGAGGAAACTATACAGCATCGAAGAGATAGGGCATTTCGTTTTCATTTGTATTTTGGATTTATTATTCTTTTATTTATTATCTTAATTTACAGGACGTATGACCTGCAGATTATTAACGGCGAAAAAGCCCGTATTCAATCAGAAAACTATGAAGATGTTGTAATAAAGAAGTCCATATTCAACGACAACTATTATTCCTCACAGAAGGACACACCATCAGGAGCAGACATAAAACAATCAAAAGATTAGTAAAATGAATATGGGGGATGTCCCCATAATGCGAAGAGGGGATGTTTATGATGCAACCACTTAAACAAGAATCTTCGGATGGTGCAGCAATTAAACAAGAAAAATTGAATCCAATCAGCTTTGTTGGAAAAGTAAAAGAAGTAAAAGGGAATTCATTTACGATCCACCATAAAAAAACGGTGATGAGAGTACAATTAGATTCCAATACAGAGCTTCTTGACGGAGATAAGACACTTGATATTGCGCCAGATGAAGCTGTTCAGCCTGGAGTTAAAGTCCAAATCGTGGGACTTCTGAACAAAAGGCTCAACCTCATAAAAGCTGTCCGGCTTTATATTTTCCATAAGGAATTTGATATCAACTATTTCGGTGCGAATTAAGTAAGAAGGTTCAGAAAAAAACTTTTGCCTCGTCCCTTCCACTATGATACATTTATAGTAATGTAACGTGGAACGGTGGAGGTGTAACATTCATGCTAACAGCAGTAAAAATCCTTCTTATTTTAGTATCACTATCTTTAATTGTTGTCGTTGTTCTTCAATCAGGTCGTTCGGCCGGATTATCTGGAGCGATAACAGGTGGAGCTGAGCAGCTTTTTGGTAAACAAAAAGCACGCGGTATTGATGCATTGCTTAGTAAGCTTACAGTGATTCTTGCAGTTTTATTTTTCATTTTAACCATTTCAGTAGCGTATTTCTTACCTACAAATTAATCCGTACTTAAAGACAGCAGGCGAAACATCGCTTGTTGTTTTTTTATGCTCAAATCGTTGCTTACCATTTTGAATATTGATTGTGATATGATTTGATACGTACATAAAAGGGTAATCTAAAGTCAAAAAGGTGGTAGCATGATCGGTTGTCTTTGTTTGCATGGTTTTACTGGCGGCCCATATGAGATCGAGCCCATTACAGAATATCTGCAGAAACATACCGATTGGATGATTTCTGCTCCGACTTATCCAGGGCACGGATCAGAGCTTTCGTTAAAAGGGAAAACACATACAGAATGGTTGGAAGAAGCAGAAAAGGCTTATTTAGAACTTCGTAAAAAAGTCGATAAAATCTACATTGTTGGATTTTCAATGGGCGGAATGATCGCGGGTTATCTCGCGTCCAAATATGGCTGTGACAAATTGATCTTATTAAATGCAAGTGCTTATTATCTAAACCCTGGCCAGATGATTAAAGATATAGCGAATATGATGATATCGGGATTCAGTGGTCAGTTAAAAGATCATGAGCTTTATAAAAGGTATAAAAAGAAACTGATTGATACCCCTCTAAGTGCAACAAGGGAATTTCGTAAGCTGGTAAAGCTGCTTAGACCAGAACTAGCACAGATCTCAGCACCTACGTTGATCGTCCAAGGAGAATGTGATGGACTTGTACCGAGAAAGAGTGCCGAGTATTTATATGGGACGATTGCAGCATCCAATAAACGAATCTGCTATTTTAAAGAATCGAAACACATGATTTGTCATGATGTTGAAAAAGATCAGCTGATCGATGAGGTTTATCAATTTTTAATGAATGAATAGGAGAGAAACAGCATGAAAATTACAGCACCAAAACCGTTTTTCTTTGAAGGAGGAAAACGGGCGGTCCTGATGCTGCACGGATTTACAGGCAGTTCAGCCGACGTAAGAATGATGGGGAGATTCCTTCAAAAGAAAGGCTACACATGTCACGCGCCACAATATAAAGGACACGCGGTTCCACCTGAAGAACTCGTTCATACGGGTCCAGATGACTGGTGGCAAGATGTTATCGGAGGCTACAATCACTTAAAAGAAAAAGGTTTTGACGAAGTTGCAGTTGTCGGGCTTTCGCTTGGGGGGGTATTCTCCTTAAAACTTGCAACAGAATATCCTGTAAAGGGTGTTGTCCCAATGTGTGCGCCTATGTACATCAAAAGCGAGGAAGTGATGTATAAAGGGGTTTGTGAGTACGCGGAAGAATATAAAAAGAGGGAACAAAAATCGCCTGAACAAATTAAACAAGAAATGGAAGAGTTTAAGAAGACACCAATGAACACACTAAAAGCGCTCCAAGAGTTGCTTCAAAGTGTTAGAAATTCGGTCGATCTTGTATACGCACCTATATTTATTGTGCAGGCTAGACATGATGAAATGATTAATACAGATTCTGCAAATATTATTTATAACGAAGTTGAAAGTGAAAAGAAGGATTTAAAGTGGTATGAACATTCAACACACGTTATTACATTAGATAAGGAAAAAGAACAATTGCATGAAGATGTTTATGCATTCTTAGAAGATCTGGACTGGTCTGAATAGAATCTTTTCCTTAAAAAAGGAGGTCAGTTTTTGGATAAACAGCAAATACTCCAGCTTATGAAAGAGTCGGAAAAACCGATGACAGTAACCGAGATTGAAGAAGCCCTTCAACTTCCGGACGCTGATGCTTTCAAGGAACTGGTTTTAACACTAAACCAACTAGAAGATGAAGGTTCAGTCGTAAGAACACGGACGAATCGCTATGGACTTCCAGAAAAAATGAGTCTGATTAAAGGACGCGTACAAGGACATGCCAAAGGGTTTGCCTTTTTAATAGCTGAAGACAGTGAACAAAAAGATGTTTATATCTCACAGTCTGATATGAATGGCGCGATGAGCGGGGACACCGTTTTAGTTCGTTTGAACAATACTTCTTCCGGATCACGCCCAGAAGGAACGATCATCCGCATTTTAGAACGAGGCGTAACGGAAGTAGTCGGTACATTCCAAGAAAGCCGTAAATTTGGTTTTGTGGTGGCTGACGACAAAAGGATTCCAAACGATATCTTTATTCCAGCAGAAGGTGTGAATGGAGCGGTAGAAGGACATAAAGTCGTTGTTAAGATCACGAAATATCCTGAAGGCCGAAACAGCGCTGAAGGGGAGATCATCCATATTATCGGTCATAAAAATGATCCGGGTGTAGATATAATCTCGGTTATTTTTAAACATGGACTGCCAAGGGAATTCCCGGAAGAAGCATTGGAGCAGGCACATAATACACCAGATGAGATCGATCCGAAAGACATTGAAGGACGCCGTGATCTTCGTAATGAAACGATCGTTACGATTGATGGAGCGGACGCAAAAGACTTGGATGACGCCGTTCATGTTATAAAACTCCCGAACGGTCACTATAAACTTGGCGTTCACATTGCTGATGTTACCCATTATGTAACAGAAGACTCATCAATTGATCAAGAAGCGCGTGAACGTGGTACAAGTGTGTATTTGGTAGACCGAGTGATCCCGATGATTCCACACCGCCTTTCAAACGGAATCTGTTCGTTAAACCCGAAAGTTGACCGTTTAACGATTTCTTGTGAGATGGAGATCAATCAAGACGGGGATGTCGTTAAACACGAAATCTTTCCGAGCGTTATAAAAACAACTGAACGCATGACCTATACAGATGTGAGAAAAATCTTACAAGACGAAGATGAAGAAGTTACAAAACGCTACGAGCCTTTAATTCCGTTCTTTAAACTGATGGGTGAACTGGCAGAAATTCTTCGTAAAAAACGTTTTGCTCGTGGAGCGATTGACTTTGATTTTTCAGAAGCAAAAGTGATTGTAGATGAAAATAGCAATCCTCAGGATGTTGTTCTGCGTGAGCGATCAGTGGCGGAAAAGCTGATCGAGGAGTTTATGCTTTGTGCGAATGAAACGATTGCGCAGCATTTCCATGAGTTAGAGCTTCCGTTCATGTACCGTATTCACGAAGATCCGGATGAGGGTAAGCTAGAACGCTTCTTAGAATTTATCGGGATGTTCGGATATGCGTTAAAGGGTACTCCAAGTGATATTCATCCGCGCAGTCTTCAGCAGCTTCTTGAAACAGTTAGAGGCGAACCAGAAGAGATGGTTATCAGTAAGATCATGCTTCGTTCCATGAAGCAAGCAAAATACGATCATATGTCACTTGGTCACTACGGCTTGGCTACTGAATTCTATACCCATTTCACTTCTCCGATCCGCCGTTATCCGGACTTGATCGTTCACAGATTGATTCGAACGTATTTGTTCGAAAAAGATACCAGTCCAAAAACGATCAGCCATTGGAAAGCAGAGCTGCCAACGATCGCGAAACACTCATCTGCTATGGAACGACGTGCAGTCGATGCCGAACGTGAGACGGACGAACTGAAAAAAGCTCAGTTTATGGTTGATAAGATTGGGGAAGAGTTTGATGGAGTTATCAGTTCCGTTACGAATTTCGGTCTTTTTGTTGAACTGCCGAATACGATTGAAGGTCTTGTCCATGTCAGCTACTTAACAGACGATTATTACCGATTTGATGAGAAGTTCATGGCTATGATCGGAGAGCGTACAGGGAACGTGTTCCGAATCGGTGACGAGATCTCAATTCGTGTTGTAAACGTCAACGTGGATGAACGTGCGGTTGATTTTGAGATCGTAGGTATGAAAGGTACACCACGAAAGCGGCATAAAGATCGCCAACAGGTGATCGATATCGGTGATACACCGAAACGTGGTCGAGGAAGACGCAGCAAGAATCGAAGTAATGAGTCTGATCGATCCAGCGGACCGCAGGATTCCAAAAAAGGCAAGAAGAAGCCATTTTATAAGCCTGTAGCTAAGAAGGGTAAGAAAAAGAAGAAATAATGGATAGTGATGATCAAGGTTCATCAGGAGTGGTGAACCTTGACGTTATTTGACCAAATTGATATAATTAGAGTTCACTTGCTGTGGGGAGGATTGAGTTTATATGCCAAAAGGGGAAGGGAAAGTAGTCGCACAAAATAAGAAAGCGCGGCACGATTACCATGTCGAAGAAACATTTGAAGCTGGAATTGTCCTTCAGGGCACAGAGATAAAATCCATTCGCGCAGGACGTGCAAACCTTAAAGATTCATTTGCCCGTGTGCAAAACGGCGAGTTGTTCTTACACAACATGCATATCAGCACGTATGAGCAAGGAAATCGCTACAATCATGATCCGCTTCGTACCCGTAAATTACTTTTGCATCGTAAGGAAATTAATAAGCTATTAGGTGCAACAAAAGAACAAGGGTATTCAATCGTACCTTTAAAGATGTACCTTAAAAATGGTTTTGCTAAGCTGTTAATTGGTCTAGCAAAAGGGAAGAAGCATTATGATAAGCGTGATGATCTGAAAAAGAAAGATGCAAAACGAGAAATCGAGCGTGCCTTTCGCGATCGTCAAAAAGTTTAGATTGGGTATTCTTACAGGAACTTACAATTGAGACGATGATGTAAAAATGTTATACTGAGTACACAAGTGAATAAGAGCAATAAGCTTTTATCTCTTTCCGTGGTTTTAGCAGAATTAAATTTCTGCAATCCATTATTATAATGGGGACGTTACGGATTCGACAGGGGTAGTTTGAGCTTAAGTTGCGAGTCGAGGGGGTCGGCCTCGTTAAAACGCCAAAGCCAATAACTGGCAAAACAAACAACAACTTAGCTTTAGCTGCGTAATAGCACTTTAGCTGTTCCTCCCTCCATCGCCCATGTGGTAGGGTAAGGGACTCACTCTTAGTGGGCTACGCCGGTTGTCCTCCGCCTGAGGACGATGGAAGAGAATAATCAGGCTAGCGATCTGGACGCCTGTCGGCTGGCAGATGGATTCTTGAAACACGAATAAACCGAATACACTCGTAGAAGCTTAAGTGCCAATATCTCTGGACGTGGGTTCGATTAGGATTAGTCGCCTTATGTGGTAACACATAAGTGAAAATCCGGCTTTATCGGTGAAACCTAACCAGTGAATACTTCACTGCAAGGCGATGCCGAGTGGTATGTGGAGCAATCCAACAGCCATGTATCGACTTATAGGCTGCCAAAGTTATGGTAGTACTAGGATACGAAATTCTGCTTGGATACCAAGTAAATCTATATTTCGTATAATACGCCGGGGGACCTGATAAGCAGGTTCAAGATATAGTCAGTGCCATGACGAAAGCATGGAACAACATGTCCCACCGTCTCCACCAATACATAGGTGGATACAGACCAACACATTTGTTGGTCTTTTTTTATTTGTCCCAAAATACCCCCTACTTTTGATAGTTCCTTTTCAGGTTCATTAAAGTCCCCTCCGTATCATGGAAATCGAGAAACCTTAAGCGGAATCAACTTCCTTCGTAAATATAAACGAATGTAATTTAATGATAGACAACTAAACAATTGACTTAATTCCTGAAAATATAGACAAGTAACCATGCCTTTTAGAGCTGTGCTACATATAATACATGGACAAGAGATGTCAATAATTTTATTTTCAGGAGGAAGTTTTTTGAGTTGCAAAAAGAATAAACTCTCAGCCCGAGAGGTCGCACAGTTTATATGTAAACGTGTCATTGCAAACGAAGGATTCGATGATATAGAAATAGAGGGTAAACTTGTCTGTGTAGGTAGGGATTTTATCGCGATCAAAACAGATGAAAGAGAAGTATTCTATTTACCTCTAAACAATGTAAGAAACCTCGCAGTTGTATCGGACAAATGCTGTGACAATCATCGTAGAAAAGTATGTAATGATACTTTCCGTGGGATTTTAAAGAAATTAATCAATTGCAGAGTAAGGGTTAATGACGGTGGCGAAGAAGAAATCGAAGGGATTCTTACCGCAGTAAACCGAACATCCATTCAAATCGTAGAAGAAGAAACATTAAATATCGTAACGATACCGATTGGCGCTATTAACTTTATTGTTCAAGCGGGCGAATTAGGAGATCACGAAAGCAGCAACTGCAGAATTTTATGCTGTAGAAAAGAAGATCCATGCGGGAAAAAGAAAGACAAGTGTTGTAAAAAGAAAGATGACTGCTGCAAAAAGAAAGATGACTGCAAAAAGGAATCTCCTGTATGCTGCAAAAAAGAAGAGTCATCTTCTAGCTTTGAGTTCTGGTGTAAAAAAGAATCTTCTAGTTCATCAAACATTTGTTGCAAAGAATCATCCTCACGTCACCATATTTGTTGTAAAAAAGAAAAGAAAAAACATTGTGATGATTTAGAATCAAGAGGCTGGTTTAGACTTTAATAGGTATACCCTGTTTTTCAAAAACAGGGTATTTTTTTACATATCTTTCTTTTCCGAAGTAATAATTTGCTTATTTCTTCCCATCCTAAACGTATAGGACGGTGATTATGTTGGATTTATTGAAAGAGTTAACAGAAACGAATGGGGCACCTGGTTTTGAGAAAGCAATCAGAGCGATTATGAAACGAGAGATTGAAAAAACGGGAGCCAACTTGGTTACTGATCATTTAGGAAGTATTTTTGGAGAGAAAAAGGGATCGACAGCGGATGGCCCTAAGATTCTTCTAGCGGGGCATATGGACGAAGTAGGCTTTATGGTTAGTGAGGTAACAGAGAATGGTTACCTTCGCTTTGTTCCGTTAGGGGGCTGGTGGTCTCAAGTGCTTTTGGCACAGCGCGTGCATGTACAGACAAAAGATAAAACATATACAGGAGTCGTTGGTTCAAAAGCTCCTCATATTCTTCAGCCTGAAGAACGCAAAAAAGTGTACCCGATGAAAGAGATGTTTATTGATATCGGAGCAAATGATAAGGATCAAGTGAAAGAATGGGGGATTAAAGTAGGTGATCCTATCCTGCCCATTTGTCCATTTGAACTTATGCCGAATAATGATACCATTCTTGCTAAAGCCCTAGATAACCGTGCGGGTTGCTATACCGCACTTAACGTACTGAAGCAGCTTCAAGACGCAGAACATCCTAATACGGTATATTGCGGAGCTACTGTACAAGAAGAAGTCGGCTTAAGAGGAGCAATCACAGCACCTTATATTATGGAACCTGATGTTGCTATAGCTCTTGATGTAGGTGTGGCTGAAGATGGTCCCGGCGGCAATGCCAATAAAGCTAAATTAGGAAAAGGACCACTGATTACATTCTTAGATTCATCCATGATTCCACACACGGCGTTTCGTGATCTTATTATTGAGGTAGCGGAGAAAAATAATATCCCGTATCAAGTGGATGTGATGCTGGGTGGAGGAACGGACGCAGGTAAATTTCATCTCTTTAAAAAAGGTATTCCTAGTATCGTAGTAGGTGTGGCTGCACGCTACATACACAGTCATACATCCATGATCAGTAAAAGCGATTTAGAGAACAGTGCAAAATTAGTTGTTGAACTTGTTAAGGCTCTTGATAAAGATAAACTTCATTCACTTTTGGATTATTAACAGAAGAAAGCCCCGTCAGAAGGTCTGACGGGGTTTCAATTATTTTTTAATAACCGCTGAATCTGCGGTTCCATTCATCGTATTCGCGTTCCGCGTCTTCTCTTGTTTTACCATGTCGTTCTTGAATCTTACCGATCATTTTCTCACGATCGCCTTGTGCTTGATCATAATCGTCATCGGTTAAGTTTCCCCACTGTTTCTTTGCTTCGCCTTTGAGCTGTTTCCACTTGCCTTCCATTGTATCGTGTTTCATCTTGAATCATCCTCTATTCTAATATTTATTCGAATAAGAATCTTCATAACGATGAGCATTCGTAGAACGATACGTGCGGAATGTATCGTTTACGGATCTGTAACGATCTACTTCATTGGCATCAACAAGGACAAGAATATCTCCACCTTCGACGGCTTCCTCGTATTCTTTCGCTTCTTTTTCAGGAATACCTAATCCTACGAGAGTACCGACAATTCCTCCAGCACCTGCGCCAACAGCAGCCCCTCCTAGAGCAGCTGCAATCGGGCCAGCAGCTACGATCGGTCCTATTCCGGGGATAGCAAGTGCTCCTGCTCCCAAGAGTAATCCGCCTAAGCCGCCAAGAATTCCACCTGTAGCCATTCCGGTAGCAGCCCCTTCTGGAGCCTTCGTGCCGGTTTCTTCATGAATCTGTTTTACCTCTTTTTTATCCTTGGCAATTACCGAGATGTCATTCTCATCATACCCTTGTGCTCGTAATTCTTTGATTGCATCAATTGCATCATCTTCTGTACGGAAAATGCCTACTACTTTGTTATGTTTATCCATCGACTTCCTCCTTTGTGAGATGATTACTACGTAAATTTTGTTCCCAAAGACGGATGTGATGAAACGCATTTATGTATTTTTAAGTCTAAGTTACTATAATGGAGGTATATGAGTATAGATATAAATGACTATACCGATTCCTTTAATAAACATTTTCGTAGTGCACTTGTTTATATTTTATGGATCAATATCTATAATAAGGTAATTTCAAGGTGCTGCCTTTATACAAAAAATGTGAATTGGTTGCGGCATTATTAAGAAAGCATTCTCTCGGCGGATCAGTTTATAATGCTCAAACGGAGCATGCTGTTCAATAAATATAAAGGGGCTCCCACATCCTGGAGTCCCTTTATTGTTTTTTCGTTATTCCGTGGAGAAATGATCTATACGATTACATAATCGAGGGTAAGCATAACTTTTTTCATTACGAAGGCATCTTGTTATACTAGAAGCAATTATTAAAATATAGTAGCTAATTTTTTGTTGCTCTATAGATAAGGAGGACACATTTATGTCCAAAAAGAGTATGAGTAAGATTCCGTTTTCCGTTTTAGATTTGGCTCCGATAATCGAAGGTGGAACGGCATCCGATTCTTTTAAAAATACATTAGACCTGGCACAGCATGCTGAGAAATGGGGATTTAACCGGTATTGGCTAGCTGAGCATCATAATATGCCGGGAATTGCGAGTTCTGCAACATCCGTCGTCATCGGTTATGTGGCAGGGGGAACTTCAAAGATTCGCGTAGGATCAGGCGGCATTATGCTCCCGAACCATGCACCGCTCGTCATCGCTGAACAATTTGGTACATTAGAATCCATGTATCCTGGCCGTATCGATCTCGGGCTAGGACGTGCACCGGGAACGGACCAGCTGACAGCTCAGGCTTTAAGACGTGAACTTAGCATGAGTGGAGATGAATTTCCTATGCAGCTTGATGAATTGCGCACGTATTTGAATCCTGAATTAGCAGATGGCAGCATAAAAGTAAGAGCCATCCCAGGAGAAGGGCTTAATATCCCGATCTGGCTACTCGGTTCAAGCGGGTTCAGTGCAAGACTTGCCGGCAGGCTCGGACTTCCTTTTGCTTTCGCGAGTCATTTTTCACCAGAAAATACATTGCCTGCACTTGAGCTGTACAGAAATTCCTTTACACCATCAGCAATACTTGACGAGCCTTACGCGATGGTTGGAGCGAATGTCGTCGCAGCTGATACAGATGATGAGGCAAAGTGGCTTGCAACTTCACTGCAGCAGCAGTTTTTGAATTTAATCCGGGGAAATCCTACACAATTGAAGCCCCCGGTTGAAGGAATAGAAGAACTCTGGAGTCCATTTGAAAAAGCTACCATAGACAAGCAACTGCAAACAACATTTGTAGGAAATCAAGAGACAGTGAAAGGGAAGTTACAATCATTTCTTGATGAAACGGGAGCAGATGAAATTATTGTTAACAGCCAGATTTACGATCATCAAGCTAGACTTCGATCGTTTGAATTATTAGCAAATGCGATAAAGGAATAGTAATGAAAGGCGTACACCGATATCCATGGTGTATGCTTTTTTGGCATTTAAACGAATTTCGAGAACATATGTTCGGAAAGTATCTAACTATGAGAGGAGATTGATGAATCGATATAGAAAATAAGTAGTGTTATATTTTACTGATTTAAAAAGATGATAGGGAGGACGGTTAAAATGGACAAAACGGTAAAGCTGCATCAGTTTAATGTATGGGCAAATGAAAAGGTTTTCGAGCAATTAAAAAAACTTCCTCTAGAAATCTATCGTAAGGAAACGAAGAGTGTATTTCCATCGGTTACAGCCGTGCTATTACATATGTATCAAGTGGATTATGTCTGGCTTAAAGCTATGAGCGGAGAAGATTTTTATGAAATTTTAGCGGAACTTGGGCAGGTAACGGAAGATCTAAAGGCTGCAAGTATAGAAGAGATAGAAGAGAAGTTTAAAGAATTAAGCCAAAAGTACGACTCATTTATTCAGAATATAGAGGATTTATATGTAGGAACAACGGTGCATCATCCTCATTTTGGAACCCTTCATTCGAATTATGCTGATCTGATTCAGCATGTTGTGAACCATGGAACCTATCATCGCGGGCATATATCAGCTATACTAAATCAGCTAGGGCACAAAGGAGCCTCCATTGATTATGTTTTTTATCTGTACTCGCTGCAGCACCAATAATAACAAGTAGGTCCACTAGGGTATATCAAATATCTAAGTAGAAAAAAAGGGGATAAATCTAATCATGATTTATCCTCTTGATTGTTATTATGATTCTTTTGAATTTCTTCTTTCAGTTTATTAATATAATTCTTTTTTTCTTTTTCGTCCTGTAAACTGCCAGGTCCAGGTGCCTTGTTTTTTAGATATTTTTCCAGAGCTGTCTTGATATCCTCTGGTGAAGCATCTTCAGGAATCTCACCTTTTTTCTTAAGCATCTCAATAATTTTCTCATCGTTCGCTATCATTTGAACCGCCTCGGTTGTAGGTTTTTTTTCAACAGGTTGATTCTTTTTGGAGCTTTCTGAGTTTGAACAGGCTGTAAATGAAACGGTGAATAAAACAAGAAAGAATAGAGTCAGCCATTGTTTCATAGAATCACTCCTTTACGCTTGTTTCTTCTTTTCTATTTATTATGACACAAAACCCAATTGCATGAGGGCAATTGGGTTTTGCTGATGTTTTATTTATCTGCGGGCTAACTTGATCTTCGCTACTGAATCATCCTTGCTTGTACCTACAACTTCAAACTGAAGTCCGAATGTTGGAATGTCACGGCCAGCATCAGGCATTCCAGGGTTGCTGTAGTCTTTTTTATCGTTAAATTTATGAGTTGGGTTAACTTTGTTATCAGTTAGCGTCAACCCGAGCAACTCACGATAATCAAGGAACATTTTGGCGCTCTTTTTCTTGCTGAACGCTGCATCATGGATTTGGTAGCGAGAAGATGCAACGGACTTGTCGCTCCATTTTAGCGTTTCTTGATTCGCATCCACCACACCGAGGAATCCGTCTCCAGGGTGAATACCTGTCCAGTTATCACTGTAGCTATTATCCACATACCAAACGAGTAAACCTCCATCATATTGCATTAAGCTATTGCCACGGCGGATATGTGCTAAACCTTCGTCAACGCCTTCATGATTTCTCCACTCTAATAGATAGTAGTGGTCAGAGTAGAATTTCCCTTGGTCTTTCTTAAAGCCTTCTAACGTAAAAGCAGGCTCACCTTCTGCATCATCAAACAATGTTTGTGTACCGTCTACGGTTACACTTACATCATCAACATAGATCCCTGGATTAACTGCTGCAACATCTGTCCAATAGTTAAGCTTTACTTGAATATTCTTGCCTGCAAAAGCGGAAAGGTCAAAGGTTGCATCAATCCATCCATCAGATTTACCTGTAATTCCATGACCAGGATTTTGCTCGTGCGGATCAGTATCTGTTGTTATATTACCAGGGATAGCTACCCAAGCTTCAGAACCTTCTTCTTTCACTTGAACAGATGCATAATCCCAATCTGTTTCAATGTCATACCACGCTTTAAAAGAAAGGGTTGCAGAAGATGCGTTTGTTAGATCAACGGATGTAATCATGTCGTTATCCAAGTTATTTCCGCTGCCGCCATGATACTCATACGCTCCGCTGAATGGAGTATTAACAACCGTTTCCTTTTGAGGAAGATCGACACGAACAGCATCATGGTTTGTTCCTTTTGTATTCGCTTGATCTAATAAAACTTCTGTGCCTTTAGGGCTTAATTCCTTCAAATCGAACGTTTCGCCTGTTAACCAGTTAGATCCTTCCATACTGGATTGTAAATATTCTTTTGACCAAGCACTGAATCCAGTTGGCTCTGTTCCCGGAATATCTCCAGCCCAGCTTCCGCTAGACATGATGGACCAGTATGCGATCGGTTCACCAGTTCCAGAGTATTGCGTGTCATATTCATCAGGCAGACCTAAGTCATGGCCGTATTCATGAGCGAATACGCCAGCGGCTCCATCAGCAGGTTCGATTGTATAATCGTAAGCCGCCATGTTTCCACCCCAATAAGGGACCTCTGCTTCCGTACCATCCATTGGGAATACATCTCCAAGGTTCCAACGATGGCTCCATACGGCATCCCCACCAAGTTGTCCGCCTCCAGCTTCTTCACCAACACTAGAGTGAACAATCATCAAGTGATCGACTAAGCCATCTGGTTCACGAAGATTTCCATCTCCGTCCAAATCATAGCGATCTTCTTGGTCAAATTCACTTAAATCAATGTTTGGGTCGTTAGCTGCAGCTGTTAATGCTTCTCTTACTAGCTCGCGCGGATTCGCATCACTACCATCTGGCGCTGGATCGTTCCCACCATAGTAAGCAGCAGGGTATTTAGCTTGATACCAGCCGCCGACTTTACCTGTGATCGAATAGCTTCCTCCGGATTGCTGCTCATAAAACTCTTTTACAGAGATTAAATCTTCACCATTTGGACCTTCATATCCATCTTCACCGAAAATCATATCTTCATAATGTTCTTTTGAGTAATTCGCATAGTACATATCTGTTTCTTCTGGTGTGATGTTAGAAGCAGGAAAATCTGGATATTCGACTAGTAATACCAGAACATTATCCACACGCTGATCGCCTGTCCATTTTTCTTCCTCAACAGGCTTGATGTCTTTTTTTCCTTTACCTTTCTTGCCGTGCTTAAGACCATCTTTTTTATGTTTTTTGTGTCCTTTTTCATCATGTTTAGCATGTTTGTCTTCCAGTTCTCCCTTTGGAAGAGATTGTGCATTCTCTTGTTTGTTTTTCAAGAATTGTTGAAGCTTTGCTTGTGCCTGTGTTTCACTTGCATTTTTTGAGATCTGTCCGTTCTTCTTGAGCATTTCTATTAATTTTTCATCATTAGCCACTGCTAAATCGAAAGGACCACCCGCGTGTTTAAGACTTTTTTCCTCTACCGGTGATGTTTTTGCATCAGACTGAACATTGACAGGTGCGGCGCTTACGCTTGCAAAAGTGCTGCAGCTCAACAATGCCGCAAGGGCAGCTGATACCCATTTTCCCTTTTTCACTAAAATTCCCCCCCTAGTCGTATTTTCACAGCCGGAATCAACAATAATCATTGTCGAATAATTCCGCATATTCAAAATGTTACCACGCAATGTCGAATACTAGAATAGGAGATATATCCCTTGTTTTAAATCTGTGATGGGAAATTATTACTATTAAATGTGTTGATTAAAGAAGATACTAAACCCAGCAGCAGGCAGTTTGCGCGAAAAGGTACCTATTTTGAGCGAAGATCAAGAATTTAAGATCGGCATTGAGCGAAACTAGAGGAAGTTGTGCGAAATGTAGTGCAGTTTGCGCGAACGTGTAATAAATGAAAAGACACGTACCGTGAAAACTCTACCAAACAAACATCTTTCTCATTTCTCCACCAAAAACATTAGGCTCAACATGTTTACTTTTACTTATATAGGGAAATTAGAAAGGTGGAGTCTTTTCATCTACATAAATAAGTCAATTCCATGACATGAAAGGTCGGTCAATCCATTGTCATTTTCTATTCACCCTAAATCCGTGAAGAATTTCGAGGAAGCAACGGAGAACATTCTTACTTTTATGAGTAAGCTGATTAACATTAACACGTTATTTATTGCGAAAAACGATCAAAAAGTGAACGAAATAAAAAAAGTAATCAATAAAGAAGAAACGTTATTAGAAGAGGGATCTACTCTGCCATTCCATGAAACCTTTTGTAAGATTAGTGTAGATAAAGGCAGGGAAATCCTGATGATTGAAGATATTAACGAAAATGAGCGGACGAAAGAGCTAAGTGTGACAGCCAGTTTAGGTGGTGGGAGTTTTATAGCGATACCCATCTATTACGAAGATGGAGAAAATTACGGTACGATCTGTGGGCTGGATACAAAACGCTTTGAATTTACCGACCAGCATGTCGAACTTTTTCAGACGATGTCTTCTCTTTTGACTTATGTATTGGAGCTGGACAAAGCCAACAAAGAAATAAAGGATTTATCCGTACCAATTGTTCCACTGACGAAAGGCATTGCCATATTACCGATCATTGGACATATTAGCGAATACCGAGCTGATATTATCATACAAAATACGTTAAACAGCAGTATGGACTTAGACTTAGAGTACATGATTATCGATCTATCGGGGATCAGTCAGATTAATAATTCTGTAAGCAGCTATCTTCTCAATATCGTGAAGCTTTTAAAATTAATAGGTGTATCACCAATTCTTACAGGCTTCAGACCTGATTTGGCGATAAAGACGATGGAAGTAGACGTGGATTTTGAAGATATAGTCATAACTAGTAACTTAGAGAGTGCACTCTCTCATATTGGATTTGTATTAAATAAAAAATCATAGACTTTAAGAGTAAGGGCCAGGATAAAAAATGGCTCTTTTTTTAGTTTTGATTAGTCTACATTTTCTTTTTACTTTATAATGTATATTATAAACTTATCAGTCGTTTTTATTTGAGCTCACTGGAGGGGTATGTTATGAAATCATTTGAAGAAAAATTAGACCAATATGCTGAACTTGTTGTAAAAGTTGGTTTGAGCATGCAAGAGGGACAGAAGCTATTAATTAGTTCTCCAATTGAAACAGCAGAATTTACTCGTAAAGTAACGGAGCATGCCTATAAGAACGGCTGCCACAAAGTGATGGTGGATTGGGTAGATACTCAAACCAACCGAATTCATTATACGAACGCAAAAGAAGAAGTACTTAAAGATGACCTTCAATCTTGGGAGGTCGATAAGTATAACACTCTCGTAGAAAATCATGATTGTTTCTTAATGATAACTGGCAATGATCCAAACGCATACAAAGGTGTTCCTTCTGAACGCATGATGTTTGTTCAGAAAAATAGAGGCGAGAAGCTGCAGGCTTTTTCAGCTGGCCAGCTTAGAGGAGATATGCACTGGGTAATTGCTGGTGCGCCAACAGAAGGCTGGGCAAAAACCGTTTTCCCTGAGAAAAGTGAAGAAGAAGCAGTGTCTGCTTTATGGGAAGCGATCTTCAAAACGGTTCGCGTCGACCAGGAAGATCCGGTTGCTGCATGGGAAGAGCATGTTCATGCACTCTCAGAAAAAGTGAACTACTTAAACGAACAAAGAATTAAAACACTGCATTACAGATCAGAAGGAACGGATCTAAGCATTGATTTACACCCTGATCATACATGGATTGGCGGGGGACATCATTCCACGTTTGGCACTTACTACATTCCGAACCTGCCAACCGAAGAAGTTTTCACTACGCCTAGAAAATATGGTGTTAATGGAAAGGTATCCAGCACAAAGCCTTTATCTGCAATGGGGAACATGATCAACAACTTCAGCTTGACGTTTAAAGATGGAAAAGTAATCGATTTTACAGCTGAAGAAGGATACGACACGCTGAAACAGCTGCTCAGCATCGACGATGGTATGGGTTATTTAGGGGAGGTGGCGCTTGTACCTTATGACTCACCAATCTCAAACTCAGGCATCATTTTTAACAATACCTTGTATGATGAAAATGCTTCTTGTCATTTGGCCATCGGCACTGCGATCACAATGTCTGTTAAAGAGGCAGGGAACCTTACACCTGAACTTATGGAAGAAAGAGAAATTAATCACAGCAGAGGCCATACAGATTTCATGATCGGATCTGCTGATCTTGAGATTGAAGCCGAATTTGAAGATGGCAAACGCATCCCATTATTCAAAAACGGAAATTGGGCGATCTAAACCAAAAAAAGACTCCATATGCGGAGTCTTTTTTTTTATGGAATATAACGTTATGAACTTACAAGCAAACCTCAATCAACAGGATACCAAATTTTAGAAAAATAGTCGATTTCTTTTTAGTTTTTCTCGCTAAAGAAGGAGGGTAAAGCATGACTACCTTTCAATATGAACCATCTTATCTTTTAAAAAAATTTAGAATATATCTTGCCTCCTCAAGGAAAAATAACGAAAACTAGAGGAGGTTTATCTATGAAAAAATTAATCGCGCTCTTTGTGGCGTGCACGATTGTACTTTCCGGCTGCGGCGGAGGCAATAATAATTTAGAAGAGAGTGAAGCTGCGCCCAAGAATGTGAGCAATAAACCGAAAGCAAATCCTAGGGTTGAACAGATCCACTCACCTAAGAAAAAAACACCGGATACTACAAAAGCGGAGACCAAACATCCTAAGCCGAAAATTGAAACACTTGGGTTTTTAGAGCCAATTGAACCAAAACAATCGGTTAAAGATGTGCAAGAAGCAGAAAACGATCTTACTTATATCGCATTCTTCAGTTACCAAGTAAACAAAAATGGAACATTAAAACCGATCAAGGACTGGGCTGCACTTAAAGAAATCAAAAAAACACGTGCTATGCCAATGATGGTGTTAACAAACTTTTCAGAAGGAAACTTTTCTCCTGAAATCGCACATAACATCTTCACTGATAAACAAGCCTCAAAAACACTGATCGGCAGTGTGATCAGTACGATGAAACAAAAAGGCTACAAAGCGCTAAACATCGATTTTGAGCACATCAAAGAAAAAGATCGCGAATTATACAATGGCTTTTTAGAAACCATTATTCCTAAAGTACAAAAAGAAGGGTTCAAGGTTTCAACCGCACTAGCTCCTAAAACAAGTGACGAACAAAAAGGACCTTGGCATGGTGCACATGATTACAAGCGCCATGGAGAACTGGCTGATTTTGTGGTACTCATGACTTACGAGTGGGGCTGGTCTGGCGGACCTCCAATGGCTGTTGCACCTGTTCCGCAAGTGAAAAAAGTAGTTGATTATGCCGTTTCCGTTATACCGCCTGAAAAGATCATCATGGGCGCCCCTCTTTACGGATATGACTGGACACTTCCTTATAAAAAAGGAAACAAATTTGCGAAACGTGTTGCTCCACTAGAAGCACATGATTTAGCTTTAAAAGAAAACGCTACGGTTAAATATGATAATGATGCGCAAGCTCCATTCTTTAACTATACAGATGACAGAGGTAAAGAACATGTTGTATGGTTTGAAAATGAACAAAGTGCCGAAGCAAAAAACAAGCTTGTTAAACAATATAAACTAAGAGGTCTTGCGTATTGGGTACTTGGAGAACCTTTCCCAGAAAACTGGACATTGCTTCGAGATGAATTCAAAATCATAAAAAGGTAATAAACGAGAAAGTGGCCGACTTCAATAAATCAAGTCGGCCACTTTGTTATTATCGTTTCTGTGTATCAATCATCCGATTCTGCTCATTCGGAATCCGCTTTGTCTGTTCAAATTTCGCTTGCTCTCTTTCTTGCCTTTTCTTTTCCTGTTCTTTAAAGCTTTCCTTGATCACTTCATTCTTTTCTTCCGTCACGTTAATCCCTCCCAAAGGATTTGATATAGTCCTTTACCACGCTCTTGTAAAACCAAACGCGATCAGGAGGAATAGAAACGTTAGTCCTATAAGGCTGCGGCGGATAAAGACTTATTTACCACTGTGCCTTTTCTGTCAGGAAACACAGTTTCAAAAGAGTAGTCTGGATACAGATATGCCAGCTGCTCTGTTATTGCTGCTGCTTTTTGATGAGGAGTAAAGAAAACGATCGAAGGTCCAGAACCACTGATTGAAGCCCCATATGCACCGAGTGAGATAGCTTTTTCTTTTAGCTCATGATAAAAAGGCATATTCTTTGTTCTGAAAGGTTCATGAAAAAGATCACGTTTCATCATATCCGCCGCTTTTTCCCAGTCATTCTTTATGAGGGCTGCAACGAGTACATTGCTGATCGCACTTGCTTCTACCGCTTTATTAAAGGGAAGAAGATTTGGCAATGACTTTCGGGATTCTTTTGTATGAAGAACTTCATCAGGAATCGCGACGATCATTTCAACGGCAACATCCGGAACGTGGACCGTTTCAACATCTTTTCCATTATAAAAGCTGATTGTCAGTCCGCCATAAATGGCAGGGATTACGTTATCCGGATGTTTTTCTAACGAACAAGCTAAAACTGACTTTTCCTTCTTTGAAAGCTGGAGGTCTAAAAGGCAATCAGCGAGTTCGATTCCCGCTACGATTGCTGATGCTGAACTTCCCATTCCCTTTGAAAGAGGGAACCCGCTCTCTACTTCTAATCTGCAAGCAGGGAGGACTTTATCATAAGTGTTTGCTGTAAATTGAGCAGCTTGAACGATTAAATTTTGTTCCTCATCATTTAAAGATTCTAGTTCTTCGCCAAAAAAGAATGTTTTCCATTCTGATGCTGGCTGCACATGAACGGATAAGTAACGATTGAGGGCAAGTCCTACAGAATCGAAGCCAGGGCCAAGGTTGGCAGTGCTGGCGGGTACATGAATGGAAAAAGCATCAAAGTTCATTTAAACGACACATCCTTTCAGCTGTTGACGTAATTGTTCCAGGTCATTAGGAATTACAACTGGTTCCTGTGAGACCGTTTTTAATGCGATGTCAGGATCCTTCAATCCATTACCCGTTAAAACGGCAACGACAGAAGCGCCTTTTGGCAAGAGTCCTTGTTTATGCTGTTTATATAAACCTGCGATCGTACTGCAAGATGCCGGTTCTGCAAACACACCTTCTTTTGAAGCAAGCATCTGATAAGCTTCTAAAATTTCCTCATCTGTTACACTGTCGATGATTCCGCCTGACTCTTCAAGTGCGGCGGTTGCAAGCTGCCAGCTTGCCGGATTGCCGATTCGGATAGCCGTTGCGATCGTATCAGGATTCTTCACAGGGCTGCCGTTTACAATAGGGGCAGCACCCACTGCTTGAAAGCCATGTATTCTTGGCAGGCCGGAAGCTTTAACTGAATCGTATTCTTTAAATCCTTTCCAGTACGCACTTATGTTGCCCGCGTTTCCGACAGGGATCGCGAGAACGTCCGGTGCTTTCTCGAGTGAATCTACCAGTTCGAAAGCTGCTGTTTTTTGACCTTCTAACCGGTAGGGATTTACCGAATTAACAAGTGTATAACCTTCTTCTTCGCTCATCTGTTTAACCATTTCTAGAGCTTCATCAAAATTTCCTTGAATAGCAAAAATTTCAGCTCCATACATCTTCGCTTGGGCCAGTTTGCCTTGAGCAATTTTTCCATCGGGAATCACAACAATACAGCGTAGACCGGCACGCGCCCCATAGGCGGCAGCCGCTGCAGAAGTATTGCCTGTTGATGCGCAGATAATCGCTTTGCTACCGGCTTCTTTCGCTTTTGCTACGGCAAGCACCATCCCTCGGTCTTTAAAAGAACCTGTTGGATTTGCACCTTCATATTTTGCATACAGTTTGATGCCCCATTCTTTTGAAAGATGCTCTAACGGAATGAGTGGGGTATGACCTTCATTTAAAGTAAGCAGAGGCGTGTCTTCATTCACGGGTAAGTGTTCTTTATATTGCTGTAATAATCCATTCCAGTTCATGTTAAGCGCCCTCCACTCTGTAATGACTTTTGATTTCTTGGACCACATCTGAATCACGCAGTAAATTGTATACATGGTTGTCTTGCGCCTTGTTCGTACCGTGAGTAACGATGACTACTTCTGCAACACCTTTTTTACCAACAGGACTCTGGATTAACTTTTCCAAAGAGATCTCATGAAGGGCAAAAAGGGAAGTAATCGCTGAAAATGCGCCAGCTTCATCTTTTATGTGCAGTCTGTAAAAGAACTTACCATCGATTTCTTCAGGCTGTTTTAATTGTTTATCAAATTGAGGAGCAACAGCGTTTTTCCCGTTAACACCTAGACGCATATTTTTAACGACAGCTACTAGATCCGATACGACGGATGTCGCAGTTGGAAGCTGACCGGCACCAGGACCGAAAAACATCGTCTCTCCAACAGATTCTCCATATACATAAACGGCATTGTATTCATTCTGTACACTTGCTAATGGATGAGAATCTGGCAACAATGTAGGTTCAACACTGATCTCTACTTTGCCGTTGTCTTTCTTTGCGTTTCCGATGAGCTTAAGGGTATATCCAAACTGTCTCGCGTATTCAAGATCTTCTTGTGTGACACTTGAGATACCTGTTACTTGTACATCATCAAGGTGGATATGCATAGAGAAACCAAGTGTCGAGAGGATCGCCATCTTCCTTGCTGCATCAATTCCTTCAACATCAGAAGTCGGGTCAGCTTCGGCATAACCCAAGGACTGTGCTTCTTTTAGCACCTCTTCATAATGACGCTGCTGTTTATCCATTTTAGTAAGGATATAATTCGTTGTTCCGTTTACGATGCCCATCATTTTTGTGATCCTGTCAGAAGCAAGTCCATCTACGAGTGAACGGATAATTGGGATTCCACCTGCAACACTTGCCTCATAGAAAAGGTCACATTCGTTTTCTTGTGCAATTTGTAAGAGTTCAGTACCATGAAGTGCCATAAGATCTTTATTAGCTGTAATAACATGTTTTTTATTTTGTAAAGCAAGGGTAATATATTCACGGGCAAGGTCGATGCCTCCCATTACTTCAATGACAACTTGAATATCGGGATTTTCTAATACTTCATGTGGTTCTTGAGTCAGCCAGTCATTTTTGATGGCAACCAGACGTTCTTTTTCAGTGTTTTGAACTAAGATTTTTTCAATATTCACAGGACAGCCCACACGATGCTGAAGTTCTTCACGGTTTCCTTCAATCATTCTAACAACACCGCTGCCAACCGTACCTAGTCCTAAAAGTCCAACCGAAACTTGATCTACCATTTCATCCACCCCTTATGTTTTTCTGAGAAATACAATTGTATGTTTGATAGGGACATTTTACATGGTATGAAGGAAGGTTACAACCGTTTTCTTTGTAAAGAATAAGACAGCGCTTACATTTAAGGTGATAGAATGGGAAACGATGAGAATATAGGTGAAATTTGTAGAAGTATGTGCGGAACTCAGATATGATAAATACAGTATGTTAAGAAGGGGATAACTTTATATGGTTTATCATTTAGAAGACACCATTACGGATACACTTCAATGTTTAGAAGAAAATATTTTCATTATAGATTTAGATTATAAGATTAGTTGGATGAATGATTCTGCTAAAGAATTTATTGATTCCCTGAAGGCCTATTTTAAACTGGAAAAAGCCGATGATCTGATCGGTATGCCTATGGCCCGTTTTCATAAAAATCCTTCTTATCAAGAAGAGATGCTTCAAAAAGGTGATTTTCCCATCGATATGCAGCTTGTTCTCTTTAACAAGTTCATTGCTAGACTGATCGTAACGGAACTCATTGTTAGAGGAGAAAGACGAGGGTATATCCTGACATGGAGAGACGTCACTGAACGTGAAAAAGAAAAGGAAAGAACGAAAGCGATTATTAATGAACTTTCTACTCCCATTTTGCCGACGATCGCGGAAAACACACTTCTCGTTCCGCTTATCGGTGAGCTGACTTTAGAAAGAATGAAAAACTTAACAAGTAAACTATTAAAAGAATGTTTAAACTTTCATGCTGAATATGTCATCGTAGACTTTTCAGGAATCCGTACAGTAGAAGATCCGGATATTGGGTACGAAATTCAAAAACTTACATCAACGGTTGAACTTATGGGAGCAGAAGTCTTGTATTGCGGTTTTAAACAAGATATGGTGAAGAACATGGTAACACTCGGAATTGATACAAATCAAAAGAACTTTGTGTCATTCCATTATGCCATCCGATATGTCGCTTCTAAACTAGGAATCTCGTCATAAACAAGTAAAAGCAGCCGTTCATCTTCACGGCTGCTTTGTTTTCTTTATGTTTTTGATGGCTTCTTTATAGGAGAGAGGGCTTAATTTCTCCTTATGTACGAAATCCCACACCCAAAATGGGTTAACCTTCGCGTATTCGCGCAAAGCCCAGCCGATTCCCTTTCGAATAAAGAAGTCTTGCTCATATTTGGTCTCTTTAATTATATGTGCCAACCGTTCTTTATCGGTCTCTTCTTTATATCCCAATTGAAATAGGATAGCTGATCTCATCAGCCAGATGTTTTGAGATGCAATCCAACGCTCCGTTACAGGAATGATTTCTTCAGGGAACTTTTTAAAGTAATACCCTGCAATATTCTTAGCAATGTGATCTATAGTGTCCCACCAGCTTTTATGAAGGATGATAAACTCAATCCATTCGATGTCACTCTTCTTCATATGTTTTTTTAGCTTATTAACAACAGACAACCCCGCATATTGCATTTCACGCTCTGGTCTTGACCAAAATTCTTTTAAGACAGATGAGAGTTCTTCTGGAGGTGGAAGCCCCTTTTCTTTTAAAAAAACTTTTAAGTGTTCTTTTAGAACGGGTGACCGCAGTCCAAAGAATTCAAACTGATCTCTCATATATTTTTTCATATGAATCGCGTCATCTTTGTTCTCCTGTTTCTTCAAATGTATCCATAAATCTTCTGTATACATACATCCCATCCTCTCTTTAACAGAATTATACAAAATTTAGTTAATAAACTGAAACTTTTTACAGAGTCTTCCGTAATAAATGAATATAAAACCAATATTGGAAATTATATAATTTGTCGACAAAATCTTACATGTTTCTCTTGATGCTTTTGATAGGATTAAAGAAATTCGACATGGGGGGCTTGTTATCTAAAAATGATAAGGATTCAAAAAAGGGATAGGGAGAGATGACTATGGAACTGTTCGGGTATCCGTTATCCACTATATACTTAGGAAGTTTCATCGTTTTTGGATGTATCACATTCGTGTATATTCTTTTTGGTGACATGCTTGATGCAGCAATGGAGTTCTTGCATCCAGCACTTGTTCTTTCATTCTTCACGATCGGCAGCGCTTCAGGTTATCTGCTTGAAGTTATGACCGCCATCAACAGCTGGTTCATCCTGATATTCAGTGCTCTGCTATCGCTATTACTCGTCACCCTTTTAAATGTTTTCGTTTTGGTACCCATCCGATCAGCTGAAGAGTCATTAGCCTATCGCGACGAGGATCTAAAAGGAAGAGTGGGAACTGTCATTACATCGGTTCCAGCCGATGGTTTTGGAGAAATCTTAATTGAAGGAATCAGCGGCAGAATCTCAAAAACTGCCATAAGTATAGATAACAAACCGATTCAGCAAGGGGAAAAAATCCTAATCATCGATATTCAAAAAGGTGTCGTGTCAGTAATGCGTTACGAGCAAGTTGAACAAACATATTTTCATTAATCTGGAGGGGATTTCATGAGTTTTTCACCATTATTTATTGTCATCGGAGTTGCTGTATTTCTAGTAGCTGCTCTTATCAGTGTATTTATTACAAAATATCGTACAGCAAGTCCTGATGAAGCCTTGATCGTAACGGGAAGCTTCTTAGGAAGCAAAAACGTTAATATCGATGAGTCTGGCAACAGAATCAAAATCGTACGCGGAGGCGGTACATTTGTTCTGCCGGTATTCCAGCAAGCAAAACCCCTTAGCTTATTAACGAGCAAGCTAGATGTTCAAACACCAGAAGTATATACAGAACAAGGTGTTCCAGTTATGGCTGATGGAACGGCAATCATCAAAGTCGGAAGTTCAATCGGCGAAATCGCAACGGCAGCTGAACAGTTCTTAGGAAAAACAAAAGAAGACCGTGAGAATGAAGCGCGTGAAGTACTAGAAGGTCACTTGCGTTCGATCCTCGGATCAATGACCGTTGAAGAAATCTATAAAAACCGTGAAAAATTCTCTCAAGAGGTTCAGCGTGTCGCGTCTCAAGACCTTGCAAAAATGGGATTGATCATCGTTTCATTTACGATAAAAGATGTACGTGATAAGAATGGATACCTTGACGCACTTGGTAAGCCTCGTATCGCACAAGTTAAACGTGATGCTGACATCGCAACAGCTGAGGCTGAAAAAGAAACACGAATCAAACGTGCTGAAGCAGATAAAGAAGCGAAACAATCCGAACTTGGCCGTGCAACAGAAGTAGCGGAAGCTGAAAAGATGAACCAGCTGAAAGTAGCGGAATTCAGACGTGAACAGGACGTTGCGAAAGCGCGTGCTGACCAGGCATACCACCTAGAAGAAGCGATTGCGAAACAGCAGGTTACAGAGCAGCAGATGCAGATCAAGATCATTGAGCGTCAAAAACAGATCGAGCTAGAAGAAAAAGAAATTGCACGTCGTGAAAAGCAGTATGATTCAGAAGTTAAGAAGAAAGCTGATGCAGACCGCTATGCTGTTGAGCAATCAGCAGAGGCTGAAAAGCGCAAGCAAGTTGCTGAGGCTGACGCACACAAATATCGTGTAGAAGCAATGGCAAAAGCGGAAGCAGAAAAAGTTCGATTAGATGGTCTTTCAAGAGCCGAAGCGGAACGTGCTAAAGGGGAATCTGAAGCTGAAGTTATCCGCTTAAAAGGTCTTGCAGAAGCAGAAGCGAAGCAAAAGATCGCCGAAGCGTTCGAGTTATACGGCCAGGCAGCGATGATGGATATGATGATCAAGATGCTTCCAGAATACGCGAAGCAAGTGGCAGCACCGTTATCGAACATCGATAAGATCACAGTAGTAGATACAGGCGGCGGTGAGAACGGCGGAGCCAACCGTATTACAGGTTATGCTACAAACTTGATGTCAAGCTTGCAAGAGTCTCTAAAGGCTTCCTCTGGGATTGATGTTAAAGAAATGCTTGAAAACTTCTCAGGAAAAGGAAACGTGCGTCAAAGTATTGACGACCTACGCATAGAATTTGCAAAAAAAGAACCAAACGCTGCCGGAACAAAAGAAAAAGCAACAGAAGTAACAGCGGTTAAAGGCGAATAATAGAAAAAAGCTTACTCGTGGGCCGGAAACAGCCATCACGAGTAAGCTTTTTGCTAAATATGAGGTTGTTATGCGCGCTCAGAATGAAATATGCACGATGAAAGACGTTGCCCAGTTTTACGAGCGATTCATCTGCTCTTCAACGGCTTGCAGTTTACCTTCCATCGTTGATTTTTTATCCCGGCGGTCATCAATGCGGATATTCGTAGCAACACGCTGAATCCCACTTTCAAATGGAACCTCGTGAAGCTCCTGGATCACATCAAAAAGGTCAGAAAGCTCACCTTCGATCAACGTGCTCATTGGTGTGAGCTGATATTTGACTTTCCCTTCATTTTGCTGAAGGACCTTTTGTATTTTTGCTACATATGAACTTACACTTGGGGTTTCCGTACCGATTGGGATGATTGTAATATCTGCGATAGGCATTTTCTCAACTCCTGTTCTTTTCTCACATTGTAGCAAATCCAGGAGAAGGAACAAAAATGAAAGAAGTCCAACAATGAATATATTTTTGTACACAGATCGTTTGGTCTTAAAAGATAATCCTGCCAAACGTGCATATCTTACACTTGGTGGGAAAAAGATAGATGAAGAGTTGATTAGGATCGGCGAACAGGAACTTTTTGAGGACTGTTATGCGTGGAATGATGTGTCATTCCTTATTGATTAGTGGCCATCTCGTCCTACATGGCATATGTTAAGATAGACACTTATTCTTAATAATTTTCGTTTTCCTCTTTCCAAATACCCCATATTATCGTTACAATGGTAGAAGGTGTAAAAAAAGAAGTTGGTGACGTCATGGAATTTGACTTAATAAATATTATTTATCAATATAGCTATTTTGGAATTTTTCTACTATTAGCTCTTGGCATAATTGGATTGCCGATTCCTGATGAGATCCTTTTAGCTACAGTTGGCTATTTTATTTTTGCTGGTGACCTGCCTGTGGTTCCCGCTTTACTGAGTGCGTTTTTGGGAGCGCTAACAGGTAGTACGGGGAGCTATTTTTTTGGAAGAATATGTGGGAAACCACTCTTATATAAAGTTGGTCCAAAAGTTGGGATCTCTGATGATAAAATAAATAAAACGCAGCAATTCTTTTTAAAGTACGGAAAAGCGGCATTGTTGTTTGGTTACTTTGTTCCTGGAGTCAGACACCTTACAGCTTATTTTGCAGGTATGTACTCTTTGAAGTTTAAACAGTTTGCCGTCTATGCTTATTTTGGTGCTGTTTTTTGGTGTTCTTTCTTCATTTTAATTGGCTATCAACTTGCGGGGCGCTGGTACATTGTCATGGATGTTATTCATAAAATCGGAATATATGCATTTTCTCTTCTTGCTTTAAGTGTCATTGCTTGGCTGATCTTCAAGCCGAAAAATAAGAGCACATACTCCAATGAATGGTATAAATAAGAGGCTCCTCAAGGGAGCTTTTTTTAATTGACTTTATCAGGGTTAAAACTTTACAGGATGTATATTTTCTCTTCTCCCTACAAATTTTATAAGATGACAGTCAAAAATTTAACAAGGGAGTGTCATCTAAATATGAAAAAGACCATTTTAGTTACTACTATGGCTATCGTGCTGTCTTCTTTTCTTGGGGCTTGCGCAATGAATGATAAAGATAAAGACTTAGGAGAAGAATCACGCGATAACATGACAGAAGTAAACTACGATAACCGTGCTGACCGTGATCTAGATAATGATTTAGACAACAATCTGGACGTGGGTATGGACAATCAGTATGATGAAAATGCACGTATGGATGTTGCTGACGAAGCCGCTGATAAAGTAACTGAATTAAAAGAAGTTGAAGATGCAACAGTAATCGTGACAGATAATAATGCTTATGTAGCTGCCAAGCTTGAAGGCGGAGAAAACATGAAGCTAACAAAAGAAACGGAAGAGAAGATCGCGGATAAGGTTCGAAATACAGATCCTGATATCAACGATGTATTCGTTTCAACAAATCCAGACTTTTTGGACAGAATGAACGAATGGGCAGATGAGATCAACAAAGGAAATCCTGTGACTGAATTCATCAAAGAATTCAACGATACGATCCGCCGTATTTTCCCTACAGATCGTTAATTAACTCTTAAAGAGGGCTGAGAATTTCTCAGTCCTTCTCCCTTGTCACGATTTATTAGAAAATTCATTATATCTGAATATTGACTCCAATCGGTAATCGTGTTACAACTACATATGGTAATTAAATAAATTCGACATAATTCGATAAAAATAGATCGTTTTTTGGACCACAGAGGAGGAACACTACATGGAGAAACGAACGCTCTCGGTGGGATTAATGTTATTTGCATTGTTCTTTGGAGCAGGAAATTTAATATTTCCGCCGGCATTAGGTCAGGCAGCGGGGGATAAGGTCTGGCTTTCCATGGCCGGCTTTTTCATAACTGGAGTAGGTCTGCCGCTTTTAGGAGTGATTGCACTAGCACGAGTAGGCGGGGGACTGCATACTCTAACTGAACGCGTTAATCCCTTATTTGGATCAGTTTTTGCCATTGTCTTATATTTAGCGATCGGACCGTTCTTTGGTATTCCAAGGACTGGGACAGTGGCCTTTGAAATGGCCGCATTACCCTTCCTTCCTGAAGGAATAAATACAGGACTACCACTGTTCATTTTTACTATTGTATTTTTTGCAATTACGTATTGGCTTGCGTTAAATCCCTCTAAGCTAGTAGATCGAATTGGGAATATCTTAACGCCGGTTTTACTTTTTATTATAGGTTCCGTACTTGTAAAAGCACTAATTACACCTGTCGGTAAACTGGGTAACCCTACGCCAGAATATGAGGCTAGCCCGTTGGTTAAAGGATTTATGGACGGTTATTTAACGATGGACACGCTGGGTGCTCTCGCATTTGGTATCGTAGTCATTACAGCCGTGAAGACACCAGGCATGAAAAAAGAAAATGTAACAAAGATGGTTATAAAAGCAGGTGTGATTGCGGCAGTTTGTTTAGCGGCAGTCTATGGCATTCTTGCTTATCTTGGCGCAACAAGCCAGAGTCTTGGAAAATCGGAGAATGGCGGACAAATTTTAACGAATGTCGTTTATCAATTGTTTGGAGAAACGGGGAACTTGTTACTCGGATTAGCAGTGGCACTCGCTTGTTTGACGACATCTGTCGGACTTGTAACAGCTACGGGCGAATTTGCACAAAAAAGATTCCCGAAGCTGTCTTATAAAGGAGTCATTCTTGCCTTAAGTATCTTTAGTGCAGCCGTTTCAAATGTTGGTCTTAGTCAACTGATTTCTATATCTGTGCCTGTGCTGACAGCAATTTATCCTGTGGCTATTGTGCTGATCCTTTTATCATTCCTTCATGACGCATTTTCTGGGCGACAGGAAGTTTATCTAGGTGCTATTATCGCAACAGCTTTAATTTCGATTGCAGATGGATTAAAAGCATTTGGTTTGAACCTAGGAACGATTGATCAGATTTATTCTCACATTCCTATGTATGCTGATGGGATCGGATGGCTGATTCCGGCGATCATAGGAGCAATCGTTGGTTTCATTATCGCTTTGGTCAGAGGAAGAATCGTTATATTCTCAACTTGAACAAAAACGATGCGAGAGGAGTAATCCTTCTTGCATCGTTTTTTTGTTGTGTTTGAAGTGATATGGACAAGCTTTCTATTTACACCATCGCTGGTACTTTTTCTTTTAGCTTAGCCGCAACATTTTGAGCGATCCAAACACCGCATGCACTTGCTTGGGCTAGGCCGCGAGTGATTCCGGCTCCGTCTCCACCCACATATAATCCGCTGATTTCAGATTCAAACTTATCATCAAGTTTAGGACGTGCTGAATAGAATTTGGCTTCCACACCATAAAAGAGAGTATGCTCAGATGCGATTCCTGGCGTTACTTTGTCAAGCGCTTCTGTCATCTCAATAAGACTTTTCATTGTGTTATAGGGAAGGACAAGACCAAGATCGCCAGGCACAGCTTCTTTTAAAGTAGGGCGTAAGAATCCTTCTTTTATACGTTTCTCTGTTGAACGACGGCCTTTTAGGATATCTCCGTATTTTTGTACAACAAGACCACCCATTGAAAGCTGATTCGCTAATTTTGATACTTCATGCGCATATTCAGTCGGTTGGTCAAACGGCTCAGCAAACTGATGGGACACTAGCAGAGCAAAGTTTGTATTCTCGCTTCCCAGTTTAGGATCTTTATAAGCATGACCGTTGGCCAGCATGATTCCTGAATGATTTTCAACCACGACGTGTCCTGAAGGATTGGAACAGAAAGTACGGACTTTTGTTCCGACAGAGGTATTGAAAACAAACTTTCCTTCATACAGATGCTCATTGATCTCTTCCATCACAAGATTTGATGTTTCCACACGAACACCAATATCCACTTGATTTGCGGTCATCTTAACACGGCGCTTCTTTAAAATCTTAGTCAGCCATGTAGATCCGTCACGGCCAGGAACAATGACTGTCTTTGTAGCAGTTAGCGAAGTTCCATCCTTTAAAAGAATCCCTTTTGAAACATAGCCTGATTCTGTTCGTTCCGTAAGAATATCCTCAACTTCTGCTTTATATTTCATGTCAATTCGCGTTTTTAAATACTCATATATACTTTTTAAAATCTCTAAGTTTTGTTCCGTTCCTAAGTGACGGACTTGTGCACGCAATAGTTTCAAGCCTGCAGCATAGCCTCTTTTTTCAATCTCTTTTACTTTTGGTGTAAGAGGATCTGTAATGGAATCTGTTGCACCATGCTCTAGATTGACTTCATCCACATATTTTATAAGTTCTACAACTTTATCTTCAGGAAGGTAATCTGTCATCCATCCGCCAAATTCAGAAGTAATGTTGAACTTTCCGTCCGAATAAGCACCGGCACCGCCGAAACCGTTTGTAATGGAGCAAGCAGGAAGACATCCAGCAAACTCTTTTCGCCCAGCAGCTGGCGGACATTTTTTAATTTTCTTTTCTAAAATAGGGCATGATCTCGCGTAAATATCGTGTCCTTTATCGATTAATAAAATTTTCGCTTCTGGCAATTGTCTAGTTAGTTCATAACTTGTAAATATTCCGGCAGGACCTGCTCCAACAACAATTACATCATAATGGGTATTCATGATATCCCCCTTGAAAAAGTCGTTAAGTTCATTGATATATTGTAACCCTTGGTAAATATAACAATTATCCGATCAAATTTCAACTAAAAACCGAACAATTTTCAAAAAAAGTTATAAATCATTCGTATTTGTATTAAAAAACAGTTCACAAGCAGGGCATCCTGCTTGTGAACTGTCCTCAATTAGTACTTAATCTTTATGATTTTCCATCCATCTGTCATAGACTTACGCTCTAACGAAAATCGATAAACCCTGTTATGCTTGCCGTCTTCATCATATTGTTTAACTCTTGCGGAAACTTCAGTACGCACGATAGGCGGGTACCTTGAGTTATTCTTCTTTATTTCATAATTCAAGCCGGTTACGCCTTTAAATAGATCCTTAATCTTAGCGTTATGTAACAAAGCAGTACTAAGGATGGGTTTGGCGATTTTAATATCTTGCTGTTTCATGCCGATAAGGAACATGGACACGGTTTGTTTTGCGCTTGCACCTGCAGCATATCGATTCAGCTTGTCTCCAGCTTTTAAGATCATCAATTGATGAGATGGGTCGATATTCCTTGAGCGATGAGTAGAACTACCTGAAAAATGAATGCAAAAGTGACCCGGAAAGCCATTCTCTAACGCACCAGCTCCATGAGGCATTCCATGCATGCTTCCTGCAATCATTCTCCCTTTCACAGGGATTAGCACCGCCCTGCGTTTCCAGCTCCATTTTCCGTTATATAGATGCTTTAAAACAGCAGTATCATCGTGGGTTAAAGGCTGAACATCTGCATGCTGATTTCCAGCTCTTCGCTGTACTCGAAAATAAAAACCGGTTTCAAGATCGATTACTTTAAAAGTTGAACCTTTCGGAATCAGTTTACTTACTTTCTTCCACGGTAAAACGTCTCCCTTTTTTACGATTGGAAAATACGTTAACGGTTCTTTTGCGAGGTAGGGTTCAGGGTACGCAAAAAGACTACTGACCAGTAAGGTCCCAATAACAATTTTCTTCCACATGGTTGAAGCCTCGCTTCCTAAATTTCTCTTCCTTAATATGGGTAAATTTTTTATTTTTATCCTTAGTCTGGAGAAAGGTAATGAAGGATTTCCTTGGTCTTCAAATGGAACAGAAATATAGGATATAAACCCTTTTTTTTTTGAGAAAGTTATATATAGAGCAGTGTTTGGTAGAAACAATGGTTTTTGAATCAAATGGATTTTAAAAAACGGACGAAGAGCTTCAGTACCAGATTTCAATATTTAAAAAACACCAACTTTCTCCTCTTGCCATAGTATGTAATATCCTGTGCAGACAGGGGGGAGAGAATTGATATTTGTTCAAGGCTATTCAGTTGATACGAATCAGATTTCCGGTTTCAACCAGCTTACAGCCACTCAGAAACAAATTGGCCAAAAGCTAAAGAATTCAAGAGAATCGTTTTATTACAGAAGTCCCCACCAATTCTTATTTGAAGTAATTATGCGTTCAAATATCGTAGCGGCCGCTTTCGCCATGCGTGACAGTGGTGCTGGCTTTTCCACTTTTGTTAATTCGCGCTGTAATCCTCAATATTGGAGACGTACAGCTTATGGCGGATTTTTGCTTCGGCCAGATGTTAACCCATCTGATGCCATAACGGATATTTTCATTAATGGAAAACGATATGGCTTTGAATGCACAACGGCGATCATGATCATGTTATATAAAGCATTGCTTGAGTCAATTGGAACAAAAATGTTTAATCAATTGTTCAACGGACTGCTTCTATATAGTACAGAACATGACGCTGATCTGCAGATCGTTGCCGTGCCATCCGGAGATTCAATGCCTGGAGATGTGAGGTACATTAAGAACCCAGACCATCATCCGAACACGCCGCAATGGCAAGGTGAGAACGTGATCGACCTTGGGAACGGCTTAGTATTCGGACATGGAATCGGGACGGGCACGATCGGCGAGATAATTGATATCTTAAACAAAAAAAGAAGACCAGGGGCGACCGTTCCAGCGTACTTAACAGCTGAAATCATCCGTCCGAATTACCGACTCATGGCAGAATACACACGGCATCCAGTCCGTCGTCTTCTTGCAGGAGTCATATAAAAAAGACGCAGAGAGTAAGAGTTCTCTGCGTCTTTTTATGTTTTATTATTGAATATATGGTCTTGGATCGACCGCATTTGATTTTGAAGCATTCCATGGTCCTTTGTGTAGCTCAAAGTGAAGATGCTGACCGCGTGAAGCCCCAGTGTTACCTTGATAGCCTAGGAACGTTCCTTGAGAAACAGTTTGTCCTGATCTTACAGCTGGAAATGTTCTCATATGAGCATAGATGGTTGTATACAATTGTCCGTTAATATAGTGAGTAATAAACACACAATTTCCGTAGCTGCTTGACGTATAAGCTCTTGATACTGTCCCTGAAGCTGCTGCCACAATCGGTACAGCACTTCCTCGTTGAGCGATATCCATTCCATAGTGCATGCCGGCGCTTCTGTTACCAAAGGTAGACGTGATGATCCCTTGAGTTGGGAAAATAAAATCACGGCTTACAGGAGTAGGAGCTGGAGCCGGTGTTGGCGCTGGTGTAGGTGCAGGTGATGAAGAACCAGAATTTGAAGATCGTTTTCGAGCAGCTTCCTCCGCTTTTGCTTTGGCTGCTGCAGCTTCTGCTGCAGCTTTTGCAGCTGCCTCTCTCTTTTTACGCTCTTCTTCTTCTTTTTTCGCACGTGCAATCTCTGCTTTAATCGCTGCCTCTTGAGCAGAAAGTAAATCGTTCTTTTCATCTAGTGCCATAATGTGTTCATGTAAGTGTTCTTCTTCTTTTTCCAACTGTGCAAGAAGGGAACTTTTTTGCTTTTTCTGTGCAGTCAGTTTTTGGTTCAATCCTTCAAGCGCTTTTAAATCTTTATTAAGGGACGTAAGTTCACTTTCTACTTGTCCTTTTTTCATTTCAACATCAGCTTTATCCTGTTTGTGCTCTTCTAATATCGCTTTATCTTGCTCAGCGATCACATTAAGAGCAAATACACGATCTAAGAAGTCACCGAAATCTTTTGCACCTAATAAAACATCCAGGTAATTGACTGCTCCGCCGCTTTCATACATGGAACTTACGCGTTCTTTTAAAAGCTCGTCGCGCTCCTTAATTCTTTTTTCAAGCACGCTGATTTCTTTCTTCAGTTTTTCGATGGAAGCTTTTGTTTCTTTAATCGATTCTTTTTTGGCGCCGATCTGACTTAAGGTTTTATCAATGGAAGACTCTAAATCTTCTATTTGTTTAACCGTGTGATCTTGTTGGTTTTTATTTGCTTTTAATTCACTCTTAGTTTGATTCTGTTCAGAACGGTTTTGTTCTTTCTTTTCTTTTATAGAAGACAGTGTTTCTGCCGATACTGTATATGTACTAAATGCTAGACTTAGAGATAATGTTGCTATTACAAGCTTGCGTTTCAAAATGGGTACTCCTCCTTGTAAGTGTAAATGTTGCCAATTTCTTTACAAAAGTGATTATAACATTGTTCAGGCGTCATTTTTCGCGAATTATTATTACATTTTCGTTTCAAAATGTTACATATTGAAACACAATTCGACGCAATATGTATCGATTTGTATTTTTGTGGGAGTAAAATGGTATATTTAGAAGGATAGATTCATATAAATAGTAGGTAAAATTGGGGATGTTGCATTACAAAGATGTCAGCGTTTACAAACGTGACGTACCCGCTTAAATTAAGATTCAGAAACGAATATAATAAACGCTTTTTAAAACAAACAAACGGAAAAAAATGAATAAAATCGATACAGACAATCGTCTAAGGATTAAGAAGTTGGAAAGGGGGAGAGGACTTGAAATTGATTCGTAACAATAGAGAAAAAGATCTGTTTTTACAGGGGCTAAGTCAAGAAGAGTGGTTGGTTCAACTTATGGAACGGTATGAAGACAAAGTCATCAGACTTGCCTATACCTATGTGAAGGATCGGAAGCTGGCAGAAGATTTGACTCAAGAAGTGTTTGTTAAATGCTTCATCCATAAAGAAAATTTCCGAAGTGAATCCTCTGTTAAAACATGGGTGTATGCCATTACGGTAAATATTTGTAAAGACTACTTAAGAAGCGGATGGAAAAAGTACATTCATATCATTGATCGTTTAGGAAAATCCAAACAGTCCTCTGCTTTAACACCGGAACTTACGATTGTACAAAAAAGTGAATACGAAGCATTAGCAGACGAAGTTTTAAAACTTCCACTTAAGTATAGGGAAGTTATTCTTCTATTCTATTATAAAGAGCTCTCTGTTTCAGAAATCAGCCAGATCTTACATAAAAAAGAGCCGACAATCCGAACATTGCTTCAACGCGGAAGAGAGATGCTGCGTCGTAAATTAGAGAAGGGGAGATGAAAGCATGCAAGATCCTCTAAAGCAGCTGCCTGAAATCTTAAACAATGGCCGAATGAAAAATATTACTTTTAAAGAAGAACAGCGACACAAAGTTTTGCAGAAATTACATGATTGTAATAGACCCCCAGCACCGAAAAGCTGGTTCTATCATTGGTTTCATCAAGGCATGAGCTTGGCGCTTGGAATTGCTTTTATCTTTCTCATCATCCAGTTTGCGCAGGGCACACCGTTAAATGAAGACCAAAAGACAGCCGATCAACTCGTAAAAATTCCTTATGCAAATAAGGCGATTCTAACAAAAGCAAGGCATGACATGAGACATCATTATGATGTAACGGCAATCGACGCTTACCAAGAAGGAGATACTTTATTCGTACACATCATTTTTCCTGATCATTTGAATCGAGAAGAACAGATAAATTTAACAAAATCTTATCTGAAAGAAGTGTCTCATCTTACGTTAAACGAACCTTATGTAGCACAAGAATACTTGGGAGAGCTTTGGAATTATGTTAATGTAAAAATATATACAGCAGGAGAAGAACCAAAAGATGGCATGCTTGCAGATAAACTTCAAGTTGATTTCGGTTATGATTGGCTTGGTACAATTGATAAAAAAGAAGGTATACTAAAGTGGGACCAAATTTCTGATTAACAATCATACACAGTAACAGGAAATATTCATCAAGAAAAGAAGATATAAAGGAAACAAATAAAAGCGGTGAAAAGCATGGAAAATACACACATAACTTTTTTTACTGATATAGGAGCTCAAAAACCTAACAGCATTAAGAACAGAGAAACTCCTTGTCCTTTTTGCCGTATCGATGAGCTGGAAGAGGTCCTCGATCAGAGTGGTTCGGTCATTTTAGTGAAAAATAAGTATACGGTTCTGGACCAAGCCTTCCAAACTGTCTTGATCGAAACGGACGAATGCGAAGAGGACTTATCAACCTATACGAAAGAACACCTTTATAAGGTATTGAATTTTGGAATCAAACATTGGGAACGGATGATTGAAAGCGGAAAATATCGCTCCGTCATGTTCTTTAAGAACCATGGACCTTTATCAGGTGGGACAATTAGGCATCCGCATATGCAGATCATCGGCCTAAACGAGGTTGATTGTCAGCATGACTTTTCAGAAAGTCAGTTTGAAGGGATTCCTATCGTTGCAAAGGAAGGCGTTCGATTTACCATTTCCAATAAGCCCAGAGTCGGTTTTTATGAACTGAATGTGATCTGGGAAAAAGACGCTGAGCTTCCGTTATTTGCAGATTGTATACAAGCAGGCACTCATTTCTTGCTGAATCATTTTCATAGAAACTGCACAAGTTACAATTTATTTTTCTATAAAAATAACGAAACGACGTACTGCAAGATTATGCCACGCTTTGTTACGTCACCACTGTATATGGGATTCGGGATCCAGCAGGTGGCTAACAATATAGATAAGGTTGCAAATAAAATTAAGGAAATCTATTTTTCCGCATAAAAAAAACCAGATCTGTTCCTTGCAGATCTGGTTTTTTTTTATGTTTGCACTCTATTTTTCGCAGCTTTTTTCAAACAAGGTCTCCATCGCATAAACGATTAGAGGATGAGTTTCATCCATTACTTTGTTTATCTCTAGTCGTTCTGTCCATTGATGAGCATCTTTACCGAGAGGACCTATGTTAATGACTGGTATGTCGATCTCTCTCATGTCATCAAACGGAATATTGTACCGGGAGCCCAATAGCGGAAAATTACTTGTAAACGAAGATAGATCCAGGGCATCTCCTTTGAAACCAATATAACTTAGATCAGATAGACCACTGAAGTAATGTACGTTTACGAGGTTGCTGTTGAACTTCTCTTGTGCATGCTGTACCACTTTTTCGGTCGTGTGTTTAATCAAAGGGTGGTCGCTTGAACATACGGCCGGATAAAAAGGCGGTGTATAGAAAAGTACCGTCATAGGTGCTAAGTCCCGGCAAAGGCTGGCAAGTTCGAACACATATTGTAAGGTTAATTCTCTCTCGTCTGCGTTTGGATTGTTGGTGTGAAGCATATTTTCCCTTCGATCGAGCTCTTCCTGGCCGTATTTCTCAACCGCATGTTCATAAAGTTCATTAAATGTAAGTACTTTAATGTTTTCTTTTTCTGGCGTAAAAGGAATGATTTTAGAGACTTGCTGGCTTTTTTTATACAGCCTGTTCTCCAGCGAGGTTGCTGCTTTTTGTGCACTAGCAATGAGCATTTTTGTAATCTCAGAAAGCGGCCGTTTAAACATCATTAGGTTAAACAGTGTTACTGCGGCGTGCGGGATCTGAACAGAATAGTGATCCTTTAAATCTTTCTGAATGAGATTAGCGGGTACTGGTGTTGCTTCATCACGGAAAGTTTCAACATAATCGACGTTCCATTCTAGTTCTCTCGTAATCTCGGCTGCCATCGCATTTCCGTTCAGACCGGCGAGAGGTTCCCCGACATGTGTTTCCTTACCATAGCAAAGAAATCCTGGCAGAATCTTTCCGGTAGACCCCGTATACATATAAGGAGATGTATCTCCAGGGAACTTCGTGAAACTTGGTTCGCCGTTCAAACATGCAATATATCTTATATCATATTCTTCTTGAAGCTGGCGTAAAACACTGACTCCTGACAGCATTCCCGCTGAATGAACTTCTTCATCCGGAACAGAAATCATCAAGACATTCCCATTAAAATGCCCAGTTGCTGCTTTTTCGATCATTGAAATATGAAGGGCGACTCCTGCTTTCATGTCCATTGTTCCCCGGCCGAACAGCCACTCCCCAGAGTTTAGATCATCTTGTACAAAAGGATGTAGGAGCTCTTTGTTTTCTATGATTTTCTCAGTCAATTCATCAGGACGAAAAGCTAAGTGTTTCCACTCACCAAAGTCCTCGACCGCAACTACGTCAAAATGACTTAATAGAATGATGGTTTCTTTTACTGAAGGATCATTCTGTACGAAAGCAGTTACCAGTTTTCGTCCATCCGGAATGGGATGATGACGGAGATGATCTGGGTTCTGCGTAAAATATTCAAGAGAAGAAAGCGTATGGTAGAGATGCTCTGCCATGAACATTTCTCCATCCTGGTTTGTGATACTCGGAATGGATACAAGGTCTTTTAATAGTTTGGTATACCCCTTTTTGCACTGCCACTTTAACATGTATGTCCCTCCTTGATGTATGCCTTTTCTAACTATACTACTCTTTTCCCTTAATTCCTTTTTGAAAAATATCTTGGAATGTATTGACAGTATACAAGATCACATGGTATATGTGTATTATGATGAGTAGTACACTTAATACATTAGGGGTGGGTAAATGATTTCTGTTAGCAATTTATCTTATGCATTTAAGATAGGGAAGAAAGGTAAAGAAAACATAATTCCGGTATTACATGATGTTAATCTTCAAGTAGCAGAAGGCGAAATCGTTGCGGTTGTGGGAAGAAGCGGCTCAGGGAAATCAACATTATTAAACTTGATCTCAGGTTTTATCCAGTCAGAGGTAGGAAGCATCACGATCAATGGAACAGACGTAAGTAAGTTTTCTGAATCAAAATGGGCAGAGTTCCGTCTGAACCATCTTGGTTTTATCTTTCAAAGTTTTCAGCTGATACCGTCGATGTCGGCGTTTGAAAACGTAGAACTCCCTCTTGTTTTAAAAGGGGTAAGCGTAACCGAACGAAAAAAGAAAGCGGAAGAGATGCTAAAACGTGTAGGTCTTGAATCGTTTCAGCATCATTATCCCGGCGAACTATCAGGCGGACAGCAGCAGCGTGTGAGTATCGCTAGAGCCTTAATTCTCAATCCTCCTCTTATTCTGGCGGATGAACCAACGGGCAGCTTAGATTCGGAAAACGAAAAACAATTACTATCCTTTGTTAAAGAACTTAACGAAAAATACGGCATCACATTCTTAATGATTACACATGACCATGAGGTAGCGTCCATCGCTCATCGCAAAGTTGAAATCATTGATGGGTACTTAAGAGAGGAGAAAACACTTCATGAAGTTCAAAGATAAACACAGGTTTGTAAGAAGTAATATGAAGAAGAATCGAACGCGTGTCTGGATGACGATCTTAGCATCAACGATTGGATGTGCGTTCTTGATCATGCTGGCTTCTATTGGTTTTGCCATTCATAAAACCGCTGTAAACGATGTGATGAGTTTTCGTATGGTGAACGAAATACAGGTTGTGAAAGAAAATGGCAGGATGACAGAAAAGGATGTAAAAAAACTTGAGCAAGTTAAAGGAGTTAAAACAGTAACAAGAAAAAAATACGTTCCGGCCAACCAGTTATCTTTAGGTGAGTATCATAATTTTGCTGATGTGATGAGTGCTCATGTTCCTTCAGAAGAAAAAGCGGGATTCGAACTCGAAAAAGGCCGCATGCCTAAGGCTAAAAATGAAATCGTTGTAGGCTACCACTTTGCAGAAGAACTGCGAAAAGATCTTCCTGAAGGTTTAAGTGAAGAAGAAACTCAAAAAAAGATGAAGGAGTTTTCTTATAAAGGAGACTTGTTGAATGAAACGCTGAAGTATCATTTGACGACAGCAGGTCCTGAAAATAAGGCTGAAGGACCTGTAAAAACAGTTGATGTTAAAATCGTCGGAATCGGAAAGAAGCCAACCCGAGAATGGGCGCGTGATAATTCTGTATTCATTACCGAAGAGTTATATCATGAGGTAATCTCGGTCTTAAGAAAACAAGACCCAAAAATCATATCCGATAATGAGTTAAAAAGCTACGGAGAAGTAAAAGCCTTTACGGCAACAGCGGAGGATGTTAAGGAAGTAACAGATCGAATCGAAAAGCTAGAATATATGACGTATTCGATTATTAAAGAGTTAAAAGAGATGAACGTTTATTTCACCTTATTTAAAGCAGGATTGATTTTTATTGGAGCTATTGCTGTATTAATCGCTTCAATTGGAATTTTTAACACGATGACGATGGCGGTAACTGAGAGATCACAGGACATCGGAATCATGAAGGCGATCGGAGCTACTCCAAAAACAATTAAGCGAATTTTCCTATTAGAAAGCGCCTATATCGGTTTATGGGGTGTAGGTTTAGGCACTATTTTAGCTTACATCACCAGTTACGGTGTGAACTTTGTTCTTCCCATCATCATCGAGCAATTCGTTAATGAAAAGCCGCCTGAAGGATTCATGCTATCCTATATCCCTTGGAGTCTGACTTTAATAGCAGTCACGATCTGTATGGGAGTTACCTTGCTTTCGGGATGGAGACCTGCCGCGAAAGCCACAACAGTAGATGTTTTAAAAGCTTTGCGAAGAGATGTTTAAGCTTGAGCACCAGCCTAAAATGGCTGGTGTTTTTTATTATAAAGTTTGACTAAGAAACGAAGAAATAGCAGAAATGGTACTTGAAACTCATTTTCTATAAAAGGATGTTTAAAGTTCTGATGATTGGGCGGAAAATAGAATATCCTAATCATCAGGAGGGAAATGATTTTGAAAAAAATATTAAAAACCATGTTGCTGATTGTTTTGATTGTGATCCTTGCATCTTGCGGAAACAAAAAAGAAGACGAGCATAAAGACCATGAGATGGAAGAATCACAGGCGGCATCTAGTAGAGTAAGCGGATCATATATTGTGAATCTAGTAAATACGAAAGGAAAGAAAGCGGGGGAGGCAACACTTACCGAGACAGCTGAAGGTGTGACGATAGAAGTGAATGCAACAGGTCTCAAACCAGGTGAACATGGTATTCATTTTCATGAAAAAGCAATATGTACACCACCAGATTTTAAATCAACAGGCAGCCATTTTAATCCTACTAGTAAACAGCATGGTTTTTTAAATCCTAAAGGACCGCATGTTGGAGATATACTCAATATTACTGCTAATAAAAGCGGCGTCGTTCAAGAGGAAATATTATCCACGATGGTTTCGCTTTCTGGAAAGAAATCAAACTCTCTGTTCTCAAATGGTGGAACAGCACTCGTCATTCACGCAGGGGCAGATGACTACAAAACAGATCCTGCAGGCAACTCAGGAGACCGCGTTTTGTGCGGGGAAATTAAGAAATAGCTGTACGTTAAGTGTGTAAAGAGTGTGGAGAAACTTTGGAAGTGAAAGGGGCATAGAATCACTTAAATGATGCATAGAAGTCTAGTTTTTGTGCATAGAAAAGTGTAAAATGCATAGAACTTTATTTTAAGGGCATAGACGAATCCTTTTTGTGCATAGAAGTCGAACTTTTATGCATAGACCTCACAGTACGGTGCATTGAAAATCTTTCACGCTACTTCATAGTAAACAAACGGCTGACGCATACCCCTTGGCGTCGGCCAAGTTTCATTATAGGTAAGAATTTCAGCAAAAGGTACATTTCCTTGTATAAAACTAGTCTTTCAGCCGATCGAATGGGTCAGCACCGAGTACTTGTACTTCAACTACACCACTCAGAATAAAAAGGTTAAAAAAAGCCGGTTTATCGTTGTTACAAACGATCAAACCGGCTTTTTTCATTGAGTTCCTCTGTCCAACCCAATCTCCCATCAAGCGTGCACCTTTTTTCAGTATGTAGTTTAACTGACAATCTCACTGGGAAAGTAGAGCATATTAAGAGATATTTTCTATCAACCTTATAAGGAGGAAAAAAATGTATGATTACAACGGTGTAACGGATTCTTGGATGGCCTATTTAGGCAGATTGCCAGATTTACTTCTAGCTATTCTCGTATTATTAATTGGCTGGCTAATCGCCTCTTTGGTCTCAAAAGCAGTGAAAAAAGCACTGCACAAAACAGATTTTGATAACAAAGTAGCAAGATGGATGAAACCTGACAATAATCGTGAAGATCCAGAAAGAACGAGGTCTGGAAAATATTCCTCAGAAGAAATCATAAGTAAAGTAGTTTTCTGGATGCTTATGGCTGTGGCGATTGTTATGTTCTTGAACATGCTTAGCCTTCCGTATGTTGCTCAGCCGATTTCAAATGCTTTAGGGGTGATTGCAGCTGCAATTCCTCATCTATTAAAAGCAGCATTAATTGCTGCCGTGGCATGGCTGATTGCTTCTGGTTTATCGATTTTAGTAAAAAAACTAGGTCAGAATACGAGATTTGAAAGACTTCTGAACCGCTGGAAGCTGACTCGTGACCCTAAACAGTCCGATAAAGCAGTCATTTCAGCATCAAAAGCTGTATTCTATCTCACGCTTCTTTTATTCCTTCCTGCGGTATTAGCTGCATTAGGTATTGATGCCATTTCTGAACCTCTTGAGGGCATGCTCTCCGGATTCTTTGCATTCATACCAAAACTTCTAGGCGCTGCTATTATCCTATTTGTAGGCTGGATTGTAGCAAAAGTTGTTAAAGAGATCTTGGTAAACTTTTTACAAAGCATTGGTACAGACCGCTTGGCTTCCAAATTGGGTGCTGAACGTGCTTTAGATCAAACCTCATTATCCCAAATCATTGGTACGATCGTTTATGTCTTTATTTTGATTCCGGTTGTGATCTCAGCTCTTGAGACGCTTGATATTAACGGAATTTCTGGACCTGCAATCGGTATGCTTGGTCAGATCATGGATATGATTCCAAACATCATTGTAGCGATTATTCTTGTCGCAGCGGGATTATGGATTGGTAAATGGGTTAAGAATGCTGTAACTTCCTTATTAGAACGGGTTGGTTTTAACGGTATTTTCCATAAGATGGGGCTTGGCTCTCTTCATAAGAGTGATCAAACACTTACCATTTCCCAGATTATCGGTTATACCGCACAGATTCTGGTGGTATTGTTATTTACCATCGAAGCCCTTCAACTGGTTAACCTTGAAAGCTTAGTAAGTATCTTATCAGTGGTTCTTGCTTATATTCCGATGGTGTTAACGGCTGTTCTCGTCCTAGGTATCGGATTCTATGCAGGAGAACTAGTGAAACGTGTTGTTATGAGCATGGTCAAACAACAAACAGAAGGCAAGCTGCTTGGTAATATTGCGAAATATACGATCATTACACTTGCGTTCTTTATGGCTCTGGATCAATTAGGCGTTGCTAAGACAATCGTAAACGCTGCGTTTATCCTGATCTTAGGTGGATTCACGATTGCGTTTGGACTTGCTTTCGGTTTAGGTGGCCGTGAAGCCGCAGGGCGTACGCTGAACAAACTTAGCAGAAGAATGGAACAGACTACGATTCAAAGTCCCGACCCGGCCCAATGGAAAGATCAAACGAGCTTAAAAGATTTCCGTACACACAGTTCTAAAACGGAAAACGAATCATTGGGCGTTGATGTAGATAAACCTCATACGATTGCACGTGATCGTCAATTTGATCATTTGAATACACCAAGTGATGAATTTGGAATCAATAAAAACAACGATCCGAAACGAAACGACTTTTAATGAATTGAACTTAAAATAGTGGATGTGCTTAGCGCATCCACTATTCTTTTGTCTTTTGTATAGAAAAAATGCGATTAGGAAAAGGTGTTAAAGAAGGAAAGGGGATGAAGCATGCTGCAAGCCGCTTTATGGGGAGGAATCGCAGGTTCTGCTGTTTTGCTCGGAAGCTTCACAGGACTTGCCTTTTCTATTCCTAAAAAATGGACAGCTTGGATCATGGCGTTTGGAACAGGTATTTTAATCGGTGCTGTTTCTTTTGAGCTATTGGTTGAAGCTGTTGAGCAGAGCAACTTAAAAGTAACCGCGATAGGTTTTATTCTTGGGGCTTCTATTTTTACGATCATCAATAGCATTCTTGCAAAAAAGGGTGGTCATGAAAGAAAAATGTCAGGGATCAAAAAGACTAAAGGAGTGGGTATGACCATTTTCTTTGGCACCTTGTTAGATGCTATTCCTGAATCCGTCTTGATCGGTTCAAGTCTGATTGAACAAAGCAAAGTAAGCTGGCTGCTCGTAATAGCCATTTTTTTAAGTAATTTTCCTGAAGGATTGTCCAGCTCGATTGGTTTATTAAAAGAAGGTTTTTCTAAAAAGAAAATTATCGGTATGTGGATCTCGGTGTTCCTGATTTCTGCGATTGCCGCTTTATTGGGCTTTGTGTTATTAGAGAATGCGTCTGTAGCATTTCTTTCATTAATTGGGGCATTTGCAGGCGGTGCCATCATGGCAATGGTAGCCTCTACTATGCTGCCGGAAGCACATGAAGATGCAGGAGCAGCTGTGGGCTTGATCACGTCATTAGGCTTATTATGTTCATTGGTCTTGACACATTTTTCATAAAAAAAAACTTCGGCGATGCGAAGTTTTTTTTTACATTATGGAAGGTGAAGGCTCTTAATGTGCTGGATATTCAATAATACATTCCTATTTCTCTCGATGGTCAGCTGTAGTTGGCCGTTATCCATCTTAACCAATTTGCCAATTTTGTTCGGATCTTTTCCTAAATCAAAAATAACAAGCTTTCCTTCGTATTTTTTACATTGTTCGGTAAATGTTCTTGCCAGTGTCATGTTGATCGGAACCAATGGCAGTTCTTCGTTTGACAGGGTATAGGGCCTCTCACTTTCTTTATAAGGGATCAGCCATTTTAAATGCTGCATAGGAATAAGCATCATCTTATAGACGGGAGAATAAAAAACGAAGTAATCATTCATGATGTTTGTGATATATCCATGGATGGATTGATTACTCGTGATAAATACTTCGGAGAATAAGCCTTTTGCGTTCGTCAATATTTTTCTGAAAGATATCGTTTCTTCTTCAAAAATAATAGGTGTGTTTTTTGGCTTTTTGATCTCTTCTTCGTCATCGATACTGTTGTTGATAAGGTGGATGTGTACTTTGGGGATATATATAAATTGTTCTCCATCAAAAACCACTATGATATCGGTACCAATATCAATTATGATTCCAGTAATACTCTTGTTTCCGCTGATGGTAAGGTTAACTGTCTTACCAATATATCTGTTGTAAATACTCAAAACGTTCCTCCTGTGGTAGACAAGTTGAATATAATCAAATAAATGTCCTGTTTTTTATACAAAAACAGGACGGTTTATGAGTACAGTCTGATACAGCCCTGCTGAATCAAGACCTGCTAATCTCGGCTGTTTACTTCTTTTTGTTAGAAGACTCTTTCTTCTGAGAATTTGATTCTTCTTTACTTGAAGAATTTTTGCTAGAAGACTCTTTCTTGTGGCTGCTCTCTTCACGACATCCGCCGATTTGGCTGAAACTCTTAATATGGTGGATTGCAAGGATAATTACTTCGTCGCCATTGATAATTTCAATTGAGTTATGGCCAACTGCAACAAGAACGCCTTCTACGCTCTCTGGTCCTCCACGGTTAATTTTAACCTTGTGGTTGATAAAATGCTTTAATACACAACGGAAGGTATCGTCAATGCAGCTTTTTTTGTTCTTCCATTTACAGCATAAGCCATCCGCTTGAAGAACAATTGCCTTTACATGGGAAAGCTGATAGAAGACTAATTCGTTGCCTTGTTTGCCGCCTTTTCCTTTGCCTTTGCCTTTCCTTTTTCCTTTGCCGTCCTTATCTAAGTTTTGAATGGCTAGGAAGTCTTGACCTACGCAGACTAATCTTCCAACTCTTGATTCTGGACCGCCAGTATTGACTTGAATCCACTGGCCTAACAATTTGCATAGCTCTCTATGAGAGAGTACAGGTTTATTCTTACTCAAAAATATTTCCTCCTGATAATGATTTTGACTACTCTTGTCCATGCATTATATGTATCACACTGTTGAAAAGGCATAGGTATACTGTCTATATTTTAAAAAAATAGTCGAACGTCTAAAAATTTTAGAAGGGTATTTTCATTTCACTTACACAAGCTGGTAAGTATATAATGGAAGAAGAAAAAAGAGGAGGCGGAGAAAGATGGTTCTTTTCGGAAAAGTAATTCAGAAACATTTAAAAAATCCGCCGACTATTTACGTGAAAGAACAGATGACTTAATTCTTGTCATTTGTTCTTTTTTTATATAGAGGAGGGTAAGGGGATGCGTTATAAACGAGTCTTAATCAAGCTAAGCGGCGGAGCCCTAGCTGGGAATCAAGGGACAGGATTTGATCATCTTTCTTTAAATCACATCGCAAAAGAAGTTTTAGCTGTCATTGAAAAAGGAATCGAAGTGGCCATCGTTGTCGGAGGAGGCAATATATTTAGAGGAAATCTGGCCGAATATTGGGGGATTGAACGGGTAGAGGCAGATCAGATTGGGACCCTAGGTACTGTTATAAACAGCCTAATGCTAAGAGGTGTCTTAAAAAGTAAATTAGACCGGGAAGTAAGGGTTATGAGTTCGATACCCATCAGTACAGTTGCCGAGCCTTATATCAGGCTGAGAGCTGTTCATCATTTAAATAAAGGATATGTTCTTATCTTTGCGGGCGGCAATGGGCAGCCTTATGTCACAACTGATTATCCTGCTGTTCAACGAGCCTTAGAAATGAATTGCGATGCCATTCTTTGCGCAAAACAAGGTGTTGATGGAGTATATGACAGCGATCCAAACCGATTTAAAGAAGCGAAGAAGTACGCAACCCTTCACTATGATGAGGCGATCAGAAATAATTTAAAAGTTATGGATCAATCGGCACTTATCCTTGCTAGAGACCACGGTTTGCCGATTCACCTTTTTGATTTTAATCAAGAGGGATCGTTTTTAAAAATCTGCAGAGGGGAAGATATCGGAACGTTTATCAGCCATAATATTGAAACGGCACTCGTATAAAAGAGTGACAAAAGGCATTCGAAGTCCTACTGGCTAAGAATGCCTCTTTGAATAGTAACTTAATCCTTTTCTCATATTAAGAGTAGAGAAGAGGTGACAGACTTTATGATGAAATGGCTAAAAAAGAAGCCGAAAGAGCAGAGTCATACAATTGATTTATCGAATAATACATATGCAAGCATAGTGGAACTTATTGATAATGCAAAAGAATCGGCAGACTTTATTCATTATCCACAAAAGACCATTCATCACAATGTATACATCTCTTATTATAAAGCTATGATCGACGGTGAACTGCTGCATCGAGATCTTCTTCCTTACGTGATTCACAACAAAGATTTCAAGTCATTAAAGGATCTAAAAGATATATTGCCCATTGAAAGTGTAACGATAACCAAGGATATAAAAGAAATTCAGAATAAACTTCTGCGTGGGTTCATTCTTATACAGTTCGGTGAATATGACGAAGAATGTGCCGTGATCCGCGCTGAGAATGGTGCAACAAACCGTCCAGTTTCGGTTTCAGAAATTGAATTCTCTGTAATCGGTCCTAAGGAAGCTTTTATCGAAAACCTCGATGCAAATCTCTATTTGATTAGAAGAAGACTGCCTGTGCCGGAACTTCGTTTTAAAGAAATCGTGATAGGAAAATTTTCAAAGACACGTGTAGTTATCGCTTATTTAGAAGGTATAGCTGGAAAAGAAAACATCAATACCGTTACGCAAAGGATTAAGGATTTGGAGGCTGAAGTCATCCCAGACAGCTCGTATTTAGAACAAATGATCTCAGATAACACCAAATCTGTCTTTCCTCAGCTGATTACGACAGAACGACCTGACAGAGTAGTTGCCATGCTTAATTACGGACAGATAGCCGTTCTTTCGGAAGGATCACCCCAAGCGTTACTTGGACCGACAGGAATAACAGAGTATTTTGTGTCTCCTGAAGATTATTACTTGTCTTGGGTACTTGGTTCGTTATTCCGTTTCATCCGATTTATTTCAGTTATTTTTTCTACATTCGCAACACCAATATATGTTGCTGTATTAACGTATCATTACCAGATGATTCCTAAAGATCTTCTTGCTCCTTTAATATCATCGCGTGTTAATATTCCGTTTCCACCTATATTGGAAGTGTTGTTTCTAGAGTTAACCATTGAGCTGCTGAGAGAAGCAGGAGCGCGTTTGCCTACGAAAGTTGGTCAGACACTCGGTATCGTTGGAGGTATCGTAATCGGGCAGGCATCCGTCGAAGCGGGGTTGACGAGCAACATCTTATTGATCATTGTGTCTTTGTCAGCTCTTGCTTCTTTCACTACACCAATCTATAAAATGGCTAACACAATCCGTATCCTTCGTTTTCCATTTATCTTTTTTGCAGCCAATTGGGGTGGAGTGGGAATCGTCATCGCGATGTGCTTTGTATTGGTTCATCTGCTAAGGTTGGAATCACTAGGAAGGCCATATATGGCACCGCTTTATCCGCCTCGATTATTAGACATGACGGATACTGTAATCAGATTGCCATACAATAGATTGTTAAAAAGACCAGTAAGCTTAGGTACTCAGCTTCCGAACAAAAACAAACTAAAAGAAATGAGAAAAAAGAAGGACATCGATGAATGATGAAGATGAAGATTATTCTCTTAGCGTCTATTCTTATTTTATTAGCAGGCTGTGTACCGAAGGAAATCATTGATGATGTTCAGCTGATCCATGCCATTGGATTTGATGAACTTCCTGATGGTAATATTCAGGGTACGATTACGTATCCGATCTTTGAACAGGATGGAAAGGTTCGAGTTGAATATCTTTCAGCTGTATCGCATACTAGCCGGTTTCTTCGTTCTAAATTAAACACAAAATCTCCAAAAACACTTGCTGCTGGGCAATTGCGTATTGTACTTTTTAATCACAAATTTGCAAGAAAAGGCATATTGGATATCATGAATTCCCTTTATCGTGATCCTAACGTGGGTAATCGTTTATTTTTATCTGTCGTAGAGGGGAATACGAATAAATTATTAACAAACGAATATACAGCTACACCGCTTCCTTCCATATATATCATGGAACTGCTTGAACAAAATATTAAAAGTGAAAACCTCCCAAGAACAAACTTGCATGTTTTTCTTTATAGCTATTACGGTGAAGGAATAGATCCTTTTCTACCTATCATTAAATCAGAAAAAAATTCCTTACAGCTTAATGGAATCGCTCTATTTAGAGATGACAAATATGTAGGCCGAATCAATCACAAGGAGTCTTTTGTATTTAAAATTTTGCTAGAAGGTTCTAGGACAGGAAATTATGAAGTTCAATTAAAAAAAGGAAAACGTAAAGGTCATTCCGTTATTCGGAATATTAAAGGAACAGCCTCCTATAAGGTAAAAAAGGTAAATGGGGTTCCAGAATTCAATATAAAACTGAAAATTTTAGGAGAGATCCATGAATATCCACCTTGGTTAGATTTAGAAAATAAACAGAATATCCAACTCGTTGAAAAAACATTAACAAAAGAAATTAATAAAGATGCCAAAAAGATAATCGCCAAGTTTCAAAGGTTAAACGTTGATCCGCTAGGGTTAGGTGACCAAGTAAGACGACGGGAAAAGAATTGGGTTTTTAAACGATTTAAGGAACAATACCCTGATATGAAAATCTCTGTTTCAACGGATTTTGAAATTGTGGAGTCTGGTGTAATTGAATAAAAAGAAACAGCTGTTGTGTATAGCAGCTGTTTTTTTCTGTAAATGTAAAAATGTTTTAAAAAGCGGACAAAAAAACAGATTTGCTGCGAATGGTTATAAAGTTATTCCTGTATAGAGATATAGAATAGGGAGAGTTAGAAGGGGGCAATAACTGTGAGAACAACTGATGAGAAAATAAAACTTCGTAACCATTGGTTCAAAATTATTTTGATCAGTCTTTTTTCAATGGTATTCATGTTTAAAATTGCTGTAACAACATTCACGTTTCATTTCTCTGATCTGCTGGCGTTTCTTTTAGCAATATTTGCAATCGGAATCTGCAGCATGTTCTATGTAAAGATAAATGAAGCACTACAAGCTTTTTCTGCAGCCGGAAAATCATTCCTGCCAGGTTCTCCTAAAGATACACAGAACGAGACAGAGGAAGCAGAAGAGATCCTTGAAACAGAGATTACATACGATGAATCAGAAAAAGAAGAGATGGAACGACAATTATTCATGTTGGAAGATCAAGTGAAACGAATGAAACAAGTCCAACAAGAAATTACGAACCGATTGGTTGATGAAGATCTTCACGAAGATGATAAGCGAGATTATATCGATTATCTGCTACAGAAAGAAAAAGAAATCATGCTGGCAAAACAAGAAATCGTGCGAATTACTTCCCTATTAGATCCAGAAGAAATGGTTGAAGACGAATATGAGAATGATGAACAGCAAGTAGAAGAGATACAAGATGAACAATCTATACAAACGGCGACTGCTAAAGATGTCGTACAGCTTTTAGGAAAAGAATTTGTTTTGAATGCAAGTCTAGAACAATTCAATCACAAAATGAGAGAGATACAGCATTCCATCACGGTAGAAACGGCTAACCACCTGAAGGAAGAAGGGTTGATCGATCCTTACTTCAATGTAACCCGCAAAGGTTTAAAAGAATTTCGACGTGCCGCAAAGAAGTTTAGTTATGGCGACAGTGTGAAATTTTTATCTAAGGTCGTTCAAAGAGGAAATCATAGATAAATAAAGGCTGATTCACTAGCTTAACAGCTTAAGTGAATCAGTTTTTTTATTTGAATTCGTAATTTTGTCACTCTTATTTTTTCGGCTTTTTCCAATCCCTGCTACAATAGACTTAGATTTGTTGTGAAGGAGTTCATTTGTATGTTCATAGTTGCTAAAGCCATGCTGTATTTGTGTTTTTCCATTTTAATCGGGGCATGTATCCTTTATTCTGTTCCAATAACCAAACGGCCTGAAATTTGTATTAAAAAATCATGGCTGCTGTTGCTTGTCGCCGTAGTCCCCATTTTCGGTATAGGAGAGTTGATGAGGCTTACTCTTTATTTAGGAGAAGGAATCGGCTATTGGCTAACCTTTCAAAATATTATTTTTAGTTTCGAGTTAGGAAAGGGCTGGCTTTTTTTAACGGGCATCACTGTCTTGTTATTTTTTATGATCCTGTTTAATGATATTGGGAAAGAAAGGTTTTTTGCAGGGCTATCCTTGTTTTTATTAACTGGGATGGCACTATCCATCGGTTATGCGAGCCATGCTGCAAGCTTAGACTCATTCGGTATAGTTGCTCATTCTCTTCATTTTTTAGCGGTTACAGCCTGGTCAGGTACACTTCTTACGGTCGGTTTTTTTAGTAAAGGTGAAGGTCCGGGAGTTGCTTTTTATAAATGGTTCACCCCTTTCGCGTTAATGTGTCTGTTTATTGTGATCGGAGCTGGATTATGGCTCATGTCATACATCGTGCCTGAATATGTGAACGGGTATATGCTCAATTATGGGCAAGCGTTATTGATTAAGCATGTTTTACTTTTTGTTGTGATTTTTTATAGTGTGATCAATGGTATATGGTTAAAGAAAAAACGTTTAAGTGGAGAAGGTTCTTTATCCATAAAGAGATGGATAAAAGTAGAAGGGATTCTATTGTTCTTCGTTTTTGCAGCGACAGCTGTGATGAGCCAGCAGACACCGCCGCATGATGTAGCACAAACTCTCAAAATGGAGAAGCCTTCCTCTTTATTTTCTTTGATTACGGGATTGAATCCTGGTGAGAATCCGATGTTGAAAATCGATCTATCACTATTGAGCTTCGGCTGGCTGTTTGCTTGTATCGTTCTTTTAGCAGGTGTGTTTATGGGTATTAAAAGAAAAATAGGATTTCTCCCCGTCTTCATCGTTTCCATTTTAGCTGCTGGTTCACTGTATTTAGCCGTGATGTCATCATTATCATTATAAAGAGAAAGTGAGGGGTTAAACATGGATAGTAAACTGCAATCTCAGCTTGATGGACTGATTGAAAAATATGCTGAACTTTTGATTGGCAAAACAGAACCTGAGTATATTGAAAAAGTGAAAGCATATGTGTTATACGCGAGTATCGCTAAAAACATGCCGCCTCTAGCCAAACATTGGAATGAGAGTTATCCGGATGCAAAAGATGCGATGAAAGACTTATTCAGTGAAATTAAGAAGTTAAACGAAGAGCAACGTAGAGATCAAAAATAAGGGAAAGCAGTCTTTTTAGGCTGCTTTTTCTTGTGGTTTAAATAATTTAAATTTTGCAAAATCGACAAAGTTTGCAAAAAGAATGATATATTTAAAGCGGTTACATTGTATAGAAATTTACCATTTATATATAGAGTAGAGAACGTAATGGGGAGGCAATTAGATTGGAACAAGCAATGCGTAATTTTTTCTTATTCTTAGCTAAAAACAAGTCAATGACGAGCTTGGCAAAAAAATATGGCTTGCGTTTCGGTGCAGCACGTTTTGTAGCAGGAGCAACACTTGAGAGCTCTATTGTAGCCATCAAAAAATTAAATCAAAAAGGGATGCCTGTTACGATTGACCATTTAGGTGAATTTGTAGATAGCGAACGTGAAGCAGCTGAAATGACAGAGCATTGTATCCAAGCGGTAAAAGCAATCGCGAAGGAAAATCTAGATTCACAGCTTTCGTTAAAACTGACTTCCATGGGGTTAGACATCAGCGACGAGCTGGTTCTCAGCAACATGAGAAAAATCATGGATGCTGCTGTAAAGCATAATGTATTTATCACGATTGATATGGAAGATTACTCTCGTTGTGAAAAAACATTGCAGATCTTTAAGCAGCTTAAAAAAGAATACGACAACATTTCCACTGTAATTCAAGCCTATCTGTACCGTTCCTTGGAGGATGTACAGGACCTTAATGAATATAAACCTAACCTGCGTTTGGTTAAAGGTGCCTATAAAGAATCTCCGAAAGTGGCTTATCCTGAAAAAAGCGATGTGGATAACAACTTTAAGAAATTGATAGAGACTCATCTATTAAATGGTAACTACACAGCAGTTGCTACGCATGATGATGAGATCATTCAGTATACAAAGGATCTGGTTAAAAAGCACAACATTCCTTATGATCAATTCGAATTCCAGATGCTTTACGGAATTCGTGTCGAACGCCAAGAACAGTTATTGCAAGAAGGATACAAGATGCGTATCTACGTACCTTACGGAAACGACTGGTACGGCTACTTCATGAGAAGACTTGCAGAAAGACCAGCAAACGTTATGTTTGTGCTCAAAGGTGTTCTCGGAAAGTAGTTATTTTATGCGAAGAGCTTTTTGTAAGGTTGATTTTTGTGAACAAAAATCTTCATAATCGTGTTTGTATGAGGGGCAACGTACAAAAATAGGCTCTGACTGTACAAAAAAATTGCGTAACCGTACAAAAAAATTTGCATACCTGTAAAAAGATAGCGTCACTGTACAAAACTGTTTTTTTTAACTTTATATAAATGTGAAGAACTCTCTCAACGGGAGTTCTTTTTTTAATTGTTTGGGGTCTGTCCCGGGACAGACCCCAAACAATTTAGAAACAATTCAAAGAAATCGGTCAGAACTATTGCTAAAATTCTGAATATATTTTATATTGAGTGTAGGCTAATTATTTTTTTATGGATAAAAAATGAATGAGTATTCATTCAATAAAGGGGGAAGTCTATTTTGTCTCGTCAAATCCGAAAAGCCGCTGTACTGGGATCTGGTGTGATGGGCTCGGGCATTGCTGCTCATCTAGCGAATGTCGGAATTCCAACCATACTACTGGATATCGTCCCGCCTTCTTTAAGCGAAGAAGAAAAGGCAAAAGGGATCACCGAAGATCACCCAGCATTTCGAAACAAATTTGCCTTAACTGCAACCCAGAAATTACTTAAACAAAAACCCGCACCACTTGCGGTAAAAGAAAATCTTGATTTGATAACAATTGGTAACCTTACAGATGATTTAGAGAAGCTGAAAGAAGCAGACTGGATCATTGAAGTTGTCGTTGAACGCTTGGATGTAAAACAAAAGCTTTTTGAAAAGGTTGATCAGTACCGTAAATCGGGGAGTATCGTATCCTCTAACACGTCTGGGATCTCCATTCGTGCAATGGCTGAAGGTCGGTCAGAAGACTTTAAATCTCATTTTTTAGGAACGCACTTTTTCAATCCTCCGAGATACTTAAAGCTTTTAGAGATCATTCCTACTGAAGATACGAGCCCAGAGATCGTACAGTTCATGAGGAATTTTGGTGAGAATGTTCTTGGAAAAGGTGTTGTTGAAGCAAAGGATACACCGAACTTTATCGCAAACCGTATTGGAACATATGGACTTATGGTAACGATGCAGGAAATGATGAAACAAGGCTATTCCGTCGGTGAAGTGGATTCTGTAACTGGACCTCTTATCGGCCGTCCTAAATCAGCGACGTTTAGAACACTCGATGTGGTGGGGCTTGATACATTCCTGCATGTTGCTCGTAACGTTTACGAACAAGTAGACGGGAAGGAAAAAGAGGTATTCGAAATTCCGGAATTCCTCAATGAAATGGTCGATAAAGGATGGACAGGAAGCAAGAATGGCCAGGGCTTCTATTTGAAACAAAAAAGCAAAACGGGCAGCGAAATTTTAGAGCTTGATCCTAAAACCCTTGAATACAAGCCGCGTTCGAAGATGAAAACAGCAACACTCGAAGCAGCTAAACAGATGAAAACAACAAACCAAAAAGTGAAAGCGCTTTTATACAGTGAGGACCGTGCAGGTAAGCTTCTATGGGACATCATTAAACCGGTACTACTTTACTCCGCAGAAAAATGCTATGAAATTGCAGACGACTTAGTCGCGATCGACCAGGCGATGAAGTGGGGCTTCGGCTGGGAACACGGACCGTTTGAAATTTGGGACGCAATCGGGCTGCAAGAATCGGTAGAAAGGATGAAGTCAGAAGGAGAGACGATTCCACAATGGGTAGAAGAATTACTTCAATCCGAGAAAGCATCCTTCTATTCAAAGACTGAGGGGGAAGTATCGTACTACCATAAGGGAACTTATTTGCCTGTAGAAGAAAATAAAAAAGTGATTCACTTAAGCCGTCTCAAAGAAAAAGGCAATGTGATCAAGAAAAATAATGGTGCCACCTTGATCGATCTTGGTGACGATGTAGCCGGACTTGAGTTCACATCACCAAACAATGCGATCGGGCCGGAGATCATTATGATGCTTCATCAGGCGATCGATGAAGTAGAAAAAAACTACAAAGGACTTGTCATCGGAAACCAAGGGAAAAACTTCTGTGTTGGAGCAAACCTTATGCTCATTTTAATGGAAGCCCAAGATGATAATTATTTTGAACTGGATATGATGGTCCGTCAGTTCCAACAAGCCATGGCAAGAGTAAGATACAGTGCCAAGCCTGTCGTGGCGGCAAACTTCGGAATGACACTTGGCGGGGGAGTTGAAGTATCATTACCGGCTGCAAGATTGCAGATGGCTTCTGAAACTTACATGGGTTTAGTAGAAACCGGAGTCGGACTCATTCCTGGTGGAGGCGGAAACAAAGAGCTCTATATCCGTCTATTGGAACAGCTTCCGGAAGGGGCAAAAGGCGACCTGCAAAAAGTCGCGAATCAGGCTTTTGAAACAATCGCGATGGCAAAAGTCTCAACCTCTGCCCAAGAAGCCAAAAAACTAGGATTTTTACGAAACGAGGATAACATTTCAGTAAATGGCGATCATCTGTTGCATGATGCGAAGAGCCAGGTTCTTGCACTTTCAGATGCTGGCTATAAAGCACCCGTTAAAAAGAAGATCCCAGTAGTTGGTGAAGCGGGATATGCAACACTCGCACTCGGTGCACAAACCATGCATTTCAGCCAATACATTTCTGAACATGATCTAAAAATTGCGAAGAAACTAGCATTTGTTATAGCAGGAGGCAGAGTGCCTGAAGGAACATATGTGGATGAACAATATCTGCTCGATCTTGAACGAGAAGCATTCCTCAGCCTTGCAGGGGAACCAAAGAGCCAAGCGAGAATGCAGCACATGCTTGTAAAAGGCAAGCCGCTAAGAAACTAAAGGGGGGAAGAAACGAATGTTAAAAGATGCAGTCATAGTAGCAGGTGCACGTACAGCTGTCGGGAAAGCGAAAAAAGGATCTTTTGCACATATGAGGCCGGATGAACTAGCGGCGATTACGGTTAAAGAAACACTGCAGCGTGCTGGAAATTATGATGGACCGATCGATGACTTGATCATCGGATGTGCGGTTCCAGAGGCAGAACAAGGAATGAACATGGCGCGTTTGATCGGAGCTCGTGCTGGTTTGCCAGAGACGGTACCGGCTATTACAATCAACCGGTTCTGTTCTTCTGGTTTGCAAAGTATTGCTTATGGGGCAGAAAAAATCATGCTTGGTGCAGCTGAGGCGATCATAGCGGGCGGAGCAGAATCCATGAGTCTAGTGCCTGTTGTCGGGCACGTTGTAAAGCCTAATCCATATCTCGTTGAAAATATTCCTCAATATTATATGGGAATGGGGCACACAGCTGAAGAAGTGGCGAGAAGATTTGGTGTTTCCCGACAGGATCAAGATGAATTTGCAGTAAGAAGTCATCAAAAAGCTGCTGCTGCGATAAAAGAAGGTAAATTTGATGACGAGATCGTTCCGGTCTCTGTAATGAAGCGCTGGCTGGATGATCAATCGAAACTAGTTGAAAAGGAAGTTGCCGTTTCAGTGGATGAAGGTGTTCGCCCTGATACTTCGCTTGAAGTGTTAGGAAAACTACGCCCTGCCTTTACCCCGACAGGTTCTGTAACAGCAGGGAATTCATCACAGACAAGTGATGGAGCAGCCTCTGTATTAATCATGAACAAAGATAAAGCGATTGCGGAAGGGTTAACCCCTCTATTGAAGTTCCGTTCCTTTGCGGTAGCTGGTGTGGCACCAGATATTATGGGAGTGGGTCCTGTTGCTGCGATTCCAAAAGCGTTAAAGATGGCAGGGTTGGAGCTTTCGGATATCGGATTGTTTGAACTGAATGAAGCTTTTGCATCGCAGTCCGTTCAAGTTATTCGTGAACTGAATCTTGATGAAAGCAAAGTAAACGTTAATGGAGGGGCTATTGCGCTCGGACACCCGCTCGGTTGTTCAGGAACCAAACTTACTCTTACTCTGCTCCACGAAATGAAACGCAGAAACGAACAGTTCGGTGTTGTCACCATGTGTATCGGTGGCGGAATGGGTGCAGCAGGCGTATTTGAACTTGTTGGATAAAAAAGGAGGAGAATCATGATGTCAAACACAGCGGAAAAAGAGATCATCGGCGGAAGTTTCTTAATCGAAGACATTGCTGCAGCAGATATTTACACACCGGAAGATTTTTCAGAAGAACATTTGATGATCGCAAAGACAACGGAAGACTTTGTTGCAAAAGAAGTGGTGCCTCAGCTTGAAAAGATGGAAGATCACGATTTTACAGTATCACGCAAGCTGCTCACAAAAGCAGGCGAGCTTGGTCTTTTAGGAGCTGATGTTCCAGAAGAATACGGCGGTTTAGGCCTGGATAAGATTTCATCCTCATTGATCACTGAAAAGTTTGCGCGCGGCCGTGGTTTTTCAATCAGTTATGGAGCGCATGTAGGGATCGGCTCACTCCCAATCGTACTTTTTGGGAACGAGGAACAAAAGAAAAAATATCTGCCAGCGTTAGCTACTGGCGAAAAAATTGCAGCTTACGCTTTAACTGAACCTGGTTCAGGATCGGATGCACTTGGTGCTAAAACAACAGCAAAGCTTAATCCTGAAGGTACTCATTATATTTTAAATGGAGAGAAGCAATGGATCACGAACTCTGCATTTGCTGATGTTTTTGTTGTATACGCGAAGATTGACGGCGAAAAATTCTCTGCTTTTATCGTAGAAAGAGGGTTCGAAGGCGTCTCTACGGGACCTGAAGAAAAGAAGATGGGGATCAAGAGTTCCTCTACTCGTACCTTAATTTTAGAAGATGTAGCGGTACCAAAAGAAAATCTCTTATGGGAAGCTGGAAAAGGGCATCTTATCGCATTTAACATCCTTAATATCGGCCGATACAAGCTCGCGCTAGGGTGTGTTGGAGCAGCAAAACGTGCATTCGAAGTATCTGTCAAATATGCTAATGAACGCCAGCAGTTCAAACGTAAGATCAGTTCGTTTAGCTTAATTCAAGAAAAGCTAGCTAACATGGCAATTTCAACTTTTGCTGCGGAAAGCTCTGTATATCGTACCGTTGGGCTTTTTGAAAACCGTTTAGGGGCACTTTCTGATGAGAAGCAAAAGGATGGACGTGAACTTGCAAAAGCGATTGCGGAATATGCGATCGAATGTTCACTCAATAAAGTATTTGCTTCTGAAACGCTCGATTACGTCGTAGATGAAGGCGTTCAAATCCATGGCGGATATGGCTTTATGTCAGAATACGAGATCGAGGGAGCTTATCGCGATTCCCGTATTAATCGTATTTTTGAAGGAACAAACGAGATCAACCGCTTGCTTGTTCCAGGTACACTCGTTAAAAAAGCGATGAAAAATGAACTGCCATTGATTGAAAAGGCAACTTCTCTTCAGCAAGAACTGATGATGCTAATGCCAGTTGAAGTAGGTACTGAACCACTGGATCAGGAAAAATACTTAGTGTCTATGGCTAAGAAAATATTCTTGATGACAGCAGGTCTCGCTGTACAGAAATTTGGACCAAAGCTTGAAAAGGAACAAGAAGTTTTAGCAAATCTTGCGGACATTATTAGCGAGATCTACAGCATGGAATCTGTACTGTTGCGTACAGAAAAAGCAATCAATAAGTTTGGTGCAGAGAAGGCGAAGCAAAAGCTTCTTTACACGGAAGTGTACTGCCAGGAAGCTTTCAACCGCATTGAAGCTCATGCAAAGGAATCCATCGTTGCCGTTGAAGAAGGGGATATGCTGCGTATGATGCTTTCTGCGTTAAAGAAACTAACACGCCATACACCTGTGAATGTGATCAAGAAGAAGCGTGAAATCGCTGTATTGCTTCTTGAAGAAGAACGCTACGTAGTTTAATTAATTTTATTTACGCCAACCTTCAAAAACACTTTTCCCTCTTGCTTGGCAGGGGGGACTTTTTTTATTTGGCTTTTAGCAAAGGGCTCAAGTCAGATACAGTTTCGGGTGCAGAATCTGATTTCATATGGTACCTACTAGGGTATTTAAGCAAATTCAAGAGGACGATTTCAATAAAATTCAGCATCAATCCAGAAATTCGTCCAATCTATCCACGAGATTTAGGCTGCAATCCAAAAATTTAAGCAGTTTATCCACGAGTTTACATTTCTCGACAAATTCTGCACTCCATATACCCCTCTATACTCGATATATGTAAGAGAGCCCAACTAAGCCATGGTACCATGGTGGTGGAAGACTTTTATTAAAGGATGTTTTAAACAGTGTAAAATTTCTTGTTTTATTGGTGACACTAGTTTGTGGTACTATGAAAAGGGGTGATATAATGCTACTGACGGTTTACGAATATCCAAAATGCTCAACATGCCAAAAAAATGGCTAAAAGAAAATGAAGTAGCCTTTGAGCCTGTACATATTGTGGACAACCCTCCTACAAAGGAAGAGCTTAAAGATTTGGTTCAAAAGAGCGGGTTGGAAATTAAAAAATTTTTTAATACAAGTGGCAAGAAGTATCGTGAATCGGGTATCAAAGAGAAAATGAAAACGGCTTCAGAAGATGAGCTGCTTGAGCTTTTAGCATCTGAGGGTATGCTGATCAAAAGACCGATCGCAACAGACGGTAACCATGTAACAGTAGGCTTTAAGGAAGAACAGTACGAAAACACGTGGAAAAAGTAAAAAAGTTAATGACTATAATAAAAAATTTATTGTAGTTACTATAAAACAAAGAAAAGCTGGAGGGATTACACATGGAATTTCCTAAAGAGTTACACTATTCAGAAGAGCACGAGTGGACAAAAACAGAAGAAGGCAATAAAGTTCGTATCGGAATCACAGCATTTGCGCAAGATGAACTTGGAGATATCGTCTTCGTTGAGCTTCCTGAAGTTGGAGATGAACTTACAGCAGACGAGCCTTTCGGCAGTGTAGAATCTGTAAAAACAGTTTCTGAACTATATGCTCCGGTATCTGGAAAAGTTGTAGAAGTAAATGAAGACCTTGATGACAGCCCCGAACTAGTAAACGAATCTCCATATGAAAAAGCATGGATGGTCGTTGTTGAACTTTCAGATTCCTCTGAACTGGAAAAACTAATGACAGCTGAACAATACGAGGAATTAATTAAAGAAGATTAATGAAAAGAATCTCTTCAGGAAAGAATAGGCGTATTGCTCATTCTTTTTTGGAGGGATTTTTTTATGAAAGAAGATAGACGTGATGTAACGTCAAGAGTATTCGGCAAGATGAAAGGCGGTTCGATGTCGCTATACCTGGATCAAGATAAAATCGGTCAGATCCGATTTACAAATCAGGGTAATATGTATGAAATGGCCGAGGGTTTTGAGTTTGATGCAGATAAAATCTATAAACGTGAAAAACCAGTAGAAAAACCTAACCCATCAAAATATGTAGACGAATGTGATAAAGGCTGGTGTTAGCTGGTGAAGAGGATGATTGTATAATCATCCTCTCAGCTTGTAGACAAAGTCATGTCTACAAGCTTTTTTTATTGTACAATTAAAGTAGATAATGTTTGAGGGGAGAAATATACATGTTATCTAAGCATACTACTGAAGGACGTCACCAAGTAACTCTAG
>NZ_JAMBOR010000079.1 GCF_023715845.1 Fictibacillus phosphorivorans
AGACAAACCCCATTTCAACTTTGTTGAAAATGGGGTTTGTGTTGTTTTTAAGTATTATTTTTGAATAAACACACCTGGATTAAACTGGACATGGCCCTCGCCATGTCCAGTTTGCCAGTTTTTTAAGATTCATGGCAGCGAAAGTAAGCATCGCGTGCGCGGAAACTTTTTTTAGCCCTTTGAGCTTCGTCCAACGCATACCATGCTTTTCTTTTGCATCAGCGAAGACACGTTCAATCGTTTCTTTGCGCTGTGCATATATTTTTTTATTTTCCTCCGTATGACGAAGGTGATCGGCTTCCTCCAAGTAATCTTCCCAGATGTGCCGGTGAATCATCTTGATGTGCTGTTTACTCT
>NZ_JAMBOR010000080.1 GCF_023715845.1 Fictibacillus phosphorivorans
GAGGTCAGCGGTTCGATCCCGCTAAGCTCCACCATTGCACATCTTACGAGATGATGCTTTTTTTAACGCAAAATGTTCTTTGAAAACTAGATATCGACATCCAAACAAAGTAATGCAAGGCAGATAGTTATTTATCTGCGCCAAAGCAACAATCTTGATGTGCAAACATCATTAAGTTACGAGAAGCCAACGAAGAAATTCGAAGCAAATCGTAAGTTATAAGGTTAAGCTAGAAAGGGCGCACGGTGGATGCCTTGGCACTAGGAGCCGAAGAAGGACGGGACGAACACCGATATGCCTCGGGGAGCTGTAAGTAAGCACTGATCCGGGGATTTCCGA
>NZ_JAMBOR010000081.1 GCF_023715845.1 Fictibacillus phosphorivorans
AAGACAGAAGACGAGTTAACTCCTGAAGAGAAATTTAAGCTTCAGATGAAAAAATTAGAAAGAGAAAATGAACGGTTACGTGCAGAAAATGCATTTTTAAAAAAGTTAGAGGAGATCGAAAGGAGGCGAAAGTAAGTCATATCCCGAATGAAAATAAATATATCGCCATCCAAGAGCTCCACGAAAAAGAGAAATTAAGTATTCTTTTGCTTTGTGAGATCGCAGATCTCTCACGAGCTGCCTATTATAAGTGGCTGAACCGTACACCTTCTACACAAGAGCTTCAGAATAACGAGATTATAAAAGAGCTGAAAGCTCTC
>NZ_JAMBOR010000082.1 GCF_023715845.1 Fictibacillus phosphorivorans
TCAGAACGTAGACAAACCCCATTTCAACTTTGTTGAAAATGGGGTTTGTGTTGTTTTTAAGTATTATTTTTGAATAAACACACCTGGATTAAACTGGACATGGCCCTCGCCATGTCCAGTTTGCCAGTTTTTTAAGGTTCATGGCAGCGAAAGTAAGCATCGCGTGCGCGGAAACTTTTTTGAGCCCTCTGAGCTTCGTCCATCGCATACCATGCTTTTCTTTTGCATCAGCGAAAACCCGTTCAATCGTTTCTTTGCGCTGTGCATATATTTTTTTATTTT
>NZ_JAMBOR010000083.1 GCF_023715845.1 Fictibacillus phosphorivorans
AAAAGAAGTAACAACATCTGAGAAGTATCAGCTCATCAATGAAACGATCCGAAAACACAACCTTAAACGCCATGTCTCCCATCTCTGTGAAATAGCTGGTGTAAAACGGAATAGCTATTATGCCTGGCTAAAAGCAGAACCAAAGCGCCTTGAACGAGAAACAAAAGATGAAGAGGATTATCAACTCATTAAGCAGATTCATGACAGTAAAAAAGGAAAGCTCGGCGGACGCGTGATAAAGATGCGTCTAGAAAATATCTATGATG
>NZ_JAMBOR010000084.1 GCF_023715845.1 Fictibacillus phosphorivorans
TCATACTGATTTTCACACCGTATTTTTCTAATGAGTTCACGTATTCATTCGAGCAGTATTGAGAGCCCCGATCAGAATGATGAATGAGATCACTTGTCGGTTTTCGATACTGGATAGCTCTTTCTAGTGCTATTTTCGGCAGCTCTTTTGTCATACGAGTCCCTATGTTCCAGCCAACAATCTTCCGAGAATAGAGGTCCATAACACTCGCTAAATAAACCCATCCCTCCATTGTCCATACGTAGGTAATATCCG
>NZ_JAMBOR010000085.1 GCF_023715845.1 Fictibacillus phosphorivorans
TACATGAAGCCGGAATTGCTAGTAATCGCGGATCAGCATGCCGCGGTGAATACGTTCCCGGGCCTTGTACACACCGCCCGTCACACCACGAGAGTTTGTAACACCCGAAGTCGGTGGGGTAACCCTTTTGGGAGCCAGCCGCCGAAGGTGGGACAGATGATTGGGGTGAAGTCGTAACAAGGTAGCCGTATCGGAAGGTGCGGCTGGATCACCTCCTTTCTATGGAGATTATGAAACAGCTTCGACTGTTTCGTA
>NZ_JAMBOR010000086.1 GCF_023715845.1 Fictibacillus phosphorivorans
TCCTTTCTATGGAGATTATGAAGCAGCTTCGACTGTTTCGTAAGTACACCTTTTGTCTTTTGTTCAGTTTTGAGAGAACTCTCTCTCATTAGCTAAATACACAGAAGCTTCTATGCTCCTGCGTCTACGAGAAAATACACGATGTGTGTTCCTCGTCGCAAAGCTGCAAGGAAGTATTCGAGTAAGAGGCTTTGTTCTTTGAAAACTAGATATCGACATCCAAACAAAGTAATGCAAGGCAGATAGATATTGATC
>NZ_JAMBOR010000087.1 GCF_023715845.1 Fictibacillus phosphorivorans
CTGAGCGGACGAGCCTTCCTCAGGAAACCTTAGGCTTTCGATGGACAAGATTCTCACTTGTCTTTCGCTACTCATACCGGCATTCTCACTTCAAAGCGCTCCACCAGTCCTTCCGGTCTGACTTCACGGCACTTCGAACGCTCCCCTACCCCTGTACCAAATGGTACAAGCCATAGCTTCGGTGATACGTTTAGCCCCGTTACATTTTCGGCGCAGAGTCACTCGACCAGTGAGCTATTACGCACTCTTTAAATG
>NZ_JAMBOR010000088.1 GCF_023715845.1 Fictibacillus phosphorivorans
GCAAGATTCCTGGAGGTAGAGCACTGATTGGACTAGGGGCCCCCACAGGGTTACCGAATTCAGTCAAACTCCGAATGCCAGAGAATTATCCGCGGGAGTCAGACTGCGAGTGATAAGATCCGTAGTCGAAAGGGAAACAGCCCAGACCATCAGCTAAGGTCCCAAAGTATACGTTAAGTGGCAAAGGATGTGGAGTTGCCCAGACAACCAGGATGTTGGCTTAGAAGCAGCCATCATTTAAAGAGTGCGTAATAG
>NZ_JAMBOR010000008.1 GCF_023715845.1 Fictibacillus phosphorivorans
ACAAGCTTCGCGACATATTCTCGGTACTCTAAAGACTTTCTTTTCATGTGGACACGTCCCCTAAATTAGTTTTGTTTAAGTATAAAGAATTCTCACAAGGATGTCTCCACTTTTAAGACTAATTTAAGTTTCGCTCAAGATTGCTTCGCTACGCTCAAACTTACCCTTGTTTCGCTCAAAATCTCCATTCTACGCTCAAAAGGGGACAGACCCGGGTCTGTCCCCTCTACGATATTTACGATTAAGCCTTCACATCACGCTTTTGGAAGACGATGAACGTAATGGCGAGCATGATTGCTGTGTAAATCGCTAGCATGCTGATGGAAAACGGTAGTGTTAAGTCCTGAATCAACTTGTTTTGCCCATCGATCAGCGTACTGAGATCCATGTTCGCAAACAGTGTATAGATGATCCAGTCTTTTGAAGCGAGAAGCATCACAATCGTATTTCCTGCAAACATTGTGAACATTGCAACCCCAATCGCAACTGAGTTACTCATGAAGAGCGTGGAAATCATAAAGCACATTGCGACAAGTGCAGTCAGTTCGATAAACTCAACGCCGATGTTCGCAAATACATATTCCACGAATGTTCGTTCTGTCACTTCCTGAGTCTCATTTACGACAACGTAGGTCTGGTCGATTCCGCCAAATCCATAAGCAAGTCCGCCGATGAGCCAGGTTGTTACAATCACCACTAGCCACATGACAAAAGCAAACCCTAATGTAGCCAGAAACTTTGACAAGAGGATCTTCCATCTGCTGTACGGCCGGATTAAGAGCATCTTAATCGTACCTTTTGAGAATTCACTTGATACGATGTCACTTGCAACAACGATGACGAATAACCCGATCAAGGAGGAGAGAGGCGCCATTTCCTTCATGAATTTCCAAGTTGTTGTTTCATTCGGCGATATATCATTTTCGATGGCATATTCGTTTTGTTTGATTTGTGTTTCGAGCATATCAATATAGATCTCGTTATCATCGTTCTTTTTTGCTTCTGCTAGAGCTTTTTTATCGTCTTCTACCGTTTGTGTCAACTCTTGTTTCCAATTCTCATTTACTTCTGTATCGTTCGCCACTTTATCGTAGACAACGACACCTAAAATAATTAAGATAGGCAGCGCAATAAAAATCCACGTTCTGATTCTGCTAAAGATCTTAACCCACTCATTCGTTAACAGGGACAGCCACTTCATTCAGATCGCCCCCTTTCTTCGTCATCTCTAAGAATCGTTCTTCAAGTGTCTTCGTTTTGCGTTGAATACCAACAACAAGGACTCCCGCTAACACGAGCTGTTTATTAATTTCTGCGATCGTTTTTAAATCCGAAGTCTGAACGATCAGTTCGTTCCCGCTTTCTATCACATCTAAATCAGAATGCGTGTCGGAAAGAACTTTTTTCGCCTGCTGAACATCTCCTTCGATCTGGAAGTGAACCTTTACATCGGTCTCATCTTCCTGGTTCAGGATTTCATCAATTCGAACAAGTTTTCCGTGTTGAATGATCGCAACACGGTCGCACATCATCTGCATCTCACCCAGCATATGTGAAGACACAATAACTGATGTTCCGTTGTTCGCAAGCAGTCTCAGATAGTTTCTCAAATCATAGATTCCTTGTGGATCCAGTCCGTTTGTAGGCTCGTCTAGAATTAACACGTTCGGCTTATGTAAAAGTGCCTGTGCTACGCCAAGACGCTGTCTCATCCCGAGTGAATACGTCTTTACTTTGTCATGGATCGCATATTCCAGGTCCACGAGCTGAATCACTTCGTCAATTCTTTCCTGCGTAACACCTGGCATGATTCGTGCATACTGCATTAAGTTCTTATAGCCTGACATAAAATCATAAAGCTGAGGGTTCTCTACGATCGCCCCGACTCGTTCCATAGCTTTTTCATAGTTTTCACGGATATTGGTGCCGTTAATGAAAACATCTCCGTCGGTGATCGAAATCAGCCCTACGATCATACGAATCGTTGTCGTCTTCCCTGCACCATTGGGTCCTAGCAGCCCAAAGATCTCGCCTTTTCTGACAGAGAACGATAAGTCGTCAACGATCGTCTTGTCCTTAATCTTTTTGGTTAAGTTTTTAAGTTCTAACGTGTGTGTCGTCATAGTTCCTCCTATCAACCTCTAATAATCCTGCCATCATAGATACGAAATAAGGCGTAAATTAGTTTCGTGAATTTGTAAATAATTTCAATTTACATACCCGCGGGGGTAGGGGTCTGTCCCCTACCCCCACCCCTATGCGGTCATTCTCTTGCGTTGTTCTAGTTTTGTTAGTCTTGTAGAAATAAAGACACCAAAAATAACAAAGATCCCGCCTAACGCTTGATACCAAGCGAGTTTTTCATCGATAAACAGTACAGCAAAGATGGCGGCAAATACCGGAATTAAGTTAAGAAAGATTCCTGCTTTATTGGGCCCTACCCGCTCTACTGCTGTGTTCCAAGACATGAAGGCCACAATAGAGGCAAAAATTCCCGTGTAAAGGATGGTTAATACTGATCCTGCAGACCACACTATCTCGGTTGTTCTCGCTTCTTTTATAAAAAATGGAAGTAAAATAACTATACCAAGAACCATTGAAACTGCAAAGGTGCTATATCCTGGTAATTTTCCAGCGTTTTGTTTGACCAATAGTGAATAGATGCTCCAGCAGATCACCGCCACGATCACGATGAGATCTCCAGCGTTAAACGAGAACTTCAGCAAGACATCAAAGGAACCTTGCGAAATGATAATCAGCAGCCCTGCTAACGACAGTACGGTTCCGATGATTTGGTTCTGGTTCAATCGGTCCCCCAACATGAAAAAAGAAAGGATATAGATGATAATCGGTGTTGACGTGTTCACAAGTGATGCGTTAATAGACGTCGTGTAGTGAAGTGCGATATATAAAAGCGTGTTAAATCCAGCTACCCCGGTAAGCGCCATGAGCAGTACAACCGGCCACTTCCTTTTCACGATCGGCCATTCTTTTTTGATCATCGGCCATACGAACGGCAAAAAGATAAGGAACGCCGTGCACCACCGTAAAAAGGATAGGGAAACAGGCGGTAAACTGCTTGTGATGGCTCGCCCGATCACGAAATTTCCTCCCCATATTAAAGTCGCGACGACAAGTAGCACGTACGGATTCACTTTTTTCATGGTTGATCTCACCGCTTTTCTTTGGATTAGGTCTTTTTTAAGTTTTTCTACGAAATCTAATTTCTCCCACTATATCAATGTTCGACTAAGTACGGTCAACCGTTCTGCTTAACTTCAGTCAAATTAGTCAATTCGTCTTAATCTATAAATTCCAAGTCTTTTCTCTTTAAAAATTCTTCCAATCAGGTACAATTGAAACTAAAATCATTTTGGTACTTTACTTCGTTAAGTAAAAGCAGAAGAAAGAAGATGACATGATGAAGACATACAAAACGTACATGATATTATTCTTTGTTATGATCGCGTGGGGCTTGAACGTAGCTGCGACCAAGATTCTCGTTTCGAACTTTCAGCCTGTAACGATCACGGGAATCCGTGTATTAACAGCGGGACTAACCGTATTTCTGCTTCTTTTTCTTATAAAGAAAGTTCGATGGCTAACGAAAAAGGAGTTCTGGTACGTCTTTGTCGCCTCACTTTTTAACGTTGTGGCCCACCACTATTACTTGTCGATCGGGCTGACCGGAACCACCGCGACGAACGCCGGGTTAATCACGGGAACATCACCACTTCTCACGACCATTCTGGCGATCCTGTTTATCGGAGCACCTTTAACGATCTTACGCGCGATCGGACTTTTGATTGGCTTTACCGGAGTTTCCTTCATTGTTCTCGAAGGCGGAGAAGTGACGGGCGTTTCTTTTGGAGATGCTTACGTTCTTTTATCCGTACTCACCCAGGCGATAAGCTTCATCTTGATCAAAAGAGTAGCGCACACACTGGATCCTCGCTTGATGACGGGCTATATGATGGTCATCGGTTCGCTGTTCTTGATTGTCATCGGATTATTCCAAGAACCGAACGGGTTTGCCGGCGTGGTCGAAAACTCGACAGTATCCTTATGGCTGATCTACTTTGCTTCGGCCTGTATTGCGACAGCGGTCGGACACATGCTCTATAACGAAGCAATCGGAAAAATTGGCGCATCCGAGGCATCCATCTTTATAAACTTAAATCCATTTTTTGCATTGGTCGGCGGATTCTTGTTCCTCAATGAACAAATCGGCTTTCAGCACATTTTAGGATTTTTATTTATTATCACTGGGGTGCTGTTAGGTTCTGGTGCGGTTGAGGAGATTCGCGCCCGAAGACTCCGCAGAAAAGATGCCGCCTAATTTGTATCTGAATACACCCCACTAAAAAACCGATCAGACTGATCGGTTTTTTCTTTACCCTATAAATCTATGATAGATGGATTTGGCTTCTGCCGTATTTTTCGTTCCATGAACGAGCGCACGGCCGTCTTTAAATAGGACGAATCGGCGGCTGTCGCTTTCAACTTCAAGCAAATACGGGTTACGCCGGATTTTCCCTTGAGAACCTAGTCTTCTCTCCATCTCTTCTAAGTCAATTTCTCGGTTATTAGGCGGGCGGATCTGAACTGTATCCCGGCCGCATAAAACAGCTGTTTTTAATTCAGTGGCTCTTTTTAAGTAAGGATACGTCGGATTCGCTCCACAAGAAGGGCAATCCTCTTTTTTCGCCTTTTCCATTCCGAGCTGCATGTGCTGATTCTCCCAAAGATCAAAGGTTACGATCTTCTTTCTAACCGCTTGGTAATCCTCAACGAGTATCTTTAATGCTTCTGCGGTCTGGTAAGCGACCACCATTTGAACCGCTGGCGCAATGATCCCAACCGTATCACACGTTTGGCCGTTCGCCGGAATTTTATCCAGAAGACAGTTCAGGCACGGCCCTTCACCCGGGAGTATGGTATAGCTGATTCCGTAGCTCCCGACACAAGCCCCGTAAATCCACGGTACTTGATGTTTTTGAGCCAGATCATTGATCATAAGCCTTGTCTCAAAGTTATCCGTAGCATCCATAACCAGATCGATTCCTGAAATCAGCTCTTCTGCTTCTTCAATGCCCATATCCATCACATGAGTTTGGATCTCAACATCCCGATTGATCATCTCTAGACGATTTTTGGCTGCGATCACTTTCGGCAGCTGATCCCTTGCGTCTTCTTCAGAATAAAGCTGCTGACGCTGCAGATTCGTCCAGTCCACATAATCCCGGTCAACGAGGACAAGCCTCTTAACGCCTGCACGAGTGAGTGCCTCAGCACTGGATGCACCAAGTGCCCCTGCTCCAACGATCAGCACGCTCTTCTCTCGTATCTTCGCCTGTCCTTGTTTACCTATCGGATGAAAAAGTTCTTGTCTTGAATATCTATCATTCACATCACACTCAACCCTTCTACAGGACTACTCGCCGTTGCCGTCTCTTTTCTAGGGATTCTCCCCGCTTCAAAACCTAGCTTACCGGCTTCTACGGCCATCTTCATCGCTAGAGCCATCTTCACAGGATCCTTTGCCCCTGCGACCGCCGTGTTCAGAAGCACACCATCTGCCCCAAGCTCCATCGCAATCATCGCATCACTCGGGCTACCGATTCCCGCGTCAACGATCACCGGCACCTTCGTCTGTTCGATGATGAATTTTAGATAGAGTGGATTGATGATTCCCTGCCCGGAACCGATCGGAGAAGCTGCCGGCATGATCGCATGCGCCCCTAGTTCTTCGAGGCGTCTCGCTAGCACGACATCATCCGACGTGTAAGGCAATACAATGAATCCTTCTTTTAATAGTTCTTCTGTCGCTTGTAATGTTTCTACAGGATCAGGCAGCAGCGTTTTGTCACAGCCGATCACTTCTACTTTTACCATATCACATAATCCCGACGCTTTCGCCAGTTTTGCAATACGTACCGCTTCTTTAGCCGTTTTGGCACCCGCCGTGTTTGGCAGCAAGGTGTATTTTTCTAGATCGAGCATCTCTAAAAAGTTTGGCTGGCTCGCTTCGAATATGTTCATCCGGCGGACAGCAAACGTTAAAATCTCTGAACCAGATGCGTCTACCGCTTGTTTTTGGATCTCAAAATCCGGATACTTTCCTGTTCCTAAAAGCAATCTTGATGAAAATGAATAAGGTCCAATAGGTAACATACGATTATCCTCCTCCGACAAATCGAACGAGTTCAATTTTGTCGTTTTCTTTTATTTGGGTCATGCTTTGTTCTTCTGTTTGTAAAATCTCTTCGTTTACTTCTGCGATAACAATTTGGTCGTTCAGTTTCAAATGTTCGAGCAGTTCTTTGACTGACTTGAGTGTATCTGGCACCTGTACGACATCGCCGTTGATTTTAAGTTTCATAGAAAGGCACCTCGCTTTCGATTTGGTCGGTGATCATTTTACCGGTGATGGTTGACAGAAGAATTCCGTTGCGATAATGACCGGTTGCAACCAGTAACCCCTCATGCTCCGGATGTTGGCCGATGTATGGTTTACCGTTTTGGGTTTGAGGTCGAAGTCCCGTCCATGCTTTTTCAAACGCAGCTTCCGTTAAACCGGGAACCATCTGTTTCGCTCGTTCCATTAAATCAAAAATTCCTGCAAACGTGACTTTTTCATCGAAAGAATGGGGCACACTTGTGGCACCCACAAAGATTCGGTTGTTTCGTTTTGGCACAAGGTAACATCCGTTGTATTTTACCGTTCCGTAGAGAAGGGGTTCGTTCGTCACAAACGATATGCATTCGCCTTTTACCGGAACCATCTGGAGCTCAGGTAAAAGCCTTGAGCTCCACACTCCTCCAGCCAGAATGACGTGATCAGCGAAGAACGTTTCTGAATCTGTTTCAACACCTGTTACTTTGTTTCCGGTTTTAATGAGTTGAACCACTTCCGTTTGTTCTTTTACTTCTGTTCCGTAATAAGTTGCTCCTCTGAGGTAAGCCGTTGTCAGTTGTACCGGAGAAACTTGACCGTCATTTGGAAAATAAAGAGCTCCACGTGCTTTGCTTGAGATGCTTGGCTCTTGTTCTCTTAGCTGACGAGACGATAGCCAACTGACCATTTCACCCTGACGTGTATCCCGTTCTGCTCGTTGTTGGTGCCGCTCACACTCTACTTCTGTAAAAGCGAGCTCATAGATTCCTCTTTTCATAAGTTGGATGTCAATACCGGTAATTTCATAGAGTTCGTGTGCAAGATCTCGAAACATCTGACGGCTTTTTTTTGCGAGCGGATAGAGAGGGTCATCCACTTCGAACTCCATTTGTGCGCCAAGCATGCCAGCTGCGGCACTGGACGCTTTCTCTCCGACTTTGCCTTTTTCTAAAAGGAGCACTTTCTTTTTCTTTTTAGATAGCTGATAGGCGATGGAACAACCGATCACACCGCCTCCAACGACAATGGCATCATACGTTAAGCTCATTCCAAACCTCCAATTCGCGTTTGTACGTTTTCACTGCTTCAAGCGGTGATTCAGCTTCTAAAATTCCAGACATTACGGCAATCCCAGCCGCACCGGTTTGAAGCACATCACAAACGTTATTCGGATTAATACCTCCGATTGCGATAATGGGTACCGATGTTTGCTCTACCAATTGATGCAACTGCCCGATACCTCGAGGGTCTAGTTCCCGTTTTGATTCTGTCTTGAAAACATGACCATAAAGAAGGAAATCTGCCCCTTTTTGCTGAGCATTTTGTGCTTCCCCCAAAGAATGGACCGAACAGCCGATCATCCTATCTGGAAAAGCTGCCCGGACAAGAGCTGCATCCAAGCTGTGGTATGCGAGCTGAACGCCTCTCGTCTGCCAGCAAACGGCCACATCGACACGGTCGTTTACGATGATCTTACTCATGGGCACACCGTTTCTTTTAAGCTGCTCGAGCAATTCGCTCAGTTCTTTTGCTGTCTTTGTTTTTTCGCGTATATGAAGAGCTGTTACATAAGGATGGATGTCGCGAGCGATTCGGGCCATCTCCTCATTTGTCTGCTTGCCGTTTGTGACCACATGCAGTTGTTTTTTCACAATAAAAAAACCACCTCCTTTAAGTAGCAAAGAGGTGGTTTCACAAATTTTTTACGGATTATATCGTTTAGGAATCTGTTCCACACACCACTTCCCTACGCTGGTTCTAACCAAATCAGGTTCCAAGGGTCTTAAAGTTCACTTTAATCTCAGCCTTCTAAAAAGGCACCCCTAGTGGTATTGAGTATTCATTTTTATATGTTTATTCTAACGTTAAAGTGCTTACATCACAACCGGTTTATAACAATAAATACGCGAGTGGCGTCGCTAAGATCAGCGCCAGCACCGTGCGCTCGAACCAGATCAGCACGAGTTTCGGCAAGCTTACCGGTATTTCTGTAGACAGCACACACGGGATGCTCGCTGAAAAGAAGAGGATCGAAGCTACGGAAACGACCCCGATAACGAACTTCGTGACGAGCGCTGCGTCGGTTACAAGTAATGCCGGCAAAAACATTTCTGCCACGCCGATTGATGCCGCTTTAGCTGCGAGCATCGCATCTGGAAGCTGAAGCGCCCATGTGAATGGGAAGAACACATAGCCGATCCAGTCAAATATCGGCGTGTATTCGGCTAACAAAAGTCCGATCAGACCGACGCTCATAATGGAAGGCAGGATACTCATCGCCATGACAAATCCGTCTTTTAAGTTGGACCAAATATTCGTCAAAAAGGCAGGAGCATTCTGCGACGAATCCATCGCACTTCTCCAAGCGGTTTCTAGATATTTCTCGGTCACCACTTCTTCTGGCTGCCCTTCTCCTTCCACATAACGATCGTCCATTCGGCTTAACGGACGGATTCGAACCGTGATCGCGGTTACGAGGAATGTCACCACAAGCGTCGTCCAGAAGTACGTGTTCCACATTTCCATTAACCCGAGTGTGTTTGCGACAACGATCATAAAGGTTGCAGAAACGGTCGAGAAGCCTGTCGCGATTATGGCCGCTTCTTTTACCGTATACTTTCCTTCTTTAAACACGCGGTTCGTGATCAGTAAGCCGATCGAATAGCTTCCAACAAACGAAGCAACAGCATCGACCGCTGACCGCCCCGGCGTTTTCCAGATCGGCCGCATGATTTTTTGAACGAGCACTCCGATAAACTCCATCAAGCCGTAACCGACAATGAAGGCTAAGAACACCGCTCCGATTGGAACGAGCAACCCAACGGGAATGACGAGTTTTTCGAATAAGAACGGCCCGATGTTCGGATCGCTCAGCCAGCCTGGACCCCATTCAAAGTAAAGTAGGACGGCTGCGATCAATCCTACCACTTTTAGCAGAGAGAACGTAGTCGTGACCCGGTCTTTGTTCCATGTTTTCGTGTAGAACGGATAGACCGCTCCCAGCAGAATAACAAGCAAAGCATAGAGCGGAACCGCTTCACCCGCTGTATCTCTTACCCATGTCACAAGGTGATCAAGTGGGATAGATGTTTTTCCGTTGACCGTAATCGGAATGAAGAACATGAAAATACCAACTGCACTGAACAAAAGAAATTTTAGGGAATGAGACCAAGAACCTGCAGTTTTCATTTCTTTCAACTCCCTTTCCGTTTGATAAGCCTGCCGTGCCAGGCCCTCCTTACATCTTATCGGGACAAAGTTCGAATTATGCCGAGTCCTGCTTGTACAATTTTTGTAGGTTATTTACCCTTTCTTCAGCTTTTTCACGTCTGATTTCCTCATGTCTAGGGCATACCATTGACATAACCAGTTGAACAGGAGTGTTTGAGATGAAGTATTTTATCAACGTGAATAGAAGTGTAGAAGAAGAGTATGGCAAGATGTTTGTCTTTGAACCTGGTCAGAACCGCGAGAATGATGATGAACTTGAAGTGATGAACAACTTGGATGAACAGGATCAAGGGAAGCCTTATATCTTTCCGAAGAGCTTTTTGATGGAGGTCTCCGCTGAGGATTATGAGAGATATGCGGAGGCTAAGAAAAAGAACGGTAACGTGGATAGCATAACGGAGCAGATTTTAGAGAAGTATCGGGGGTGAAGGTAGGTCGTTTTGATATGGAGTGCCCCTGATTATACCGAAGTAAGTTAAAGAGCTGCCGAATGGGGCAGCTCTTTTTTGCTCTATGCATCAATCTGAAAGTGCTATGCATCAAAAAACAGGTTCTATGCACAAAGGCGGTTTTCCTATGAGATAAATCGCAGACTCTATGCACAGATCTGAATTCTATGCATTAATAAGCAGTTTCTATGCACTAAAAAGGAGATTCTATGCACAACCAATCTGCATTCGGTGAATCATCAAGCCAGTACCCACACAACTAAAAAGGATGCCCACAAAAAGAGGCATCCTAACTCTATCTATAACTTTTATGGTCGTCTAAACATCTGTGTCCAGTACGTCTTGTAGCCGGTTGTACCTTTGATATAACCTACACCGATCTCTGTGAAGTTATCGCTCAAGATGTTTGCTTTATGACCTGGGCTGTTCATCCACCCTGTCATAACAGCACTCGTTGTCGTATAGCCTGCCGCAATATTCTCGCCTGCAGATGTGTATGAAATGCCAAATTGCTTCATCATATCAAAAGGTGATCCGTACGTTGGCGAGGTGTGGTCAAAATAATTGTTCACGAGCATGTCACGCGATTTTTCTCTCGCTACATTACTCAACGTTGGGTTAAGTGCTAACTCTTTTTTGCCATTGCTCGCGCGGTACTTGTTAACCGAAAAGAACGTCTCCAGCTCATAAACGTTTTGTTTACTGATCGACCCTGTAGACGTATGTGTTTTATAAGTAGGATTTGCTAGATGAAGTGAGCCTGTTTCTTTATACGTTGCAGTATTCGTGCTGCTGTTCCAAACGACGTTATAACCGTAGGCTTCACCCACTAAACGAAGTGGTATGTATGTACGATTGCTGATGACAGATGGCTTCACGTCAGATTGCTGAATGTAGTATTTGCTGCTGTATTGTTTTTCTGAAAATGGTGATTGTGTGTTTAATGCTAGTTTTGCAGTTGTTCCATATTTCGATAGCTGTGATGTAACAGCGTTCGTGTCCGGATTCCACTTCACATCAGCGTTCATGGATTCAAATACCGGTCGGATAGGAACTAGCAGTCTATTATTTTTCATGATTGGTTGAGCATCCGGAAATACAACACGCTCATTCCCGACTTTTACGTTAAACGATTTAGCCGCGGCCTCTGTGCTATGAAAACCTAGAAAAAGAAAAGTGGCAGCTAAAAGACTTCCTATAAATTTCATTCTCTTCCCCCCTATAAAATCATATATGAATATAGCATATTTAAACTTCCATATATCCTCAAAACTAGAATAGTAAAGAAAATGTAATGAAAAAAGACGTTTTTGGAATCAAATCCCAAAAACGCCTTATCATTTACTAGTTTTTATGAATCGTCATCACGATATCTTTCGTATTTTTTCCAATGGCTCCTCCGTCATTTTTAAAAATAGTAGATTTGTTTTCTTCTGATGGTTCGATATGGATGTTCAGTTTGTTCTCACCGTCAGCTAAGCTAACTGTATGCGAGAACGTCATGTCGTCGTTGATCGTGACGGGCTCACCGTTTATCGTCATCACGCCTTCTTTAATCGCATTTCCTTTTAGCGTGATCGTGTCAGATGTTACAGTTTGTCCGTCTGTATGAGAGGTTACGACAACTGGCATGTCGATCCAGCGGAGGATCTTGTCTTGCACGACCATCTCGTTGCCGCCTTGGTTCGTGACCACAAAGCTCAGGTCTGTTCCTGTTGCGCCGTAGCCGTAGTAGCTCACGTCATCATCGTTCGGGTTGGCTGGCGTGTGGTCCGCAAGTCCTTCTTGATCCCACGAGTTGTTCTTCGCGTACTTGTACGTGATCACTTCGCCTTCTTGTGCTTCGAACGTGTATTCATAATCGTTCGTCACCGCACCGCCGCGCGTCATCTTCCATGCGCTTGTGTTCCAGCCGTTCTTGCTGCCTGGAATCGTAATATCCGCGCCTTGAGGTGTATAAGCTGGTGCGTTCACTTTCATCGTCACTTTTACCATCACAAGGTCAGGCATCACGGTTATCGCGTTCGACTTCACGCTGTTACCGGCTTTATCGTAGATATGCACTTCGTAAGCATACGATCTGCCGTTTGTGACGTTCATGTCTTTATAGGTTGTTACGTTCGGATCTAAAATTTGATCGATCACTTCTCCGTCACGTACGACCGTGAACAAATATGGCTCGTTTGCTCCTTCAACCGACCATTTCAAGTTCACTTGTCCCGATTCTTGAGCCGGCTCTTCCAGTGTGATAGAAGATGCCGGAGCCGTAGTATCATCACCTTTTGAGAACGTCACGGATTTTGTTTCGCTCGTTACCCACGTTCTTCCTAGATCTGTAGAGAACGCGTAGCGGTATTCGTACGTACCTTCATTAAATGGCAAGAACGTTCCCGAGAAGCTGTTGAACTCGCCATTTTGCGTCGTATAATTTGCCGGATGTGATGTCCAGGTTTCTTTGCCTGGTTCTTTCACTTGGAGCTCGGCCTGCAGACCTTCTGCTAAGTCCTTTTCTGTTTCACCTTTTATAAAAAGTTCAGCAGAAACTTCTTGTGCTTTTGAAAGGTCGATCACACCATCTTGAAGCTCTGTTACATTCCCAACCTCATAGTTTTCGTCTTTTAGAGCAACATGCGGGATCGCCGCTTCCGACTCTGTTTTTATTGATTCGTTCTTGTTCTTGTCGATTGCAACGACCGCGAAATAGTATTTACGTCCGTTATCTAAACCATCCATTTTGATAGAGTTGCTCTTTGTCTCTGCGATCTTTTCATAAAAAGCTCCAGAGATTGTCGTTTGGTAGACGGCGTAACTTTTCGCGTCACCTTTCCATGACAGAGATACAGAGTGGCTCGCTTCTTTTGCCTTCACGTTCTTGACTTCTTTAGGTCGCTTTAAGTTCTGGCCCTTATCAGAAACAAGCATGCGTCCCGTCATCGCTGGAACCGTTACGGTCAACTTTCCTTCTTTCACACTCACTTTATATTTTTTATCAAGCTGATCGGTCAGCTTCACGTTGTTTACGATCAGCTTCTTTACATCCAATTCAACTGTTTTCTCTTCAGTTCCGCGGTTTGTAATCACTACCGCTGCGTTCTTTTTATCCGTCCGCGTGTAAGCCAGCACATCATTTTCAGCGTACAGATGATTCAGTTCACCATAGCTAAAGAGCTCGTGATAGTCCGCACGCACTTTTCCGATTGCTTGATAATGCTTCACAAGATCCTTATCTTCAGATCCCCAAGGATAGGTTCTGCGGTCATCCGGATCTTTGGAGCCTGTCACACCTGCTTCATCTCCGTAATAAACAGTCGGTGCTCCGGCATATCCCATCTGTAAAACAGCCGCAAGCTTCAAGCGTTTTACACCAAGCGCGTGGTTATAGTTCGGGTCCAGCTCAGCACGCTCATACGAATCTGATCCGTTTCCGAGAACGAATGCCGCGCGTGGTGTATCATGTGAACCCATCAAGTTCATGAGCGCATAGAAAGCTTCTTGCGGGTAATCTTCAAATACAGCGTTCAGCTGATCTTCTGCACCCTTCGCGTTACCGTTCTTCAAGTAATCAATCATCGCATCGCGGAAACGGTAGTTCATCACAGAATCGTACAGGTCGCCAAGGAAGTATTCTGACGCATCATCCCAGATTTCGCCTAGGATCAGCGGATCATCCTTCTTTCCTTCTTTTAGTTCATTACGGAATTCTCTCCAAAACTCAGTATCCACTTCGTTCGCTACATCCAATCGCCAGCCGGATGCCCCGCGGTCCAGCCATGTTTTTGCCGCAGAATCCTTGTTATACATGATGTAGTCTGCGAACGGCTTATTGTTGAGCTCAGAATCATATTCTACCGCTTCACCAGGAATCGATTTGATCTCAGGAAGTGAATCGAAGCCCCACCACGCCTGGTATTTGTAGACACCGTTCACTTTTTCATTCTCGATGTTGAACCAGTTGTGGAAGCCATATGAACTAAACTTTTGCCCTTCTGCTTTAAACTTCTCTTCTGTCTTTTTCTTCGCTTCTTCCTCTGTTAAGCCTTGCCCGTTCATGAGGTCATAGATGCTCGCCCAATACTCGTAAGCACCAACCGTATCGTATTTTCCGTAACGGTCAAAATAAATCGAGTCATCCCCAACATGGTTGAACACACCGTCTAAGATCAGATGCATCTTCCTCTTTTTCAGTTCTTTCGTAAACGCTTTGAATTCTTCAGGTGTTCCAAACATCGGGTCGATCGCCTTATAGTCTGTCGCATCGTATTTATGGTTCGATGCCGCCTCGGCGATCGGGTTCAAGTAGAGAGTGTTCACCCCTAGAGACTGAATGTAGTCGAGCTTTTTTTGTATACCGGCAATGTCACCGCCGAAGAAGTCGTTCGACCAGATCTCATCGCCATCGTACCCTTCTGATTCAGCTTGACGTGGGTTGTCCGGAAGCTCGTTCCATTTTTGGTGTTCGATCGGTTCCGTACCTCGCGCTGTTGTTTTTGCCGCATCATTCTTTTTGTTGCCGTTGAAAAAGCGGTCAGGGTAAATCTGATAAACGACAGATTCTTTCATCCAGTCCGGCGTTTTATAAGCAGGATCGTAAACCGTCATCTGGAAAAGTCCTGCATTCGTGTCAGACACCGCCCCTTTTCCGCCTTCCTTCGTATCTTCACCATACTCTTTTACAGCATCTCCATCACGCGCTATAAATTTATAGCCATAGACGCCTTTTTCTTCTGGTGTGACCGTCGCTTCCCAAAGCTCGATCTCTTCCCCGTTTACCGTTGTCCAACCAGCATTCTTCATATCTTTTACCGTCGTGCTGCCAGAGTTATAGTTTCTGAGATAAAGCTTTGCACCAGATAGGTCACCTTTTTTCGCTTGAAGACGCAGTGTTACGTCGTCACCTGCTTTGACCGCTCCAAACGGTGCACGAAATGCCTCGTTCCTTGTATCATGGAACAGCTTGTCCCCGTTCACACTGCCGTCTGGCAATCCCGAATCATAATCGGTATATACTTCTTTTGTGTCATGGTTATAAAAGAACGTGATTTCGGCTTCTTTTACCACGTTTAAAACAAAGTTATCCCCTGGATAAGCAGGTGCATTCCAGTCGTTTCCAAGAACAATCTTAAACGCATGCTTTCCTTTTGGCACTTGTGTGGTATAGGTGTAGATGTTGTCTAGATCCTCATCTTGTAAAAGTGCTGTAGACTCACCAGGTGCCCATTCACCACCGGCACCGATATCAGGCTGGATGTCGCCGACAATACGAGGAGTCTGTTCTTCTGGAAGGGGCTCAGGAATCGTTACCTTGTGCGTCGTGTCATCATACATAAACGTCACCTCTTTCACAGAATCAAGAGTGAGTTTGTAGTTGTCACCACCCGCTTTGCCATCTACGCCATAGTTCTCATCCCAAGAACCATTGATGGCAATCTTGTATTCATAAGTACCGGCCGGAAGAGTCCCTGTCAGCTTGTACTTTCCGTTCGGTTGCACTTCCATCTTTGTTGCAGGATCTGCTGGGTTCCATTCGCCGGTTCCACCAAGTTCATCCTGCAGGCTGCCAACGAGTGTCACCGTTCGTTCTTCGGCTGTCGTTTTCATCGGTTGTATAAGTAGTGCAGATGCAAACGTTTGCAAAATCATCGTACATAATAAAAGCCAAGATACAGCGTAACGCGATTGTTTATTCCTCACTTTTATCCCCCTTTTAAAAGTTGTGCAACTAAATGAAAGCGTTTGCACAAAACGGTATAAAACAGCGCTTTCTTTTCCATTATTATGCCATGTTTTTTTATTTTGGAAAATGTGCCAATCGACTGATAAAATTCTCTGTTAATAGGTATTTTTTACTCATTTATAAAATGTAATATTGGGTATGCCATTGAACCATTTTCCCTTATAAAAATAAACACCAGGTCCTCTCTGAAGGGTAGAGGCCTGGTCCGTTTTTATATCTTATTCAGCTGACTCGTCATTTGATTCCATTTCTTTTGAAGTTTCTTCCGTTTTTTCGTCCTCTGTTGATGTTTCCTCATTTTGTTTTTCTTTTTCTTCAGTACTTGTTTCTTGGTCTTTGCTTTCGTTTTCTTCCGTGTTGATTTCTGATTCCTTGTTGTCGTCCTGGTTGTTACATGCAGTGATTAACATAATTGCCAAAAGAGATGCTCCGATTTTCGCCATAAATGTTTTGCTCATTCCAAAATTGCTCCCTTCGGATTTTGATTATGATTTGCATGAGTACGGGATTTGTGTGTCCCTGCCCAGAATATATCACGAAAAAAACCCGAAAAGACGCCATTTACAAAGTCCTAATGGAGTGTTTACAATTCCTCAAATTTCTTTAAATTGGCTTAATATAATATGGTTTTACATATCTAAATGCATGACATGCTGAGGTCCAGACGGCCCTGGTTTGACCTGGCCTCGGCTGTGGAATCCTATTTTTTTGTATAGCTGTTGAGCAGGTTCATTATTAAAGTTAACCGCCAATATCAATTCATCGATTGCAGGAAAATGAGTGGAAACAAACGCCGGGATCTTCAGCATCGCCTCTTTCGCATAACCTTTTCCTTGCTCTTTGTGATTGATGGATAATGCACGGATGACCATGGCATTCGGATTCTCTGTAAAGTCACGGATATTCTCGCCTGCATGCAAAACAAAAAAGCCTACTGGTGTATCTTTAGCCATGATCACTACAGGATTCCGGCTAAGATCTTCATCACATAACTTCAAGGCCTCACTTGGCAATGGAGTAAACCTCAGCTGGTCTTTCTCAAGATAAAAAGCATTAAGCGCGTCACGATGAATTTCTTCAAAAAAAGTGAGTATAACGTCCCCCATCTTCATAACTCCCGTCGATTTTATAGGTCAATTAAGGATTCCGTTTCTTTTAGCCAAGCTTTTGCCATCAGTTCGTTCCCTTTTTTCCTCATATGTACCCCATCGGTTGTTAGAGAGACGTCTGGTTTTTTGGTTAGGTGATCGATAAAAACGTCATGTGTCGGGATGGGGACTGCATCAAACTCTACCGCCAGCTTTCGAACCACTTCAACGTACGGGATCAGCATCTGATTTCCCTGTGATTGCGGGTTCTCTTTTATGATCGTGGGTTCCATGAGTACAAGTTTTGTAGTAGTCGGAAGCTGTGACAGCAAATCACGGTACACCTCTTCGAATTTTGACACATCGACTTGGCTGAGTCCTGGGCTGTCAAGTTGTCTCCAAACATCGTTGATTCCGATCGAAACCGATAATAGGTCTGGTTCTAGATCAATCACGTCTCGCTTCCACCGAAGGGCTAAGTCTGTTACACGGTGCCCATTCACGCCCTTATTGATCACTCTCACGTCCTCTGGCAGTACGTGTTTTATCATCCGAACATACCGTTTCCGAGTCGTTCAGGATCTGTATTTTTGTTAGAAGCTGTGATGCTGTCTCCGATAAAAATGATTTTCATCGTTGTTCCCCCTCCGATTTTTTGTTTTTCTTATTTTACCATGGGCGCGATCAAGACATGATTTAAAGGATTTTGGACGACTGTTTTGGAATACATATAGAAAATCCTTTTTTTAAGGAGGAAGAACATTGATCGAAACTGCTGTTCATCGTCCGGTAACGTTAGGTCAGACGGAAAAGCTGCCGTCTTATCGCATGGATTTGCGGCAATATAAAAGTCAAAAGGAATACGAAAAGTTTGTAAAACTAAATACGGTGAATGACTGGTCGACCGTTTCTTGGAAAGAGATCGGGAAGCCATATGAAGTGACTTCGTTTTCGAAGGATAAACGGGACTGGGAGAAGGAGCATGGTAAGACTCTCCCCGTACACACCTCCTGGACGATGTTCAACCAGTCTTTTCATGAGTGGTTTTCAAAAGATGTTCCAGCAGAAATACAAGAAAAGAAAGGAGCTTTTTTTCATAGTTTAAAAAGCTTCAAACCTTCTGAAGTAAAAATAGCCCTTGGAGATTATTTACGCATCCATTTATGGAATTATGTCCACCGGGTACAAGACGGTATTTGGGATCCACGCGGAAAACGTGCGTTGTTTGAAGGTCTGGATGTTCAAAAGCCGCGCATTTTATTTTTAGGGGCAGCAGAAGGCTATGAGGCGATGCAGCTATCTGCCATGTATCCAGGCGGCGAAGTGGTAATGGTCGATTATGATGCGTTCTGCAGGGATGCGAGATTTGCAGAATTCCCGGAATCCTATCCATTCTTAGGGAGTAATCCTCATACAGGGGGAGAAAAAGTTTATTTTAAAGATGACTTTAACATTTCGTATGTCGTGGATGATATTCGCAATCTACCATATGGAAAAGAGTTTGATATCGTACTGAGCGTCGGATTGCTCGAACACTTCCCAGATTCCATGAAGGCTGAAGTTGTGGAATGGCACCGAAAGTTTTTGAAGCCTAGTGGCTATATGGTGATGACGACTCCGCGCGCCCAGCTCCGGTCCAAGCTGTATTACGAGATCATGGCAGATGTGATGAACCATACGTACCGGGAGCTCATGACGTTGGAGCAGATGGGGCTTTATCTGTATGAGAACGGAATGGATATCCTGAAGCATGGTTATATAAAAGTGCATAATGGGATTGTGGCTAAGGTGAAGTAGCTATTTAACGAAAGGTGGTCATTATGAAGGTTGGAACAGCACGAGCGATTACGGCTGAATGGGTGATGAAGCATTTAAGTGAAGAACCATGGTTTCGCGGAGCTTATTTCAGTGGTTCAACGATTCTACTAAACGAAAAGGAAGAGCTACCAGCAGCGTCTGACCTGGATGTGGTTGTCGTTATGTCTCACGACGAAACGCCTTTGAAACTTGGAAAATTTCGATATGAGGGCGTGTTGATCGAGATTACGTATTTGTCGTGGAGTCAGCTACAATCCGTGGAAGAGGTGCTGACAGACTACCATCTTGCAGGAAGCTTTCGAGTAAACACCATCATCAGCGATCCCACCGGACATTTAGAAAAACTGTACCACTATATTTCAGCTCATTTTACAGATGAAACATGGGTAATTCGCAGGTGCGAGCATGCTCGTCTTCGGATCGAGAACGGATTGAAGGCTATTAATCCCCGCGATCCTTGGCATGACCAAGTGACTTCCTGGCTGTTCCCTACTGGGGTAAACACTCATGTCATTCTAGTGGCAGCTCTTCAAAATCCAACAGTACGGCTGCGGTATTTGAAAGTCCGAGATGTCTTGATGGATTATGGATATGATGAAGTTTATTCCGAACTGCTTAGGTTGCTAGGTGTCTGTGAATTAACTGCGGAACGGACAGAACATCATTTACAAGCGCTTGAACAAACCTTTGATGCCGCCGTATCTCTAGCCAAGACACCTTTCTTCTTTAGCAGTGACATTACGGCGGAAGCACGGCCGATTGTCATTGACGGAAGCCGGGAACTCATACGATCAGGTTTCCACCGGGAAGCGGTGTTCTGGATGGTCGCAACGTTTGCACGGTGTCATAAAATTTTTGATGTGGACGGTAATGAAGACATTCAATCCAAGCATCGCCCAGCGTTTGAAGCCATGGTTGCTGACCTTGGCATAGTTTCAACCGAGGATTTAACTCGGAGGGCTAAAGACGGTCTGCAATACTTGCCTAAACTTTGGAAAGTTGCAGAATCCATTGTAGTCGCTAACCAGCAGGTTAAAAATAAGAGTCTTATTTAAATAACGGTCATTAGGCTAAAAGTGAATAAACTTGGTTTAATAAAAAAGAGCTTGAAATGAAGCAGATCACCTAGGCGGTTTGCTCCATTTCAAGCTTTTATGATAATTGTGTGGGGACAGTCCCCCTTTATTTACCTAGCGCGAACGTGATCTCGACTTCGCAGGCTACTTGTCCATCGACTGTTGCGATCCCTTTACCTTTACCGATCGAACCGCGAACGCGAGTCATCTCAACCTCAAGACGCAACTGGTCTCCAGGTACGACTTGTTTCTTGAAACGGCAGTTATCGATACCTGCAAAGAACGCAAACTTCCCACGGTTTTCTTCTTTCTTCAGCATCGCTACAGCTCCAACTTGAGCTAAAGCTTCAACGATCAACACCCCTGGCATTACCGGGTAATCGGGGAAGTGGCCGTTAAAGAACTCCTCGTTCGCTGTAACATTCTTGATCCCTACAGCACGCTGACCTTCATCCACTTCGAGAATACGGTCGATCAACAAAAACGGATAACGATGCGGAATAATTTCTTTAATTTCTTCAATAGTTAACATAAACTAACATCACCTTTCTTATTATGTTCTTTTTTTTAAGAGATTGCTTTATTGAGTTAGATTACTTAAAACTTCGTTGTATAAGTTGATTGGAGCGCAAGGTGCGAGACTCCTGGGGGGTCAGTGGGACAGGTGAGACCAATCCCTGTCGCAAAGCGACGGATGGGCTCACCGCACACCCCCTGGAAAGCGAGCAACCTGGAGCGGAAATCAACTCGCTCACAATCGCTACAAAGTGTTACTAACAACCTTTTATTATACTTGGTATTGTTACCTGGTACTAATTCTAACCAAAAGAAAAACAATGACTCAGTCAACCTGCCATTGTTTTATTATTATATCTTTACTTATCTTTTTCTACAAGGTCGATGATATGCGTCCACGTTTCCTTATCAAACACACGCATCGGCTCTCCGTCACCGATCACACCATACCCCACCATTGTGCCGACAGCAAAACAAACCACGATAGCGCAGATCAACAACAATAGTCGTAGCCAGATTGGAAAGCTTCTTTTTGTACCACGGTGGATCAGCTTCGTCTCACCATCTTTTGAAGATTTCTTTTTTTCTTGATAGCGCTGTGTTCTTTGATTTTCTTTTTTATTTAATTCTTGCCTATGCAATTCATTCGTTGTCATACAAACCTACCCCATTTAGCGAAGCCCGTTTACCAACCCCATCATCTGGTCAGCAATTGTAAGAGAACGCGCATTAAATTGATAAGAACGTTGTGTCTGAATCAGTTCGGTCATCTCAGTTGAAAGGTTTACGTTGGAAGACTCCAACACGCCCTGCTGAACAAAGTTTCCTGCTCCATCGACTTCTTCAATGAGCTGATTGAATGGAATACCTTCTGGCAGCTGCAGATTATGGCCAACCGACAACATGAGCTGCGGACGAATCATATTAACGACACCAATTCGACCTGATTCAACAACTTCTCCACTATTTAACGTTACCGAAACTTGACCGTTTTGTCCAATAGTAATTTTTTGATGATCCTCAGGTATCATAATCGGACCACTATTTCCCATCACTTGATTTCCTTCCGATGTAACGAGCTCGAGGTAGCCAGGGTTTTGTGCAGAGGGGGATAAGTAGAACGCACCATCTCTTGTATATAGCGGCATGGGGTTGCCGTTGTGGTCTGTTCCCCTGATCGTAAAATAGTGTCCCGGTTCTTTCAGCGCTACATCAAGTGCTCTGTCTGTCTGCTGCAAAGTTCCTGGTTCTAGACTCATAGCCGTGGAAGAAACACGCGCACCGCTTCCGATCCGGATCCCGTTCGGAGTCAACCGCCCTGCTTCCGTTGGGTTTAATTCTTTACTTTCCATCTGTTGAAAAAGAAGGTCAAAAAATTGCGTTTCCCGGCGTTTGTAGCCGTTCGTCGTGCTGTTCGCCATGTTATTCGAAATGGTATCGAGCTTATGCTGAATCTGCCCCATCGTTACTGCTGCTGAAATCATAGACTGGTTCATATGCGATCCCCCTAGCCGATCCGGCCAATTTCATTTGCGGCTTTTTCCATCGTTCGGTCATAAGCTTGAAGCACTTTTTGATTCGCTTCAAACGCACGGTATGCCGTCAGCATCTCCGTCATCGTCTGTTCTGTGTTAACATTCGAGCGTTCAACAAAACCTTGCTCCAGGTTGTACGTGATGGCCGGATTTCCGATTGCGCTAACGGCTTCTCCATTTCCATTTAGCCTGAAAAGTCCTGATCCTTCTTTTACGAGATTGTTAGGGTTCACCACATACGCAACATCAATCTGTCCCGTGACCCTGCCGTTATCGATGACTTGTCCGTTTTTGTTTACCGTAAAATTGTCACTAGAAACCGTGATGCGTTCTCCATTCGTCCCAAGAACATAATGACCTTCAGGCGTAACGAGACTCCCAGATGCATCCACTGAGAAATGACCGTTTCGTGTAAAACGCTCCTGTCCCTCTACATTCAGTCTGAAAAAAAGTCCTCCCGGAAGTCCTGTTTCAGGATCAGCAGGCACCTGCCCTTGCAAAAGAGCAACATCTGTCTTGATGCCTGTCTCGCGAAGATCTCCCTGCATGAAGTTCGGTGTCGTCTCCTGAACATAAACTCCCGTTGATAGCATGCCGACAGGGTGGTTATTCGGCATTTTATTTCCGTTGAGGTCAGTCTGCCCCATATGCTGAAGAAGCATCGTTGGGAACGTGCGCAGACTAGCATTGTCTGCTTTATATCCAGGTGTATTGGCATTGGCCATATTATTCGTTAGTATTTCTTGTTTGCGCTGCTGTGCCAGCATGCCGGCTGCAGCATTATAAAAGCCTCTTAACACGGAGTATTCCTCCTGCATTTGTAATCTGGATACAAAATGTCTTATCGTTCCTATCGACAAATTTTTATATTTCTTTATAAGATTCTGCGAAAATTGACCGATTCTTTTCTAAAAATAAGTCATTTGGACTATAATTCGGATAGGGATCTGAACAAAAAAAATGCCACCCAGCCCGGGCGGCACTTTCTTTTATTTAAAACACTTTTCTTTTCGCAATTTTATCCATGTGTTCAAGCATTAAGCCTGTTCCGTTGGCTACGGCTTTCATCGGCTCTTCTGCAACAAGCACCGGAACCTTCAATTCTTCTGCAAACAGCTGGTCGATTCCGTGCAATAAAGCACCACCGCCTGTCAACATGATACCGCGGTCGATGATATCAGCTGATAATTCTGGTGGAGTTTTCTCAAGCACGCTTTTCGCTGCTTGAACGATTACCATCACCGGCTCCATCAATGCTCTTTGAATTTCTTTTGAGTGAACCGTAATCGTACGCGGCAATCCGGATACCATGTCACGTCCGCGGATCTCAAGCTCTTCATCACGCGCCCCAGGGTAGACCGTTGCTACGTTCAGCTTGATGTTTTCTGCTGTGCGTTCACCGATCAACAGCTTATACTCTTTCTTGATATACTGGAGAATTTCTGTGTCGAACTTGTCCCCCGCCATTTTAATAGAAGAGGAGGTGACAATATCCCCCATGCTCAAGACAGCAACGTCAGTTGTGCCACCACCGATGTCAACAACCATGTTGCCGCTTGGCTGGAAGATATCCATCCCCGCCCCAATTGCAGCCACTTTCGGCTCTTCTTCAAGAAAAATATGCTTAGCGCCGCATTTTTGTGCAGCTTCTCTAATGGCTTTTTGCTCGACAGAAGTAATGTTCGTCGGTGTACAGATTAAGATTCTTGGCTTTGCAAACACGCCCTTCACTTTTATTTTATTAATAAAGTGTTTCAGCATTTGCTCGGTTACTTCAAAGTCAGCAATGACGCCGTCTTTTAACGGACGTATTGCTACGATGTTACCTGGTGTACGGCCTACCATGCGGCGGGCTTCTTCTCCAACAGCGAGTGCCTTTCCGGTATTCGTGTCGATCGCAACGACGGATGGTTCGTCAAGCACAATCCCTTTCCCTTTTACATAGATCAGTACATTAGCGGTACCCAGGTCAATTCCAACGTCCCTTGAAAACATGTTATATCCTCCCTGTTAACATCCATACAATATAATGACATTTTAAGTAAAAATTCGAAGTTCTATCCAATTTACCATTATATCATATATTTGTCGAACAAGGGGAAATATTGTCAAAAATAATTATTGGACGTCAGACCTATACGGCACATAATGTTCTTGGTGTCATGATATCTAATGATTTTCTTAATGATTATTGAACGACTTCTTCTGTGCCTTTCTTATATTTTACGCGCGTCGCTTCCCCACCCCGCAAGTGGCGGATGGACTTGTGGTATTCGAGGATTTCTTTTACATTGTTTGCAAGATCCGGATTGATTTCAGGCAGTCGCTCGGTAAGGTCTTTATGCACCGTGCTTTTGGAAACCCCGAATTCTTTTGCGATCATGCGGACTGTTTTTCTTGTCTCCACGATATACCGTCCTATCTTGATGGTTCGCTCTTTGATGTAATCGTGCACACCACTCGCCTCCCTAATATGGATGTGAGAGATGCGATAGAGACTTCTATGAACAAGCTACGTGACAAGTTCCGTTGTCAACTTCGGCTTATAAGTGTTGCTTCTATTCCCCATTTTCCACCGCAGCCATAGTACGATTTCTCACCGCTCACCCTCAATTTTGAATTATTGTAGGTTTTGTAACATCTTATTAACCAAGTTTTCGTTATATGCCTAAATCTCAACTGGGACAAGGGGAAATGTCCATTTTTGTGAAAAAACCTGCATAAATAGGTGGAAAATTCATGGGTGGAAGGATGATTGGATGAGGAGGTTGTATGTTATTTTACTTTTTACGGTACGTGTTCTTTTTTCTGTTACACGTTCGCTCAAGAATCTTGAGTTACGCTCAGAATTTCCGATCTTCGCTCAAAATCTTCCCGCTACGCTCAAAACCACTGCACGACCGCTCAAAATTTCGTTCCTACGCTCAGAACCGATTCATAGGGTCCATTTTGCCCGGCAAAATGTTCATTATTTCTTTTTCAAAAATGAAAAAGCTGCCTCGATCGCTCGAGACAGCTCCTTTGGTTGAAAAAATTAGTCGTTTGCACCTGAATCATCTGCTGAAGTTTCATCTGATTCTGCTGGAGCATCAGTATCTTCTGCAGATTGAGATGATGATTCTTGTTCACGGTTAGCGTCTTTTCCGTCTTTACCGCCTTTTGAGTCTTTCGTGCCTTTTGTGTCTTTGCCGCCTTTATCGTCGGCTTTTGGTGCTGCTGGTTTCTTTTCTTCAGCAGGCTTTTGCTCTTCTGCTTTTTTCTGCTCTTCCGCAGCTTTCTTCTCTTCTGCTTTCTTCATCTCTTTACGAGAGTCTTCAACAGCTGAAGCAAGTTGTGCTACAGATTGATCCCAAGCCATTACTGGGTCAACGGCTTCTCCATCTTTACGGACTTCGAAGTGTGCGTGAATTTTTGCATCTTTATCATATGCGTTTTCACCAGCTTGTCCAAGGACTGCTCCTTGTTTCACTTGGTCTCCTTGCTTAACTGATACAGAAGCTAGTGATGAGTAGTGTGTAACAACACCTTTGTCATGTTCAACTTCTACAACCCAGCCAAGTGCAGGGTCTTTTGCAACTTTTACAACATTACCACTTAGTGCAGCTGTTACATCAAACGCTTTATTATCTTCTGTTGCTAGATCGATACCACGATTTTGATAGTAGATATTGTTATAGAATACGAGTGCTGCTTCTTGTTCTTGCGCTGTAGCATCAGGACTAAAGAAATCTTTTACTACTTCAATAGCTTCAGGGTCAGCAACTGGCATTTGGAATACTTCTTTTGTAAGTGACACTGGTACTGCTGTTCCATCCTCTTTTAATGCGCTTTCTGGAGTACTATTATTCTCCGTATTTTTCGCATCGTTTTGATACCATAGAACAGAAGCTAAAATGACGGCTGCAAAACTAAGATACACTGCAGGATAAACCCAACGTTTTTTCATAGCATTCTTACCTTTCATCGGTACTGTTTTTTTGTTTTGTTTTTCTTCTTCTTTCATTTTTCATCACCTCAGCAACAAGTTTGAACAGAATTCTGAAAATATATACTTTAGTGAGAAAATTTTTTGAAAGTTTCTTTCGACAACCGAAAAAACCGCATCATGCCTTATCGCATAATGCGGTTCTCAATATAGAAGGGGTCTGTCCCGGGACAGACCCCTTACAATTCTCACACAATTCAATTCAGAGCCAAACCCTTGTCTGCGATCGGCTTGTAATCTGTTATTTCGATCCCCTTATAATAGTAGTTTACGATTTCCTTATAGGACTTGCCTTCCTCTGCCATTCCATTTGCGCCATACTGGCTCAGACCGACTCCATGACCGTAGCCTTTTGTTGTGACCGTGATCTGTTTGCCCTTTTTCTCCATTTGAAAATCAGTGGAGCGTAGACCTAGCTTTTCTCGTATCTCTTTACCGGTGAACTCTTTTTTGCCAATCGCAAACTTGCCGACCCGTTTTCCGCTCGTTGTCTCGAGGACCTTCCCGACCTCGCCGTCCTTTCTGATCGAAACACCGAGCTTCTCTTCAACGGTTCTAACTTGCAGCTGAACCTTCTGTACATATTTTGGTGATTTTTTATCCCACGGGCTCTCTACACTTCGTAAGTATGGATATTTATTTTTCCAATAGTCTTCTGAATTCACAGTATAACCGTTACTAGTAGAGAAGAAGCTTGCTTGGATGGGCTCTCCTTCATAGGTTAAAATTTGTCCCTTCGTCTCTTTGACGGCTTTTACGATCTTTGCGAGCTTTTTATCAAATTCGTCTCCCCACAATACTTCAAGTTCATCTTTTCCTTTATAAACCTGATGCTGGATGGTGTCTGTGACGATCGCTTCTTCTGGCAAACTATTATCTTTTCCGGGGTTAAGCACCGCTTTTACAATAAACGTTCTTGCCGTTAAGGCTTGTGCTTTTAGTGCTTCGAGCTCAAACTCTGCCGGCATTTCAGAAGCAACTACTCCTGCCACATACTCTTCTAACGGAATGTTCTCTACCTTTTCCTTTTCCGAGCGAAATACAGGGACGACGATGTCCGAGTGCGGTATTTCCAAAGCTAGCATTCTCTCAGATGGCCTTGCCTGATTCTGTTCTTTCCATTCAGGGGGCTCCGACGAAAATGGTAGCACGAGTATAGCAGGAAGCAGGACGATTACGGCAACAAAAATAGCTAGAATCCAGATCAGCGGCTTAATTTTAACATTCACGTTCCATGCCCTCCTATTTTGTTTTCTACCATACAACTTATACAAAAGGATAGGCATTTAGAACATGAAAACTAGTAATTTTACATTAGAAATGTGCTCGTTTAGTCAGATTTACAAGTTTTGATTGAAGAAACTCTTCTGTTACAAGCTTCCCGCTGCATAGAGTATAAAAAGATTCAACGAAAGGGTGAGCGTTATGGACAACTTTCAGCCTCCCGTTCTCGTCAGGACACATGTGTATTCCCCTGGTCAGGTGAGAATCTATTACCCGCAGATCGAAGGCCGGATCAACCCTCGCATCCAGCATCAAGTCAATCAGCAGATCATACACATCAACCAAGAGCTTCAGCAGATGCAAAACCCTGAAGCCCGTCTAAGCATGTATGGGGAGTTCGCTGTCAAAACGAATGAAAAGAACATCTTAAGCATCGGATTCCTCAATTACGGCTACACCCCAATGGCCGCACACGGAATGACATATATCAAATCACAGACATGGGATCTCACGACAGGGCGGACCTATACGTTAAAAGAACTCTTCAAACCAGGCAGCGACTACGTACAGGTATTGAATCGAATCATAAAAGAACAGATCAAACAACAGCAGATCGTAACGCTGGAACCATTCAAGAGCATTAGCCCGAATCAGGATTATTATATCGCCGATAAAGCGCTCGTGATCTACTTTCAGCTATATGACCTAACAGCTTATGCTTACGGCTTTCCGATGTTTGTCATCTCTCTATTCGATCTCCAAAACATAATGGATGAAAACGGCCCGCTTGGAAGACTGGCGGTAAATAGCCTATAACATTTAAGAGTAGGTAGAGACGAAAAACTAAAGGGTGTGATGAAAATAATAGGTGAAATACTCATGTATGTGGTTACACCTCTGGTCTCGGGCATCGTTATTTCGTTAGTAATACTTTGGAAGACAAAAGAAATAATAAGAGATAATGATTTGGTCCTTTTTGGGATTAGATTATGCTTCCCGCTTCAAAATGGAATTATTATAAAGGAAGAACCTTAAAAGACTGAAAAGAATGAAAAAAGCCAGCCACATCGGCCGGCTTCTTCATTTTATAACAGCTATTTCATTTTTCTGCCTTTAAAAAAGTTCAATAGGAAGACGATCACAGCGATGACGAGAAGAATATGAATGACTCCGCCTGCGACGTCGAAAAGAAAACCTAGCAGCCATAAAACTAATAAAATTGCAGCTATTGTCCAAAGCATGAGTTCGACATCCTTTCAAATTGTATTATTGCAACTAGTTATAGATTTCCCGAAGCATCTTTTTTATAAACACTTTTACAAAAAAATGAAAGGATGCTTTCATAAAGCTATTCGCATATACAAGGTTGCTACTTGGTAGTGGGTGATTTCCGTTCCAGGTCCTCGCTTTCCATGGGGCGTGCGGTGAGCCTCCTGCCGCTATGCGTCATTAGGAGTCTCCACCTGACCGCTCTTCCCATAGGACAAGGAAGGCTCCGGCAGCAATGCATCGCACGAAGAAAATGTGATTTTCATTTTCGAGGAGTCTCGGACCCTTCTCTTCATGGAAGATAAAAATCCTAAGCATACAACTCTAAGAAAGTAGCGTTGTGCCAGTAAAACCAAAACAAAAAAACCCTCTAAACGAGGGTCTTTTTTATAAAATATTAAGCTAAATTACTTTTTAATGATTGCTCTTTTGCAGGTGTTGTTTCTACACCTTCGTTTACACGTTCGATGTCAGCACCTAATGCAGCTAATTTTTCAGTGAAATTTACATAGCCACGGTCAATGTGCTTCAGTTCCGTTACACGTGTGTAACCTTCTGCAACAAGCCCAGCAAGTACTAAAGCGGCACCTGCACGAAGGTCTGTTGAAGCTACCTCTGCACCTTGAAGATTTACAGGTCCGTTGATTACAGAAGAACGGCCTTCAATTTTAATATCCCCATTCATACGGCGGAATTCTTCCACGTGCATGAAGCGGTTTTCAAATACAGTTTCCGTAATAACACTCGTTCCGTTTGCACGAAGCAATAGTGCCATCATTTGAGACTGAAGATCCGTCGGGAAACCAGGGTGTGGCATGGTTTTAATGTCGACCGGTTTTAATTCACGAGGTCCGCGAACGCGAAGTCCGTTACCTTCTTCCTGAATATGAACACCCATCTCTTCCATTTTTGCGATTAAAGGACGTAAGTGTTCAGCGATCGCATTTTCAATTAAAACGTCACCTTCTGTAATGGCAGCAGCTACCATGTACGTACCAGCTTCGATACGATCTGGTACTACCGTATGCTCTGCTCCCGTTAGTTCTTCTACTCCGACGATGCGGATTGTGCCAGTACCTGCACCGATGACAGTAGCTCCCATCGCATTCAGGTAGTTTGCTAAACAAACGATTTCTGGTTCTTTTGCCGCATTCTCAATAATAGTTGTTCCTTCAGCAAGTGTTGCTGCCATCATGATGTTCTCAGTAGCACCTACACTTGGGAAGTCTAGATAGATTTTAGCGCCATGTAAACGGCCGTCAACTTTTGCTTCGATAAAGCCGTTACCGATCTTAACTGTAGCACCCATCGCTTCAAATCCTTTAAGATGCTGATCGATCGGACGTGATCCGATTGCGCATCCTCCAGGAAGGGCAATGCGAGAAAGTCCAACACGAGCAAGCAACGGTCCCATAACTAGGAATGATGCTCTCATTTTACGGACATACTCAAATGGTGCTTCCGTTTTTAATTCACCTGTAGCGTCAACATGGATCTGACCATTTTCAAAAGCTACATCAATATTTAAATAGCGTAATACTTCATTAATCGTATAAACATCAGCAAGAGTGGGCACTTCATTTATTGTACTCGTGCCTCTACTGGCTAAAATGGATGCTGCGATGACAGGAAGTACGGCATTCTTAGCTCCTTCAACACGTACAGAGCCCTCTAACCGCCTACCACCACGGACAATGATTTTTTCCAACGATATTCCCCTCCGCGTCCAATTTGTATATTAATATTCAGACGTAATTATTGGTGTTCCAATTGTGACAGTGGTTTTACTGCCCAATCCTTCAGATCTTAATGCCACCTGAAGATTCATTTTATTTTGATGACCGGTATAAATCGCTTGTTCCCACTGTTCAGTATATGCAGACAGTGACACAAACGTCTCTTCCTTTAATTCCTCTACTGGAACGCCAGAAAAAGCCTGTACCAATTCATTTGCTTGTGAATACAAATCAACCACCATTTTATCACCGTATGTACCAGTAACACAAGAGAAAATTTTGGGATTTCCTCCAACAGACTCTCTAATACGGCTATCTAACAAGCGCTGAATTTCTTTCCAATTTTGATTTGTATTTACAGGTCCTTCAACCGCATAAATAAAATACGATGAAAGTTGTTCTTTTTGGGGGTATGTGATGATAGTCACCTTCTCGGTCAGACCGAGTTCTTTATGATGAAACTTCCCGATCATTTTGTAATGACCTGACTCATCTTCACTTGCCGCCCAGCGAAATTCCGGATAATCACGCTTCAGCTCTTCTGCTTGTTTATACCCTAGTCCTTTTGATATAAAACCTAATTCTCCATTAAAATAAATAGTCCATTTGTCAGGCTTTACACCTTTTTCTTTTAAAACATCTATTATATGTGCGACTTCATTTGTTTGAACGTCTTTTGCGTATCCATTGGAAACCATCATAATAAGCAAAATTGCTGTAATCGTCATTGTCCATTTTTTCATCCCCAGCACATCCTCTCTATTCCTCATTCTTGCCAAAGAGAGAAAGGATATCCGTGGAACTTGTAGTCATTTTCCGACAAACTTTAGTTAGAAAAAAGGATACGGATTCAGCCAAATAATTGGCTTAGATTGGTGGAATACTGTAAATACTTTAAAAAGAAATCACTGGCTAGACTGGCGAGGCTGATAACCATTAGAATATAAAGGATTCGCGCCTGCATAACCTTTCCTTTTTTGATCCATTTGTCAAAATGGATCGCTTGCATGGCCCACCAGGCAATGACTAGAAACATTAAATGTACGATAATATGTAATAAAGCCTGTTGTCCTACTGGAATCATAAATGAATTACCCCCCTATTACACATTTCGACAACCTTAAGCATAATTCTTTATCCTTATTCAGAAAAGATACTTTTTCCCTACTTCTGCTTTATGAAAGCCCTTACTTTTAAAGTGTTCAAAAATTTGTAACCTTTTTCATTTAATAGGAGCCTCCTTTTATTTAGACGATTTAAAACGGGTAAAGTTACGGGAGTTTCGGCTTATTTTTGGTGGATTTTTGGGCTGTTCTTTTCATGAGAGACATGTGAAGAGATATCCGTACCGGACGCACAGACTCATCTATAATGGAGTCGCTCCTAATCATAATCCCTGACTTAAATTAAAAAATCCCACGTTAATGAGATTTTTTCCTCGCTTAATCTGGTTAATCCCACGTTAAATGAAAAATAACCACGAGTCGACAAATCTTCTTGTTAACCCACTTATCCTACTCACCAAATAAAAAGCTCGCTAAGGTCAGCTAAATGACCTCAGCGAGCAAATGATCAATGATCATGGGTATGTGTATCAACCGCTTCGATATTCATAAAGAACTCATTAATATCAAAGTTACCGTAAAAGAAATCCAGTGCGAGGTCTGGCATGATACCGAGTAGAATCGTAGAAACCGCACAAAAGGCAAGAACCGCAGCCATGCCTCGGGGTACAGAAACCCTCGTCCTTTCACTATCCCGGAAGAACATGACCGCGATCACATTAAAGTAGTACACATAAGAGACGAGCGTTGTTGCCATCATGACGGCTGCGAGCCAATAATGAGCAGGCTCGAGTCCGAGTGCTCCCATAAAGATTCCGAACTTCCCTACGAATCCAGCGGTGATTGGGATCCCAGCAAGTGATAAAAGGAAAAACGTCATCGGTACAGCAAGCCAGGGTGATCGTTTGAACAGTCCTCTGAAAATGCTGATGTCGTTTGATTTCTCTTGAACAGATAACACTTGAATAATCGTAAAAGCCCCTATGTTCATGAACAGATAGGCCAGTAAGTAGAACCAGATCAGTTCAAATAAGAGTGACGAGTTCGAAACAAAGGGAACAAGGATGTAACCTGCCTGTGCGATGGAAGAGTAGGCAAACATCCGCTTAATATTTCGTTGGCGGAGCGCCGTCACGTTCCCGATTATCATTGTGGCGGCAGCCAGGGCCATCACATACGGCTGTACTTCTAATAGCAGTGATTCACTGTCAATTCCGGGCGCTGCAATGAACGTGATGATGATAAAACGCAGCAAGATCACGAATCCTGCAGTCTTTGATACGACGCTTAAAAAAGCAGTGACCGGAACCGGTGCTCCTTCATACACGTCTGGTGCCCACATGTGAAGAGGAGCTGCTGCAATTTTAAACGTAAGTCCGGCAAACGTGATCAGAAACGCGAACATCAACAGAAAGCTGTGCTTTAGTAATTCTGGGTCCTGCATCGTCTGCGCGATCAAAAACAAGTTGGTTTCACCTGTTAAACCGAATACATAGCTCATTCCAAACAACGTGATCGCAGTTGCAATACCACCAGAAACAACATATTTAAACGCGGATTCGTTGCTTCGTTTATTCTGTCTCTCCAGCCCCGCCATAATATAAGAAGAAAGTGAGAGGAGTTCAAGACCGACGAACAACGTGATCAAGTCTGCGCTCGACGCCATCATCATGGCCCCTAATAGAGCAGCCAGTAGCAAATAATAAAATTCTCCGCGGTTCTCTTCTACATCTTCCTTTTTATCGTTCGATGCTAGAACTAAGACCAGCAAAGTTCCAAGTAAAAGTAAGATCTTAAATGCTTTCGAAAAGGAATCCAGTCTATACGTATCAAATAATATGGACGTTACTTCTGTATCCAGCTGCATGAAGATCGCCGCAAGTGCACCGATCACCCCTGCTCCGGCAAGCCATGCTAGTGGTGTTCGGCTGGACTCTTTTTTCATAAAAAGGTCGATCACAGAAAGTAATGTTGCTACACCAAGTATGATGAATTCAGGAGCCATGACGCTCCATTTAAAGGATAATAACGTATCTAGATCCATCGTTTAGCCCCCTAACCCTAGCAGAATGGCATCTAATGTTGGACGGAGCATATCATTTAACCACGCTGGATAGATCCCGATAAAAAGAATCGCTGCAAGGAGCACGAACGCCGGAACCCGCTCAGACGAAGATAAGTCCCGTGACTCTGGCATCTCTTTTTCAGCTCCAAACGTGATCGAAAGCACGGCTCTCAGTACATAGACCGCTGTTAAGATCAGGCCAAGCGTCCCTACAGCTGCTAACACCGGCATTTTTTCAAACAATCCTAAAAACGCCATGAACTCGCTGATGAAACCAGACATTCCCGGAAGGCCGAGTGATGCGAGACCACCGGCTAAAAACACACCGGCCAGAATCGGCATCCTTTTTGCCACCCCGCCAAACGCACTCAACTCTGAACTTCCCGATCGTTCATATAAAGCCCCGATTAAGAAAAACAGGAGTGCGGAGATCAGTCCGTGAGAGACCACTTGGAAAACCGCACCTGTCATACCCGAAGTGTTACCGGCAGCAAGGCCGATCAAAACGATTCCCATATGCGAAACAGAAGAATAGGCGAGAACGCGCTTCACATCGGTCTGGGTTAATGCTAAAAACGCCCCGTAAAGCAGGTTGATCACACCGAAAAGGCCGATCACAAAAGCGAGTGATTTGAATTGATCAGGAAACATGCCTGCCCCAAACACGATGACGCCATATGCTCCAATCTTCAACAGAATGCCGGAGTGAATCATTACGATCGCCGGCGGTGCCTGAACGTGCACACGAACCATCCAGGAGTGCAGCGGAAATACCGGCAGCTTTACGGCAAACGCGACAAGCAGTGCAATTAGCATTCCCATCTTAAAGCCCTTTGTGATAAAAAGCTGATTTAATTCTGCTTGCGGCAGAGAAAATGTGTAAGCGAGCTCTTGAAAGTTCATCGTTCCCGTTTTCATGAAAAGGGCAACGAACACAATCAGGAGAATCGCTGAACCAACACCGTTATAAATTAAAAAGCTGTAAGCCGCTTTCTCTCTTTCTAAGTAACCCCAGCGTCCGATTAAGAAAAACATCGGGATGAGTGTGATTTCAAAGAAAATAAAGAATAGGAACAGATTTTGAGCAGCAAACACGCCGAGCATTCCCATCTCCAACAGAAAGAACAAAATGAAATAGCTTTTCCAGTTCTGTTTGATGGAGAATGAAGCGATGGCTGCGAGCACGGAAACGACGGCAGTCAAGAGGATTAGCACCATCGACAGTCCGTTAACACCTATCTCATAAAAGATCGGATAGCTGACTTGACCTTTTGATTGGAAAACTTCATAAGAAATCCAGCTGAATTTTTCGGTCAGCTGCAGCTCATCCCCTCCCATTTTGAAAGCTGAGAGGACGACAAGTGCGATGCCTAACGGAAAAAGGGTTCCCAAAACTCCAAGCCATTTTATCGATTTTTCGTCTGAAGATGGGACGAACATGAGTACCAGTACGCCTAACAAAGGGGAAAAGATCAAGATAGAAAGAAGCCATGCGTTCATGAGAAATACCCCCCTGTCAATGCCACGATCAGCAATAGAATGACGATTCCAAAGATAGCTGCTGTTCCATACGACTGCACTTGGCCGTTCTGCACACGGGACCCGACTCTGCCAAGTCTTTGAACACCAGTCGTTACAGCTGTAACAAGTCCATCTACAATATACCGGTCAAAGAGAACACCAAGCTTGCTTAATCCTCTCGTTCCTTTCACAACGGTTTGGTCATAGCCTTCATCGATGTACCACTTGTTGTAGATAACATCCGAGAGGCTAGGGAGTGACCGGGTAATCCAGTCTCGAGAAAGCGTTCCTCTTTGATAGATCAGATAAGCAAGAGCGATTCCTAGTGCAGCAGCGAGTGTCGCGACGAGCGGGATCCAAGCTGGACCATGGTGATCGCCGTGCGGCAGCTCAACCGCTCCTTGAGCCAAGTAATCGGATAAAAACGTTCCAAACCAGGTCGTGTTCAAGTAACCCGCAACAACGGCTAACACGCCAAGCACGATCATCGGAAAAGTCATCACACCCGGCGATTCGTGAACACCTTTTTCTGTTTCTCCGCGTGCCTCCCCTGTAAACACAATGAAAAATAAGCGGAACATATAGAACGCCGTCATGAAGGCCGCGATTACAGCCAGCCAGAACAATCCGTACTTGCCGTCTGCATAGGTGCTTGCTAATATTTCATCTTTTGAGAAGAATCCAGATAACAGTGGAACACCTGAGATCGCTAATGCCCCGATCAAGAAAAGCGGTCCTGTGATCCGGAGCTTTTTCCAAAGTCCGCCCATCTCTTCGATGTTTTGTGTATGTACGGCATGAATGACACTTCCAGCCGCTAAGAACAACAATGCTTTAAAGAAAGCATGTGTGGTTAAGTGAAAAATTCCTGCCACATAACCTGACGCACCTAGTGCCAGCATCATGTATCCTAACTGGCTGACGGTAGAATACGCCAATACGCGTTTAATGTCTTTTTGCATAAGTCCGATCGAAGCTGCGAAGATCGCCGTCAATCCTCCGACAACTGCCACAACGGTCAATGCTGCTTCTGATGCTTGGAAGAGCGGATACATCGCCGCCACTAAGTACACCCCTGCAGCGACCATCGTTGCAGCATGGATGAGTGCCGAAACGGGTGTCGGACCTTCCATCGCATCTGGAAGCCATGTGTGAAGCGGCAGCTGACCTGATTTCCCGACCGCACCTACAAAGATACAAAGTGCCGTGAGTGTCAGCATTCCTGACGAGAGGTCACCATTTTTTACAGAAGCAAAAATTTCATCATATTCGAAACTGCCAACCTGCCAAAATAGCAACACCATTCCGATAAAAAGACCCACATCCCCGATCCTTGTCATGACGAAGGCTTTTTTCGCAGCGGCTTTTGCTTCCGGCTTGAAATAATAGAATCCGATTAATAGAAACGAACCAAGTCCTACAAGCTCCCAAAACATATACAGCTGTAATAGGTTAGGAGACAGGACCAGGCCGAGCATCGCGAATGAAAATAACCCTAAATAGGCGAAGAATACCGGGAACCGGTCATCGCCATGCATGTACCCTTTTGAATAGAGGTGTACTAAAAAACTGACGAGTGAAACGATAACGAGCATGAGCGCATTAAGAGGATTCACCTCAAAGCCCATCGTGATCGCCCGCTCTCCCATCTGAAACCATGTTCCTTCCGTCTTTATCCCCTCGCCTTGCCAGACAGCTAAAAAGACACCAATTGACATGACGAGCGAAATTCCTGTTAAAAGCACACCAATCCAAGCCGTGCTTTCACTTTTGGATTTTCTGAAAAGCAATAATAAAATGAAGGATAAAAGCGGGAACAACGGTATAAGCCAACTCATCTGCAACATAATGGTCCATCTCCTCTCTTATCGCTTCATCGTATCCATTTCATCCACATTTACCGTTTTACGGTTGCGGTACAGTGCGATCAGAATCGCTAGCCCGACTGCCGCTTCTGCAGCGGCTACCGTAATGGTGAACAATGAGAAAATCTGTCCAGTAAGCCCTGGATTAAGCGAGTATTTCGCAAAAGCTACTAAATTAATATTGACGGCATTCAGCATCAATTCGATAGAAATGAGCACGATGACCGCGTTTCGCTTTGTTAGTGCACCAAACAGTCCGATGCAGAACAGGATCAAGGCAAGCATCAAGTAAGCTGGTAAAGGTACAGCGCTCATTTTTTTGCCTCCTTCTCATCATCGTCACGTTTTGCCAAGATGATGGAGCCGATCAGTGCTACTAAGAGCAGTACCGATGTTAGTTCAAACGGGATAACATAGTGAGAATAGAGTTCGACCCCGATCTTTTTTGTATTCTCCACGTGAAGTTCCACGTTCTGCTGCCCGAAGTTTAAATCTTTGATCTTCCCGTACATGATCAGAAAGAAAAGACCGATCGTAAGGCCTGTCAAGATTATTTTCAGCCTTGGCGCTTTCTTTTCTTTCTCCTGATGCCTCGTCAGCATGATTCCGAACAGCATGATGATCGTGATGGCTCCGGAGTAGATCAGCACTTGAACCACCGCAACGAATTCAGCAGATAAGGTAATGTAAATCCCTGCAATCGCAATAAACGTAAAAATAAGAGCGACAACCATGTGTACGACATTAGTCAGGTTGATCAGAAGAACACCGCCGGTAATCGCTGTCAGCGCTAGCAGGAAAAAAGCTATCATTTCACCGGTCATGCTTTGTTCTCCTTTCTGATGTTCTCATCGTTCTCGTCCAGCCATTCCAAGTTCTTAAACAGATCGTCCCGGCTGTATTCGGCGAGTTCAAACTGATTTGTCATCACGATCGCTTCCGTCGGACATACTTCTGTACACAGGTCGCATAGAATGCATATTTCGAAGTTGATATCGTACGTATCAATGATTTTTCCTTTTTTCCCTGGGTCCGGGTGTGGCTTGCCTGTTAATCGGATGCAGTCTGTCGGGCAGATCTGTGCGCATTGGTTACACACGATGCATTTTTCCGGATAAAACTTTTGGATACCGCGGAAACGGTCAGGCATTTGGATCGGCACGTCTGGATAACTTGTCGTCACGTTTTGCTTCGTCAAGTTCTTAACGGTGTAGCTTAAACCTTTCACAAGACCTTTCATCCTGAGATCACGCTCCTTATGCTTTGGTCTTTCTATTGAGTGAGCTTATTTGGTTGTAAGTCTAGTGGCGTTTGGTGGCGCTTTGGCTTTGCTGTTTTTGAAAGGGTTGATCTCCGCTCCAGGTTGCTCGCTTTCCGGGGGCGGGCGGATGAGCCCCCTCGTCGCATTGCGACAATGATAGGTCTCACCTGTCCCACTGATGTAAGCCCCTTGCTCCTGCGTCTACAAGCAAATGCTACCGAGGCAGGCTTCCTTATCGCATGCCTTGCAAGGAGCTTCTCATGTAGTTGGCACACACCTTGCGCTCCTATCAACGAGGAGTCTTTTTCAAAACTAGATAGAAAGTAAGTTTGCTAGCTTCCAAACAACTAAGCAACCCCTCAAGTCTTTTATAAAAAGAGTTCTTTTACTGCTGCACTTACGAAGATGTTTAGGAGTGCGAGCGGTAGAAGGACTTTCCATGCAAAGCCCATCAGCTGATCAGCACGGAGACGAGGAAGTGTTCCGCGAATCCAGATCATGACAAATACGACTAAACTAAATTTCAAGCCAAACCATAGCATGCCTGGGATGAAATCTAAGAACGGCAGCGGCATCCATCCGCCGAGGAACAAGACGGTTGTGAGAGACGCCATGGCAAATAGGTATACGTACTCTGTCAGCATGAAGAATGCCCAGCGGAAGCCGGAGTATTCGACGTGGTAACCGGCAACGAGCTCTGATTCTGCTTCTGGCAGATCGAACGGTGTACGGTTCAGCTCGGCGATCGAGGAGATCAAGAAGACGATAAACCCGATCGGTGTCAGAAAGATGTAAGCGACCGATTCCTGTCCTCTTACGATGTCGTTCAAGTTCAGACTGCCGGTAAAAAGGATAACGCCGATCACTGAGATGACAAGTGGAATCTCATACGAAATCATCTGTGCTGCGGCACGCATTCCCCCGAGCAGTGAATATTTATTGTTCGATGCCCATCCACCCATAAGGATACCGATCGTCGAAATGCCTGAGACGGCTACATAATAGAGCAGGCCGACACCAAGATCTGCGAACTGCATGTTTTCTGAAAACGGAATTGTCGCGAGCACCATGAACGCCGGTGCGAATGCGATGACCGGAGCCAGTATAAATAATGGTCGGTCAGCCAGCTTTGGAATGGTATCTTCTTTAATTAAAAGTTTAAATACGTCAGCGACCGTTTGCAGGAGGCCAAATCTTCCCCCAACGCGGTTCGGTCCTGTACGCATCTGCATAAATCCAAGTACTTTACGCTCCGCTAAGATCGCGTATGTTACGAAGCCGAGTACCGTGACGAGCAAGGCTGCACCGAGTGCGAAGAAGATGGCCACATGCGTCCAGCCCGGCTGTGCGTATAACAGATCCTCCATCATCAGCCATCAACCTCCCCGAGGACAATGTCGATACCGCCTAAAATGGTAATCAAGTTGGAAATGTTCTCGCCGACTAGAAGCTTAGGCAAGATCTGCAGGTTATAAAAAGACGGCCTGCGGAACTTTAAGCGATAAGGCTCTTTTTTGCCTTCGGACGCAATGTAACAGCCGATCTCTCCGCGCGGCGACTCGATTCTGACGAATGCTTCCCCTTTTGGCGGTTTGATGATTCGTGGCACTTTTGCCATCACTGGACCTTCCTCTGGGAACTGTTCAACAGCTTGTTCTAAAATCTTTAGTGACTCTTCGATTTCCTGCATGCGGCACTGATAACGCGCCCATGCATCGCCTGTATGAAACACCGGCACATCAAAATCAAAGCGATCATAGATCGAATAGGGTTCATCCTTTCGAAGATCCCAATTCGTGCCGGTGCATCTGAGGTTAGCACCGCTTAACGAGTAATCGAGTGCTTCTTCCTTCGAGTAATAGCCGATCCCTTTTACACGGTTTAAAAAGATTTCATTTCCTGAAACAAGGTCATGATAGCCTGCAAGCTCTTCCCTCATATATGGAACAAAGTTACGGACTTTCTCAACCCAGCCTTCTGGCGCATCCCACTTCACACCGCCAACACGCATATAGTTAAACGTTAGGCGTGCGCCGCAAATCTCATTCAGCAGGTTGATGATCGCTTCTCTTTCACGGAAAGCATATAAAAACGGACTCATCGCACCAATATCAAGTAAATAGGTACCGAACCAAACGAGGTGGCTCGCGATTCTTCCGAGCTCCATCACGATTACCCTAAGGTACTCGGCACGCTCAGGTATCTCAAGACTCATCATCGTTTCAACGGCATGGCAGATCACGTAGTTGTTCGTCATCGCCGCCAAGTAATCCATGCGGTCAGTGTACGGGATGATCTGTGTATATTGTAGATTTTCAGCAAGTTTTTCAGTACCGCGGTGCAGGTAGCCGATCACTGGTTTCGCTTCGATGATCGTTTCACCATCGATCTTCAGTACGATCCGAAAAACGCCGTGTGTACTCGGATGCTGAGGTCCAACGTTGAGGAGCATCTCTTCTGTTCTGATCATTCTCTACACCTCCACGTCATGGGGTTCGTAATCTTTTCTTAGCGGATAGCCCACCCAATCATCCGGAAGCATGATACGTGTTAAGTTTGGATGACCCTCGAATTGGATCCCTAAAAGGTCATACGCTTCACGCTCTGGCCAGTTTGCACCTGCCCATAACGGGGTAATAGATTGGGTAATGGCACGGTCTCTGTCTATTTTTACTTTTAGTGCGACAGATCGGCGGTATTCATACGAATATAAGTGGTTATACACTTCAAAATGGGTTTCAAAGTCTGTCCCATGCAACTCGGACAGATAATCAAAACGAAGCTGATCGTTGTGTTTTAGAAACTCAGCTACTTTATAATAACTATCCGGTTTGGCGACTAACGTCGGCACGTCTTTTGAGAGTCTGTTGATATAAGCATCTTCTAAAACATCTTCTCCTAAGTGCTCTTTGATGACTTTTATGTAGGTATCGAGGATCGGTTGATTTGGAGATGGTCTTTCTTCTTCTACGGGTTTTGCTGCATCCCCTTTAGCGTTGGCTGCGGCACGCGCTTTTGCAGCTGCGGCGGCCTTTGCCTTGGCTGCTGCGATGGCTTTTGCTTTTTCATCGTCACCAGCTGGTGCTTCTCCGCCCGCTTCTCTTGCTGCTTTTGCCTTCGCGGCTGCGGCTGCTTTCGCCTTGGCTGCTGCGGCGGCCTTGGCTTTTGCTGCTGCTTTTGCTTTTTCATCGTCGCCAGTTGGCGCTTCTCCGCCCGCTTCTCTTGCTGCTTTTGCCTTCGCGGCTGCGGCTGCTTTCGCTTTAGCTGCTGCAGCGGCCTTGGCTTTTGCTGCTGCTTTTGCTTTTTCATCATCTGTTGGCTTAGCAGAATCGGTTGAAGCTTGGTCTTTTTCAGCCTGGCGCTGTTTTGCAAGTTCGAGCGCCTTTGCTTTCGCTTCAGCGGCAGCTTTTTTCTTCAGCTCTTCTTTTGTTAATTCAGGTTTAGGCCCGGATTCTGGTGTTTCCGCTGCTTTTGCTTTTTCATCCTGACGCTGTTTTGCAAGTTCGAGCGCCTTTGCCTTCGCTTCTGCAGCCGCCTTCTTTTTCAACTCTTCCTTAGTTAATTCCGGCTCAGGAGCAGTTTCTTTTGTTTCCGCGTCTTTCGCATTTTCAGCCTGACGCTGTTTCGCAAGCTCGAGCGCCTTTGCTTTCGCTTCAGCGGCAGCTTTCTTTTTTTGTTCTTCTATCGATAAGCCCTCATTTGGGTTTTGCTCATTTTTGTCGGTCATTCGCTCATCACCTTCTTGCCGGTCTTCGCTTCATAACGGATTTTTTCTTGAAGCTTATTGATGCCGTAAATCAGCGCTGCTGGATTTGGCGGGCAGCCTGGTATGTACACGTCTACTGGGACGATCTGATCGACGCCTTTTACAACAGCATAAGATTTGATATAAGGACCGCCTGCGGTTGCACATGAACCCATCGCGATCACCCATTTCGGCTCAGGCATCTGTTCATACAATCTTTTTAAAACGGGGGCCATTTTTTTCGTAACGGTTCCGGATACGATCATCACATCGGATTGACGCGGGGATGTCCGAAATATACTTCCGAATCGATCCAAGTCATAATGCGATGAACCTGTTCCCATCATCTCGATCGCACAGCATGCGAGTCCGAATGTCAGCGGCCAGAGCGAGTTGCTCCGAGCCCAAGCTTTTACTTGTTCAAGCGTTACCATAAAAACGTTGCGTTCCAGCTCTGAACGTTCTTCAGCCGTAAGTTCCCATTTTATGTCCATTTAAGCACCTTCTTTTTCCAAGCGTATACGAGACCTAACGTTAAAAGAACAACAAATATCCCCATTTCAATCAGGGCAAAAAAACCGAGTTCTTCATAAGCGACTGCCCATGGATATAAGAAAACCGTTTCAACATCAAAAATGACAAACATCAGTGCAAACAAATAATAGCGGACATTGTACTGAACCCAACTTTGATGAAAAGGTTCAATTCCGCTTTCGTAGGTGGTGTATTTTTCTTCAGACGGTTTATAAGGACGCAGAATTCGGCCCGCGGTCAGAGCGACAACCGGCAACAGGATCCCTAAAAAAAGAAATACAGCCACAATGAGGTAATTGTTCTGATATAAGTTGTAAAAATCCATTCTGACTACCCCCATAAAAACTCAGAATTTTTCAAATTGTGTAACCGCTTTAATTATAACAAATTCCAATTTTTGTGTCGATGATGCCTTTACCACTTACCTATGAACTATAAAAAGGTTGTATTCTTATTTTTCTATAGAAATGTTCATAATCCTGTAAATATTTACATGTGAATCTAAGGAAGTTAGGAGTATGATAGGGATGTAAAGGGAGGTTGATAGAAAATGAACTTATGGTGGATGGCTTATATCTTAATCGTTATCATTTCCATAGCAGGATTAGTAGGAACAATTCTGATCTCCAGAACACAGGATGAAAAATACGGAAGCTCTACAAAACAGAACCTCATTCGCTTAACATCCATTTACGCGGTATTGATCCTCGTTTCGTTAGTGGCGCTCGCACTGTACGTCTTTTTGTAAAAATGCCAAACAAAGAGGATGTAATCTCGATAATGAAAAAAGAGATCGAACTGCTTTGGGCTAGTGAAAAGTATACTGTGATGGCTAAAGGCTACAACTTCTATAAAGATATTCAGGGCAATATGAGAGAAGCACAATCTGAGGAAGATTATATAGAGATCAGAGACCTGATAGCAGAATATAAATTGAAGCTTTATGATAAAAAAGCACTTATTAATACATCGGAACATATTTGGGGTTATTTTAAAAAAGAAGCAGAAGAAGCTGAAAAAAAACACTTCTTTTCTTTGCTGGATGAGTTGAAGCGAGTTGAGGACGAGCAGTTCGACGAGATCCCTTACGAAATTCAGCTGTACTTGCACTTTTTGCTTCAAAAATACCCCTCTGACTATTTAAAACGATCTACTTTTATAAAATAGGGAGGGTGCGGTCCAACTTTTGCGGGCTGCATCCTTATTTTTTTGCAAAATAGGGGCGGTTTCGGACACCGAAACCATTTCAGTTATATACCTAAGGAGGTATTTTTATCAAGAATCCCACGTTATTTCGAAAAATCCCACGTTATATGAATTTTTTCCTGCGTTAAATGAAATAATCCCACGTTAAATGGAAAATAACCACGAGTCGACACCTCACGACAAAGTTCGCCCGCACGTCGCCCTCGCATCCTCACCCTCACCACGACACAAAAAAAGCAACCCCGCACCAATACGGGATCGCTCTCACTTCAATCGTACCTGTTTATTCGTTTATGGGTTCAATCGATAGTCTCAGCTGCTCTTCAAACTGTGCGGCGTGATCATGTTTTTGCTCGGCATCCCAGCCCAATTTATCAGCCATGCAGCTGATGACGTTGTCCTTCCATTTGTATACCGTATCGATGTCAAAGTATAAAGCGGAGATACGGCGGATCAAGAAGTCTGATGGTGTTGAAGCCATCTCGTAATCGAGTGCATAGAGAAGAGATGCGTATAAGCTCTTTGGCAAGTTATATTTTTTCGCTTCTTCCCCTTGATCTTTCATCAATCCATAGACGATATCAATATTCGTTCCATAACGCTGAACCAGTTCTTTTGCTTTTGCTTCATCAAGCCCTAATGCAAGACCTTCTTGGACTTTCGTACGTAAAAAGTCTCCGAAGTTTTCGCTTCCGCCCATTTTACCGCCTGAGAGTTCCAGATGCTGCGTTCTGCAATGGGGGAACTTTGCACCTTCTTCGTCTCTTAACTGATCACGTACGATATCGACTACTTTTTCCGCCATTTTGCGGTAGCCTGTAAGCTTTCCGCCAGCGATCGTCAATAAACCGGATGGAGAGTGAAAGACTTCATCTTTTCTTGAAATTTCAGATGGACCTTTTTTCGGTTCGTGAATCAACGGACGTAATCCTGACCAAGAAGATTCAACATCATCACGGGTAATCTTCACTTCTGGGAACATGAAAGAGATCGTGTTCAGGACATAATTCAGATCTTCCTCTGTCATACCAGGATTTGCGAGGTCTCCTTTATAATCAGTATCTGTTGTTCCTACATATGTTTTGCCCGCTCTTGGGATCGCAAATACCATTCGGCCATCTTCTGTGTCGTAATATACCGCCTGTTTGAGCGGGAACTTCGACTGGTCGATCACGAGGTGGATTCCTTTTGTATGATGGATCTCCTTTCCTGTTTTCGAACGGTCTTCTTCGCGGAGTTCATCCACCCAAGGACCCGTGGCGTTCACGATCTTCTTCGCATAGATCTCATGCACTTCGCCAGTGAGCTGATCTTCAACTTTTACACCGACTGCTCTTTTTCCGTCATAGATAAAACCGGTCACTTTCGAATAGTTCACGGCAGAGGCACCCCGATCAACTGCTTCCTTCATGATCTCAAGTGTCAATCGTGCATCATCCGTCTTATATTCTACATAATAGCCGCCGCCTTGAAGTCCGCTCTTTTTCAATAATGGCTCACGTTTCAATGTTTCTGTTGCAGAGAGCATCTTTCTGCGTTCATTCTTTTTTACTCCCGCTAAAAAATCATAGACTTTTAATCCGATCGATGTTGAGAATTTACCGAACGTTCCATTTTTGTAGATCGGAAGAAGCATCCATTCGGGTGTTGTTACATGCGGGGCGTTCTCATAAACGATCGCACGCTCTTTCCCGACTTCCGCCACGAGCTTTACTTCAAACTGTTTCAAATAGCGCAATCCGCCGTGAACGAGTTTCGTGGAACGGCTTGAGGTTCCTGCTGCAAAATCCTGCATCTCAACGAGTCCAACTTTCATTCCACGTGTCTGTGCATCGAGTAGGATGCCTGCACCCGTCACTCCGCCACCGATTACAAGCAGATCAAGCTTTTGTTTTTTCATATTTTCGATGATTGTTCCTCTATGATAGGTTGAAAATGCTGCTGTCATTTCCTTTCACTCCTTCTCCTTAGAACCGCCGGACACATAAGGCTATGGGATAGTTTTCCCGTAAAATTGCGCTGCAACACACAAATTCATGATCGGTGCGTTTTTTAACGCAAAAAAGAGACCACAAGAACCCCGCATTTGCTTACGAGGTTTTGTGGTCTCTCCTGATCTCCAACCGGTTCAATATCAACTTAGGTTTAGTATAACGTAAATATAAACTTTTTCAAAGGGTTATGCTTTCGGTTTATAAGCAATTGTCGCTTCCACAGCCTTTTTCCAGCCATCATAAAGTTCAGTACGCTCTTCTTCTTTCATGTTTACGTCGAAATCCTTGTCCACTTTCCACTTTTCTGCGATCTCTTGACGGTCGCGCCAGAAACCTACTGCAAGACCTGCCAGATAGGCTGCACCGAGTGCTGTTGTCTCATTGATCTTGGGACGTTCGACCGGTACATTTAAAATATCGCTCTGGAACTGCATCAAGAAGTTATTCTTAACTGCACCGCCATCTACACGCAGCTTCTTCAGCTCGATGCCAGAGTCTGCTTCCATCGCCGTTAGTACGTCTCTCGTCTGATAAGCGAGGGACTCTAGAGTGGCACGAATGAAGTGCTCTTTCTCTGTACCGCGCGTCAATCCGAAGATCGCTCCCCGTGCTTCTGAATCCCAGTACGGTGTGCCGAGTCCTACGAATGCTGGCACGACATAGACCCCGTCAGTTGATGGGACGCGTGCAGCATAATCTTCACTGTCTGCTGCATCTTTCAGCATGCGCAAACCGTCCCGTAGCCATTGAATGGCAGATCCCGCTACAAAAATACTTCCTTCTAACGCGTATTCTACTTTTCCGTCGATTCCCCATGCGATGGTTGTGAGAAGCCCGTGTTCAGAAGGGACTGCCTTCTCCCCCGTGTTCATGAGCATGAAGCATCCTGTGCCGTACGTGTTCTTCGCCAATCCTTTTTCATAGCATGCTTGTCCGAAAAGTGCCGCTTGCTGGTCGCCGGCGATCCCTGCGATCGGAATGTTTTGGCCGAAGAAATGATAGTCGACCGTTTCCCCATAAACTTCCGAAGAGGATTTTACTTCTGGAAGCATCGATTTTGGAACACCTAAAATGTCGAGCAATTCGTCGTCCCATTTCAAATCATAGATGTTGTACATCAGCGTGCGTGATGCGTTTGAATAATCGGTGACGTGTGCCTTGCCGCCTGTTAGTTTCCAAACGAGCCATGTATCGATCGTCCCGAATAGAAGGTCGCCTTTTTCAGCTTTTTCTCTTGCCCCTTCAACATTATCCAGAATCCATTTTACTTTTGTGCCTGAAAAATAAGCATCGATTAATAATCCGGTTTTATCACGGAACTTATCATTCAGCCCTTGTGCCTTCAGTTCATCACAAATTTCAGCCGTCTGGCGTGATTGCCAAACGATCGCATGGTGGATAGGTTTTCCTGTTGTCTTATCCCACACAACCGTCGTTTCACGCTGATTCGTAATCCCGATCGCTGCAATCTCAGCAGGATCTGTATCTGTTTTATGAAGCACTTCTGCAACAACCGCTAAGATCGTTCCCCAGATTTCTTGTGCGTCATGTTCTACCCAGCCTGGCTTCGGAAAATGCTGTTTGAATTCCTTTTGCGAAATATCCACGATTTCTCCAGCTTGGTCGAAAAGTATGGCTCTCGAACTTGTTGTTCCTTGGTCGAGTGCGATAATATATTTTTTTGCCATTTCAAAAACCCTCCCGAGTGTCATTTTTGTCTATTAGTTTTCGATTCTATCTCCGTGCGGTAAGGCATGTGTTCCTTTTTGCCCCAACATGAACGTGATGCCGAATATTCCGATACACACGATCGTCCAGATCCAAAATAGTGAAGTGACTTTACCGGTGAAAACCGCTTGATAGAACAACGCTCCGAATACTCCGCCAAGGACTGGGCCTGCAACTGGAATCCATGCATACGTCCAATTTGAACCGCCTTTTCCTGGAATCGGCAAGATCGCGTGTGCGATCCTTGGTCCTAAATCACGTGCAGGATTGATCGCATAGCCAGTAGGGCCGCCGAGTGATAGCCCGATGGCAACGATCAAGAAACCGACGATCAGCGGATTGAGTCCTTCTGAAAATTTATTCGCTCCGATCGATAATAATCCTACCAACAAAACGGCGGTTCCGATAAATTCGGAGAGTAAATTCGAAAATGTGTGCGGAATCGCCGGGTCGGTTGAGAAGACGCCGAGCTTTACCGCTTTATCTTTTGTCGCTTTCCAATGGGGCAGGAAGTGGAAGTACACCACGATTCCACCAAGCATTCCGCCGATTACTTGAGCGGTGATGTACATTGGTACATCGCTCCAAGCAAATTCCCCAATTGCAGCAAATCCGAGTGTTACAGCTGGGTTGACGTGCGCTCCGCTGAAGTTTCCGACCGCATAAACCGCCATCGCTACAGCAAGTCCCCACGCTAATGAAACAACAATCCACCCGCCGTCTTGTGCCTTTGATTTATTCAAGGACACATTCGCAACAACGCCTCCTCCAAATATGATCAAGATCATCGTGCCGACCAGTTCTGCCATAAATGTAGACATCCCTTTTTCCTCCTTTATGCTAAAAGACAAGATGTTTTTGTGTGATAGCTTTTTGTACCGTGATGGAAAGAACAAAAAAAGACCCAGCAAAAGATACTTATAGTGGTCGCTATAAGTTACCCTTTGTGGATCTCCATGTTCTCCGTCACGTTTATGAACTTGTCTTTATTATAGCAAGGATGTAAACGTTGTCAAATGTTATATGGAAAAAGAATTAAATCCACAATTCTGGATTGGAAGTCGTTACCGCTTCCGCTCCTGCCTCTAGGGCTTGGAGGACATTTTCTTTCGTTCGGATCAGCCCGCCGGCAATGATGGGTATTTGTGCTTGCTCTCTCACTTCATTTATAATTTCCGGCATAATCCCAGGTAAAACCTCTAAATAATCGGGCTGGGCACGTTCGATTACTTTATAACTTGTTTCGAGTGCCAGTGAATCTAATAAAAACAAACGCTGAACCGCGATCATGTTTCTCTTTTTCGCCCGGATGATACAGTTTGAGCGAGTTGAAATAATCCCCGCTGGTTTCATTTCCTGAGCTAAAAAATCTACAGCATACTCATTTGCTTTCAGACCATTGATCAGATCCAAATGGATGAGCACTTTCTTTTTTCGTTCATTTGCCATGGAAATCATAAATTTCAGCTGGCTGATATGGGTATCTAAACAAACGATGTATGTATATTTACTCTTTAACAGCTTCTCAAAATCCTTCATCTTTCTGGCTGCGGGTAACACTCTTTGACCGTGAAAGCTCATCGTGCACACTCCTCTAATCTTTCTTATCATTATCATTTAGTCTGTTTTTTATTGGTTGATCGCCCTTTTTTATATTCTGTGATAATAACACATACCAACTCCAGCGGACGAGCATTTAATGTAGTGTAGCTTAAACGAAGCAGTACTTTCCTGTAAGGAGATGATATTCATGCTCAAAAAACACACAAAAAATTTATTCTCTCCTTATAGACGTTTTCCGGAACCTTTTGGAGACGAAGTAACAGAAACGGTTGTGAAACAAGAAGCGTTAACGGTTTCTAAGGAAAACGGATGTGACAGCTACTTTAAGCTAATAGACGATTTGCCAACTGTTTTCGGCAGATCGTAAAAATCACCCTTCCCCAAAATAGTTATTTTCATTTCAAACCCTCATCCACCCTTGTCCACCTCAAAAAATAGGGGCTGATTCGAAAGGTCATGTTACGTGTCCTTTTGGGTCAGCCCCTCCCTTATTTAAAGCTTCAATGATGAGTTTAAAAAATGGTAGTAACATGTACTTTTTTGAGAGGATGGCTGACTAACGTCAGCCTCTTTTTTTGGATTAAGGTCTCTATGTAGATTTCACGGTACGTGTTTTTTTATTCTGTTACACGTTCGCTCAAGATGCCCCACTTTTCGCTCAAAACTCTTGAGTTACGCTCAGAATCGCCGAGTTACGCTCAAAATTCTTGATCTTCGCTCAGAATGGGTAACTTTTCGCTCAACCTTGCTGATTCGTGTCTTACTTTGCATTAAAAAAAGGCCTGAACTCAAAAGTTGTTACACTTTCGAGTTCAAGCCCCTTAAATTAACGCTTTGCTGCAACGTCGATACGGTTGATCGCACGTTTAAGTGCAAATTCCGCACGGGTTGCGTCTACGTTATCTTGCTTGTTATCAGCAAGACGCTTCTCGGCACGTTCTTTTGCTGCACGTGCACGATCCACTTCGATATCGCCAGCAATTTCAGCAGCTTCTGCTAAAATTGTGACTTTTTCAGGTCGCACTTCAATAAATCCACCGCTAACGGCCACGTATTGTGTTTTCCCATCAACGTCGTGAACACGCACGGCGCTGATCGTTAAAGGAGCTACAAGAGGGATATGGCCTGGAAGAACTCCAAGCTCCCCGCTTTTTGCTTTCGCGCTGACCATTTTCGCATTTCCTTCAAACACAGGACCATCAGGGGTTACTACGCTGACTTGAATGGTTTTCATCCAATCTTACCCCTTTCAGGCATTAGGCCAAAGTTTTTGCTTTTTCAATAGCATCCTCAATAGAGCCTACGAGATGGAACGCTGATTCCGGTAGATCATCGTATTTTCCTTCAAGGATTTCTTTGAATCCACGAACTGTTTCTTTAACAGGAACGTAAGAACCTTTTTGTCCTGTAAATTGTTCTGCAACGTGGAAGTTTTGAGATAAGAAGAACTGGATACGGCGCGCACGGTGTACGACTAGCTTGTCATCTTCAGAAAGCTCGTCCATACCAAGGATCGCGATGATATCTTGAAGTTCTTTGTAACGTTGTAAAGTTGCCTGAACTTTACGTGCTACTTCATAGTGTTCTTCTCCAACGATCTCAGGAGAAAGGGCACGGGAAGTTGAAGCTAGTGGATCTACCGCTGGATAGATACCCATAGCTGTTAGTTTACGTTCAAGGTTAGTTGTTGCATCCAAGTGAGCGAACGCTGTAGCTGGAGCCGGATCCGTGTAGTCATCGGCTGGTACATAGATCGCTTGGATCGATGTTACTGAACCTTTTTTCGTAGATGTGATACGTTCTTGCAGCTGACCCATCTCCGTTGCTAGAGTCGGCTGGTAACCTACCGCTGATGGCATACGGCCAAGAAGGGCAGATACTTCAGAACCTGCTTGTGTGAAACGGAAGATGTTATCTACGAAGAAAAGAACGTCTTGTCCTTCTTCATCACGGAAGAATTCAGCCATTGTAAGTCCAGAAAGTGCGATACGTGCACGTGCTCCTGGGGGCTCGTTCATTTGACCGAATACCATTGCCGTTTTGCTGATAACACCAGAGTCGCTCATCTCGTGGTAAAGGTCATTTCCTTCACGAGTACGCTCACCAACACCTGCGAATACGGAGATCCCCCCGTGCTCTTGTGCGATGTTGTTGATTAGCTCCTGGATAAGAACGGTTTTACCTACACCCGCACCACCGAAAAGACCGATTTTTCCACCTTTTACGTATGGAGCGATAAGGTCAACTACCTTGATTCCTGTTTCTAGAATCTCAGTTTTTGTTGTTAATTCTTCAAAAGCAGGTGCTGAACGGTGGATTGGGTCACGGCGAACATCTGCCGGTACATCCTCACCAAGGTCAATTGGATCACCTGTTACGTTAAATACACGTCCAAGTGTTGCATCACCTACTGGTACTGAAATCGGTTTGCCTGAGTCAACGATTTCCATCCCACGAACAAGACCATCCGTTGAATCCATCGCGATTGTACGAACCATGTTATCACCAAGGTGAAGTGCTACTTCTAGTGTTAAATCAACACCCTCAGCGTTAACAGTTAAAGCGTTAAGCAATTCTGGAAGCTGGCCTTCAAACTTTACGTCAACGACCGGTCCAAGAATTTGAGTAATATAGCCTTTATTCATCGGTTTCCCTCCTATCTTACTTTGCACATGATGCACATTGAATCAACGATTAAAAAAGTTCTATTCAAGTGCTGCTACACCGCCGACGATTTCCGTAATTTCCTGAGTAATAGCTGCTTGACGCTCACGGTTGTATGAAAGTGTCAATTGGCCGATCAGTTCATTAGCGTTATCCGTTGCATTTCTCATCGCAGTCATACGAGAAGCATGCTCGGCTGCTTTCGCATCAAGTAAAGCACCATAAATCAAGCTCTCTGCATATTGAGGAAGAAGCACTTCAAGGATCTCATCCTCTGAAGGTTCATACTCATAAGAAGATTTTGATTTCGTTTCAGCGATATCTGATAACGGAAGAAGCTTCTTCTCCGTCAGATCGCTCTGAATGGCACTTACAAAATGGTTGTAATACATGTAAAGCTCATCAAACGTACCGTCTGCATAAAGGTTGACTGCCTTTGATGCGATCGCCTTAATCTCAGCAAAAGATGGCTGGTCTGCCACACCTGTGATGCTGTCGATGATAGGCATCTTACGGCTTTTGAAAAAGTTTACCCCGACTTTACCGATAACGATCAAAGCGTACTCATCAGATGACTTATGACGCTGTTGAATCGTACGATAAACGTGACGTAGAACATTTGAGTTATAAGCTCCTGCCAATCCACGGTCGGCTGTAACGACGAAGTAACCCGTCTTCTTCACCGGACGCGTTAAAAGCATGGAATGTTTCGCGTTGCTTCCAGACGCAATGCTTCCAACCACTTCCTGGATCTTATCCACGTAAGGGCCGAAAGATTTTGCATTCTGCTCCGCACGGTTTAGCTTTGCAGCTGAAACCATCTCCATCGCTTTCGTGATTTGCATCGTCTTTTTCGTAGAATCTATTCTAGCTTTTATGTCTCTTAATGCCATTCAATTTCACCACCTTTATAGCGGAGGTTTAAAATTCTGGTTAATCCATCCTTTTAAACAAACCTTTTTAGTAAGCTGGTTGCAGGGTGCGTAACGTTACGCACCGCTGCTTTTAGGTCTTTATCTATAAAACTTACGCGAATGTCTTTTTGAATGCTTTGATCGCTTCGTCTAAGCTGTCGTCAGTAGGAAGTTTACCAGTTGTCTTGATTGCATCAAGAACATCTTTAGAGTTTGCTTCCATGTGTGCGTAAAGCGCTTCTTCAAAGCGGTTTACTTCTTCAACAGGTACATCATCGATGTATCCGCGAGTCAATGCATAAAGGATCGCAACTTGGTGTTCAACTTTTAGCGGCTTGTGAAGTCCTTGCTTAAGTACTTCTACAGTACGTGCACCACGGTTAAGTTTCGCTTGAGTTGCTTTATCAAGGTCAGATCCGAACTGAGCGAACGCTTCAAGTTCACGGTATGAAGCAAGATCTAGACGAAGTGTACCAGATACTTTGCTCATCGCTTTGATCTGTGCCGCTCCCCCTACACGAGATACGGAGATACCTGCGTTGATCGCCGGACGAACACCGGAGAAGAACAAGTCAGATTGTAAGAAGATCTGTCCGTCTGTAATAGAGATAACGTTTGTTGGGATATATGCAGATACGTCAGATGCTTGCGTTTCAATGAACGGAAGCGCTGTGATGGATCCGCCACCCAAATCGTCGTTTAACTTCGCTGCACGCTCAAGTAGACGTGAGTGAAGGTAGAAAACGTCCCCTGGATAAGCTTCGCGGCCTGGAGGACGGCGAAGTAGCAAGGAAAGTTCACGGTATGCAGCAGCTTGCTTAGAAAGATCATCATAGATGATCAATACGTGCTTGCCAGCCCACATGAATTCTTCAGCCATAGATACTCCAGAGTAAGGAGCAAGGAACAACATGGGTGCAGGTTGAGAAGCTGATGCTGATACAACGATTGTGTAATCAAGCGCTCCGTGTGTACGAAGTGTTTCTACAACGCCCGCAACTGTTGATTCTTTTTGTCCGATCGCTACATAGATACAGATCATATCTTGATCTTTTTGGTTGATGATCGTATCGATCGCTACTGCTGTTTTACCTGTTTGACGGTCACCGATGATAAGCTCACGCTGTCCGCGTCCGATTGGCACAAGTGCGTCAATCGCTTTAATACCAGTTTGAAGCGGCTCATGTACTGATTTACGAGCCATGACACCTGGTGCTTTTTGCTCGATCGGGCGAGTTTTTGTAGTCGCAACTGGACCTTTGCCGTCGATCGGCTGTCCAAGAGGGTTAACGACACGACCAAGAAGCTCTTCACCTACAGGAACTTCCATGATACGTCCTGTACGTTTAACTTCGTCACCTTCACGAATTTCTTGGTATGGCCCAAGAATGATGATACCTACGTTGTTTTCCTCAAGGTTTTGGGCCATACCCATTACCCCGTTAGAAAATTCAACAAGCTCACCAGCCATTACGTTATCTAATCCATGGGCACGGGCAATACCGTCACCGACCTGGATAACTGTACCCACATCATTTACTTCGATCTCAGATTGATAGTTTTCAATCTGCTTTTTTATTAAAGCACTGATTTCTTCAGCTTTAATGCTCATGAATTTCACCCCTATCCTCTCAGCTTCCGTTAGAAGCTAATTGACGTTCCATTCGATTCAACTTTCCGCTGATGCTTCCGTCAAAAATACGGTTGCCAATGCGGATCTTAATACCTCCAACTAATGAAGGATCTACCATATTATTAATGCGCAACGCTTTTTTGCCGACTCGGGCAGCAAACGTTTGCTCCAACTTCTGTATCTCTGTTTCTGATAAAGGACGTACAGAGTATACATTCGCGTCGGCAATGCCTTGTGCCTCATTTGCTAATTCAATGAACTGCGCTGCCATCTCTGTGATGTATGTGTAACGGTTGCGGTCTACCATCAGATAGATCGTGTTCATTACAGCAGCAGAAAGGTCAGCTCCAATGCTCTCTTTGATCAATTCTTTCTTTTGATCCTTAGATACTTTCGGATGTGCTAAAACTTTTTGAAGATCTTTGTTCATCTCCAGAACGTTTTTTACAAGACGCAATTCTGAAACGGTTTCTTCAAGTTTCGTAACTCCAACTACTTCAAATAGTGCTAATGCATAACGTTTTGCTACGATTGCTTGATCTTTGCTCATCGAGACTCGCCTACCTCTTGAAGGTATTCGTTAATGAGCTTCTCCTGAGAGCTTTCATCAAGTTCTTTTGCAATAACTTTAGAAGCGATCTTAACGGATAGAGTAGCAACTTCCTGACGAAGTGTAGCCACAGCCTTTTCTTTTTCAGAAGCGATCTCAGCTAATGCAGCTTCTTTCACACGCTCAGCTTCGTCACGGGAAGCTTTGATAATCGCTTCACCTTGAGCTTCGCCTTGCTTTTTCGCATTATCGATAATAGCTTTTGCTTCTTCACGTGCTTTCTTCAACTCTTCAACTTGAGTTTCAAGATAAGCTTTTGCTTCTTGACGGGATTTTTCAGCCGCATCAATCTCGCTGTTGATATGTGATTGGCGCTCTTTCATGATTCCCATCAACGGGCCCCATGCAAATTTACGCAATAATACTAATAGGATTAAAAATGCAGCCAGTTGGTAAAGGATATCACCTGTGTTCAGTCCTCCACCTGCAGCAGCACCTAGAATTAAGTTTTGCACACCATTTCCTCCCTTCAATCAATCATACATAAGGAATGGCGAAGGGTAGTCCCTTACGGAAACTTGCTTCGCCATTATAGAAATCGTAATAAACAGTGGTTATGATTACTCAGCGCCAAGAGCGATGAACGCGATAACTACACCGATGATTGGAAGTGCCTCAACTAATGCAACCCCGATGAACATAGTTGTTTGAAGAGTACCACGTAGTTCTGGTTGACGAGCGATTCCCTCAACTGTACGACCTACGATTAAACCGTTACCAATACCAGCACCAAGTGCCGCTAGACCTACCGCGATTGCAGCTGCAATAAGATTCATGATAAAATTTCTCCCTTCTGAATTCCCTTAAAATTTTTATGAAAATTGGCTTCTATATATAGAAGCTTGATATTTCCCGATAATTAGTGATCGTGGCTTACTTTATGAGCCAAGTAAACCATTGTCAGCATTGTGAAGATAAACGCCTGGATCGCACCGACAAAGATCGAGAACCCTTGCCATACCATCATTGGCGCCAATGCAAATACTCCTTGGAAGATACCGCTAGTACCTAATCCTGCTAATAGTCCTAAGAGCATCTCACCAGCGAAAATGTTTCCGTAAAGACGAAGACCAAGTGTCAGCGTATTTGCAAACTCCTCAATAATCTTCAACGGGAACAAGAACTTCATTGGCTTGAAAAATTCTGCACCATATTCTTTGAACCCCTTCATTCTCACACCGTAATAGTGCGAAAGCGCCACTACCATAACCGCAAGAGTCAATGTAATGGTCGGGTCTGCAGTAGGTGATTTCCACCATAAATTATGGTCGACTACTACTGCAAAAGGTAATCCCAGCATGTTGGCTACGAAAATATACATGATAAGCGTAAGTCCTAAAGCAAGAAAACGTCCGCCAGTATGCCAGTCCATCGTGCTGCCTATGATTCCTTTTACGAAATCGACTACCCATTCAAGGAAGTTTTGCATTCCTCCTGGTCGCATGGACAAAGATCGAGTAGCGAGAACCGCAATTAGGAAAACAATAACGGATGAAACTGTGATCATCATTACGTTCGACATATTGAATGTCAAACCTAGAAAATCTTTAGTAACTGCACCATGTTCCACCTATGTTCACCTCTTTTCCTTTGGAGTGCTAGAGCTTAAAGTTAGTGAATCTATTAACATGATAATGTAGACTGCCATCAATCCCACTACCACACTTAATAAATGAAAATGTTCCGGGTATTTCATCGCGATGAGCACCGCTAACCCCGCTGTTAGGAGTCTGGAAAGAGAACCGAGTGTCTTCACCTTTCTTTTCTGGATCACAGCTTGTCCCATACGTTCGATCTTGGAGTACATACTCCATAGATTGTAGAGACTGAAAACCGTACCTAGAGCCAGTCCTAAAAAGATGGTTTTGTAAGGAGTAACAGCATAACCGAGGAATAGAAGCGAGAGCAGAAACAATGTGTACTTTATGTATTTGAAAAACACTAATTTGTACTCATTCATCATTGCCCGTCCCCTGAAAACTTCGAAATTAAGCGGATCATCCCATAAACACCTGCTCCAAGACCAAGAAACAACCCGATGATGAGGAAGATTGGAAATGCGTTGCCGATGTACTCATCAAGCCATTTCCCTCCAAAAAGTCCGATCAATATGCAGCCAACCAGCTGAGAGAGAATGCCAGACATTAAAGCCATCGCTTTATAAGGGCGTTTCCCATTACTCATAAATGTGGACTCCTTCCTCCTAGGAACAGGTAATTTTTCTTAGAAAACCCTTGAAAAGACAAGAATGTAAACCTTACCATATTCCCTTTGTAAGAATACAATAGTGACATTTCTATGTCAACGACTTCCGGGACGGTTTATTAAATAAATTGTGGAAATTTTGTGGCTTGTTTTAAAGGTTTATAGTTAACATTGTGTACTATCTATTCCTCTATTTTCCATGAAATCGAATAATTCTACTCATTTGATAAATACTTACATTAAATATATGGAAGGAGCTTGGTCAAAATGAAACAAAAAGTACTCATTTTGTTCATGGTGATGGCTGTTTTTGCAACAGGATGCATGAACAACGACAAAAAACCGGTAGAAGAGTCTCGCGATATGAGAAATAATGTCGAGAACGATCGCGATAAACCATTGAACGTCCAATATAATGATCAGACACCAACGAACATGACGGAGACGAATTATGCAAAATGGGGCAAAATTGCCTTACAAGAAACAAAAAAGAAGTATCCGAACAGCCGTGTCAGTGATTATCAATATGACACGCGCAAAATAGCCCCTGATGGAACAATCACCGATTACTTTGATTTTACGGTGTTCCAAGATCATAAGAAGCACTTGGTGAAAGTTGGCGTTATGCACGATAATGAGAACCTGATCGATATAAAGTTTGAAGAAACCACTTAAGTCATGGAAGTAAGGTTGGCTGACGATCGTCAGCCTTCTTTTTTGGTTTTTTGAAGGGTTCTAGCGTTTCACGGTACGTATTCTTTTATTCTGTTACACGTTCGCTCAAGATGGGTCGGTTTTCGCTCAGAATCTCGCAGCTACGCTCAAAGATGCCCTCCTACGCTCAGAATCTTCAAGTTACGCTCAAAACATACCTACTTTCGCTCAAAAATAACTTTTCCTATTTAAATAAGTGCTTCAAATTGCTGAACAACACAAAAAAACTGACCCATCAGAGGCAATTTCACCCTCTATTGAGTCAGTTTTATCATTTTTCTGGCTTATTTTGTTCCGTACAAACGGTCACCAGCGTCGCCAAGACCTGGTACGATGTATCCGTGGTCGTTCAGCTTCTCATCTAATGCAGCCAAGAAGATATCTACATCAGGGTGCTCGTCCTGGATCACTTTTACACCTTCTGGAGCAGCAACTAAGCACATCAGCTTAATGTTCTTTGCTCCGCGGTTTTTAATAGAATTAATTGCTGCAGAAGCAGATCCACCAGTTGCCAGCATCGGATCGATCACGATAAAGTCACGCTCTTCTACGTCAGAAGGAAGCTTTACGTAATATTCGATCGGTGTTAGCGTTTCAGGATCGCGGTAAAGACCAACGTGTCCTACTTTTGCTGCTGGAATCAGTTTAAGAATACCGTCTACCATACCAAGACCGGCACGAAGGATCGGTACTAGCCCTAGTTTTTTCCCGGCGATTGTTTTCATTGTCGCTTCAGCAACAGGCGTTTTCACCGTAACTTCCTGTAAGGGAAGGTCACGCGTGATTTCAAAGGCCATCAGCCCTGCTACTTCGTCTACAAGCTCGCGAAATTCTTTTGTACCCGTTCTTTCATCTCGAATGTATGTCAATTTATGCTGAATTAACGGATGATCAAGGACATATACATTGCTCATGCTTAAAGCACCTCTCCTTTATGTAACTTTTATTGGCGTTTCTAAAAAAGCATCTCTAGCATTGTACAGAAAAACAAGATGCACTTCAAGGAAAATCAGCGGTAATGTTGCCGCAATATAGACTCCAAATATTTCTTGTTCAGCTCACTTGTTACTATTCCCCTTTTTAGCCGATGAAACCATGAAAAATGAACCGATTTTGCGGGTGTCTTCCCCAAAAAGACACCAATAAAAAAAGAGTGCGGTACACACCAGCACTCTTATACATCATTCCTTATGATTATTCATCCTTCCCGCTCCACCTGAAAAACTTGCTCGACAACACGACCGAAACAATAGAAATGCCCAGCAATACATAAACAGACGTCATGTTTTCCCAGATTGGTGAGGTGTTCCAAGTTGCGCGAAGAAGCTCGATCACGTAGTACAGTGGAAGAACCTTCGCGACGTACTGTAAAACCTCAGGCATCATTTCTAACGGGAACGTCGCACCTGATAAAAAGAGCATCAGGTTTAGAAAAAGTGAGCTGATCGCAGCCGCCGTTCCTACGTTTTTAGCGAGCGACGTAAGAAAAAGTGCAAAAGGAAAAAACGAGATGATGCTTACCAGCAGCGCAAGCACCGTGCTTCCCAAGTATTCAGGCATGTGCAGATCAAATACGAGCATACCGAACACGACAAGGACAACTGCCGAAAAAGCAAAGATCACCGTTCCTTGAATCGTGTGCGCAAAAAGAATCTTCCATGGCGCAAGGGGTGTCGATTGGTATCTTCTGAGAACCCCCGTCTCCCGGTAGCCTGAGAGCACCGTGCCTAACGTAAAGAATGCGGTGGTGACGATGTTGACTCCGATCCATGATGGAACATAAAGGCTTGCAAAATTGAAACCGCCCATAGATTCATTTTTAAACATGGACCCGAAAAGCCAAATCATGAGCACTGGGAACAAAAAGGTCCAAAAAACCTGGAGTTTATCCCGGAAAAACATTTTCGTTTCAAGCTTTGTGAGCTGCCATAATGCCGTCATGCTGTTTGCCCCCCTTCTAAATAGTGAACAAACAGGTCATCAAGCGTGCCTCGTTCGAATTTAAAATCAGCGATGTGATAGCTGCCTTCCTGGGCGTTTTTAAATAGATGAAAAGACGTTTCTTGAAGGTTTTCTGTATAGATCTTATAAGCGTCAGCCTCCATATCCTGCTCCACTTTTACAATGCCGGGAAGTGCTCGAAGCTCATCCAGCGGAAAATCCGGACTGCGAAAACTTACGTAATGAGCAGAAACATCCTCTACTAGCCGGGCTGGTTCATCCAATGCCCGAAGCTCACCGTTATAGATCATCGCGACTCGATCACACAGCTTTTCTGCTTCTTCCATATAATGCGTCGTCACAACGATCGTTGTCCCTTCATCCCTTAATGCTCGAATGATATTCCACATCTCGCGTCTCGCATGTGGATCAAGACCCATACTCGGTTCGTCGAGAAAAACAATTTCAGGCTGATGGAGAGTAGCCAAGGCTAAAGTAAGCCGCTGCTTCTGACCGCCGGATAAATCATCGAAATATGTATCCATCTTGTCTTCCAAACCGAGCAGCTTTAACATATGGTCACCGGAGCTTTTTTGATTGTAGATAGCAGAAAATAAACTCAACGCTTCTTTTACTTTCATCTTCTTCTGAATCGAGGTTGCCTGAAATTGTACCCCGATTTTGCCGTTTAGCTTTTTTCGGTCTTGTTCAGGATCCATCCCTAGCACAGACACTTCGCCAGAGCTCTTTTTGCGGAGACCTTCCATGATCTCGATCGTGGTTGTTTTCCCCGCGCCGTTTGGTCCAATAATGCCAAAGATCTCCCCTTTTTTTACAGAAAAAGATAAATTGTTTACCGCTTTTTTCGGTCCATAATTTTTGCTTAACGCCTTAACGGAAATAACTTCTTCCATATACCACACCGCTTTCTAGAATTTTCAAACACTCAACATATTTATTCAAAATTATTCCATTCTATGAATTTCATTAGAAAAACAAAAAACCCTCCTGCCAATGGGCAAAAGGGTTCAAAAATCATACTTTATTCGTAAAGCTTGTACTTTCCTGCAAGCTTCTCAACGCGTGCTTGTGCATCTTTTAATACATCAGCATCTTCAACGTTCTTTAGAACAGATGCCATGATCGATGCGATCTCGTCCATATCTTCTTCAACAAAACCGCGGGAAGTAACGGCTGCTGTTCCGATACGGATACCGCTTGTTACAAACGGGCTCTCTTGATCGAATGGAATCGTGTTTTTGTTTGCGGTAATACCGATATCATCAAGTGCTTTTTCAGCTACTTTCCCTGTTAACGCCAGTTCACTCACGTTGATTAAGATCAAGTGGTTGTCCGTGCCGTCAGAAACAAGTGTAAGTCCCTCTTTTTTCAGAGATTCAGCAAGTCGTTTCGCATTCTTTATGATCTGTTCCGCATATTTCTTGAAATCATCTGTAAGCACTTCACCAAAAGATACCGCTTTTGCAGCGATCACGTGCATCAAAGGACCACCTTGGATACCAGGGAAGATGGATTTATCAATTTTTTTCGCATATTCTTCTTTACATAAAATCATGCCGCCACGCGGTCCGCGAAGCGTCTTGTGTGTTGTCGTCGTTACAAAATCAGCATAAGGAACTGGATTCTGATGAAGACCCGCTGCAACAAGTCCAGCGATGTGGGCCATATCCACCATAAGGTAAGCTTCTACTTCATCCGCGATCTCACGGAACTTCGCGAAATCAATCTCACGCGGATACGCGCTCGCTCCAGCTACGATCAGCTTCGGACGGTGTTCAAGCGCTTTTTGACGAACATCTTCATAATCGATAACGTTCTTCTCTTTGTCCACGCCGTACTCGACAAAGTTGTATTGAATACCGGAAAAGTTAACAGCACTTCCGTGAGTTAAGTGTCCACCGTGTGATAGGTTCATACCAAGAACGGTATCACCTTGCTCTAGGATAGTGAAATAAACGGCCATGTTAGCTTGTGCACCAGAGTGCGGCTGTACGTTGGCATGTTCAGCACCGAAGATTTTCTTCACGCGGTCTCTTGCCAGGTTCTCTACAACATCCACATGTTCGCATCCGCCATAATAGCGTCTTGCCGGGTAGCCTTCTGCGTATTTATTTGTTAATACGGAGCCTTGCGCTTCCATTACGGCTTGGCTAACAAAGTTTTCAGAAGCAATCAGTTCGATTTTCGTACGCTGGCGATGCAGTTCATCCATGATGGATTGGTAGACTTCTTGATCAGCTGTTTTCAAATGGTTCATTTTCGCTTCCCCCTTACCTTATGTGAAAAAAATTTTTAATGATGTAACATACCCTTCTATCTTACACATTTATGTCGTCAGTTGTAAGGGGAAATGCACAATCTTTCACAAAGTGTGAAAATTCATATTTTTAGATAGGCATGAAAATGGTATGATGATAGATAATAGAGAGAAATAGTAGATGTAGAAGGGGTGTCATGCATCATGAATAAAAAGTGGTTTGGAGCGAGTCTTCTAGTCCTTGTGCTTGCATTAACGGGCTGCAGTGAAGAAAAAGCGAAGTCGGAAAAAGAGCCGAAGACAGAGCAGACCGAAAAGAATAAAGCTTCTGACGACATGGCAAAACAGCAAGCAAAAATCATTAAAAACTTGCAGGAGAATGCTGTGGAATTAGACCCTGCAACATTAGAATCGGATCCAAAAGCGTATGAAGAAAAAGTCATCAAAGCGGTGGGTACCGTGAATGAGGACAATCTAGAAAAAGGCATGGGCGGAAGCTTCGAGCTTAAAGTTGGAGAGACGAACTTTAAAGTGATGAACTTTACGATGGGTAATGTAGCGCCTGGTTCCGATGTCATCGTCTACGGAAACGTGAAGACTGGTAAAGATGCCAAATCAGGACTCTCGTTGATCAACGCGACTTATATTGAATAGTAGTTTATAAGGCTTGTCTTAGGGACAAGTCTTTTTTTATGAAAGAGCTTGGCTGTTTGGAGCACGCTTCAGCCGGATTGGGTTTCACGGTACGTGTTTTTATATTTATTACACGTTCGCTCAGAATCTTTGAGTACCGCTCAAAAAAGCGGATCTTCGCTCAACATTTCTTATCTTCGCTCAAAATCCCCTCGTTTCGCTCAAAATTCTTCTTTTTCGCTCAAACTAGCTCATAGCGAACACAAAACCACCCGCAAACCCCTGAAAAAAGCGACCAAACCGTCATTTTCTGCCAAATCCACGTTAAAATTGGCCAAAAAAAGAGCAGGCACCACGCCGCCCGCTCCCTTTCTTATTTATTTTGAAACTCATGAATCGCCTTATATTGAGAAGCCAACGCGTCAGACACATTTTGATAGATGGTAAACAACTCTCCATACGTCTCAGCATGTTCGGTGTTTGGCATCACGGTACTGTACTGCTTGATTTCCTCAGACACTTCCTGTAAAACATCTGTTTCATCGAGCGCAAATCTTCCTAACTGCACCGCTCCCAGACACGAGCTTTCGGTATGTTCCGGGATGTTGACTTCCTTCTGAAAGACATCTGCTAAGATCTGCTTCCATGCCGGTGAGTTCGTAAACCCGCCTGTCGCGAAGATCTTCACGTCCGCTTTTTCTTGAGTCTGTGTTTTAACAAGGCTATACACTTGATACAGATTGAAAATCGTGCCTTCTAATACCGCACGGACCATGTGATCTTTTTTATGGCGCAGCGTCAGTCCGATAAAAGAACCTTTTGCCTGCGCATCCCATAATGGAGCACGTTCACCCGTTAGATGAGGCAGGAAAATCAAGCCATCACTGCCTGGAGGTGCAGCGTCAGCCCGCTTGGAAAGCTTTTCGTACGAGCCTTCTTTCTCCACTTCAGTAAAAACATCGTGAACCCATTGAAACGCGATGCCGCCGTTATTCACCGGACCGCCTGACACCCAATGCTTTTCAGTCAGCGGATAACAGAACGTTCTTCCTTCTGCATCCAATATTGGGGTTTTTGAGATCGTCCGGATCGCTCCACTCGTACCGATCGTTACTGCTACATCTCCTGGCGAAATCGCACCTACTCCAAGATTTGACAGCGGGCCGTCGGTTGCTCCAATCACTACTTTTACAGAGGAATCCAGTCCGCTCAATTTTTCCAGTGTGACAGAAAGACTGTCCCAGTAAAAAGTGGTGGGCTTTATTTCAGGCAGCTTTTCTGCCGTCACATCTGCCATCTCTAACGCTTCTTGATCCCAATCAAGCGTTTGCATGTTCCATAAACCCATCGCGGCAGCCGACGCATAATCGATTGCCCATTCACCGAACCAGCGGTATAGTATGTACTCTTTTATCCCAACAAACTTCGCTGCGTTTTTAAATATATCCGGCTGCTCATTCTTTAGCCACTGCAGCTTAAACAAAGGTGTCATCGGATGAAGCGGCACACCTGTTCTTTTATAGAGATCTAAACCTTCAGCACTAGATCTCGCAGCAAACGCATAAGACTCACTGCGCGTATCAGCCCATGTGATGCTGTTCGTCAACGGCTTACCTTCTGCATCCACTGCAATAAGAGAGTGCATCGCCGTACTGAACGAGATAAACCCGATCTTCTCAGCCAAGTCTCCACTCTTCCTTACCGTCTCTCTTAATGAATAGATGACAGCTTCATAGATCTCATCAGGATTTTGTTCCGCAGATCCTGGAATTTCTGCGAGTAAAGGATAATTCTTTGAATGATGTGCTACAGCCGCTCCCTTTTCATCAAAAAGGACGACCTTCGTGCTTGTTGTTCCAATATCAATTCCGAGCGCATAACTTTTCAACATACATTCTCCTTCCAAAACGTTCACAAAAGGGAGCAGCATTAGTATGCCCTCCCTCGTTTAACAACTATCCTAGTGTATAAAGAACCCTAATACAAACACAACCATAAAGCCAGTTAATGCAATAATGGTCTCCATCATTGTCCAAGATTTTAATGTATCTTTTACGTTTAATCCAAAGTAACGGTTTACAAGCCAGAAGCCTGAATCGTTTACATGTGAAAGAACAGTAGCACCCGCAGCGATCGAGATAACGATCAAGCCAAGCACGGGTCCTTCTAACCCTAATGTGTCGATGAGCGGTGAGATCAAACCAGCTGCTGTAACCATCGCAACCGTTGCTGACCCTTGCGCAATACGGACGAGTGATGCGATCAAGAAGGCTAGTAGAATCGGAGGCAAAGCGGATCCCGCCATCATGTCCCCTAATACTTCTCCGACACCTGAATCGATCAAGATCTGTTTGAAAACACCACCTGCACCAGTAACTAAGATGATAATCCCCGCAGGTTCAAGCGCTTTTGTTGCGATGGTCTGAATCTCGTCACCGCTGTATCCTCTTTTTACACCTAAGAAGTAGAATGCAAGTAGTGTCGCTAGAATAAGCGCAACGAACGGATGACCTAGGAATGTTAATACAGAACGTGTTGTGTTGCCTTCTTCTAATAAAACACCTGATACCGTGTTCGCTAGAATCAATACGAGTGGAATAAAGATCAAGCTCGCGATCATCGCAAAACTTGGAAGCTCTTTGTCATAATGCTTTTCTTCCATCTCCATATAATCAGGTACAGTAACGTGGATCTTTTTCGCGATATATCTACCGAATACAGGTCCAGCTAGGATGGCAGAAGGAATACCTGCTAATACACCAAATAGGATTACCCAGCCAAGCTCAGCCCCTAAAAGGTCTGCAACCGCGATTGGTCCTGGTGTCGGCGGTACAAAGCTGTGTGTTACCGCTAAACCTGCTAAAAGCGGAATACCGTAGTAAAGCAACGAACGGCCTGTCTTTTTCGCAAGTCCGTAAACGATGGGAACTAAAATAATAAAACCAACATCGAAAAATACCGGGATGGCCACGAGGAATCCTGTCAGCGTCAGCGCCCACTGCGCTTTATCCTGACCGAATTTTTTTACCAATGTCTGTGCGAGACGTTCAGCACCGCCCGACACTTCAAGCATCTGTCCGAACATCGCACCTAGTCCAACAACGATGGCAACGAAACCGAGAGTTCCCCCCATGCCGTTCGTAATCGACTCTATAACATTTTGAAGCGGCATTCCAGCCGCTACCCCTACAAGCAAAGAAACGAGAAGGAGTGCAACAAAGGCATGCAGCTTTGTTTTAATAACTAAAAATAAAAGTGCAAAAACACCAAGTAGAGCAACGAGAATCAATGTTGATCCTGACATACTGATCATCCTTTATGCGTTAAAATTTTTTTCATGTATTGGTATCTTATAATAAAATTTTTTTATTGTAAACGTTTACAAGAAAATTATTTTCAAATCTCTCGTTCTCGGCTAAACTGAAAGTATCAACTTCCGTTATTAGGGGTGCTAATCTATGAATCACCAATCTTGCATTTTACGAATTAAATCCTCCTACTTTTCTTTCAGTGAAAAAGAAAAGCAGATTGCCGATTACGTGTTGAACGACCCAAAAAAGATGGTTCATAAAAGCATCAATCAAGTTGCAGATGATCTCGCTGTTGCAGATGCGACCGTGTTCCGATTCTGTAAAAGACTGGGTTATAAAGGCTATCAAGCGATGAGGATTGCTCTTGCCGCTGACATCGTGACACCGATCAAAGACATCCACGAGCAGATCCTGGAATCCGATGCTGAGATCGATATCGCGGCAAAAGTCGTAAAATCAAATATTCGCACATTAGAAGAGACATTAAATATCATGAACAGCGAAACGCTAGAACGTGCTGTTTCTGTTTTGAGTGCTGCAAGAAAAATCGATTTCTATGGAAACGGCGGCTCAGGTGTTATCGCAATGGATGCCCATCATAAATTTATTCGGACAGGCAAGACGAGCTCCGCATACAGTGACACACATATGCAGCTCATGTCCGCTTCCCAGTTGACTGATCAAGATGCAGCTGTTTTCATCTCTCATTCAGGAACGAACAAAGATCTCCTGGACGTTCTTTCCGTCGCGAAAGATAACGGGGCGAAGTGCATCGCGATCACAAACTATGCGAAAACGCCTTTAAGCAAGCAGGCGGACCTCGTTTTTTTTACGGTCTCAGAAGAAACCGCTTACAGGTCAGAAGCACTGTCTTCGAGGATCGCCCAATTGACGATTGTGGACCTCTTATTTGTCAACTTTATGATGAAAAATAAAGACAGCTTGCAGGATTCTATTCAAAGAATGAGGAATGCAATCTCCATCAAAAAAATGTAAAAGGGAGAATGTTAAATGGCTGATATTCAGATACGCCCTGTTATAAGAGAGGATCTAAAGGAGTTAAAAGATTTGATGCGCGCCTATATTGTGGATTTTTATAAAGGAAAAAAACCTGAGGATTCGCGGCTGGAGAACCACATCCTGCACATTTTGAATTCTGATGAAGCAGGAACGCAGTTTGTCGCAGTCGGAGAAGACGGAACGCTTGCCGGATTCGCCACCCTCTACTTCTCCTTCAGCACCACACGCGTTCAGAAGATCGCCATTTTGAACGACCTTTTCGTGGATGCGGCACATCGCGGGTCAGGAATCGGCGAGAAATTGTTTAGGCATGTCCTGCAGTTCACGAAAAACGAGGACTATGCGTACCTGACTTGGCAAACCGCCATGGATAATACGTCTGCACAAGCACTGTATAAGAAAATGGGCGGAAAGAATATTAACTCTGAGTGGATTCATTATGAGATTGAATGGAATTAGGGTGGATTGTGGGTCGCTAAACACTGGTTTTAACGCGTGAAATGGGCAATCTCCTTTTAAAATTAAGAAGGCTGACCAACGTCAGCCTCTTTAGCCCTTATAAGGTTTTACGGTACGTGTTTTTTTATTTTGTTACACGTTCGCGCAAGATGACCCTCGTTTCGCTCAAAATCCTCGAGTTACGCTCAGAATCGCAGAGCTACGCTCAAAATTCTTGATTTCCGCTCAAGATCGGTGGACTTTCGCTCAAACCTGCTGATCCGAGCCAATCTTACAATGACAAACAGCTTGAAAACATTCCATCCTAGCTTAGAATCTTACAAAGTCATTCCCTGATCTCGTTTTGATCTTCCAAACATCCTTTTTCTCTTGTTTCAAATAAAAAAGGAGCTTGAACTCAAAAGTTTTTACACGTTTAAGATCAAACCCCTTTCACAATCAAAAACAACGGATATCTTCTTTGCTTGGATATACGGCGCGTTCGCCGCCGATCAATTTCGGGCGGGTCTTCGCCAACGTGACGTGCGCCGCTCCGACCTTTTTGATTTCACTTCGAACCGGCACGGCAACATGCTTGAGGTGCATACCGATAAAGGTGTCACCGATGTCGATGCCTGCGTCGGCTTTTATATATTCAACGATTACGGGTTCATCCATGTGATGATAAGCGTGCGTCGCTAATGCACCGCCTGCTGATCGAGCCGGAACTACCCGAACTTCTTCATAGCCTCTTTTTTCTGCTTCCGCCCGCTCCATGACGAGGGCGCGATTCAAGTGTTCACAGCACTGCACGGCAAGTGCTACTCCTGTTTCCTCTTGAAACGCTGTGATACCGCGGTAAAGTGCACCTGCTGTATCCATCGTGCCTGATGTGCCAATTCGTTCACCAATTACTTCGCTCGTACTTGCACCTACTACTAATAATTGCGAACCTTTTAATTGTGCATGCTTTTGCAGATCTTGCAAAACATTCAGGACTTGGTTTTGAATCTGTTGGAGCTCGTCGCTCATTGGATGGTCTTCCCTTCATATTTTGGGTTTGTTGCTATTGGCCTTCGTATTGAGAGATCTTATCCACACGGCGTCCGTGGCGTCCACCTTCATATTCTGTTGTCAGCCATACTTTTGCGATTTCCAAAGCAAGGCCAGGACCGATGACACGTTCACCCATGGCAAGTACATTGCTGTCATTATGCTGTCTTGTTGCCTTTGCGCTGAACAGATCATGAACAAGGGCACAGCGGATTCCTTTTACCTTGTTTGCTGTGATACTCATCCCAATTCCTGTTCCGCAAATTAAGATTCCGCGATCAGCCTCGCCGTTGGCTACTTTTTCTGCGACAGGAATCGCAAAATCTGGGTAGTCTACAGATGTTGTGCATTCACAGCCAACATCTTCTACTTCCATTCCAAGCTCTTCAATCATAGCTATGATTTCTTTTCGTAATTCAACTCCGGCGTGATCTGAACCTATTGCTATTTTCATGTTGTCTGCACCTGCTCTCTCATACTTTTTTCCATTATATGCTTTCCTTGTACCCTATTCAATGCCGCATCACACTTATTTAAGACAGCCTCTTCCGAATATGATTCACTCTTTAGACTTATCGTCTTTTTTCACTAGTTTTTCAATAAGTGCTTCAATTTCATCTCTTGTTTCCTGATAGAGATGCAGGGGACCGCCGAATGGGTCTGTAATGTCTAGGGAAGGTATAGAACCCTCAAGTTTCATCCGCTTCTCCACAAGCGGACGCACTTCGTTTTCGAACGCTTGTTTCACATCTTCACTGCTCGAATCTTTTGACATATATTTTAGCTTGATCATCTCAATCTCTGTATAAAGCTCGTAAACTTCTTCGATCTTCTTTTTATCCTCTTCGTCCATCACGTACTCTTTTAGCGTATACGTTTTATTGACAGCATCCGGCCATCTCCCTACGAGGGCATGCTTATGGCTTTCGGTCATCGTTAAAATAAGATCTGCCCACTCGATCAAGTATTCGGTAACACCTTGTGACTGGTGATTTTCTTTGATCTTTTTTTCTGACAGGGCCTGTGTGGCATTTGAACTCATTACAGCGCCGTTCCCGGCAAATACTCCTGCTGATTTTACGTTGAACCTTCCCTTTCCTTTTTCCCGTAAAATCGCTTCAGCCATCGGACTTCGGCAAGTGTTTCCTGTACAAATAAATAACACGTTCATTGGAGTGTTCACCTCATATTCTAGCTTTCCCCATTTTTATAGAGAGTAACGTTTTTCTTAGTATATCATCGGATTCTAGGAGAAATAAATCTTCTGGCAATCAACTAAAAGGGAAAAAGAATCTTCACACCAAACGCAAGCAGAATACAGCCTCCTAGAGCTTCGCTGTAAGAACCCAGCCACTTCTGCACTTTCTTCCCCATCATGAGGCCCCACCACGTTAGAAGCATGCTCATCATCCCGAACATAAAAATAGTCAGCCACGTTTTTGCACCATAGATTCCTAAGCTAAGACCAACAGAAAAGCTGTCAAGTGAAGCACTTAAGGCAAAAACGAGCAGACCGAAACCAACGGGCCGAACAAGCGGCTCATCCTCTTTTGAAAAAGAAGAGCGAATCATCGTCACACCTAATATAACGAGAAGAATCCCTCCGATTATCCCTGCGATTCCCCCAAAATGAGCAGATATTTCTTTCCCGATCGTCATACCGCCAAGCGGCATCAGCATATGAAAAAGACCGATCGTGATTCCTATTTTCATAATCTGCTTTACTCTAAGAGAAAGCATCCCCATCCCCAGCCCGATCGAAAAGGCGTCCATACCGAGTGCGATGGACATAAACCACAGTGTCATCCATTCCCCCATCGTCGCCAAATAGTTCCCACTCCTTTATCCATCATACTTTCAACCTATGCATGTCTACTTTTAAAAAGACTAAAAATATACAAGCTGTTTAAACGGCTAAAAATTGCACACTTAACAGATGCAAAGGAAGGGAAATTGCATAGGGACCGCGTATATAAAAGAGATATAAACCTGTTCGAAAAAGGGAGGAACAAGCATGGTCCAAAACGTACCGGCCATTCCAACATCAGGAACAAGCATATGGCGGTTCTCTCCGTTTAAAACCGGTGTTTCCCGCCAAAAAAGCATGACCTTTCGATTTATAAAGCAAGGTGATGAAATCATCATGACCGAGAGCCAAGGTGAGCTTTTTGACATGTTCGGCCTCAAACAGGAAAACGTATTGCAAAAAAGAATAGAAGACATCTTTCCGCCAGAGATGGCCGTTTTTAAGAAAGAAGTATACGAGAGAGCGTTAAAAGGAGAAAGTTTAACGTATGAATCGAAGCTGAACGGCATCCCATTTCTGGCAGCGATCGGCCCTATCTTTAAAGATGGAGAAGTGTCTGAAGTTTACGGGTTCTGCGTGGACTTGAGCGAACGAATACAAGTAGAAACGCAGCTTGCAGAAAGTGAACAGCGGTTCAGATCACTAATGGACTATAACATCGATGCTTTATTCTCTTTGGACCTTGACGGTAAATTTACAACCGTCAACAAAGCTTGTACCGCATTGACAGGATACAGCGAAACAGAGCTTCTTAGCATGACGTTCGATCCTCTTATGATGCCTGAGCGAAAAGCGACCGCGATCGAACAGTTTAAAGATGTCTTAAAAGGTAATTCCCAGATGCACGAAACACGCATCCTCCAAAAAAACGGGAATACCCGCCAGATTACGTTTACGCTTACCCCGATCATCGTGCTGAACAACGTACATGGTGTATTTGGCATCGCAAAGGATGTAACCGCCAAAAGAGAAGCGGAAAAGGAACTGAGAGAAACAAAGGATCTGCTCGAATCCGTTATCTATCATTCTAGTGACGCTATCTCCGTCGTACACGTAGCGGATTTTTCGGTAAAAGTAAATCCGGCTTTCGAACAGATCTACGGCTGGTCACAGAGCGAATTGAACGGCAACCTTTCTTCATATATCCTGCCGATCGTTCCTCATGATAAAATCGCTGAATGTGAAAGACTCGTCACCATTGTGAAACACGGCGGCTATGTAAAAGGAGTAGAGACGATCCGGCTCACGAAAAACGGGCAACGCCGCAACGTCAGCCTTTCTCTTAGCCCCATATACGGGGAAAACGGCGAAGTGGTCGCTTTATCCGCGATTTCAAGAGATATCACAGAAAAAAAATTAAAAGAAAAGGCATTAAAAGAAAGCGAAGAAAAGTACCGGATTATCGCAGAGAACACGACAGATCTAATCGGAGTGGTAGATCTAGAAGGGAACGTCAAATACTTCTCTCCTTCTAACAGGCTGCTGCTCGGCTTCGACCCGTCCATTTATGACGGAAAAAAGATTCAAGGATTCTTCCATCCAGATGACAGGCCAAAAGTAAAATTTGCGATCAATGAGATGGTACAAACGCTAAAACCGGTTAAATTCGAAGTTCGATGCAAGCATGCACACGGACATTGGGTAACCCTAGAAGCAAACGCGACCCCGATCATCAACGACCTCGGCCAGCCAGAATCGTGCGTTGTTGTCGCTCGTGATTTAACAGAACGGAAACAAACCGAAGAGATGCTCAGAAAATCAGACAAACTCTCCGTACTCGGACAGCTTGCAGCAGGTGTGGCCCATGAGATCCGTAACCCCCTGACTTCCATACGAGGATTTCTGCAGCTTCTGCAATCCAAAGCATCAGAAGATAAGGATTACTACGAAATCATGCTCTCAGAGATCGACCGCATCAACAGCATCGTAGGAGAATTCATGCTGCTCGCAAAACCGCAAGCGATGAATTTTACAAAAACTGATCTAAGAGATCTGCTTCGGCATGTCATCTCGATCCTGGATACGCAAGCGATATTAACGAATGTTCAGATCTATTTTGACAGTGAACCTGATCTCCCTGAAATCTGGTGTGTGGATAATCAGATTAAACAAGTGTTCGTGAACATGCTAAAAAACGCCATTGAAGCCATGCCAACAGGCGGCTTCGTACATATTCACCTCAGAAAACAAGATAATAACGTGATCACATCCTTTACCGATCATGGCTGCGGAATTCCCGAAGAACGCCTCGCCACCCTCGGCGAACCGTTTTACACCACAAAGGAAAAAGGAACAGGACTCGGCCTGATGATCTGTTACAAAATCGTGGAGAATCATCACGGAAAAATTTTAATCGACAGCAAGATTAACGAAGGCACCACCTTCTCAATCGTGCTGCCGATTCAAAAAAACAAGCCTGTGTCGCATTAGACACAGGCTTTTCAGTTCCGTTTCAGCACTGTTTAGCTCCGTTTTATTAAGTTTGAGCGAAAAAACGAGATTCTGAGCGAAACGGGGGTCAGTTTGAGCGAAGATAACGAATGTTGAGCGTAACTCGGCTTTTTTGAGCGGTACTCAAAAATTCTGAGCGAACGTGTAATATATTATAAAAACACGTACCGTAAAAAGCGGTTCACCCATTAAAAAAGCAGCAAGGTATAAACTACCCTACTGCTTCACTATCCGCTATGTTTTCACTGTTCTTTTATCACATTTCCGCCAGCTGATTTTTCAAGTCTGTTCATAATCGCGACTCCTACTCCGGTTTTCGGGAACACTTCACCAAATATCTGATCGACACCCGCTTCATTAAATGAACGAAGGGCCTCATATAAATGCTGAGCGACCGATTCTGGATTCTCTCTTCTCCCAGCAGGAATGACGCAGTCCGCTTGATAAACATCCACTCGTTCCTTGGTAGTGAGGACTCCGATTTTCTTTCCCCTAGCTTTTTCTTTATCCACAAGCTGCTGTAAAAATTCCGGGCTACCATCCACAAGGACAAAAGGGGCATCTGGCGCATAGTGTGTATATTTCATACCCGGTGACCGCGGTGCGAGCTTTTCATTTTGGATACCTGGGTCGATCGTGACATTTCCGGACCCTACAACGCGTTCCAAATCCTCTAACGTAACTCCGCCTGGTCTTAGGATCGTTACTTTTTCATCCGTACATTCAACCACAGTCGATTCCACGCCAACTCCCGTAGATCCTCCGTCCACGATTCCAGGAATTTTTCCTTTTAAATCTTCGTACACGTGGTTCGCTGTTGTCGGGCTTGGTTTACCTGAAAGGTTCGCACTTGGTGCAGCAAGCGGAACACCAGATGCCTCGATCACAGCCAATGCTACAGGATGATCAGGCATTCTCACCGCAACGGTCGATAACCCTGCCGTAACTTTTTCGCTCACATGTTCACCTTTTGGCAGTACGATCGTTAAAGGACCTGGCCAAAAAGCGTTCATCAGCTTTCCTGCATTTTCGGGTATAGAAGAAACGAGGCCGTCGAGCTGTTTTCGGTCTGAAATGTGGACAATGAGCGGATTGTCGCTCGGTCTTCCTTTTGCTTCAAAAATTCGCGCAATCGCATGGTCGCTTTGCGCGTTACCCGCCAGTCCATAAACCGTTTCAGTCGGCAAAGCCACCACTTCATTTTGTTTTATCCACAAGGATGCTTGAATAACTTGTGGATGTTGGACGAGCTTTTCGTCAAAGTTATCCACAGTCCAGCGTTCCGTTTGGAATGATTTCATCGTTCTAATCCCTTTCTACTACTCAGGTTGACCCCATTTAAAGAGGCCAATCCACAAAACTTTTATATCCACAGAGTTATGCACAATTTGTCGTTAATTGTGGACAACTTGTTGACAAATTTCTTAAGAATCTAAAGCATAGGCTAAAAGTTCCGCTCCTGATGATGCATTATTTTTTACATGATCGGCATTTTCAATATGTGGAGGCACTTTATCTTTTGGAATCACCTTAAAGGACAGCGCTTCAAACATTTGCACCGCTTTTGTGAGTAAATAAAGTGTTTCGACTCCTTTGTCTTTAGAGTATACCAAAATTTTATCGATGAGTTTAAGGAGAAGGGATTCAGATGAATATTTCTGCTTCAATACGAAAGAACGCAGCAATCCGTCGTTCCCGATTCGTTCAAGCCCTACCGTTCCAATGGTTTCACCCTCTTCATTCACCACGACTAGATAGTTCTCGATGCTGTCTTTGATTCCCTCTGACTGAAGTCCAGCTTTTCCAACAAGCTGCAATAAATCTTTTGCCTCATGTTGCATCGCCTGTCTTAAAATAATCGTCATCTTCAACTCTCCCCTGTTCTTTTTATACTAACAGCCTCACGCTGCAGTTTTTCACTCTTCATTTGGACAGATCAGGTTTCCTGCCGCCCTGCTCGATGGCTTTTTACATAAACGGTTAAAAAAAGAAGGCATACCTTTTAGGCTTACCTTCTTCGTTTTCTATAATCTATGAAAATAGGGAGGAACTTATGCACATTTTAAGAGAATAACGATCCGACGGCGCTTACGAGGCTATCAAATAACTCTATGACAAAGAATTTCGTCTGGATGCCTTCTGCTTCTTCACTTTCTGCTGCAAATGCATTTTTTTCAGTTTCATCTGCAGAAGCCGTGTCCTCGGCTTTATCATTTTGGCCATCTTTGTTTTCTTTTACAGCATCACCGTTTTCAAAGTCTAAGAAACATAATGGCGGGAAAAGCACACACCACCAGTTCTTTCCTTCTCCTTCTCCAAGGGTAATCAGCACGGCTTCGTATTTACCTGCCGGGTAGATATAATCGCCATACATTTTCGTAGGAAACGCTACTTTGTTCAGTTCGACTGAGAATGTTTTCTCTACGCCTGCTTCATCAAGCTTATCCTGAACGATCGCTTCGATCGCTGGAAGCTGTTTGCGGATGATTTCACGCGCTTCTTCAATGGTTGATAATTCATCTACCCACGTTGTGATCTGTGCGTTTACTTCATCACGGATTTCACGCTTCAGCTTTTGGTCCGTAACTGAATTACTGTTTGCTAGTATGCGAAGTCTGATCGATTCTTCTGGTATTTTAACAGAGGCATTCATCGTCGCGTTTGCCACTTTCGTTTGTGTTTCAAAAAATAAGAAAATCACCGCTAAAGATATAAGAATAAGAATAAAGAAATGATTGCGTTTTTTCATTGTTTTTTCCTCCCCTTCGTCTCTAACCACAGTTTGGTCAGTGTGAGAAAAAAACATACTAGTAAACTACTAAAATCTTTTCTGCCTGTTTCGACAAAGGTTTGTTTAGCTTCTTACTAGAAAAGATTACCAACTTGCTTTGCGCTAAAATGCATGTTACCTTATATGTGTAAACGGTTACATATCAGGAAGGGAGGCAAAGGTTCTGGCTACCATTCGAGATGTTGCAAAGGAAGCAGGCGTATCGGTTGCGACGGTTTCTCGTGTTTTGAATGAAACAGGATATGTTCACGCTGATACACGAAAACGCGTTACCGAAGCGATGAAGCAATTAAACTACAGCCCCAATGAAGTGGCCCGCTCCCTTTATAAGAAAAAATCAAAGTTAATCGGCCTCTTGCTGCCGGATATTACGAATCCCTTCTTCCCACAACTTGCAAGAGGTGTGGAAGATGAACTGCAAAAGGGTGGCTATCGAATCCTTTTTGGAAACAGTGATGAGAACGATGAAAAAGAACTCGATTATTTAAACACCTTTATTCAGAACAATGTCGTCGGTATCATCTCTGCGACTACAAATAAAAGCAAAACGAATTATGCTAACTTGTCCATCCCTGTCATCTTTTTAGATCGGACATCGAGCGATTATCCTTCTGTCTATGCAGACGGTAAAGAAGGCGGCCGGATCGCTGCCAACGAAATCGTGAAGCGCGGCAGTAAACGCATCACCCTTCTAAAAGGGCCTGCTCATATAGAACCGGCACAAGATCGGTTTCAAGGTGCATTAGAAGAGTTAAGCCGGTCAGATATCGATTTTCATGTGATGTCCACTACCTCATTCGCTTTTGAGGATGCGGAAAAATGGGCAAAAGAGCTCTTTTCCATGTATCCAGACACAGACGGAGTGCTCGCTAGCAATGATATTGTGGCAACAGCCATCCTTCACGAAGCGCTGAGACTTGGGAAAAAGATACCTGAAGACATCCAGATCATCGGATTTGATGATATTCCACAGAGCAGTTTGCTGTTCCCTTCCCTTTCGACGATTCGCCAGCCGGCATACGAGATGGGAAAAGAAGCAGCTAAACTTTTGATCAAACATATGGACAAAGAACACATACATCAGCAGCAGATTCAGCTGCCGGTAACTTTTATTGAAAGACATACAACAAGAAAGGTTGATAACAATGGTTAAGATTGCAGTGATCGGAAGTTCTTCGATGGATCTCGTCGTCACTTCTGAAAAACGTCCAGGTGCAGGTGAAACGGTTTTAGGTACGTCCTTTAAAACCGTCCCAGGTGGAAAAGGAGCCAACCAGGCTGTTGCAGCCGCACGATTAGGTGCAGACGTGTCGATGCTCGGATGTGTGGGCTCCGATCATTACGGAGTGGCTATTTTAAATAACTTCAAAGAAAACGGTGTTGATGTAACCAATGTGGAACCGGTTACAGATACAGAAAGCGGAACAGCTCATATCATTTTGGCTGAAGGTGACAACAGTATTGTCGTCGTAAAAGGCGCAAACGACCACGTGACACCTGAATATGTCGGTACATCGCTATCCATTATCGAAAAAGCAGACATGGTTCTGATTCAGCAAGAGATTCCTGAAGAAACGGTCGAGTACGTGAGTGAACGCTGTAAGGAGTACGGGGTACCTCTTTTGTTGAACCCTGCCCCCTCTCGACCGATCTCAGAAAAAGTCATCGAAAATGCCGCTTATCTGACACCGAACGAGCATGAAGCAGCCGTATTGTTTGATGGTTTATCGATAACGGAAGCTTTAAAGCGGTACCCGAACAAAATTTTTATCACAGAAGGAAAACAAGGTGTCCGCTATTTTGACGGTAAGAAAGAAGTGCTTGTTCCTTCTTATGAAGTGGAAGCTGTCGATACAACGGGAGCAGGAGATACATTTAATGCCGCACTGGCTGTTGCATTAGCCGAAGGAAAAAACATCACAGACAGCCTTCGATTTGCAAATCGCGCAGCCTCCCTCTCTGTCACAAAATTCGGAGCACAAGGCGGTATGCCATACAGAAAAGAAGTGGAGGAAACATTATGAAGCGTCATGGTATCCTAAACAGTCATATCTCAAAAGTCCTGGCCGATCTCGGGCATACGGATTCAATCGTCATTGCAGATGCGGGACTGCCGATTCCTTCACATGTTCCGCGTATTGACTTAGCCCTGATCCTTGGTGTCCCTAGCTTTGAAGACGTGGTAAAAGCCGTAACGGATGACATGATCGTAGAAGAGATTATCTTGGCGAGTGAGATCAAGGAAAATAACAAAAAAACGCTTCAATCTATGAATCAGACTTTTTCAGATAAAGAGATTGAATTTGTACCACACGAACAATTTAAAGAACTTACAAAGAACGCCAAAGCGGTTATTCGAACAGGTGAAGTTACTCCGTATGCGAACTGTATTTTAAAAGCAGGCGTCATCTTCTAGAAAGGAGTGGTTGGGATGCATATCCAGATGAATGATATTTACAAAGCATTTGGAACGAACCAAGTATTATCCGGAGTAGATTTTGAACTCCAAGAAGGCGAAATTCACGCTCTCATGGGTGAAAACGGTGCAGGAAAATCTACCATCATGAACATTTTAACAGGTCTTCATAAAAGAGATTCAGGAACGATTTTGATCGATGAACAAGAAAAATATTTTGATAATCCAAAAGAGGCAGAGAAACATGGAATTGCGTTTATTCATCAAGAGCTGAACGTTTGGCCGGAAATGACGGTCCTTGAAAACCTCTTTATCGGTAAAGAGCTACGCACAACGTTCGGTCTTTTAAAAACAAAAGAAATGAAAGCGTTGGCAAACGAACAGTTCGACAAACTTGCTGTAAACATTCCTTTAGACAAACAAGCGGGTCTCTGTTCAGTCGGTCAGCAACAGATGATCGAGATCGCAAAAGCGCTGATGACAGATGCAAAAGTGATCATTATGGATGAGCCGACCGCTGCTCTTACGGAACGTGAGATCGAAAAGCTGTTTGAAGTTATCAACGCTCTTCGGAAAGAAGGGGTTTCAATCGTTTATATCTCCCACCGGATGGAGGAGATCTTCGCGATCTGTGACCGTATTACCGTGATGCGTGACGGAAAAACAGTCGATACGACATTGATTTCTGATACCAACTTTGATGAAGTGGTTCGTAAAATGGTTGGCCGTGAACTGACCGATCGTTTTCCAGAGCGGCATTCGAGTGTCGGTAAAATGATGCTTGAAGTTAAAAATGCTTCAAGGAACGGCGTCTTCGAAAATGTAAGTTTCTCCGTGAAATCTGGTGAATTGGTTGGTATCGCAGGTCTTATGGGAGCTGGCCGCACGGAAATCATGCGTGCATTGTTTGGACTCGATAAGCTCGATAGTGGTGAGATTTGGCTTGATGGCAAGAAGATTGAGATCAAAAATCCTTCTGAAGCTGTAAAACGAGGCATTGGTTTTATTACTGAAGACCGTAAAACAGAGGGGCTTGTTCTCGATTTCACCATACGGGATAACATGGCTCTTCCGAACTTAACAAGTTTTTCGAAAAAAGGCTTCATCGACGATAAAACGGAAAATGAGTTCGTTGATCTCTTGATAAAAAGGCTGCGTATTAAAACACAATCAGGTGAAACGAACGCGAAAGACCTTTCAGGCGGTAATCAGCAGAAGGTTGTAATCGCGAAATGGATCGGCATTGGACCGAAAGTATTGATCTTAGACGAACCAACACGAGGGGTTGATGTAGGGGCTAAGCGTGAAATCTATCAGTTGATGAACGAACTTACCGACCGCGGTGTCGCAATAATCATGGTCTCTTCTGAACTTCCTGAAGTGATCGGGATGAGTGACCGGATCCTCGTGGTGCATGAAGGCAAGATCAGCGGTGAGCTAAGTAAGAACGAAGCAACGCAAGAAAAAATTATGACGTATGCAACGGGAGGACAGTAACGATGAAAACATCAGCTGCAAAAGTTAATCATTTTGATAACATTAAGCAGAAACTCGGACCTTTCCTAGGTTTAATCATCCTAGTCGTGATCGTTTCGGCTTTGAATCCAAGTTTTTTAGAACCACTAAATCTACTAAATCTGCTTCGCCAAGTGGCGATTAACGCACTTATTGCATTTGGTATGACATTCGTAATTTTAACAGGAGGCATCGATCTTTCTGTCGGATCGATACTCGCGCTCTCTAGTGCTTTAATGGCAGGCATGATCGTATCGGGAATGGATCCGATGCTTGCGATCTTAGTCGGCTGTCTGCTTGGAGCTGTGATGGGAGCGATCAACGGGCTTTTGATTACAAAAGGCAAAATGGCACCCTTTATCGCAACATTAGCGACAATGACGATTTTCCGTGGTCTGACACTCGTGTATACTGACGGAAATCCGATCACAGGTCTTGGAGAAAATTATTTATTTCAGCTTTTCGGTCGCGGGTATTTCTTAGGTATTCCAGTACCTGCTGTTACGATGATGCTTACCTTTGCCGCCTTTTGGGTGATTCTTCATAAAACACCTTTTGGCCGTAAGACGTACGCGATCGGCGGAAATGAGAAAGCCGCGATCATCTCTGGAATTAAAGTAACAAAAGTTAAGGTCATGATCTATTCTCTCGCAGGACTACTTTCTGCACTCGCAGGAGCCATTTTAACATCACGTCTGAACTCCGCACAGCCCACAGCAGGAACATCCTATGAACTTGATGCCATCGCTGCCGTTGTGTTAGGCGGGACAAGCTTATCGGGAGGACGTGGCCTGATCGTTGGTACGCTGATCGGTGCATTGATCATCGGTACACTAAACAACGGTCTGAACCTATTGGGTGTCTCCTCTTTCTTCCAAATGGTTGTAAAAGGTGTCGTGATCTTGATCGCTGTATTAATTGACCGTAAGAAAGCAGCATAGGAGGGTTTCAGTTGAAAAAAGTATTCATATTCATTCTATCGTTGTCGGTGTTTCTTTTAGGAGCTTGTTCAATGGAACCTCCTTCATGGGCAAAACCATCGAAAAAAGGTGAAGGAGAAAAAATTAAGATTGGCTTATCTGTTTCTACTTTAAACAACCCATTCTTCGTTTCATTGAAAAATGGCGTTGTAGAAGAAGCAAAGAAACAAGGAGCTGAAGTGGTAGTGGTTGACGCACAGAACGACTCTGCGAAACAAGTAAATGATGTAGAGGATCTTTTGCAGCAAGGTGTAGATGCCTTACTGATCAACCCAACAGATTCAGCAGCTATTTCAACAGCTGTTCAATCCGCTAACAGCGTCAGTGTTCCCGTTGTGACGCTGGACCGCTCTACAGAAAAAGGTGATGTCGCATCGTTCGTCGCCTCTGATAATGTAAAAGGCGGAGAGATGGCAGCCGATTATATCGTAGAACAAGTTGGTGAAGGTGCTAAAATCGCTGAACTGGAAGGTGAACCAGGTGCATCTGCCACTCGTGAACGTGGTAAAGGATTCCACAACATCGCAGATCAAAAGTTAGACGTTGCTGCAAAACAATCGGCTAACTTTGACCGTACAAAAGGGTTGAACGTCATGGAGAATCTGCTTCAAGGAAATCCAGATATTAAAGCTGTATTCGCTCATAATGATGAGATGGCATTAGGAGCACTTGAAGCCATAAACAGCTCTGGCCGTGATGTGATCGTTGTTGGCTTTGACGGTAACGAAGATGCTGTAAAAGCGGTTGAAGCCGGTAAGCTCGCTGCAACAGTCGCTCAGCAGCCAGAACTAATCGGGAAACTAGCAGTCGGAGCAGCATCTGACGTATTAGCCGGCAAAAAAGTAGAAAAGAAGATATCCGCACCGCTTAAACTGATGGTAAAAGAATAACAAAAAGGCTGACTCTATCGCTTGAAAAGCTTAAGAGTCAGCCTTTTAATTGTAGGGGGACAGACCCGGGTCTGTCCCCTTTTCCCAAATTATTTCCCAATCACAGCAAACACCATGCGGTCCTTGCCGCTGATATCATATTTCACATAAACAGTCGCAGCCGGGAACGTATCTTTCAACATACTCGCAACCGTTGCTCCCTGCCCTGCTCCTACTTCAAAGCCAACTAAGGCTCGATCCTTCAATACGAGCGGCAGCTCTTCCATGAATCTTCTATAAAAGTCGTATCCATCCTCCCCACCGCTTAACGCGCGCATCGGTTCCTTATCTTTTACGATCGTATCGAGAACCTCGATCTCATGAATAGGTATATAGGGAGGATTTGATACCACGACGTCGAGCTTAATTCCTTTATCGATAAAAGGTCTCAGCAGATCGCCGTGCAGAAACGTAACGTCTGCTCCGAGCTTTCTCGCATTCCCACGTGCGACTTCAATGGACTCTTTCGCAATATCCACTGTGTATACGTTTAAACCCTGATTTTCAAGCGCCATGGTTACAGAAATCGCACCACTTCCTGTTCCGATATCTGCAACAGCCACTGGTTCATCGCTTGGAAAGTGATCCACGATCAAAGTCAACATATGTTCCACTAACTCTTCCGTCTCAGGGCGGGGAATCAGAACTTCTTCATTTACCGAAAACGTGCGGCCGTAAAAATCTTCCCGGCCGGTAATGTATTGAACCGGTTCACCGTCAACATGACGCTGAACGGCTGATCTTAACGATTCATACGTTCCTTCACTTAACGGATCGTGAAGACGCATCAGCATATCCGTTCGGCTGACATCACCGAGTACATGCCTCATCAGAATCTCTGCGGCAAAAGCTTCCCGATTATGGTCTGCTAAAAAAGAAGAAGCCCAGGCGAGGGCTTCGTGAACTTTCGTACTCATTTTACGCGTCCGCCTGTGCTTTCATTTTGCTTGTTTGATCTTCTGTGATAAGTGCTTCTACAAACTCATCCATTTTACCAAGAAGGATCTGATCAAGCTTTTGGATCGTCAGGCCGATACGGTGATCGGTAACACGGTTTTGCGGGAAGTTGTACGTACGAATACGTTCAGAACGGTCACCTGATCCAACCGCACTCTTACGTGTCTCATCGTACTCTTTTTGCTTTTCTTGCTGAATCTTATCATATACACGCGCACGAAGAACCTTCATCGCTTTTTCTTTGTTTTTGATCTGTGATTTTTCATCCTGACACGATACAACCGTGCCTGTAGGAATATGTGTTAAACGAACCGCTGATTGCGTCGTATTAACAGACTGCCCTCCAGGACCAGAAGATGTGAACGTATCAACACGAACATCTTTTTCATGGATTTCGACTTCTACCTCTTCTGCTTCCGGAAGAACCGCTACTGTAGCTGTGGATGTATGGATACGTCCGCCAGACTCAGTTGACGGTACACGCTGAACACGGTGTGCCCCGTTCTCATACTTCATCTTCGAATAAGCGCCAGCACCGTTGATCATAAAGATAATCTCTTTATATCCACCTAATTCTGTGTAAGAAGCTTCGATGACTTCAGACTTCCATCCTTGCATTTCCGCATAACGCGTGTACATCCGGTATAGGTCACCAGCAAATAATGCAGCCTCGTCCCCACCTGCAGCACCGCGGATTTCCACGATAACGTTCTTGTCATCGTTCGGGTCTTTCGGAAGCAATAAGATTTTCAACTTGGCAACATACTCTTCGATCTGATCAGAAAGACCAGAGATCTCTTCTTTCACCATGGCTGTCATTTCAGGATCAAGCTTTTCCTCAAGCATCATTTTGGCCTCATCCAGCTGTTCTTTTGCCTCTTTATATTCACGGTAAACCGCAACAGTCTCCTGAAGGGAAGATTGTTCTTTTGAATACTCACGAAGTTTGTTCGTATCATTAATCACTTCAGGGTCACTTAATAGTTCATTCAATTTATCATAACGCTGTTCGATCGTCTCTAAACGTTCTAACATGGTTTTTCACCTCTGCTTTATATGCATAACAGTATAATTATAGTCGTTATCCGCTAAACTCTCAATGTTTTTCAGCAAAATGCTGCTTCAACAGTGTAACTATTTTCAACTGGTTTGATTCCATTTTTTCAACGAAATCTATGATAAACACACTCATAAGCTGCAAAGATAGCTTCTCTACTCCAATTATCCCTTTTATTATAAATTTGATCACGATTGGTTTAAAGTTTTTTAATAGTTTGGATGTAACGATAGATTCCTAAGTAAGATAGCATAAAGATAGCATAAAAAAGAGGCCCCCATACAGGGACCTCTTCAAGGATCAGTTATCTAGTCGCTGCGTAAACATCGATTACGCCTTTACCGTAATAGAATGCATCGCCTAACGATTTCGCTGTATTCACGAGCTTTTGACGAACTTGAACGTTCGTAAGACCTGGGTTTCCAGCCATAACGAGTGCTGCTGCTCCTGCTACGTGAGGAGAAGCCATCGATGTTCCATTGTAGCTAGCATAACTGTTGCCTGGAACGGTGCTCGAAATGTTTACCCCTGGTGCCATGACTTCAAGCTCAGCTCCTACACTTGAGAATGATGCTCGGTTGTTGTTGGAATCAACGGCTCCAACTGCCATAACCGAAGCATATTTAGCCGGATAGCCGATTGTATTCTGCTTTCCTCTTGTACCTGAGTTCCCTGCAGCCGCTACTACAAGAACCCCAGCGTTATATGCATTATCACAAGCTTGCTTAAGCGCTGTGGAACCAGAGCTTCCGCCTAAGCTCATGTTGATGACATCCATATTGTTTGAAACAGCCCACTCAATTCCTTGAATGATGCCGCTGTATGTTCCGCTTCCAGAACTATCTAATACTTTTACCGCATAAAGGTCAGCTGAATAGGCTACACCTAGAACACCTGTCGTGTTATTAAGTGCGGCAACTGTACCCGCAACGTGTGTACCATGGCTGTTTCCATCTGTCAGTGCATTCAGCTCACCTGGAACGAAGCTCGCACCTCCGCGAACATTTAGATCAGCGTGGCTAGCATCGATTCCTGTATCTAAGATCGCCACTTTTACACCTGAACCTGTGTTTCCAGTTGCGTGGACTTGGTTTGCTTTAATATGTGTAATGCCCCATGGTGTGGTTTGAGCTGTTGCATATGCCATGTGATCTTCTTCCACATAAGATACATTCGGGTTTTTCTTAAGCGCTTCTGCTGCCGCCTCTGGCATAGAAACAAGCATCGTATCCATGAATTTGAATTGATGCTTAACTTGTCCACCCATCTTTTTAACATCGTTTACCTGAGCTGTTTGAATATCTGTTTTAAAACCAACGAGGAAGTTTTTCGGTCCTTTATCAACCGGTGCTGCAGATGCAGAGAAATGGAGATTTCCTACCAATAAGGATAGGACAAATAATAAACTGAGCATAGCACTAAACGTGCGTAATGCGGTTTTTTTCATTTCTTTTCCCCCAATCATGATTTTATAACAATCAAACCATGTACTCTTGGTGGTCAGGTCCCGGGCCCGTATGTATATTTCTGAATTGTTTGACTATTACTGGATTATTGTACCACGATTGGAGATTTCAAATATTGGGAAAAAACCGTTCAATGATACGAAACGAACGACTTTAATAAAGAACGATTTTCCCAAGTCTATCCAACTCCAAAAACTGTTATAATAAAAGTTTTAAGTTTTCTTTAATAAAGACCTTCTGAAATTTTCTGCCAGCTCTTTAACATCCATCAGCTGCTGGATCTTGATAGGATCTTTTTCGAAACCGTATTTGATATTGTTCGTTTCTGTTACCGTAAGGCCACGGGGGTGTTTTTCGGTTCGTACCATCTCATCTCCTGTTGTGACCATGCCTTCCTTCAAAACACGAAGGTAGTATCCCGTACGGCCAGTGTCCACGATTCTTTTTATCATATCAGGACGACAAATGATGGACGCTAACGTGTTACACGGTTGTCTCGGCTGTGTAATCTGAACGATCGCCTCCCCCATCTGAAAGACATCTCCAATACACACCTCATCTTCTAATAAGCTAACAGATGTAATATTTTCTCCGAACGAAGGAACCACAAGCGGTGAATCCAGCTGCAGTTCAGAATTCCATTTTTCATAGTATTCAAAAGGGTACACACAAACCGCTTGATCTTCCCCTCCATGGTGAACGGTATCTCCTACCCCATCATCCTCAAAATGCGTTTTATAGAGGAAAACGGGATCCTTTTGGGGAACTTTATGATAACCGGTAAAAAAAGATCTGCCCGATGCTGTAACTTGCTCAGGAAGCTTGATATTTAAAGAAACTACTTTACCTCTCATCATCCTCACCTCGAAAAAAAGCATAGCATAGGACAAAAGGAAATTAATAGGAGAAAATATTTTTTCGTAGCTGTTCATAGTCTAAGCGCTCTTGATTTATTCGAATCGCTTTTGTAAGTTCTTCAATAATCACTCTTTCATCCGTAATTACATTGAACACGTAGGGAATGGTCGCAAAATGCCCAAAAAAGTGCGTACAGCCTACATAACGAGGGTTATCCGTATGTTTATCCGTCTTGTATTTTATAATAAAATTCCCCATTCCTTCATAAACGGGGTCTAAAGGTTTCTCAGCTAATTTTTTCAGCAATGTATGGATCGGCTGAATAGGAGCATTCCAGTCCGTTCCGTTTGATTTGATCTCAAGCACACAACCACCTCTTTCTCTATATCATATTTCGTTTTTTGAACAGACTTCTTGTTGGTCTATTACTATATTGGCAATGCTTTTAGGGACTTTACGTTAATTTCTTAGTGTGATGGGAATACTATACTGTTAGATACATGGAGAGGAGCTGACATAATGAAATATTGCATCATTGGAGGAGACGCAGCCGGGATGAGCGCTGCTATGCAAATGGTTCGAAACATAGAAAAGGCCGATATTACCGTTCTAGAAAAAGGCGGGATCTACTCATACGGACAGTGCGGTCTCCCTTATGTTGTCGGCGGTCTGATCCCCTCAACCGATAAATTGATCGCACGAAGCATCGAGACATTCCGCGAAAAGTACGGAATCGATGCACGTACTTTTCATGAAGTAAATAAAGTTGATACCACTTCTAAAACCGTTTCAGGAATCCATACAAAAAGTGGAGAACCTTTTGAGGTCACTTACGATACGCTTCTTATCGCGACCGGGGTGAGCCCTTTCATGCCTAAAGAATGGACAGGTATTCATTTGAACGGAATCTATCCGTTAAAAACGATTCCTGATGCAGAAGAACTGATGGCTGGACTTAACGATGTTCAGCATATAACGATTATCGGGGGCGGATACATAGGACTTGAAATGGCCGAAAACGTGGTTAGACTCGGAAAAAAGGTGCGCATCATTCAGCGCGGCAAACAGCTCGGAAGCATCTTTGATGAAGATCTTGCACCACTGATCCATGAAGAAACTGAAAAACACGGAATCGAACTATGTCTGGAAGAAGATGTGATCGGCTTTAAAGGGGATGATCATGTCCAATTTGTAAAAACCGCAAAAAAAGACTATCCCACGGATCTTGTCATCGCAGCAGTCGGTGTAAAACCGAATACGGATTTTCTGAATGACACAGGGATCACGTTGAATGAACAAGGTGTGATCGTCGTTAATGAACGAATGGAAACAAATGTGGAAAATGTTTATGCGGCAGGTGACTGTGCTACCCATTATCACCGGATAAAAAAGCTGAACGATCATATCCCGCTCGGAACCACCGCAAACAAGCAAGGTAGAATCGCTGGACTGAACATGGCAGGCATCGATAAGACGTTTAAAGGCATCGTCGGATCGTCAATCATTCAATATATGGATCTAACTTTAGGCAAAACAGGTCTTTCCAACAAAGAAGCGAAAAAACTCAAAATTCCTTATGACGACATTCGCATCACATCAAAAAGTCATGCCGGTTACTATCCGGATGCGAAGAAACTCGAAGTAAAATTAACGTACCATAAAGAAACAAAAAAACTTTTAGGCGGTCAGATCATAGGGGCTGAAGGTGTAGATAAGCGGATTGACGTTCTAGCAACAGCGCTTTATCACGAGATGGATGTTGATGAACTGATTGATCTTGACCTGTCGTATGCTCCGCCTTACAACGGCTCGTGGGATCCCGTGCAGCAAGCGGCGAGACGAATAAAATAGCACTTAAAAAAACCGGTCTTCTGCAGAGGACCGGTTTTTACATTTAATTATTGTTTGAATTCTGGTTACCTGTGTGATCTGGTTTATCGGGATCACGCTGGGGTTCTACGTCCTCGTTAGACCGTTCCTTCTTTTCTTGTTCCGGAGAATCCTCTGACTTTCTTTTATCAACCATTACAATCCCTCCTCTCATCAGATACGTACTTTATTTCCCTATCAGATGAGAAGAAAACATGGAAAGTGGATAAGAAATTTTAGGAATCGATCTTTAAGGAGTAGTTATATCTTGGAACAGTACGTTCTACTGCATTTGTAATTTTTCGATATAAAGCAGATCGTTCACTTTTGGACATCTCATGGGGCACGTTTACATGAATGTGCGCATAGTTCCCGTTGATGGTTACCAATTGCGGATTGATTCCCGAGACATCTTTTACGGTTTGACGAATCAAATCCTGATCATCCGATAAATCAAATCGCGTTTGATTCATGCTTCGATAATCACTTGGATTCATGTTCGTATCAAAACTGTAGTTGATGCGGGGTTCGTTTTTAGTCATGTGATAATTTATAATTCCGTGCCCAAACATGTTGTCACGGATGTCCCCATTTTCCTCATAAGCTGCCGGTTCCGTTTTTGCCCCTTCTTCTTTATACGACTGCATAGGAGAACAAGCCGTAACAAGCAACACTAAAAAGGGCATAAAAATAGCCTTTTTCACTAAAAACACCTCCCATACCTTTAGGATTTCCTGAGCAAGAAGGGTTTATGAACAAAAAAGGAATCAAAAAACCCGAGAGCCACAACTCTCGGGACAAAAAAATTTAGTTAGATCGTCCTTCCAAGCCCTCTACGCCTGAAAGAAGATTTCTTTTTTTACCTGGAACTTCATGACAATGACGGCAGCGGGGCTCGTACGATTCTGATGCTCCGACTAAAATAACCGGATCATCATAAGAAGCGGGCTTCCCGTTGATCAAACGCTGTGTACGGCTTGCAGGAGAACCGCAAGACATGCAGATCGCTTGAAGCTTCGTCACGTGTTCAGCAAGAGCCATCATTTTAGGAACTGGCCCGAAAGGCTCACCTTTAAAATCTTGGTCTAACCCAGCTACGATTACTCGCAAACCTTGGTCAGCAAGCTCTTGAGCGACTGGAATGATATCTTCATCGAAGAATTGCACTTCGTCAATGGCTACCACTTCTGTTTCAGGCAGTACATTTTTCAAGATTTCTACCGATCGTCCAACAGGTTCAGCCATCACTGCCGTACCGTTATGAGAAACAACCGATTCTTCGCTATAGCGGTTATCAATCAGCGGCTTGAACACCTGTACTTTTTGCTTAGCATATGTGGCTCTTCTGACACGGCGAATCAATTCTTCTGACTTCCCAGAGAACATGCTTCCGCAAATTAATTCGATCCAGCCATTTTGTTTCATCACATACATGGCTTGCTCCCCTTTCACAACAATCTTCCCTTAGTATGTACGTAATTTGTTCTTACAAATAGGGTGTTATCTTATACATGGCGGCTCTTTGAAAGTAGTTGATTTCCGCTCCAGGCAGATAATACCCAAGAAAGCCCCAATCTTTTGTAGCCTACAAATACGTTCTTTTTCGGAGCGATTAACTCCTTTTAAAGGACAAAAATTAAAGTTTTAAGCGTATAAAAAACCCGGCCCATCAACGGACAGTTACCGAGTTTCAAATCAAATCATATCTATTCTATAAAGAAAAAAAGGGCAAGAAAGACTCCTGCCCTTTTGCTTGCAACAAATTACTTAAGGTTGTATTTCTTCTTAAAGCGGTCAACACGTCCACCAACATCAGAGAACTTCTGACGTCCTGTGTAGAACGGGTGAGTATCAGAACTTACATCCACTTTGATTACTGGATATTCGTTTCCGTCTTCCCATTTCATCGTCTCGTTAGAATGTAACGTAGAACCAGAAAGGAAGCTAAATCCGCTTTGAGCGTCAACAAAGATAACCTTCTTATAATTCGGATGAATTCCTTGTTTCATGTCAATTTCACTCCTTCTGCCCTGCTTCCTCTGCGGAATCAGAGTTAAATAAACACATAAAAACAGTATAACAGGGACAAATCCCATTTGCAACCATACTTTTTCCTTAGTTGGTCACTGTTTTAACGCGCTTTGTGGCACCTTTTTTCTCCGACTCAAAAAGCTCAAAAAATTCTTCATTATTTTCCGTTTTACGCATACGTTTCATGAATTTATCTACGAAATCGAAAGAGTCATCCATCGTCTTACGGATCGACCATAATGCTTCAAGATGATCTTTTGCGATAAGCATCTCTTCTTTTCTTGTACCAGAACGGCGAATGTCGATCGCAGGGAAAATACGGCGTTCAGCCAGCTTGCGGTCTAAGTGTAGCTCCATATTACCTGTTCCTTTAAACTCTTCGTAAATCACATCGTCCATACGTGAACCTGTATCTACAAGAGCAGTAGCTAGAATCGTTAAGCTCCCGCCTTCTTCGATATTACGGGCCGCACCAAAGAATCTCTTCGGACGATGGAACGCTGCAGGATCGATACCACCAGATAAAGTACGTCCGCTTGGCGGGATAACCAAGTTATACGCACGTGCTAGACGTGTAATGCTGTCGAGGAGAATGACAACGTCTTTTTTGTGTTCAACCAATCTCATCGCACGTTCTAAAACAAGCTCCGCCACTTTTATATGGTTTTCAGGCACTTCATCAAAGGTTGAACTTACAACGTCTCCTTTTACAGAACGCTCGATATCTGTTACTTCCTCTGGGCGCTCATCGATCAACAACACAATCAGTTCCGCTTGCGGGTTGTTTGTCGTTACACTGTGTGCGATCTCCTTCAATAAGCTTGTCTTACCTGCTTTTGGAGGAGCGACGATTAATCCACGCTGACCAAAACCAACGGGTGCCATCATGTCAATGATACGTGTCGAAATGTTATTGCTTGTTGTCTCCATAACCATTTTCTTTTCAGGATAAAGGGCTGTCAGAGCAGGGAAATGCACTCTTTCCTTAGCCGTCTCAGGGTCTTCTCCGTTAACCGCATTAACCTGTAAAAGTCCGTAATATCGTTCGTTTTCTTTTGGAGGACGAACTTTACCCGAAACTTTATCTCCGTTTCTAAGATCAAACCTGCGGATCTGTGACGCAGATATGTAGATATCTTGTGAGCTTGGAGAATAGTTGATCGGACGCAAGAAGCCGAATCCTTCGTTCGGAATGATCTCCAATATCCCTTCCATGAATGAATAACCATCAAGTTCTGCTTGTGCTTTTAAAATAGAAAACATTAATTCCCGTTTCGTCAGTTTTCCGTAATATTGAATATTGTATTGTCTCGCAAGCTCATAAAGCTCTTTTAATTTCTTTGTTTCTAATGTAGCTAAATCAATCCCCATAGTGACACCACGCTTTTCTTATTTTACTATTTATTGTTGTTGCTGAAATTTTGGGATTTATATACGTTGAATTGGTTTTGGTAAATGGAAGGAGTTTAGGGTTTTAAGGTTAGTGGGCTGAAGAAATTTTTATCCTAAATGAATCATACTTCTTATTTTAACCACAAATATGTTCTTTAATCAAGTTATGACAATTCGCCTGCCTAGCCTTCCCTCCGAAAGCGATTTGGACGTCAGCCTCACGAAACGGAGGGGCAACCTTGTTTTTTACTACTTTAATCTTGGTTTTATTCGCTACCACTTCTGTTCCGTTCTTTACTTGTTCTTTACGCCGAACATCAAGACGAATGGTGGAATAAAACTTTAACGCACGACCGCCTGGCTGTGTTTCGGGGTTACCACAAAGTTTCTTCCTCCCCCTGTTACGGACGAGCGAAACCACTGATTATTCTTTTCATAGATGCACGTGTAATACAATTCAGTTTTGTAAACGTACTCCTAACAAATTCGTCCAGCATGTCGCTCGTGATGTTTTCATAAGACGTTTGATTGTGATTCATGATCGCATCAAACGATAAACGCCTAACAGCTTTTAAAAAACCCTTACCCCGACAATTTTAATCCACCCCATAAAAAAAGTCCCAGCATCTTTTTTTTACATAAAAACGTTGAATTATCAGTATTCCCCAACATTATCCGACTAGTCATTTCTTACCTTTTTGCGCCTTTACGCCTCATATCAACAAAAAAAGTTTGTTATGATGGTGTAAAGTTTCAAACATTCAGAAAATGGAGGTGCATCATGCCGCAACCCACACGTTGGATGAAACTATTAAAGATGTGGATTTCGATACCCCGCGCCTATCGGATGGGATTCCTAAACGTACTCACGTTAGGGCTTCTTGTCTGGTTTTTTAGTCAAGGGATATCAAAGGTCTACGGAATGTTAACAGGTTCATCCACTCTCACGACACCTACGATAATCGCAGCACTTATCGCATCTCTCATCATTTTATGGGTGCTTGTAAAGTATTCCAAACAACCGAATAGAAAGGAATCGCCGCCATATTGATACAAGGCGGGCTTCCACCTGAGGTTGCCATCACAACGGCTAGATACATCGTCATCGTGTTTGGCTTGTAAAACAAAAAGGATACTGGAAAACCAGTATCCTTTTTGTTTATGTTTATCACCCGTTCTCCCTCTTATATGCCCGTTTGTAACGGTCGAGAGGGCGTTTCAGTGTGTTAAAAATCATTCTTTCTTCTTCATTTCTGTCCTTACTGTCATCGAACGTTAGTTCATGACCCCGTGTATCGGATGTGGAAAAGAAAAATAAACAAGAGATAGAAGCAGAAGAGGCATCTACCCACAACCTTCATTAATGGTTAAGGGTGAAGCCGTCCTCCCACAGAAAGAAAGAACGGAACCTGTCAAAAAAATCGAAGAAGAATCGTCTGCCCCACTATTCCCATAAACGATCCATATAATAGAAAGACCGGACGCATTGTCCGGCCTTTTTCACCTCTTAAGGTTTGATTACTAGATCTGGCTTTTTCTTCAGACTATGTCTGCCGTCGATGAAACGAACTGTTCCTGATTTTGCACGCATAACAACAGATTGAGTCGTTCCAGTAGATCCGTCAAAGCGAACACCTTTTAATAACTCACCGTCCGTTACACCTGTTGCTGCAAAGATCGCATCGTCCCCTTTTACAAGGTCATCCATGTATAATACGCGGTTCACGTCATTGATCCCCATCTTTTTGCATCGTGCTAATTCTTCATCACTTTGAGGAAGAAGCTTTCCTTGAAGCTCTCCGCCAAGGCACTTTAAGGCAACAGCGGCGATTACGCCTTCAGGTGCTCCACCTGAACCGAATAAAATATCTACACCTGTATCATCGAATGCTGTATTGATCGCAGCGGCCACATCACCATCAGAGATCAGCTTGATTCTTGCACCCGCTTCACGGATATCTTGAATAATCTGTTGATGACGTGGACGGTCTAGAATAACCGCAACTAAGTCTTCAATATTTTTATTTTTCGCTTCTGCTACTGCTTTTAAATTATCAATAACAGGTGCGTCGATGTCGATTTTCCCTACGCTCTCACGTCCGACTGCAATTTTGTCCATATACATGTCAGGTGCGTGAAGCAAGTTTCCATGGTCAGCAACCGCCAGAACAGCTAGTGCGTTCCATGTTCCAGATGCCACGATGTTTGTCCCTTCAAGCGGGTCAACGGCAACATCTACGCGTGGCCCATAGCCCGTTCCCAGCTTTTCACCGATATAGAGCATAGGCGCTTCGTCCATTTCTCCTTCACCGATCACAACCGTTCCTTTCATAGGAACCGTGTCAAAAACATTTCTCATAGCTGTTGTTGCTGCATCATCTGCTTCGTCTTTCTTGCCTCTTCCCATCCAGCGTGCTGATGCTAGAGCTGCCGCTTCTGTTACACGAACAAGCTCCATTGATAAACTTCTCTCCATAATGTGGTCCCCTCCCCAAACTTAAAACGCTTACATATTTATCCTTAAGAAAAATCACCGGTTGGGTGATTTCTCTTTTTTACACTTATGAGTTCTTCATTTCTTCCATTTCTTCTACATCCATATTTTCACGCCACACTTTAGCTCCAAGTCCTTTTAACTTTTCTACTAAAGATTCGTAGCCGCGGTCAATATGCTCAAGGCCTGAAATCTCCGTAACACCTTCAGCCATGAGACCGGCTACAACAAGCGCTGCCCCTGCTCGAAGGTCAGAAGCTTTTACTTTTGCCCCTTCAAGCTTTGCTGGCCCATTTATTATAGCAGAACGGCCTTCAACTTTCACATTCGCTCCCATTCGGCGAAGTTCGTCGATATGTTTAAAGCGTGCACTGTAGATCGTATCTGTTACAATGCTCGTGCCTTCTGAGCTTGTTAAAAGCGATGTGAACGGCTGTTGAAGATCTGTCGGGAACCCTGGATAAACGAGCGTTTTGATATCGACGCTCTTTAGAGGGTCACTCCCTCGATAAACAAGAATTTGATCGTCTTTCGTTTCGATGAAAACGCCCATTTCTCTAAGCTTGGCGATCAGTGATTCTAAATGCAGCGGAATAACGTTATCGATTAAAACCTGCTGCCCCATGGAAGCTGCTAAGATCATGTACGTTCCGGCTTCGATACGGTCTGGAATGATAGAGTGACGGCATCCGTGCATCTTTTCGACACCATCGATACGAATGACGTCTGTTCCTGCTCCTTTGATCTTTGCACCCATGCTCGTTAAGAGCGTAGCTACATCGATAATTTCAGGTTCTTTCGCTGCATTCTCAATAATCGTCTGCCCTTTTGCTCTTACTGCTGCAAGCATGATATTGATCGTTGCTCCCACACTTACAACATCCAGGTAAATGCGTGCGCCAACAAGCTCATCTGCGCGTAGATAGATCGCACCTTGCTCGTTCGTCACTTTTGCACCAAGCGCTTCAAAGCCTTTGATGTGCTGGTCGATCGGACGTGGTCCAAGGTTGCACCCACCTGGCAAGCCGATTACCGCTTTTTTAAAACGCCCAAGCATCGCACCCATCAAGTAGTAAGAGGCACGAAGCTTTTTTACCTTTCCGCTCGGAAGAGGCATCGCAATCATCTTTTCAGGGTTAACCGTAAGCGACTGATATTCATCCAGGTAAGCTTCTCCCCCGATTTCCTCTAACAAATCACGCAGGATACGAACATCTGATATGTTAGGCAAACCTTCAATGGTAACGGTTGATTCTGCTAATATCGTAGCGGGGATTAAAGCCACCGCACTGTTTTTCGCTCCGCTTACTTGGACCGTTCCTTCTAGAGGATAGCCCCCTTCAATCATCAGTTTTTCCATGGTAAACTCCTTTCAGTAAGAGTCACAAAGACCATCGTAATTGTGAATATATTACCAGTTTCGTTAATTTTATTATTTACCAAAATTTTCTTTGCCATGTATTATTTTGGTAGTCAGTTGAACATTGTTGAGAGATGTTGATTTCCACTTCAGGATACTCGCTTGCAGGGCGTGCGGTGAGCCTGCAGGAGTCTCGCACCTTACGTTCCAATCAACTATTCGGAGAAGCTACCTAAAAAACGTTCAACAATAAACTATAATTATTTCTTGTTAGCCGCTTCCCAATCAGCTAGGAATTTTTCGATTCCTTGGTCTGTTAATGGGTGCTTTACTAGTCCTTTGATTACGTTTGGTGGGATCGTTGCGATATGAGCTCCGCGGATTGCTGCTTCTGTTACGTGAACAGGGTGGCGGATCGATGCTGCAATGATCTCCGTTGGAATCTCATGAATCGCAAAAATTTGCGCTACTTGTGAGATAAGCTCTAATCCATCTTGACCGATATCATCTAAGCGCCCTAGGAACGGCGATACATATGTAGCACCAGCACGTGCAGCTAGCAATGCTTGGTTCGCATTAAAGATAAGCGTCACGTTCGTCTTTATGTTTTCATCAGAAAAAGTTTTAACAGCTTTCAGACCATCAAGCGTCATTGGGACTTTTACCGTAATATTAGGCGCGATCTTCGCTAATTCACGGCCCTCTTCTACCATTTCTTCATAAGAAGTTCCGATCACCTCAGCACTAACTGAACCCGGTACAAGATTTGTAATTTCCTTTAAGCGTTCATGGAAATCAACGCCTTTTTCTTTTGCTACTAAAGATGGGTTTGTTGTTACTCCAGATAAAATGCCCAGGTCATAGGCTTCTTTAATATCCTCAATGTTTGCTGTATCAATAAAGAATTTCAAAACAATCACTCCTGTTTTTTTAGGTTTCTCGTTCGTTTATATTCTTTTATAACACACACTTCTTCATACACGTTAGTATTGCGCTTACATTTTACGGTTTAACTTGCAACATAAATAATCGACTACTCATAAGTCGATTAAACAACCTGTCACGTTACACACTATTATAGTGTAAATGAAACCGCCTATGATGTATAGGCGGTTTCAAAGAAAGGTTCATATTAGTCTTATTTGACCAGGAAATTACGCTTTGTTGGAAGAACCAAACTCACGCATTTTTCCTGCTACTGTTGCTTGAATCGCATCGCGAGCAGCAGTCAAGTATTTACGTGGATCGTACTTGTCTGGGTTAGCTCCGATATATTCTTTAACAGCTTTATGTGAAGCGATTTGGTTTTCTGTGTTTACGTTGATTTTAGCCGTTCCTAAAGAGATCGCTTTTTGGATGTCTTTTGTTGGAATACCAGTACCACCGTGAAGAACTAGAGGTACACCAGTTAGTTCCATTACTTCTTTCATGCGGTCGAATCCAAGGTTAGGCTCACCTTTGTAAGGTCCGTGAACAGAACCAAGTGCAGGTGCGAAACAGTCAACTCCTGTTTCACGAACTAGCTGATCACACTCAGATGGAACAGCGTATGCAGCTTCAGCATCATCAACGATTAGATCGTCTTCTTGTCCACCGATACGGCCAAGTTCTGCCTCAACAGAAACACCGTGGATGTGAGCAAGCTCAACTACTTTTTTCGTTAACGCGATGTTTTCTTCTAAAGGATGATGAGAACCATCGATCATAACAGATGTGAAACCTGCATGAATCGCTTCAGCACATTTTTCAAAGCTTGAACCATGGTCTAAGTGAATCGCTACAGGAACTGTGATTTTGTATTCTTCCATAAGTGCTTTTACCATAGCTACAGTCAGCTTGAATCCACCCATATAACGAGCAGCACCTTCAGAAACACCAAGAATTACTGGTGAGTTCTCTTCTTGTGCAGCTTTAAGTATAGCTTGAGTAAACTCAAGGTTGTTCAAGTTGAATTGACCAACTGCATAATTTTCCGCTTTTGCTTTTTCAAGCATTTCCTTCATTGAAACTAAAGGCATGTTACATGTCCTCCTTTGGATATTGGCACGAGCAGACCAACTACGTTTTTGTATTGTATATTGCTGAAATGCATAAACAGCAAAAAGAAGCCATTTTAGTTTACCTTTCATGGCGACTTGCTAAACATTTCATAATGCTCATTTTACATTCTAGTATAGCATACCAATATCGCCCGGAAACCGCAACACATCAACGTTTTCGAGGTGTAAACGCTACCATCGGCGACACGTCGGGCTTTAAAAGATTTTTTCTTAGGATGGAGCATTTAATGGAAGTTCTTTCCTTACAGCAGCTCGGATCTCATCAATATCAAACGGTTTTGCAAAATGAGTAATCGCTCCGAGTTTCATGGCTTCATGGATCATGTCCAACTCACCATAAGCAGTCATGATAATAACTTGAATCGTTTCATCATGTTTCTTCACACGGCGAAGGATCTCCAGTCCATCCATTCCCGGGATTTTCATATCTAAAATAACAAGATCAGGACGGTCCTTCTCCACAATTGAAAGAGCTTGTACTCCATTAGCAGCCTGATACGTCTTGTATCCTTCTTTTTGGAAGATTTCATTTAAAAGAATTCTAATCCCATATTGATCGTCTACAATTAAAATTTTCCCGCTCATTATTGCTCACCTCATCTGAGTTCATTTGCAAATCAACTTTATCTCTATGTATTTCTATATATCCAAAGAATTTCCTGCTATCATCCATGAAATGTCATGTTAATTTCAGTATACTAAACAAAAGAACGATTTTGCGATAAATTATTTTTCGTGGCAAAAGGAGTACATGTAATGCTTAAAATATTTTCAACACAAGTTTCTGGATTATTAAAAGCGATATCTGATAAAGAAGAACAATCCATCGAAGAGGCTTCCCGTCTGCTTGCCCATTCGGTTTTATCTGAAGGGACCGTTTATTTCAAGGGTTTCGGCGAAATGGAAGCTGTGGTGAGTGAAGCACTGTTTGGTGAAAATAAATTCCGTCGCGGCTCGGCTTTTGTGGAGGGAAGTTTTGATGAATTGCTTCCCGTAGATAGCGTTGTGGTGGCTTCACGCTTCCTAGACGATGAAGAAGCGGTGACTTTTTGTAAAAAGATAAAAGAACATACGGATTGTCATGTAATTTTGCTAGGTGGCCGCAAAAAAGAAGCTGAAAATGAAACAGAACTGGATTCTTCCGTAGATATTGTGATCGACTCGAAGGCTGTTCGAGGTTTAGTTCCGCTCGACGATGGTTCACGCATAGGATTTCCGTCCGGATTAACCACTTTATTTGCTTATTACGCACTCTTTTTAACAACGGAGGAAATTTTAGAAGAATATGATGAAGAATAAGATGAAGTCTGGCTGTGCGCCAGTCTTTTCTTTGTTTTTAAAGCATCTTATAAAATTCGATGCACTCACACATTTTACCTTTTTATCCCATCAGATGTGCATCTCACACGGACATCATCAACAAAAAAACCAGCAGCTCCTCGAACCAATAAAGGAAACTGCCGGCTAACCATTCAACTATTTAGTTCTTTAACTGTGTTACTGCACCGATAAAGTCACGGAATAATGCTTGTGGTCGTGTAGGTCTTGACGTAAATTCCGGATGGAACTGTGACGCTACAAACCAAGGGTGATCTTCAAGTTCGACGATCTCAACAAGTCTTCCGTCAGGAGATGTTCCAGAGAAGATGAATCCTGCTTTCTCCATCTGTTCGCGGTACTCATTGTTGAACTCGTAACGGTGACGGTGTCTTTCGTAAACAACCTCGTCCTTATAAGCATCAAACGCTTTTGTATCTTCTTTAATTTTACAAGGATATAGACCAAGGCGTAGTGTTCCTCCAAGATCTTCAATATCTTTTTGTTCAGGAAGTAAGTCGATGACTGGGAACGGTGTTTCAGGCATAAGTTCTGCAGAGTGAGCGCCTTCCAATCCTAGAACGTTTCGTGCAAATTCTACTGATGCAAGTTGCATCCCTAAACAGATTCCTAAGAAAGGAACTTTGTTTTCACGCGCATATTGAGTAGCTAAAATCTTGCCTTCTACCCCTCTATCGCCGAATCCGCCAGGTACTAAAATACCGTCAGCATCTTTTAAAAGTTCTTTAACATTTTCAGCCGTTACTGTCTCAGAGTTGATCCAGTCGATATCAATATCAGTATCGAAATGGTAACCTGCGTGGCGCATCGCCTCTACTACTGAAATATAAGCATCTTGAAGAGCTACATATTTTCCGACTAAAGCGATCTTCACTTTACCTTTTAGGTTTGTTACGCGGTTGATCAATTCTTTCCACTCCACCATATCCGGCTCGTGTGTTTCAAGTTTCAAGTGCTTGCAAACAAGCTCGTCCATCTTTTGTTCTTGGAGGTCGATTGGCACCTGGTATAACGTATCAGCATCTCTTGCCTCGATTACGGCCTTTGGATCGATATCACAAAACAACCCGATCTTATCTTTCATATCTTGAGGGACTGGCATTTCCGTACGAACTACAATAATATTTGGCTGAATACCAAGACTGCGAAGCTCTTTAACACTGTGCTGTGTCGGTTTTGTCTTCAGTTCGCCCGCTGCACGGATGTATGGAATAAGTGTACAGTGGATGTACATCACGTTTTCAGAACCAACATCACTTTTAATCTGGCGAATGGCTTCTAAGAACGGTAAGCTTTCGATGTCTCCAACTGTTCCGCCGATTTCAGTAATAACGACATCTGCGTTCGTTTCACGGCCAGCACGGAAAACGCGTTCTTTAATCTCATTTGTGATGTGCGGAATGACCTGAACCGTTCCACCAAGATACTCACCGCGGCGCTCCTTGCGAAGAACCGTTGAATAGATTTTTCCTGTTGTCACTGAGCTGTATTTGTTTAGGTTGATATCAATGAAACGCTCGTAGTGACCTAAATCTAGATCCGTCTCTGCGCCATCATCCGTTACGAAAACCTCACCATGCTGATAAGGACTCATCGTTCCTGGGTCAACGTTGATGTACGGATCGAATTTTTGAGTCGTTACCTTTACTCCACGATTTTTTAATAATCGGCCAAGAGAAGCCGCCGTAATCCCTTTTCCTAATGAAGAAACAACCCCGCCTGTAACAAAAATATATTTTGCCATCATTCAATCCCCCTAATTTTTCTAAAATAAGTATTTGCTATAAACCGTTTTTCTACTATCGGGAGAGGCTTGTTTTTTGTACAAGCACTGTCCAATCCGTGTAAAAAATAAAAAGCAAAAGACACTTCCCCTATGGATAGGGGGCACTTTTGCTTTGAGTTCGTATATAATTAGTCTTTTATAAAAAAGATACAGGAATAGCCCAAAAAGAATATTACCCGACTCCAAAGCTCATGTCAAGAAGCTTTGAAGGTTTGAATTTTTCGACTATCTCTTTAATGTCCCTTTATAGAAGTTTTTAAAAGACGGGTGCTTTTAAATTGTTTGTCTCCTCTGCAAATTGATTGAAGCGGAAGGTTGCCGACTCCAGCGGGACGAGTGGGACAGGTGAGACTCCTAATGGCGGAAAGCGTGCAACCTGGAGCGGAAATCAACTACTTTCGAAAAACAGTAAACAGCTAAAAGAAAAACCAGCACCTTCTCAGGCACTGGCTTTTACAATGGATTAAAGATCTTCCTATGCATCTTCTTCGAGATCTTCTTCTTCGTCTTCTTCAAAATCTTCATCTTCTTCGTCAAACTCTAATTCTTCATCTTCTTCTTCATCGTCGTCATCTGCAAGGTCGTCATCTTCCTCAACAAACTCATCTTCTACTTCTAACTCATCGAAATCTTCATCTTCGAAGTCCTCTTCAAAGTCATAGTCATCCTCAGATGCTTTTTTACGTTTTGTTGGTTTGTTGGTAGCACCAAGTTCTTCCTCAGAACTCTCAACTGGGTACCATGTTTTTAATCCCCATTTATTATCGCCCAATGAAACGAAGCGTCCATCGATATTCATATCTGTGTAAAAATACGCAATTCGGCTTTCAACTGCAGTTTTAGACAATCCTTTAATCTCAGCGATCTGTTTAACTAAATCGTAAAATTGAATAGGCTGCTTCTCATTCTGCAAAATTTCAAATGCGATTTCGACCATAGACATTTCAACGACTTGTTCTTTCGTATACGTGTTCAACATAGCCACATCGGCACTTCCTTTCCTTCTCCACACTCATTTATATCAACACATTGTGCTCAATCTCTAGAAGAATCATACTCTTCATTATAAACAAATCCTATACGGATATGCCAGTAGTAATCTATCTTTTTTAAAATTATTCCTTATTTTTCACACATCCATTTAAATAGGAACCCGTTATCGGTTAGAACGGGCTCCCATCAACAATCCCTATCTCAAAAATCGAAACATCTACTTCAACATTTATTTTAAGGTTCTTATATTGCTGATCCCATTTCTTTTGATCCCAATGTCTGGTCCTGCTTCTTGTCTGTTCGCCCCATGCCAGCGGATCTATGCCCTTTTTTTGAAAACGCCTAATCAACGCTTCTGCATCTTTTTCTACTTTCTTTGCCATGATTTTCTCGGACTTATCAATTAATTCTTGATTAACTTTATCTCCCGTATATTCTCTGAGAAACCCTTTAATACCTAAGCGAAGCGTAATTTCGGGAGTGGTCTGTTCGTTCTTCACTCTATACACCTTTGTAGTGCGTATTCCCTGGATGGAAACATACTCTGTCTTCCCTTTATCCTTGGTTTTTAAGGTGTATCCTGCATTTTCGATATTTTCATATATCGATTTAAAAGCAAACATACTTCGATAGGGGATAGAATCAACCATTTTACTCCCTTTAAAGAAGGCAAGTCCCTTAATGTTGATCTTTTTACCACGGAGCTCAATAATAGGCAGGATCGGATCTGCTCCCTCCGTATAATAAGCAGATAAGAACAAGTGTAAATTGTTAGTAGGGATAAACCCATTCTTTGTGTTTTGATCGATTTGTTTTTGAATATAGGTTCCTGAATCAAAATCTTTAAAAGATTCTCCTAGCATTTTTTTTACGTTTCCATCTACAACGGCTAAAATAAGCCTTGTACCGATACTTGGATCACGATGAACATAATCTATATAATTCTGCACACCCCTTGTTTTGGCAAGTTTTTCACTAAAAAGAGCCACTTCGATCTTTCCGTTTACGACGGGATTCGGTGATTTTTGATTAAGAAAATACAACGCTTCCTTACTCATTTTACCTACGGATGATATCGTCTTATTCGATATACTTTTATCAGGATTGATAATAGGCGAGACGACAGTGGCTTCGATTTTACGTTTGCCTTTATAGTCATACCCCACTGCTGTCACAATGTCTAAATCATCCAGGATCTCTTTATCAATCCTTCCGAAATATCCTACAATGCATATAACAAGGATCGTTATTATAAATTTTTTCATGCTTTGTTCCTCACTTTACTCATAAAGTAATGGAAGAAGAACAATAACGGTATATAACCAAAATTAAAATAGAAACCAAACTGAGAGACCATCATATTTAACTTCTCAATGGACGTTCGGTCATCAAACATGGGTGATACGATCATCGCAAAGACTAAGATAAAGATGAGCGATTTCTTTTGTGTGACGTTAAACATACGCTTTGCCATCCTGCTTGCTGCCCAAAAAGCTAAACAAATATTAGGAAGGATAACAATGGTCCATGTTGCAAGACCGATATATTCAAATCGTTCGACAAAAGGAAAACGAATGATCTTCCACATCGAAATGGTTGCCCAAATCGTACGTCTCAGATGATCAGGCGTATAGTAAACAAGGGTGATGAGCATGAGATAGAAATACAAGACGACGGTAAAAAGATTTCCGTAATGAAACCATTTTTGTGAGGTTTCCGGCTTTTTGAAAAAGGGATAAAACACAAGAAGCGTTTCAAAGCCTAAATAACTTAAAGTCATAGGTTTCATAGCCACGATAAAATCTTTGATAGAATGGTCCAAGATCGGGAATAAATTACGAACATTTGAAAACTCTAGCGGTGCGAGAAAGGTAAAGTTCAAATAAAAAGGAACGACCACTCCTAAAAAACAAACACCTACTACTGAACGGAATCCGCCAGCAATAATATGATAGGCAGCGATTAAATAAACGAAGGTGAACACCCACGTCTTCATTAACGTAAACATCCATACTTGAAGCACCTCTAGGAAAGTTCGAAGCACGGTGATTCCCATCGCTATTAAGTAAATGATAAATAGAATAGTAAGAAGTCGACCTATCCATTTTCCATATGCGGTCTCATGGATAGAAAGGATATCTCCTTGTTCTTTATTAAGCATCTTATACATCATCCAAATTACGAGATGAACAGCAGCTCCTCCCATCATGACCGTAAGCCACGAATCCTGTTCCGTATAGGTTGCTACATACCTCTGAAAGCCCATAACGCCGACTCCAATCTGCATACTATGCACAATGAAAAAGGCGAGATAAGGGGATATAAGAAATTGCTCCTTGACCGTTACTTTCATAAAATAACATCTCCATACAGAAATTTATTCATCAATGTCCTTTTTCTCTTTTGCTGCTTTCTCTGAAAACTTAACCGTATCTTGTGACTGTAATTGCACAGGTCTCTTAGGCTGCGTTTTAAAAGGAAGTCTCACAAACGCGTCCTTTAAATCTTCAAGACGCGGTGGATAGATGGGTTCTAAATAAGGTCTACCAAAAGAAGTGAGACGAAGTAAATGGCCCATCAAAAAGATAAAAGCGATCGAAATACCAATCATTCCCCATAGTTCAGCTAACACAAGAAAGGGAAAACGAATCAATCGGATGGCGTTACTCATTTTATAAACCGGCGTTGTAAAGGAAGCCAGTGCGGCTAATGCAACAATGATCAGCATCACGTTACTTGTTAAACCTGCTTCAACGGATGCTGTTCCGATTACGATCCCGCCTACGATACCGATAGTTTGACCGACTTTTGTTGGAAGTCTCGCCCCTGCTTCTCTCAGAAGTTCAATTGTCAGTTCTAGAACGAGTGCTTCTAAAAAAGGTGGCAATGGGACAAAATCTCGAGAAGATATAAGAGTTGCCATCAAATCCTTTGGTATCAATTCATAATGATAATTAAGTACCGCCACATAAATAGGAGTTATTAATATAGAGAACGAAACGGCAATTAAACGGAGAATCCTTAGTACTGAAGCTAATTGCCAATTAAGAAAATAATCTTCTAAAGCTGAAAAGAATTTTACAAGGGTAGTTGGTCCAATTAAAGCATGCGGCGAGCCATCTACCAATATGACGATACTTCCTTCACTAAGAACACCGGCCACACGATCAGGACGTTCTGTGTCAATCAGCTGAGGAAATGGAGAATTGTCATTGTCCGATATAAGTTGAGAAACATACGAACTGTCCAAAATCTGATGAATCTCGATCTCCCCCACTCGCTGCAGAGCGGTATTAATGTTTTCTTCATTCGCTATCCCTGAAATATAGATGACCGCGACCCTCGTCTTTGAGAGCTTCCCTAATTTAAATTCTCTGATCTCTAACTCTGGTACCGGGAGCCGCTTTCTAATCAAATTCAAATTGGTCGTAATCGATTCAACAAAGGATTCCTTTGGTCCAACAACACTGAATTCTTCTTCAGGTATCGATATTTCCCGTACTTTATTCATTTCTGCTTTTACAAGCACACCTTGTTGATCTTTTTCGTTTAATCGGATCAGTACACAGCCAGATAACATCATTTGCCGGATTGTCTCTAGATCACTCGTTACCATTACGTTTTCAATAGGAAGAGCGGCCTTAAGTTCTTCTATTTTTTTTATGGTTGTTTTGTTTAAATAGGGAAGAATGTCCCGATGAATAATCTCCGCATCTACTAATGAACGAAAATAGGAAATCCAATAAGGGGTTGGCGATTGAGGATTTTGAAAGTCCAAAAAATCACCGGATTTTTTTAAATACTCAAGAACCTGTGGTAACGTATGTTCTTCTTTTTTCGAGCTTTTCTTAAACCAGTTCATTTGCCTCCCCTTTCCTAACAGTAAAAAACTTTTACCATGCAACAATATCGTTAGTATGATTTATCTTTTACTAAAGAAGGAGCGATTATGAATTGAACAAAAAAACTGAGATTCTAAATCTCAGCTTGTAAATGTATTTTGAGAGAAGTTGATTTCCACTCCAGGTTGCTCGCTTCCACGAGGCGTGCGGTGAGCCTCCTGCCGCTTTGCGCCATAAGGAGTCTCCACCTGACCGCTCGTCAGTTAGGTGTCGGCAACCTTGCGTTCCAATCAACTTGCATGGAAGAAAAAGATTTAAGTACAAAAAAACATGACGCCCTATTTAGAGCACCATGTTTTTCATCATTATTTTCTTTACATATTCCTTCTATATTTGCCCCCGACTTCATACAATGCGCTCGTAATCTGTCCAAGACTCGCATATTTTACGGTATTCATCAGCTCTTCAAAGATATTTCCGCCGTTAAGCGCAACACTCTTCAAGCGAGCCAAAGCTTCTCCCGCTTGATCTTTTCTAGCCTCCTGGAAAGCTGCGAGGTTTCTAATCTGTTGTTCTTTTTCTTCTTTCGTCGCACGCGCAAGCTGCATGTTGAATTCTTCTTCAGATGGCGGATTCGGATTCAAGTACGTGTTCACCCCGATAATCGGAAGTGATCCATCATGCTTTTTCATCTCATAATACATCGATTCTTCCTGGATCTTACCGCGCTGGTACTGCGTTTCCATCGCGCCAAGTACTCCACCTCTTGTATTCATACGTTCAAACTCTTGAAGAACCATCTCTTCTACTAGATCTGTTAATTCTTCAATGATGAACGAACCTTGAAGCGAGTTCTCATTGCGTGCTAGACCCAGCTCTTTCGTGATGATCATCTGGATGGCCATCGCGCGGCGAACGGATTCCTCTGTTGGTGTTGTGATCGCTTCATCATAAGAGTTCGTGTGAAGCGAGTTACAGTTATCATACAGTGCCATCAACGCTTGAAGGGTTGTGCGGATATCGTTAAAATCAATCTCCTGTGCGTGAAGGGAACGTCCAGAAGTCTGGATGTGATACTTAAGCTTTTGACTGCGTTCGTTCGCTTTATATTTATCACGCATGACAGTCGCCCAAATTCTTCTCGCCACACGGCCGATGACACTATATTCAGGATCAAGCCCGTTAGAGAAGAAGAAAGAAAGGTTCGGTGCGAAATCGTTAATATCCATACCGCGACTCAAATAGTACTCCACATACGTAAAGCCGTTTGCAAGTGTGAACGCAAGCTGGGTGATCGGATTCGCACCCGCTTCCGCAATATGGTAGCCAGAGATCGAAACAGAATAATAGTTGCGTACTTTATGATCGATAAAGTACTGCTGAATGTCTCCCATCATACGAAGAGCGAATTCGGTTGAGAAGATACAAGTATTCTGTCCTTGGTCTTCTTTTAAAATATCTGCTTGAACGGTTCCGCGAACAGCGGAAAGCGTCTTCGCTTTAATTTCTTCGTATTCTGCTTCATTCGGCTGACGGCCGTTCTCTTCTACAAAAACCTTTACTTGCTGATCGATCGCTGTGTTCATGAACATCGCAAGGATGATCGGTGCAGGACCGTTAATCGTCATCGATACGGATGTAGAAGGTGCAATTAAATCAAAACCGTCATACAGCTTTTTCATATCTTCGAGTGTGCAGATGCTTACACCGCTCTCTCCGACTTTCCCGTAGATGTCCGGACGATAATCCGGATCTTCACCATATAACGTTACAGAATCGAACGCAGTACTTAGTCGCTTCGCATCATCATCTTTCGATAAGTAATGGAAACGTCGGTTGGTTCGTTCAGGTGTTCCTTCTCCAGCGAACTGACGCTTTGGATCCTCGCCTTTTCGTTTAAAAGGGAATACGCCAGCCGTATAAGGAAATGAACCTGGGACATTCTCTTTCATAATCCACTTTACGATGTCTCCCCAGTCTTCAAACTTGGGAAGAGCCACTTTCGGGATATCAAGACCTGAAAGACTTTTCGTCGTCAGTTCTGTCACGATCTCTTTGTCGCGGATCTTTGTTACAAACTCTTTCTTCGCATACATTTCTTTAATCTTCGGCCAATCATTCAGCATTTTCTTCGTCGCCGGCATGAGCTCTTCTTCCACTTTTTCAAGCGCTTTGTTCAATCCTGTCTCAACTTCAACACCCGAAACATCATACTCTTTGACCGTTTCAAGTGTCCCTTTGATCTGGAACGATTTACGAGCAAGCTTTGATTGTTCGTTCACAGTTTCATGGTAGTTACGGACAGTCTGAGCGATTTCGTTCAAGTACTGAGCGCGCTCGCCTGGAATGATGACGTTCTTTTTCGCTGTCATCGCTTCCGCTGCAGGCTGAATGCCCCAATCCATACCAGACTTCTCTTCAATCAACTTCATCAAGTGATAAAATAAAACGTTTGTGCCAGCGTCATTAAACTGACTCGCAATGGTTCCATAGACTGGCATCTCATCCAGATCCTTATCAAACCAGTTGCGAGAGCGCTGATACTGCTTTTTCACATCTCGCAATGCATCTTCAGAGCCTTTGCGCTCAAACTTATTGATCGCGATGATGTCTGCGTAATCGATCATGTCGATCTTCTCTAGCTGTGAAGGCGCACCAAATTCGCTTGTCATCACATATAAAGAGACATCAGAGATCTCGGAGATTCCTGCGTCCCCTTGCCCGATACCGCTTGTTTCAACAACGATTAAATCATAGCCTGCTGCTTTTGTTACCGCAATCGCATCTTTGATCGCATCTGAAAGCTCTGAACGAGATCCGCGTGTAGCCAGTGATCTCATATAAACACGCGGATGATAGATCGCGTTCATGCGGATTCTATCCCCTAAAAGGGCTCCACCCGTCTTTTGTTTCGTTGGGTCAATCGAGATAATTGCGATCGTTTTGTCTTCGCACTCGTTTAAGAAACGGCGTACAAGTTCATCGGTAAGGGAACTTTTCCCCGCTCCACCAGTACCTGTAATTCCTAAAACAGGCACTTCCTTCTGTATTCCTTTTAAAGCAGAAAGAGTCTGTTCGGCTGTAGCAGCGATCTCTTCTGAAGCTTGTTTAGCATTTTCAGCAAGTGTGATCAAACGTGAAACGGAACGTACATCTTTTTCTTTTACCTTCTCGATCTCGTCTGTCAGTGATGTAACCGTCGGAAAATCACACTCTTCTACCATAAGATTGATCATGCCTTGTAACCCTAGCAATCGCCCGTCTTCTGGTGAGAAGATGCGCGTTACGCCATATGCATGAAGTTCCTTGATCTCAGGCGGGATAATCACCCCTCCGCCTCCGCCAAACACTTTGATGTGACTAGCTCCGCGTTCTTTCAATAAATCGATCATGTATTTAAAATATTCCACGTGTCCGCCTTGATAAGAAGAGATCGCGATTCCTTGAACGTCTTCCTGAATAGCAGCACTCACCACTTCATCTACAGAACGGTTATGCCCAAGGTGGATGACTTCACATCCGTTCGACTGAATGATTCTTCTCATGATGTTGATTGAAGCATCATGTCCGTCAAAGAGACTGGAAGCGGTTACAAATCGAACCGGATTTTTCGGCCGGTAAATATCAGTTTGAGCCATCTTTTTCATCCTTTCTTACGCTCCTTTAATGCCATGGAGCAGCTGCTGGAGCTGTAATTTTGTGTATTCTTCCAAGGTATATATCTTTTGAAGTGCCCAGCGTCTGAACGTCCACATCTGCCCGATGATCAAGATGTTATGGGCAGCCGCCTGGATTTCTTTTTCGTTTAAGTCTAGATCTCCCTTATGCACGGCTTGAGATAAAAGTCTCTCAAAGATCGCCGTCATCTCAAGCTCTTTTTTCAGTACATAAGGCAATGCTTCATCAGATAATGACTTTGCTTCTTGGTACATAACAAGCACTTCATCCTGCATATCGTCCATCACTTTAAAATAAGCCGTGATCGCTTTCTCAACACCTTTTATTCCGCTGTCTGCCGAGTCGATATCCTGCTGCAGCCTCCATTTCACGCCATCATAGATGCTGTCACAGACCAAGTACAAAATATCCTCTTTCGATCGGATGTATTCGTAGAGTGTACCGATGCTGAAACCTGAAACTTTTGCGATTTCACGGGTTGTGGTGCGGTGAAATCCATTTTTCTTGAATAAAGACACCGCAGCTTTTACCATCTCTTCGCGTCGCTTTTGAATGAGTTTTTCATCTTTTACGAGCGACGGTACTTCCTTTTTACTCAATGGCCTCCCTCACTTCTCACTCGTTCTCTTTCGTGTCTCCAGGCTGCAAGCGCTGATTAAGGATTTTCTCTGCAGCTGTATAAGGATCTGTGGTGCCTTGCTCTATATCGGATAGCCAGGAGAATCCATGTTCTTTTTCCTCTGTCCATACTTGTTGAAAAATCTCATGTTGGACCACTTCCATCACTTCGCGTTTCAGGTTGGCAAGCTTTCGAACGCTTCCCTCACCGCTCTCTTTTAAATACGCTTTATGAGCGAGAAGCGCTTCCCATAATGCTTCTAGCCCTTTATTTTCAGTAGAAATCGTCTGAACCACCGGTGGCCGGTAGGGGCTATCGTGTTTGACGAGGTCGAGCATTGCTTCAATCTCTGCCAATAGCTTCGGAACGCCTGGCATATCCGCTTTGTTGACTACAAACAAGTCTGCGATCTCCATGATTCCCGCTTTAAACACCTGTACGACATCCCCGCTGCCAGGGTTCAAGACCACTGCAACAGAATCTGCGAGTTTCATAATATCGAGCTCCGACTGCCCGACTCCTACTGTTTCTATTAAAATCACATCAAACCCATAAGCATCCATGAGCCGCACAGTTTCCTTAGTAGAACGGGAGAGTCCGCCTAAGCTTCCGCGGGTACCCATACTTCGGATGAACACGCCAGGATCGGTAAAGTGATCAGCCATGCGTACACGGTCTCCAAGTATGGAGCCTCCGCTAAAGGGACTTGTCGGATCCACTGCCACAACCGCTACCGTCAATCCTTTATTGCGCAGGTATGAAATGAGGCGGTTAACGAGCGAGCTTTTCCCTGCACCGGGTGAACCTGTGATTCCGATCCAATGTGCGCCTTTTTGCATTGGGTAGATGCTTTTTAAAAGCTCTAGTTTATCGGCTCCGCTGTTTTCGGCAAGTGTGATCGCTTTTGCAAGGGCCCGTTCCTCTTTTTGCTGGATGCGCTTGGCTAATGGATGCATGGTTTCCTCCTAAAAGATCTTAAAAAAATTTGGAAGTGGTGATTTTGTGCTTGGGGTTGTTGATTTACGCTCCAGATGTTCGCTTTCCGCGGGGCGGGCGGTGAGCCCATTCGTCGCTCTGCGACATTTAATGGTCTCACCTGTCCCACTGGTCCCGCAGGAGTCTCGCATCTTGCGCTCCAATCAACTGCATGGGTGTTTTTAGAATCTATTTTGTCTAGCTGCGCTCTGTAAAAAGATCTCTGTTAAAAATCAACTCATGAAAAACCGATTCAAGCCAGAGCGTCACAAATGTTCTAACTCTTAATCTTTTAAAAGCATTTTTGAAATAACGAGTCGTTGAATTTCTTGTGTGCCTTCGTAGATTTGTGTGATTTTTGCGTCACGCATGTAGCGTTCTACTGGGTATTCTTTTGTGTAGCCGTATCCGCCGAATACTTGAACGGCGTCGGTTGTTACTTCCATCGCGATGTCTCCTGCGAACAGTTTTGACATGGCGGATTCTTTCCCGTAGGACAAACCTTCTGATTCTCTCCATGCTGCTTGGTAAGTTAAAAGTCTTGCTGCTTCCACTTTTGTTGCCATATCCGCTAGTTTGAACCCGATCCCTTGGTTCACTCCGATCGGCTTACCGAACTGCTTACGTTCTTTCGCGTAGTTCACGGAAGCATCGAGTGCGCCTTGTGCGATACCAACTGCTTGAGCTGCGATACCGTTACGTCCGCCATCTAACGTCATCATCGCGATCTTGAATCCTTCACCTTCTTTGCCCAGAAGGTTTTCAGCGGGCACTCGGCAATCTTCGAAAATGATCTCTAATGTTGGAGATGAACGGATTCCAAGCTTCTTTTCTTTTTTCCCAAAAGAAAATCCTGGTGTTCCTTTTTCTACGATGAATGCAGATACACCTCTTGTGCCTGCATCTATATCCGTACGAGCAAATACTACATAGATCTCTGCGTCTCCCGCATTCGTTATAAATATTTTAGAGCCGTTAATGATGTAGTGATCACCGTCTTTTTTCGCTGTTGTTTTCATGTTCCCTGCATCAGATCCAGAACCTGGCTCTGTTAAGCCGTAAGCACCGATCTTCTTTCCTTCTGCCATCGGACGAAGGAATTTCTGTTTCTGCTCTTCTGAACCGAACTTGAAGATCGGCCAGCCAGCAAGGGACGTATGTGCTGAAAGGGTTACACCCACTGACGCACAAACGCGTGAAAGTTCTTCTACTGCGATAACATAGCCAAGATAGTCCCCGCCGATTCCGCCGTATTCTTCTGGCCAAGGAATCCCACAAAGCCCAAGCTCTCCCATTTGATCAAAGATGGAACGGTCGAAACGTTCTTCTTCATCACGCTCAGCCGCTGTCGGTTCTACTTCGTTCTTTGCGAAGTCACGGACCATCTTGCGAATCATTTCGTGTTCTTCAGATAATAAAAATTGCATCTCTATTCTCTCCCTCTTACCCTAGTAGGTGTTTGCTGAGTACCATTCTCTGTATTTCACTTGTTCCTTCGTAGATCTGACACACCTTCGCGTCACGGAACAATCTTTCAACCGGATATTCTTTTGAATAGCCATAACCACCATAGACTTGCACCGCTTCAATCGCTGTTTTCATCGCGGTTTCGGAAGCGAATAGTTTCGCCATAGACGCTTCTTTTCCGCATGAAATGTTGTTTGTCTTCATGTCTGCCGCACGATAGGTTAATAATCTTGCCGCTTCCACTTCTGTTGCCATGTCCGCCAGTTTGAATCCTAAACCTTGATTTGCTCCGATCGGCTTGCCGAATTGTTTTCTCTCTTTTGCATAATTGACTGCATATTCAAGTGCAGCTTCTGCGATCCCCAACGATTGTGCCGCAATACCGATCCTGCCCGTATTCAGGTTACTCATCGCGATCTTAAAGCCTTCCCCTTCATTACCTAACAGATTTTTAGCAGGAACACGCGCGTCCTCAAAAATGATCTCGCACGTGTTTGATCCGTTTAACCCCATTTTTTTCTCTTTCTTCCCTACTGAAAATCCCGGCGTGTCTTTATCTACGATGAAAGCGGATATCCCATAGCTGCCTTTGTCTGGTTCAGTTGAAGCAAACACGATATAGACATCGGCCTCGCCTGCATTGGTAATAAAAATCTTAGAACCGTTCAAAACGTAGTGATCACCTTTTTTAACCGCTCTTGTCTTAAGACTAGCTGCATCAGAACCTGAACTTGGTTCTGTAAGTCCGAACGCACCAAGGTACTCTCCACTCGCTAACTTAGGAATGTATTTTTTCTTTTGTTCTTCATTCCCGAAATAAAGGATCGGATTCGTTCCGACACTCGTATGAACGGATAAAATCACACCGATCGTCGCGCTCACTTTGGATAACTCGTTAATCGCGATGATGTATGATGTAAAGTCCATCCCTGCACCGCCATACTCTTCAGGGATGGGAATTCCCATGAGTCCAAGCTCCGCCATCTTCTTAATAAGATGACGAGGAAACTCTTCCGTTTCTTCCATATGTTCAATGGCGGGTGCTATCTCTTTTTGTGCAAAATCCCGTACCATCTTCTGCATCATCTTTTGTTCTTCCGTAAACACGAGGTTCATGGTCTCTCCCCATTTCCATTTTGAAATGCTGAACTGTCTTTCTCACAAAGACAAAATTGAATTTTTGTCTTTGTTTGGGGTCAGACCCCCTATGCGTAGGTGTAGAAGCCTTTGCCTGTCTTCTTGCCTAGCCAGCCAGCTTTTACGTACTTTCTCAAGAGCGGGCATGGGCGGTACTTATCGTCACCGAAGCCTTCATGGAGCGTTTCCATGATGTACAAGCATGTATCAAGTCCAATAAAGTCTGCTAACGTTAACGGTCCCATCGGGTGGTTCATTCCGAGTTTCATAATCTCATCAACCGCTTCCGGTGTCGCAACGCCTTCATAGACCGCGAATATCGCTTCGTTGATCATAGGCATTAGAATACGGTTTGAGATGAACCCTGGAAAATCGTTTACCTCCACTGGTACTTTTGAGAGTTTCTTAGATACCGCTTCGATCGTTTCATAAACCTCGTCAGTCGTTTGAAGCCCACGGATGATCTCTACTAGTTTCATAACCGGAACCGGGTTCATGAAGTGCATGCCGATCACTTTCTCCGGACGTTCAGTCGCTGCAGCAATTTCCGTGATCGGAAGGGAAGATGTATTTGATGCTAAAATCGCGTGATCTGGTGCAAATTGGTCCAGCATCTTAAAGAGCTGTGTTTTGACGTCCATGTTCTCAACGACCGCTTCGATGACTAAGTCTGCTTTAGAAGCATTTTCTAAGGCGACAGAGGTCGTTACACGGGAAAGGATCGCTTCTTTTTCTCTTTCTTCCAAACGTCCTTTTTCAACTTGACGATTTAAGTTCTTCTGAATGTTTCCAATTCCTTTTTCAATAAATTCTTCCTTAATATCGTGCAAAATAACGTCGAAGCCTGCCATGGCACAGACTTGTGCGATTCCTGATCCCATCTGTCCTGCGCCAATCACCATAATTTGATTGATGTTCACTTATGCTTCCTCCTCTTATCCTTGTACTTCTACTAAAATGGCGTCACCTTGACCGCCGCCTGAACAGATCGATGCGATTCCAAGCCCGCCGCCGCGTCTTCTCAATTCATGTATTAACGTAAGGACGATACGTGTGCCGCTCGCTCCAATCGGATGCCCGAGTGCGACCGCACCACCGTTCACATTCACTTTTTCAAGATCTAACCCAGCAAGCTCTGCACTTGTTAAAGCAACAGCTGCAAATGCTTCGTTGATTTCAAACAAGTCGATCTCATCCAGTGTTTTTCCTGTTTTCTTTAAAAGCTCTGTAATCACAAGCCCGGGTGTTTTCGGGAAGTCTTTCGCTTCTACTGCAATCGCTGTATGACCTAAGATCGTCGCCATCACTTCTTTTCCTTCTTTTAGTGCACGTTCTTCACTCATCACAACCACTGCTGCCGCACCGTCATTTACCCCTGGCGCATTTCCTGCTGTAATCGTTCCATCTTGTGAAAAGACAGGTCTTAACTTTGCAAGAGATTCAATAGAAGTATCCTTTCGCGGAGACTCATCTTTTGAAACAACGATCGGATCTCCTTTACGCTGAGGAACTTCTACTGGCACGATCTCTTCAGCAAACACATCGTTCTCTGCTGCTTCCACTGCCAAACGGTGACTTCTGTATGCCCACTCGTCTTGGCGCTCTCGCGTGATCTCCATCTCTTTTGCCACATCGTTTCCGTAGATCCCCATATGAACTCCAGTGAACGTACACGTTAACCCGTCATGCACCATAAGGTCTTTCACAGAGCTGTCACCCATACGAAGTCCCCAACGCGCTTTTGGTAAAATATACGGAGCATTGCTCATCGATTCCATTCCGCCTGCAACGATCACCTCTTCATCGCCTGCACGGATGATCTGATCGGCCATCGTAATCGAACGAAGACCTGAAGCACAGACTTTGTTGATCGTCTCTGTCTTTGTTTCCCAAGGCAGTCCTGCTTTTTGTGCTGCTTGACGAGAAGGGATCTGGCCTTGCCCGCCTTGAAGAACACATCCTAAAATCACTTCATCAACCGATTCAGGTGAAACGCCTCCGCGCTGTAACGCTTCTTTGATCGCGATTCCACCTAAGTCTGACGCGGTCAATGAGCTTAACCCACCGCCAAATTTCCCAACAGGCGTACGTGCCCCGCTGACGATTACTGATCTAGTCATACAAAAACCTCCCGTATTTGTTGAATTCCAATAGTAAACGCTTTCAAAAGGTTATTAGACATGCCGAGCGAACGCTCAGTCACCTACTAATCAAGGATGAAGCTGCCGGCACGGAACCAAGCAGCTCATCTGTCTCATTCAATTACTGAAGAACCTCTTGTTTTTGTGACCCAAACAAAGATTTCTCCAAGATTTCAACAACATCTAACGTTTGGACTTGATCCTCAACTTCCTTCGCTTTCGTACCATCACTTAGCATCGTTAAGCAGTATGGACATCCGCTTCCGATCATGGTTGGATTAACTGCCAGTGCCTGTTCTGTACGAGCGACGTTCACACGCGATCCTGCTTTTTCCTCCATCCACATCATTCCTCCGCCAGCTCCACAGCACATACCGTTCTGACGATTACGATCCATCTCAACGACCTTAACGCCAGGAATAGCTTTTAAAATATCCCGAGGTGGTTCGTATACTTCGTTATAACGGCCAAGGTAGCATGAATCATGATACGTGATCGTCTCATTCACTTCATACTTCGGCTTAATTCTTCCTTCTTTGATCCATTCAGCGAGAAGCTCCGTATGGTGATACACTTCCGCCTTCAGACCAAACTCCGGATACTCATTCTTAAACGTGTTATAAGCATGCGGGTCAATCGTAATGATTTTCTTCACATCATGCTTTTCAAACAATGCAATGTTCGCGCTCGCCATCTCTTGGAACAAGAACTCATTCCCAAGACGACGTGCCGTATCCCCAGAGTTTTTCTCTTTGTTACCAAGAATCGCGTAGGTGATGCCCGCTTCGTTCATGATCTTCGCTAAAGAAAGCGCGATTTTCTGTGAACGGTTGTCATAAGCACCCATCGAGCTGACCCAGAACAAGTACTCGAACTCTTCTCCTGCTTTTTCTTTCTCTTTTACCGTTGGAACGGCGATATCTTCCTTCAGTTCACGCCAGTTCTCACGCTCTTTTTTCGAGATTCCCCAAGGGTTCCCTTGCTTTTCAATATTCTTAATCGCACGCTGCGCTTCCGAATCCATCTTACCTTCCGTTAACACAAGGTAACGGCGCATATCGATAATCTTATCTACGTGCTCATTCATTACCGGACATTGATCTTCACAATTTCGGCAAGTGGTACATGCCCAGATTTCTTCTTCTGTCATGACTTCACCGATCATCTCCACATCATAAGAAAGTGCAGATGAACCTTCAGTAGCTGCAGCCGTTTCCTGTGCTCCTTGACCTCTCGCTTCAAAGGCGATCTGGTTGCCTCTTGTGTTTGAGAACGCAAAGGCAGGCATCCAAGGAGTGCGTGAAGTAACCGCTGCTCCCTTTTCGGTTAAGTGATCGCGTAATTTAATAATCATGTCCATAGGCGAAAGCATCTTTCCTGTACCTGTCGCCGGACAAACATTTGTACAGCGTCCACACTCTACGCAGGCATATAGGTCAACAAGCTGCTTTTGGTTGAAGTCCTCGATCCGATTCACACCGAAAACTTCCTGGGTCTCATCTTCAAAATTAATTGATGATAACTTTCCTACTTTATCTTTACGGCCAAGCCATACATTCAACGGCCCAGCGATCAAATGTGCATGTTTTGATTGAGGAACATACACTAAGAACGTTAATAAGAATAACAAATGAATCCACCAGGAGATGAAGAATACAACAGCAGCTCCTGTTTCTCCTAACAAGCCGAGACCCATCGCAAGTACCGATGCGATTGGCGCTGTCCATTCGTACGGAAGGTCATGCCAGATGATTTCAGCAGCATTCCCTACCAGCACAGAAAGCATCAGACCGCCGATGAACAATAGAACAAGACCTGCTTTAAATCCGCGTTTTAGGCGGACAAGCTTTTCGATATATCTTCTATAGAAAGCCCAAACGACCGCAACTAAGATCATCGTGGTTACGATTTCCTGGAAGAACGTGAAACCAGGATAAAGCGGACCTAAAGGCAGATGTGATCCCGGGGCGAGTCCTTTCCAGATAAAATCAATTGCTCCAAACTGGACTAAGATAAATCCATAAAAGAACATAACGTGAATAATACCGCTTTTCTTATCTTTTAAGAGCTTCTTCTGTCCGAAGACATTGACGAGCACTGCCTTGATTCTTTCTTGTACGGTATGATCAAACTCAACTTTTTTACCAAGCTTTATAAACTCATACCTTGTCTTAACCACATAAGCGAACAAAAAAATCGCGTAAGCGGTTACAAAAAGAAATGCAATCCAGTTTGCAATCATTAAGCCGTCCATCACATTCTCTCCCTTCCCATGTTGCTACTCCCTATTTCTTTTTCTTTCAACTATTCAAATTAAAACTAATTTTCTGACATCATTATATCATAAAAAATAATGAATGAGCATTCAGTCGGATTAAATTGTAAAATTTTTTAGTGCTTTTATTCTTGCAGGGTATACTAATACGAAAGTTTGTAGAAGGAGGCGTTATTTTAGATGTGGATTGTTCTTTTAATTGCCGTTTTACTTATCTTAGCATCGCTTGATTTTTATTATGGACATAAAAAACAAGTCAGTCTGGAACTGCCTCCATCTTACGGAAAAGGCGAAATGCAATTTTTATCAACCGGCTATCATTTTTTTGATGCCCTTTTTGAGGATATAAAGAATGCCGTCGAATATATCCACATCCAGTTCTATATTCTTCGTGATGATGAACTTGGACAAGAACTTTGTTCACTGTTGATCCAAAAAGCACAAAAAGGCGTTGAAGTGAGACTGCTGGTCGATTGTTTAGGCAGTCACGGGATTAAAAACGAAACCATTCAATCCTTAAAACAAGCAGGCATTCATTTTCAAAAAAGCAACAAGCCCGGATTCCCTTATTTTTTGTATCGGTTGAACCACCGAAATCATCGGAAAGTAGTGATAATCGACGGAAACATCGGATATATTGGCGGTTATAATATCGGAAATGAATATATCGGCAAAGATACGAAGCTCGGCGATTGGCGTGACTATCACTTGCGTTTAAAGGGTTCGGTCGTTGATGCGCTTCAGCAATCTTTCAATCATGATTGGAACGTTGCGTCCGGAGACAAAGTAAGTGTATCTGCGACTATAGACCATGATGATCCCTCTTACAAAGACTTTATGCTCGTTCATTCAAGCGGCAGTGCCGTCTACCGATTTTTTTATGAAAAGATTCAGCGGTCAAAAAAAAGCATCTTAATTGGTTCAGCTTACTTTATTCCGGGTAAAAAGATGAACAAGGCACTTTTAAGAGCGATCAAACGAGGCGTGAAACTCACCTTGGTCGTTCCAATGAATCCCGATCACCCTTTCGTTCAAGAAGCATCCTATATCTATTTAAAACCGCTTTTAGAAGCCGGAGCAGAAATCTATCAGTTCCATGAAGGGTTCTATCATTCAAAAGTGCTGATGTTTGATGAACAGATCTGTGATATTGGAACGGCGAACTTTGATTTCCGCAGTTTTTTCTTTAACGATGAAATCAACTGTATCTTCACTGACAAACATTATATACAAGAGGTAAAAAGGGTGATTGAGTCAGATCTAGCGCGGTCTGAAATACTAACGCTAGAGCGTCTCAAAAAGACCCGCACTCCTAATGTCCGCATAAAGGAAGCAGTCAGTTTTATCCTTTCGCCGTTTTTGTAAGGAGGTGATTTTCATCTAAACTGTTTAGAATTTAAGGGGGCCAAGAATGCTGACATCCTTTGGTTTTGTGTCGACGGCTCTTAACTTATATGAAGCCTCGCCAGCTAAAACGATGACATTTGCTACATACCAAAAAAGAGATAAAAAAGAGCGGGAGGCCCAGCTCCTCGCGATTACAAAAAATAATTTAGAGCGCACATTGCGTGTTCTTCATTATTGCGTCGCGCACGAGCTGCCCTTATACCGTATGTCCTCTTCTATTGTTCCACTTGCTACACACCCAGAGGCTGCGTGGGATTTTTTGAAGAATACGAAACAAGAATGCAAAGAGATCGAGAAACTAGTAAAAAAATATAACATTAGAACGAGCATGCATCCCAATCAATTCACGCTTTTCACAAGCCCCCGACCTGAAGTCACGGTAAATGCCGTGAAAGATATGCAGTATCACTACGACCTTTTAAAAGGAATGGGTATTGAGGATCGGAGCTACATCAACATTCATGTAGGCGGAGCTTATGGAGATAAGGAAGCCGCATTAGAGCGATTTTATGAAAATATTAAAACACTGCCGGCAGACGTTAAAAGCCGTATGACGCTTGAAAACGATGATAAAACGTTCACGACAAAAGAAACTTTAGAGGTGTGTGAAAAAGAAGGGATCCCGTTCATGTTTGATTATCATCATGACAAAGCGAACCCTGGTGACACGCCTTTAGAAGAGCTGCTTCCCCGTTTTGTTGAGACTTGGAAGCATACAGGACGGCCGCCGAAAGTGCACCTTTCTTCACCTAAAGATGAAAAAGCCTACAGAAGCCATCATGACTTTGTCAGTTTGGATTATGTGCTTCCCTTTTTTAAGATGGCCTCAGCATTTACGGATGAGCTCGATGTGATGATCGAGGCCAAACAAAAAGACCGCGCTGCCCTTCAGCTTATTAATGAGCTTGAAAAGGTACGCGGTTTTAAAAGAATGAGCGGCGGAACAATTCTCATGTGAGGCTGGTTACAAAGCGCCTAATTTCTGCATTAAAGCTTTCAAAATGTTTAATCGGGAGCTGATGTAAGGCTTTTGCCATCATCACAAACTGAGCCTCCTGATGAACATTTTTCTGGTACAGATTCCGGTAGTAATGCAGATACTCTGTCTGATCTCCATAAATAAAAAGAAGCGGAAACTGCCATTCCTTTATTTTTTCTGTACAGTTGAACGCCATACCTTCCTGGTAAAATCGAACCCACGTTTGGCGATCCGTTTGTTTATGGTAATCGAACATCTCTTCCTTTTCATGGTTGGTATTGGAATGCGTATTTACAAGAATCTGATTTAAAAGGGCTGGTGTTCGTTTGGCTAGCCTTATTCCTGTTTGGAACTGTTTTTTTAACGTAAAGGTGGATACCTCCGAGAACCCTCCGCTTAAGATGAGTGCTTTGGTTCGTTCTGGATATTTGACCGCAAAAGCCTGAGCGATGGAACCTCCAGAAGAATAACCACAAATGACGGCTTGATCGATTAACAAGTGATCCAGAAGCCCTGCGACATCCTCGGCCATATCATAAATGGTAAAGGTTTCAGGATCTTTCACAGTCGACCTGCCGTGCCCCCGTATATCGGGAAAAATGGTTTGGCAGACTAACGAAAGACTTTTTTGATAGGAAAAAACGAGATGACTGAGACCCGGAGGATGCAAAAATACGACAGGTGTTCCTTCCCCAAGCTTTTCATAATAGATTTGAAACTCTGTTGTCAGTCCTGCTAAAGCCATAAGAGCCTCACTTTAAAAAAGTAGCAGCTACCCATACGTACAGCTGAAACCCTAAATAGATGCCGACGATTCCCATTATTCCAGGAAGAGCAGGTGGTGCGGGGATCGGTAATTTTAACATCGCAAACACAAACCCTACAACGGCACCGGTAATGATCGATAAAAAAATCAATTTCATCTCTATGTACCCCCTAGTCAATCGAGTTTACCAAATCTATCTCTTAATAATATGGCTCGATGTGCAAACAATATCCCTTAATCCTTATGCGATTATTTTTTGGACCGTTCATGGTGCTTTTTGATTATTCGTATTTGGCCACGATGACTGAGTTCATCCTCAATCACATGGAACCATTTGAAATAATTGTTGGAAACTTGTCCTCCTCCCCATGGTGATGTTTCATAAAGCCATGAATCTGGCAGCTGTCTAAAAAGTTCCAGTGTTTTTTTACGTGTTTTCGCCAGGTCTTCCAAATAGAATTCTGCTGGATTTCCTGAAATGATTGTTGCGGCTTCCCCCAGGTCTAACGCTGGCTGAAGCGTATCAGCATAGTGTTCAATTTCTTCTTCTGGCAATTCTTTCCCCTCGGTCTCATCACAAACGGATTTTTTCTTATAGTCGTCATCTTGATCTTCCTCTCCTTTAGAAAACTGCTCTATTAGAATTCAAGAGAAGAGGGTTATTTCCTTTTTAGGTGGGAGACGAGGGGTGAACGCTCTTGTATATTCGACGAGCAAAGATAAAAAAAGAAAAAACCTGCCCTCAGGCAGGTTTTTAATCGTTTTACATACGTTCTGGAGCTTCTACTCCAACGATGTTTAACGCATTTTCGATTGTGATCTGTGTAGCTTTCATCAAAGCATAACGCGCTTCGGATTTTGCTTTATTTTCAGGATTGAGTACACGCTCCGCATTGTAGAAGCTATGAAGGGCAGAAGCAAGCTCGAATACATAGTTCGTCACGCGGTGCGTGAGAAGTTTTTCGGATGCCTCATTAATCACAGCAGGGAATTCTCCGATCTTCTTCAGAAGTTCAAATTCTTTTTCGGAATCGATCTGAGACAAATCAACCTCTCCGTTATCAGAAAGACCCATTTCTTCCCCTTGACGAAGCATACTGCAAACGCGGGCATGTGCGTATTGCACGTAGAACACCGGGTTCTCATTCGATTTAGATACCGCTAAGTCCATATCAAAATCAAGATGAGTATCGTTTGAACGCATCGCGAAGAAATAACGAGTAGCGTCGATGCCCACTTCTTCCATCAACTCGCGAAGTGTAACCGCTTTTCCTGTACGCTTACTCATACGCACTTTTTCTCCATTTTGGAAAAGAGAAACAAGCTGGATAATCATCACGTCTAGTTGTTCTTTATCGTACCCTAAAGCTTGAATCGCTGCTTTCATACGAGGAATGTAACCATGGTGATCAGCCCCCCAGATATTGATTAGCTTCTCAAACCCACGCTCGAACTTATCATTATGATACGCGATATCAGGTGTTAAGTACGTGTAAGAGCCATCATTCTTGATCAATACGCGGTCCTTGTCATCGCCATAATTTGTCGTACGGAACCATGTAGCGCCGTCTTCTTCGTAAACTACATCTTTTGCTTTTAATTTCTCAAGAGCAGCATCGATTTTCCCATTTTTGTAAAGAGACGTTTCTGAAAACCATACATCAAAGTTTACTCGGAACTCAGCCAAGTCTTTCTTTAACTTTTCTAGTTCACGCTTAAGACCATATTCACGGAAGAAACTAATACGTTCAGTTTCCTCTTTTTCGAGCCAAGAATCGCCGTACTCTTCAGCAAGATCCTTCCCGAACTCAATAATATCTGCACCGTGATAGCCGTCTTCAGGCATTTCTTTATCCTTGCCTAGCGCCTGGAAGTAACGAGCCTCAATAGACGTTGCTAAGTTATTGATCTGATTACCAGCATCGTTAATGTAAAATTCGCGAGACACATCGTAGCCCGCATAATCAAGGATATTACAGATCGTATCACCCACTGCCGCTCCACGCGCATGACCTAGATGAAGGGTTCCTGTTGGATTCGCAGATACGAACTCAACCTGAACTTTCTTGCCTCCGCCAATATCCGTTCGCCCGTAGTCCTTGCCTGCCTTCAATACAGTCGGTACCAGCTCTGTTAAGTATGAATTGTCCATGTAGAAATTGATGAATCCAGGGCCAGCGATCTCTACCTTCGAGATCGAAGCTTTGTTTTTATCAAAATTTGCAACAAGCTCATCCGCGATCATACGGGGTGCTTTTTTTGCAATACGTGCCAGCTGCATCGCCATATTTGTCGCGAAATCGCCGTGCGCTTTATCTTTTGGTACTTCAAGAACCACTTCCGGCAGCTCTTCCTTTTTTGCGAGTCCTGCTTTTACTGCCGCTTCTTCAATCTCTGCTTTTAACAGGTGCTTGACCTGGTCAAGGATATTCATGCTTTTGCCTCCTGAAAATTAATCTTAATGCGATGTGTTCCTGTATGTTCACCCTGCAGAACCAGTTCATAGGCGAGTTTCAGATCGCCTGTTTGATTTTGCTGATTCCACCGGAAATTCATTTCATGTGTCGTGGTTTCCATCCAAAGCTGGCCATAGGGGCTGTCGTACATCCCCTTCGTTGTCTGACCGATTAAATATTTCTGTTTCATAGATACACTGCCTGAGCGGATAATCAGAATTCCAGCGTGTGTAATTTTAATCACATTATTGACAGAACCCGCACCTTCAATCTCTTCCTTATATTGAAGATAAGTCACGTCGCCTCTCTTATAAAGCTTGCCGTCTGTCTCGGTGTAATGCTTTTCTTTTTCACCGCTAAAATGGACTTCTGAACTGATTGCAAGCGCAACAGACAATTCCGTATCTTGATCCATGCGAACAACACTTCCTTTTTTGGTGTAACCTTGCCTTTAACTTACCTATTATAAAAGATTTCAATGCTCCCGTTCAACCTTCAGACCGGATTTAAACAAAAATAGCTAGAATTCTACCTGAATAAGGATTCAAATCACAAAAAGAAGGTGTAAACCATCATAGACCTAGTATGTCCAATAAGTCTATTGAAGAGGCCAGTAAAAGATAGAAAGCATGATGAGGACCGAAAATAGCAATTTTCATAGGAAGCGGGTTTGATGAGCGTTTGTTTTGGAATGAGGTTTGCAAGAGGGTATGATGACAACATGAAGGTGAATTTAGAACTGAGGAGGAAGATGATGAAAAACGAAAGAATTTTATTAGTGAACCGTCCAAAGGGAACGCCGGAAAAAAGCGACTTCCGCTATGAAGAAGCAGCGATTCCTGAACTTGAAAATGGTCAAGTATTAGTGAAAACAATCTACCTTTCCGTTGATCCATATATGAGAGGACGCATGAACGATGCAAAATCGTATGTGCCACCTTTTGAATTAAACGAAGTTATCTCTGGGGGTGTCGTTGGCCAAGTGGTCCAGTCCCGTTCATCTGAACTCGCTGAAGGCGATTTTGTCATCGGCAACCTCGGCTGGCAGAAGTACAATGTCGAAAGTGATGCTTCCTTAAGAAAACTCGACCCTTCCCTTGCCCCTCTTACAGCGAACCTCGGTGTACTGGGGATGACCGGTCTCACCGCATATTTTGGACTGCTTGATATCGGTAATCCCCAAGAAGGTGAGACCGTTGTTGTTAGTGGTGCAGCTGGAGCAGTTGGTACGGTCGTTGGACAGATCGCAAAAATTAAAGGTGCGCGAGTGGTTGGGATCGCCGGATCTGATGAGAAGGTGAGCTATTTAAAAGAAGAGCTCGGTTTCGATGAGGCGATCAACTATAAAACAGAGGACATTTATCAAGCGTTGAAAACTGCATGTCCAGATGGTGTAGATGTGTATTTTGATAACGTTGGCGGTGAGATCTCTGATCATGTTCTTAGACTGATCAATAAAGGGGCCCGCATTGCGATCTGCGGTCAAATCGCACTTTATAACTTAGAAAAAATGGATGTAGGTCCACGTATCCAAAGCCAGCTTTTGATCAACAGTGCGCTTATGAAAGGCTTCATCGTAAGCGACTATGCGGCTCATTTTGAAGAAGGCGCCGTTCAACTGGCAAAATGGCTTGGAGAAGGCAAGCTTTCCTACAGTGAGAACATTGTTGAAGGCTTCGAGAACACGATAGATGCCTTTTTAGGACTATTTTCAGGTGAAAACACAGGAAAACAGCTAGTAAAAGTAACTGAACCTGAGAATCTATAATAGATCGATAGGATGATGGCTGTTTTCAACCTGAAAGAAGGTTGGAAACAACTCTTTTTATATGGGCGCAGGCAGTGATTCCAAAAGTTTGTAAGGTGAATCCAAAAATTTTAGCTCTCAATCCACAAAAAACGAACCTCAATCCACAAATTTTAGAGGTTTATCCACGAGTCGACACGAGTCGACATTTATCGCCATCAGCTCCCCCATTAACTAACTAAAAAAGACTGCACACCAAATCGTGTGCAGTTCTCCCTCATTTAAACCGGCAAAATCAAACTGACCGTCGTTCCTTTGCCTTTTTCACTATGAAACTTAAGCTCACCTTTATGCTCTTTCATAATTTTTGAACTTACCATCAAGCCGAGGCCGGTTCCTTTTTCTTTTGTCGTGTAAAAAGGTTCTCCTAGTCTTGCTAAGTGGTCTGGCGAAATTCCGCATCCTTGATCTTTTATGGTTAAATGAATCGCGTCATCAACCTGTTTTCCTTTAATAGAGATGGTTCCGCCTTTCTCCATGGAGTCCATCGCGTTCTTCACCACATTGATCAACACTTGCTTCAGTTCGTTCTCCTCCGCCTTAACATGCGGTATTTTTTCACACAAGTCACTTCGAATCTCTACATGTTGGGCAAGAGCTTCCGGCTGAAGCAATGTCTCTACAAACTGAACAAGCTCGTGAATCGATATTTTTTTATAAGATTTCATTTGCGGTTTCGCAAGCAATAGCAGCTGGCCCATGATCTGATCGATTCGGTTCAATTCTTTATGCATGATGCCATAATAGTTCGCAGCGTCTATCTCGTTGCACTCTTGAAAAAGCTGAATGAAACCTTTGAGCGAGGTGAGAGGGTTCCTAATTTCATGCGCAACTGATGCAGCAAGCTGACCCACGATCGAAAGCTTATCAGACTGACGGAGCATCTCTTCTGATTTCTTACGTTCAGAAATATCACGGGTAACCCCAATGATCTCCACAACGTTCCCCGTATCGTCACAAATACTTTTACAAGAAGTCTCGAGCCAGACGTAATGCCCTTCCTTATGCAGAAGCCTGAATTGAATAGTGGACGTGCACGGTCCTTCTATTAATTTCTCATGGATCTTCCTAGCTGCACCTTCATCATCAGGGTGCAAAATCAAATATACGGTTTGTCCGATTAAGTCTTGTGCTTTCCTTCCGAGCAGTGTTTCACAGGCAGGAGATACATATGTATAGGTACCGTCCTTCGAATGTGTCGTGATCATATCCATTGCGTTTTCAGCGAGAAGTCTGTATCTTGCTTCACTCTCTTCAAGGAGCAAACGGGATTTGATTTTTTCTGTTACTTCTCTTCCGAAAATGAGCAGGTTTTTCCGAGAACCTTCCGGATTAAACACAGGAATTTTATATACATCGAAAAATCGGGTACTTCCATCTCGAGCAGGAACAAATTCTTCACAGCGTACAATCTCTTTTGCCTGCCATACTTGTTCATCCGTCTTGATGCAATATTGAAAGACATCGTTAAAGTAAGGCTTGACCTCTGCTAGGTCAGCATCCGTTTTTCCGGTAAAATCAAATCCCTCAAGTTCGAACAGCTCACTCACAAATTTGTTTGCAAACAGAAAGCGCCCGTCTCCATCTTTGATTCCAATGAAATCCGGAACAATGTCCATTAACGTTTTTAATAAAGGCTCTTGGCAAGAATGTACGATCGCAGGTTGCTCTTTCAATATCAGATATTGAAAGAAAGCCCCCTCAACAGGCAGCAAGCCCTCACTAATCTTCACACTTAAAAAGCCCTTTTCTGTTAGAAGGGTTCCCTCCTTTCGATCTTTATGCCGCAGGATGATTTCATCAACAGCTTTCCCTACAAAAGAGACCTCATCTTTTCTCAATTTTCGAAAATGCTGATTCACTGCAGCTATCTTCATGTTCGGCGAAACAAGCACAACTGCTTCAGACAACTGGTCAATAAAATCCTGTATATATTTCATATCCTTTTTATTCGCTTCCACTATGCCTGTTTCCCCCTTTTTTGCCATCATTTATCTCCCTTAACTATAGCAAAAAAGATGACATTGTCTAACAAATTTCGACATTTTCCGATAGTTTCATAATAAAAGTTACCGACATCTCAACATTTCTTTAAGTTCCCATTGATTTACTTTTATTTCTTCTATATATTTATGGAATGTAAGAGGTCAGACATCTTTTAAAATGAATAAAGTTATGAGGGGAATTATATGGGTGCTATAGGGTTATTATTTTCTGGTGCGGCATTATTTTTAAATAGTTTAATGCTGCTCGGTAAAGCGGAAGAAAAAAGCGTAGCGTTTTTTAATATTTTAGTAGGCTTACTGCAAGTCATCACGCCGATCTACCTGATCGTCACATCCGACCAATCGAACTGGTCGATGTTCAACAATGGGGCTGTCTTTTTATTCGGCTTCACTTACCTTTATTTAGGTGCAACGATCTTGAAAGGTTACGATTGGAGTGGTTTAGGCTGGTATTCTCTATGGGTAGCGATGATGGCGCTCGTCTATGCCGTTGTTTTTTACATTCAAGAAAACGATGTACTTAATGCTCTTATTTGGGTGATGTGGGCCTTCTTATGGTTCTTGTTCTACCTGTCTTCTGCTGCAAAAAAGCCGTACGAAACGTACATCAGTAAAGTCGCATTTGTTCAGTCTTGGGTAACATTAACACTCCCATCTTTGTTCATGCTGCTCGATATGTGGCAGATTGCTAAACTTCAACAGATGTGGATCTATGTTTGTTTAGCATCATTCGTCTATTTTGCAGTGGAAGCTGTGCTTTTCTTTAAGGGCAGAAAAGAGGAACAGCTTCAGGAAGCAACTCAATAATCGTCATTTTAGGAGGCTATCCCGTTTGATGCGGGATCGTCTTTTATTTGTGTTGGCTAGCACATTATTCACCCAAAACAAAAGGATGCAGTACCTGAATCAGGAACTGCATCCTTTTTTATAGAAAATATCTCTTATTTCACCCAGCCAAGCAAGATTTCACGAAGGAATTTACTTGCTGCGATCGGTGTTTGCTCAGATGAGTCATAGATTGGCGCAACTTCTACTAAATCTGCTCCAACGATGTTGATGTCTGCTTTTGCAATCAGCTGAATCGCTTCGAGAAGCTCTTTTGATGTGATGCCGCCTGCTTCAGCCGTTCCTGTTCCAGGTGCTGCAGATGGATCAAGTACATCGATGTCGATCGTCACATACACGTTGCGTCCTTTTAATGTTGGAAGCACTTCTTTTAAAGGCTCTGCCACATCAAATTTGTACATGTGCATGCCGCTTGTTTTAGCGAATTCGAACTCTTCGCGCATACCTGAACGGATTCCGAAAGAATACACGTTTTCTGCACCGATCAGGTTGCATACTTTGCGGATCGGTGTTGAGTGGGATAACACTTCTCCTTCATATTGTTCGCGAAGGTCAGCGTGTGCATCAATATGAATCACAACATAGTCATCATATTTTTGCTTTAACGCTTTAAAAATGGGCCATGTTACAAGGTGCTCTCCACCCATCCCAAGCGGGAACTTGTTATCAGCCAATAGTGTAGAAACGTACTCCTCGATCATATCGAGTGAACGCTGAGCATTTCCGAACGGTAATGGAATATCTCCTGCATCAAAGTAGTTTACTTCTTCAAGATGCTTGTCCATGTAAGGACTGTATTCTTCAAGTCCAAGTGATGCCTCACGGATTCTAGCGGGACCAAAACGGCTGCCTGGGCGGAATGAAACCGTCCAATCCATCGGCATCCCATAAAGGACAGCATCTGCCGTTTTATAATCAGGCTTGCTTAAAATAAACACATTTCCAGAATAAGCTTCATCAAAACGCATAAGTTTACACTCCTTTTATGTAAAATACGGGGAGCCTTCAATCAGCTCCCCTCCCTCTTTATTTCTATTTTTTATTTTAATAGGTCACTTACGAACTTCGGCAATGCGAATGCAGCCGTGTGAAGCTGTGGTGTCCAATATTTTGTTTCGATATCGTGGAAACGCTCAGCTGGCACTTCTAACGGATCGTGTTTCTTTGAACCGATCGTGAACGTCCAAAGTCCGCTTGGGTAAGTCGGAATGTTTGCAGTGTATAGACGTGTGATCGGGAAGATCTCGCTAACGTCACTGAACACTTGAGAGATCAACTCAGGAGTGAACCATGGGTTGTCTGTTTGTGCAACAAAGATTCCATCTTCTTTAAGTGCTTTAGAGATTCCTTCATAGAAGCCTTTTTCAAACAGCTTAGCTGCAGGTCCAACAGGCTCTGTGGAGTCAACCATGATCACGTCGTATTGATTTTCACTCGTTGCGATGTGCATGAAGCCATCGTCTACTTTTACTTCAACACGCGGGTTTTCTAGATCTCCCGCGATTTCAGGCAAGTACTTTTTAGAGTACTCGATTACTTTTCCATCGATCTCAACAAGCACTGCTTTTTCAACAGATGGGTGCTTAAGAACTTCACGGATTACTCCGCCGTCACCGCCGCCAACAACTAAAACGTGTTTCGGGTTTGGATGTGTAAAAAGAGGTACGTGTGCTACCATCTCGTGGTATACGAACTCGTCTTTTTGTGTAGTCATAACCATGCCATCCAGAATCAGCATGTTACCGAATTCTTCTGTTTCTACCATATCAAGCTTTTGAAATTCTGTTTGCTCAGATACGTATGTTTTGTTAATCTTCAACGTAATTCCGAAGTTTTCTGTTTGTTTTTCAGTAAACCAAATACTCATGTTGGTCTCACTCCTAATTTATATTTGAAATGCCAGGCATCGTTGTTTCATTCTTTTACAAACAAAATGATTATAGCATTCCAGGACCTAAGATTCCAAATCATTTTTTTAGAGAAATGATCAGCTTTTTCATTACTCGCTCCCCTTCATGATTCCCTAATCTGCGCGAGATAAAAATAGTACATTCCCCCTGTTTCTTTCGGCTGACTATTTACCTGTTATAAAGTGGTATAATGGAGATAGCGTACAGAAGGACAGACGGTCGGCGCATTCCCTTTTTTAAACTGAAGCTGGACATCTCGCTGTATATGCAGCTTACAGTTAAGGGGGGTGATGCCTCTGACGATCTTTGAGGCGTTGATGTTTGCGGTCGCTTTTAGCTCGCTTATCGTTACTGTCCTTACGTCAAAAAATAAATAGGCCTCTGTCACACGTGTAAAGGCACCCGGGTTTTCGTCTAGACTGCCCGGTCTCGCTTTTCCGGCTCGTGTGTCCCTTCTGGCGCCCCTTTCGTCCGTGTATGTTGCACGAGCGATTTTTTGTTAGTGGTTAAGTTCTGCTCCTGGCACTTGCTTTCCATGGGGCGTGCGGTGAGCCTCTTTCCGCGTTGCACCATCAGGAGTCTCGCGCCTTGCTCTCCAATCAGCTTACAAAGGAAGCTAAAAAGCAAAAAAAAACAGCCAGAACGATCTACACGTTTGGCTGCTTTACTTATATTCGATCAAGTTAGAGATGCGAAACACTCGAACTTAACTTTACAATATTCTCAATAATGGTATCCCAGTCGTCACTATGAATTTCATGCCCTGATCCCTCTAGCTTAACGAGTTCTGAATGTGGGATCGCTCGGTTGAGAGCTTGAGCGTGTTCAAAAGGCAATGCTGGATCTTCAGTTCCGTGAATGATGGTCACTGGCACTTTTATTTCCTTCATCCTGTCTAAATATTCTTCGCCGCCGCCCAACAAAACATAATTAAAACGGCTCTGAATCTGTTTCGCACGGCTAAGTTCTCTTTCGGCTAGCATAAACATTCTTTCTTTTTCATAAGGTTTTGATCCTGAAAGGACTTCCCATCCTCCTGCTAAATAAGCAATAGCCGCTTCTCGGTCTGACCAATCAAGCGAAGCACTCTTAGAATGGTAATCTAGTATCCTTTGATCCATCTGTGGCAGATTCGCCTGCTCTGTACCAAAAACACTGGATGAAATGACCGTAAGGCTAAGTATTCGATCCGGATGCTTTACAGCCATGATCTGTCCAATCATTCCACCCAATGACATACCCGTGATATGAGCCTTTTCAATCGAATAGGAATCAAGGACACCGAAAGCATCATCGGCTAAGTCTGCGATCGTATAATTGGATGTACCCGGCGAGTAAACAGTTGACTCTCCTAAATCGCGATGATCATATCGGATCACAAATCTGCCCTTTTTAGCAAGACGTTCACAGAACGCTTCATCCCACCAATCAAGTGAAGACATGGCACCCATGATTAATAGTACAGCTGGGTCCTTTGGATTTCCGAAACTTTCCGTATAGATATCTACTTGATTCACACGTACCAATTTTTGTTTCATATTTTTTGTCCTCCGTGATTTTATTTTTTCATTGCTTTTTTGTGAAGCGCAGAACAGAAATCTCTCAGCGGAGTTTTTGGCCTACACTTTCGATTATCTAAGTTTGATCCATTTGATAATCATGATGTGTGGGGCCTCCTTTTCATAGATTGCGTGTAAATGACTCGCAAGTTTATTTTAACATGGAAACATGAACCGGATTTCCATTTATTGATAAATCGTTCAAAAATACTAGGTGATGAAAATAAAAAAGGGACGCATGAAGAGACCCTTTCAATCAATCATTCTTATACTAAATGTTTCTAAAGTTGTGCTAGGAGTTGTTTCGTTCGCTCTTTCGCGTTGGCCATTACTTTTTCTTCGTCTATTGTTTTCAGTTCACGGCCGCGCATCACGATTTCTCCATCGATGATCACCGTATCAACATCTTGTCCGGTCGCTGCATATACGAGGAGATTTGCCGTTTCATGATCAGGCGTTAAGTGCAGTTTGTTCGTATCCATCAGGATCAAGTCTGCTTTCTTCCCGACCGTTAATGACCCTGTTTCCTCACCTATTCCTAAAATATCTGCTCCGTTTTGTGTCGCCATCGTTAAAACATCATGTGCGCTTAACACAGCAGCATCCTCATACTTCAGTTTCTGAAACCAGCTCGCAGCCTTCATTTCAAAGAACAGATCCAGTGAACTCGCGCTTGCTGGGCCATCTGTACCAAGACCAACTTTAATGCCCGATTCAAGAAGTTTTTTTACATCACTAATCCCGCAGCCGAGTTTTGCGTTGCTGACCGGGTTATGGATAATTCCGCCTTGAACAGACTCTAGCATCCTATAATCGTCCTCATTAAAATGAACACCGTGCGCCAGCAGAACCGGACGCTCGAAAACACCTGCCTGCTGCAAATAGTGAACAGGTCTTATTTTATATTTTTCTAAAATCATGGTCTCTTCATCTTTCGTCTCTGCCAAGTGAATATGAAGCGGCACGTCTTTTTCCTTAGAAAGGTTTACAGCTCCTTTCAAAAAGTCTGGGGGACACATATATGGAGAATGTGGCGCAATCATCGTTGTCACTCTGCCGTTCCCTTTCCCGTGCCAACGGTCTACGACTTCTGCTGCTTCCTTTAGTCGCCCTTCATAGTTATCATCCATCGCGATAAGCCCACGCGCAATGACAGCCCGGATTCCTGACTCCACGGCCGCTTCTGCCACATGATCCATTCCGATATACATATCTGCATAAGCAGTCGTACCACTCTTGATCATCTCTGCCATCGATAAAAGGGCTCCCCAGTATCGGTCTTCATCATTCATTTTCATTTCTAGAGGCAGCATCTTTTCGTTCAGCCATGTCATAAGCGGCACATCATCACTATAGCAGCGCAATAACGACATCGGCGTATGCTGATGCCCATTTACTAGCCCCGGCAATGCGAGCATGCCTTTCCCATCTACGATTTCGATAGATTCTTCATATGTAAAATTTCCTATATTCTCAATCTTATTGTCTTTTATCCGGATATCACCAGAATGAACGGTCCATTTGCCATCTTCAGCCACCGTCATATATCGAATGTTTTGTATCAGCATTTTCCGTACCTCCTTCATCTTCTGCCATTATAGCATTTATGAAGATACACACGTTTAAGAGAAGCTCTTTTTTCCCATACTAGTTAAGAAAAAGTGGAAGTTAAGGAGGGCGGATTATGAAGTTTTGGCAGATTTATAAAGATGCTACGAAACAGCAAAAGATACGCTGGATCAAAAAATGGGGACTCATCACCTCAGGAAGTCTTGTTCTGTCATTTATCGGACTTCTGCTCTTAGCCAAACTCATGGGTCCACCTGCTCTTTTAGTTCCGCAAACCACGATCTTGTATGCAGCTGATGGTTCAAAGATGGGTGAGATGAATAACGGAGGACAGAACCGCTACTGGTTACCTCTTAAAAAGATCGATAAGAACCTTATCAATGCGACAATCTCGATTGAAGATAAGAGTTTTTATGATCATCATGGTTTTGACTTTAAGAGAATTGCCGGAGCGATCCTAGCGGATATTAAAGCCGGTTCAAAAGTACAGGGAGCAAGCACCATCACCCAGCAATATGCCCGCAACCTTTTTTTAACCCATGACAAAACATGGCGCAGAAAATTTCAGGAAGCATTTTATACACTTCGACTCGAAATGAATTATTCGAAGGATGAGATTTTAGAAGGTTATTTAAACACAATCTATTACGGACACGGCTCATACGGTATCCAGTCTGCTTCAAGATACTATTTTGGAAAAAATGCCGATGATCTGACGCTCGCTGAATCTAGTATGCTTGCAGGGATTCCAAAAGGTCCAGGCCGTTATTCGCCGATCCTAAATGAGGAAAACGCAAAAAGGAGACAAAAGATCATCCTGACAAGCATGGCAGAAGACGGTTCCATTAAAAAAGGAAAGATTAAAGAAGTGGTTTCTGAAAGATTAACCTATGTTCGGGAAAAGGAAGAAAAAGTTGCCACCGTTGCCCCTTATTTTCAGGATGCTGTTATGCGTACGTTAAAAAAAGATCTGAACATCAATACAAATTCGATCAATTTCGGCGGTCTGCGCATCTACACAACACTAGATCCTCATATGCAGGAGGTTGCAGAGCACACAATTGAAAACCGGATTATTGATAACAGCAATATCGAGACCGCTCTCGTTGCCATGGATCCACGCAACGGGGATGTAAAAGCATTAGTCGGCGGCCGTGATTTTGAAAAAAGTCCGTTCAACCGCGCCATTCAAGCTAAACGGGCACCAGGCTCAACCTTTAAGCCTTTTCTTTATTACACCGCGCTCGAACATGGATATACAGCCTCAACCCCGATCAAGTCTGAACCCACAACATTTGCGATGGCTGATGGGGTTACGAAATACAAGCCGAAGAACTTTAAAAACCGCTACGCGAACGACTTTATAACGATGGCACAAGCCCTCGCTCTCTCGGACAACATCTATGCAGTAAAAACAAACCTTTACTTAGGGCCTGATAAACTTGTGAAAACAGCTAAAAAATTCGGCATTAAAAGTGAGCTTGAGGGAATCCCATCTCTGGCGCTCGGCTCAAATGCAGTCGGTGTTTTAGAACTGACAAAAGCCTATGGCGTTTTTGCAAACGGCGGAAAGCGAACAGATCCTGTTTTCATAACAAAAATTACAGATTCAAAAGGTGAAGTGCTCTATGAACATAAATACGAGGGTAAACAAGTCATTGATGAAAACAAAGCATTTGTCATGACAGATCTTTTAGCTGGAACGTTTGACGAAAAACTGAATGACTATACGAGTGTAACTGGATCAAGTATCAACCATTATTTAACGCGTCCGATGGCTGGAAAATCAGGCTCTACACCTAACGACAGCTGGATGGTCGGGTATGCCCCGCAGCTCGTAACCGGTGTGTGGGTCGGTTACGATAACAACGAAGAGCTGCATGATGTGAATGATACCGGATATTCAAAGCGAATCTGGGCGCAATTTATGGAGGGCGCACTGAAGAATAAACAGATTTTATCCTTTAAGCAGCCAGAAGGCGTAACAGCCGTCACGATCAACCCGCAAAACGGAAAGCTCGCTACAGAAAGCTGCCCGGTCACACGCATCTCTTATTATGAAAAAGGAACAGAACCCACAGAATTTTGTGATGAACACGGTGTTTCTAAAGAAATAAAAGATAAACTGGAGAAAAAAGAAAAGAAGAAAGGATTCTTTAAGCGAATCTTTTCTTGGTAAGGTAACGGAACCCTGTCGTTTAGGATGCTGAGGGGGGTTTTTAACTGCAGAAAATGTTTAGAAGTGACTTTGACAACACACAAAAAAACAAAATAAAATGCCCGAGACCTTATACGAGGGGTCCCGGGCACTTTATTGTCCTAGAAACATTGTGTGTACAATGCTACCTATAAGTTTAATGGAAGTGCTTTCTTGTCACAAGTTATTTGAAAAATGTTCAAAAAAGGTTCATAACTTTGCCATATTTATTCCACCAAAAACTTGATCTCATTTCCAGAGCGATTGAACATGCCTTCATCATGCTCTTTTAAGAAGTTTCCAAGAACCCGGCGAGCATCCGGAGCCATATCCTCCACAATCACTTTGCCCTTCATGGATTTATCCATGCGGTTCACGTGTTCTGGCAAGCTCTTATATCCTCTTCGCGCTTCAGCATCTACTTGCATCTCACATGCTGTTAGCCCGTAATAGTAAGGACCCTCTGGACCACGATTAATCGTTACCCAAACCAGCCAATACAATCTTGGGTTTGGTGTATCTTCTCGATTAGGCGTGAACTTAATACGCTTTTCCACATCGCTTCTTGCGTGCATAGCGCCCATATCGATATACGCTACAGCGTCTTCTACATCTACAATGACAGGCGTAACGTGATCGAGCGTCATTGTTCCCACACCAAATCCGCCATGTCCGTCTGTGGAGTCACCTGAGATAATCGTGAATCCCGTTCCTTTTTTCTTTTTATCGCCGTCTTTGGCGTTATTGGAATTGAAAAAATCTTTCATGCTTCCAGCTCCTCTAAACATTCATTGTTACCACGTATTGTATCACAAAAAAGAACAAAAACTCTTAGAAAGAAACTTCTTATAAATAGGTTGAATAATTACCTAAAAACGAATAATATATATCATGTAGTTATAAAATGTTCGTATTTTGGAGGTCCAATACATGCTTTCATCCTTTTTTAAGCTAAAAGAACTTGGAACCACAGTAAAAACTGAAATTTTAGCCGGGATCACCACCTTCTTGACAATGGTTTATATCGTTGTTGTTAACCCGATTATTTTGCATTCAGCTGGTGTTCCTTTCGATACAGTCTTTATTGCAACAATTATTGCCACCGTTGTCGGTACACTATGGATGGCCCTGCTTGCTAACTATCCCATCGCTATTGCACCCGGAATGGGGTTAAACGCGTATTTTGCATTTTCAGTAGTAGGAAACAACACGAATATTGATTACCGTATCGCGTTCGGTGCTGTTTTTGTAGCGGGTATCTTATTTGTGATCTTATCACTGACACCGTTTCGTGAAAAATTAATCGAGGCTATCCCAGCAAATTTAAAGCACGGTATCACAGCGGGTATCGGACTTTTCATCGCTTTTATCGGTATGCGCTTAACAGGAATCATTGTTGCACATCCTGATAACTTAGTCGCGCTCGGGGATTTGCATTCGCCAAGTGTATTACTTGCACTGGGTGGACTTGCGGTCACACTTATTTTAATGGCTCTTAATGTGAACGGTGCCTTATTCTTCGGTATGATCATTACAGGCGTTATTGCCTACTTCACAGGAATGCTCAAGTTCGGTGATATTGTAGCATCACCAAACTTACCAAAGGAATTATTCATTTTCGGTGATCCGATCACAGCATTCACAGATGTGTTCCAATACGGATTATATGCGGTCGTCTTCTCTTTCTTGCTTGTAACCATTTTTGATACAACAGGAACGATGGTAGGAGTGGCAGAACAGGCTGGTTTGATGAAGGGCAACAAGATGCCTCGTGCACGCCAAGCACTTCTAGCAGATTCCGTTGCTACAACTGTTGGTGCAGCATTCGGAACAAGCCCGACAAGTGCTTATATCGAATCCTCTTCAGGTGTTGCAGCTGGAGGACGTTCCGGATTAACATCCGTTGTCGTGGCCATCTTATTTATAGTAGCCGCATTCTTCGCACCGCTCGTAAGTGCAATCTCAGGTCTATCTGCGATTACAGCGCCAACATTGATCATCGTTGGAAGCCTGATGCTCGGCTCACTCAGCAAAATCAACTGGAACGAACTTGACGAAGCATTCCCGGCATTCCTTATCATCTTAACAATGCCGCTAACATCAAGTATCGCAACAGGAATCGCACTAGGATTCATTTCGTACCCTATTTTAAAAATTGTAAAAGGAAAGTATAAAGAAGTACCCATCTTGGTTTATGTGTTCGCTGTACTATTCTTCTATCAACTTGCCTTCTTACCTCACTAAAACAAAAAGACCGGATCGCTCTAATTTGAACTGTATCCCGAATAATGGACACTTATAAAAAGTCCGGTATTCGGGATTTTTTGTGTTCTTAAACAAGAAAACCGTTATAATCAAACCAAACAGGGAGAACGGGGAATCCACAGTGAGTAAAA
>NZ_JAMBOR010000089.1 GCF_023715845.1 Fictibacillus phosphorivorans
TAATAGCTCACTGGTCGAGTGACTCTGCGCCGAAAATGTAACGGGGCTAAACGTATCACCGAAGCTATGGCTTGTACCATTTGGTACAGGGGTAGGGGAGCGTTCGAAGTGCTGTGAAGTCAGACCGAAAGGACTGGTGGAGCGCTTTGAAGTGAGAATGCCGGTATGAGTAGCGAAAGACAAGTGAGAATCTTGTCCATCGAAAGCCTAAGGTTTCCTGAGGAAGGCTCGTCCGCTCAGGGTTAGTCGGGGCCT
>NZ_JAMBOR010000090.1 GCF_023715845.1 Fictibacillus phosphorivorans
GATCAATATCTATCTGCCTTGCATTACTTTGTTTGGATGTCGATATCTAGTTTTCAAAGAACAAAGCCTCTTACTCGAATACTTCCTTGCAGCTTTGCGACGAGGAACACACATCGTGTATTTTCTCTAGACGCAGGAGCATAGAAGCTTCTGTGTATTTAGCTAATGAGAGAGAGTTCTCTCAAAACTGAACAAAAGACAAAAGGTGTACTTACGAAACAGTCAAAGCTGTTTCATAATCTCCATAGAAAGGA
>NZ_JAMBOR010000091.1 GCF_023715845.1 Fictibacillus phosphorivorans
AAATAGGATGTTTTGATGAATCAAAACCACCATTTTAAGCCGTTTATTGTTACATCGAAAGGCCTGAAATCCAAGTTTGAGCGAAAACCCACCCATTCTGAGCGAAGATCTGGAATTTTGAGCGTAGTGGACTTCTGTCAATAAAGTGGAGATAAATTTTGTGAGAAATATTCAATTGAGTCCCATTCTTAAGGGATTTTCATATGAACATCAATGAGCCTCTTCACAGAGGCTTTTTATTATGGGCGCTTTAT
>NZ_JAMBOR010000092.1 GCF_023715845.1 Fictibacillus phosphorivorans
TTTTTTAAAAATGCATTTTCTGCACGTAACCGTTCATTTTCTCTTTCTAATTTTTTCATCTGAAGCTTAAATTTCTCTTCAGGAGTTAACTCGTCTTCTGTCTTCCTTCTTCCACGCTTATCATTAATCTCCACCTTCAAACTTCTTAACCCATTGATACACCTGTTGGTAGGAGACCTCGTATGTTTCAGCTATCTTCCGGTAATCCTTCCCGTTCTCCAAACAATCAAGTACAATTCGTATCCGTTCATCC
>NZ_JAMBOR010000093.1 GCF_023715845.1 Fictibacillus phosphorivorans
TTCATCACGCTGCTCGCGTTTACTACGTTTGTCTTCCGCTTTTAACCATGCGTAATAGCTTTTACGCTTAACCCCAGCAATCCCACAGAGGTAGGAGACCATTCTCTTAAGTTGGAATCTCCTAATGTTTCTTCAATTAGTTGAAATTTCTCTGATAACGTTAATGCTTGTTCTTCTTCGCCTGCCTCTCTAGTTCTTCGAGCTTTTTTAAGAAGTCATTCTCCATTTCTAGAAAGGCAATACGAGCTTCTGC
>NZ_JAMBOR010000094.1 GCF_023715845.1 Fictibacillus phosphorivorans
TGTATTCTTCTTTTCTGCTGTGAATTCACGATTTAGCACATTTTCCGCCACATGTTGGGGAATCGAGCGCTTAAACATCTTCTTCTTTTTTCGAATTACGGACTGTATACCTGCAACACCCATCAGCTATAAATACGTTTGTGATTAAAGTTCTGTTTAAGGGTTCGGTTTATATTCATTGTCATTCGACGATAGCCGTAGATTCCCTTAACTTTCTCATAGAGAGCTTTCAGCTCTTTTATAATCTCGTTAT
>NZ_JAMBOR010000095.1 GCF_023715845.1 Fictibacillus phosphorivorans
TGTTTGGAGAACGGGAAGGATTACCGGAAGATAGCTGAAACATACGAGGTCTCCTACCAACAGGTGTATCAATGGGTTAAGAAGTTTGAAGGTGGAGATGAAACGCTTAATGATAAGCGTGGAAGAAAGACAGAAGACGAGTTAACTCCTGAAGAGAAATTTAAGCTTCAGATGAAAAAATTAGAAAGAGAAAATGAACGGTTACGTGCAGAAAATGCATTTTTAAAAAAGTTAGAGGAGATCGAAAGGAGGC
>NZ_JAMBOR010000096.1 GCF_023715845.1 Fictibacillus phosphorivorans
TCGGAAATCCCCGGATCAGTGCTTACTTACAGCTCCCCGAGGCATATCGGTGTTCGTCCCGTCCTTCTTCGGCTCCTAGTGCCAAGGCATCCACCGTGCGCCCTTTCTAGCTTAACCTTATAACTTAATGATGTTTGCACATCAAGATTGTTGCTTTGGCGCAGATCAATATCTATCTGCCTTGCATTACTTTGTTTGGATGTCGATATCTAGTTTTCAAAGAACAAAGCCTCTTACTCGAATACTTCCTT
>NZ_JAMBOR010000097.1 GCF_023715845.1 Fictibacillus phosphorivorans
ATGAGTTCTTTGAAATTCCAAACTTTTCACAAAGCTCTTTTACAGTAATATTGCCATTTTCATAAGTGGACAAGACTTTGTATTTAAACTCTTTAGAATGCCCCATAAAAAAACTCCCCTTAAGGTAGACTGACTTAGTCAATTGAGACAATAATAAAACACCTGTTAGGCTGCCATACTTCCAAATTCGATTGGAGTGTGGTAGCCTAATTTTTCTTGAATTCGCTCTTCATTATAATACTTTATGTATT
>NZ_JAMBOR010000098.1 GCF_023715845.1 Fictibacillus phosphorivorans
TTGGTCTACCATTATCCAAAGAATATGTATGTTTTACCGCATCATAAATAAAGTCAAAATCCATGACTTGATCGATTTTTCGCACTAGATGGTCTTCTGGTACAAGCTCGTCAAGAGCTGCTAGAGTTACTTGGTGACGTCCTTCAGTAGTATGCTTAGATAACATGTATATTTCTCCCCTCAAACATTATCTACTTTAATTGTACAATAAAAAAAGCTTGTAGACATGACTTTGTCTACAAGCTGA
>NZ_JAMBOR010000009.1 GCF_023715845.1 Fictibacillus phosphorivorans
AAAGCGCCCATAATAAAAAGCCTCTGTGAAGAGGCTCATTGATGTTCATATGAAAATCCCTTAAGAATGGGACTCAATTGAATATTTCTCACAAAATTTATCTCCACTTTATTGACAGAAGTCCAATACTCAAAAATTCTGAGCGAACGTGTAACAAAATATAAAAACACGTACCGTGAAACCATGAATACATGAATGAGAGAGGGGAATGAAGATGGACACGCAACAACTTTTGGATTTAGAAGCGAAAGGCTGTTTTGATTTTTTCTGGAAAGAGGCCAACACGGATAAAAACAGCCCGGGCTATGGATTGATTCTCGATCAATCAGGTAACAAGAAAGTGGCGAGCATCGCGTCCAACGGCTTCGGATTAACAGCAATCATCATCGGGATCGAGCGCGGGTGGATCACGAAAGAAGAAGGCTACGAGCGTACGAAAGGAACACTTGAGACGTTTTTAAACAACGTGGAACATGAAAGCGGTTTCTTCTATCACTTCTTAAACATGCAGACAGCAAAAAAGAACGAAGCATTCTATGACTGTGCGTCGATCATCGATACAGCGATCTTCTTGTGTGGCGCGATAACTTCTGCTGAATATTTCGGCGGAGAGATCAAAGAGCTCTTCGAAAAGATCTATTCAAGAGTCGATTGGAACGTTTATTACGATGAAGCGGTGAACCAGTTCTATATGGGCTACACGCCTGAAAGAGGAGGATTCCACCACTGGGACATGTACGCCGAGCAGATGATGATGTACGTGCTTGGCGTGGCATCACCGACACATCCCGTTCCTGCAAAAATTTACGAAGGATTTAAACGCTCCAAAGGCAAGTACAAAGACTATGAATACATCCACGCGCCAGGAAACGCGCTTTTTGTTCATCAATATTCCCATGCATTCGTTGATTTTAGAGGGATCGTTGACGGTGACGGCATCGACTGGTTCGAGAATTCTGTAAAAGCTTCTTTAGCAAACCGCGCCTTCTGTAAAGAAAAATCTAGTGAATTTAAAACGTATCATGAAAACTCATGGGGCTTAACCGCTAGTGCGAGTCCGACCGGTTATCGTGTACCAGGTGCACCTCCTTATTATGAAGGCTGTGAACCAAAGCTTGAAGGAACGATCGCACCAACTGGAGCAGCGGGATCAATTGCATTCACACCAGAAGAGTCGATCGCGGCGATGAAATATTTTTATGAAGAACATCCTCAGCTTTGGGGAGAGTACGGATTCTGGGATGCTTACAACCTGGACGTGAGTCCGCCTTGGTATGCCGACCATGTTATCGGAATCGACAAAGGGATTACGTTGCTCATGATTGAAAACTATCGCACAGGTTTTGTATGGGATCTCTTTATGAAAAACAAATATGTGAAGAACGGCGCTGACATCCTAGGCTGGAAAAAGAAAGAAGAGAGTACAATCAAATGATTGAAATCAAAAACAAACAGATCATCATTGACGGAAAGCCTGTACTCATCACGTGTGGTGAGATCCATTATTACCGTTTAGATAAAAGTGAATGGCAAGATCGGTTGGACAAGCTAAAAGAAACAGGGTGCAACGCTGTCGCGACTTATGTGCCGTGGCTTTGGCATGAACCGGTGGAAGGACAGTTTGATTTTACGGGGAAAACGCGTCCCGAAACAGACCTTGCCGGCTTCATCGACCTTTGTACCGAAAACGGCTTTTATTTCTTTGTTCGTCCAGGTCCGTTTATTATGGCTGAGATGAAAAACGAAGGACTTCCTTATTGGGTGTACGAAAAACATCCAGAGATTATTCCAGTAGGCTGGGATGAAAACGAAGCAACAACGCCGACCGTTGACTATTTAGCCCCAGGCTTTTTACAGGAAGTCCGCAAGTATTATGAAAAAGTAATGGAGATCATAACACCGAGAATATATCCAAACGGCGGCAAGATTATCGCGTTCCAGCTTGATAACGAAGTGGGAATGCTTTCATGGGTGAGCAACACGCCTGATCTGACGGATCATCTGTTGAATGATTTTTCCGCTTGGTTAAGTGAACGTTATGGGGATGAGGTGGCTTCACGTTATCCATTCTCTTTAGAGGAAAGTGCCGAACGCAATCACGCGATTCGTTCACCGAAAGAAGAATACGCCGCACAGCTAATAAAAGATCTCGGGTATTACATGCGGTACCGTTTCGCCACATACATTGCTGTTTTACGAGAATATGCGGAGGAGTTCGGTGTAAGAGATATTCCGTTTGTCGTGAATATTCATGGGACAGGCGGCGGACGCGGTCTGACGTATCCGATCGGGATCAGTCAACTCTATGAATCGTATACACAAGCGCCTGGCTATCTTTCAGGCTCCGATATTTATTTTGGGAACCTGGACATGAAGACGTTCCAAGATCTCTATATCATTAATGGGCTGATGGATGCCGTTCACAATGACGATCAGCCGTTAACGTCAGTTGAGTTCAACTGTGGTGACGGAAACTTTGGCGAGACATTGGGTGAACGTTACGACCCATCGGCTGCAGACTTTAAATTGCGTATGTGCCTGGCACAAGGAAACCGGTTGATCAATTACTATCTGTTTTCAGGCGGGAGAAATGCTAGACTAGATACGCTTGTTGGTGACGGAAACGACCGGATCGCGTCAACGGGTGAACGTCATGGATTCGCGGCGCCGATCGGTCCGGAAGGTGAATATAACTATACGTTCCCGCGCATGTCACGCGTAAATCAGAGTGTGATGGCTATTGGTGATAAGCTTGCCGCCATGGATGAAGACCGTGATGATGTGGCGTTCGCCTTTATTCCGGATTATTATATGACAGAATATCGATATCCGAAGAGTGACGTGATGCGTGAGATCCTCTCAAACATTGAGGCGAATCGCGGTTCAGGTGCATGGGAGATCATGGGCCGTGCGATGCTTTTAAACGGTTATCGATTCACAGCGGTTGATATTCAGAACAAACCGCTTGTGAGAGAGAAGACATCAGTATTGGCACTCCCGTCTGCTCGTTATATGGATAGTGGGATTCAAGCAAAACTAGCAAACTACCTGCAAGATGGCGGCAAAATCCTTCTGTACGGTGAAGTTCCTCTTTTTGATATGGAAGGGAAGGACTGTACGATTCTAGCTGATGCCCTGCATGTGAAACACAAGAGTCATAAACATAACTACCACGGACACTACCTCTCAATCTATGGAGAGAACTGGGCAGAAGGGCAGCCAGAAATTCGCTCCCATTTTGCCCAAGGTTTTGAGGTAGACGAAGGGGTAACCCCGATTTTACGCGTGTATGGTTCAGATGACGTATGTGGATTTGAGTCAGACGTAGAGAGCGGACGTGCTATCGTTGTTGCCGGTGCCTATCGCTGTGATCTGCCGTTCTTTAAAAAGGCGCTCGAGAGATTAGGTGCAACGGCTCGATTAACCCATGACTATAAGCATCATGGCATCTTTATGACTTCCACATCCAATCCGGAAGGCGAGTGTTTTATCCACCTTCTGAACCTAGATGGGTTGGATAAAGAGTTTACGATTACAGATGGAGAAGAGAAGCTGTTTGAAGGAAGGAAGATTCTCCTACAAAGCAAAGACGGCGTCATGCTTCCTATCAACCTATCGTTAGGTGATGTGAAAATTGCTTATTCAACGGCTGAGATCACAGCGGTAAGTGAGGAAAGCATCGATTTCCGGTTGACCCAACCACAGGATGTGATCGCGTTTGATAAAGGAACGAAGATTTTACCGAGTGATGACTATGTGGTAGAAGATACTGGTGAATTCACGCTGGTTAAAAGTAAGAAACATGCGAAGGTGGATGATCAGCTTCGTGTCTGGTTAGGGTAAAATGAGGGGCTGGCTCAAAGGTGTAAAAACTTTTGAGTACAAGCCCCCCTTTTTTATATAAAATAGGTCAAAAAGGAACGTTTTGATGAATCAAAACTAGAGGGGTTATTGACTTTGGAAGAGTCCGAAGCAATGATGACTGCTGATTAAGCTGTTATGAAACGCTAAAAAAGGATCGAAGCAGCAAGTTTGAGCGAAAACCCGACGATTCTGAGCGAAGATAAGGATTTTTGAGCGTAGCTCGGCGATTCTGAGCGTAACTCGAGGTTTTTGAGCGAAGAGTGGGGCATTTTGAGCGAACGTGTAACAGAATAAAAGAACACGTACCGTAAAGAAACTCCATAAACTCTTTGGATACAAAAAGAAGGCTGACATTGATCAGCCCCCCTTTCATAAAAGTAAAAGAGGGTGCTGACCCGATTGGATCAGCCCCCTCTTTACATTTTATTTCACTAACCGAAAAGGAACTTCCGTTACATCATGGCTGTTCTTCCCGATAAACGCGGTGAACTTTCCAGCATCACTCTTGAATTCTAAGTTTTCGTGATGGTAGCGAAGCATCTCTTCCGTAATCTCGAATGTCACCGTAGTAGACTCGCCAGGTTGAAGTGTGACCTTCTGATATCCCTTTAACTCTTTTACCGGACGAACGACTTCGCCTGCGATATCACGAATGTATAATTGAACAAGCTCTTCACCAGCGCGGTCTCCCGTGTTCGTTACCGTAACAGAAGCAGTTATCGTTCCGTCTTCTGTTAACGTGTCGCTAGATAACTTCACATCTTCGTAAGCAAATTCCGTGTAGCTCAACCCATAACCGAATGGGAACAACGGCTCGTTTGGAATGTCGAGGTAATGAGAAAGATAACGTTCCTTGTTTTCTGGAGTTGGCTGTGGACGCCCCGTATTAAAATGATTATAGTACACAGGCACCTGTCCGACTGAGTACGGCATCGACATAGATAAACGTCCAGATGGATTCACGTCTCCGAACAATAGATCAGCGATTGCTGCTCCACCTTCTGTTCCTGGATACCACGCCTCAAGCAACGCATCTACATTTTCAATGACACCATGCAAGTCGAGTGGACGGCCGTTAAACAGTACGGCAACCGTTGGCTTTCCAAGCTTTTTGATCTCTTGAATCAATTGAAGCTGTGGTTCAGGGAGACGGATATCTGCACGGCAACCTGCTTCACCGCTCATGAAAGAAGCTTCTCCAACCGCAAGCACAACAACATCCGCATCTTTCGCGGTATCAACAGCTTCTTTAATCTGTTCAGGTGTAACGGATTCAATGTCACTGCCTGATGCCACGGATAGTAGGGAGGCATCTGCCAGTTTTGCACGCAATCCAGCATCCACTTTTACAACATCATCATGAGCTCCTTGCCAAGACCAAGGTCCCATCAGATCGCCACTTTCTGCGAACGGTCCGATCAATGCAATCTTTTGCTCAGGTTTTAATGGCAGTACATTTTCATTTTTCAAAAGGACACATGATTTAGCGGCCAATTCACGAGCAGATTGGCGGTGTTCCTCACATAAAATAACTTCTTCCGCACGCTTTTCATCCGCTCCACGATAAGGATCTTCGAAGAGACCAAGTTTTTGCTTTAATGTTAAAATCCGTTCAACCGATTCATCGATAAGCGATTCAGGCAATGCTCCGCTTTCAACAAGTTCTTTTAAATGGTGGATATAACAATTGGTCATCATCTCAATATCAACACCAGCTTGAAGCGCTTTGTACGCAGCTTCTCTTTCATCCTCCGCTACACCATGCGGCAGCTGTTCTTTTACAGCACCCCAGTCAGAGATGATCACACCGTTAAAGCCCCACTCATCACGAAGCAGTTCGCGCATCAGCTTTTTGTTCGCCGTTGCAGGAATGCCATCAACCGTGTTGAAAGCAGTCATCACCATCTCGCAGCCCTCATCAAGAGCAGCTTTATAAGCTGGAAGGTACGACTCACGCAGCTGGCGCTCTGACATGTTCACCGTATTATAGTCGCGTCCGCCTTCAGGAGCTCCGTATGCTGCAAAGTGTTTTACACATGCTGCAACTCGGTCTTTATCGTTCGTCAAATCAGAACCTTGAAACCCGCGAACAAACGCACGAGCAAACTCGCTGTTCAAGAAAGGATCTTCACCGGTAGATTCCATCACTCGGCCCCAACGCGGGTCTCGAACGAGATCGACCATCGGTGCAAACGTGACATGAACACCAGAAACCGAAGCTTCTTTCGCTGCAATCTCAGCACTTTTTTCAGCCAGTTCCATATCCCATGAACATCCGATCGCAAGCGGAACAGGGAAGATGGTTTTAAAACCATGGACGATGTCAGCCATCATTAATAGAGGAATACCAAGGCGATTTTCCTTTAAGTGAGCATCTTGAATATTTCGTGTTTCTTTTGCACCAGAACCTCCGAGCACAGAACCTGTATCCCGGACCATCTCATCGGTGATTCCCATTTCTTGCATCGGCCCAGTAATGAACCCCTGATCAGACGAACCTTTGAAAAAAGGAGTAGCTAGTTGAAGCAGCTGACCGATCTTTTCTTCCAACGTCATTTCGTCAATCAAATGTTGTACTTTTTGCTTAAGCATGAATAAGTACCTCCAGAATTTTTTATAGTCTGTCTTTCCATTATGTTATACATGTTGGCGAATCGAAACGTTTCGATGATTCTGTTTATAAAAATTATAAGCGCTTTCATTTTAAGAGTCAACGGAAAATCGAAACGATTCACTAAATTATATTTTCATCTATTTATAAAGGCGGTAATTGATCTATAAAACTTTTCAGGCATAACATGTTGGCTACTTCATAAAGATGTAAAGTCATGTTTAAAGGATTTTATGTAATCAAAAAGAAGAGAAATATTACAGGAAGGGGATGATGAGATGAAAGTACTTAAGTTTGGCATCTTATTTACACTTGCTCTCCCTTTAACAGCATGTTCGAGTGGCGAAAAAGAAGAAGCAAAACCAGAAAAACCCCCAACAGAAGTAACAGAAGATGAGAATAAGGAACAAGAAAATAAGCCAGAGTCAAACCTTCCACCGACTATGGAAAAAGAAGTAGAGATCGAGGGGATGAAAGAGAAGCGTCCTGCAACACTCCAGGAGTCAGAGGGCTACCATTTTTACATGTTGGATTTGTATGAATTTGAAAAAGAGGACGAGACGAAAGGGAAAATCGCTTTCGCAAACAAACCTGAATTTTATGCGACAATCGAAAAGCTGGATCCATCAGCTGACATAGAAGCTTTAAAAGAAGCATCGATCAAACAGGCCGAAGAACAAACAGGGAACGCAAGCGATCTTCCAGCAACCGATATTTACTTTCCTTATTTTCATGACGCTGAATTTTTCGTTAAAGGTTTGAGTGATGATTACGATGTCGTGATGTATCTAGTGAAAGAAGTAGAAGGAGAGCGGTTCTACTTCTCGCTTCATATCTCTTCAAGTGGCGGCGAAATGGAAGGGGTAGAACCAAGTTTGTGGGCGATGCTGGAGACGGTGAAACCGAATTAAGTAAAGAACCCGGCAGGAGAGCCGGGTTTTGTTATTGCACTAAACTTTTTAATTTTTCGTTTCGTTCTTCTCTTACTTTTTCATCCGCAAGGTCATATTTCTTCAATAGATGGAACACCTCATTCAAATACTCCTGATCTGCATTCTCGTTCAATGTTTCATCAACTCTAGCAACCAATTCTTCCGGCATAAAAGGGGCTTGGTCAGCTAGTTTTGCTTTTACATCTTCTAATGTATGGTCAATCGTGCACTTACCCATTGATTGAACACCTCCATTTAAGTTTCTTTTATTTATATCATACATGATCCGTCTAACCATCATATACAGCCTTCGCACTATCACCCAATAAAAGATTAATGTTACGCTGAAAAGGAAATATAGGTAGTGGAGGTGTTTTTAAACATGCGTTTAAAAGGAAAAAAAGTAATCAGTCTCGTTCATCATGACTTCGAGGATCTGGAGTTGTGGTATCCGATTCTTCGTTTGCGTGAAGAAGGTGCTGTTGTAGAACTAGCTGGCGAAAAGGCTGGAGAGAAGTACATTGGAAAATATGGTGTACCTGCGGAAGCCGATTTCGCGTTTGGTGACGTGAATGCTGCGGATTATGATGCTATCCTAGTTCCTGGCGGATGGGCACCGGACAAGCTGCGCCGTTTTCCAGAAGTGTTAGAGATGGTTCAGCACATGGAACAAGAGAAGAAGCCGATCGGTCAGATTTGTCATGCAGGCTGGGTCTTGGTATCAGCAAAAGTGCTTGAAGGCAAAAAAGTTACGAGCACACCAGGAATCAAGGATGATATGGAGAACGCGGGTGCCGAGTGGATCGACGAACCTGTAGTCGTTGACGGCCATCTCGTTTCAAGCCGACGTCCACCTGATCTGCCGGATTATTTGAGAGAGTTTGTTAATGTTTTGTCTAGTACGACAATACAATAATCATAAGAAAGCTGGCTTTGCGATGTTTTTCGATCGCTGTAAGCCAGCTTTTTGTTTGAGTTACCAGTTATTTCATCAAGGAAATAAGAAGACGTTGTCTAATTTAGTTTAGTAGAGTGATCTTCTAGGAGGGGAAGTATGAACCTGATTTATATTCAACCTGCAGTTCAACAAATTGCTGATGCTATTGCAGCTGTTTTAAAGATTGAAGTAGAAATTGCAGACCAGCAACTTATACGTGTAGCTGGAACAGGAAAAACCAAATCGGGTGTATTAAACAAAATGGAAGGCGATCTTGTTTATAAATCTGCTATACGAACTGGACGTACAATCGTTATTGAAAACCCAGGTTTTCATGAAGTATGTACACATTGTCATTATTATCAAAATTGTTCTGAAACAGGGGAAATTTGTGCACCTATCCGAATGGGAGAGAAGGTTATTGGAGTAATCGGACTGCTTGCCTTTAATGAAAAACAGAAAAAAAGACTTTTCTCGAATATCGAGGATAATAAACAGTTTTTATATAAGATGGCAGATCTTATAGCAAGTAAATTAAAGGAACATGAAATGCTTATGGAATTAACTGATCAATCAGAAAAGCTTTATCAGATGATGAATATGGTGGATCAAGGTATATTGCTTATTGATAAGAATGGAAACATTAAACAACTAAATGCTAAAGCAAAGAAACTCCTCCACGTTAAAGATGAACATGAACTTAATGTATCAGCGAAAGAAAAACTTTTGTCCGTGATCCATTCAAATGAAAAACAAAGAATTACTTTGAACATACAAAATATACATAGAGATTTTTTAATTTATGGACAAGATTTCATCAACTGTGCAAAAAATCCGGATAAAATGGTGATTCTCTTAGATATCGAGGACATTCAAAAAACGGCTGAACTTACAAATGTCGAAAGTAGAAGGGCCTTCGATTCAATTATTGGAGTAAGTACCCAAATGAGAGAATTAAAAGATTATGCATTTAAGGTGTCACGATCGAATTCTACCGTTTTTCTTCAGGGTGAAAGTGGAACAGGCAAAGAAATTTTTGCAAATGCGATACATTTAGCTAGCGGCAGAAAAAAGAAACCTTTCATTACAGTTAATTGTGGTGCCATACCTGAAAATCTTCTTGAAAGTGAACTGTTTGGTTATGAGGCTGGTGCATTTACAGGTGCTTTAAAGGGTGGAAAGAAAGGGAAATTTGAACTTGCTGATAAGGGGACCCTTTTTTTAGATGAAATTGGGGAAATGCCACCGATGCTGCAAGTCAAATTGTTAAGAGTTCTCCAACAAGGCGAAGTCGAACGAATTGGTGGGAATAAGCCTATCTCTGTAAATGTAAGAATTATAGCTGCTACTAATCGAAACATACATGAGATGGTTCGTACTGGTGAGTTTCGAGAGGATCTTTTTTACCGTTTAAATGTAATTCCAATCATATTGCCACCTTTAAGGAATCGGAAAGAAGATATTTTAGCTTTGGCTGACCATTTCATTATGCAATTTAACGAGCAATTTCAGTCAAATGTTATTGGAATGGGAGAGAAAGTGAAAAACATTCTATTACATTATCATTGGCCAGGAAACGCTCGTGAACTAAAGAATTTTATCGAATACATTTTTAATTTTATTTCAAATGGTTATATAACCCTTGAGAATGCAGGTGCACTAATAGAAAAGAGAATTAAAGTTAATCATACAGTGGCTGTCTCTAAAAAAAGTATTTCATCCTTTTCTTTAGCTGAAATAGAAAAAGAACATATCCGGAGTGTTTTGGAGCATGTGAAAAATAATGGGAAAAATACTGAATACGCTAGTAAACTATTAGGAATAGGGAGAGCAACTTTATTTCGAAAAATAAAACAGTATCAACTTTAGTCTCATAATGAGACTTTTTGTATCAAAATGAGATTGTTAAAAAAGCGTGTATAATTATCAGAAAACATAGATAAATCATTTGTGCAGTCTCATAATGAGACTTTTTTAAAAAGCCCTTTGTGGCTTTTTTTCTTTATTATGTTTAAAAATCAGCGAAATACCAGGTGTGAAGCACTTTAATAATGTTGAAAAAACTTGGCATGCTTCTTGCATCTAAGATAGGTAAAACTACTAAGGAGGAAATTATGAACAAAACATTAGTTGTTTCAAAAAAAGCTCCCCAAGCGATCGGACCATATTCACAAGCTGTAATTATTGGCGAGCATGTCTACCTATCTGGGATGCTGCCCATTGATCCTAAAAATGGTGAACTGGTAGAAAAGGAGATTTCAAGTCAAACCAGGCAGGTTCTTAATAATATTAATAATTTGTTAAAAGACTGCTCTTCATCACTTGAAAATGTTATAAAAACTACTATTTTTTTGAGTGACTTGAATCATTTTCAAACAGTTAATGAAATATATGGAGAATATTTTGGGGAAGTTCTACCTGCTAGAAGCTGTATAGAAGTTTCAAGAATACCAAAAGATGCACTGATTGAAATTGAAGTAATAGCTATTACAAAATCAAACAATAAATAGGGGGTTAAAAAGTGCAGCAGACAAAAAAGGAAAATATACAGTGGCAAATAAACGAAAAGAAAAAGCCCTATTCAAGCAAAGTCCTTCATGACTTTACAAATTCAGAGATTAAAAGAGTTTATCAGTTTCAAAAAACACATCCTTTATATAATGAAACTCCACTAGTTCGTTTATCAAACTTAGCTGCAGAGCTTGGTGTAGAAGAAATTTTTGTGAAAAACGAAGCATGTCGGTTCGGACTAAACGCCTTCAAAGTTTTAGGAGGCATTTATGCTGTAGGGAAATTTCTTGCAGAAAGAATAGGACGCGATATTGAATCGTTATCTTTTGAAGAATTAAAGTCACCAAAGATTCGTGAACTTACGGGTGAACTTACTTTTATATCTGCAACGGATGGAAATCATGGCCGAGGGGTAGCATGGGCTGCTAGAGAGCTCGGTCATAAATCTGTCATCTATATGCCTAAAGGGTCTTCAACCAGAAGACTTGAAGCTATTAAAGCTGAGGGAGCACATGCTGAAATTACTCATTATAATTATGATGACGCTGTAAGACTTGCTTCCAGTCATGCCAAAGTAAATGGTTGGATTGTAATACAAGATACCTCATGGGAAGGATACGAAGATATTCCGCTTTGGATTATGCAAGGATATGCCACTATATCTAAAGAAATTGTTGAACAAATGGAAGTTATTTCAGAAGAGCCGCCAACCCATGTATTTCTTCAAGCGGGAGTTGGGTCTTTTGCGAGTTCAGTTGCTGCCTTTCTCATTCAACATTATCGTGAACGATATCCAAAAATCATCGTAGTAGAACCACATCAGGCAAACTGTTTTTATTTATCATTTAAGAATAAAGGGGAAAGTTTTCAGACTGTTTCAGGGGATATGGATACGATTATGGCTGGACTTGCTTGTGGTGAGCCAAATCCCCGAGCTTGGGATATATTAAGCCACTTTAGCGAAGCTTCTTTCTCTTGTGATGATAGTATTTCAGCACTTGGTATGAGAATCCTTGGGAATCCGATTGGCAAAGATCAACGCATTATTTCTGGAGAATCAGGATCAGTCACTACAGGTTTGATTTATTGCTTAACAAAAAACAAAGCATTATTTGAAGTAAAGGAAAAGCTAAAAATTAATGAAAAATCTCGTATTTTGCTTATCAATACTGAAGGTGATACGGATGAGGCTCATTATAGAAAAACAGTTTGGGAAGGCACTTATCCATTAACAAATATTTAACACATGAGGTGATTGCGATGTTAAATGAAAAAAGAAAAGAAGAACTCACAACTCTCTGTCAAAGGTTAGTTAAGGAACAAAGTTATTCTGGAAATGAAAAATCTGTAGCTGATATTATTCAGGACTTTGCACACTCTAAATTATTTGATTCAGTTATTAAAGATAAATATGGAAATGTGATTTTAGTAATTAACGGAAATAGCGATGGCCCTAAAGTATTGTTTGATGGACACATCGATACTGTACCTGTAAACGAAGATAAATGGAATGTAGATCCCTTTTCGGGTGAAATAAATAACGGCAAAATTTATGGTAGAGGAACCTCAGACATGAAGGGTGCTGTTAGTGCGATGGTAGCCGCTGCTTGTTATTTCGCAGAAGATACAAATAAACAATTTCCAGGCACTATATATGTTTCTTGCAGTGTTCATGAAGAATGCTTTGAAGGTGTAGCAACTAGAGAAGTAAGTGAACAAGTAAAACCCGATTACGTAGTTATTGGGGAGGCAACTGATCTTAACTTGAATAGAGGACAAAGAGGGAGAGCCGAGATCGTTCTGGAGACCTTCGGAAAGTCGGCTCACTCCTCTAATCCTGAGAAAGGAGTAAATGCAGTCAATAAAATGAATGGACTACTGCTCAAAATTCAACAACTAAAAGTAGCAGAGCATCCTATCTTAGGAAAAGGAATTCTTGAGTTGACGGATATTAAATCTGCTCCTTATCCAGGTGCTTCTGTGGTTCCATCTCACTGTAAGGTGACTTTTGATCGCAGACTTTTAGTTAATGAAACGAAGGAATCTGTTTTAGCACCGATTGAGTCTCTTATAAAAGAGATGAAAAAAACAGATCCAGAACTTAAGGCTACAGTCTCTTACGCTTATGGTGAAGAAAAATGCTATACAGGTGAAAAAATAGGTGGTGAACGGTTTTTCCCAGCTTGGTTGTTTAATGAGAAAGAAGCTTTTGTTGAGGCAGCACTTGATTCATTGCTTCAGCAAGGAATAGATTCAAAGATTTCTCACTACTCGTTCTGCACAAATGGAAGTCATTTTGCAGGAGAGAATGGTATTAAGACAGTTGGGTTTGGCCCATCTCAAGAGCATATGGCTCATATCGACAATGAATATATAGAGATTCAGCAACTGCAGCAAGCGACAGTTGGATATTATTCGCTAATGCAAGCTTTCACACATCTCAAAAAGGAACAAAAACAGACTGGGAGGCGTGAATATGTATGATTTGATAATCAAAAATGGAAAAATCATTGATGGTACTGGTTCTCCTTGGTATTACGCTGATATTGGAATTAAGGAGAATAAAATAACAAATATCGGATGTCTTAAATATGAGTCAGCAGAAGTAGTAATAGATGCTGAGAGAAATATTGTTTCACCAGGTTTTATTGATATGCATACTCACTCAGATTTGGTCATTTTAGAGGAGCCGTTAATTAAAGCTAAGGTTATGCAGGGAATTACTACAGACCTGCTTGGTCAGGATGGCATCGCAGCAGCTCCTCTTCCTCCGCAATTTCGGGAAGTTTGGAAGAAGAACCTAGCAGGTCTAGATGGGACTCCGGCTATAGATTGGGATTGGCTAGATGTTGATTCTTATTTAACAAAAATTGAAAACAACAAGCCATCTTATAATCTTGCATTTCTTGTCCCACATGGCAACATACGCATGACTGTAATGGGATTAGATAATCGCCCGGCCACCGATGAAGAAATTCAACAGATGAAAGAAGTACTTCGTGACTCACTTGATCAAGGGGCTGTAGGTCTTTCAACAGGATTGATTTATCCGCCTTGCTGTTTTGCAGAAATGAAAGAACTTGAAGCATTATGTGAAGTTATTGCTGAATATGAGGTGCCTCTTGTCATTCATCAACGCAGTGAGGGAGATGAGATTCTAGAGTCTATGCAAGAACTGGTAGGTATTATGAGAAGAACGGGGGCGCATTTGCATTTCTCCCATTTAAAAAACTGTGGGAAAGATAACTGGCATAAAACAGATGATGTACTGAAAATCATTGATTCTGCAAGGAAAGAAGGTATTGAGGTAACATTTGATCAGTATCCTTACACAGCCGGGAGTACGATGTTAAGTGCTATACTGCCTCCTTGGGCTCATGATGGAGGAACAGAAAAAATGTTAGCTCGTCTCGAAGACCAAGCATTACGCAAACAAATAAAAGATGAAATGAAAGCAGGATTAAAAGGATGGGACAGCATATCTAAATGGGCTGGATGGCAAGGGATTTTTATTACTTCTGTCGGTTCGAAAGCAAATCAGTCTTTTGTGGGTAAGAATTTAGACGAGATTGCTAGATTGAAAAATTCAAAAGATGTTGCATCAGTTGCCTTAGATTTAATTTTGGAAGAGAAAAATGCAGTGGGCATGATAGATTTTGTTATGGACGAAGATTCAGTAAAAAAGATTATGGCACATCCAGCAGGAACAATAGGAAGTGATGGTTTACTAGGTGGAGAACCACATCCCAGAGCTTATGGATCATTTCCACGTGTATTAGGAAAATACGTAAGAGAAGAAGGGGTTCTCAAGTTAGAAGAGATGATTCGGCGAATGACGTCACAGCCTGCAAGAATTATAGGATTACAAGATCGAGGTATTTTGCGTGAAGGACTAGCAGCAGACATTGTCATTTTCAACCCCGAAGAAGTAATAGATAAAGCCACATATGAAAATTCAAGGCAAGCTCCAGAAGGTATTTACTATGTAATCGTAAACGGACAGGTAATCAAGGATATCAAAGGAATTTATGAAAAACCTTCAGGAAAAGTGATTAGAAGAAAATATCATAATATTACGGTTCAGCCGAATTAATTTGAAAAAAGACACCTGAGTTGCTTCAAACATATTTAAGTAAAAAGTTTTGAAACTATGATACTCGAGGGGGATCTTTATGGGAACAATCTGGACGATTATTACCATCTATATGGCTGTTATGATAGGGATTGGTATATATGCTAAAACGAAAATTAAAGATAGTACGGATTATCATCTAGCTGGCAGAAGACTTGGCCCGATTATGCTGGCGGGTACATTGGCTGCAACTGAGATAGGTGGAGGAAGTTCAGTCGGAGTTGCTTCAAAAGCATATGGAGACTGGGGATTGTCAGCTGGCTGGTATGTAGTTTCAGCAGGAGTAGGTATATTTTTAGTTTCCTTTGTTGCGCCATACATGCGAAGAGCGATGGCGACAACGGTTCCTGAGATTATTGGTAAACGCTATGGTAAAGGTAGCTATGTAATTACGAGTTTGTTATCTATTGTCTCCCTTACTGTTTTAACCGCTGTGCAGATCACAGCAACTGCCACAATTATAAATGTTCTAACAGGCTTCAGTATGGTCGGTGCTATTCTAATATCCGGAATTGGTGTTATTATTTATACTTATCTCGGAGGTATGTGGAGTGTAACGCTGACTGATTTTGTGCAATTTTTCCTAATTGTCTTTGGGTTTGCTATTGCTATTCCTTTCGCTCTTTCAGCAGCAGGTGGTTGGGATACAGTCCTCACTAATTTACCACCAGAACAAATGGGCTTTACGAAAATAGGATGGAAAACCATCTTAGGGTTGATTGTCTTATATTTCATGACCTTTTCAACAGGACAGGAAGCTGTACAGCGCTATTATTCCGCGCGTAATGAAAAAATTGCGGTATGGGGATCTGTATTATGTGCTGCTTTAATGTGTGTATACGCATTTATTCCCGCAGTTATTGGATTAATTGCAAGAGCTAGCTTTCCGAGTATCGATGCCAACAATGCATTAGCAACAGTATCTGTTGAGCTTCTTCCTCCTATTATCGCAGGACTATTATTATCAGGTGTTATCTCTGCTACGTTATCTAGCGCTTCAGGTGATATGCTTGGAGTTGCGAGTGTCTATGTCAAAGATATTCACGGCAAATTTTTCAATAAAAATATTGAAGATCAGCAGGAATTAAAACTTAGTAAAATGATCGTAGTCTTTACGGGTTTAATCGCAATTGGAATTTCAATGTTTAGTCAACAAATCATCCCGCTTTTAGTATTTGCTTTTACAATCCGTTCAACCGGACCTTTCGCAGCTTATATTCTTGGCCTAATGTGGAGCAAAGCTACTCCAAATGCAGGCTTTTGGTCGATTATAATAGGATCAGTTGTAGGGTTTTATTGGCAATTTGCAAAAGAGCCCTTTGGGATTATGGCTGTTGTTGCAGGAGGGACGGCAAGCTTGTTAACCTTTTTGATTGTTGTCTGGATTGATCATATGAGAGGTGTTCCAAGCGCACCTTCAGCTTTTGATTCCGGTGAGAATATATCATCTTAAAGCTCTCAATAAGTTATTTAAAGGATTGCCTGGAGGCAGTCCTTTTTTTTTTGAGGGATTCACTACTTTCAGTCCATGCAATAAACTAATAGCAATCAACATTGTTCCTTTTCGTAAGGAGTGAAAACCCTATGCCATCAAAGGATGATTTTATTAAAAGCGAAGGGCATACGTTTCCAGGCAAAACATACGTCGATCACCTCTTACGTCCCGTTTTTAACGATCAGCGGGACTACTTATTTAAACAGATGTTTAACATTCATCGTGCTCATGTCGTCATGCTCGCTGAACAAGGCATTTTAGATAAAAAAGAGGCAGCGATTATCCTCCAAGGAGTTGAAACCGTTTCCCAAACGGATCCCAAAACCCTTCAATACGACCCACAGTTTGAAGACCTCTTTTTCATGATGGAGCATAAAATCAGTGAACAGATTGGACCGGATCTCGCTGGAAAAATGCACATTGCACGCAGCCGGAATGACATGGGAGTTGCCATGTACCGGCTCGTTCTAAGAGAGCGCATCTTAACACTGTTACAGAGTTCCTTACTTTTATCAGACGCCCTCCTCGAAAAAATAGAAGAACACGCCGAAACCATCATTACCGCCTATACCCACACCCAACCAGCACAACCTACTACCCTCGCACATTATTTAACGGCGGTCTTAGATGTCTTCCTTCGCGATGTTCATAGGCTATGGTCAGCCTACGAAACGGTCAACCGATCACCGATGGGAGCGGCAGCTTTATCCACCACAGGCTTTCCAATTAATAGAAAGAGAGTTTGCGAGCTTCTCGGTTTTCGTGAACTCGTCGAAAATTCCTATGATGCCATCGCTGGTGCGGATTATCTAACAGAATCTGCAACTGCCGTCCTATCCATGATGATCAACAGCGGCGGGTGGATTCAAGACTTCCTGCAGCTTGTCACCCGTGAATATAACATCATAAAAGTCGCCGATCCATACGTACAGATCAGTTCCATCATGCCTCAAAAAAGAAATCCTGTGTCGATCGAGCACTCGCGATCACTGGCCAGCTCTTCGGTAGGCGAGGCATTAGCCGCGATTCAGATGATTCACAACACACCATTCGGTGACATCGTAGATACAGAAGATGATCTTCAACCACACCTTTACAGAAGCTATGAAAAAGCAAACCGCGTGATTCACCTCATGCATGCTGTGATTCGGACCATGGAAGTCAACAAAGAGCGGGCACTTGAGCAGGCGAAGAACTCTTGTATCACGATAACCGAACTTGCTGATGTGCTTGCTCGGGAAAAACAAGTTCCATTTCGAACCGCTCATCAAGTCGCTAGTTCAATAGCTAAAAAGTGTTCTCTTAAAAAATTAGAGTTACACGAACTCTCTCTTCAAACCGTAAATGAGGAGATCGGTAAAACATGCAAAGTTTCTTTGAGCCAAGAAGAGTGGGATAACATCATCAGTCCTATCGAATTTGTGAAGCGGCGGAATATACAAGGGGGACCGAATCCAGAAGAAATCAGAAGAAGTTCAGAAAACAGGAAAAAAAGTATCTCTCAGCTAGAACTTCAGTTGAAAAATGAAAAAAACAAACTATTATTAGCTGAGCAAAAGTTAATAAATGCTATAAAAAAGGTGAGGGATTAACAAAAAGAGGTATTTTACATGCCTCTTGCTGTTATTCCCTCTTTGCAATTATGTTCTGGACGGTCTATGAGCCAAAACGGTAGGTCTATGAGTCGAAATCGCGGTTCTATGAGTTGAACTCCGTATTCTATGAGCCTAGGTGAAGGTTTATGAGTCTAACACGATTCTATGGGTCAAAACCTTAAGTCTATGAGCCAAAAATGACTTTCTATGAACCAAAACGAGCTGTTCACTACTCATAAAAAATTTCCAACTGAAACCTGCAAACCTAGAAGGAGACATTTATTTTTATGTCGAAATTAGGCTTAAATATTTATCCATTATTGCCGATATATGTAATAAACGGGACTTTGAAGGAGGAAAACATGGACAACACAGTGGTAAAACGGTTAGTGATGACTTCTGCGTTTACAGGTGCATTTTTTGCTGTTCCTCTCGTCGGAGAAGCTGCTTTAGGTGACATGACCTTAAAGCAGGGGATCACGCATACTGACGTTAAACAATTACAATCCCTTTTGAAACAAAAAGGGTATTTTAAAGAGCAGCAGACTACCACTTATTTTGGACCTATAACAAAAAAGGCAGTCATGGATTTTCAGAAAGCGAACGGACTTGTGGTGGATGGTATTGTCGGAAAACGGACGTACAGTAAACTTTTAGAGAAGTCTTTTCAAGAGACACCACCCAAAAAACAGCCGGCTCAAATTGTTGCGCCAGCTTCAAAAGATTTAAAGCTTCATTCTACTGGACAAGCAGTCATGAAGCTGCAGCAAGATCTTAAGTATCTTGGTTTTTTTACATATTATAAAACGACTGATTATTACGGGACGATTACGACAGAAGCAGTGCGGAAATTCCAGCTTAGCCAGAAGCTAAAAGCAACAGGGGTTGCGGATGTGACGACATTAGATCGGGTTGCAAAAGCAGTTGCCGCAAAGAAAAATCCAGTGCAGCCACCAGCTCAGACAAAACCTGCAGCACCAGCAGCGCCAAAACCGGCTACACCATCAAAACCGACACCACCACCAGCACCACCTAAACCAGCGCCGGCTCCACAACCTCCGCAAAGCACGGTGAAAGAATTAAAGTTCGGCTCGACTGGACCTGAAGTGAAACAGCTTCAAACCCGTCTGAAAAATCTAGGGTTCTTCACTTATCCGATGATCACGGATTATTTTGGAATGGTAACAGAAGAAAGTGTGGAGAAGTTCCAAAAGGCTTACGGACTGCCGGTTACAGGAATCGTAACAAAAGCAGTTTTAGATAAAATGTCTGCGGTTGAAAAACAAAAAACGGAAAAACCTCAAACTCATGATCAGATTACTATCAATGTGATTGCGAATGCTGCTGAACTGATGGGCACTCCTTACGTTTGGGGAGGAGCCACGACTAAAGGATTTGATTGCAGCGGCTTTATTCAATACATATATTCAAAAGCAGGAGTATCGCTTCCGAGAACAGTCGCCCAAATGTGGAATGCAACCAATATGGTCAGCAAACCTTCAGTCGGGGATCTCGTATTCTTTGAAACGTATACGACAGGACCGTCTCATGCAGGAATCTATATCGGCAACAACCAATTTGTCCATGCTGGATCAAGTACCGGTGTGACGATAAGTAACCTAAATACCGCGTATTGGCAGAACATCTATCTTGGAGCAAAACGCATAAACGATTAAACGATAATTTACACAAACACTTTATGAGAAAACTTTTCATGCTCATAAGGTGTTTTTTTTATCATGTGTTTATCATACATTTATTACCATGGCCTTGTTATACTTAAACAAACGTTTAAATGGAAGGAGATCTGTTTTGAAAAACTTTTGTAAGATCATGTTGTTGGCTATGCTTTGTTTTACCCTGTTGGCTGCATGTTCGGAGCCTCCAAAACCAGAAGACGCCTTAAAGAAGTATACAGCTTCTTGGCAAAAACAAGATTTTGAGAGTATGTATGACATGCTCGATTCGACTTCGAAAAAGAAAATCACAAAAGAAGACTTTGTGAATAGATATAAAGGTATTTATAGCGGGATCGAAGCTGATGATTTAAAAGTGAAAATGAAATCTACTAAAAAGGATAAAAAAGAAGAAGGCGAGAAAGCGAATCTCTCTTATTCGGTTAAGATGGACACGCTGGCTGGCCCCATCGAATATACACATAAAATCACTATGAAGCTTGAGGAGGATAAGGATCAGGAAGCTTGGAAAGTAGCATGGAACACGTCGCACATCTTTCCGGATATGGAGGAGGGTGATCGGATCTCAGCATCGACCATCTCTCCAAAACGAGGTGCTATCTTAGACCGGGAAGGAAACCCGCTAGCGTTCAACGGAACCGCTTATGAAGTGACGATCGTTCCTGAAGAACTGCCGGAAGACCCAAACAAAACCATCAAACCTTTAGCTGAAATTCTTGGGATGACACCTGAGGAAATTCAGAGCAAGTTGGATCAGCCATGGGTTAAGCCTAATTACGGTGTACCCATCAAAAAGATGGAGACAAATGATCCTAAAGTTCACGACGCTGTTAAATTAGAGGGTGTGAAATCACCGAAGAGTGAAACCCGGATCTATCCATTGAAGGAAGCGGCGGCGCACCTTACCGGCTACATCGGTCCAGTGAATGCTGATGACCTCAAAAGGTTGGAAGGAAAAGGGTACACCCTGCAAGACTGGGTTGGAAAAGCGGGGCTTGAGCAAGTGTACGAAGAGCAGCTGCGTGGAACGCCCGGCGGAATCATCAAGATTTTAACGGAAGATAAGGAAGAAAAAGCGGTCTTGGCTGAAAAAGAAGTGATAAATGGGGAAGACGTGAAAACAACGATCAACAGCAGTGTTCAGCGTTCGATCTATGCACAGCTAAAGGGTGATGTGGGTACATCTTCTGCCATTCATCCAAAAACGGGTGAAGTGCTGGCACTGGTGAACAGCCCTTCCTATAACCCGAATGAATATACACTCGGAATCTCTAACGAAACGAGGAACAAGCTGGAAAACGATCCGAATAAGCCAAAACTGAATCGTTTTATCTACACGTATGCGCCAGGTTCAACGCTTAAACCGCTGACAGCCGCAATCGGTCTGGAAAATGGTACATTGAATCCAAGTGACGTGATGAAGGTGAGCGGGAAGACGTGGAAAAAAGGTGAATCGTGGGGGGACTATCACGTAACTCGTGTAAGTGCTGTACCAAACGTGAACCTGGAAAAAGCGCTCATTTACTCGGATAACATTTACTTTGCACAAGAAGCGCTTGATCTCGGACAAGAAAAGTTTGTTGAAGGACTTAAAGGATTCGGTTTAGGAGAGAAGATGCCGGTGGGTTATCCTTTTGCTGCTTCCACAATTGGAGAAGAAGGCATGACCGAGATCCAGTTGGCCGATAGCGGTTACGGACAAGGGAAAATTGAGATGAGTGCTTTACATTTAGGAATCTCCTACACGCCTTTCTTAAATGAAGGAAGCTTGCTCGCACCGAAACTGGATCTATCGAAAAAAGATCAGGGGGTCTGGAAAGAGAATGTGATCTCACAAGAGACCGCGAAAATCATACGCGATGATCTCACGAAAGTCGTAACAAGCAAAAACGGAACCGCACATGAGGCGTATATGGCAAAACTGCCTCTAGCCGGAAAGACAGGAACGGCTGAACTGAAAAAAAGTAAAGAAGACAAAAAAGGCATGGAGCTCGGCTGGTTTGTTGCTTACAACACAGAGGATCCATCGCTCCTCGTGACGATGATGATCGAGGATGTAAAAGGCAGAGGCGGCAGCCATTATCTCGTGCCGAAAGTGAAGAAAGTGTTTGAAGAAAACTTCCTGGAATAGGAAGTTTTTTTCTTTTTTATTTTATTTAGAGGGGGAATCATCCGAAACGAGAAGAATAGATGGGAGACGGGTTTGATGTAATGAAATTGCTTTGTGGTACCTATGAACCTGAAAAGAAGTACTTCTAAAAAAAGGAGATGTTTTCATGAAGGTCAGCGTCAGTATGTACAGTTTTCATTCGGTGATCCAAAAGGAAAAGTGGAGTGTTCTCGATTTCTGCGGGCATGCCGAAACTCTGAATCTTGATGGAGTGGAGCTGCTCGATTTTTATTGGAAAAACAAAGAGAAAGAGCTGCCGGAAGTTGTAGATTATTTGAAGGGATCCTCATTGGCCGTGTCCTGTTACGATGCCTCTAACGACTTTGTAAAAGAAACGTTCGAGGAGAGACAGAGCGAGATTCAAAAAGTGAAGGATGCCGTGGATACTGCAAAACAGCTAGGTGCACCTTGTGTCCGAACATTTTGCGGTGACCTCAAACCGGGGATGAACTATTCAGTCGCCAAGGATTGGATCATTTCATCATTAAAAGAATGCGCGAAGTATGCTGAATCAGATGGCGTGGTGCTTGCGATCGAAAACCATGGATTACTCGCTGGTAAAAGCGAGCAAGTGAAAGAGATTTTAGGGGAAGTGGGAAGTAGCGCAGTAAAGTCTACTTTTGATACCGGGAACTTTTTATTGGTGGAGGACGATCCGCTTTCTGCTTATGAAAACTTAAAAGCTGACATCGCGCATGTTCATTTTAAGGATTTTAAGAAGAGAACAGAAGCTGATGGTGTAAAAGGCTTTAAAGGATTGGGTGAAACGTATTGGATCGGGGTCATTCCTGGTGATGGGGAAGTTAAACTTTCGGAGATTATTTCAAATTTAAAAAGAGATCAGGTAAATACATGGTTGTCGTTAGAGTATGAAGGCTATGATGACCCAAAGGTTGCAGTCCGAGATTCTGTTGACCGAATTAAGAAATTGCTGGCTGGCCAGGAGGTTAAATAATAGACTAGTCTTTAAAACATAGTACAAGCATGAAAATTAAAGTTGGTAATGTAGCCCCTTGGTTCGCAAGGGGCTTGTTTTAATTTCAATGCATTCTTTTGGTGGCTCTATGCACTGAAAATTTAATTCTATGCACAAAAGTAGAAAGTCTATGCATGGAAAAAAGAGGTCTATGCACTAAACGGAATTCTATGACTTAAAAACACGTTTCTATGCACAGTTTTAGCAGTTCTATGCACACCAACCTCTCAATCCCTTAGATCATCAAACTCCAAATGATATCTAGTATGTCTTAAGCGTCCTGAAGTAGAAATATTCAAATCTAGAAGCAGATTTCTAACTGTGTTACGACAACTTACCTTTAAAAAGTTGCGGCCCTGGCTATTGGTGATCGTCGAGCTGATTAGAAGGGAATATTCACGCAGAGCTTGAACATGAGCTCTTTTTGATTCCAATGAGCATGAGGTACAAACCCATTTACTTTTAACCCTTTTCATAGGAATAACGCTGCACTTCGGACAAGCAACGCCTTGAATGATATCTTCAATGGAAATTTGGTATTTTTGAAGAATGTTAGGGGTTGGTGATGTGTGTTTCTTTAAGAGTAGTTTGGAGAGTTTGCGAAGATCTTTCATAGATAATCTTTCCGCTTTGTGCTTCAGTTCATAGGAACGGATTCTTTCAGGAAGGTGCGTTTTGTGGGTAACCCACTTGTAGATGTCTGAGCGGCCAGGGGAAACTTTAATTTGTGTTTGCGGGTTGCTGACGATAACGATAGATTCGATAGGAATGTTCGTATATTGATGTTCTTTTAGCCAATCTCTTAAGCAATAAAACTGTCTTTTTACTTGTGAAATAGGATCAGCAAACGTCTCTTCTAAACCATTGATTGTCCGGATTAGTTGATAAAGATCCTGATCAAAAAAGAGAGTACCAGAAAAGTTCTTTACTTCAATGATTAAAAAATATTTCTGTGTAAGAATAAGGATATCCATTTCGAAGTAGCTATTGTTTTGTAGAATTCGGAGGTTGTGAAAAATGAGGTAATCTTTCTGCGGAAGATCATTTAAATAAAAATCTAGCGACTGTTCTCCTTTATGGCCGGATAAACATCTCTTAAGCTCCTCTTCCATTTCATGCCTTCTTGGGTATTGAGGGTGTAGCCTGTTTAGAAGCATTTCTAAAATCAAAACGACTTGCGGGGTCTTTCGTTCTTTCATGATCATATCATTGAATCACACTCCTTTTATTTAATGTACATTTCTGTGAATAACATCATAACTCCTGCTAGTTATGCTTTAATATTTGAATTATAAAGTCTATACACAAAAACTAGAATTCTATGCACTAAAGAGGACAATCTATAAGTAAATCCCACAGTTCTATGCATCAAAAAAGAGAGTCTATGCACTAATCAAGATTCTATGTAATGATAATCCATTTCTATGCACAAAAAACACCATTCTATGCACTAGTAATTTCTCCTAAGCCACACTTAGGTCATCAGTCCTGAAAGCGTTTTCTTATTTTCGTAACCTAGTCAAAAAGAAGGTTTTTTCCATTTTAAAGAACTATATTGGAGAAAAACTCCACTATCGCTACCTAAATTATGCTAATATTTAGACAATTACAGAAAAAGGGAGGATTAGGAATGAAAAGGATATTTTTCATGTTGATCGCTTTTGCCTTGATTTACACCACCATGATCCCGCAAAACGCTCTGGCTAAGAAAGACGATGACAAAAAACGGATTCGCGAATTGACCAAGCTCGTTGAAAAAGACAACAAGAAATCGAGGATCCTTTGGTACGACCTGTCAGCTAACTTGTTTGACCTCGATACACCTGAAGAAGTCCGGAACATTGTACGAAAAACTGCGAAAGCAAACTTTGATACCATCGTTCTCGACATTAAAAACTCAACAGGTTATGTAGCCTACAACAGTGAAATTGCCCCTCATATCAGCACTTCTAATATTCCAAAATATCAAGGTTATCCAGCCAATTACGATCTTTTAGAAACCGTGATCAGAGAAGCAAAAAAGCATAAAATTAAAGTCCATGCAGCCATCAATACGTTTTCTGAAGCAAGTACAACGTACCAAGATGGACCAGCCATGGATCATCCTGAGTGGCAGACTACATATTATACTGCCATACAAAAAGTGAAGGCAGCGGATGGTGCATCGATTGAAATAACCGGAGTTAATGGAACGCGTAACACGAATAATCTGATTCTCTACACACCATCAAAATATGAGGAAACACCGACAAACAGATGGGGTGTTGAAGTTCAAGTACAAGAGGATGTTATCACCCAAATCAGTGACCGCAACACAACGAACGGACCGCCGGTAGCCGTTCCGGATAACGGATACGTGCTTTCAGGAAATGGAACAGCACGTACATGGATGCTCGAGCATCTGAAGGTCGGCGATCGAGTTTCCGTTTCTGAATTGGAAACGAAATTTGTAAAAGGACAGGATTACACGCCTTCTGCTTCTACATTTGTTAACCCGATCAGAGATGATGTTCAGCGTTATGAACTCAGTATCATCGAAGAGTTGATCGATAACTATGATGTGGATGGAATTGTATTGGATCGTGCACGTTATTCAAACGTATATGCAGATTTCAGCGATTTGAGCCGTCAGAAGTTTGAATCGTATATCGGTAAAAGAGTTGAGAACTGGCCAACTGATATTTTTGAGATCCAAATGGTGGACTATGAAAAAACAATCGTGCCAGGACCTCTTTATCAAAAGTGGATCGAATGGCGTGCAGGCAATATTCAATCGTTCTTCAAAAAAGCAGAAAATCTCATTCATAAAAAAGAGCCTAAAACATTCTTCAGTACGTATGTAGGAAGCTGGTATCCGGATTATTACAGCGAGGGTGTGAACTGGGCCAGCCGCAGGCACCATCCGGACTATGATTGGGCGAGCCCTGACTATCACAAAAAAGGGTATGCTGAAGTGCTCGATTTTATCATGACCGGGAACTATTTTGTAGATGTTACGAAGGAAGAAGCGATTGCAGCAGGGAAACCTGACTGGCACAGTGTTGAAGGATCAGCTGATATCGCGATGGATGCACTCAAATATACAACGTTCAATTACGGCAGCCTCTATCTCAATCAATACATCAACGATCCGGAACAGTTTAGACGTGCCCTTAAGATGGCAGTCGATAAAACACACGGCATTATGGTTTTCGACCTGATCTACCTTGAGATGTTCGACTGGTGGTATATCGTTGAAGAAGAATTCCGAAAGAAATCTACATCTCCTCATCACATTAAAAAGTATATGGATCTTGTACGAGAAGATAAATAGAAGGAAGACTCCCCGCTGCGAAATTGCAGGGGGAGTTTTTCACACACACTGTTGTTAGAATCTTCGGAATCGTATAAAATGAAGTAAAGTGAAAGAAATATCCATAATTTATGATTATTTTGGAGGAATTTTTTCTCGGTCTCATTTACGGGTGGGTTGAACCTCATAAACTGTGGCTATGAGTCAAAACATCGATTCTATGAGTCAATAACATAACTCTATGAGTCTCTTGAGCACCTCTAGGAGCCAAACTCCATCCTATGAGTCAAAAAACAAGCTCTATGAGCCGTTATGCAGGTTCTATGAGTCAAAATGGGCTCCCTATGAGCCAAACGTAACGCTAACGCTAACCCTTCAACACACAAAAAAGAGGAGGATCAACTCATTGAAACTCCATATTCTCGGGACAGCGGCTTCAGAAGGTTATCCGGCGCTCTTTTGCACGTGTCCACACTGTCAGAAAGCGAGACAACTCGGCGGCAAGAACATTCGAACCCGCACTTCAGCCATCATCGACGACACGATTAAAATTGATTTTCCGCCGGATACCCTTCACCATGTTTTGCGCGACAATCTGGATCTCACCAAGATTCAGCACCTCCTGTTTACACATACACATCATGATCACTTTTATCCAGAAGACTTGAATATGAGGCTGCCGGGTTATGCACATGGTGTGACTTATCCCTTACACATATACGGAAATGGTGCAGCTTTAGCTAATTTATCGAAGAGTTTAAAAAAACAAAATGGGCATGTTCAGTTTCATCTGCTGCGTCCTTTTTCAACCTATCAAATCGGTGATGCAGAAGTGACACCATTACTAGCTGATCATAACCAGATTGAAACGTGTCTTCTTTTCCACATAAAAAAAGGGAACACGTCTCTGCTTTATGGTCATGATACGGGTTGGTTTCCGGATGAAACGTGGACCTGGCTGGAGACGAACGCCAAGATCGACATTGCCCTGCTTGATTGTACGAACGGCAACTTACCTGAATACCGAAATCACATGAACGTGAATGCGGTGATCGATACGAAGAACAGGCTTCAAAAAAATCGACTTTTATCCGATCAATCCAAGGTATATGTAACCCATTTCTCTCACAACATCGGACTCCTGCATGAGGATCTGATCAAGATTTTTCAGCCATATGATATTGACGTGGCATACGATGGGTTGATGATTGAAAGATAAAACGGGGTGTTAAAGGAGTGTGTACATGATAAATAAGCAAGAACTGATGCAGCAGATTAAAGGAAGAATCATCGTGTCTTGCCAGGCTCTCCAAGATGAGCCACTCCATGGATCAGGCATTATGGCAAAAATGGCGATCGCGGCAGAACAAGGCGGGGCGGCAGCGATTCGGGCGAATAGTAAAGAGGATATCATCGCGATAAAAAAAGTAACACAGCTTCCGGTAATAGGCATCGTAAAACGCGATTATCCGGACAGCGATATTTTTATTACTCCAACCTTAAAAGAAGTTCAGGAGCTGTTAGAAGCAAAAACGGATGTGGTCACCGTTGATGCGACGTCCCGCAGAAGACCGGGTAATGTCAGTTTGGAAGAGATGGTGCACTATATCCGGAAACAATCTAAAGCGTTGATCATGGCCGACATCTCCACGTTTGAAGAAGGAGTGATGGCGATTGAACGCGGTGCCGATTTTATTTCTACGACTCTTTCCGGCTACACGCCGTACAGTCCTCAAATCGAACAACCGGATTTTGACCTGATCGAACGACTTTCGAAGCTTAAGAAAGTTCCGATCATCGCTGAAGGCCGGATCTCGACACCAGCTCAAGCTAAAAAAGCACTCGAGCTGGGCGCATTCTCTGTCGTGGTAGGTTCGGCGATCACCCGGCCTCAGTTGATCACAAAACGTTTTGTAGAGGAAGTAAACCATTTAAATCGAAATATGATGTGAAACGTCATGATCCAACAAACTTTTCAACCCTTTGAGCTGGTGAAATGACGGAACCGCATAAAATACAGTCGTGCCAGTGAAAGGAGCACTTATTCAAATGAAAATTGCAACATTACAAACGGCAAGTCCACTCGTATTGATTCCAAGCATCTATAAATCGCTTACGAAAGCCGAGCAAAAAGTCGCCGATGTCATCACATCTGATACACATGAAGCGGTATACTATTCGGTTACTGATCTCTCAGAAAAAGCAGATGTGGGGGAAACGACGGTTATTCGTTTTTGCCGGAAGCTTGGCTATAAAGGCTATCAAGAATTTAAGCTCGCCGTTGCTCAGAACCTTGTAAACCCGAACGAATCGGTTTACGGAAAAATTGAAGACACTGACAGCATAGATGTGATTGCGAAAAAGATCACGTCTCAGAATACAGGATTCATCCAAGACACACTTGGTCTTATGGATCAGAACAACCTCGAGAAAGTGGCTCAAAAACTATTAAATGCCCGCAAGATCTACTTTTTCGGAGTCGGATCTTCAGGGATTACGGCAACGGATGCCAAGTACCGGTTTATGCGGATCGGTTTCAATGTTGATTGTTCGGTAGATTCACATATTATTGCGATGAATGGGGCATTGGCGACAAAAGAAGATGTCGTGATCGGGATCTCAACATCAGGAAGCACGAAGGATCTTGTTGACGCGGTCCGTATCGCAAAAGAAAACGGAGCTTTCGTGATCTGTCTGACCAACCACAACCGTTCACCGATCACGAAGTATGCCGATGAGATCTTGCTTGCCGCTTCACGGGAAACACCGCTGCAAGGAGGTTCGTTCGCCGCAAAGATGGCACAGCTTCATCTGCTCGACATCTTAACAACGGTCGTTCTTTTAAAGCAAAAGGAACAATCCATTCAAGCGATCGAGAAAACAGCCAAAGCCGTTCTGGACAAAATGTATTAATTTTTTTGAGGTGGCAAACCTTATGAATCTAACAAATGGTAAGCCAGCGCTCACAAGACAGCCTGACTTTAAAGGTTTTTGGGAAAAGCAAAAGACGGCTTTCAAGCCTAAAGTCAAAATAGAGTGGCTCACGGACTATCCTGTTAAACAAGTAAAAGTGGCAGATGTTACGTTTACGTGCCGAGACGGAACACCGATCAGAAGCTGGATGATCGTACCGAACCAGAAGCAAAAATCGTATCCGGCAGTCGTTCACTTTCCTGGGTACACGGCAGGACGGGGAGCGGTTCATGAGTTTTTAAAATATGCACTGATGGGTGTTGCCGTCTTCTGTTTTGAGTTAAGAGGCCAAGGGATCTCGCCTGACTACGCTCATTATGAGAGAGGAAACTACCTCCCTGGGTGGATGGCGAACGATTTGGAGAATCTCGAAAACTATTATTATGTGCATGTCTATGAGGACATGATCGCTTATCTGTCCTGGATAAAAAAGCTAGACTTTATCGATTCAAGCCGTGTAGCTGTAATGGGGGAATCTCAAGGCGGAGGTCTCGCGCTTGCTTTAGGAGGACCGTATGTCGAAGTCGCGCAGTACTTCAGATACAACGATCCAACGCGGAAATCCTATAAAGAAATCATGCAAAACCTTTCCTACGTGGATGCGATGAACTTTTGTCCGGATATCTCATGCCCAGTTCTGATGAGCATCGGCTTGAAGGATACCGTGACACCACCTGAGACGGTTTTTGCGTCATTTAACCACCTTTCAACAAAAACAAAAGAAATCGATCGTTATCCAGATTATGGACATGAACCGAGTCACTTTAAAGAAGAACGACGCCTGGAATGGATCGCCAAGCATTTGTTGTAAAACGTTTTAAGGGGTGTGGACCAATGAACGAACATGTCAGTATCGGTATTGATATCGGAGGAACCAAAATCGTAGCAGGACTTGTGACGTTGGGAGGCGGAGTCCTCTATAAACAGACCGTACCAACAGCGACGGAAGGAAGAGAGCAGATCCTTTTTCAGCTGCAGCAGTTGATCAAGGATTGTGTAAAAGAGGCACATCAACAAAGACTTCCGACATTAAAAGGGATCGGCATCGGCACGGCTGGTCAGATCGATTTTAAGCAAGGAATCGTCAGAAGCGGGACATCGAACATTAAAGACTGGAACGATATACCGCTTAAACAAGAGATGCAGCGGTTAACCGGATTCCCGACCTGGGTCGATAACGATGTGAACGTTGTGGCACTGGCTGAATCGCACCTTGGTGCGGCAAAAGGCTATGACAACGTCGTCTTCTTAACACTCGGAACAGGAATCGGAGGCGCGGTTATTCAAGAAGGACGCCTTTTACACGGAGAATGGGGTGGCGCAGCAGAACTCGGTCATATGTCGGTTGATCGTAACGGTCCAGCTTGCAACTGCGGATATAAAGGCTGCCTTGAGGCTTATGCTTCTGGCACCGGAATCGCGAATCGGATGAAACATATGCTCAAAAATCAGCCTGAACGCTATGATGGAGACATTGAAAACATAACCGCACGGGATGTGTTCCAATGGGCAGCTGAAGGGAAACCTTTCGCCAAATCTATTTTAGATGAAGCGATGGATGCTCTCGCTTACGGAACGGTTAACATCATTCATGCTTTCAACCCTTCATTGATCGTTTTAGGAGGCGGTATTATCGATCAGCACAACTGGATCATCTCAGATCTTGAGAACCGTGTACGAAGCCTCGGTATTTCGTCCCTTGTTCAATCCGTTTCCTTTAAAAAAGCAGCTTTTGGTGATGAAGCGGGAGTGGTTGGAGCGGCCTATCAAAGTTTTTTGTATAACGAATTCGTTCAAAAGGAGGGAGCACCTCATGAAACGTGAAAAATCAGCAGACATCGTCATCATCGGTGGCAGTATGGGTGGCTGTGCCGCGGCACTTTCTGCCTGCAAGATGGGGTATACCGTCATCATGACCGAAGAAACGAAGTGGATCGGCGGACAACTGACAAGCCAGGCTGTACCACCTGATGAACACCGTTGGATCGAGCAGTTCGGCTGCACACAGAGCTACCGAACCTTCCGCAATAAAGTAAGAGAACACTATATCAACAACTACGCGGTAAAACCTGAACATCGTCATCTGTTGTTCAATCCAGGGAACTCACTCGTCAGCCGGATCTCACATGAACCAAGAGTCGCCCTTCATGTGTTGGAGGAAATGCTCGCACCATTCGTACATAACGGACTTCTCACTGTTTTAACTGAACATAAGATCACCTCCGTTGAAACAGAGGGCGATTATCTGAAAGCAGCAACAGTCATCCACGAACCTACCCAACAAGAATTCACCCTACAAGGAACCTATTTTCTCGATGCAACAGAATGCGGTGATGTGCTTCCGCTCGCTAACGTGCCTTATGTGACAGGTGCCGAATCGCAGTCACAAACTGATGAACCGCACGCGGTTACAGGTGATCCGGAGCCACTTAACATGCAGGCGATCACGCATTGTTTTGCCGTTGATTATCGCGAAGGAGAAGACCATACCATCGAAAAACCTGGATCGTATTCGTTCTGGCGGGATTACCAGCCAGACGTTTGGCCGGACCGGCTCCTCAGCTGGACAGCACCACAGCCGGTCAGTTTAAAACCGATTACGTATTCCTTAATGCCGAACGGCAACCAATTTTCACTTTTTCAGTATCGGCGTTTGATCGATTCCTCTCAATTTGACAACAACGAATTTCCTCATGACATCAGTTTGATCAACTGGCCACAAAACGACTATCTGTTAGGACCTGTTTTTGATATAGAAGAAAAAGAACGAGAACGTCATTTGAAACAAGCAAAAGAATTAAGTTTATCGCTCCTTTATTGGATGCAGACGGAAGCTCCTAGACCAGATGGCGGTCAAGGATACCCAGGATTGAAGCTAAGACCGGATGTTGTCGGAACAGAAGATGGACTGGCGATGTATCCGTATATTCGGGAATCCCGCCGTATTCAAGCGGAGTTTACGGTGCTTGAGCAGCATTTGAGTGCTGAAATCCGTGGAGATAAAGGTGCAGTAAACTATGAAGATTCAGTTGGAATCGGCTGTTACCGGATTGATCTTCACCCAAGCACAGGCGGGGACAACTACATCGACATCTCATCCTTGCCGTTTCAGATTCCGCTAGGCAGTATGATCTCTGTAAAGTTCCAGAATCTGATTCCTGCCTGCAAGAATATCGGCACGACTCATATCACAAACGGATGTTACAGGCTTCATCCCGTGGAATGGAACCTTGGGGAAGTGGCAGGATACCTTGCGGGCTATGCCATGAAAAAAAGTACGATTCCACGACATGTCCGAAACCATGATCCGTTGCTGAAGGATTTTCAAAAAATGCTTACCCAGCAAGGAATCGAACTTCAGTGGCCGGTCATTCATGCCGTATAAGGAGGTGGCTTTTTCTTGATCGATGAACCGTGGAAAGAGTATGTACCAGTCAGTAATCGTGAACCGAACTTTGAATCATTTTGGGAAGAGACGAAACGTGAGTCTAACAACCAGCCGCTTGAGATTCGGCGCTCAGACATTTCGTATCCCATCCAAAACATCAATGCCCAAAAACTGATCTATAAAGGATTTAACGGAACAGATATCGCGGCCTTTTATTTGACGCCTCACTCACAAAAAGAAAAGTTGCCATGCTTGCTCATGTTGCATGGCTATGGCGGAAATAAGGGGTCTATCGCCAACTATGCAAAATACCTCATGATGGGCTATGCCGTTGTGGCACTCGATACGAGAGGTCACGGGGAATCTGGGAACGGCAGCTATCCTGCTGGCGGAACCGGCTCGTGGGTAACGCAGGGAATTCTCGATCCTGCTACTTATTATTACCGTCACGTTTATATGGATGTGATCCGGGCACTGGATGTCATCGAAACACTATCTGAGGTGGATCAAGAAAGGGTCGTGATCTATGGCGTGAGTATGGGAGGCGGGATTGCCCTTGCTGTAGCGGGACTAGACGCTCGTCCGTCATTCGTGGTTGCAGATGTGCCGAACTTGTGTGACTTGCCTCTCGCTATTCAGCAAAAAATGGAAGGTTCTCTTACAGCAGTCGAAGCATTTCTGCGCCAATATCCAGATCAGTTTAAACAAGTGTTTAAAACGCTCTCCTTTTTTGACAATAAACATTTAGCCCAAAATATCTCATGCCCGGTTCAGATTTCTGCAGGAGGCAAGGACCTGATCTGTCCGCCGCAGACCATCTATGGGGTTTTTAACCTGATAAAGACGAAAAAGAACATCACGTATGATCCGTTCTCCGGACATGACCTGCCTGGCAGTGTCAGTCATATCGATCACCTTGTCGAGGTGTTAGCGGAGTTTAAGGAAGAAAGGGTGACAAAACGTTGAGGGATACGACGATTCTATGGGTAGATTTCATCGCGAATGCCGATTATTTAGCCACTCGGGAAAACCAAAAGATCTTCATGAAGAACGCTAAAGAGGCGGGTGTCACGAGACTTGTTATTGATGCGAAGATTCCTTTTGGCCAAGTGACCTATCCGAGCTCCATTGCACCGCACGTGAGTCTAGTAAAGGACGGCCGCTATGAAGCTTGGAAAGAACGGGACTTCTTGCGCGAGATGCTTGAGCTCGGACATCAGGAAGGATTTATTGTACTCGCGAACCTTGATGTTTTTGCAGAAGGTGAGAAAGCGGCAGGAGAAGGTGTCGCTTATGAGAAGAAGGAATGGCAAACGACCTTCTATCAATATGACCCTTCTCGTAAAAAAGGCCAGTTTGTTAAAGCAGAAAACAGCAAAGAATATGCGGTTTGGGTGAATCCAATCCTCCCTGAAGTGGAAGATTACGAGCTTTCTATTTTACAAGAAGTCATAGAAAACTATGATGTGGATGGTGTTGTGCTCGATCGCTGCAGGTACCCGAACGTGTATGGAGATTTTAGCGACTGCAGCAGATATAGATTTGAAGATTTTTTAGGAGAGGAGTTGAAGAATTGGCCGGAAGACATCCTCTCATTTAAAGAAGAGGGAGAGCTTGTCAGAGGGATCCATTTTAACAAATGGGCCGAATGGCGGGCAGGTAACATAACAGAATATGTGAAAAAAGCTAAGAAACTCGTAAAGAAAAAAAATCCGAATCTACTATTCAGCATCTATGTGGGTTCATGGTATCCACTCTATTATCACGAAGGGGTGAACTGGGGCAGCACCACGTTCCAGCCTGATTACGATTGGACGACTGAAACTTACCACCTTACCGGCTATGGGGATGAACTCGATTTCATCATGACCGGATGCTATTATCCGGATGTGACGAAAGACGAGGCGATCGCTCATCAAAAGCCAGCCGATTGGTACAGTGTGGAAGGTGGGATCGAACTGAGCCTCCAGGCATTGAACGGAAACACTCCCGTTGTTGCCTCTCTCTATCTCAAAGACTATGAAAACGATCCAGAGCAGTTTTTAAAAGCGATCCAGATGTGCAAAGAAAAATCTAGCGGTGTGATGCTGTTTGATACAAGCCACTTTAATCGTTATCAATGGTGGGATCTAGTTAAAAAGGCCTCTATAAAACAGTGAAAAATGCCGTTGACAAAATTGTCAGTATTATCTTAAAATTAAGAAAATGGAGGAATTTTTCTTCTTTATAAAATTTTAGGGAATAAAATTCCTTTTTCACAGGGGTAGAAAACAGGCTAGTCATTATGAAAATTGAGGGGGATGTAAAGTGAAACACGTAAAAAAAGTGTTGGCCTTCATCATGATTTTCTCACTCTTAGCTCTAACTGCTTGTAACGACTCATCATCAAGTGGTGAAAGTAAGGATGATAAAGCACAGATTACATTTTGGACAATTTCATTAAGTCCTACATTCGATGATTACATCAACGGTATGATCGCAGACTTTGAAAAGGAAAATCCAAACATTAAAGTAAAGTGGCAAGACATTCCTTTCGACCAAGTTGAAAAGAAAACGCTTACGGCAGCAGCCTCAGGTCAGCTCGGTGATGTAATGAACCTGAACACCGATTACTTGAAAAAACTAGCTGCACTCGGCGCCGTTAAGAACCTAGAAAAAGATACACAAGATGTGAAGGACGACTTCTTCCCGGGAATCTGGGATGCAGGAAAGCTTGAAGATGGCACGTATGCATTGCCATGGTACCTCTCAACAGGTGTTGTTCTTTACAATAAAGAGCTCTTAAAGAAAGCAGGCTACGACAATCCTCCAACAACAGAGGAAGAAGCTTGGGAAATGTCGAAAGTGATCAAAGAAAAGACTGGTGCGATCGGTCATCTTGTGAAAGACATCCACGTTTATCTCCCGGCGAACGGTGCAGATATCGTCTCTGAAGACTTGAAGAGTGCAGCGATCAACAACCCGAAAGCACTTGAGATCTTCAAAGAATTTAAAGAACACTACGATAACGGCTTGATCCCGAAAGAAGCGGTTTTAGGAACATACAAGCATAACGAAGCATTTGCCCAAGAAAAGCTCGCATGGTGGAACATCGGACCACAGCTTTTCAGACAGGTAAAAGACTTGTCGCCTGAAGTGTATGCGAAGTCTGATGCAGCACCGGCGATTTTAGGTTCAGAACAAAAGATCCACGTAGGCATCATGAACGTTGCCGTTTCTGAAAAAACAAAGCATCCAGAAGCAGCGATCAAGTTCGCGAAGTTCGTAACAAACGCTGAGAACCAGCTGGCATTCGGTAAGATCGTACCCGTCCTTCCATCTGTTATCGAAGCAACACAAGATGAGTTCTACACAGATGTGAAAGAAGCGACGGATCCGGCTGATAAGGGACGCTACCTCGCTGCAAAACAGCTTGAAAAAGGCGCAAACCTATTCCCGCCAGTAGAGAACATCTCTCAGATCAACAAAGCGGTGCAAGAAGAATTCCAGAAAGTATTGCTGGAAGATAAAGATCCAGAGCAGGCATTGAAAGATGCTGAGACAGAGATCAATAAGCTGTTGAAATAGAGGTTGAGAGTGTGGAGAGAAACTCTGTGAGTTGTGAGGTGCATAGAACAGCTGAAACCGTGCATAGAAGTCGATTTTAAGTGCATAGAAAAGCGTTATGTGCATAGAGCCTTCTTTTAAGTGCATAGACTCATTCTTTTCGTGCATAGAAGTCAAACTTTTATGCATAGACCTCACAATACGGTGCATAGAAAGACCTTTCACGCTATTCCATAAGAAACAAAAAGGCTGACGCATACGGCTTGGCGTCAGCCAAGTTTCATTATAGGTAAGAATTCCGGCTTCTTTAGAAAGAAAGGGGGCATTTCCTTGTATAAAGCTAGAACAGCTTGGTTGTTTTTAATTCCGACAGGTGTTCTGCTGCTCACGTTCAGTATTATTCCTGCGATTACGGCGCTCGGACTCAGCTTCACGAACTACAATGTCTTTCAGCCGATCGAATGGGTCGGCGTTGAGAACTTCTCGAGAGCTTTCTCGGACGACGACTTTTGGACAGCGCTCTGGAACACGTTTTATTACTGGATTCTCGTTACACCCGCATTGATCGTCTTTCCGGTTTTCCTGGCAATCCTCGTGAACCAGCAGCTTATGGGGATCAAAGTGTACCGGCTCATCTTTTACTTCCCAGCGCTCGTTTCCGTGGTTGTCACGGCGATCCTTTGGACATGGATGTTTAAGGATGACGGACTCTTTAATGCAGCCCTTCAAGCGATAGGCATCAACCCGATCGACTGGCTGACTGATAAATTCACCGCGATGCCGAGTTTAGCGATCGTCACGATCTGGCAGGGGCTCGGTTACTATATGCTCTTCTACCTTGCAGGGCTTCAATCTGTGTCAAAAGATCTTTACGAAGCCGCTGAGCTGGACGGTGCCGGCTTTTGGGCGAAACATTTTTACATTACGTTTCCAAGTTTAAAACCGATCATCTTTTTCGTAACGGTGATCTCGACCATGTCGGCGTTTAAAGAGTTCACGCTCATGTTGACGATGACCGCTGGCGGACCGATCGGATCGACTACAACACTCGTTTATATGATTTTCGAGAAAGCATTCACAGACCTCGAAATGGGCTATGCAAGTGCCGTCTCGACTATTCTTTTCGTGATCATCCTCATTTTGACGCTGATTAACAAACGGGCACTGGATACGACACAATAGGGAGGTGACAAAATGGAACTGAAAACTGCCAAACTTCAGCCGAAGATTCAAGCGAAAAAGTCGAGAAAGCTGTCTCTCAAACACAAAAGAAACATTTTAAGATGGAGTGTCTCTTATACGCTTTTGACCCTACTTGCGGTCGTCACAATCATGCCGTTTTTATGGACCGTATCCACATCACTCAAAGGGCAGAACGAAACCATCTTTTCGTATCCGCCTAACTTTATACCGGAAAACATAACCTTCGAAAATTTTGTCACCGTATGGAACACGTTGAACCTGCCGCTCTATTTATGGAACTCCGTGGTCCTATCCTTTTGGGGAGTGATCCTGCCCCTATTCTTTTGTTCACTCGCCGCTTTTCCGCTGGCACGAATGAATTTTAAAGGAAAGAACGTCGTTTTCATGACCATCTTAGCAACCATGATGATTCCTGGCGAGGTTACGATGATTCCGGTTTATCTGACGATTTCAAAGCTCGGCTTGATCGGAACGTACTCTGGGGTTATCCTTCCTGGGATTGTCAGTGCGTTCGCCATCTTTCTAATGAGGCAGGCGTTCATCTCGATTCCAAAAGAACTGGACGAGTCAGCGATCATCGATGGCGCGAACGCTTGGCAGATCTGGTGGCATATCTTGCTTCCGATGGTAAAACCGATGCTCGCGACACTTGCCATCCTAAAGTTTATCGGAGCATGGAACAACTTCCTCTGGCCGCTCCTGATCCTAGAGGACTCAAACATGTATCCGTTAACCGTCGGGTTGTATGAGCTAAAAGGAACATTTGTTTCAAACACCCGTTTAGTTGCAGCCGGTGCACTCATCGCCTTGATCCCAATCTTAATCGTGTTTATCGCTTTCCAAAGTTACTTCATCAAAAGCGCATATTCCAGCGCGGTAAAAGGATAAAAGGAAGGAGGAATCTTCATGAATGGTGTCATGGGAAAAATCAACATACTTTGCGATTGGCTGATACGGCTCGTCTTGATCCAATGCTATTGGGTGCTGTTCTCCTTACTGGGTCTTGTGGTGTTCGGACTCGTTCCATCCACGATGGCGATGTTCTCGGTCACGAGGCAGCTAGTCATCAAACATGAAGATCTCCCACTTTTTCGTACATTTAAAGAAAACTTTATGAGCCAGTTTTGGAAAGGGAATGGAGTGGGAGCGATCTTGTTTCTCGTCTCGGCCGTTCTATATGTAGATTATCGCTTTTTTATCCAAACTGAAACCATGAGCGCAGTGGTCTTTCTCATACTCATGATCAGCTTTTTTGCCGGCATGATACTTTGTTTCCTTTTTCCCGTCTTCGCCCATTATGACGTGAAGGTGTGGGAAGGGATCAAAAATAGTGTGTTCGTATGCTTATCCCATTTACATTACGGACTGCTTGCCGTGGTTGGCGTTGGGTTACTGATCGTGTTGTACGTGATGTTCTCAGGTCTTTTAATCCTGATCGGCGGAAGTACGATCGCGATGTTCTTAACAATCCTGGCGCAAAAAGTGTTTAAAAACATTGAGCAGAAATACTTGGCTCTCCGTGAAAACGAATTGACTTAATCTAGACGGACATTTCTCTGGAATGCCGTCTTTCTTTTGATTACATAAAAAAGGAGCAATGTACATGAACAAAAAAATTGCGCTTGTTCCTGTGGATGCAAGGCCCGTAACACGTGACTTGCCTCGTCAGATTGCTAAAATCGGCGGGTGGAATGTCGTTGTACCGTCAAAAGAGATCTTAGGCTTTTTGAAAAGACCAGGAGATGTAAATGCGGTTCGCGAGTGGCTCATGAATGTCGCAGGGGAAGTGGATGGATTTGTGCTATCAACAGACATGCTTGGTTATGGCGGTCTTGTCCCGTCAAGGGTTTCCCCAGATTCGTATGAAGTATTAAACAATCGTTTAACTTCTATAAAAGAGTTGAAGGAGAAGTATCCCGAAAAGCCTATCATGGCGTTTAGTGCCACGATGCGGATTTCCAATAATTATGTGAACGAAGAAGAAAAGCCGTACTGGTCAGAGTACGGAATGGAGATCTATTCGTATTCCTATCAATATCACCGCTTTTTGAAGACAGGGATCGAGGAAGCTCGTCTTAAGATGGAAGAAATGGAAAAGAAGATTCCGCCAGCTATTTTACAAGATTACAAGGAGACGCGGGAGAAGAACTTTCAGCTGAATCAGACTCTATTAAAAGGAGTGGAGGACGGCTGGATTGACCGCTTGGTGTTTCCGCAGGACGACACTTCTGAATACGGGATGAACATCTTGGAACAGGAGAAACTGTCGCGAGAAGTTTTAGAAAAAGAGCTCTTCGATCAGGTTGCGATTTATCCAGGTGCTGATGAAGTGGCGAATTCGCTCATAGCCCGCATGATCTATGAACTTGAGTGCGTGACGAAGCCTATCTTTTATCCATTTTACAGCGGTGAAAAAGGCGCTCTGATCAACGCGCTGTATGAGGACCGACCGATTGCGGAGAGTGTAAAAGGCCAGATTTACGCGTTCGGCAGTTTCATAGAAGCAACACCAGGAGATGCGGATGTGCTGCTCGCAGTGAATGTGCCTGGTAAAAAGCAAGGTGACCCCGCCGTTCAGCTCTTTTTGGGGGACGTTGATACGCCTGACCGCAACATCGGTGAGTGGGTGCAGCGGATTAAGCATTATTTAGGTAAAGGGTATGCCGTAGCCGTTGCTGATGTTGCCTATGCCAACGGTGCGGATCCAGCAATGATTCCACAGCTATTGGCTGGAGTAGATGTTCGTAAGTTGTGTGGGTTTGCCGCCTGGAACACGGCAGGGAATACCCTTGGGACCGTCGTCGCACAGGCTGCCATGGTTCATCTAGCCAAAACGAAAGGCTTAGATGTTGATCCGCATTTTATGGATGAGCAAATACTGTTCCGATTGCTGGAAGACTATGTGTATCAGTCAGTTGTGAGGCAAAAAGTTCGTGCAGAAGTGAAAGCTGACGCTCCTGACCTGTTAAAACGTGTGGAAAAAGCGTTTTTAGAAGAGGGAGCCGCGTTTTTAAAGAAAACGCCTTATGAGGAAGATTATAAAGTTAAGATCAGCAACGTGTTTTTACCATGGAACCGAACATTTGAAGTTGGATTTGAGTTGGAGATGGAGCGGAAGTGAGTGATCGATCGGTCTATGAGCCGTAACGATTGTTCTATGCATAAAATGGGGAGTTCTATGCCTCTTTGTAGTGGTTCTAGGCATCTAAACACCGATTCTATGCACAAAAGAACTATCCCTATGCACTAAACCTGTTTCTATGCATAAATAAAGCAACTCTATGCACAAAAACAGCACTTCTATGCACCAAATTCAGCTTTCACGACTAACCTAATTACGGACCACTAAACAAACAAAAAATCTGCCATCTTTCAGGCAGATTTTTTTATAAACGTTCTTTTACTTTTGCATATAAGGAATCTTTGCGGGCTTCTTTTTCGTTCTCATACTTTGTTTTGAACTCTGCTGCATGTTTCTTTGGATCAAATCCGTTTTTCTTCAAGTCATTCTTAAGAGCGGAGTAGATGGTATTGAATGTTTGATCGGTTTTTGCCTCTAGGTTTTCAGCTGCAGATTTATACTTGGATACAAAGTAACCGATTCTTACTTTCTCACCATTTGCTTTTTTCGAACGGTATTCTGACTCTGCATGTCCAAGAAGAGAAGAAAGTCTCCCATTTGCTTGCGATTCCAGAGATTCAAATACAGGACGATAATTATTTTTTATTTGTTGCACGGTTACCTTTTGTGCTTTGGGCTGCGAATGATTATTAGAGCTAGTAGTAGTTGCCGTAGTTGGCTGGATTGATGTCGATGCAGTTGTACTGTCTGTTTTGTTACCGGTAGAAGAGACAGATGATCCTTGATCTGAGTTGGATTCAGAATCAGTACTTGGGTCATCGCTGTCTGTCGAAGTGTTTTCAGCAGGTGGAACAGGTTCATCTGTTGACGCACTATCGCTAGGAAGCTTTATATCGTATTCTTTCTCCGTAATCTCGGTAACTTTTTTATCTGCTGTATCGTATGTTTTTACATTTATTATGTAGTAAACATATCCACCGACACTTGCGGCAATTAGACCCAAGGCCAGAATTGAATATAAAAGGGTTTTCTTCATTAAAAATCCTCCACTGTTATTATTTTAGAAAACTATATAATTTTACCATCTGAACCTGAAATAAACAAATTATTTTTTTGATTTGACGACTGAGACATGAAACGATAGCATGAATAAGAGGCATTTCGCCCATAATGGTATACATATGTCCTGATTAAAGGAGAGAATTTGGAATGGCTGACAAAGTAAAAGTAATGACGATCTTCGGTACAAGACCGGAAGCGATTAAGATGGCACCCCTTGTATTGGAATTAGAAAAATATAATGAAAAGATCGAATCGGTAGTAACGGTTACAGCACAGCACCGTGAAATGCTCGATCAAGTGCTAGAGATTTTTGGAGTAACACCGGATCATGATTTAAACATCATGAAAGAGCGCCAATCACTTAGCGAAGTGACAACACGTGCTCTTCAAGGATTAGATAAAATTATGCAGGAAGAGAAGCCTGACGTTGTTCTTGTTCATGGTGACACGACAACGACGTTTGTAGCGAGTCTTGCTGCCCTTTATAACAAAATTGCAGTTGGACATGTTGAAGCAGGTCTTCGTACCTGGAATAAGTATTCACCGTATCCAGAGGAAATGAACCGTCAGCTGACGGGTGTCATTTCAGATTTGAACTTTGCTCCTACGGATACAGCAGCTCAAAACCTACTGAACGAAAATAAGTCAGACGAAAGCATTTATGTAACAGGAAACACGGCGATTGATGCGTTAAAGACTACTGTAAAAGAGGACTACTCTCACGAAGTGCTTGAGAAACTTGGTGATGACCGTCTAATCTTGCTAACCGCTCACCGTCGTGAAAACTTGGGTGACCCGATGCGTAACATGTTCCGTGCGATTAAGCGTTTAGTGAACGAACATGACGATGTACAAGTGGTATATCCAGTTCACTTAAACCCAGCTGTACGTGAAGTAGCTGATGAAATTCTTAAAGATGACAGCCGCATCCATCTGATCGAGCCTCTTGGCGTAGTAGATTTCCATAACTTCGCATCACGTGCTCACATCATTCTTACAGATAGCGGCGGCGTTCAAGAGGAAGCACCTTCACTTGGTGTTCCAGTCCTTGTACTTCGTGACACAACAGAACGTCCTGAAGGAATCGAAGCAGGAACGTTGAAGCTTGCGGGAACTGATGAAGAGACGATCTATAATCTTGCAAAAGAACTGCTTACAGATGATGCAGCGTACCAAGCGATGTCTAAAGCTTCTAACCCATATGGAGACGGAGAAGCAAGTCGTAGAATCGTAGAAGCGATTCTGCATTACTTCGGTAAATCCACAGAGCGTCCAGACACTTTCCGCGTTCTGTAGTACAATAGTAGGGGTCTGACCCCAAACAAATACAAAAACACCAAAACCTCCACGTCAGGCGGACATATCCGCTGACGTGGAGGTTTTTTCATTTACTCATTTACTCACTTACTCAGTGAGCTCACTTATTCTCTTTTAATCTCTATTTCTTATTAATCATCACGGCATGTTTACTACCATCCCACTTCACATCAGCACCAAACGCTTCTGCTATAAACCGCACTGGCACTACAATACGGTTGTTGATACTGATTGGGGCAGCATCGAGTGTCTTATTTACTCCGTTCACTTTTGCCACGTTAGACAAATACTTCAGCTCAACTACGGTTCCATCCAACTCTGCTTTAACCGTTCCAGTTTCTGCATTCCATTCCACCTTAGCACCCAATGTTTCACCGATTCCTCTAAAAGGGGCAAGCGTCATACCGTCGACAGCCACTGCGGGCTGATCGTAATTCTGCATCACACCATTAACCACCACATCGACTTTTTGGAGCTTCTCATTTCTAGCATATAAATAGCTATCAATCTCAGATGAAGGACCCATTACGATCACAGGCTTTTTCTTGGAATCCATCCACGTAAGCAATGTTTTCATGTTTGCTTCTGAAACTGCCACACACCCTGCGGTAGCAGAGGTAGAGCTTTTCCACATATGCAGAAAAATCGCACTGCCCTTTCCCTTTACAATAGGATTCTCATTGTATTTGATGACCGCACCATATTTGTACAACGGATGATTCATTCTTTCAAACGACTTCCAACGGGAATTCGGATTTCCGCTATAATAGATCCATTTGTTGTAATCAGGTGAAGTCACGTCATCCACCCAGTAATCATAAGCAGTAGTCACACGGTAGGAGTACTTGCTGTTAGCAGGCTTAGCCGCCCATCCGAAACCGAGTCCCATGTTGTAGATGCCTGTTGGAGAAGCGCCGCCGCCTTCTTTCATCACTTTGGCAAATCCGTTATACCCCAGCATGGCGGGCATCTGACCTAACGCCTTCTTCCAAACTCCATTTACTTTTTCATAGGTAGAGAGCTTTGCGTATTTCGTGTCCCAGCCGTTCGCTTCGACTATAATCATCTGAGATTCGTTAAAAAACTTGCTCGAAATCAGCTTTTGACGGGGAAAATCCGCTGCATAAGCGGGTCTAGCAAATACACTCGTTAACACGATTAAAGCAATTCCGCACAGGATCCATCTTTTCTTCATGATCTAACCTCTACTTTCTATCTATCCTTTATATCCCCATCGTAAGCTAACCTCATCAGATCACACCAGTCCGAAAAGACTCAAAAAACCGATCGAAAGGTTTTCCACACATCACTAAGAATAAGAGAATAGTCATTTCACAAAAAAGGAGCTCATTTCTACACAAAAAGAATCACAATTCAAATAAAAGCCCTGCCATCTGGCAAGGCTTTCTCTACTTTAATATACTTGATCTTCTTTCTCTTGCTTTTCTTCTGTTTCAGAAAGATCGAAATCGTACATGCGCTTGAACATGTTTTCATTGTTGTACAAGAAAATGATCGTGTCATACTCATTCTTATCGAGGAACTCAAATACACTGCGGTCCATATTGTAGCGCATGTCGTAAAAAGTGGTTTGATAAAAATGTTGGCTCATCAGCTGAGTAAGTGGATTCGCATAAGAATCTTTTATAATTAAAGCACGTTTTCCTCCTTCTTTTTTAGAAGGATTGATGATGTTTAACTCTCGCCAATCCAATGTATAAACACCAGAATAGTCCACAATTTCCGATTCTTCGTAAAGAGCTTTTCCATAAACCTTTTCCCAATCGGTCTTGTTTTCTTGTACTACAGGACCTGTATACACTTCGAAAGATGAGATGTCGAACTCTTTAGATTCCGTGTGGCAGATGCTTTCACGGTTATAGTCGATCATGCCGTAAAGCTGTTTGTTGTAGCCGCCCATGAATTTTTTTTCATCAAAACATTTCATAGAATAAAGAGATTCATCCACTTCTCCATCAGAAAAAATGGATGATTTTTCAGCAAGATTGTTTCGAATAATCTTATAGCCCTCGAAAGCACCTGCCATGTTCCAGTGGTGGTCTGTTACATAGAATAAGTTTTTTAGTTCGTTTTGGTCAAACCTCTTTTTAAACGTTTCAGATACATCAACAACATGCATCGGCTCTTTAGGTAAATTGGACAAAACATACTTAATATTTGTTTCAGCTAAATTAGGTTTTGTATAGGAAGGATAAGGAACCTCAAGAATATTTTTTCGATTAGGCAGTGAGAAATAAATCAACTCAATATTTCTTTCAGCCGTATATTTGTTCAAATCTTTCATTGAAGCAATCGTTTTATCATAGCTTGATTTTGCAAACTTTGATACAGGCTCCGGGAAAACCCAGCGGTCATCTGTAATCAAATATTTATAGATATAGGTTTGATCTGTAAACTTTTGCCAGTTTAGATACATCTTGATCCATTCATCACGATTAATGAATTGGTCTGTAAAATAACTTTCATATTCTTTTGCAAACGTTCCATTCGCTAGTTTTTCGAACTTCACTTCCGGTTCACTCGCTAAAACACGGTTCTCATAATAAGATTCTTTTTTATCCGGAGTGGATTCCATTTTCATCGCCATACCAAATATGAAGGCTAAAAAACAGACAGATAAAACGATATTACTGATTGTTTTCATTTTTCCCTTCTTCACTCCTTAGAATCTAAAATAAATAAACGGGTTGTATGTAGAGTTCACAAGAAACATGGTCACGAAAATCAACAGTGACAAATAAACAATGGGGCTAACAATTGGAACGGCCCATCTACCCAAAAAATTATTCTCTCGATATATGAACTTGCTCAGCCATTTCATGACTGGCATGCTGAAGAGAATACCTAAAATAAACACATAGCCGTAATCATTCATATATAGGAAAGTCTCATTATCTATGGCTTGAGTACCGCTAAAGCCAAACAGCGTCTGAATGTAGTGAAACGAGTAGTCAAAGCTGTCTGCCCGGAAAAAGACCCAACCGATCATGACGATAAGTAGTACGTATACGTGTTGCAGTGGTCGCCACAGTTTTTCTAAAAGCTTGCTCAAGCCAAAGCGTTCTAAACTAATGATCACTCCGTAATAAAAGCCCCAAGCCATAAACGTCCAGCTTGCGCCATGCCAAAAACCAGTGATCGTCCAAACAATAAGCAGGTTTCTGTATGTCGCCCAAGCTCCTTTACGGTTTCCGCCAAGCGGGATGTACACATAGTCCCGGAACCAGCTTCCAAGTGAGATATGCCATCTTCTCCAGAACTCTGTAATACTGCGTGAAATGTAAGGGAAATTAAAGTTTTCTAAGAAGTTAAATCCGAACATTTTACCAAGACCGATCGCCATATCACTGTATCCGGAAAAATCAAAATAGATCTGTAGTGTATAAGCCAAAATTCCAAGCCAAGCTGTACCCGAACTCATGTCACCCGGGTTCATAGCAAAAAGTGTATCGGCCAGCTCACCCATGGGATTTGCGATCAACGCTTTTTTGGAAAGCCCGATAATAAAACGGCGCACCCCTTCTGAAAAGAGAGCAAAGCTATGAACGCGTTTCTTGATCTCATCTGCAACCGTGTTGTAACGAACAATAGGCCCGGCAACAAGCTGCGGGAACAAAGCGATATATAAAGCAAGATCAAAAATGTTTGTTTGAACGGCCGCATCACGGCGATACACATCGATTACATAACTCATCGCCTGGAATGTAAAAAACGAAATGCCAATCGGCAGCGGAAGAGGTTCGTTCGCAATGTTCAAATCGAAAAGACTGTTCATATTCTCGATCAGGAAGTTGCTGTACTTGTAATAGCCTAGCAAGCCGATGTTGGCAATAACAGCCAGCGCGACAGTCAACTTTTTATAGCGTATCTCGTTGCGAAACTTATGGACCATCAGACCAAATATATAGTTCATAACGATCGAAATGAGCATCAGGATCACATATTTCGGCTCGCCCCAAGCGTAAAAAATTAAACTCGCGAGTAATAAAATAAAGTTCTTAAACATTCTTGGCAGCAAAAAGTAGGCTGCTAGAACGATAGGTAAGAACATAAAAAGAAATACAAGATTGCTAAAAACCATTTAATTCCCTCTTTATTCTAAAAGTTGTATATAAAGATAATTTTCGACAATTTTTTTACTGACGCATATGATTTTACCATAAGTAGGTAAATTTAAAAGAGATTTTGGAAGAAATTTAAAGTTTAAAAAATACAAAAATCTACTAAATTAATAAAAATTTACAAGAAACCCCTTTCATTATTAATCTATAAATATATAATTATATTTGGCAATTCAAAATATTTGTAATTTGGGGGATAATAATGTCGAAAAAACCATTTTCAAAAGTTAGCCGTACCATGTTAGCCGCTTCTATGGCTCTTTCCGTATTAGCAGCACCGATCACATGGAAAGATGTAGTGAATGCCGAGGAATCTATTAAATTTGTAGATGTTAAGCAATCGCATTGGGCAAACAAAGTCATTCATGAATTAGCAAACGAAGGATTAGTTGCTGGTATTGGAGGAAATAAGTTTGGTCCAGAGCTTGAATTAACGCGTGCTCAATTTATTGTTATCGTGACGCGTGCATTGGACCTGCCAGCGACTGAAGAAGAGACACCATTTACAGATGTACCGGCATGGGCGGCGAGAGATATCGCAAACGCTTATGCAGCAGGTCTTGTTAAAGGAACTAGCGAAACAAAGCTTGATCCGAATAAAGTATTAACGCGTGAAGAGATGATCACTATGCTCGTTCGGGCTTATGAACATCATTTAGGCACAAAAATTCAATCTACAGAAACTCCTAACTATAAAGATATGAATCAAGTAAGTTCATGGGCAAAGGAAGTTGTAAGTGTTGCCGTAGAACACGGATTGATCAACGGGAAATCTGCTACGACTCTAGCTCCTAAAGATAATACAGTTCGTGCAGAAGGGGCAGCTGTGATTCATAATCTGCTTAAGAGCTCTTTAGTATCTGTTCAGTTACTAGGCATTAATGATTTTCACGGACAGATCAACACGTATAAAAAAGTTGAAAATAAGATGGCGGGTGGAGCAGAATTCCTGGCTGCCTATTTAAGACAGCATGAAGCGGAAAACCCTGACAATACGTTAAAAATCTCTGCTGGTGATTCAGTAGGGGCGAGTGCTCCTGCATCTGCTCTTCTTCAAGACGAGCCTACGATTGAAATTCTGAATACACTTGGATTTAACGTGAGTACGCTAGGAAACCATGAATTTGATGAAGGTGTAGATGAAATGCTTCGCTTGATCTTTGGCGGGGAACATGAAGTAACTGGGGATTTTGGAGGTGCGGATTTCCCTTATATTGCGGCTAACGTGATTGAAGATGAAACAGGGGAACCACTTCTTGATCCTTATGTAATCTATAAAGTAGGCGGAGTGGATGTTGGATTCATTGGGGTTGTTACAACTGAAACGCCGAGCATTGTTATTCCAAGCGGTGTTGAAGGAGTAAGTTTCACGGATGAAGTGGAAGCAATCAACAAATACACAGCAGAATTAAAAGAGCAGGGAGTAAAATCCATCGTCGTTGTTTCGCATAATCCTGCCGAGTCTAATACTGATGGAACAAACGCAAGAGGCGAAGTGATTGATATGGCGAATACGATTGATGATGAAGTTGACGTCATTTACGCAGGGCACAATCATAAATACACGAACACAGTAGTGGATAATAAATTAATCGTGCAGTCTTTCTCTTCTGGTACAGCATTCTCTGATATCGATCTATTAATCAACAAAAAGACCGGAGATATTGTGAAAAAATCAGCAGAAGTCATCAATACATTCCATGAAGGAATCGAACCAGATGCAGAAATTAAAGCAATGGTCGATGCTGCTTACGATCAAGTCAAAGATAAGCTAAACGAAGTAGTCGGAACGGCTGCCGTTGAAATCACAAGGGATTTAAATGCAAACGGCGAAAGTCTAATGGGTAACCTCATTGCAGATTCAATGATTGCTCAAACCGGAACTGATCTAGCATTCATGAACCCAGGCGGCGTTCGCGCAAGTATTAACCAAGGTGAGATTACGTGGGAAGAGTTGTTCACTGTTCAACCGTTTGGTAACGACCTAGTAACGATGGAATTAACAGGACAACAAGTAATCGACCTATTAAACCAGCAATGGGCAACAGGAACGGCGAAGATCCTTCAAGTGTCTGGATTAACGTTCTCCTATTCTGAAACAGTAACGGATGGGAAAGTTACGGGAGAAGTGAAAGAAGTTAAGCTGAAAGACGGTTCACCGATTGATGTGGATGCGACTTACACAGCGACAGTAAACAACTTCATGGCTACTGGTGGAGACGGGTACACGGTCCTTACGAGTGGTGCTAACCCTGTTGTAAACATTACAGACCTAGATGCATTAATTAATTACGTGAAAGCACAAGAAACAGTTGAACCCAAAATCGAAGGCCGCATCACAAAAGTAACAGAATAGTATTAGGGCTCTGACCCCAAACAAATACAAAACCACCAATTTTGTCCACCAGGAAAAGACATGGCTCATGCCATGTCCTTATCCTGGTGGTTTTTTATTCCCTTTTTTCTCTTAAAAGAGGAGTCGACACCAACAGGGCGAAGTATAAGTTATATCTTTATGTAAGGAAACCATGTAAACTGTAAGGAATTAATTACGATAATAATGAAGTGATGAAACACTAAAATAAACGGAGGTGCTACCATTGAATTTATTCTCATCGATCACGGAAGAGAGTTTCTCATATCTAGTAAACGATTTTGGATTTTCCGAACCGGTTGCGACAGATGGGAGCTGGAAGACAACCTTCTTATACATCAATGACCATATGGGTATAGAAGTTGAACTAAATTACAAAGATATGGATGCTTTCATTTATATCATGAAGTTAGAGAGTGGTAAATTACCTAAAAAAGGGGAAGAACCTGTAAAAAGTCACATGGAAGACCTCTTAAACGTTCAACGGACAAAAAGTAACGGAGATCAAACAACGATTGAACAGTTTGAAAAAGGAATCTCTAAAAAGTCAGAGCTTCTGAAACACAATATTAGGGATCTTATGAAAGAGAATAAAGTTCTACTCAATTAAAAAGGGGCTGTCTAAAGACAGCTCCTTTAATCATAGTATTCATTATTATCCGTAATAAAAAACCAATGTTCATCGATTCGCTTATAAACCACTTAAACTTACGACTGGAAATTCAGTAAATTTTTTTGGTTCTTTGCCCGTTGAAGAATACAAAAAGCCTTCTGTTAAACCGGGTCCGAATACGGGAGAATCTACAGATTGGAAAAAGACATAAAAGCGGTCTCCATACATTCTAGCTTGAATATGGTCATCTCTATTCGCTTTTTTATATTGCGGAGGCGTATAGTAAAATGCAAAACCCGTGTGAAATGGATCTTCTTTCTTTATTTTCCCCTCAACGAGCATCTTGATCATTTCTTCACGCTCATCTTTATATTTGAAAAAGTTTGTTGCTGTTTTTGCACTGCCTGGAAAATCCTTAGCTTGATGACCTCCTGTAGCTCGTTCAAGTAAAGGTTTAACCGAAAAAGATAGTGCTATTATGAAAATAATAATGATGATATACGATAGTTTTTTATTCAATTTAACCCCCTTAACTCTTCCATAATCCAATTTTACCATATTTTTCATAGTGATAGAATTGTGAATTTTCTTTGAAATTACAGTTAATTGGAAAGAAAGGGTTCCAATTTTCAAAAAAATATTGTAAAATAATTTGAAAATTAGGTTTCGTTTTTACGGAATTGGGGAAGGAGAGTATATTTGGGGATGAAACAACTTACATCAGGGTTTGGATATGCGTTTATCTTCTTAGCCGCACTATTTGCATTAGGATTCTATCAAACAGTGATGGTATGGGAGAATATTAATTTGGTCATCGACCGAATTCTAGGACTAACTTCAACTTCATTTATTTCTTCCATACTCCTATTCTGGTCGATTACGAGTGCTTTTTGGATTTTAAGCTTAAAAGTTTTAGATATCGCACATAAGACGAAATTGTACAACACAAAAAATGCGATCTTTGGAATGCTGTTTTTATTCTTTGCCATTCCATTTGGGATCAGCGCTCAAGTTTATCATGCATTAAACATGAACGCAGGCATTACAACGATTACAACAGCTCTATTCATTATGACCATTTTATCTTTTATCGTTGGATTCGTATTTAAATTTCGAAAAACAGCCCGATAATAATAAATAGCTTGCAGAGAAGGAACCTCCCACTCTGCGGGCTTTTTTATTTTTTGTAAAAATTAGACGAACCATTCAGCATCTTTTAAAATAGAAGTAAGAAAAGAAAAGGGGAGTGTTTATGAATGAACATGCCTTTTATCATGCAAACCTGTATTTTAACGAACGGTATTGAAAAAAGAATTGAAGGGAACACCTTTAACCTAGAGATTGAGGGCTATCATCTCTATGTGCTGAACAACCTGCTAACCGTTCAAAAAACAGAAAAATCAAAGCCAGCGGGTAAAGGAAAAGTAACCGAAATTACTTGGAAAGAGAACAAAACACAGCTTACATATGAATTAGTGGATCTTCATAACGTCAATTAAATAAGTAAGATTAAAGGTATCAGTTAATCGGACTGATACCTTTCTAATGTGCTGGTCTTATTCAGTAACATATGGATATGCTGTATAATGAACCATTACGAAGTATAAAAGGAGATAAGAACAATTTGAGAAAGTATAAAATCTATCAATGGATTCCTGTTCTATTGATTGTGATAGGTGTATTCTATTCATCCTCACAGCCGTATCAAAAGCAAGACGTACGACCAGAGATCGGCAAATATGTGGATTTAGAAAAAGTAGAGCAGAACTTCAGTGGTGTTAAGCTTAAGTACGCTGGTTCAGAAGTAAGTGTAGAAGCGAAGGGACCCGCGAGTTTTATAGAATTTTTCATACGTAAAGGTGCTCATTTTTCGGTATTCTTCGCTCTAGGATTCTTTGCTTTTCGAGCGATCCGATTAAACGGAAGCGACACGATAAAATCAGCCATCATTGCATTCGCCTTGGTAGCCGGTTATGCTACTTTTGATGAAACGCATCAGAACTTTACTGAAAACCGCTCACCTCATGTTGAAGATGTCATGATTGATATTACGGGCGGCATTACGGCAATCGTGCTTGCCAGTTTAATCTACCGCAACCGGCCAATAAAAAAGAAAACCAGCTTTCGGAATGTATAGAACATCCGGCAGCTGGTTTTTATATATCTTATAAATCGAACAACGTTGAAAGCTGAAAGCTGAAAAAGATAAGGTTAATGTTAATAAAAGTGTCTACACCAGAAATACAAATTATGCAAATTTGTATTTGTCTGGGGTCTGTCCCCATTTATTTATAAGTTATAGCCTGCGACCCCATCTGCATCCATGCTTCCTCGAATCCCTTACGCTTAGCTTTCTTGGCTCTTCCAAGCGGATCATTGAAATACACAAATTCTGCATCAAATCCAGTTACCACAACAGAATGCTCGTGCCACGTAATCTGAACTTGCCCGCTTGGTGTGTTCCATGTCCGGAATTCCGATTCAGGCAGCTTCTGATATGTTGCGTTAATAATAATCCACACAGGTTTCCCAGCAGAGAGTGGTTTTAGTATAGCTTCTTCAAACGGCTCGCCAGTTAGATCACGAATTTTCCCAAGTAAATACTTCTCCGCAAGCTCTGCGACTGGCCTGTGATACACACCATACCCCATCTTATCAAACGTATAGATGTCACCAACAAACCCATCATTCGGATTACCATAATAATAAGTACCATTCTCATATTTATATGGAGTTGTATCCTTCTTCACTTTGTCAGCCAGTTCCATCTTATCAACCTCAACACCCGCATATTGAAGAAGCATGGCAAGTGAAGTTACTTCACAACCCCGGTCAAGCTCAGGTTTCTGCATGATTAATGGAACATCTGATATTCTTACTTCACTCTTCGCTTTCACTACATGGACTGAAGCCAATGCTTCATCTTGGTTCTCGGTATCCAGATTTCTTTGTTCGTAGGCGCCATATCCTATACCTATACAAAATACAACAACGAATAGTAGAAGGATTCTTTTCATCTGATGATTAATCTCCTTGTCTCTATATCTTGCCAAAGTGACGATTAATACCCTATGAATCAAACTATATTATCACCATGAAAAGGTGCTTGCAGAAGAAAATTCTAAAGGATATAGATTTGGGAAAATAGGGAATAGATAGGGTATTATTGAAATAAGTGTACAAAAATAGTAGCATTTACATAAAGTGATAGTTCCGTAAAAAGTAATAATTAGAATGGAGGCAAAGATGAAACAACAGCTCAAGTCATTAAGTATTTCTCTACTGATATACAGTTTGTTTGTCATATTAATTGGTTGGAAATTAACTTGGTTTTCTAATCAATCAGATACCCTGTTTTCTCAATATGGAATCATCGACATGTTTAAACGATTGTTTAACTTTTTTGTACATGATGCTTCATTTTCACCATTAAGAGAAGGCATTCTTCTTGTTTCTTTCGGAGCGATCGTATTAGTCTCATTTTGGACGATTATCCTGAAATTTAAGCCTCAATTAATCGCTTTACTCATTTTAGATTTTATTCTTTCCTTTATTATCTTGGCAGATGCCATTTATTTCAGATATTTCGAAGACTTGATCTCAAGTGCTGTATTATTACAAATTAAACAAATGAGTTCACTTGGAAGCTCGGTTGGAGATTTATTTAACTGGAAAGACTTCCTGCTTTTTGCGGATGTTCTGTTATTTACGGTTTTATTGATCGTATTCTTCAAAAAGATCCCTATTAAAAAGAACGCGAATCCAGCATTACGCTTAGCAACTGGATTACTAGCAGGAGCTGTTGGTGCATGGCTGTTCTTCTATCCGCTGCATGATTTTGTGCAAAAAGGCGGGGCATATCTGTTTGATAAAACATTATCGAGTATGCGTGTATATGAAGTGACGGGCCTTTTTGGCTTCCACGGCTTTGACACCTACAAATATTTAGATGAGTATGTATTAAATAAGAAGGAAGTCAGCGCAAAAGACCGAAAAGATGCGAAACAATGGTTCGAGGATAAAAACAAAGAGCAAGCAGTCGAAACCACATACGAAGGAAAAGCTGCCGGTAAGAACCTGATCATGGTTCAGCTTGAAGCCTTTCAGAGTTTCGTGATCGATAGGGAAGCGAACAAACAAGAAATCACACCGAATTTAAATAAGCTTAAAAAAGAATCACTCTATTTTAACGATATTCACCACCAGACAGCGAGCGGCAGAACGTCTGATGCAGAGTTCTCAGCAAACACGTCGCTTTATCCGTTAGCAACTGGTTCAGCATATGTTAGATTCCCGCGTAATGAATACGACTCACTACCATACATCTTAAAAGAGAACGGCTACGATACGGCTGCTTTCCATGCATACAAACCAGGATTCTGGAATCGTTATATTGTGTACCCGAACCTTGGTTTTAACAAGTTTCATAGTATTGAAGCTTTTGAGAAAGGTGAACAGGTTGGTTGGGCGATTGGAGATGAAGCATTCCTTACTCAATCTGCTGATAAAATGAAGAAGATGAAAGATCCTTTCTACTCTTTCTTAATTGCCTTAACATCTCATTATCCATATACGATGCCAGCAAAATATCAAACATTGGATATTGCTGATGTGGGAGATGTTAACCTGCGAAACTATCTGCAGTCGGTACACTATGTCGATCAGGCTGTGGGCACATTCATAGAAAAGTTAAAGAAAGACGGATTATGGGAAAACTCCGTTGTCGTCTTCTATGGTGACCATGACACAGGGTATATGCAGTCGAAGACACCTTCCAGCATCTTCGCGAATGAAGAGGGAGATCCGCTTGGTGAATTAGAAGTAAAAGACGGCATTCCGTTATTCATTCATGTTCCTGGTGTTGAAGGGAAAGAGATCGAAAAAGCGGGTGGCCAGGTTGATATCATGCCTACACTTCTTCACTTGTTTGGCATGGAAAAAGAAAGCTACCATCACATCGGGAATAACTTACTCGATGGTAAAGAAGGATCTGTTGTTTTCCGTTACGGATCTGTAAAAACAGACAGTCTTTATTACAAGAGTTCGTATGATTTACAGCTAAAGAACGGGGCTTGCTACGATATTAAAACGCGTCAGACGGTTTCGGTTGATACATGTAAACCTCTGTATGATAAGAGTGTGCAAGAATTGAGCATTTCAGATGATGTTATCTTCGGCAATCTTGTTGAACAATGGCATAAAATGAAAAAGTAATTTAAAAGCTCTGGACCAAACGTCCGGGGCTTTTTTTGCGTCCAATATTAGAAAATTAGTAGGAGAGAGACATAACAGAAATAAATTTTAATCTATTTTTCGTATCTCACTAAAAGTAGACAAATTCCGACCGATATTCTATTAGACTATAGTTTTTTTCTGCCAAAAAAATACATAAAACTTCATAAACTACTATAATTCTGTAAAAAATCAAAATTTGCACAAACAATTTATCTACCCCTTTGGCAGACTAGGAAACTATAAATACTACAAATTAGGGGGAATTAAGATGATTGGCAGGAAGATTATCGTCACTTGTCTTTTATTGCTTGTGACAACTCTTTGCTTCTCATCGCCAGGTTCGGTTTCCGCATCATCTTTTCCTGATGTGCCAACTCATCATCGAGCTTACGATGAGATCATGTATTTGGCAAACAAGAAAATCTTAGGCGGATATACCAATGGAACGTTCAAGCCTGATAATCATGTGACAAGGTCAGAAGCAGCTTCTATGATCGGACGTGCCCTTCAATTACAGGGAGGCTACCGGGATACGGAATATTTAGATGTTCCAAAAAATCACTTTGCTTCAGGTTACATACAGGATATGAGCAACAAAAAAATCTTGGCGGGTTATGGTAATGGGTATTATGGTGTAAACGATAAGCTTACACGCGAACAGATGGCTTCAATTCTGACAAGAGCTTGGTCATTTCCAGCAACAAGCGGAATTACATTCACAGATGTTCCTGTAACATCACCAACGTTTGTTCCGATTAACAAACTGGCAACAGCAGGAGTTGTAGGAGGATATCCTGGCGGGAAATTTGGGCCGAAAGATTACATCATGCGTGCTGACTTTGCGCTGATGCTGGCTCGTGCATTAAATCCTAATTTCCGCGGAAAGCCGGCAGAACCGAAACCGATTGCGCAAGCACAGGTTATTGCAGATTCTTTAAATGTAAGAACAGCTCCTGATGCGAACGCAACTCGCATCGGTTCCTATGTAAATGGAACGAACGTAAATGTTTATAGCAAACTATCAAACGGCTGGGCGTATGTCAGTGCAAATAACTTAAAAGGGTATGTACATGGAGCGTACTTAAAATATCCATCAGTCACAGTTCCATCTGATCCTTCAAGTCCTTCCAATCCGTTAAAAGGGAAAATCATTGTGGTTGATGCGGGCCATGGTGCTCATGATCCTGGGGCAAGCGGATTCGGTTTGAAGGAAAAAGATATTACACTGATTACCGCTAAGCATCTTCGTGACTATCTAAAAGCAGCAGGTGCAACCGTAGTCATGACACGGGAAACAGACGTCTTCCACGAATTAGAAAAACGAGTATCCATCGCAAATCTTGCAGGTGGGCAAGCCTTTGTTTCCGTTCATACCAACTCGTTCAACGGAACAGCTCATGGAACAGAAACGTACTATAATGAAGATAATAACATGGCTGCTTACAATAAGAAGCTTGCAACGTATATTCAAACTCGAATGATGGTTCCTGAACTAGACATGAAAGATCGCGGTGTGAAAGAAGATAATTTTTATGTCATTAAGAATCAGAGAAATATGGCAAGCACGTTAGTAGAGTTAGGTTTTATCGACCATAAGGATGACTCTGCAAAACTAGGATCTGACACATGGCGCAAGAAAGCAGCGTACCAGATTCACTTAGGAATAAAAGATTACTTCCAGTACTTGCAGAATAAGTAGGAAAATAAGTAACAAAATAAGTAGTAGACAAAAGTCCATCTGAACCGGAGGAAGTACATCCGGTTCAGATGGACTTTCTCTTTATAGACAACTTCGACAAAACCTCCCAAATAAAGCTATTGATTTGTTCCCACCCAAGCCCGATAGTAAGACATAGGGGTCAGTCCCCAAACAATTATCATATTTCTTTCATTTACTTCTCTAGGGGGATACATATGCTCAATTTCCAAGCAAAATTTGGGGTCGTTTTACTTTCCGCAACGTTATTCACAACTTCTGTGCCGCTTCAATATACATATGCTGCATCACCAGATCACCAAGAGACACATTCCACATTGCAATCTTATATAATAGGTTTTCATTCACAGCCTGATGAAAGTCTCATACAAGAACTCGGTGGAATCATACATACTAGCCTTCACAGCATACAGGCTTTATCTGTTTCGATGACAACCGCTTCTGCGCAAAAGCTCTCCCTTCATCCATCAATCAAATTCATGGAACAAGACAAAGAGATGAAGATGGAAGAACAGCGGATCGACTCCACGATCTATACATTAAACTATCCCAAACCGGAAGTACTCCAACAAGAAGGCTATTATACAGGTAATGGTGTAAAAGTTGGAATCCTAGATACCGGAATTGATACCACCCATGAAGATCTTCAAGTGGCCGGGGGCATTTCGTTTGTTCCTAATACCACTTCTTACAATGATGACAATGGCCACGGAACACATGTTGCGGGAATTATTGCAGCTCAAGATAACCAAGTAGGAATAAAAGGGCTAGCTCCAGATGTCCAGTTATATAGCATCAAAGTGCTTGACGATAATGGTCTTGGACAATATTCTCAGATCATAAAAGGGATCGAATGGGCGACACAGCAGGGATTCGACATTGCTAACCTAAGCTTAACGGGAAAAGAGAGTTCAACTGCCCTTAGATTGGCTGTTGATGAAGCTTACAAAAAGGGTCTCTACATCATTGCGGCATCTGGAAACCATTTAGACAGTACGTTTAATGAAAACCAATCTGTCTATTATCCCGCTAGGTATGAGAGTGTCATAGCAGTTGGAGCCGTAGACAAGAACAATAAACATCCAAAGTTCTCCGGATCTGGTCCAGAACTTGAAGTTGTAGCGCCAGGTGTAGATATCTATAGTTCGTTTATGAACAATACGTACGAAACACACACAGGAACATCGATGGCGACGCCTTATGTAACAGCCATTTATGCTCTTTATAAAGAAGCCTATCCAAACAAAACAACAGCTGAACTCCGAAAAATGATACAAAATCGAGCAAAAGATCTAGGAGTTGCAGGGCGTGATGTGAATTTCGGCTTCGGCTTGATTCAAGCACCAGATATGCCAGATAAAATACCGCCAACCACACCACAAAACATATCTTATAAGATTGCGGGTGGAAGTAAGATTCACCTAACATGGACGGCTTCCAAAGACCGGTCACCGATAACAGGCTATAACATCTATCGAAACGGTAAAAAGGTGAAGAGTCTCGTATATGGTTTGCAGTACTCTGAAACTGTAAAGCCTGGGTTCTATAAATATGAGGTATCTGCCGTGGATGAAGCGGGGAATGAATCAAACAAGAGTGGAATAGACACAAAAGTGTATCAGCTTTTCTCTGATGTGCGAGCTTCACAATGGTTCAGCAAATATGTGTATGATCTGAATGCAAGACACGCAGTAGGCGGTCTTCCCGATGGCAAGTTCCATCCTGGAAAGCAAATTACTCGCGGAGAAGCGGTTTCCATGATCGGCCGTGCCTTAAAACTTGACGGCACGCCAAGAAATACATCATTTCCAGATGTAACAAAAAGCTACTTTGCTTCCGGGTATGTAGCGTCGATGACTGAGCAAAAATTAGCGTCAGGATTCCAAGATGGAACCTTCAAACCCACTCAAACGATCTCACGCGGTGAAGTTATTGCCTTACTCGATCGAGCATTCACACTAAAAAACCAAACCGGTAAAACGAAATCCTTCAAAGATGTTACTAAATCGTTCTACGCATACGATGCTATTCAACGATTTGCCTCCGTATCGATCGCAAATGGATACACAGACGGGGCATTCAAACCAAATAACCCGGTAACCCGGGCAGAAATGGCCGTGTTTTTATCCCGAACCATCGAAGAATCAAACTAAAAAAAGCTGTTCTCCTTAAATCAGGAGAACAGCTTCTTCTATTTCTCTTATTTTACAGCTAACGTTGTAATAGCTCTATAAAGGAAAGTGGAAAATTCAGCACGCGATGTTTCATTCAATGGTCGATATGTATTGTCACTGAAACCAGCTGCAATCTTGTTTTCGCTTAACCGTTGGATAGAGTTGTACGCCCAGTAACCTTCTTTAACATCCGTAAAGGATTTTTCTGTACCTTTATTCGTTAAAACAAACGTCTTATCAATCAAGGCTGCGATCTCTTCACGAGTCATGACTTTGTTCGGCTTAAAAGTTCCGTCCGGATAACCTGCGATGATGCCAGCTTCTTTTACTGCGTTTATTGATCCAACTGCCCAGTAAGAAGTAGAAACATCTTTAAAACTACTATAGTTAGATGGAGCATCAATGTTAAGTGCATTCGCAACCATTGCAGCTGCTTCAGCCCGTGTTACCGATTGAGCGGGTTTGAACAGGCTGTATGCGTAGCCGTTCATAACGCCTTTTTTGCTAAGGCTCGTAATCGGAGAGTAAGCCCAATGTGTGGTTGGAACATCATGATACTGACCCTTAGGTAAAACAGCAAGATTTGCTACTTTTTCTTCTTCCGCAAGATAACGGCGAGCACCTAAGTATCTCGAACCCCAGTAATAAGGGTCATTAATGGATGAAATCATAATTCCTTTAGAGGAAGAAGCGTGAATGAAGTTACCACTTCCTACATATATACCTGCGTGTGATGCACTAGAACTTGTTGTAGCGAAAAACACGAGATCACCTTGTTCAAGTTCTGCTTTTTTTACGTTAGTTCCACCTTTGTATTGATCGGCAACTGTCCGTGGCAGAGACTTTGCATGCTGTTTATATACATAAGAAGTAAACCCTGAACAATCAAAACCTGTAGAGGGAGAAGTTCCCCCATATGTATACTTAATCCCTATGTACTTTTTTGCTGTTGTTACTATGTCCTCGCGTTCTCCCGCGTCAGCTTGTCCTGGAAGAAGTGCAAGCACTGTTAAAAGAGATAAGATCCAAGCCCCCAGCTTTTTAACCACCAAACCACTACCTTTCCCTAAATTATGACTTATTAATCTATTATTTTGGTAATTTTCTATTTTTTTCTACAAAAGTAAGTCTATCACACCACGGGACTTTAGTAGGTTACAGTTCTGTAACAGATGTGACAAATAGATTATTAGTTTTCGTGAAATAACAAGTAAATATTGTAATATATTTATTTTTACTTTTTTGCTAAACATTTCTAATTGCGTGTCGATATTACGTATGGCTGAGAGATTTGCCCACCAAAGTTCGACCTAATTTTACAATAATTACTATTAATTACAATTTATTGTATAAAAAGAATTGCAAAAAATGAAATATATTGTAAAATGGTTGTAACAAGGTAAAACTTGGTATTTATGAGTTAAGTTGGTAAAACATTAATAGTTTAGTACTGTTAGAATTTTTTATTGACAGACTTAAGACTCATAAATATACTATTTATTGTTATGTTTTGAATAATTTGGTATTTACTGATCTGTGGGCCCTGGGACTCATAGCTTAGTTAAATCATATATTACTAGTTACATATTAAAGGGAGGAAATAACGAAATGGCGTCTAAGTCTTATCGTAAATTTATGGCAACTGGTTTAACTGCAGCTGTAGTAGCTTCTGCAGTAGCTCCAGTAGCTGGTGCAGCAAGTTTTTCTGATGTAAAACCTGGATCTTGGTATGAAGGTGCAGTAAACTACGTATCTGAAAATGGTTACATGAAGGGAACTGACAAAGGTTTCGAACCAAAGAAGTCTCTTACTCGTGCTGAAGCAGCAGGGATCTTCGCAAACAGATTTGATCTTTATGATACAAATCTTGAAGCAGATTTCTCTGATGTTAAATCAGGAGCTTGGTACCACAATGCAGTAGCAGCAGTAAAAGTAAACAAAATCATGGGTAGCACTGGAAATGACATGTTCTCTCCAGATCGCAAAATTACTCGTGGTGAAATGGCTGCTCTAATCGTACGTGCTTATGGATTTAAGGTTGAGGGTGAAGTTGAACATACTTTCACTGATATCAAAGGAAACATGTTTGAAAACGACATCGCAACTTTAGTTGCATGGGGAATCACAAACGGTAAAACGGATAAGCTTTTTGCTCCTGGTGATACTGTTTCCCGTGCTGAAATGGCTGCTTTCATTCAAAAGGCTGACGAAGCTCTTGAAGCACCACAACCAATGCCACTTCCAAAAGTTGATTCTGTAAAAGCTGTAGATGCTACTTCTGTTGAAGTAACCCTAGAAGGTACTTACACGCAAGAAGAAGTTAACGCACTAATTGAAGCTGGATACGAACTAACTGTAGTAGCTGGCGACGATGTACACGAAGTAGGTAAAGTAACAGTTAAAGCTGCAGAAGCTTCTACAAGCGCTGATACTACTACTCTAGTTCTTAGTGAAATCTCTCCAGAACTTCCTGCAGGTGTTGATTTAAGGCTAGCAGTAAACGGTGAAGTAGTAGAAGGAACTGAGTTCAAATACGAAGCTCCAGCTACTCCAGAAGTTACATCTGTAAGTGCGATTGCTGCTAAAAAAGTTGAAGTGAAATTTGCTAATCCAGTTGTTGATACAACTAAAGCTGCTTTTACAGTTAAAAAGGGTTCTTCAACTATTGGTGTTGCAAATATCGAGTGGAATGAAGATAAGACTGCTGCTCATTTAGAACTTTCTTCAAAACTATCCGCTGGTAAATATGACGTATCGGTTGCAGGTTTGGCTGAGACTGCATTAACTGGGTCTGTACAAGCTGAAAATGAAAGAGCAGATGAAGTGAAAGTATTATCTACTGATTTAGTATCAACTGATGCTACATATGATAAAGATGATATTAATTCCGCAGTAGTGGGTTACCAACTATTCAACCAATATGGCGAAGAAATTACTAAAGAAGCATCTTTAGGAAATGTTACTAACGGATTTGATGTGGTTGCCTCAACTGGATCTGCAGTTTTCTCAAATGGTGTATTAACTTGGACTGGTAATGCAGTAAATGCTGAAGGAAGTAAGGTAGTACTTACTCTTGTTAATAAAGTAACTGCTGAATCTTCAAGTGTTACATTAACTTTAGCTAAAAAATCTACATTATCTACATGGGAACTTGGTGGAGTATTCCATCTTGATGGAAAAACACCATCTGAAGATGATACAACAGGATTTAACCTTTTATTATCAGCTCAAGATCAATATGGTAAAAAGCTAACTGATGATGCTGATTTAGATACTAAATTTACAATCGTATCTTCAAATCCAAGTGTAATCACTGTTTCAAATGATATTTTAGATAATATCCAAGTTGACAAGAACGACTCAACTAAAGTTGAAACTGGTGTTGCTCTAACAGTTGGAAACCCTGGAGTAGCAACAATTACTGTTGTTGAAAACTCAACTGGTAAGTCCTTATCTTACAAAGTTACTGTGGCTGAAGGTAAAAAAGTAGATGTTGTAACAATTGGAAACCCTGATGGCATAGTGGCTGGACAAGAAACTATTAAACTTCCTCTTGATGTATTAAACAACAAAGGCGAAGTAGTAACTACTGAGTCTCTTATTGAAGCAGGTATTACTGTTGCTGCATCTCAGAATGGCGATCCAATTACAATTGGTGCTGCAGAAATAAAAGTAGTTGATGGGAAAGCTTTCTTAGAATTCACGACTGAAGCAGTTGCAACAGGGACTGAAAACTTAGTGATTAACATCACTTCTGCCACTAATAAAGTGACTACTAAGACTATCCAAGTAAAAGCTGATGCAGTTGCAACAACTTTAGTAGGTTTAAAATCAACTGTTTCTAAATCAGTTTATAAAACTGCGACGTATACATTGGCTGACTTTGTAGTTGAAGATCAACACGGACGTGTAATGGATACTACTACACTAGCTGGGCATAAGATTGTTGCAACAGATTATGATGCAGCAACAACTGGAGCATTAGAGATTAGTAATGATGCTACTGTTGATAGTCGTTCAAAAGGTTCTGAATTAGTTAAATTCGCATTAGTTAATACAACTACAGGTGATGAGGTATCTGCTGTTGATACTACACTAAAAACAGTTGTAGCAAGTGACTTTGTTAATTATGAAGTTGTTCCAGTTGAAACTCTGTATTACAATGGTGACACTGCAGGTTCACTTTATGGTGAAAAATTTGTAGTAAATGGTATTGCTGCATCTGGAGAAAAGGTTGCGTTAAGCGAAGGTGGAGATTATGTACTTAGCTTACCAACGGGTATTTCATTGGAAGCAGACGGCAAATTGTATGCTGATAGCGCTACAGTAGGTGTTGATGCAGATGCTTCTACAACAGATGTTCCTCAAAATGCTGAATTCGATGCTAAAATTACTCTAAACATTAATGATGGAAGAGAAATCGCATTTAAAGTTAAAGTTTCTGCAGATGCTCCAAAAGTTAGCACATTAAATCTACAAGATGCAGATGAAAAAGCTGTAGATTCATTCACATTTACTGGTGGTACTGTTGCGGCAGCAGCAATCATTAATGAAATTGAAAAAGTTATTGTTGCTAAAGATCAGTATGGTGAAGAAATTGTTGTTGGAGCTCCTACTGCTGGTAATGACCTAACATTTGCGACTACTACTCCTGTTACATTTACATTTAAAGTAGTTTCACGTGATGATAAAAATGGTGACCTAGTAGTTACAAATAACGGTACATCTACAATAAGTGTAGCTGGACTTGACGCAACTGAAACAGTTACGGTTGAAGTAACAACAGGTGCAGTAACAAAAGTTGTAAAACTTGTAGGTTCAAACTAAATTTAGTATAAAATCAATATACAAGAGTCATTATATGTGACTCTTGTAAATATGGGATGCCATTCGCATTCCTCCCATTTTGAGAGGTACTTGTTAATTCAAGTACCTCTCTTTTGTTTTGGCTTCTTACTATTATTAAATGTTTTACTTAAATAAAATGGATTCTATTTTTATTAATTTTTACAACAAACACACACATAAATTTACATATTATAGTAGAATTAAGGGGGTGTAATTAAAAGAGGAGGAGACATTCTAAAGAAATTTAAAATACGATTATTGTTAATGATTTGTTTTATATTAGCTTTGAGTTTTAGCCTTAGTCCTACATCCGCAGCTAGTTCGCCAACAATATACATAAATGGGGTAAAACAAAGCTATGATCAACCTCCAGTTATACAAAATGGGAGAACATTAGTACCAACCACTAAGAGGCATCTTTGAAAAGCTAGGAGCAACGGTTAAATGGCACCAAAATACGCAAACGATTACTGCAGAAAAAGAAGGTATTCTCGTTTGGTTGAAATTAGGTTCAAAAAACGTATTGGTGAACAATGAGTCAAAAACCATTGATGTTCCCGCCCAGGCTATAAATGGACGTACTCTTGTCCTGTAGATATAAGGCTAGAAAACTCCATTATCAAGAACCATTTTATAATAAATGGTTTAAAAGAAAATCTTCAAATAAAAAGAAAGAGTTAGTTTAAGGAATAGATCCCAGTGTGAACGGAGTGAATTGAACGTAGATCATTTCAATTTTTCGTTTATTCAAGTATAGAACTTAACCTTGAATAAGAGGATTATTATGAGTTATACATATGTTAGGTTGGAGATGAAAAAATAAATAAAGAATTTAAACCAAACCTTAAATTGAGCATAGATGACATTGATAAATGAGAGAACACTACAAGTAATAAAGAAATAGTTATTCCACAAAAACTGATCCTTCTTGTCCCAACCAGCCTGAAACATGTTTATACAAGTAGGGGGTGTACAGTTTTGTTGACGGGATCAGCAGTCCCATGGGTGCTACGTTCTACCCCGACTACTGCTATAATAAGACCAAATAAAAAAAGTTCAACCAGATATTCTGGCTAACCTTATATTACGATCGGGTGCATTTCTGTAATAAAAAATTGCCTTTTTATATGAAACGGGCCAGATTGTTAAAGATGTAGTTTAGCATGTATAGAGGAAAAAGTTGAAGATAAGCTGGCAATTTGTCTTTTGATTCGGGAATTGATGAGGATTTTTCTCTGTAGTATCTGGTTCTCGATAAAGTTGTGGATTAGTGTAAATGTCTTAGATAGATAGACTTCGCAAAAGTTAAAAATAAAGAGGCACTACTCTTGTTTTTGAAGATGTTGAGCCTCTTTAATTTTAACTAGCTTAGGCATTTTTTCAAAATCTAATTCCAACTGGTCGATTACTCCAAATACGCGATTAAATTTTTTTATAAATTCATTCCATGTGTCAGAAGCTTGCATTAAAGTAATAACTTTTATTAGATGTTTCTCTAAATGTACATTTCCAATATCTACAGTTAAAAATTGATGATGTTTCCATTTTCTTCTCCCAGGAGAAACTGAAGGATTATTCTTTTGGAGTTCATCCTTCACACCTTGTGGTAAATGATCGTAAACAAATTGATTTGTGTAATGACCAACTATACCTGGGCGTTGACCAGATGGAGTAGGGTAATTCCATCCTCTCAATCTAAAAAGTTCTTGATAAAATTCATCAGGGAAGCGCTTTGTCCAAGGAAGAAGCTCTTTAGATATATACTTAGATAGTAACTTTTGTAACTCATCCCTATCTCTATCAGCCTGATAACCAGTTGCTTCATCTACTAATGCTACAATTCCTAATTTAGATAAACTCCTAACTAGTATTTCACTTGCAATTGCTAAATTTTCCTGTTGTTTAGTTAAAACTCCATCCATTCTTGCTGAAAGATAGACATCACACATTAAAGGAATTAATTCAGCTTTATAACCTTCTACTTCCTTTCCATTCTTTGCTTTGTAAACTACTGGGTTAATTAGGAGGTTCCTTACTTCTCCAGTGATATATTTAGTTAAATTATTTGCATCAATGAAACTAGGGAGCTCGGGCATATTAGCAACTCTAATTTCCCCCTTTTTTCTCCCCCTCTTTGTCCTTCCAAATGCTCTAAAGACTGCGCTTCGTGAAATTACTCTAGACCCATCTTCCAAGACCGCACATGTAAGTTCTTTTTCACCAAGGTTTAGTTTACCAAAATGAGTTGCATTTAATATGTTGTGTTCTTCAGTCATTTAATTTCTCCTCCCCAACTCAATTAATAAAATTAAAGACATTACCTCTATGGAATCTTTCTTTAACCAGCAATTTCAAGAATTGTTAACCTCTCTTTTGAAAAAAGATTTTGCAATGATGTAATCATTCTAAATGCAGTATTTTTATTAACTTTTAATACTTTACTTAGTTTTCTGTAGCTTAATTGTTCATCATGTAAATAAAAGTATATGGTAATTAACCATTTTCTTAATTCAACTTTTGTATCATGCATTACAGTATTAGCAGTTAAACTGTAATTAGTGTTGCAGACATTGCAATGGAATCTAAAATTAGATCTTGTTTTTGTATTTTTAATTGAAGAACAAAATGGGCAGATTATATGCTTATTCCATCTTAAGTTGAATAGATACTTTTTGTAAGAATTATCGTCAGGAAAGGCTGTATAAATGTATTCAATCATTTTTCCCTCGTTTTTCTTATTTTTCTATATATTAACATTCTGGTGATTTTTAATCACTGCCAATAAATGGGTCATTTTGTTTTTTTGCACTTCAGTAAAAGGAATTATTTAATAAGCAAATGGACTAGTTTGACTTTATTCTATTTTTGTAGAGGAAGAGGATTTGATGATACTGGTACAGGTTTCTATAAGTCAATATAAGATTACTCCACAATCGGGTCCCGATTGTGGAAGGATCTTAAATCAATACGACTCATCAAATAATAAAAGCAATGGATCTTCAAGTTTCCATTGCTTTTTCATATTTATGTATAGCTTTTACTTTTGAAAAAGAAACTTTATGAAGAATATCTTGGAAATCTATTATCCGAAACTCCATTTTTATTGAATCGACAAAATGAATATTTCCCACTATTGATTCCAACCTTCTATTCTTAAAGATAATAAATGTTAATGGAAAATTATATTCCATGGCCTCCAATATCAATTCGTTCATTTCTTCCATCTGCTGCTCATCAATACGCGGCTCAGAAACATCGTAATATTCTTCATGTATGTACCGTCTTAATTCCTTTACATGTTCCGGTAGCATCAAACTTGTCCACTTAATATTCCCTCGGTCACGTATCGTCATAAATATCCCTCCTTATCAATCATTATAAACGAACATACATTCCTATAAAACTGGTATTTTATTGATATTAATCTGAATTTATAAAGGAATAATGTCAGTTAAAGTCGAATTATCCCAGTAAATGTAATGTTAATATGAGGAGGTCCAAATGAAGAAGAGATTATCCAAAGGTGAAAATGATTTTATAAAGGGATGTATGAAAGCGATATTACAAAATTATACTAGTCATCATCATTGGCTCTTTGTTGTTGGAGGGGTTAAGCAATATGTCAGTCACAAAGATGAAACTTATCCTGAAAACCATCCCATCTTTAAAAACTCTAAATGCATATGTGTAATTGGAAAAGAGTTTATTAACGATTGGCATCACAAAGCAGGGAGAGATGATCTTTCAAAGCCTTGGGTAAAGCGTGCATTAGAAAAACTGCTTGCTAACAGTATGTCGTTTGCAGAATTATACTATTCTGCGAATGAAATTAAATGAGGTAGATAAAGATGTTGTTCAAAAGACGATAAAAACAGATGGATATCCATAAACCAAGATAATTGTCCGTCCCATTCCTCTATGTCACCAGGCTTGTGAAGCTGCCATCCTAATTCCTCTAAAGTAAAGTTTGCCTTAGCACTATTTCTCATCATAGAAGTACTCCCTAGATTCTCTTCATCATTATTCCCACCTTTAGCAATTGGAACGACATGATCGATAGTAGGCAGGAGATCCCAATAAGCAGGGTGACATTCACTCATTTTCCAGTTTGGATGAAACGGAAATTCCTTTGGAAAGTTTATGGAAAGGATTCTTAACACCGGTGGAAAAATAAGCTTTTGACCACTGTATCGATCTATAAATCCATCTCTTATAAAAACGCGCAGCATCATAGCTTTGGTATAGGAACGTTTTACATACTCTATTTTTTCAAAAGGGTAGTGCAAATTGATTAATTCAGTACCTGAATCTTGATCATCTGACTGTACTAGCTGACAAAGTGATTTAATTAGATCCGCTTTATGCATATAAAATCTCCCTTTGTTCTTTTTTGTACTTACCAGAAAAGTTTATTCATGTTATACATTACCCGATTTAGAAAAAAACTATTTTAACTGAAGGGAATCTATCAAGTTGATTTAAAAATAATAAAATCAACATTTTACATTAAATGTATAAAATTGGTATTATAATAGATGATCCAATAAAATAATCTAACCTTAATTTATAAGGAGGAGACTTGTGAAACGTTCATCTATTATTTTAGCAGTATTGTTTTTATTATTTGGACTATCTTCAACAACCTCGGCCTCAGATAACATTAAAGCTATGGTAAATGGTAGTTCAGTAGATTCAGACGTTCCGGCATTTGCAAAGAATGGAAGAGTTCTAGTGCCCTTGCGTGTGATCACTGAGAAATTAGGTGCCGGAGTGAATTGGTGTCCAAAAACAAATAGTATAACCATCAAGAATGGAATGAAATCTATCCATTTCAAACTGAATTCTAAGCTCGTCCTTATTAACGGGAAAGAAACGATCATTGATGTAGCTCCTACTGCAAAGAATAACCGGGCTTTCATTCCGATTCGATTTATCAGTGAACAGTTCGGAGCAGCTGTAAAATGGTTATCGAATGAACAAACCCCTTATACTTTTAAGGGAGAACTTACATCTCTACTAAAACCTTTTTATAAAGGAATGCCTCTCAAAGAAATTGATAAGCTTGTAAAAAAGGTAGACTACTGGGACCTTTCGTATGGAGAAGGTTTATTAACAGCTAAAACAAAGATATACGGAAAGGATGCTCTGTTCCTTTTTTATATGAAAGATCATGGATTGAAGAATCTCCAAATCGCCTTTGAGGATTCTGGAGATGTTCAAGAACTTGGTAAGTATTATAGCGGAATGGTGAAGGACGAATTAGGAGCATATACATTAAATAAAGAAACATATTATGATTTTACATCAGAGTGGAAACAGTACAGCAAAGCTTTTGACACTAGTTATAACCTAAATGCCCAAAAGACTAATGAAGGAAAAGTATCAATCACTATTAATAAAGTGTTCGAATAAAGATTGGAAGACCGTTTTCAGTATTGTTGTTTGGAAATGGTCTTTTTTTTATGAGAGAAAAAAAGGGGATGAATGTATGGTATGTACTAAGAAGAAGTCGGCATTTGTAACTTTGTTTTTAAGTGTTGCTTTGTTGTTTTCGTTATTTTTATCTAATTTGACACCTGTTAATGCGCAGGCAGAAACAAGACCAGTCACCTATTTAGCTCTTGGGGACTCATTAGCTGCAGGCCAAACTCCGTACTTAAAAATAGGAAAAGGGTATACCGATTTGCTTGCGGAGGATTTAGACGAAATTGGATTTTTAACGGCATTTAGTAAGCAATACGCTTTTTCCGGATATACATCAAAAAGAGTGTTAGAGGATATCAGAAATGATGTACGGAAAGGTAAGGGTGATACCACTGGAATCAGAGCTCATATTACAGTGGCCGATATAATTACGTTAAATACTGGAGCAAATGACCTCCTTCAAAAGATAAAACGTACAGAAGAAGGACTCTCCATTGACCCCGCAGATCTTTCAAAAGTGTTAACAGAGGTTGAGTCAAATATAAAAGCCATATTAGAAGAAATACACATTCTTAATCCCCATGCTCACGTTTATGTTATGGGATATTACAATGCTTATCCATACTTACCAGTGAATCAGCAAGAACAGTTTCTTCCTATATTAAATGAATTAAACGATACGATTAAAGAAGCTGTCATTAGCAAAGGTGGAGTTTATGTACCAACAAAAGAAGTAATCGCAGTGAATGTCAAAGTCAATCTTCCGAATCCTTCAGACATTCACCCTAGTGTTAAAGGCTATGAAAAAATTGGGGGCGAGTTCTGGAAAGTCATCCTACCAACTATAACAAACCATTCTAGAGAAGCCATTTATGTGAACGGGTTGTTCCAAACATTTGATCAAGATCCTGTTTATATCAATGGACGGACACTAGTCCATGTACGCGGGGTGTTCGATGATTTAGGAGCTACTGTCAGCTGGGATTCAAAAACAAACTCGGTTATCATTAAAAAAGGTATAGATGTCGTAAAGCTTGAATTAAACTCGAATAAAGCTTATAAAAATGGAGTTCTCTTTAACCTAGATGCTTCTGCAAAAGTAATCAATAACAGAACGATGATTCCGCTAAGGTTTATCTCTGAATCCATTGGTGCAAAGGTGAAATGGATGGGGCGACAGGGAACATTTTTATTGCGGATTAATATTATATTTTATAGAAAATACCCCTCGACTTATGATGGAGGGGTATTTTTATGCTACAGATAACTTCTTGGAATCCATTTCAACTTCCTTTTCTGTAGGTATTATCCTTATTTTCTTTTTGCATAAATCACATACCTATCTGGGGCGTTTCCTACATATGAAAAGGGATAACAAGTAGTCAAAACTAATATTTCTTCAGGATAGGTTGATTGAATAATGGTTTGATTGTTTGCATCTACTATTTTAAAGTCAAAAATTTCATAAGTATATTCTCCAGTTGGAAGTTTTATAATTAATTCTTCATTTTTTTTCACTTTACCTAAATCTCTAAATACAGTGTCTCGGTGTCCTGATAAGAGAATTTGATTGTTTTGATTGGGGAATGATGAGTTGGAAAAATGTCCAACACCTTTTTCAAGATCATCAGGATCTGTTCCTTCAATAATAGATAGATCTGCATTTAATGATGGTATTGATAACATTCCTATCACTTCGCCTTTTTTAGGATTGAAATTGTTTGCATCATTATTTAATTGTTTAGGAAAACCTATAACTTCTTGAGCTTTAATAAAACTCTTCTTTTGTTCTTCTATAGTTATAACGTGCAGAACCCCCCCATAAAAAAACAACAATAATCCACTCATTATAAAAACCCAGCAAAGAAATCGAATCATAAACCACCCCAACTAATTAGGTTTTTGTTCCTAATTTTCTAACATGTAAGTACATTATAAAGAACAAATATTTTTTTATAAAAAAACAAAATAGTAAGGAATACGGAGAAAACGAATGGAAATAAAAGGATTTAGTTCTTTTTATAGAACATAAGGGGTAATTTAACGATTTTTTTATAGGTATTATGGAGTATACTCAGTTTATAAGTTCTTAATAAAGAACAAAAGTGTTTTGAATATGAAATCTAAAGGGAGTGAAAAAATCAATGGATTTTTACCCCAGCCGAAAAAACAAACACAGAAAATTTTCGAGAAAATCTAAAAAGAGGTTCTTGATAATTACAAACTTGTGGCTGCTTTATTTAATAATGATTTCAGTTTTATTAATACCAAACTCTACTACTTATTTAAGATTTAATGATACAGAGCAAATCGTGATGCCTATAGCAGCTTCAGCAGATTTTTGTAGTGATAGCGAATTTAAGAAAAAAAATAAAAACATATGTAAGAAAAAGGACAACTCCGGAATAGGTAACGGGCCAGAGAATGGTGATGACGGAGAGTATGGTGATCCAGATAATCCGGGGAAAGGTAATGGTGACAAAAAGGATTGCCTTCCAAATGAATGTATAGACGATCATCCAAATAAAAAGAATCCGAAACAACCTCCTCATGGCAAGAAAGACAATCAAAAAGAGTCCACGGAAGATACAGAAGATAAAAGGGACTCTGTTATAGAACCTGAGTTGTCTCCTAATCCAGATCAAAATGAAAAAGCAGATGAGCAAAATAATGAACCTGTAAATGCGTCAGAACTTCCTGAAGAAAGTGAACAAACACAATAATAGATAAAAAAGGTGGTTTTTATGAAATTAACACTAAAGATTTTAAACGGATTATTAACCGTAGTTTTAGCCATAACATTGCTAGGTATGATTTTTGTGGTGATCTCTACCAAATCTTCTGGCGGTGAACCTAAAATATTTGGCTATCAGCTTAAGACAGTACTATCAGGATCCATGGAACCTACCTTTAAAACAGGTTCAATTATTGCAGTTAAGCCATTAAAAGATACTAGTAACCTAAAAAAATCAGATATAGTCACATTTCTTCAACAAGACCAAACCATGGTAACTCATAGAATTATAGAGGTAATAAAAAATGGAGAACAGACAATGTACCAGACAAAAGGTGATAACAATAAAGATGTCGATGGTCAGCCAGTCTTAGCTCAGAATGTGGTTGCGAAATATTCCGATATTACTGTTCCTTATCTAGGCTATTTTATAGATTTTGCTAAGTCCAATAAAGGTACTGCAATGCTACTGATTATTCCAGGTGTACTATTACTAATTTACTCTGCAATTTCTATTTTGAGAGCTTTGAAAGAGCTGGATAGAGTTAATAAAAATTCAGGTGTCGAAAAAACAGCTTAACATTGGTTGATTCCCTAAATAGGGTTCAATATAAAATTACATACCTCGTAATTGAGGGAGAAGAGGGGAAAAAGAATGAGTATTAAAAAACAGTTAGGTATGGGAGTAGCAACAGCAGCACTTGGTTTAACATTAGTAGGTGGGGGAACTTGGGCAGCATTCAACGATACAGCAACGATAAACAATCATTTTGCCGCTGGAACGTTAGACTTGGAAGTTGGAAAAGTAAACAAAGCAGCAAACTTTGATCTTGGTAATATGAAGCCTGGGGATGAAGTTAAAAGAGTATTTACGTTAAATAATAAAGGAACACTCGCAATAAAAGAAGTATTACTAAATACAACAGCAGCAGGATTTAAGAAAGGAGTAGGGTCCAATAAAAACATGGATGAATTTCTTTCACAATTTGAAATTAATGTTTTTAGTGTCGATTCAGAAAATACCGAAGGTAAATTCGAGCCAAGAAAAAGCCTTCTTCAAGGAAGCACATCTCTTACATTAGCCGATCTAGTAAATAATAATTATTCTGGTAAAATTAAACCAGCCTATTTAGCACAAGATTCTACAGATACAAGAATCAATTTAGCACCATTAATTGCAGATCAAGAAGCTAAGAGAGGTATACCGGTTACACCAAGTGATAGTGATAGTGTAATGTTTGTTATTAAATTTAAAGATGATAAAACAAGAGTTGGAGGAACTGCCGATAAGTACGGAGAATTTGTGCAAAATAAATTCCAAGGTAATTCTGCTAATTTTTACTTTAACCTAGAAGCAACTCAATGGGATGGAATGGAATTAGATAGCTCTCATGGTAATGGAGAAATAAACAATGGAGTTCAAGGTTCGGCTGACGGATTAACCTATCCTAATCCAAGGTCTATTCAAAATAGAAATGGTGAGGATCTTCGGAAACATAAAGATAATGAAGTAGTAGAACCAGCTAATAAAAATTAAATATATATTTTGTAAGAAAAGGTGGGTATCCCACCTTTTCTTAATATAATTTGTTAATTGAGAGGTTAAAGCATGCAACTATTAAAAATACTTCTCACATATTTTATTTTTGTTTTATTTCAATCAACTGTAGTTCAAGCGCAAACAAATACTCCCCTTAACATTAATACAAATCCAAATAGTTTTTTATTTAATCTCACAAATATGAAACCAGGTGATTGGGCAACGAGAAAACTTACTATACAAAACAGAGGAACAAAAGATTTTAAATATAATACTCAATCAAGATTTAAAGGCGGATCGAAAGAGTTATATAATGAGTTTTTACTTAAAGTATGGGATACAAATGGTATTTTATATAATGGAAAATTAAAAGATTTCAATGGAATGTCTTCAAGATATTTAAATTCTAAAAATCAGGAAGATCTTATGTTTGAAGTGAAATTTCCCTATGAACTAGGCAATGAATTTCAAGGTTTAACATTTGAGGTAGAATTTAAATTTATTATTGAAGAGTATTACCCAGAAGATCCAGGAGATCCGGAAGATCCAGGTGATCCGGAAGGTCCGGGAAACTCAGAAGATCCCAGCGACGAAGAAGATCCAAGAGACTCAGAAAATCCGAGTGATCCAGAAAATCCAAAAGATCCAGCTAATCCTGATGGAGATGAGACCATTCTCCCTGAACGCCCTATCGATAAAGGGGATTTAAATTCCCCGCCGGTTGAAGATCAGATATTACCCGAAACGGCAACAAATATGTATAACTATCTTTTGGGCGGTTTCTTTTTAGTTTTGTTTGGAACAGCAACATTATTTTACCAACGTAGTAAAAATAAAGGTAAATATCAAGCTTAGGATTCTCCTGAAAAAGTAAAGGAAGCTGGTGATATTGCAGAATATTGGAGAGCAAATAAAAAGAATACGTTTAAAAAAGGGGTTAAGCATTACTAAATTAGCCATGATCGCAAAAATATCAAAAGGCTACCTAAGCAGCATCGAAAGTCATAAAACCAACCCGTCTGCGCATATGATTCAAAAATTGGCAAAAGCGTTGGAGGTCCCTGTGGAGCAACTGTTAAATGTTCAAATCGAGCTGCTTGATCCTGAGTGGGTTGAGCTTGTTACACAAGCAAAAGATATGGGAATCGATAAAGAAGAAGTACGTGCGTTTCTTGCTTATGAAGCTTGGAAACATTCCTTGAAAGAAGAGGTGTGAACGGTGATACGCATAGGGAACAGTTTGTACCTCTGCCATTTGAACGGTCACATCTTGAAGGTCCTGTACTTAGGTAATAACGAATGCGAGCTTTACCTTGGGGATGGGTATTAAGGAAAAGCACATTTTGATTATGTAAAAAAGAAACTGAACTTCATGGAGAAAAGATGGAACACTTCTAAATTAGTACACTATCAGTTTGAAGAGTTTCAGCCAACGCTGGATTAAATTATTTAAAAAGCCCTCGCTTAAGTAGCGAAGGCTTTTTTTGTACATAGCTTTACCCTGATGACTAGTTGATGTACAGCGTATTTTCTTCTTCGCTAAATTCAAGTGTAACGCCAAGTGTGCGTTCGATTTGCTTTAACGAATTGATGGCTTTTCCAGAATAAATTTTTGCTGGGATGATGGCAAAAAGCACGCCGTCATTATCGAACTGGAAGAAGCGCGGGTGAAGTTTCATCGTGTATGAGATATCTCCACGTGTTGCGGTAATACTCTTTTTGTCGTACTTTACATTTCCACCGTTTGCATCTGCAATGGCTTCTACAGGAAGGATCAGGTTTTCTCTAACCAATCTTGCTCCTTCTAAAGACAGTTTATGTCCTTGATAGACAACAGTCACAATATTTGTATCCTGTTGCTGTTCTTTCTTAGCAGCAAATCCTGTTGTTCCCGCTGCAGCAACAGCTGTAAATGTTAAAGTAGTTGCGGTAACCCATTTTGCCAATGATTTTTTCATACCAATTCCTCCTACAGTGTAATGGTAATGGCAGCTGGCTGGCGTAGTGCGAGACCTTAGCCCCTATAGCTTTGTGACACTGAATTTCTTCAGTTGTACCATTTAAGTCTTAACCGCGGCATACCGATAACTAGTGAAACGGGTAAAAACTATATCTTTTTTATCGGTAAAAAAGTCCTTTTTGTTAGCCAATGTTTTTTATCTCATTTGTTTTCTATTAAAACGATAGTAATATACTTTTGTAAAAAAAATGTAAAATAGTTTGATGATTTGATATACTAGGATTCGGACTGGTATTCATTCAGCTTTATGGCTCCTCACACCGGCCAGATCACATTCGATAACGATCAAATCGATGGAGTGATCAGCCTGTATGACAGCAAAGGCAAGTTGGTAGCCACTTCTGATACGTATGCAGTAGGAGATGCGGAAGTGCTGAACTACAACGTGAAAGCAGGAAAATACTTCATTAAAGTAACCGATGTGTTCGGTAATGCCTCTTTAACTCCATATTCGTTAAAGATGAAAATTAATTAATTTTCCATGTTCGTTCATAGATAGAGAACGCTCAATAAAGGGTAAACTCCCATCAGGGATGTTTGCCCTTTTTTTTATAAAACTGTAAAATGAGAGAGTTACTGAAAGGGGATACAGTAAATGATTCTACGAGGTTTCAAGCGGTGGGGTTGGGACTATTTTTTCTATGGTGCCTTTCTGCTCGCTGTTTTTCTTAAACTCTATTTATTTGGTGCTTTTTCTGATACTGTTTTTGCACAATCCGGCCTTGTCGGCTACATAAAAGAGAGCTTGAACAAACTATTTAATGAAGGAACGATAATCGGGTTCTATGCTGGGTTAACGTTGATCAGCGTTGGTGCACTCTTGCTCATTTCCTTCTGGACACTCTTTTTAAAACAAAGCAAACGCTGGATCAGTTTGCTCATTCTTAATGCAGTCCTCACCCTTTTAATTGTAGGAGACCTTATCTATTACCGTTATTTTAACGACCTCTTATCTATGACTGTGCTATCACAAGCAAACCAAGTCGGTGCGATTTCTGGTAGTATACTAGATTTGTTTCAGGCTAAAGATATTGTTTTTATCTTAGACTTAATCGTGCTCATTCCGCTCGTTATCCTCCTAACCAAACGCGGAAACGGGAAACTGAAAGCGCGTCTCATAACCCGCGCGGCACTCGGTCTTGCTGCATTTGTGATCGGTTATCTTTTCGTGACGAGTCCGATCAACGAATATACGAAAAAGTACGGCTCCGCTCTTTTTTCGAGTAACTGGTACAACTTGGCGCTCTATAGCCAAACCGGCCTTCTCGGTTTCCACGGCTTTGACATCTATCGCTATGTGAATGAAACGTTCTTCCAGCAGCAAAAGATCTCGGCAGAAGAATCGAAAGAGATCAAAAGCTGGTTCAACGAACACCAAAAAGAGATGAGCAAAGAAACGCCGTTCTATGGTGTGGCGAAAGATAAGAACGTCATCATGATCCAGTTAGAAGCTTTCCAAAACTTTGTGATCAACCAAAAAATTAACGGCAAAGAAATCACGCCGAATATTAATAAACTCATCAACGACAGCATGTACTTCCCGAACTTCTCGCTTCAAACAGGACAAGGACGTACATCTGATGCGGAATTCTTAGCAAACGCTTCTCTACATCCGCTATATTCAGGCTCGGTCTATGTTCGCTATCCAAGCAATACGTATGATTCGCTGCCAGGCATTTTAAAGCAAAACGGCTATGAAACAGCGGCGTTCCACGCATACAAAAAGAGCTTCTGGAACCGTTATGTCGTGTACGATAACTATGGTTTTGACCATTTCTTCGGTGAAGGGAATTTTAAAGAGGGAGAGATTGCTGGGTGGACACTCGGAGACAAGCCGTTCATGCAGCAATCTGTCGACGAACTTCTAAAGATGAAACAACCATTCTACGGATTTATGGTCGCCTTATCGAGTCACCATCCATATAACATCCAGTCTAAATACCGTACGTTGAATGTAGGAGAATACGAAGGTTCAATCGTTGGGGACTATTTGCATTCCGTACATTATGTGGATGAAGCAGTAGGTATGCTTGTTGAGCGGTTGAAGAAAGAAAACCTGTGGGATGAAACCGTGCTGCTTTTATATGGAGATCATGACTATGGTGTTGATAATAACGAAGCGATGATGAAAATCGCAGGGGAAGCGTTCACTCCTTATAATATTGAAAAAACGTTCCATGAAGTGCCACTTGTGATGCATTTGCCTAATGATGAAGGGAAAGGCGTGTATGAAAGAACAGGCGGACAGCTAGACCTTTCACCGACCATTCTTCATGCCCTTGGTGTTCCTTTCGATGATCGTTACATGATGGGGGGCAATTTGTTTGAAGAGAAGAACCAGCTTGTCGTTCAGCGTGATCTCTCATTTACAAATGGAGATTACACCTATAAATCATCCGTAGATGGATTCTTTAATAAAGGAACGTGTTTTGACGGAAAGACTGGTGAAATAACAGACATTAATCTCTGTAAACCAGCCTATGACCAGGCGAAGAAAGAACTTAACATCTCGGATAAAGTGATCTTTAGTAATCTTTTAGAAAAGTTTATGAACAAGGATAAATAATTGAAAAACCGGGCCTGAGAGGGTGCGGTTTTTTGCTTTTTATTGACAAGAAACCTTTAAAGGGAGAAGAAGGAGAGCTATGAGTATATTCAAAGCTATTTCTTTTGATCTTTTTTATTAAATAGTAAATTAGATGCACGACAACGCATCAATAAATATATAAAATTTTCCTGTAATAACAATTTATGAAAACAGAGGATGCGAATAAATGAAAAAAATGATAAGCGGTGCTCTAGCTGCAGCATTGTTAATGGCACCGTTTAAACAATCTGCTTTTGCAGAAGATAATATGATTGATCCCATCGGAAAGTATTATGCAGAAGATATTGATGGTCATTGGGCACAGAATGATATGGAGAACATGCTCCAAGCCAACATCATCAAAGGGATTCGTGACGCGAATGACCTGCTTTTTTTACAGCCGGATAAAAGCATTACTCGGGCAGAGTTCACGGTCCTGATCGTTCGTGCTCTTGAGCTGAAAACCAATCAACAAGGAATGGCTTTTTCAGACACTCAAAAACACTGGGCAAAAAACGATATTAACACAGCAAGTGCTTTAGGTATTGTTTCAGGGAAATCCAATACGGCATTCAAGCCTGACATGAAGATAACACGTGCCGAAATCGCTGCAATCGTGGCCCGAGCATTTGAATCTACCATTTCTTTTGATGCCGGGACACCAAGAAACTTTAACGATTTAAAGCCTGGTCACTGGGCTTATAATCACCTGCGTATGGTTAACGGAGTAGATGTCGTAAGAGGAACGAGTGAAACGACGGTTTCCCCTGACAAAATTGCGAATCGTGCAGAAGCGACGGCTATGCTTAAACGTGCGTTATGGCTTGAAGAGGTTAACCTTCCGGATGCACATGCTCTGATGGATGCAGTTCTAAACAGCGAATCAGGTACACTTGATGCTGCCAACACGATGGATATAGATCGATTATATGAAATCAATGATACTGCACGATTTGGATTTGCACATGAAGCAGGATTAGCTGAGGCTTTTACCAATGAATTAACGTTTGAAGACGGCGATTCCATCAGAGGTAAGATTGTTTCAGAACCTGTAACGGAAGCGACAAATATTTCTTCCAGATTGGTAAAGGTATCGGTTAAGAATCTAATTATCGATTACACCTATACCTATGCAGATCCCAAAAGGGCACCATTTGATTTTATAGAAGATCGCTCAGGCGTTTACTACCTGATCAAGCGAGATGGAGTATGGAAAGTCTACACGTCTACATTCTATCAAACAAGGTTTTTAGATTTGGAGCTTTAAGAATTGCGGTACCCGTAACACCTAAGTTGCGGGTTTTTCTATGAGAACAGGAGTGAAGCAAGTATTGAAAGAGTTACTAGTTGATTTTAATCGTTTATTCGAGCTTTTAGAAGGATTGAGAAAAGACGTAGATCATTTAACAGCAACTTCTAATCGTCTGCGTGAAGAGACAAATAAGCTATCTATCTTACAAAATAAAGAGTTAAAGCCAAAATATATATGGAGATGTACTGACTGCAAAGATCCTGCCGATGACAGTCAAACAACCTCTGTCTTTCCTCAAGATGAGGTGCAGTGCATATGACCTCCAGTTGTGTTTTGTAAATGTTTTGGAAAACTATTAATCTATCGATCATTTTGAATGGTATAATTTTCTAAAAGAGAAAAGGGGATAAATAAATGAAAAGTAGAATGAAAGCTTTGAGTCTTGGTTTAGGTCTTTCGTTAAGTATAACATCTTTAACAGGACTTGAAGCGAGTGCTGCCACGACGATTCCCGTATATGTGAATGGCATTAAACAAATGTACGACCAGCCTCCTGTCGTTAAGGATTACCGCACTTTAGTGCCAATTCGGGGAATTTCAGAAAACTTAGGAGCTTCTGTCCAATATCGTTCCACTGATCAAACGGTTACGATAAAAGATGAAGAGACGACTGTTAAATTAAAGGTTGGGTCCAAAACGGCATACATAAACGGTGAGAAAAAGACGCTTGATGTTGCTGCACTTGCGATGAATAATCGCACGATGGTACCTCTTCGTTTCGTTGGAGAAGCACTAGGTGCAAAAGTAGTATACGATTCAAAAACACAGCGTGTCCTTATTTCGAGTTCAGAATTTGCAGAACTTGTGCAGAAAAATAAAGAAAAAGTCGTAACGATCCATAAAATCAAACACGGTCAGCGTTATGTATATCGTGGAGCGGGTGTGTTTGTGAGCCCAAGTCTTGTACTGACCACCGAAACTGCCGTTCACCAAGGAGAAGGTGCGGTTATTGAGATGAGCAACGGAAAAGAGGTTACCGTAGAAGGCGTAGTGGAATTAGATAAAGATAAAAATCTCGCACTTTTAAAGCTTTCTACTCCGGTAAATGTTCAGCCGGTTCGTATTTCAAATGAATTCAAGGCAGGAGATAAAGCGATCTCTCTTTCTTCAAAAGAAGCAGTAGAAATCGAAATTGAAGATTTTTCGAATTTTATTGTAAACAAATTCTATACCAATACTAGATTCACTAACCTGTTTTTCAGTACGCCCCTCTTTAACTATGCTGGAGAATTGATCGGATTGTCCACAGAACGCGATGGGGATGATTCGGTTGAATTTTTTGAAAGATCGGTTGGGGCAAAAGACTGGAGTTCTTATTTCTCCAAGAATCATGCAGATATCGCGACGAGCGGTTTTTTTGAAAAGTTACCGTTCAAGCCTATCAAAACCATTGGAGACATCTCACTTGGCATGAGCGACACAACGGTTCGTTCCCTTGAAAAAGGAAAACTTGGGGAAGAGTCCTATCCGTATCTAGTATACGATGGTGAAAATGTCCTAGGTTCAGACGGACGTACAGGGTATGGGTTCTGGCCAAAAGAACGTTCTCTGCAAACGATCGAATATCATTATGCTTCTGAAAACATGACAAAAGAAGAAGCGACTCAAAAATATCAGGAGTTAATGCAAGAATTAGAAGCACTTCATGGTAAGGCGTCAGAAACGGATTCAACGTGGGAAACGGAAGAAGGTTATTATGAAGGATTAAATGCCACTTGGCAACCGAAATTTAATGAAGAACAGCCAATCATCCTGTTAGGGGTAGAAAACAATAAAAATCTAAATCAATATCGTTTTTCCCTTTATTATATCTTCCAAGGATCTTATCGTAAGTAGGCATGTAAGGCTGAACTCTAATAAGGAGTTCAGCCTTTTATTATTTCAACACATATTTATTCCAAAAGTTATAGGGCTGAATGGACGAAGTAATCGGGACTGATGTGTATCCTTTACTTTTTAAATGAGGAGCGACCGCTTTCAAGATAGCAACTGTGTCCGCACGATCGTGGAGCAGAACAAGAGGAGCAGCGCCTGACTTAATCACTGTGTTAATCTGTTCATTTGTATATGGGCTTGTTTTTGTTGCCATGTTATAGCTCCAGTCCATGCTGTCCACGTTCCAGTCCCACATTTTATAACCTGCTGCATTCATCGCCGTTCGAAAAGAGTCTGTCATATAGGGCTTGCTGCCGTATGGTGTTCGGATCACATTTGAAGGGGCTCCACCTGTTATTTTTTTAACGGAATCAAAACAGGACCTCATCTCTCTAACTGCGGCAGAAGATGATTGATAGAATTTATTCATATCATGGGTCACCCCGTGGCAGGCAATCGTGTGCCCCTCGTTAAACATTCGTTTAATTAAAGCGGGGTTAAGATCAGCGTTTGGTTTCAGAACAAAGAACGTTGCTTTCAAGTTGTTTGTTTTTAAGTAATCCAGAATCCCCGCTGTGTGTTTGTTCGGCCCATCGTCAAACGTTAAGAATGCTCGTTTTGCAGGTGATGGTATAGAAGATTTAGGCGGTGGCGGAGTATGAGCTTTTCGATAAGCTTCTATCTGGACTTTATTTTTTTCGTAAAGCTGATCAAATGTCAGTCGGACGCCCCCATCAGAAACACGCGCGATCGGACCTTTAGTAGAAAAAGAAACGTTGTAACCAAACGCTTCACTTATCTGACGATAGGGTACAAGTAAACTATTATTGATATTCATGTAGGAAAAAGGAACAGAAGAGCTTCCTCGAATCAATTGCTTTGTTTTCGTGTTTAACGTGATAACTTGAGTACCTTTGGTAAGCCTGACCACACTTGTTGAGGCCATCCAGTCCACCTTGAAGCCAAAGTGTTTACTGAACGATCGGACCGGCACGTAAGAAACACCGTTCACTGCCCGGGGAGCGGGATTCAAATCAAAAAGGATCGTATCGTTATGTGCCGCGAATAGTAGAGAATGACCATGATCAGCTTTTGCAGGTTTGACGAGAACGAACAAAAATAAAGCAAAGAACAAGGTGAAAAAAGCGAGGGATCTACTCTTCATTTGAACTTTCCTTTCCGGATTGATATGATTTGTAAGATATTTGTCTAAACTTGTAAATAAACATTTGCTAGAATAAGAGAGGTACTTTTATACATATGAAGGAGACGATCCATTCAGAATCGTCCCAAAAAAGTAGGGATATGGTTGAAAAAGTGGATAGGGTTACTATTAGGATTGGTTTTATTAACCGGAGCGGGAACCGGTTATTACCTAAATAAAAATGATGATGTTGTACGGATCGATGAAGCTATTCCGTTAAAAAAATATGATGTAATCGTTGTTGGCGGTGAGCCTGAGGGAGTGGCAGCTGCAGTTGCCTCAGCAAGAGCTGGCGCGAAAACACTCTTGCTCGTTGAACGCGGTGGACTAGGCGGTTTGTTTACTTACGGGGAACTGAACTTCCTTGATCTCGGTCTCGATAAAGATAAAAAACCAGCGAATGCCGGGATCTTTAAAGAGTGGCATAAGATGGTGGATAACCAAATCTCGTTTGACATTGATAAAGCTGAGGAAGCTTTTGATACGCTTGTGAAAAATGAAAAAAATATTACGCTGCAGCTTGAAACAGAAGTGGAAAAGGTAGAGCTGAATGATGAACAGACAGCAATCCATCAAATTCAAGTAAAAAATCCTGATGGTGTCATGCGCTATCAAGGCAAGCGTTATATTGATACAACGGCACATGCTGACTTTGCCGCATTAGCGAAGGTCCCTTATTTTATTGGACAAGAAGATATCGGTAAAAAAGAAACAAGCATGTCGGTCACGCTCATGATGCATTTCAAAAATGTCGACTGGAGCAAAGTCTATAAAGTGGCAAAAGATAAAACGTTCGGTGAAGCAGTCGTTCAGCCCCGTACGGCGTATGGGTTCTGGGGTGTCGTTGACGCGTATAAGCCGGTGAGTGAACGGACCCGGTTAAGAGGACTCAACATTGCTCGTGTAACGAATGGCGATGTTTATATCAATGCCTTGCAGATCTTTGGAACAAACGGACTTGATGAAGAGTCCAATAAAGAAGCGATTGAGATCGGAAAAGAAGAAACGAATCACGTTTTGACGTTTCTGCGGGAGAACTTCCCTGGATTCGAAAATGCTGAGATCGCTGACTACCCAGAGGAACTTTATGTCCGGGAAACAAGACACATTGAGGCGGAATACCAGTTGCCAATCTCGGATGTGTGGGAATACAAAGATCACTGGGATTCGATAGCATTTGGATCATATCCGGTTGACGTTCAAGCGACTGACCCGGACGGAGAAGACTATGTCATTTTAAATCCGAAGCAGTATGCGATTCCGTTCCGATCTCTTGTTCCGAAGAAAATGGACAATCTTCTTGTAGCGAGTAAGGCATCAGGTTACTCTTCCTTGGCAGCGGGAAGTGCCAGGATTGTTCCGACGGGTATGTCTACTGCGGAAGCCGCTGGTGTAGCATCCGTTTTATCATATAAAAATGATATGAATTTCCGCGAGATGTCAAAGGATAAAAAACTGGTGAAACAATTACAGGATGAGTTGATTGTAAAAGGTGCACACCTCTACCATTTTGATTTGAACTATTTATATGAAGGCAAATGGTTCTATCCAGCGGTGAAGGATCTCTATACGCGTGGCCTCCTGTTCGCTGGTTATGAGAATGACTTGAAGCCAAACGAACCTTTTACAGAAGATCAGTTTGTCTGGATGGTGAAGAATGGGGTAGAGAGAACGGATCCGAAACGCTACAAAACCATTGATTGGCCAGAAGTGACAGGTGATAAACCATTAACCCGCAATAAGGCAGCTCGCTGGATGTTTGAATGGTTCATTAAGAAGGATGAGCATCGAAAAAATCCTTGGGTAGCTGCAGCAAAGCGCGGATACCTCGATGATGAAGTGTTTAAGCGAGTGGATGAAAATAGACCGCTTCTGAAAAAAGAAAGCTATGCACTCGTTTCGGGTATTTTGAAAAAAGTTGAAAAGAAATAAGGAAGAGACTGACCTAAAAAGTGAGAGCTTTGTGCTTTTAGGTCAGTCTTTTTTTGTTTTAGATGATGGAATGATGAGGTAATGAGGTAGATCAGGAAGTTCATGAGGCTAGTTTTAGAGTTTGCGGGCTGATTTAGGGAGTCTTTGAGCCGAACGGCGGGTTCTATGAGTCAAAACGGGGAGTCTATGGGTCCAAACAAGAGGTTCTATGAGTCAAAACGGGGAGTCTATGGGTCAACAGAGAGGCTATGAGCCAAAACAGGAAGTCTATGGGTCCAAACAGGGAGGTCTATGAGTCAAAATTATGTAGTCTATGCACCGAACTGGGAGCCCTATGCCAAAAGGAGTAAAGTCTATGCACAAAACAGAGAGTCCTATGCACAAAAACAGCAAGTCTATGCATCAAACAGGTTTGCTCCAAAAAAAGAGGTCGCTTAGCCGAATTTCACAGCTAAGCAACCCCTTGGTCATACTGAATTTTGTTCGCCAGTTTGAAGCTTTTTTTGTTTAAACCAAAATTCTACATGAATTTTCCTAATAAAACAATAAAAGTTATTTTTCTCTATATTTTGACAAAATCTTGCAATCTATGAATTTTATTATAAAATAGTATAGTAATGGAAAAATTTTCATCTAGAGTATGGGGGATCATTTAAAATGAGGGGTAAGAGGATTACTAAAAAAGCGGGGGCTTTTTTAGCATTGGTGTTGGCAGGTCAGGCAGTTTTAGGTACAGGTCATACATATGCGTCAGAATTTATTAACGGTCAAACAGTTAGAGAGTTTAAGCTCTCAAAAGCAGCAACCTTTAAGGAAGTTGCCTATCATACATCCAAAGTGAACCAGGATGTTTTTATGATAGAAACGAAGATTGGTGATCCGAACACACAAATTAAAGTAGGGGTTCCGAATCCGATTAGTTCATTGATGACGGTGTCTAAACGAGCAAAGCTGGATAACCGCGCCGGGCATTATGTTGTCGGTGCAGTGAATGCATCTTTCTTTAGATCCAACGACAAATACGGATTCGCGCCAACTGGTATACTCTCACAAAATAATAAAATCGTAAATTATGGTGTGGTAACTGCGGATTCTACTTCGCCTATGAATATAGCAGTTGGCTTTGGAATTGGCGCAAATGGTGAGCCGATCATCGATTATACACGGCCAAAACTTTCATTTGGTTTTAACGGGAAGACACTCCCGCTTTACAGCATGAACTCGGTTCGGGAAGGAAATACAGGCATTCTTTATACAAAAGAAAATAAATTAACTACTTCGGGAACGAATGAGTGGGGTACAGAGATTGTAATTACAAACGCCTCAAAAGATCCCGCACAAATTGGTTTTGGAGATACGATAACAGGAACCGTTTCAGAGATTACGAGAATGACTCAGCCTGGTGACCGTAAAATCCCGACAGGAGGAATGATCGTTTCCTTTGCAGGGAAGGACTTTGCTGATCAGTTATCTAGCTTAAAAAAAGGTGACACCGTTTCAGTGTCAGCGGATATTGAGACGAAGTGGAAAGACGCCAAGTTTATTTTAGGAAGCGGACCACTGCTTGTTCGTAACGGAAAAGTAGAGATTTCCATGTCTGCAAACGACTATCTTGTTAAAGACCGTGCACCACGGACAGTAGTAGCTTACGATGCCGATTACAAAAAACTGTTTTTTATTGTGAACGATGGAAGATCGAGAGCAAGCTCCGGTTCCTCGTTAACTGCTATGGCAAACTATTTGATCTCGCTTGGTGCAGACTATGCTATGAACCTGGACGGTGGGGGATCTTCTGCGATGGTCGCCCGTACATATGGTGCCTATGAGCCCGTATTGATGAATACGCCATCTGACGGAGGAGAGCGAGCTGTTTCATCGATTTTAGAAGTCGTGAACACGGCTCCAATAGGGACAGCGGGAGCGGCGATGCTAGTTTTAGGCTCAGCTCCGAATAAGCTTGAAGTGGGTATGAAGACAGCTATTTCATTAAAATATGCACTTGATGAAAACTATAACCCTATGAATCTATCCGCTCCTCAGCTAACTTGGAAAGTTGAAGGCGGTGTAGGGGTGATGGAAGGCAATACGTTCGTTGCTAAAGCTGAAGGAAAAGGAACAATTGTAGCTAGCATGGGAGGCGCATCGGCACGAATCCCTGTGACGGTTACGAATTCTAACCCTATACCGGCTGGAACAAAGTATTTAACGTTGGAATCTTTTAATTCCTTAACAAACTGGGGAACACAAACCGCTCGTTCCAAGGTCGCTCTCTCAACCGATTCTTATTTTGCGAGAGAGGGATCATCCGCAAAAGTAGATTATGATTTTACAAATAGCGGTGGTGGTACTGCAGCCGCATATTTAGAAGCGAAAACGGCGATTCCTGTAAACGGAAAGCCAGCGTCACTCGGTATATGGGCGTACAATGACGGATCTGGCCACTGGCTTCGCGGTGAAGTCATTGATGTGAACGGCCAAACCCAACGAATTGATTTTACCGAACCAGGAGGAATGACTTGGAAGGGCTGGGGCTACAGCGAGGCGAAGCTGAATGCGAACCTGGCATTCCCGATCAAGTTCAAACAGCTTTATTTTGCAGAGACGGATGCAGCGAAACATAATAAAGGGACCATCTATTTCGACAAATTGCAGGCTGTTTATGATGCGTCTTATGTCGAACCGGCTTTTACAGATTTAGATAAAGCATCATGGGCCAAAAGCTCGATCGTGCAGTTAACCAAACAGTCGATCATTAGCGGTTATCCGAATGGAAAGTTTGGGCCGAATGACAACATTACCCGTCTTCAGGCCGCAACCATGATTTCAAAACAGATGAAATTGAAGACGAGCAATGTGAAAAATCCAGGGTTTGCTGATGTTACTCCAAGCACATATGGATACGGAACCATTGCAGCGGTTGCTTCAATTGGTGCTATGAATGGTTTTGTCGATGGAACGTTCAGACCTGATGCAACTTTATCTCGAGGTGAGATGGCATCCATCATTGAACGTGCTTATGATTTAAAAGGAACAACCACAAAATCTTTTTCTGATGTTAAGAAAGGTTACTGGGCCTATCAATCGATCCAGACTGTCTTGGCTAACGGGATTACTGGCGGTTATACAGATGGAACCTTCCGGCCAAACAATCCGATCACCAGAGCTGAATTTTCGTCCATGTTAGACCGTTATATTAATAAATAAAAAACGATAAACTTCACTAAACATTATGGAGATATAACCGATATAAGGGATACTAAGTAACACATCCTAACAAGAACCTGTCCAACTCTGGGCAGGTTTTTGTAGTTTTAGCTAAAAAATTATATTTTAGGCAAATATTAGATGCTTTGTAACAATAATTTGACGAAATATAAGCCTTTTTGACATTGACGTTAAAAGTTATTACTTATACGCTACAAAGGTAGCTTAATTTTGGAAGGGGAGAATAATTTTGGGGAAACGACAACTTCATAGTTTCATAGCTTTGTGTCTAATCATCTCTATGTTTTCTGTGTTTGGTTTTACGGGAGGCCAAAAAGCGGAAGCTACACATGACCTAGTGAATGGTAATCAGTTCTATACATACGATGAGATGGTTACAGATATGAAAGAGCTTGCTGCTCATTATCCGGGTCTGATCAGTTACAAAGAGATCGGGCGCAGTGAGTACAACCGTCCGATCTACGCGATCAAGCTAGGAAAAGGGAATGCAAAGGTCTTTGTGAACGGTTCCCATCATGCCCGTGAATGGATTTCTACAAATCTAAGCATGGATATGATCGATGAATATGCAAGTGCGTATGTGAATGGGGATTCGATCGGCAAATACAATGTACGTGATATTTTAAATAAAACGACCATGTGGTTTGTACCGATGGTAAACCCAGATGGTGTAACGCTTCAACAATACGGTCTGACTAAGTTCCCTTCAGCGGATCACTTCAAGTTGATCAACATGAACGAAGGCAGCACAGACTTTAAACGTTGGAAAGCCAATGCGCGTGGTGTTGATCTAAACCGTCAATACGATGCAGACTGGGCAAACATTAAGAATAACAAGCCAGGTCCATCATGGAGTAACTATAAAGGAACAGCACCTGTTAACCAGGCTGAGTCAAGAGCGATCTCCATCTTCACTAAGCAGATAGATCCGGAGATGGCAGTAGCTTACCATACGAGTGGTGAAATTTTATATTGGAATTTCCACCAGACAGGCAGCTGGAAAGAACGAGACCATGTCTATGCTTCTGCTATTGGTAACATGACAGGGTATGACCTTGTTTACCCGGGTCCGAATCCTTCGGGTGGCGGATATACGGACTGGTTTATCCTCAAATTCAAACGCCCTGGATTCACTCCAGAACTTGGGAACTATGCAGGTAACACGCATGTTCCGGTTTCTGAGTATCCTACAATCTGGTCACAAAACAAATACGTAGGATTATATGTCGCGCAAGAAGGCTACAAACTGTATGTGAAGAGCCCTCGCTATAAGCCAGAACAAAAGATAACTGTCTACATTAATGGAAAGCTGTTCTCTTATGATGAGGACGCTTATATGAAAGATAACCGTACATTCGTACCCGTTCGAGGGGTATTCGAAAAGCTTGATGCGACGATAAACTATAACGGTTCTACCGGTGTTATTAAAGCGACAAGATGGGATCGTACGGTCACGTTTAAAATCGGTTCAAAAACAGCAACGGTTATATCAGCCAACGGTACATCGACGGTTACATTTGATACAGCACCTGTCATTAAAGATGGAAGAACGATGGTACCGATTCGTTTTGTTGCCAATGCACTTAATGCCGAAACCAAATGGGACGGTTCGAAGTTAACTGCATCGATCACAGATCATTTTGTGAAGAATTCAAAAGTGAAACATCCTGACCCGATTGCGGTAACGATTAATGGAGAAACACAGAATTTTAATCCGCCTGCTCATATTTATGGATACGATACGGTATACTTACCGCTTCGTAACCTATTGACAGCCATGGGTGCAAAAGTTACATTTGCAAACAACGTGGTAACCGCAGAAAAAGACGGCAAAAAAATGGTGATCAATCTTAAGCTAAGAACGATCTCTCTAAATGGAAAATACATTTACCTCAATAAGCCAGTCATTTTGGATCAAAATACAACCATGCTTCCAGTCCGTGTCATTTCAGAAGCATTTGGCTTTAATGTTGTTTGGTCTAATGACGAGTGGACCGTTCATATAACAACTGATGACGCTGCTGCAGCTGCACAGCAAACAGCTGAAGAAGCACCGGCTGTTGAAACGGAGGCTCCGGTCGAGACACAACCGGTAGAAGAACAGCCTGCGACAGAGGAAACAACTGAGAATGTAACACCTGAGGAAACGGCACCTGTTGAAGATACTGAACCAGCAGAGGAAGAGCCAGTAGAAGAACCATCTGAAGGTGTTGAGGAACCAGCAGAAGAAACTGAAGAACCAGTAACTGAAGATGACCAATCAACAAAAGAGCAATTAGAAAATGGTCATATTGAAACTCAATCTGTTCCGAATTTGGAAGAAACACCTGTTATTGAAGAGAATTAAAAAAAGGGCTGCCTAGATTTTAGGCAAGCTCCTTTTTTTATTGATTTTGTTGTGGCGGATAAGCTTTCCATGCAGATAGGTCCACTTCTTCTTTTAATACTAGTGAACGTGGGAAGATAAACGTCCACGGCTTACTCGTATATGCTTTTACTTCAAAGTCGTTCAGCGCAAACCCGCCTCTAGCGATCATATCACCGGATGCATCCACAACTTCAAGGGGAAGCTGCTGCAGCTGGATGTTTTTATCAGATCCGTTTCGAATTAACATCGTTACATGCAAGTTGCCATCGACTGACTTTTTTGCGTTGAGCCCCATGAAGTTTATTTCACCTGGTTTAGGTGCAGCCATATCATCGACTAACTGTTCCAAACGTGCCTTATCTTGTTCGGGAAGGTTAGCCCAGCTTTCTTCCAAATCAAGCGTGTGTTTTTTGGGCGCTTTTAGCTCAAATGCCAGCTTCCACCCTGTTTTAGGAAGTTCGCCTTCAACAAACAAGTCAGCTGCTTCAAAGCTAAACAGCCATGGCACACTGCTTTTCGCTGGAATTTCTCCTACAACAGAAAGGTCGAACACTTTGCGAGCTAATTTTTTCCCCTCTGCATCTAACAGTAATAGTGGCATCTCTTGCAATTTAATCGCTTTACTCAAGCTATTGCGGATAAATGCAGTAACTGTTACACCGCCATCTTGTTTCAAATCCACACCGGACAGTGAAATCTGATTGGGTTTTAATGGTGGAAGCTCTAGGTTTAAAAATTGATAAACATACTTTAATTCTTGTTCTAGCTCATAAGCAGGGGAGTAGAAAAGTTTCGTTTCTACTTCTTCCTCCGTGCTTTGTTCCACCTGTTCATTTAATAATTCTTGAGAGGACACCGTCGTATCTTCTCCTGTTTTGTTTGGATTTTTCTTTTTAAAAAGAGAAAGCATGAATGGACCTCCTATTGTAATTGTTTTTGATTTTCAACAGCTTGCATGAACTGTGAGAGCTGGCGGATCGCCGCTTTATGAATTTTATGGCGGGTACCGATAAAAATCTGCAAGCCCTCTTTTTCATAAAGTCTCATCGGATCGTCCTGTCCGTAACGGCGAAGTCCAATTCCTTCTTTTAAGTGGCTCATCGCCTCTAGATGATTGACCCATTCACGGTCTAACGCCATCACGGTGTAGCTCTTCAGCCATTGAGTCATCTTTTCATCTTTTTGCATGAAGGATTCGAGTTCCTCTAAATATGCCGTCAGCTGTGCTTTCAAGTCATCCTGAAGTTCATAATCTTCCTTATATTGGCCATTTAGTTGGATGTAGTTTCCGTATATCATCTTTAAATCGTGCTGAAGCTCATCTAATGGCCATTCTTCTGGCAGTAAGTCTTCAGTGATATGATTGTTGTATACTTTTTCAATCGCTTCCTCAGCCATTTCTTGTACATAAGGGAAGACTTCTTCTTTTTCTAAAAGCTGATCGCGAAGCTTATAAATAATGGTACGCTGCTGGTTCACGACATCATCCAGCTTTAACGTGTACTCACGGCCGGAGTAGTTGAAGCCTTCACAGATACGCTGTACGCGATCCATGAACGCCACTGGATTTTGATTAAGGATTAACCCAGCATCATCAAGTTTCATTGTTTTTTGGAGCTTTTCCATTTCGTCACGCGCAAAACGCTTAACGATCTCATCCTCAATACTTACGAAGAATTGAGAGCGTCCAGGATCACCTTGGCGTCCGGAGCGGCCTTTTAACTGATTATCAATACGGCGGCTTTCATGTCGTTCGGTTCCTAACACATATAATCCACCAAGTTCTTTTACACCTTCACCAAGTAAGATGTCTGTTCCGCGGCCAGCCATGTTCGTCGCGATCGTGATCTGTCCTTTTTGACCCGCAAGACTAATTAACTGTGCTTCCTGCTCTTCACTTTTAGCGTTCAGCAGTTGATACGTTAAGTCTTTTTTATCAAGGTAAGAAGCCACTTCCTCAGATTGTGCGATTGTTGTTGTTCCGATTAATACTGGCTGTTTCGTTTCGTGGATACGAGCTACTTCATCAGCAATCGCTGCATATTTGTGCTCTTGTGTCGCATAAACACGGTCTGTCAAATCTTCACGCTGACGAGGTTTGTTTGGCGGGATTGGAATAACATGCATACCGTACACATCGCGAAATTCCTTTTCTTCTGTTTTCGCCGTTCCCGTCATACCAGAAACCATCGGGTACATTCTGTAATAGTTTTGAATCGTAACAGAAGCTTGCGTCTTGTTTTCTTCCGTTACTGTGAGACCTTCTTTAGCTTCAATCGCCTGGTGGAGGCCGTCACTGTAACTGCGGCCTTCTAAAATACGACCGGTAAACTGGTCAACGAGCTCAACTTTTCCGTCACGTACGATATAATCAACGTCACGCTTCAGCATGATTGCGGCTCGCAATGCTTGAAGGACATAGTGGTAAAGCATCTGATGTTCCAGTTTATACAGGTTGCCAACACCAAAACACGCCTCGATGCGATCGATTCCTGCATCCGTTAAACTAACGGATTTTGTCTCTGGATCGAACAGGTAGTGCTCTTCTTCTTTAAAGCGTTTAACAAGCTGTGCGCAAATATAGTGAAGTTCCTGACTCACTTGTGTTTTTCCAGCGACAATCAACGGTGTTCGGGCCTCATCGATCAGGACGCTATCCGCCTCATCAAGAATGGCAAAATGATAAGGACGCTGTACTTTTTGAGACGGATGCTGCACCATGTTATCTCGCAGATAATCAAACCCAAACTCGTTGCCGACACCATATGTAATATCTGCTTCATAAGCAGCTGCTTTATCTTCAGGAGAGATCTGCGGAACGTTCAATCCGACAGTTAATCCTAAGAAGGTATGGATCTGTCCGATAAATTCGCTGTCACGGCGTGCTAAGTATTCGTTAACCGTGATAACGTGAACGCCTTTTCCTTCAAGTGCACGCACATAAGAGGGAAGGGAAGCGACAAGGGTTTTACCTTCTCCTGTTGCCATCTCCGCAATGTTTCCTTCTAATAGAACGAGTCCGCCAATCAGCTGTACGTCAAAGTGGCGCATGCCAAGCACACGCTTAGAAGCTTCACGGACAACCGCAAACGCTTCGAATTTTATATCATCGATCGTTTTTCCTTCTGCCAGCTGTTCTTTAAACTTTAAAGTTTTTGCACGCAATTCTTCATCTGTATATTTTTCGAAAATAGTTTCCAGCTCGTTGATTTGGTCTACCATTTTGGTGTATTTCTTCAATGTTCTTTGCTGCTCATCTATGATGTTTTTCAAGTAGGTCAACATCTTACTCTCTCCTTATTAAAGACTGAAACTAGTATATCATAGGGATTTATAAAAATATCCAAAAATAGAATGATTTTGTCAAAAATGGTTAAATAATCTTTTAATTAAAAGTAAATATTGTCATATATCAAACCTATTTGTATGATTAAGACAAATTAACAAAAAATTCAGATTACTAGGAAAGCAGGGAATAGCATTGATACAATACGCGAATGCACTTCGATCATTGGCTATCATGGCTGTTGTTATGATTCATGTCGTATCTTCATTAATGGTAGTGGATATTTCAAAAACGTGGTGGTTCGGCAACTTCATCGATAGTTTTGCTAGATGGAGTGTTCCTGTATTTGTTATGGTCAGCGGGGCATTGCTTCTCGGAAAAGAAGAGCCCTTATCGGTGTTCTTTAAGAAGAGAGCTTCCAAGATTATCATTCCATTCCTATTCTGGACACTGTTTTATCAACTTTTTAAATTCAGAACACAATTAGACTTATTTTCTATTGAAACGGCGATCAAGAACATTTATATAGGAAAAGCGTATTATCACTTGTGGTTTCTTTATATGATTGTGGGCATTTATATCGCCACTCCACTTTTCCGCGCTATTGCGCATAGAACCAATCTATTACTCTATTTTGTTGCCATTTGGTTTTTTATGTGTTTAGAGAATGTCGTATTCTACTTCACGTCTATGCACATGGGTTTCAAGATGGGGATGTTTTGGGGATTCGCAGGATACTATGTATTAGGATATTTACTCGCGAAATATACGATAAGTAAAAAGGCGGCAGCACTGATTTATATAGGTGGAGTTATAGGGATGCTTGTTACCATCTTCGGAACCTATTGGGCAACGTCTTCCAAAGGTGCTCTCGACATTTTTTGGCTAGATTATTTAGCGCCGAATACCGTATTGGTTTCTATGGCAGTATTTGTTTTAGTTAAACATTCGTTTAATAGGAACGTGCCTTTACTCGCTTCCTTTGCAGCAGCAAGCTTTGGAATCTATTTCATACACCCTTTCTTCTTAACCTTTTATAAATCTAGCCTATTTCAAGAGCTCTTCGGATTCGCTTTGCATAATAGAACGATCCATGTTTTGTTTGGTGTGCCGGTAACTTTTATTGTTGTCACTTTATCTAGCTATCTAGCGGTCGTCATTCTTCAAAAGATTCCATTTGTGAAGAATATTGTTCCGTAGAATATACTGGAATATTATTTTAAAAATTTAAATACTTAACAATTCCTCCCAAAGATAGTAAAATAGACATATGAAAAATTTACCGAAAGATATTATTATTTTTCTAGTAATGTAAAAATTAGGAGGAAAAGAAATGACTTTAAAGAAAAAACTGACAAGCTCCTTATTGGCTTTGTCAATATTGGCAACACCGTTCGCTGGACAATCTGCAAGTGCGGCGGGATACAAAGATCCGTTTACATACTATGAGCCTGTAGATATTGAAGGGCACTGGGCTGAAAACGACCTATGGGATATGCTATATGCAGACATCGTAAAAGGAACTATTGAAACGGTGAAAGATCGCGGTATCGAATTTGATCTATTATTCCTTAACCCGGACGACAAGATCACCCGTGGAGAATTCGTTTCTTTTATCGTGCGTGCTTTGGAATTAAAAAATACAGGTAAAACGGTTCCCTTTAAAGATATCAGCAAGCACTGGGGAAGAACACACATTCAAATCGCTTATCAGAATGGGGTAGTAAGTGGAACATCTGCTACAACATTTGAACCGAACAAAAAGATTACACGTGCGGAAATGGCATCTATGATCGTTCGATCCTTTAATAAAACAGTAGAATTTAAGAATGGTACTCCAAGAGATTACAAGGATCTACCTAAGAATCACTGGGCTTACAACCACCTTCGCATGGTTAACGGCCTAGGGATCATGAAAGGTATTTCAGCTGATAAGCTTGCACCGAACAACCAAGCAACGCGCGCTGAATCTATCGTTATGATTCTTCGTTCCATGAAAAAAGAAACAGCCAACCTGCCGACAAAAGCAATGCTTGAAACGGTTATCCTTGATAATGAAACAAAAGGTACTAAGTATATAAATGAGCAAAATTATAATGCTTTAAAAGATTTAACAAATGTAAGACAAATGGGATTCGCTCATTCATCAAGCAATGCTTTTATCGAGTATATCTTAGAGCCAGTAGAGGTTACTTATAACGGCATAATAAAAGGTAAACTTGGAATTGATTATGAGAATGCAAAGATCAATACACGCCTAGTTGAAATAGAATTAGAAAATGCTATTTATGATATGACCAGAACAGATGATGAAGGTACAAGAAAGTACGAAAAAGATGGATCAGGTACAGTCTTCCTTCGTTTAGAAAACAGCCGCTGGAAAATGTATACTTCGGATGAAATTGAGCGTAATTATCAAGAGTGGTTCGGATACAAATAATAATAAGATAGCATTCAGCCATGTAAACCCACCTAAATCAGGTGGGTTTTTCTTTTTTATAATACTTGTAATATAAAAGATAGTCTGAAAGTTCCTAGCAGATTTTGTAGAATATTGGTAGATTAAGAGAGGGTGTGGATAAACTTAGTAATTTTTACATATGGGGGTAATATTGTGAAAAAATGGTTCACTCTATTGTTGTTGCCATTCGTTTTGTTGTTCAGCTCTTACACGGCAAGTGCAGCGGATGACATTACAGGGCATTATTTTGAAAAGGACATGAGAAAACTGATCGAATTGGGTTTTCTTAAAGGGGAAGTCATTAATGGCGAGACTTACTATAAGCCGAATCGTGATGTAACCCGAGCTGAGTTTGCAGCGTTTTTAGTCCGTGTGTTAGAGGCGCAAAACCTAGAAGTGATCAATCCGAAACACTTTTCTGATGTTAAAGAAAATGCTTGGTATTACAGAGTCGTTCAGCAAGCTGCTGAAATGAACATTGTTAATGGTACACCAGACGGCAAGTTTCTGCCTGATGCACCGATTTCCCGAGAAGCTATGGCATCTATGATGAATGGCGCTTTTGAATATAAAGGAATCAAACTTCCTGAAGCTGAGCTGAAGTTTGCCGATTCTTCAAAGGTTCAAAGCTGGGCAGCACTTTCTGTAAAAAGAATGGTTTATGCAAAAATTATTGCAGGATATGGCGATAACACATTCCGGCCGTCAGAGTATGCAACACGTGGAACGACGAGCGCCTTTTTAGTTCGTATGATAGACGTTCTGAAAAATCCGCCTAAACCGCCTGTTCCAAACTTTTATCTGGCAAAAGTAACAAAGGACACAACGACAAACATTAGAGAATATGAAACGTATAACGAAGCAAAGGCAGCAGCGACAGATGCCGATCATGTTGTTTTGAAAGACAACAAGGTCGTTTATATGAAGAGTGGTGTGGTTTCTCCAGCTCAAGTTCAGCCTCTTGCATCTGTACTCTATAAGACTAGCGGATTTGGTGACCACTACTATAGCTTAGTAGCAGGAACAGAAACAGAATTTTTAGATGCCGGTGAAACATGGGTGAAGGTGAAATTCAATAACACGATCGGTTATTTTAAAATGAATGAAGCGACACTACATCCGACTGTTAAACTAAAAGGTGCTTCTTACTTTAAAGCGGAAGACGGAAAGCTGACCCATTATACGTATAACGTAAATACAGACACATATGGAGCATTCTGGTATGGAAGCAGCGGAACCCTTCCGAATGGCACTTATAAGAGTAAAGATGGACATTCGTTTTCTGGAAACGGAAACGTCTATAACATGTATCAGTATTTTAATGTGATGCCTCTATATACGAAGACGAGTTACACGGCAGAACAACTGAATGATTTTGTTAGGATGAACAAACCTGAATCAGCTGCTGACAACACGATTCTCGAAAACTTAGGGCACGCCTTCAAAAATGTAGAGGAAAAATATAATGTTAATGCGATGTATTTGTTGGCACATGCTATCCATGAAAGCGGCTGGGGAACAAGTAGGCTAGCGATCGAAAAAAAGAATCTTTTTGGAATTCGTGCAACAGATGGCTCTGCATATGAGAGCGGAGATACATTTAAATCTTATGAAGCATGTATCGAAGTCTTGGTTAAGGAATATTTACTTGATCCGACATCCAGCTACTTTATTCAAGGATGGAAAGCGAACGGGGAAGTTGTTGGCGACAAAGAATTGGGAATGAACGTACGATACGCATCAGATCCATACTGGGGTCAAAAGATTGCTGGATATATGTACAGAATTGATAAATACTTAGGCGAGAAAGAACGAAACCAATATGGGATTTCTGTAACATTAACGGAGGAAGTTAATGTCAGAAGTGATGCCACCGCGAATGCGAGTAGATTATATTCCATTCCACTAGCAGGTACACCCGTACTCGTTCTAGACAGAGTAACATCTAAAACAAATGAAGGTACTTGGCTCCAAATCGCTCCAAAGAACTTAAACGGAGCAAATTATGAGAAAACATTTGTTTACAGCCATGGTGGTCCTTATGGAACGCTGATAAGAGATCTTCCTCTAGCACCATAATATTTTAGAAGCAGGCGATTGAAGCTACATTCAATCGCCTATTTTTTTTATGTCTAGGAAAATACTATAAATTTTATGGTAAAGATTTACTTTAATCTGATAGAATAGTAGGGGTAGATTGGTAAAATATTATTTTGGAGGGGAAGTTTTGAAGAAGTTTTTATGTTTTTTAGTTTTGCCATTTGTGCTTTTGCTCGGTTTAGGAGCACAAGGTGTGTCAGCAGAGGAACCTTATTTGGGTTACTTTAAGGATTCCATGCAAGAATTAATTGATTTAAATATACTTAGGGGCGTACCGGTAAACGGCGGAATTGATTATAAACCTGATGAAACGATTACTCGATTAGAGTTTTCAATCCTTATGTTGCGTGTTTTAGACCAAGAAGATATTGAAATTACGAAGGTTACTAATTTTAAGGATGTTAAAAAAACCGATTGGTTTTACGAGGCAGTTCAGCGTGCAGCACAATTAAAAATTACTAGTGGCAAAAGTGATGGTACATTTGCTCCGAAAGAACATGTTACTCGTGAGCAAATCGCATCTATGATGAACAATGTTCTGGAACAGAAGGGAATCGTACTTCCTGAAGGTGATATCTCTACATTTTCAGATTATAAGAAAGTAAGCAGCTACGCTGGAACTTCCATGAAACGAATTGTTGGAGCTCGTATTTTAGCAGGGACAAATAACAAACTAAATCCTCAAGGGGACGCTGACCGCGGAATGACATCAGCATTTTTGGTTCGGATGCTTGATGTATTAAAGAAAGGTGAAAAACCTGTTTCACCCAAATATTATGTAGGAACTGCCACAGCAACTGAAACAGTAAAAGGTAAGGAGTATCCTAGCTTTGCTGATGCAAAAGCTGCTGCAACTGGTGCAAATCAGGTTGTCTTAAAAGATAACAAGATCATTTATATGAAGAAGGGACAAGTGACGAATAGTTCACTTTCAGCCATTTTAGATATAAAAGATAAATCTGTTTCCGGAAGTACACTGATTGGTCTCGAGAAAGGGACTGCTGCTGAGTACATAGAATCTGACGAACATTCAGTAAAGGTGAAATTCGGCAAGAGAACAGGCTTTGTTAAGATGGAGAATGCACTTCTTATACCAGAAATTCAGGTAAAAGGAAGAAGTTACTATAAGGTGACCAAGGGTTATATTTATCACTATACATTCAATTCATTCACGAATACCTATTATGCTCCTTACAAATATGGGAAGAGCGATTCTGATATGCCTGAAGGTGAGTATTACAGTGACAATGGAAGCACGTATACAAACAAGACTGACGGAAAAAAGTATACAGCATATCAATATTTCAATATGATGCCGCTTTACACAAAAACGTCATACACGGCTGAAGAATTAAATAATTTTGTAAAAGAAAATAAACCTGATTGGATTAAGACTGAAGTTGTCCTTGAAACGATGGGGAATAAGTTTAAGGCTATTGAGGCGGAACACAACATAAACGCGATGTATTTACTTGCACATGCGATTCATGAAACGAAATGGGGCACAAATGAAAAAGCACTTGTAAGAAATAATCTTTTCGGAATTGGCGCACAAGATGGAACAGATGGGCTTATTGAATTCGACTCCTATGATGAATGTCTAGACACTTTGGTCTTTAATTTGATAACAAAAAAAGAAGATAACTATTTTCTTGAATCTTCATACCGTTACCATGAAGCTTTTTTAGGAAACAAGGATCTAGGAATGAATGTATTTTATGCGACTGATCCTTATTGGGGCCAAAAGATTGCTGGTTTCATGAACCAAATTGATGAGAAATTAGGCGGGAAAGAGCGCAATAAGTATGATATCGCCATAACGCTTGTAGAAAATGCTAAAACAAAAGTAAGAAAAACGCCAACTGTTCCTTTAGACCATTCAAACATACTTTATCAGTTAAAATGGACAGGTACTCCTGTACTGGTTTTAGACACGGTTGTAACAGAGAAGGAAGGTACTTGGCTTGAAGTTGTACCTAAGAATATAGAAGGTGTTGAATATTCTTCAAAAGCTTATATGTATAGCCATGGTGGTCCAGCGTCACATGGTGAAAAAAATATGGGCCGTATCGAATTAGCTAAATAAAGAAAAGCCTGACTGAAAGGGGAGTTTTATGAACCTGGATGTTGGGCTTCTTTTTTGTACACAACTTCACATCAATTCAGAAATATTGGATAATCCAACCACCTCCCTCAAAAACTAAAACGGGAGACGACCTATATAAGATGAAACAACTAGTGACATTCATATGGTTTAAGGCCGTTTTATGATATATTTATTAGTGTTTTATTTTAAATAGGTAAACTTTGGTTAAAACATACAAAGTTAATACAGAAAAAGTGGTGACTTTCATTGAAAAAAACAGTTCGAATTCTAGGCGTAGATTTCGTAAACTCAACATTATTTGAATTCTTAAATACATTAAGCGGACATTTGGAACGAGAAGAAAAGACGTTTGTTGTAACAGCAAATCCAGAGATCGTTATGAAGGTTCGTGAAGATGCAAACTATCGGGCAGTCGTTGAAAAAGCAGACTATGTAACAGCAGATGGTATTGGTGTCGTTAAAGCGGCGGGACTTCTTGGAACGCCTCTTCCTGAACGTGTAACTGGTTTTGAAACGTTTATGGGCCTTCTTCAGATCGCCAATGAAAGAGGATACAGTGTGTATTTGCTCGGCGCACAGGATGAAGTGCTTCAGAAAACGGTGGCTGAGATCATGAAGCAGTTCCCTAATGTGAAAATTGCAGGTGCTCATCACGGGTTCTTCGATTGGAACGATGATCCTATTCCAAACGAGATTAAGCGTACGAAGCCGGATTTGATTTTTACCGCGCTTGGTGTGCCAAGGCAGGAGCTTTGGATTGGACAGAACATGGATAAGTTTGAAAAAGGTGTGTTCATGGGAATCGGCGGATCGTTTGATGTCTTAGCTGGTGCTGTGCAGCGTGCACCTGAAGTTTGGCAAAAGATGAACCTGGAATGGGCGTACCGTCTGATGAAACAGCCATCTCGCTGGAAGCGCCAGCTTAGTCTGCCGCACTTCGCGTTAAAAGTAATCCAGCAAAAGGTGACGGGTAAACATGAGTAAAAACACATTTATTAAAGGTGCACTCATCTTAACGGTCGCTACCTTTTTATCTAAATTCTTAGGTTCTGTTTTCCGTATTCCTCTGCAAAATATAGCGGGTGATGATGTACTCGGGATCTTTAGTCTTGTATATCCGGTTTATATGACAGCACTCATTCTGTCTGTAGCCGGGATTCCGATCGCGATCTCAAAATTGATTTCAGAAGCTCGTGCAAAAGGTGACGACACAGAAATCCGAAATATTTTTAATACAGCTGGAATCTTAGCGGTTGTTTTCGGGATTCTTTCTTTTAGCCTGTTATACGGCTTTTCTTATCAAATCGCAGAAATCCTGGGTGGACAGGAAACGAGAAGCTCTCTTATCGTCGTTTCGATCACGCTTTTGATCGCACCTTATATGGCGGTCTACCGCGGTTATTTCCAAGGGTACGAGGACATGAAGCCGACTGCTTACTCACAAGTGATTGAGCAGTTTATTCGTGTGGCCCTCGTCATCGTTGCAGCTTATTATTTTGTATCGATTGCAGCGGACAACGAGACGATTGCAGCGGGTACGATGGCAGGTTCAGCCATAGCGGCTTTGATCTCCTTAATTTTTTTACGAGTTCTTTTTCAAAAATCGAAACTTAAACCGAGTTCAAATCGTCCATATACAATAGAAGCGTTTAAAAAGTCGAGTACGCGCATATTAAAACTATCTCTGCCGATTTGTGTAGGTGCGTTAACGATGGCCTTGTTGAATGTTGTTGATTCCTTGACCATCCCTTCAGCGTTAAAAATGGCAGGGCACACAGCGAAAGAAACTTTTTACTTAAACGGTATCTATGCACGTGGTACATCGCTTGTTCAGATTGCCACTGTGTTCTCAACTTCAATCGTTTTACCGCTAATCCCATTAATTACGGGGAAAATAGCCAAAAACGAGATGGACGAAGCGAATAGAGTAATTAAACGCTCGTTCAACTTAACGCATTTATTCTCTTGGCCAGCGGCAGTAGGGATCGCTGCTTTAACACTTCCTTTAAACATCGCACTTTTCACGAACGATGAAGGAAGTCTTGTCGTAGCAATCGTTAGCTTTAGTTCGGTGTTTACATCACTTGCTGTGCTTGGTACAGGAATTCTGCAAGGAATCAATCGTCCCACTGCAGCGGCTCTTATTATCGTAGCGTCTGCAATCGGGAAAGCTCTTTTAAACTTTGCGTTGATCTCACAATATGGACTGTTAGGAGCGGCGATCGCAACGTTAGTGATTTATATTGTGATTACCATTGCCAATGCGCTCGTTATTAAACAAACGTTTAAACTGCCTTTTGTCAATCGGTCCATTTTAACCTTTGCGATTGGAAGTTTGCTCATGGGAGCAGCCATCGGTTATCCAACATTCGTAATGGATCTTTCTGGACGCCTTGCAAGCTTATTGTATGCAGGTGCTGCCATAATAATCGGCGGTGCGCTCTTTGCGGTTTTCATTTTGGTTACAAAGGGTATGACAGTAGAAGAATTACATTCTTTTCCTGTTATCGGAAAGAAATTGGGTCGATTTGGCAGGGTTTCGAAAAATAATGCTTAAGTAAATAGCGGAAACTAATTATAGTAGAAAAATGTAGTAGAAAAACGCTTTCATTTTCTTAATAATTTGTTCAAGATTTTCGCACAAAATCAAAATTATCTATGCTATAATTTTCTCTGTGTATAAATTTAAAGTTGATTTATGTCGAAATTAAACACAAAATAAATTGCGTTTTACAAACAATAATCATCACGCCAATTGGGGAGTGTAACTATGACTTACTGGGCATTGTTAATATGTTTTCTTGCGTCAGTCCTATTGACGCCGCTCGTGAAAAAGTTCGCCTTTTTCGTTGGGGCAACAGATAAGCCCAACCAGAGAAAAGTTCATCAAAGAATCATGCCGCGATTAGGCGGATTAGCGATCTTTATCAGCTTTGTACTCGGTGTACTTATCGTACAGCCGGGGAGCCAATATACGGTTCCGATCGTACTTGGAGCAATCGTTATCATCATTACTGGAGTTTTTGATGATATTTATGAACTTTCTCCAAAAGTAAAAATGCTTGGGCAAGTGATCGCAGCAGGTATTGTCATCTATGGTGGAGTTGAAGTTCACTTCATTAACCTGCCATTCGATTACCGGTTAAGCCTTGGTTTCCTTGGTATTCCTTTAACGCTTTTATGGATTATCGGAATCACGAACGCTATCAACTTGATTGATGGACTGGACGGACTTGCAGCAGGTGTATCATCGACGGTATTGATCACCATATCAGGTATGGCGATCTACAACGGCAACCTCTTAGTTGCTGCACTGGGGATCATCTTACTTGGAAGTACGTTAGGATTCTTGGTTTACAACTGGCATCCAGCGAAGATTTTTATGGGAGACACTGGAGCGCTGTTCTTAGGATATATGATCGCTGTTCTTTCTCTGTTAGGGTTTAAGAACATCACGTTATTCTCACTCGTTGTACCAATCATCATCCTTGGAGTTCCGATCTCTGATACCTTGTTTGCGATCGTACGCAGATTCTTAAATAAGAAGCCATTATCTGCACCTGATAAATCTCATTTGCACCACTGTTTATTAAACAGCGGAATGTCTCACCGTCAAACGGTACTTGTGATCTATGCGATGAGTGCTATCTTCGGTCTCGCAGCGGTTCTATTCAATCTAACAACACTTTGGGGATCACTCTTAATCCTTTCTGTGTTGCTCTTGATCACACAGTTTATCGCTGAGCGTATCGGATTGGTCGGGAAAGATCACGCGCCTGTAAACAAATTCTTACGTAAGATTTTTTACGGACTGAAAACGAATCCGAGAGTCGGAAAATAAAAATGAAGAAGGACATCAGTTAGCTGGTGTCCTTTATTTTTTGGTTATCTATACTCACTCTTTATAAGAATGCCGAAATTAAGGTAAAATAAAAGCACCACGACCTGATCCGAGAAAGGAATGTTCTTTGTTGAAAAAAGTATTATTCGGCCTATTGATTGTATCCTTACTGTTTACCAGCCCCATGATTTATGAACGAATTAAAACAGAATCCTCAAACAATACATATGAAGTGATGGTCCCCTATACGGACCTGGCGATTTTAAAAAGTGAAGATGTACCTGCAGACGAGATCTATAAAGGTTTAAAAGAGGCCGATGTACATTCTATAACGCTAGAGCCTGAAAATATTCGTTCACTCGAAACGCAAGGTGTCGTTGCGGTTCTAAGTAAAAGTGATATTCAAAATTACTTTGCCTTGACGAATAACTTAAATACAAGCAAACTTCCTACAAACGAAGGGATTTTTGTCAGTTTTCTTAAAGAAAACCATAAGTCAGAAGAATATTTAAAACGCGCCTTTCAAGATAAAATAACGACCATTACAGCAAATGGCCAAAAATTTTACTTTATTGAAGGAAAAACAAATGACGATCCAAAGATTGAGGATAAATCACTAGGTTATTTTAATACAGAAGCTTATGAAGAGATTGTATCCAACGGATTCCAGGTAGTTCCTCGTATAAAAAATGACTTTTCTTCGGACGAAAAAGAGGATGGCCATTCGAACAACGAAACGATGGTTAAACAACTCCTAAAGTTTCCAAAAAATGAAGTGGATAAGGTTCTGTTCATTGGAAAAGAAGTAGTCGGATATGATGGTAAAGGTAGAGAGAAATTAAGTAAATATGCAAAACAATTAAAAGCGAATGATTATGATGTTGTTGTCATAGAGGGAACTGAGCAAAAAGGCATGCAGACCTTTGCGAAGGAAATGAATTATGATGTAGAAAGGCTTTACTCTGAGACTAGAACCAGTGAAGACGCTGCTTCTGAACGATTAGCACGCGCAGTAAAAGAGCGTAACATTCGAACATTTTTAGTGAAAGTTCAAAAGTTAGATGACAAATCGGCTGAAGATGAATTTAAACAAATGATTAACGAGATTCAGGACTTTCATGCCGAAGCACCTGGCTACTTTAAAACAGGTGAAGCACAGCCGTTTAAAGATATGAAAGATTATAAATGGCTACAGCTTTTTGCATTTTTAGGTGGATCTGTTTACCTTGCATTAGCGGCAGCATCCGTTCATAAAAAACTAACCATGCTGGCTCTGGTCGGCGGATTGGTTCTATCAGCAGGTTACCTCTTGCTTGGAGTTGGAATGCTGTTAAAAGGTCTCGCGTTATTAGTAGCTACAGCAGGTCCGATCTGGGCTGTATTAAGCGTTCGACAGGCTAAAAACATTGATAAGATCGTTTGGAATTTTGTAATGGCAGCTCTCATTGTTTTTGCTGGAGCATGGCTTGTTGTGTGTTTACTTTATGGAGATGCCTATTTATATAAACTTGAAGAATTCCGAGGCATTAAAGTGCTTCTTGCCTTACCGATCCTCGTTACGGCAATCGTTCTTGGTCTTCAAGTCAACCAGGCTACCTCACTTAAAAAGTTCATGAGCTACTTGAATACTCCTGTTCGCTATTGGCATGTCGTAGTACTCGGAGTAGTTGCAGTGATTGGGGCTTATTATTTAAGCCGCTCAGGTAACACAGGAACAGCAAGTGCTCTAGAATTAACGTTTAGAAGCAAGCTCGAAGAGATCATGTTTGTTCGTCCGCGTACGAAAGAGTTCTTGATCGGATTCCCGTTCTTTGTGTTCGGACTTTACTTGTTCCGCAGATATGCTGGAATCGCAAGTGTGTTCCTAGTGGTTGGTGCTATCGGATTCGCATCGATGATGAACACATTTACTCATCTGCACATTCCTTTAATGCTGTCTGTGCTGCGCTCTCTATACGCGCTGGTTATCGGACTCATGATCGGACTTGTGATGATAGCTGTTTATAAAGCGTTAAAAGAGAAGTTGTACCCGTACGTACGTGAAAGGTGGATACAATGAAAGTAGTTTTATCAGGTTATTACGGATTTAATAATATTGGGGATGAGGCGATTCTTCTATCGATCATCTCGGCTTTAAAAGAACAAAAGCCAGATATCGAAATCGTTGTATTGTCTAACGATCCTGAATTCACAAAGAAAACATATGGCGTTGAAGCCATAAACCGCTGGCAGATGAAAGATGTTTATGCTTGTTTGAAAACCTCGGATGGATTGATTTCAGGCGGGGGAAGTCTATTGCAGGATAAAACAGGTATGAAGAGCATTCCTTATTACACAGGTATTATGATGCTTGCCCGCATGGCAGGGAAACCGTTCTTTATCTATGCACAAGGAATGGGACCAATCGATAAATCAGTGAGTCAGTTCTTGACGAGAATGATGCTTAAAAAAGCAGGAAAGATTACGCTTCGTGATACGGGTTCCATACAGTTGTTGAGGAATCTCGGTCTTACGAATGGGATGGAGCTTGTCCCGGACCCTGTACTCGGGTTTCATTTAGATGAGCCAAAATCAGATTGGTACCAGCAGCAAGGTTTTACAAAGCCTGTGTTGACGGTCTCTGTTCGTGAATGGCCGACAGCCACTGATTTTAAAAAGAAGATTGCTGAAGCACTTGATGATTTTATTCAGAGAGGGAACGAGGTTGTATTCATCCCGATGCATGATAAACATGACGATGATACTTCCCGTGAGATTCTGGCTATGATGAGCGAGAAAGCGCATGTTGCTCCATATCATGCTTCGATTGAAGAAAAGGTATCGATCATCGGCTTATCTGATATGCTTTTAGCGATGAGACTTCATGCATTGATTTTTGCAGGAATCATGAACACGCCGTTTCTGGCATTGTCTTATGATCCTAAGATCGATGCGTTCTCTGAACAAGCGAATCAGCCGGTGTTTGCTCATGTTGGTGGTGAGTGGACGAGCGAGGAATTAGCGTCAGCACTGATCCGCCATTTAAAGGCGCTGCCAGAAGAGAAAGAGAAGTTGGCAGCAGCTGTCGGTCCATTGACTGCGAAAGCGAAAGATACAGCGAAACAAGCGATCGAGCTGTTTTCGCATTGATTTAACCCCTGTTAGGAGGCATGAGGTGTTCTAGCAGGGTTGTTTATTTGTCGATTTGAGTGTATATGCATGTTTGTAGCGCAATGAATGGATATTTTCGCGCGATTAACAAACATTTAAGAGAGATTATCTACAATTATGGAGCGATTCCATAATGAAAGCACTGCAAATTAACTTTGCAGTGCTTCTCTTTTACTCTAATCATGTAGATTTTCACTTCTCAGGCAGTGACTTCAAATAAGCGTCAGATAGACTCAATAATTTCAAAATCCGATCATAATCCTCTTTATAGGGAGCATGTGGTACCTTTTTCGCTGTCTCCAAGATTAACGCTTCGCCATCCTCAAATGATTTACCAGGCTGAAACACCACTTCATCATTAAAGAAAGATCCTGCTGGCATATAATAGCGCATACCGATCAAGTTCTCCTGATCATTCAACAAGTCTTGGCCAAAATGAACATGGTCTTTTAGAGAAATGCCAAGCAAGTTAGCCAAAGTCGGCATTATGTCCAATTGACCAGCAAGCTGATCAGACGTCATTCCATCATCCGTCACACCAGGTGCAGTAATCATGAACGGAACATTAAAGCGGTCGATCTTTGTATATTCATGACCCAACAACTCTTTCAAAAGCTCAGGGTCCCTCTCTTTGAACATCGTATGATGCATGCCCATATGATCTCCATAGAACGCCAGAACGGTGTTCTCCCAGATTCCTTCTTTTTTTAATTGATCAATAAACTTTCCTAATACCATGTCGTTATAGTTTATCGCTTGAATGTATTTTCCGACGATTGAACCTTTATATTTTGCTGGTAGTTCAAACACCTTTTTCTCAGGTGGGATCTCATAAGGGTGGTGGCTCGTCATCGAGATAAAATGTGCATAGAAAGGCTTGTTTTTAGCATGCAAGTTTTTTAACAGAGACATTCCTTTATTAATCAGGACTTCATCAGATGGCCCCAATCCAATCAGATCTTCTTTTCCGAAAAAATCTAATGCGTAATATTTATTAAATCCTAAAGAAGGGTACAGTTCTACACGGTTCCAAAAATCAATTTTATCAGCATGCAGGGTGAATGTTTCGTATCCTTCTTTTTGCAAGCGTTTTGGCATACTCGGAAATGCTTTCTTCTCAAAAAATGTTGAAGTTGCGACCATACCCGCTGGATAAAATGATGTATTTGCGATGAATTCAGCATCCGATGTATTTCCGGCACCTGTTTGCTGGTAGAGATTATTAAAATAAAAGCTGTTTTTTATCAGCTTGTTCATATTAGGTGTAACTTCTTTTCCGTCCATCTTCAGGCCGATCGGAAAGTCTTGCATGGATTCAAACTGAATTAAAATTAAGTTACAATCTTTTGCTGCGCCAAAGTATTTACGTTCTGAGTCTGGAATCTCCTTAATACCTTTAATTTCATTGATTTTATCTTGAATCGTTTCTTCGCTCTTAAGCTCTTTGTCAGATAAATCTGCAGGTTGAGGAAGTCCGCCATTTGGACCGTAATAAGCCTGCAACGCTTCATAATTAAAGATTCCTTTCGTTTCTGCAGCCAGTGCAGAGTTCGTGATGATCTCATCCTTATGAAGATATAAATTAATTATACATACTGCAAAGGAAACAGCTAAAAGTGGACCAATTAGCTTCGTCTTAGAGAGTTTATATTTAGTGTATAAGGGAAGTTTTCTAGTTAAAAGAACGATTAACATTACAAGAAAATCAACGTATAGAAGAAAATATTCTGGTTGAAGCAGCTGTGTTACGCTATCTTTTACTGCACCAACTTGTCCTGTCTGCATTAGGGCATAATAGGTAGGAATATTTCCAAAGTATGAATGATAAACAATAATCGCAAAAAACAGAGTAGAAATTATTAAATTTAACGATATATATAGGGGGATCTTCACCTTATTCGTTGGAATATATTCGATAAGACATGCGAAAAGAAGGATATAGCTAAATTCAAGTGAAAGTATATCTAAAAAATTTACTTCTTCAAATAAAATATATCGGGTAAATAAAATCTTTAAAACACAAGAGACAATAAATAGGGAGAACAAGGTTCCATAAAATTTAGGCTTTAGACGTTTCAAACGGATACCCCCGAATGTACTGATTTTTAAAAATTATAAACAGTCTTCTAAATGATTGTAAAGAAACTTGAATTTCAAATTCCGACAAAAATAGTCATATACTGGGATTATTTAGTCTGATATACTTATTTCATCTGAAATTCGACCTAAAGGAGTAACCGATGAAAGATAAAAAATGGGTGAAAAGAACTAAAGCGGCTGCAATTTTATTCATAATTGTAGTTATAGTCATTGGAATAAAAAAGTTATACCCATATTCAACTACTGTGTCCAAATCAGACATAGAGCCGTATGTCGCGCCGGATATTCAAGAACAGTATGATGTGATTGTTGTTGGAGGCGAGCCGGAAGGAGTGGCTGCCGCTGTTTCAGCAGCAAAAAATGGTTCAAAAACACTTTTAATTGAACATCGGGATGGTTTAGGAGGCCTCTTTACATATGGCGCTCTTAACTTTTTAGATGTTAGTGAAGATATTAAAGGCAGTTGGGCGAACCAAGGAATTTTTCTTGAATGGCTAAAGCTGACAGGCAGTAAGATCGGATTTGATTTGACCGTTGCCGAAATGGCTTTTATGAAACTGGTCCAAGATGAAGAGCAAAACTTGACGCTGTCCTTAAACACACAGTTAAATGATGTAGTGGTGGAAGGGAATACGTTAACCGGCATTGTATTGACTGATGAGAAAGGTCAAAAGAAAACCGTTAAAGCAAAAAGATTTATTGATTCTACACAAGATGCTGATTTAGCAGTTGCGGCAAATGCACCATTCTTTAAAGGTGGAGCTGATATTGGGTTAGAGGATAGAAAAATGGCTGTAACTCTTATGATGCATTTCAGCAATATTGATTGGGATGCCGTACAGGATGCTGCCAAAGAGGATGTATTTGGCGGCGGTGAAACAACGAGCAATGTTGCGTGGGGATTTTCAAAACTCCATTATGATTATAAACCTGTCAATCCTCAAACACGTTTGCGCGGATTGAACATGGTTCGTCAAAAAGATGGTTCGGTTTACATTAATGCACTTCAGATCTTTGGTATAGATGGATTGGATCCTGTCCAAAAACAGAAAGCCATTAAGATCGGCAAGGCTGAGACCAAACACGTATTAAAATATTTACAAAAGGAGTTCCCGGGTTTTCAAAATGCAAAAATCGAGAGTTTCCCGCCTGAATTGTATGTTCGTGAAACCAGACATATCAAAACAGAGTATCAGCTTCCTATGACAGATATTTGGGAAAATAATGATCACTGGGATTCCATTGGATTTGGCTCGTATCCCGTTGATGTTCAAGCGACATCACCAGGCGACTATGGATATATTATTTCGAAACCCGAGCAATATGCGATACCTTTTCGCTCTTTAATTCCGCTTAAAGTGGATAATCTTTTAATTGCGAGCAAGGCAGCAGGATACAGTTCGATTGCTGCAGGTAGTGCGCGTGTAGTACCAATTGGTATGACAGTAGGTGAGGCAGCTGGGGCAGCCGCAGCTGTTTCCATTGAAAATGAAACACCTTTTCGAGAAATGTCCAAGAACAAAAAATTGGTGAAAACACTGCAAAATGTTTTAAAAGATCAAAATGCTAATTTATATACGTTTGATCTTGATTATCCTTATAAAGGTGAGTGGTTCTATGATAACCTTAAGCCTTTAATCAATCATGGATTAATCGTAGGTGGCTATGCGAATGAGTTCCCTGTAGATAAGCCATTTACTGAGATGACGTTCAGTAACCTCTTAACGAATGGCATTCATCGAATGGTGCCAGATCGAGCATCACAGTATAAGATGAAAGAAATGAGAAACTATATCGGTGGAGAGAAAAAAGTGTTGACTGGTCAGCATGCTGCCCGAATGCTGCTTGCCCTTGATGGTGTGAATGTTCCAAAAGAAAAAGCATGGGAAACAGCTATTGAAAAAGGTTTTATTGATAAGACGCTACAAAATAAAATAAACCCTGAAGATGAGCTAAAAGGCAGTGAAGGGTATTACTTAGTAGGACATGTATTAAACAAGATAGAAAATATCGAGCAGTAGAGTTGGTACAAACAGTATCTGCAAAGAGTATTATTATGGAGACCTATACAAAAAAAGGAGCTAACTCTTAAGCGAGTTAGCTCCTTTCATAATCTTATGATGCACGTGCTGTCGATTCTTTTGTTGATGGTACATAAGGATCTTTCGGTTTTGGTCCGAACAGAACCCAAGATTTCTTATACTTCATAATAAAGCCGACGATGATCCATGAACCGATCAAAGCAAATAAGAAGAAGGAAGCAACAGCTACGTGATAAAGAATAGGATCTGATGTTACAAGCACTTTACGTGCAATTAATAACAAAATGGGGTGGATCAAATAAACACCGAATGATACAACACCTAAGTGGATCATGACGTTCAATACTTTTTCGTGAAGGTTTCGGTATAACCAATAAGCAATCTGCATGAGAACTAAAGCAGACGTGAACGTATGAACATTCCATAATAATTCATAAATTTTAGAGTCGATTATCGCGCCATTTGCACGAGTTACATACCAAACTCCAACATGACCTGCTGAAGCAGCAATCCAGATCGCCCAAAGTGGAAGCCAAACTAAAGCATTTTTAGAGAAAAGCTTTTCCTTCGTAACAATCAGATAATCAAGAATCTGTTTGTAGTGGATCCCCATAAAGGCACCTAAGAAGTAATAGGACATATACGAGAATGAAATACTACCTTTTAAAGAATACTGCCAGTAGTAATGGTTCATTAATACGAATGCCCACTGAAGGACAAATCCAATCCAGATCGTATGTTTCGTAACCTTAGGGAACTTCTTCAAGAACATTAAGATAAACGGGAACAAGATATATAACTGGATAGAGATAAACACAAAGTATAAATGTGTGTATGCTTTACCTGTCATGAATTTTACCAAGAAAGCATTCATCATCTCACCTGTACTTGTATATCCTTGAACAGAAGCTGTCAAAGCAAAGTATAGGATAGAGAAAATCAAGTAAGGGATGACGATAAATAGTAATCGTTTTTTGTAAAACCCAGCAATACGTTCTTTTGTTAATGGTTTGTGATAATAGTTAAAGAATAAAACAAAACTACTTAAGAAAATAAAGGTTGGTGTACCAAACTTAAAGAAAATATTTAAGAAGTTATATACGCCATATAACGATGATTCAGTATTAAATCCGGCCACTATACCAGATGTAGAGTGAACCATGATTACACCAATAATCGCTAAAGCACGAACCAAGTAAATTTCACGAATTTGCTGAGGTTTTTGCATCGTATTGTTTTTCATGTCTTTCACCTCATTTGGATTATATAGTTGATAATTGTCATAAGTTAAGGTCAATAAATACAATAAATACAACGCTTGTTAGTGTAACATGTATCATTTAGATAGTAAAATTTATTTATTTCCAGTTATTTTACAAATCTGTAGCCAGTCCAGCAAAAAACACACAAAAAAAGCTTCCCTAATCTCAGGGAAGCTAAACGGGTTTTTCTTAAAAATTATTAATTTGTTTGTTCAGATTCTGTTTCTTCACTTGTTGAAGTTTCCTTACTTGGCTCATATTCATAACCAGGAAGCTCCAAGTGAGATTTAAGCTTTTCGGAAACTTCTTCAACGGAAGCTTCGTCTAGTTCATAGTAGTATGCACCCGTACTTGTATCATCATATCCTTCTAGCTTTAAGTTCTCAATGTCATTAATGGATTTAGAATACTTAAACAATGCTAAGATATTGCCAAACGTGAAGTTTGTTGCCATGTTGTCACCAACAGTATCGATAACCTTTCCGTACTTCGGAATAGATTCCATCGTAGCTGACTTTTTAATGATCGCTTCAACAAGCTGCTTCTGGCGATCTCCACGATAAATATCAGAATCGAGCTTACGTGTTCTTGCATAGGCAAGTGCTTCTTCAGGACCTAATTCTTGTACACCAGGTTTTAAATGAATAGCGCCTGGTTCATCTTTACTGTTTTGCTCAGTGATTTCTTTTTCTACATTGATCTCAACACCGCCCAGAGCATCAATAATCTCAAGGAAAGCATCGAAGTTTAATTTTACATAATAATCCACGGGAACATCGAAAAGATTTTCAACCGTTTCAACCGTTAAATCCATACCGCCAAACGAATGTGCGTGTCCGATTCGGTCTGGGCTGCGTCGACCGGGTATCTCTACTTTCGAGTCACGCGGCATGCTGACCATCTTAACGGATTTATCTTTTCTATTGAATGTAGCCAAGATCAAAGCATCAGATCTGACACCTTTATAGTCACCATTCGCGCTGAACCCGCGTTTGGAACTATCATCGACTCCTGCTAAAAGAACGGAGAAGTGATCTTTAGAAGGATCGACTGCTTGTTGACGTTTTTCTGATTTACCTCCACGCCCTAATTCTTCGTTCGCATTAGAAGTGGCATTCGCTAATTTATATGTTATATAAGAGCCGTATCCTACTGATGCCAATATAACGACCAGTAAAGGAACAAGTATAAAAAGTATACGGCGTCTTCTTTTTCTCCTCTTGCGCATAACTTTTCTATTCATAATGGAAAACTCCTTTATCATTCAAAGAAATAAGGGCTACGCCCATAGTATAAATCTTTCGAAACAAATATATATAATGTTGGTGTCAACCTAAACGTAATTTTTTGGCAAATCGTTTTTGCATTAGTTTTATGTTAAGAGACGACAGTCAAAATAGCAACAAAATTTTTGTTACATTTTGTTGAAATCAGGGGAAAATGAACTATAAATCTCTGGTAAAGCTTTGTTGTTTTGAAGGAGTTAATTTCCGTTCCAGGTTGCTCGCCTTCCATGGGGGGCGGTCAGCCTCCTGCCGCTTTGCGCCATTCAGAATCTCACCTGTCTCCCTCATCTCATAGGAGTCTTCCACCTTGCACTCCAATTAAAAATCAATCATATATTCTTATTCAAAATTCTAAGCAGTGTTCTATAGAGAAAAATCTTCTACAGATAATCCTTCTCTAAATATTCTTCCTCACCTAATTTGATCTCACTCTGGGCATTTGTAAGGTCGGTGATCCAGCTCTTAAATGATTCTACTTCCTTGATCGGTACATACATTTGAATTTCAACCTTCTCCAGGTAGTTCATTTCTTTGATGGGGTAAACTGAATTGCGAAGTTCGTTTTCCATTTTTCCTAGAAGTGTGTAATCGACCGTTATGTGGATGATCTGATGCAGCTGACGTTGAACGACACCGATGTGATTAAGGCCTTCTGATACGGATTTACCGTAAGCACGGATTAATCCGCCTGCGCCAAGTTTAATTCCACCGAAGTACCGGGTTACGACGACAACTGTGTCTTTCAATTCCCTTTTTTTGAGAACTTCTAACATAGGAACACCCGCGGTACCGCTTGGTTCTCCGTCATCGTTCGCTTTTTGGATATTGTCTGTTTCGCCGATTAAATAAGCAGAGCAATTATGTGTAGCACTGCTGTGTTCCTTTTTTATTTTTTGAATAAAATGGATCGCTTCTTCTTCAGTTGTGGCTCTTGCGAGATGGGCGATAAATCGAGATTTCTCAATCACAATTTCGTGCTGGCCAGTCTCTTTGACGGTAAGATAGTCGGATAACATATTTTGAAAAGCTCCCTTAAGATGTTGTAATGAAAAAATTTAAAGTCAAAATTGTCGAAAAATCTTTAATCCTGTAAAGTATCGTGATATTCTTCATTATAAGGTATTTTAAAAATCCTTCAAATTCTTTAAATGTTTTTTAGTAAGAAAAGTCATAAAATTCCACTTCTTGGCGAATGTAGTATATAAGAAGGATTTATGTTTTATGGGTAAGAAGTCCTATATGAAAATTAGGCTAGATGGTTCTAGAACTTCCGTTTGTACTTCTTTATCGTTTTAATTGGGGGAAATTTACAATGACTGCAGCGAAATTAGCGATAGATCCAAATTTGTTAGACGGAATCTTAAATAAAACCATCGATACGGTTACGGAGAGTCAATCACAGATCTTTGAAATCAATGAGCATTCTCGTCAGGAATTTCAGCAGCTTCACCGTGAACTAGAACTGGTGAAGGAACAAGTGGTCGAAGTGATCTACCAAGCTGATAAAACAGAGGAATATGCGAAATTAGCAAGGACTCGCCTGGCGGAAGTGAGCAAGCATTTTCAGAAATACAGCGAAGCAGATATTCGTGATGCTTATGAGAATGCCAATAAATATCAGATCGATCTTTCGATTATTCGACAAACCGAAAAACAACTTCGTGAAAAAAGAGATGAACTGGAACGGCGTATTCTAGCATTGAATGAAACCGTCCAAAAAGCTGAATCTCTGGCAGGCCAGATCTCTGTAGTTCTGAATTACTTAAACGGGGATTTAAGAAAAATCAACGAACTCGTTCAGGATGCTAAGCAAAAGCAGGAATTCGGTCTACAGATTATAGAGGCGCAGGAGGAAGAACGGAAACGGGTATCACGTGAAATTCACGATGGACCAGCTCAGTTGATGGCAAACGTTCTGATTCGCTCCGAACTGTTAGAGAAAATCTATGTCGAAAAAGGAACTGATGCTGCCCGTGCCGAAATAAAAGACTTAAGGGTTATGGTTCGCGACTCTTTAAAAGAAGTCCGCCGCATTATCTATGACCTTCGCCCGATGGCATTGGACGATATCGGCTTGGTTCCGACACTTGATAAGTACTTACGAACCGTAAAGGAACGATCCGGAATCAATATTGAATTACATGCTTTAGGGGAATCGCGTCGTTTCCACACAAAAATGGAAATTGCGATCTTCCGTTTGATTCAGGAAGCGGTTAGCAATGCAGTTAAACATTCAAATGCACATTTAATTGAGGTAAAACTTGAGTTTACCCAAAAGTTTATTTCTTTATATATTCGAGATGATGGTAAAGGATTTGATACATCCAAGCCTGCAAAATCCAATTCCTTTGGTATGATGGGGATGCGGGAGCGGGTAGAACTCCTCGAAGGTACATTAAAAGTTAAATCCCGCTTGAACTACGGTACAAGTGTTTACATTCAAATTCCCATTCAAGACTAGGAGGGTTCACACATGAATAATGTTAATGTGTACGAAAATAACACCTCAGCACCTGAGAAAACAAAAATAGCGATTATCGACGACCATCGTCTGTTCCGTGAGGGAGTAAAGCGCATTTTAGATATGGAGGAACAGTTCTCTGTTGTAGCTGAAGGTGATGATGGTTCAGAAGCGGAAAGCATCGTCCGTGATCACAATCCAGATGTGGTTCTGATGGACATCAACATGCCGAACATCAACGGTGTAGAAGCAACGCGCCGTTTGGTAGAGAAATCTCCTGATACGAAAGTGATCATCCTTTCCATCCATGATGATGAAACCTATGTATCTCACGCGGTTCAAACAGGAGCATCAGGCTATCTTTTAAAAGAGATGGATGCTGATTCTTTGATCGAAGCCGTTCGCGTTGTAGCAGATGGCGGGGCATACTTGCACCCGAAGATCACATATAACCTGCTTAACGAATTCCGTCGCTTATCTACAACAAACAAGACACAGCAGAACAAAGCTGGTTTTGTGGAAGTAGAATACCGCAAACCATTGCACATCTTAACGCGCCGTGAATGCGAAGTTCTTCAGCTTTTAGCTGACGGACGCAGCAACCGTACAATCGGTGAAGAGCTGTATATCAGTGAAAAAACGGTTAAAAACCACGTGAGTAACATTCTTCAAAAGATGAATGTAAACGACCGTACACAAGCCGTAGTTGAAGCGATCAAGAACGGCTGGGTAAAAGTACGTTAATTAAATGAATGAGGATAGAGAAGACCTTCTGTTGAGAAGGTCTTTTTTTAGGGATTACAGTTTGACCCATAGAAGGGCTGTTTTGACTCATAGAGAGGCTAGTTTGGCTCATAGGATCTGCGAAGACTCATAGACATTAAAGTTTGACTCATAGAACTACGATTTCGGTTCATAGAAATGTTATTTTGACTCATAGAACGCTCCGTTTGACCCACAGAACTTATTCCTTCGTGCATTGGCTCAACTTACCCACTCATTTCTAATTCCGTTGCTTCAACTTTAGCCGCATTTTTAGGAAATTCCATTGAAACAGTTGTTCCTAATCCCTCTTTTGAATCTATATTGATCTTCCCTCCATGATTCTCAACGATCTGATAACAAATCATCAGCCCAAGACCTGGATTGCTTTCTTTTGTTGTGTAAAAAGGCTGGCCAAGCATCGGTAATAGGTGGGCAGGGATACCCGGTCCATCGTCTATGATCGAGATCTGTATAGATTCCTCTGTATCGGTGAGGGTAACAAGTATTGTTCCGTGACTGGAAATGGCTTCAAAAGAATTTTTAAGTACATTTAAAAACAACTGGGTCATCAAATTTTCTTCACAATGGAAATAGACGGGGTGATCCGGCAGATTCAATTGGAAGGAAGTTGTTTCAAAATCCCCATCGCTTTCCATAAAGGTTAGAGACCGATTAATAAGCGCGTTTAAATCATGATCTTTTTTGATGATCATATGAGGACGAGCCAGGATCATCAGTTGACTGATAATGAAATTGATCCGTTCGATTTCACGAAGGGTGATTTCAAAAAAGTGATCCGTTCCATTTGTTTCACCCTGTGATTTAAGCAGCTGAGCAAACCCTTTAATTGAAGTGAGCGGGTTACGTATCTCATGAGCGAGCCCAGCAGCAAGTTCACCCACGTAAGCAAGGGTTTGAGCGCGTTGTTTATACTCTTGTGATTCTTTGATGGCCGTCATGTCTTTCGCAATTCCAATTACCGCTGTAATGGTATTTTGAACGGAATAAGGAATACTTGTGATTTCAAGCTCCACTTCATGTCCATCCTTATGATAGATGGTGAGAGGGTGTTTAATCGTTTCACCTTGCAGCACTCTTTTAAGGTAATTGAGTGAGTGTTCGACTTCTGATACTTTTAGCAAATCGGTATAAGGCATTTTTTGAAGTTCTTCAAATGTGTAGCCAGTGATGGTTTCGAGAGACTGATTCACCTTAATAAAGCTGCGATTCGGGCCAATTACAAAAACGCCCTCTGGATTAAGATCAAACAAAGTATTGTAGCGATGCTCACTTTCAAGAAGATCGAGTCGTTGTTGCGTGATCTTTTTTTGATAAAGTTGTTCTAACAGATAAGAAATAAAAACAATAATCGTAGCACCAATAACGAGTAAGGTAGCCAAGGTGTTTATATTTTCTAGAGAAAGCTTGTAATGCCAAGTAAAGGTAGAGCCTTCTTCGATAAAAGCCATTTCACCGATATAATGCATAAAACTTACGCCACCTGAAAAACACAAGCCGGCTAGAATCAACTTGAATTTAAACTTTTTTGCTGACAAAAGTCGAAAACCAAACCATGTAAAAAGAAATGCGGAACCAATAGAAGCTGCCAATAAAAGTAGATGGGTTCGAAGCGCTGTATCAAAGTGCATAGAGAGTACACCGATCGTATGGACAATGAGCAATCCACAACCAAATGTCAGTACGGACGGCCAAAGTTTCTTCCGTGGTCTCTGAACGTTATAATTAAGTAGGAAGAATGAAGTGTACGAAAAAGTAATGGATACACAAAATGCGGCAATCATAATTGGAAGGTCGTAAGCTAAGTTTACAGGACTTTGAATGGACATCATGCCCATATAGTGTGTTGCCCAAACAGCAATACCCATTGTAATGGAACCTAGAAAGAGAAATGTGTGCGGCGACTTTTGTTTATCTAAACGTCTTTGAGTCCATTCAACGGAAACAAGCGAGAAAAGAAAACAAACGAATAGAGATAATATAACGACATATAGATTGTGATCCAATGGCAATGGTCCTGCCCTCCTTTGATTACTTTATTGCTTTGTAATTTCTTCCAAATCCGACAATTTCCTTCTTGATTGAAAAAATATTTTTTTTAAAAGTTTAAACATTGTGGTAGTGAATAAAAATAAAACATGATTTATTGAACGGTGGTGTAATGGTTGAAGAAGAGATATCTATTTGCTGCAGATGTTGGCGGAACAACGATTGAATGTGGATTGTTTAGTACTGACGGTGAGCTTTTAAATTCCAAAACGTTGATAACGAGTGAAGTGATTTTGTCAGATGTTGCCGAGTGTTTGGCTGAGGAAATGAAGAAACGTATGAGTGAGCAAGGTATAACGATTGAAGAAGTGTACGGGATTGGCTTAGGAGTTCCAGGGCTTGTGGATTCGGAAACAGGAATGGTGTTAAAAGCGCCAAGTCTGAAGTGGAATCGTTATCCGTTAGGGGAGAAACTACATCAATTACTCGGCATTCCTGTTTTCGTTGGAAATGATGTGAACACGGGTTTGTTGGGAGAAGTTGAAAAAGGAAGTCTGCAACATGTGAAACACGCCCTCTATTTTATGATCGGAACAAGCATCGGATCAGGATTGCTCATGAATGGAGAAATTTATCCCGGCAGTCAATTCTCTGCAGGAGAAGTCGGTTATATGATAACGGATCACAATGTTCTAGAAGATGGGTTTGTACCAGCTCGACCTGGCTACGGATATTTAAGTACACAGGCAGGCGGGTTCGGTTTAGCGGTTAAATATGAGAAAGAAACAGGAAAATCGGTCACAACTAAACAATTGTTTAAGTTAGCGGAAACAGGAGATCAAACTGCACGGAAGATTATTGATCATGCATTGAGACACCTCACAGCTTCATTCATTAATGCAGCTGTTATCTTGAACCCAGAAGTCATCCTATTAGGAGGCGGTGTTGGCAATGAGCTCGCTCCCTACTTACATCAAATTGATGAGAATCTCGAAAAATATTTACCTGTTAAGCCGGAATTGAGAATTTCAACTATGCAGAATCGTTCTGTCTTATATGGTGCTTACGCGTTATGCAGTAAACACGTTAAAGACCAGTTAAATCGTTAAAGGATACACTATCGATAAGGCGAATACTGAATGAAAGGGAAAAGTGAATGGGATGAATTCCTTTTCCTGATGGTGTACACTGTAAAACGTAACGAAAACGAGATTTTTACATAAGAGAGGATAAAAACTATGAGCAAGGTAGCCGTCATTACAGACAGTACTTCATACATACCCGAGCATATCCGCAGTGAAAAGAACATTGTAATGATCCCGCTCAACGTCATTTTCGACAACGAAACATACAAAGAAGAAGTAGAAATAAAAGTAGATGATTTTTACGAGATGGTCACTCGTGAAGAAAAACTTCCGAAGACCTCACAGCCAGCAATCGGTGAATTAGTAGAACTATTAGAAGAACTAGCTAAAGACTACGATGAAGCCGTCATGGTCACACTATCCAGCGGAATTAGCGGAACTTACCAAAGTGCGGTTGCGGCTGGTGAAATGGTAGAAGGTCTTACGCTGCATGTATTCGACTCTGAAATCAGCTGTTCACCACAAGGGTTTTATGTGTTAAAAGCAGCTGAGCTTGCAAGTAAGGGTGCAAATGGATACGAGATCATGAACGAACTGCTGCAGATCAAGAATAATGGCATCCCCGCTTACTTTTTAGTAGATGATTTGAATCATCTGCACCGCGGTGGCCGGTTGAACACCGCTCAGCTTTTCGTAGGAAACCTCTTGCAGATCAAACCAATTCTTCATTTTGAAGATAAAAGGATTGTACCGTTTGAAAAAGTGCGAACGAAAAAGAAAGCGTTGAAACGCATTTTTGATCTTATGGATGAAGATTTAAAAACAGATGAAAAAGTGATGATTAGTGTCATTCATGCCAAACGTGAAGACGATGCAGTGGAAATTGCTGAAGAACTTCGCGGGAAGTTTGTGAACGCCGATGTATCGATCAGCTATTTTGGACCTGTAATCGGTACTCACCTAGGTGAAGGTTCACTTGGGATCACTTGGATAAAAGAATAGTATTGGAGAGATGACCATGCTTTCTCTAACACAAAAGGAGACAACTCAATGAGATTTGTCTCCTATTTTTTAAACGATTATTTAACCGTTGTACCAGAAACCCTTGTAGGTAACCCCGAATTAAAGCTGGTTCCATTTGGAGAGCTTCCTGAATTAGAGTCACAACCTCTGAATTCCTCTTATGATTATGATGAAAAACTCCAGCAAATCCTTTATGGAAAGATGCTCCTTTTTGATGAACTTCACATTCCTTTAGAAATCATACACGAACATTATGAGAATGGTTTTGTTATGTACAATAAAGGGGTTAAGAAAAATAAATACGGCTGGCAATGCAATCGATGTAACAATGAAAAAGATCACTTATTTGCCTCTTTTTCTTGTTTTCGCTGTAAAAGTGAGAAGTGTGTGTACTGCCGAAATTGCATTATGATGGGGCGGGTGAGTATGTGTACCCCTCTATTAAGCTGGACTGGTCCAGAAGTGGAACAAATAGAAGAAAATCAATTAGTCTGGGAAGGTGAACTTTCAGCAGGACAAAAAACGGCATCTGATCGTTTTGTTGAACAAGTAGGCAAAAGTGGCGAACTATTGATTTGGGCTGTTTGTGGAGCGGGGAAAACAGAGGTTCTCTTTCATGGAATTGAAAAAGCATTGAAGCTTGGCTTACGGGTTTGTATCGCAACACCACGTACTGACGTCGTTTTAGAACTTGCACCACGTTTGAAGAAAGCTTTTCCAACTACCTTGATCGCCAGCTATTATGGTGGATCAGATGAAAGAGAAACACCTGCTCAATTAGTCCTATCAACTACGCATCAGCTTTATAGATTTAAACAAGCGTTCAATCTGATGATCGTCGATGAAGTCGATGCGTTTCCATATTCCTACGATAAAACCCTTCAGCATGCCGTCTCAACTTCCACTCGAACAGATGCTCTTCGCTTATACCTTTCAGCAACTCCCTCCCGAAAGATGAAAAAAGAAGTCACCCAAAATAAACTCCCATGTGTAAAAATACCGATTCGATTTCACGGATTTCCTCTGCCTGTACCTAAAATCGTTTGGAGCGGGGAGTGGAAGAAGCGATTAGAAAAAGGAAAGTTGCCACCTGCTTTTTTGAGGTGGGTTAAATCTCAAGCTGCAAGTGAAAGACGGGCAATGATTTTTGTGCCTTCGGTAACGATTATTGATCATGTGACTCAATTTATTAGGAAGCAAGTTGAAGTGACCGTTGATTCTGTTCATGCAGAAGATCCACTAAGAAAAGAAAAAGTAGTACGATTTCGACAAGGAGATATACAGCTATTAGTCACCACGACAATTTTAGAACGCGGTGTTACGGTTCCTTTTTTAGATGTTGCTATTTTTGGGACGGATCATGAAGTGTTTTCTGAGAGTGCCCTTGTTCAAATGGCAGGAAGAGCTGGGAGAAGTAAAAATGATCATGATGGACAGGTGCTCTTTTTTCATTATGGAAAGTCTCTAAGTATGTTAAGTGCCATAAAACATATTCGGGAAATGAACAAGGAGGCTGGATTTTGAGTTACTGCTTATTTTGCCATCAGTCCTATTCAGAAACTTGGTCGTGGGCTGCTTTATTCGGGTTAAATGCTGAACCATTATTATGTCAGTCGTGCTCAGCGAAACTTGAGTTGATTAAAGGGGAGATATGTAGAATCTGCGGACGCTCCTTTTCATTATTTCCCGAGCAATATCGACAGGGTGATTTCTGTTACGACTGCATTCGGTGGGAGGAAGATGAAGAATGGACGGGAGTTCTGCAACAAAATCGGTCACTTTATGTCTATAACGATTTTCTGAAGGAAGTAATCGCAAAGATAAAATATCGCGGGGATGCAGAGTTGTTTAAAGCGTTTAGTCCGGTAATGACTTCAACGTTTAAGAGTTTCACCCGAAGTGCACTCCTTGTCCCCATCCCACTAAGTGAAGAAAGGCAATATGAAAGAGGCTTTAACCAAGCGGAAATATTCGCGCAAAGCTTAACTCGTAATGTTTATCCTCTATTAAAAAGAGTGACTCATGAAGAAAAACAAAGTAAGAAAACACGTAAAGATCGAATGGCGAAAAAGAATAATCCATTTTTAATTACAGATGAAGACAGTATAAAAAACAAATCGATTCTTTTAATCGATGATGTTTATACAACGGGGAGCACATTGCGTTATGCGGCGAAAGTCCTGAAAGATGCTGGGGCTGATCAAATATCTTCTATAACACTTGCTAGATAAAATAAAGCGATTGTCCCGTTAAATTTTCCCTTGGGTTTTCCGATATATAAAGAAGAGAGAATACGAAGGAGCGGAAATATTATGGGGGATATATTAAACTGTCCAGAGTGCGGAGGATTGTTTATAAAGCGAATTCGGAAAACTTGTGATACCTGTTTTCATAAGGAAGAAATGCAATACGATAAAGTTTATCGCTATATCAGAAAAAGTGAAAACCGGAACGCTACCATTGTAGATGTAAGTGAAGCTACATCGGTTTCCGAAAACAAGATTATCTATTTCATCCACCAGGGAAGAATTCGCATTAAAGGATTTCCGAATTTCACCTATCCGTGTGATGGTTGTCAGAAACCGATTAATGACGGACGTCTATGCCAAGTATGTAAAGAAAAACTAAAATCGGAACTTTCCATTGAAGATTTTATTATGAAAAAACAAACTGAAGCATTACCTTCTTACCATACAGATGACAATTAGCCTAATTTTGTTTCATAATTTAAAGAATTACATGGTTTGACCGATATAATAGATAAGGTAAACAATCTCTAAAAGAGGTGACGAATCATGCGTATAAACCATTTTAATTCTATACAAAACAACCCATATAAAAAACAAACACAAGATGTGAAACAAGATTCAGTAAAGTCTTCATATAAAAAAGATGAGGTCCAAATTTCAGACGAAGCGAAAAAACTTCTATCTACTTCAAAGTTTGAGCAAGAGCGTGCTGATAAAGTGAACGAAATCAAGCGACAAATAGAAAGTGGAAACTATGAAGTTAACAATTCAAAGGTTGCTAAATCTATTTTAGACTTTTGGCGTAAAGGCTAGGAGGACTCCATGGAAACTGCGCAAATGACATCAATTCTTGAACGTTTGATAAAGTCTCATGATGACCTTCTTGCTTTAGGCGAACGTAAAACAGACGTTTTGAAACTTGGAGATATGAAGGCTCTCGATGTTCTTTTAAAAGAAGAAGATCTTCAAGTGAAGAAGCTGCAGGTGATTGAAAAAGAGAGAATGCTAAAGTTTGCGAACGTAACGCTTCGTGACATTCTAGCGCAATCAGAGGCTCGGGAGAAAGAAAAGCTTCTTAACCTTCAAGGCAAACTTGTTCAAACGTATGATGCTCTGAAAAACAGGAACGAATTAAACCAAGAGTTACTCGAGCACTCCTTGCAATACGTCAATATGTCTCTAAGTATGGTTCAGCCTCAGAGCGAACCAGCTACATACAGCAATCCAAAAACGAACCCTTACACAAGTCAATCGTCTTCACTTTTTGATTCAAAAGCTTAACCCTAACGGAGGAATTTTAGAATGAGCTCAACTTTTCATGGGCTAGAAACAGCCCGCCGTGGTATGTTCACCCAGCAGACGGCACTTCAAACGACAGGAAATAATATCGCAAATGCAAACACTCCGGGGTATAGCCGCCAACGAGTGAATTTTGTTCATACCGAAGCTTATCCGGCTGCAAGTATGAACCGACCGCAAATCCCTGGACAGATGGGTACAGGTGTAGCTGCGGGTTCCATTCAGCGTGTTCGCGAGGGCTTTTTGGACACTCAATTTAGAGGGGAAAATAACAAACTCGGTTATTGGAGCGCAAGAAGTGAAGCCCTTGAAAAGATGGAAGACATCATGAACGAACCTTCGGATAACGGACTAGCGAAAACACTTGATCGTTTTTGGCAATCCCTTCAGGATCTTTCTGTGAACCCAGAAGATTCTGGAGCTCGTTCAGTTGTCCGTCAACGTGGTCTAGCTGTGGCAGAAACATTCAACTATCTATCAAACTCATTAACTTCTATTCAAGAAGATTTGAAAACACATGCAAATCTAACTACAAAAGAAATCAATGCACTTCTTGATGACATTCAAAGCATCAATAAGCAAATAAGTGAAGTAGAGCCGCATGGTTATCTTCCAAACACATTGTATGATGAGAGAGATAACCTAGTCGATCGATTATCGACTCTATTGGAAGTAGAAGTTTCATCAAAACCAAGTAGCGGCAAGCCCGATCCATTAGCCGCAGGACTGTATGATATTAAGATGAAAGATAAAGATGGAAATGAGTTTGTTTTGGTAGATTCGAGCAACGGTAAAGTGAATCGTATCTCTATAAATGATGATGCTGGTGGGAATGGCTTGGCAAACAGCATAAGTATTGATGATAATGCTCCTGTTGATATTGCGAAGTTTGCAGGTGGAAAGCTAAAAGGGTTAATAGAATCTTACGGTTATAACGATAATGGAGTTGTAAAGGGAATCTATCCTGAAATGTTAGCTAACCTGGATCAGATGGCGTTCCAGTTTGCTACTGAATTTAATGAAGTTCATGCCAGTGGTTGGAGCTTATCAGAGATTGAGGCAGGTACTCAAACAGGTTATGCATTCTTTGATTTTAAACAAACAATTGACCCTACAAATCCAAAAGGTGCAGCAAAGCAACTTAAACTTCATGATGACATGAATGAGCTAGATCACATTGCCGCAGCAACCAATCCTTTTGGTGGTGATGGAAGCAATGCTTTAAAGCTTGCTGATGTTAAAAATAGCCCTTTAAACTTTCCGGGTAGTACGTCATCCTTACAAAGTTTCTATGAAGGTGCAATCGGAAAGATGGCGGTTGATGCGCAGCAAGCTGTCCGCTTAACATATAACTCAGCGGTTCTAACAGATTCTGTTCAACAACGTCGTTTGTCTGTAAGTGGAGTTTCGTTAGATGAGGAAATGACGAACATGATCCAGTTTCAGCACGCGTATAATGCATCTGCTCGAAACATTACAGTAATCGATGAAATGCTAGATAAAATCATTAACGGCATGGGTGTCGGCGGAAGGTAGGTGCTACTTAAATGCGTGTAACACAATCGATGTTATCTAATAACATGCTGCGTCATATTAGTAATAGCTATGAGAGCATGGCCAAAACACAAGAACAGCTCACGACTGGTAAAAAAATCAGCCGCCCTTCAGATGATCCGGTTGTTGCTATGAAGGGTATGACGTACAGAACGAACTTAACAGAAGTGGAGCAGTACAAACGAAACCTTTCAGAAGCATACAACTGGATGGAGAACTCAGATGCAGCACTGGATAAAGCGACAAGTGTGATGCAGCGTATCCGTGAACTCACCGTTCAGGCGAGTAACGGAACATATGAAGAATCTCAAAAAGGGATGATCGGTAAAGAGATTGAACAGCTAAAAGAACATCTTGTTTCTATTGCGAACACACAAGTTGCTGGGAAGTACATTTTTAATGGGAATGATACAACGAATAAGCCTGTCGATTTTAGTAAAACACCTTCCGTATCGACAAATGAAAACTCTGTTAACCTTGAGCTTTCCAAAGGGATCGAAATAGCCATTAACATCAATCCGAAAAATGTTTTTACTCATACTTCAGGCATACCAGAAAGCGGCTTGTTTGGGGATATTAATGAGTTGATAAAAACGCTCGAAGGAACCAATGATGAAGAGGTAAGTGGTTTTCTCGATAAACTAGATTCTCATATTAATAGCTTAGTTGCTGAACGCGCTGAGTTAGGTGCTCGTTTTAATCGAGTAGAACTGATCGATGCGCGTGTAAGTGAACAAGAAGTGATCGCAAACCGTATTCTATCTGATAATGAAGATGCTGATATCGAGCGGGTTATTACAGATTTAAAGATGCAAGAAAGTTTGCATCGCGCTGCGTTAGCGGTAGGTTCCCGCATCATGCAGCCAACGCTTATGGACTTTTTACGATAATTCTAAAAGAGCTATCCTCGTGATAGCTCTTTTCTTGCAATAGAACTTTTTTAGGAGGACATAATATGAACGTTCCTCAAATAAGATTGGAATCCACTTGTGCGAAAATTGGATTAACCATACATAAACCTGTACAAGAAATCCATCAACAACCAGCTGACTTAATGATCAAGCAACCAAAAGCAGAGTTGCAAATCGATCGCACACCTTCACAACTCACGATCGATCAAACTGAAGCTTGGGCAGACATGGATTTAAAACATATTTCTCGTAGAATAGAAGAATTTGCACAACAAGGTTACGAGGATTGGTTAACTGGGCTTGCTAGAATGGCTCAAGAAGGCGAAGACCTCATGAGAATCGAAGATGGGGGCAATCCCATTCCAGAACATGCAAAAACAAACAGTGAAAGTCCAATCTATGAATTTAATATTGGTTTCATACCGTCGGCTAATAGTGTGAAGATAAACTATCAACCTAGTGAAGTGAAACTGAATTGGCATACACATAAACCGGAGATTGAAGTTCAAATGAATAAACCCGTTCACCAATATAAACCGGGTTCAGTAGATATTGACTTAATACAGAAACCTTCTTTATCGATTGATTTTGTAGGGTTACATGTTGATGAAAAAAGTAAAGGATGATAACGATGATACTTCATACAAAGTTTGAAGAAACAATAGAGATTCAAGAATCAGGTATTCTTCATTTCGAACAAGGCTTGCCAGGATTTGAAGACGAAACACAATTTGTTCTTCTGCCGATGGAAGGAACCCCTTTTTCAACCTTACAATCTGTTACAACAAAAGACCTTGCCTTTTTCACAACAAATCCATTCCTCTTCTTTAAAGAATATGATTTTGAATTAGCAGAAACCGTTCAAGAACAATTAAAGGTTAAAGAAGAATCTGATGTGCTGGTTCAGGTGATCTTAACGATTCATGAAACATTAGATAGATCCACTGCAAATTTGCAAGCGCCAGTCGTGATTAATGTAAAAGAAAGCCTGGCTAAACAGGTGGTATTAACAGATAATCGATATAAAACAAGACATGAACTTTCAGAATCTCTGTTAGTCGGACAGGAGGGTTAAGTATGCTTGTATTAACCCGGAAATTACAAGAAGCTATTAAAATTGGTGATGATATCGAATTAACCGTACTATCCATTGATGGAGAACAAGTAAAGTTAGGAATCTCTGCACCAAAGAACATAGAGATCCATCGAAAAGAAGTGTTTTTGTCCATTCAACAAGAAAACAACGAAGCAGCAGAGACTTCACTAAAGATATTTCAACAATTAAAAAAGTTAAAAAAGAACAATATGTAGTTAAACAAGTTTCTTTTAAATCCGATATTAAGAATGTAGAAACAAGCTAAACTTTTAACGGCCGTAAAAGTGAGGTGTGTTTCAATAAAGAATCCAACCACAAGGACGTGGGCGGAACACATTCAAGGAGGAAAAAGAAATGAGAATTAATCATAATATCGCAGCTCTTAATACTTATCGTCAGTTGAATACTGCAGCAGGTGCACAATCAAACTCAATGGAAAAACTATCTTCGGGCCTTCGAATTAACAAAGCTGGGGATGACGCTGCTGGTTTAGCTATCTCTGAAAAAATGCGTGGGCAAATTCGTGGCTTGGATATGGCTTCAAAAAATGCTCAAGATGGAGTAAGTTTAATTCAAACGGCTGAAGGTGCATTAAATGAAACTCACAGCATTCTTCAACGTATGCGTGAACTAACTGTTCAAGCTAGTAATGACACAAACAATGGTGATGACAGAGCTGCACTTCAAAAAGAAATGGATGAATTAATAACAGAAATTAATCGAATAGGTGATCAAACTGAATTCAATACTGCAAAATTATTAACTGGTTCAGGTGGAAACAGTTCAGATGGTACATTTAAATTTCAAATTGGTGCAAATGACACACAAACCTTGACTTTAACAATTAAATCTATGAAAGCTGCTGATTTAGGTGAAACTGGTGTAGAAACAGTGGATATTAGTACAACTTCTTCGGATTTTAATACTGCTTTAACTAATATTGATGGAGCAATAAAAGCGGTTTCTGATGAAAGAGCAAATCTTGGTGCTTACCAAAATCGACTTGAGCACACAATCAATAACCTAAACACATCTTCTGAAAACCTAACTGCTGCGGAATCTCGTATTCGTGACGTTGATTATGCTTTAGCTGCCTAAGCAGTGACAAGCACAGTCGTCCTAGCTGGTAACGGCTAGTGATTATAATCGGGTGAATTGCTGGAAAACCCTTAGAGCTTTTCTTACCACAACGTAGTTGGAAACGACAGGCGTGAAGGTTTGAAAAAAGAAAAGATTTGGGCAATCAGCAGCCAAGCTCCTGTGAGGAAACTCTGGAGAAGGTTCAACGACTAGGATAGACCATCTAAGGCGAAAGCTATGATGATGAAATCCATAGGTGAAACAATGGTCATCAGCATTGTGAATCCGAAGTGCCCGACCCCTACTAGATTGCTAGAGGGTGAAGATATAGTCTAGTCATTTATGAAAGTAAATGTTCGCACGATGGCGAAAGAAATGATGAACCAAACTAAGAATTCTATTCTTTCTCAAGCTGCTCAAGCTATGCTTGCTCAAGCAAATCAGCAGCCTCAGGGAGTTCTACAACTTCTTCGTTAATTACAGAAAGAGATCTTAGATTAGTCTAAGGTCTCTTTTTAATACACATTTTAAAGAAACTTCTTCTCTCTATCAGGGAATACTCCTTTAATAGAAGGAGTGAAGGATTATATGGACGGGATATTCAAGTTTCAGCATATGCCTGTGTTTAGCTGTATTTAACGTAGCGGATGCTCTGTTTATTCACCAGTTGCTCCTCAAGGGTGGTACAGAACATAATCCAATTATGAGATGGCTGTATTCCAGATCCCATACTATTATTTTTAGTAAAGCTTTTATTCTCCTTTCTCATACTTATAATTGGCTTTGTCCCCTTAAAAAGAAGAGTTCAAATCTTACTAAATGTAGCTTTTATCATGTATACTCTGGTGATCTCCTGGCATCTCTTCATCAACATTTGGGTATGAAAATAAAAAGAGCTTTCCAAAAGAGGAGAGCTCTTATTTTCTCTTACGGTTCAACTTCGTAACAGACAAATCTTTATGAATCGGTTGAAACAACAGACGATACAGCTCGGGCACCCGAAGTTCTCCCTGAAGGTGTAAAAAAGATAACAGCTGAGATGTCCGTTGTCTCCAAGAATTATGAAAGTCTTCTTCAATTCTTACGCACGATCGAAGAGTTGAAGCGGATCACGGTTATCGAAGCCATAACATTCACAGGTATGAATGAAATTGAAATGATGGCTGAAGAGGCAACACCTGATCAGCTAACCTATGAAATTACGATTTCTGCATATTATCTACCTGAACTCACCGATTACCTAACGGATCTACCGAAAGGAGAATTCCCTGCACCTGAAGGAAAAGAAAATCCGCTGACTGGTGAGGATGAAAAAGATTAAAAAAAGGGGCTGACACTAGGTCAGGTCCCTTCTTAATTTTAGTTTGGCTCGTAGAACATCAATAACGACTCATAGACTGTGCATTTTGGCTCATAGAATTACTTTAAACTCATAGAAGCGTCGCGAAGACTCATAGAGAATGGATTACGACTCATAGACACTCCACTTTGGCTCAAAGTACTGCAGTTTTGACCCACAGACTCACTTTATGTGGTTAATCAGGTACTCCGCGTACACTCTTGCTCCAGTCAAAGTTAAATGAACCCCATCTTTTCCGATATAATCAAGGTGTGATTCGCTGAATGAGAACCAATCTACCACTTTTACATTCTTATATTCACCAGCAACTTCCTTCATCGTATCGTTGACTTCATTCTGCCAAGGTTTTGGAACGCGAGTGGTAATCATGTAGATATCACGATTTGTTCCGATATCTTCAATTAATTCAGCCATTTTTTTATCAGGTAATGGTCCGTTTGCTCCAAGCTCGATAACCACGATCTCTCCTAAGCTGCCACTGTTTTTCTTTTGCTGTACGATATCTTTTGCTTCTCTAAATTGACGGCCGATCTTTGCATCAACCTCCACTTTTTCGAAAGCTTCTTCAAGGTGTGGCGCTACTTCGATCATAACGGAATCGCCAATGACTGTTACAGACTTATTCTCAGCGACAGGTGGTGCTTCAATGGGTGGTTCTTCTTCTTTCGGTTCTTCTTGTGTAGGCTCTTCTTCTTTCGGCTCTTCTGGGTCAGGTTCCCCTTGTTCAGGTTCCGTTTTTGGTGTTTCTGGTTTTGTGTCCGGTAAGTTTATTTCATTTTCAGTCGGAGTTTCTTCTTTTCCGACCTTTTCCTGTATGGCATTAATCACGTTGTCTTTACTGAGTGCAACTGATGTTGTGGTGAGACCCACCGTTGAAATCCCTAAAAAGACAAAAAGAATACTTGCTGTAGTTACAAAACGGCCGATAAATGATTTTTCACGTCTCCATTCACCGCACTTCACAACACGGAAGAAACGGGTTAACGCTCCTCTGCGAATTGGATTTTCGATAAATGTCCAAGATAGACTCGCAAAGGTTAGAATTAAGACCAACTGTAACGATGTTTGGACTAAGCTCGGTGCATCTGCGCCCCATTGAGGGCTCGTGAGCACGATCACCGGAAAATGCCATAAGTAGATCCCATATGAACGAACCCCGATCCAGCGCAATGGTTTGAAGCCTAAAATGGTGTTCAGTTTGCTCGATGGATGCACGATTACAGCCACTACAAGCAGGGAAGCCACCGACATGGCCACCATTCCGCCTTGATAGAGGAAGTCTTGGTATTGATCTGCGCTCCAGAACATGTAGAAAATGAACAATAGCCCAAACAGGCCGACAAAATCTAGTTTCCAGCGAATTTCAGATGGTAAGTTTGTTGATAGTTTTCGGCTCGGCCAGACGACTGCTAGACTTGCCCCCAGTAATAAGGAAAAGATTCGTGTATCCGTTCCATAATAAACACGGCTAGGATCTGTTCCGGGTTCGTATAAAAGGGCCATGGCTGCAGCTGAAGCGATGGCTCCGAGTAGCATTAAAGAGAACATAGATCCTTCTTTTACCTTCATCTTTAAAACTAGTAAAATCACAAGCGGCCAAAGGATGTAGAACTGCTCTTCTACCGCAAGTGACCAAAAGTGAGTTAAGAGGGAAGGTGGACCGAAACTCTCAAAATATGAAAGGTCCTGGAAAATGTACCACCAATTGCTGACGTATAGAATGGCTGCGACCGTATCTTCTTCTAATCGATCTAACATCGCCTGTTCGAAGATCGTAACCCATGTGATGACGACGAGCAGCATCGTAAACATTGCAGGAAGTAATCTTCGTGCCCGGCGTAGCCAGAAATCCTTGAAATTTATCCGATCCGATGTATGAAATTCTGCGATCAGCAGATCTGTTATTAGGTATCCTGATAAAACAAAAAATACGGTAACCCCGAGTAATCCTCCAGCAGCCCAATCAAAGTTTAGATGATAGGCGATGACGGCAAGAACGGCGATCGCCCGTAATCCGTCGAGACCCATTATGTATCTATTTTTATGTAGAGGCTGTTCAATGGCTGCATTCTGTTTGGAGCCAGCTTTATGATGCTGGCTTCGTTTCTTTGGCTGTTTTTTTTGTCTTTGTTTCATTAATGCCATTATCCTCTCATTTATATATTTTATTAAGGTTTCTATATTTAAAGGTTTCATTTTTTTGTCTGTAGTAGATTGGTGTTAATTGTAAGTTTTATTTCATAAATGTTCTTCAACATCAACTATTTTACAATAAAATATCGCTTGTGAGACTAGTTTCATAGAATTGTAATAAAGTTTCTTTCGACTTTTCTTTTCCCCTCTTCCTCAACAATTATTTGTACGTTCCGATATAAGATTTAGAGAAAATAAAAGGGGCGATGAAGGTGGAACTACAGTCTATTAGTTCTCCTGCTTTTCAGAAATCTGAGCCTTTGCTTAAGAGTCAAAACAAGCAAGATCAAACATCACAAGCTGAAGTTTCAGTACCAACAAAACCAACTAAAGAGACATTAGAAAAAGTCATCGATGCCATGAACGATATGTTGATACCAGCACATACATCCACCAAATTTGTGCTTCACGAAAAATTGAACGATTATTACGTGCAGATCTTAGACGAAGTAACTAAGGATGTCGTGAAGGAGATCCCCAATAAAAAGTTCCTTGATATGTATGCAGAAATGATTGATTTTATGGGCATTTTCGTAGATAAAAAAATATAGGGACGGTGATGAACCGTGAGCATGAGAATTGGCGGATTAGCCAGTGGGATGGATATCGATTCGCTCGTGAAGGATTTGATGAAAGCTGAGCGCATTCCATTAGATAAATTGTCTCAGAAAAAAACGCTGCTAGAGTGGCAGCGAGACGATTATCGTTCGATGAATAAACTGTTAACCGATCTAGACAAACTCGTTTTCGAAGGCATTACGCTCCAAGGAAGCTTCAATAAAAAAGCTGTAACAAGCTCTAATCCTGGTGTGGTGTCAGCTACAGCAAATGGAAGTGCTGTTGATACGAGCACGAAGATCGAAGTTTTAAAAACGGCAACTCCTGCATTGTGGAAGGGGAGTACGCCTCTGAAAAGCGATTATACAGCTTCAGAGGATGCTACTTTTTCGTTTACCGTGACACATGGTGACGGGACACAAGTTCAAAAGGAACTAAAGATTAAAGCAGGTGACTCGATCGACAAAATTGTATCTGCATTTAACTCTTCAGAGCTCGGAGTAACAGCTTTTTATGATGCGGTAAAAGAGACCTTTGTGGTAACGAAAAAAGATACAGGATCGAAAGCAGAGATTGTCGTTGATAATCCGGAGACAGCTGCCTTTATGAATGATCTCGGTTTTTCAGTAGATGCAACTAACAACTTAGAGGGAAAGACTTCTGGACAGGACGCTGCATTTAAGATTAACGGATACGAAACGACCAGGTCATCCAATACGTTCACATTAAGCGGTGTAACGTATACTCTTCAACAAGAAGGTACAGCGAACATTTCTGTTGCAAGTGATACAAATGCCACAGTGGACGTCATCAAAAAGTTCGTTGAAAAATATAACGAAACGATTGAAGCCATCAATAAAAAGACAGCTGAAACGAGATACCGTGCTTACCAGCCTCTAACGACTGAACAGCGTAAAGATCTTTCTGATAAGGAAGCTGAGATGTGGGATGAGAAGGCAAAAAGCGGGATGTTGCGTGGAGATTCCATTCTATCAAGTGGCTTAAACACGATGCGTACCGTTTTGTATTCGACGGTAAACACCGGTAATTCAAATTTTGATCAGCTCTCTGAGATCGGAATTACCACTTCCAAGAACTATTTGGACAAGGGAAAGCTTGAATTAGATGAGGAAAAATTGCGAAAAGCTTTAGCAGAAGATCCAGAAGCCGTGATGAAATTGTTTACGGGAAATGGAACGGAAGAAGGCATCGCTAAAAAATTGCGTACGGCTATTGACCAAACCGTGGATAAGATCGAATTAAAAGCAGGGAATTCACTCCGTACAAACGCCCAATTTACGCTTGGCCGTGAATTAACAGATGTCGATAAACGAATCTCGGCTTTTGAAAAACGATTAATCGATGTAGAAGACCGTTACTGGCGTCAATTTTCCGCTATGGAAAAAGCAATTCAGCGTTCGAATCAGCAATCGATGTACTTAATGCAGCAGTTTGGCGGCGGACAGTAATTTTTAAACGAAAAAGGAGTGTTACCTTTACATGTCCATACTTAACGCGAACAAGGCGTATCAGAATAACTCAGTCCAAACGGCGTCACCCGGTGAGTTGACGCTCATGCTCTATAACGGATGCTTGAAATTTATCGGTCTCGCACGAACGGCGATCGAGATGAAAAATACTGAAGAGAAGAATAAGAACCTCATAAAAGCTCAGAAGATCATCCAGGAGTTAATGGTCACGCTGAATATGGACCTGGAAGTTTCGAAGTCGTTGATGGCGATGTACGATTATATCCACCGCCGTTTGATCGAAGCGAATATACAAAGCGATGTTGAGATCTTAGATGAAGTGGAAGATTATGTGCTAGATTTCCGTAACACATGGAAAGAAGTGATCCAGATTAACCGCCGCTTGCAGCATGGCGAGGCTGGTCGTGTCTAATGACAGCTGTAAAGATTTTATTGGAGATCACAAAAAATCTGTTTGATCATGTGAAGAGCGGACTTCCGAAAGAGGAACGCGAACCTTACATCGAGCGGCTGAATGAACTGCTCGATCAGCGCCAGGCGGTCATGGATAAGCTTCCAAGTGTTTATTCTGATGAAGAACATCGTATGGGGAAGATGATTGTGAAGTTGAACGAGGCATTCGAACCGATGCTGATGCGCCAATTTGAAGAAATTAAGCACAATCTTACATTAATGAAGAAAAAGAAAGAAAAAAACGTCCAGTATGCGAACCCATATCAGGCGTTTTCGTTAGATGGGATGTATTTTGATAAGAAGAACTGACCACAAGTTAGAGAACTTGTGGTCAGCTTGTAGACAAAGTCATGTCTACAAGCTTTTTTTATTGTACAATTAAAGTAGATAATGTTTGAGGGGAGAAATATACATGTTATCTAAGCATACTACTGAAGGACGTCACCAAGTAACTCTAG